>JAHXIP010000012.1 GCA_025655575.1 Candidatus Thiodiazotropha sp. (ex Monitilora ramsayi) | reverse complement strand
AAACACCATGGCGATGGTCCGGAATGTAGAGCCGTTGCCGATGCCGGTCGCGGCAAACAGCACCAGAAACAACATTAGGAAGGGAAGGAAAAACTCCTCCGGGGTGGCCGATGAATAGGCCTTTTGCAGGAAGTAAGCAACACCAAGGGCCGAGGCAATCATGACGATGGCCACGTACTGGGTGACCCTTGCACCACCCACCTTGTCGGCAATCCAGCCGCCAATGGGACGGATCAAGGCACCGATGAATGGCCCCATCCAAGCGTACATCAAGGCGGAAGGACCGTTGGGATTGGCGATGTCGTGGTTCATTACACCATCGGGCCCCATCACGTGGGAGAAGCCGAACACCACCTTGATCGCCAGGGCAAAACCAGCGGAATAACCAATGAAGCTGCCGAAGGTCATGGTGTAGATGACACTCATGACCCAGGTGTGCTTATTGCCGAAAATCTTGAACTGGCGTTGCAGGTTCGGCTTGATATCACCCGGGATCATCTTCATCAGCATCACCGTGGCGAACAGGATGCCGGCAATAACCGGCCACTTGGCCCAGCCCGGCGCACCCAGGCCGGTCGGTGCCGGCAGGATGATGTAGAGACCGGCGGCCGCGGTGATGAAACCGATGATCAACATACCGGTGATCTTCGACATGGCGCCACCGGCAGAGCCAATGTGCGGCGAGACCTCGTCAGTACGGATATTGTTCATGCCGAACCAACCGGCGAAGGCCAGCGGGATCAACAGCAGCAACCAGACGAAACCGGCGTTGTGGATATAGGTTTCAGAACCGGCCGGGATCTTGCCGATCAGGGTGCCGGAGGTGTTCTGCAGAATCATCGGCTCACCGCCGAAGATACCGAAGGTCATCACCAATGGGATCAGGATCTGCATGGTGGTAACGCCCGCATTACCCAGGCCCGCGTTCAATCCCAGCGCCAAGCCCTGCATCCGCTTCGGAAAGAAGAAGCTGATGTTGGACATGGAGGAGGCAAAGTTACCGCCACCAAAACCGGACAGGAATGCCAGCACCTGGAACATCCACAGCGGGGTATTCGGATCCTGCAGGGCAAACCCGGTTCCGACGGCCGGAAGCATCAGCAGCGCGGTGGTGAAGAAAATGGTATTCCGGCCACCCGCGATACGGATAAAGAAGCTGGACGGAATGCGCAGGGTCGCGCCGGTCAGACCGGCAATGGCTGCAAGGGTAAAGAGTTCCGCCTTGGCAAACGGAAAACCAAGGTTGAGCATCTGTACCGTGATGATGCCCCAGTAGAGCCAGACCGCAAAACCGCACAGCAGGCTGGGGATGGAAATCCACAGATTGCGATTGGCTTGTCTCTTACCCGTGGACTCCCAGAATCGGGAGTCCTCGGGATTCCAGGTCGTGATATCTGCCATTGCTTACTCCTCCAACTTAAATTTGTTTACAGCTAGGTTTATTCGAGAACGTCAGCGGGCTGAACGCGCAACTGACCGGTGCGGATCTTCTCCGCCTCCAGCTCCGCCACTCTTCGCGCTTCGGCGTATTTGGCCATCAACTGCTCGAGCAGATCGGCCTGCTCCATGGCGGCGCGGGCGGCGGCGTACTCTCCGGGATTCTCATGGGCACGAACATAGGCGTCGTAGGCGTGTTGCCGGGCAGTCTGCTTCTCCTCCTCCTGACGCTCCTTGGCGAAGGTGTAGTGCATCCAGACCAGGGAGACGCAGGTGGCGCCATAGAGCAACATGAAGACCACGCTGTTGATGCCTGTGAAGTCGATAAGGGCGCCGAACATGATGGGCAGCAGGAAACCGCCCATACCGCCGGCGAGACCGACGATGCCGGAGGCGACGCCGATATTGTCCGGGTACTCGTCGGAGAGAAACTTGAACACCGAGGCCTTGCCGAAACCCCAGGCGATACCGACCACAAACAGCAGTGCAGTGAAGACCCAGACATTGAGACCCACGCCGATTCTGACATCGCCGTTGATGGTCTTCACCACCATCTCGGTCTGCGGGTAGGACATGACAAAAAGGCAAACCCAGGAGATCCACATCACCCACCAGGTCACTTTGTAGGCACCGAACTTATCGGAGAACCAGCCGCCGAGCGCTCGGATCACCCCAGACGGCAAGACAAAAATCGAGGCCAGGAGTGCGGCGGTGGTAATGTCGAATCCATACTCGGCGATGTAGTACTTCGTCATCCACAACGACAACCCGACAAACCCGCCAAACACCAACGAGTAGTACTGCATGTACTTCCAGATATTGGGATCCTTGAGCAACTGCAGTTGATTCCTCAACGTGACGTGCGAACCAACTTTGTGCTTCGGATCCGAGAAGGTGAACATCCAGAAAATCACAACCACGACAAACATGCCGATGGCGTAGATCTTCGGCACCGTCTCCCAGCCGTACGCGACAACGATTGAGGGCGCGACAAACTTGGTCAGCGCAGCACCGGCATTACCGGCACCGAAGATTCCCATGGCAAAGCCCTGCTTCTCTTTTGTAAACCAGCGTGCGGTATAGGCGATACCCACAGAGAAAGAAGCACCCGCGATTCCGACAAAGAGTCCGAGCACCAGAAACTGCCAATACTGCGTCGCCTCGCCAATCAGATAGAGCGGTAGAATAGTCGTGAGCATCAGCAGGAAGTAGACGATACGTCCGCCGTACTTATCGGTCAGCATGCCGACGGGCAGGCGCGCCAACGAACCGGTAAGGATGGGTGTGGCGATCAGTACACCGAACTGGGTCTCGTTTAACGAGAGTAGCTCCTTGATCGGAATACCGATGATGGAGAACATGACCCAAACCGCGAAACAAGCGGTAAAGGCCAGGGTGCTCATTGTTAATACAGAGAGCTGTTGTTGTCTCTGTGACGCCATTTTTCACCCTCCTTAAAAATTACCGTGGAAGGCGAAAATAAGATTTTTCAAGCTTGCAGGCTATTGACTCAGATCAAGCCATTTCCGGCAAAATGCTCGCAGCTAATACTTTGGTAGTAGAGGCCATACCACCTATAACACTTTGAATAGCATGGTATTTAAATGTAGCATGCAAAATCCAGGTATATGGATTCCGGTCACGATGGGAAAAAGGGACTAATCCTAAAAAACCTGAATATTTTACGGCTCTCTCTAATTACGAGGTGGAATCCCTGTTCGGTTTTTTCAGCCACACACTACTCGCACGCGCCGGATTGGCCATGGGGGTTATCACCGTATTGGCGGTTGCCGGTATGGCCAGTGCTGTTTTTGTCGCGCGCATCACTTACGGTGAAGCGAGTGCCGTCAATATCGCCGGTAGTTTACGCATGCAGTCCTATCGCATTGCCGCTGCACTGGAGGCGCGGCGTAACGGTGACTTCAAAACCGGCGAAGATATCAAGGACTTGATCGATGAATTTGAAAGTCGTTTCAACGATCCCCAGCTCACCGGGTCTATCGCCGGGGCCCACAACAAATCGTTGCAAACGATTTACTCCCTGGTGGAATCACGTTGGCGCCTGGCAGTAAATCCCCTGATCATTGCATTCATTCAGGAGATCGAAACCGGCACTTCAGCGGCTAGTCTCGATAGAACCAGTCGTACCTTTCACACCCTGATCAAGAGCTTTGTCAATGACGTCGACAAGCTGGTTCGTCAGCTGGAAGAAGATGCGGAATCACGCATACACCTATTGGGTTTGATGCAGAGTATCAGCCTGCTGCTCACACTGATGGTGGCCGCCGCTACGCTCTACTTGATGCAGACCGATATCGTCAGTCCATTGCGCGACCTGTTGAGTTCTGCGGAAAAGGCGGGGGAAGGCGACCTTAGCGTACGTGTCGGTCACACCGGCCCGGATGAGCTGGGACGCCTTGGTCAGGCTTTCAATACGATGGCGATTCAACTATCTCGGATATATGAGGATTTGGAACAGCGCGTTGAGGAGAAAACACAGGAACTCACCCAACGCAACAACTCGCTGGAACTGCTCTACGACATATCCCGCGGACTGACCAAAGCCCCAATAACCGAACCAACCTATCGCAAGATGCTCACCGACATCGCCAAAGTGGTCGACGTAAAGAGCATTACACTCTGCCTGCTCGATCACGACAGCCATCACGCCCATCGCCTGGCTAACAGCGGCACGATCCCACCCATGTGCGAAACGGCAAACTGCAATATCTGCATCGATGACGGTAAACAACGTAAATTGATCATCGGCGATTCCAATATCCTTTCGATTCCTGTCAGTGACCAGGAGCAACAGTACGGCGTATTACTCATCGAGTATCAAATCGGCAAATCCATGGAACCCTGGCAGACACATCTGCTAAACACGCTTGGCCGTCATATCGGTATCGCAATTGGCGTCACCCGCCGCATCAACCAACGTCGCCGACTGGCGCTGCTCGATGAACGTAGTGTCATCGCACGCGAGCTGCATGACTCGCTGGCACAATCGCTCTCTTATCTGAAAATCCAGGTGGCACGTCTCTCCATATTGATTAAACCCGATGAGGTTTCTACAAAGGTCGCGGAAGTCATGACTGAACTTGAGGAGGGACTGGATGCCTCCTATCGCCAACTGCGGGAACTATTAACGACCTTCCGGTTGAAGATGGACGAAAACGGTTTAACCGCCGCGCTTACTGAAACCGTTGAAGGATTCCGCGAACGCAGCAATCTTGATATCAACCTGGACAACCGGATCAGCGGCGATCCACTCAGCGTCAACGAGGAGATTCATATTTTACAGATCGTGCGTGAAGCGTTATCAAACATCACCTACCATGCAAAGGCTACAAAAGCGGACATCCGACTGTCGCAGAATGCAGATGGCGAAGTCATTATCGATATTGAAGACGATGGCATCGGCATACCGCCACAGGCGGACCGAACACACCACTACGGGCTTGCAATCATGCGTGAACGCGCAAACTCTCTCAATGCAGAAATCCAGATCGAACCCCGGTCCGATAAAGGAACTAGTGTGCGCCTGCGATTTCAACCCAAAAACGATCAACCCAACCTTTCTCAGGACCCGGTAGAAATATGAATGCAACGGTTGCCCAACGTATTGTCGTCATCGATGACCACCCGCTGTTGAGAAAAGGACTGCAACAACTCGCGGAACTGAGCCCGGATATTGAAATTATCGGCGAGGCCGACAGTGGTCCCGAAGGAATCACCATGGTGAACGACCTGAACCCCGACCTGGTACTCCTCGATCTGAATATGCCAGAAATGGGTGGACTGGAAGTCCTGGCTGAACTGAAGAGTGGTGATTCTACCGCACGCGTCGTCATGCTCACCGTATCCAATGCAGAGGAAGACGTTGTCGCAGCACTGCGATCCGGTGCAGATGGTTACTTACTGAAAGACATGAAACCGACGCAGCTCATGCAGAAGCTGCATGAAGTCGCTGAGGGCCGGGTCGCCTTGTCACCCAATGTCGCCGAATGCCTGGCCCGTGCCATGCAAGCAGAAGGGGCACGCGACGCCGCGCCTTCCACTCTCGATCTCACTGACCGGGAATGCGAAATCCTGATCCATATCAGCGAAGGCGAAAGCAACAAAGTGATTGCACGCGCACTTTCGATTGCTGAATCGACGGTCAAGGTCCATGTCAAGCACCTGCTCAAAAAACTGGGATTGAAAACCCGAGTTGAAGCTGCTGTGTGGGCGGTTACGCACAAGGACCAGTTCTGATAGTTTGTTCTAAATTATGTGTGTCTCAGCATATATTAACCCGATACCTGAGACATTTACCGATCTGTCTGATACGGCTAAGCCACATCTGATGGAGCTATGGAACACTATTCGGTTAGAATGGGTCATATATCAGCACAAGGGCCGCCCATCTGGCGGATCTCATTCAGTAAACAGGACAATGACTTGAAACAACGCAGACCTTTCCAGAAAATCCTCATGGTTATTGCTTTCATCAGCTATTTCTCCGCTATCCTCTGCGGGGGTGCCGCCTTCTATTTTGGAGAGGGAAGCCAAGACCCCATCGCTGCCAGTCTGATGGCCAGTGTGGTGTTCTTTGCGGGTGTGGGCATCGTGTTACAGGTGATAGGCAGCAGCAATCTTCCCAATTTAAAATTTGAGAAATAATTCAGGCCACGCAGATAGAATGGCAAAGCTTATCAGTGCCAGAGTCAATACGAAGACAATATTATTTAGCGGAATCGAGAGGAAAGGCTCGAATCTGCTGCGGGTCACTGAATAACGTCCAACGGCTCGTTGACAAGCCGCTGAATGAGGCATCAAATCGCTCTGTCGTGTTATCGGCACCCTCCACTCTTCGTATAAAAATGTGTCTGACACGATCCGGAAACTCTCTGGCGATCTGCCCATAGATTTCCGGGTCCTTCTCCCCGGAATCGCCTAGCAGGATGAATCGGCGCCCCGGCCAAGCTTCGAAAATCGATCTTATGATTGGAGGCTTGGTCTCTTCAGATGAGGCGAACAACTTGAACAGAGAATGGTCCTTGACTCTGAACTGTTTCAGGTGAAAAGCACCTCGCGGAAAACCTTCCTGCTCCATGAACTGCGCAAGAAACGGGTAGAGTTGCCATGGGGAAGAGGAAACGTAATGAAAGGCGGTGCCACTTTTCTCCCAATCACGATAGACGCCAGCCATTCCTTCAACAGATTGATAGGGGCGCAGAAAGGTGTTGGCGAGTAATTCTCTCTTATCGAGCACCATGCTTTCCTTGATGGTGTCGTCAATATCTGAGATGACTGAGACACCTTCAGATGGAAGTAATTGGACCTGACCGGAAAACTCTCGTTCGTCCTCTACTTCGGTTACTGCAAAGAAACTCAGCAGACCATCTTGAATCTGGCCCGCAATTTCGTCCTGCCCAAGACGAATCCGACCCTTGAAATGGCCATTCGCTGCCGAGCGTTCTGTTTTGAATCGTTTGTCACCTATCTGAATCTGTGGATTTTTCCATCGTTCATTATCCACCAGAAACATCCGAGCCCGCTCTTGAAAATAGCGGTTCCGGACCGCATCATCTTCCAGACCCAGTGCTTTTGCCAAACCCGATAAAGCAGCTTTACGCCATGTGGCGTCTTCTTCACGCTCGAAGATCCAACCATGTATCGGAATAACCCATTCGCTGGTGCTTTTATCCACATGGGCAGCAGTGGAAAAAAACAGGACCTCCTCATCGCTTTTGATTGTCGAGGCGAATGATAGCGCGGGAATGGTCAAGGAAATAAGCAGAAATAAGGTAATGACCGCTATGAGTTTAGGATGATGTAACTTTATAAAGTGCATTTTCATGATTATCCGTATCATTCCTTCAGGTAGCGAGCAAAGATCAGTATCCACACTCATCACAGAGTATGGAAATATAGCCGGTCCCTCGTTACTCCCTGATTTCTTCTGATCGTCACTATCGCTATACGACTTATTTTTTCATCTTAACCACATTCATTCGCTATCAGAATGCTTGCATATTAAAAAGTCACAGTAGCAGATCAGTCAAAACATAGGCTGAAAAGCCCTTGGCAAAATAAAGATAACCAACGTGTGTACATTCAGCAATAATCGCGCTCAATTACTCGATATCGTTGCTGCCCAGCGATCGCCGGCATGCCCAACCAGTGCGGTCATTGTCACATTCCAGGCCAACGTAATTCGGGGAGACTGGCCAGTGTAGGGATTGACAAAATGGCCCAATTGTTCGAAAAAAACAATCGCACAACAGGACATCTCCTTGAATCACCGCCCAAGGAAGAGGTTCGGGTTTGACCTCTCCCAAGTGTGAATCTTCCACGTTTCCCTAATGAGCCAGATGTTTGTGTAATTGGAACACTGCCAATTTTTACATTGTTATAGGGCAATGAAAATAATTGTATCCTTCTAATAGTTAGTATATTTTTTCCCTAGTATATTGTTGGGTCAGTGCTTAAGCAGATCTTCAAACATTAAATTTAACCGTGCAATAAAATAACAGTTCGGGCGGTCAGACAGATGTTTAGCCACATCTGTGGAGCTGAAAATCCCTCGTGAGGTCATAGCTGCTGTGGCTATGGCTGGCTGCGACTAGATGACCCACGTAGACCCACACGATGCAGTAAGAAAACGATGATAAAAAATGGCTGATTATACTATTGTCAGCGGGAGAATGGATGTGGATACATTGCTTTCCAAGCACTGGCATCATTTGCCAACCGATGAAATCGAGAAACTTCTGGAGTCCAGTGCGACGAAAGGGCTCGATATCTTTGAGCTGGAGCATCGTCATGCCCATTTCGGTCCAAACCGTCTTACTCCGCAAAAGGGCAAAGGTCCACTGGAGCTTTTCTTTCTGCAATTTCATCAACCACTGATCTATATCCTGCTCGCCGCAGCACTGATTACTTTTCTCTTGCAGGAGTGGGTCGACAGCGGCGTCATTTTTGGGGTAGTGCTGGTCAATGCCATCGTTGGATTTATCCAGGAATCCAAGGCGTTGAAGGCCATCGAAGCCTTGGCACAATCCATGGAGGGCTCAGCCACCGTAGTCAGGGCAGGCAAGAAAACCGTTGTTCCCTCTGCCGAGGTCGTGCCAGGCGACCTGGTGCTGCTGCAATCGGGGGACAAGGTACCTGCCGACCTGCGCTTGTTGCGTTCACGGGAGTTGCAAATCGATGAATCCACCCTGACGGGAGAATCCGTGCCTGTACAGAAGCGGCCCGATCCATTGGTCCAGGAAACCGTGCTAGCCGATCGTCGCAATATGGCTTATTCATCTACCCTGGTGACTCACGGCACAGGCGCCGGGCTGGTGGTTGCTACCGGCGATTTAACTGAGATCGGTCATATCAATGCACTTATTTCCAGCGCTGAGATACTTGCCACACCGCTCACGCGTAAAATCACCCAATTCAGCGGCGTTCTGTTATGGATCATTCTGGTCCTGGCCGGATTGACCATTCTGGCCGGGTGGCTGCATGGTGGTTCATTGCTGGAAACCTTCATGGCCGCAGTCGCGCTGGCCGTGGGTGCAATACCGGAAGGATTGCCCGCTGCCATGACCATTATGCTGGCCATCGGCGTCGGCAAGATGGCCAGGCGCAATGCCATTATCCGCCGCATGCCGGCGGTGGAAACACTGGGCAGCACCACGGTCATCTGTTCCGATAAAACCGGTACCCTGACGCAGAATCAGATGACCGTTAAGGAAGTTTGCGCCGGTGGCGGATGCTATGAGTTCGCCGGCGCCGGCTACGCGCCGGAAGGCAACATTTCCCTCGGGGATTCCGTCATCGACACCAAAGCGCATGGCATGCTGATGGAATGCCTGCGCGCCGGTCTGTTGTGCAACGAATCCCGTCTGATTCATGACGAGGACCAATGGGGAATCGAGGGAGACCCGACCGAGGCCGCCCTGGTTTCCGCGGCACTGAAAGCAGGTCTTACGGTGGAATCCTCCGAACAGGAATATCCCCGTGTCGATACCCTGCCCTTCGAATCCGAACATCACTACATGGCGACCCTGCACCAGGCGGCCGCAGAAACCCACGGCATTATCTACATGAAAGGCTCCGTGGAGAGCATCGTCTCGCGTTGTCAGGACGCATTGGATGCCAATGGAGATCGCATCCCGCTCGATACGAATCTGATCGATCAACAAGTACAGGAAATGGCTATACGCGGTCTTCGCGTGCTGGCCTTCGCCAGAAAGATTCCAAGTGCGCCAACCTCAACGGTCAGTCACGCTGACGTGAAAGAGGGCCTGACCTTCCTGGGTCTGCAGGCGATGATGGATCCCCCCAGACAGGAAGCGAAAACCTCCGTACATGCCTGTCAGCAGGCAGGGGTGCGGGTAAAGATGATCACCGGCGATCATGTGGTAACGGCCGCTTCCATCGCTCAACAGATTGGCCTGGATGGCACCACAAAGAGCAATTTGGATAATTTTGCTATCAGCGGCCACAATCTGTCCGAACTATCCGATCAGAAACTGGTGGATGTCGCTGGAAAGATCGCAGTATTCGCCCGTGTTACCCCCGAACAGAAACTGCGTCTGGTCGAGGCGCTCCAGGCCCACGGGCATGTCGTGGCAATGACAGGGGATGGTGTCAACGACGCGCCTGCACTCAAACAGGCCGATATCGGTGTCGCCATGGGCATGGGAGGAACAGAAGTGGCCAAGGAAGCGGCTGACATGGTACTGACCGACGATAACTTCTCGACAATCGAAGCGGCTGTCGAGGAAGGACGCGCAGTATTCGATAACCTGGTCAAATTCATCACCTGGACACTGCCGACCAACGTGGGGGAAGGTCTGGTGATTCTGCTGGCGGTCTTTCTCGGCGTCGCTTTGCCCATCACCCCGGTACAGATTCTATGGATAAACATGACGACTGCCGTACTGTTGGGTTTGATGCTCGCCTTCGAAGATAAGGAGCCGGGCATCATGACCCGGCCACCCCGCCGCCCGGAAACACCTGTGATTACCCGCGAGCTGGCCATACGGATCGGGGTGGTGAGTTTGATGTTGGTCGCCGGTGCTTTCGGTCTCTTCGAATGGGTGCTGAGTCAGGGCCAAAGCCTTGAAATCGCAAGAACCGTGGCCATGAACATGTTTGTATTCGGCGAGCTTTTCTACCTGTTCAATTGCCGCTCGCTGCGTTACAGCATGTTTCAGCTGGGCGTATTCTCAAACCGCTGGCTGATCCTGGGCGTAACGGTCATGACTGGGTTGCAGTTACTCATCACCTACGCCCCATTTATGAATCTACTTTTCGGAACCGCTCCGATCGGTCTTGTAGAATGGGGTTTAATACTGGGTGGTGGCCTCGCGATCTATACCGTGGTGGGCACTGAAAAATGGTTGCGACGCCGCGCACATCACAAGCACACAACAAATTAATATTCGAACTGGACAAGTTGTTTGGGTCAGTTAAAAGCTGAACCAGCTGAAAGGGTGCTGACAATTTAAGTCCCAGGGGTGTGTAAAATCCAACGGCGCATATTCACGCTACAGCCTACTCCACTAAGCGAGCCCACCAACCCTGAGATTGCGGTAATAACCAGCTGACACCAAGCGCCTTCCAAGATTGAATTAATTATGTACGGTTGCATGGGCAGTGACGAATCGCTGAACCTGGATAACGAACTTGATCCTCATCAGTAAACTGCACATTACGCCTTGCTCCAAGATAAAGATCGATTACATCAAGAATCGATGATTTTCCGCTATCTCCTGGCCCAATCAGACAATTCACTCCGGACAACGGATACAGGCCATTTTTCGCACGCCTTTGCTCAGCTCCTCTCTAAGAAGGCAGATATCAACTATCCAGTCAAACCGGTATTACAACAAATGATATCATTCACTTCTCAATCGAATAGCCATCATTTAATCGTCGCGAATATCGATGCAACTTTGAATCGCACCCTATATCTGTCTCACTGGGTAGTCTTCGTGAATAAATTTCAGGCACACAGAGATAAATCATTGATAACTCAAAGCAACAACAGGATAACCCCTTGAATCATCGTCCAAGGAAAAGGTTTGGCCAGAACTTTCTCCACGACCCCGGCATTATTCAGCGCATAGTCCAGACCATCTCGCCACAGCCGGGTGACAACCTAGTTGAAATTGGCCCGGGACAAGGCGCTATCACTACTGAATTGCTGCCCCTGGTCAAACAGATGCACGCTATTGAACTAGACCGGGATCTGGTTGAGCCACTCGCCTTGCGCTGTGCCAAACTTGGAAAAATCCAGATCCACAATACCGATGCACTGAAGTTCGATTTCTCATCCCTGGCGGAGACGGACCGTTCACTGCGGGTTGTAGGCAACCTGCCCTACAATATCTCCACTCCACTGCTTTTTCACTTGCTCGACCAATCGGCATCTATCAGCGATATGCACTTCATGTTGCAGAAAGAGGTCGTCGACAGAATGGGGGCCGACCCAGGCTCCAAGAGCTATGGTCGACTATCGGTGATGCTGCAGGCAAGGGCGGCGGTGACACCCCTATTCAACATTGGTCCCGGTGCATTCAATCCACCACCCAAGGTCGAATCTGCCTTTGTACGCTTGCAACCTTACAATTCGTCCCCATATCGTATCGACAACTGGGAAAACTTCAGCCACGTGGTCAGCCAGGCCTTTTCACAGAGACGCAAGACGTTGCGTAACTGCCTGAAGCAAACTTTGTCCGCAGACGCCATTAAGTCTGTCGGAATCGACCCTGGATTGCGTGCGGAGTCTCTCTCTGTGGAAAATTTTGCTACGTTGGCTAGGCTGGTGACCGGTCGTTAAAAAGTTTACCTTAGGGCCTGTTCATTCGTCTTTCTGTGTCTCTGCTTCACTTCGCATGGAGTCACAGCGACTGAATGAATCAGTACATATTCATCAGTGATGATAGGTATCAGGATGTCAGAAGAAGAATTAAACCAAGACGAAACTGTCGAGATTATCAGCGGCCACACTCTGGCCCGCCCCAATGAGGTCCTGCCCAACCTTATTCATCTGCTTCCCGTCTCAGCACGACCTTTTTTCCCTGGTCAGGCGGTCCCCTTGTTAATGGAGCAGGAACACTGGGAAGGCACCATGGACGCGGTGACCGAGACCAGTCATCAACTGCTTGGGGTGGTGCTATCGGAAGCCGAGACAGCGGAAACGGCAAGTCCCGAGACCTTCAAGAATATCGGCACGGTCTGTCGAATCCATCGTGTGCAGCGTTTTGAGGGCCGCCTACAGGTACTGGTCGAGTGTCTTCAGCGCTTTCGCATCGTCAAGGTTGTGCATAACGAAACACCTTTCACTGCCCGTGTTGAATACCTGTCGGAGCCCAATATAAGCAGTAAGGAGATCAAGCCTTACGCGGTCGCTATCATTAATACAATCAAGGAGCTGCTGCCGCTCAATCCGCTCTATGCTGAGGAACTTCGGATGTTCCTCGACCGCTTTGGACCGGAAGATCCATCTCACCTGACTGATTTTGCAGCCAGCCTGACCACCTCCGACAAGTTTCAGTTACAGGCTGTCCTGGAGACCATAGAGCTGCTCCCCCGCATGGAGAAAGTGCTGGAGCTGCTGCATCGTGAGTTGGAGGTCGTCAAGGCTCAGGCTTCCATCCGCAAGACGGTGGAAGAGCGCATGGAGAAACAGCAGCGGGAGTTCCTGCTGCGGGAACAGCTGAAGGCGATCCAACAAGAGCTGGGTATCGAGAAGGATGACCGCACTGCAGAACTGGACAAATTCCGCGAGCGTCTGAAAGCACTCACCCTCACCGAGCAGGCCCAGGCCCGTGTCGATGAAGAGATGGGTAAGCTCTCCGTGCTGGAGCCCGGCTCACCCGAATACTCCGTCACCCGGAACTACCTGGATTGGATCACCCTCTTGCCTTGGGGGGTTAATTCAGAAGACAAACTCGATCTGCAGTACGCCCGCAAAACTCTAGACAAGGACCACTACGGCCTGGAAGACGTAAAAGAGCGAATCCTCGAATTTCTCGCGCTTGGCATTATGAAAGGTCAGATTGCCGGTTCCATTATCTTGCTGGTCGGCCCACCCGGCGTCGGCAAGACCTCTATCGGGCACTCTATCGCTGAAGCAATGGGTCGCAAGTTCTACCGCTTTTCAGTGGGTGGCATCCGTGACGAGGCCGAGATAAAGGGCCATCGGCGTACCTACATCGGCGCCATGCCCGGCAAGTTCATCCAGGCGATGAAGGATGCTGGCACCCAGAACCCGGTGATTATGCTGGACGAGATCGATAAGATCGGCGCCTCCTACCAGGGCGATCCCGCGTCAGCGTTGCTGGAGGTACTCGACCCGGAGCAGAACAGTGATTTTCTCGACCACTATCTCGACCTGCGTTTCGATCTCTCCAAGGCGCTTTTCATCTGTACCGCCAATCAGTTGGACACCATCCCCCGACCACTGCTCGATCGTATGGAGACGATCTCACTATCGGGTTACATCGCGAATGAAAAGCTGCAGATTGCACGTAAATATCTATTACCCCGCCAGTTGGAACGGGCCGGTCTCAAACGTAGTGATCTCAAACTGAACAGTGCCGCCCTGCGCGCCATCATCGAGGGCTATGCCCGTGATGCCGGTGTCAGACGCCTGGAAAAGCAGATCGGCAAGATCGTTCGTAAGGTGGTAGTGAAAATTCTCGAAGGTGCAAAGAAACCCATCGAAGTCACTGTGGATCACCTGGAAGAGTATTTGGGTGGTCCAGTCTTCCGCGATGAGCGCAATATCAGCGGCGCCGGTGTCGTGACCGGCCTGGCATGGACCGCCATGGGTGGCGCCACACTCAATATCGAGGCGGTCGCCACCCATGAGTTCAACCGGGGTTTCAAGCTCACCGGTCAACTGGGTGACGTGATGCGTGAGTCGGCCGAGATCGCCTATGGCTACATTGTCAGCCATGCCGAGGAGTTCGGCGCCGACCGAAGTTTTTTCGAAAAGGCCTTCATCCATCTCCATGTGCCCGCTGGCGCAACCCCCAAGGATGGCCCCTCAGCCGGTATCACCATGGCCTCAGCACTGCTGTCTCTGGCGAGGAAGAAAACCGTACGTAACATTGCCATGACGGGTGAACTGACACTCACCGGTCAGGTCTTCCCGGTAGGCGGTATACGGGAGAAAGTCATCGCAGCACGTCGCGCCGGTGTGCGCGAACTGATCCTGCCGGAGGACAACCGCAGTGACTTTGAAGAGGTGCCAGAGCATATCCGTAAGGGGATCAAGGTCCACTTTGCCTCGGTCTTTGAGGACGTGGTGCCGCTATTGTTTCGCGGCAAGTAAGTACTTTCCTCGGAGGGAGAGAAAAAATCAGGTTCTGTTCAGGAACAGATTCACCGATGTGGGACCGGTAAATCCGGGAAATACCTGAGCGACATCGGTTCCGCCCAGGCGCTTCGACAATAGCTCCGAAAGCAGGGTTCGCATGTCGGTCGTGATGGCCAGATCCTCTCCCAGATGGAGATTCTGGGTTGCCAGGCCGGGCCAGTCTGCGATGACCTGTCCCCCATTGACGCCGCCTCCCATGGCATAGGCGAGGCCGCCCGTTCCGTGATCGGTGCCGACTGAGGCATTCTCCGCCACGCGACGACCGAACTCGGTCATGACAAAAAGACTGATACCCTGCATCCGGCTGCCCATGTCGGTGTGGAATGCACTCATCGAACCGGCCAGATCACTGAGGGATTGCTGCAGATTGTTCGGCAGGCTCTCATGGTGATCCCAGTCGCCGGAATCGATAAAAATCACTTCAACCGAAAGGTTCGATTTGATCAATTGCCCCGCCTGTTTCAGCTTGTTACCCAGTTCGCTGTTGGGATAGACAGCACCATTCTCCGGGACAAGGGCCGGCAGGTTGGCTGCCTGCAGAGCATCCACGGCCAACAGTGCGACCTGTGCAGAGTGTGCAAAAGGCGCCTGATCGTGAAAGAGACTGAGCAACACCTCCGTATAGCCCGCATCGATCACATCCTGATCAAAACCGAACTCGCCCAGGTTGCTGATGGCCAAAGGCTCCTCTGAACCCTGGAGCGAAACCGGTACGTTTCCGCTGATGGAGACGACGCGGAATGCGGATTCGGTTATCGGCGCACTGAGTGCCAGATGGCGTCCCAACCAACCAGTATCCGGCAGCGGTTTCGCGGTCACCCCGTGTTCAACCAGATCCTGCGCGGCAAAGTGTGAGCGTGAATCGTGGGGCATGCCGGTGGCGTGAATCAGTGCCAGCTCGCCCATGTCGTAGATGGGCTTTAGCGGGTCCAACGACGGGTGGAGCGCGAAGTAGCCATCCAGGTCGATGGCGCCGCCCGGGTTTCCCGGCGCCGGCACGGCAATGGCATTGCGATGTGTGTAGTAGTCGCTGTCCCCGTAAGGCACGAGACTGTTCAGTCCGTCTGCCGCACCCCGTTGAAACAGGCAGACGAAGACATCCTTCTGTGACAAGAGCTTACCTGCTGAGGCGTCTGTTGTTGCCATGGTCTCTCTCTATCGAAGCTGGAAATAGGCGGAACTGACCAGTACTGCAGCCACCAGGGGTGCGATCTGTTCCGGGGTGCCGGTCGGTAGTTCGGCCTCTTCAAAAACAACATATTCTTTGGTCAACCATGCGAGAATGTTGCGCCGGTCAACCGGCGACAATGGTCGCATCAGAATGGCATCGGTTAAGGTGTCCGTCAGCGTCGCGAGTGTATTGGCGCCATTGAGCAGGGAGGCGTAATCGATATCTATGACGTTGATAGCCGATATCACCGGCGCAAAGCTGATGAATGAGAGGCGCCAGCGATTCAACATGCCGCCGGTGCTCAGCCAATAGGACTGGATATCCGGATAACCGTCCGGCGTGTGCCAATAGTAGGGGAGTTGACCGAGGATGGACTGCGCGAAAAAGAACAGCTGACCCTCGTCTATCGGGTAGCGGGTATCGGGCGCCAGCGCACGAACCAACCCGGCCAGGTATTCGCTGGGTCGCGTCATCTTCAAATCGTCGCTGTTGCGGAAGGCATCGGTTGCAAAGAGGGCACGCAGCGTCGCCTTGATATCGCCGCTGGATGAGATAAAGGCGCCGGCGACCGCATCGACCGTCGCCGCTTCCGGCGTGTCGCTGATAAAACGGCGACAGAGCTTCGTGGCAATGAACTGCGCAGTCGAAGGATGGCTTGCCAGCATATCCAGCACCTGCTCACCATCCAGCTGACCGCCACCGGCGGGAATAGTCTGACCCAGCACCAGCTTACTACCCTGATCATGGATGGCATCGATGTAGTTGAAGACGCCATACTCACCTCCCGGGTCATCCGGGAAGTGAAACGACCACCCGGTAAAACAGCGGGCGACTTCCTTGATGTCCGTCTCTGTGTATCCACCGTCGACACCCAAAGTATGCAGCTCCATCAACTCCCGCGCATAGTTCTCATTCGGTGCCGTGGCGAGATTGTAGAAGTTGTCCAGATAGAACAGCATGGCCGGGCTCTTGGCCGAGGCGTGCAATAGATCGCGGAAGTTACCCAAGGCATGGGTGCGGATGACCTGAAGGTCATCCTTGGGTTTGAGTGTCGGGCCCAATCCGTTCAACAGATGGATATTGAAGTGGTCGGTCCAGAACTCCACCATCACTTCGTAGAGCTGACGCGGGCTGAACATCTGGCGATATTGCATCGCCGCGATCATCTGGCGTGCCACCTCCGCGATATTGTCCGGAAAGCCGGCAACTAACTGGGCCGGCGTCTGATGGATCAGGGGGAAGAGCGTCTGGATCTCTGATTCCAGCGCGCTATCATCAATGAGCTGGTAGTCCAACTGGTGTTCGAGATAACTGTCTACACCTTGGCTCTTGATGCTGGCAAGCTCATCCCGATGCACCCCGAAACTGGTACGCTTGAGCACCTTATATTCGTTCGATGCCTGGGGTATGGTTCGTGGCGGATCAGACGGATTAGAATCACCTCCACCGCCGCCACATCCCGGTATCGTAGTCGCCAGCGCTGTGTAGCCCAGCCCCTTCGCCAGGAGCTGCAGAAACTCGCGACGGTTTTGTAAGCCACTCAATAGACTTTCCGTGGGAAGCTTTAGAGGGTTGTCCTTTGGCGAAGACATCATTCAATCCATCGGTTGAGAGTTTCATTGCCGCTGATGCCGAAAATTAAAAAATGGGCTTCATGTGCGCTCCATTTTTACCACAGACACCGACCGGAAATCGCGAATTCTTCACGTTTTACAGTTTCACCTGCGAAATTAGTCGGTAGCGTCCTGAGTCTCTTCATCTATCCTTTGTGCCTATGCCCATCCGCCTGGCTTTTGATACGCATCAAGGTCGGCCAACAAGGTGGATCTTAGGGTACCCCATCGCATTTTCGAAACAGGATACTGATCATGGGTCTAATCCCCCTGGGCGAACGTCCCGCCCCTTCTCAACCACCCAAGGGATTTGTCCCTTTCGCCCTCGGCTTTAGGCCCTTTTTCTCCCTGGCCGCCCTCTCGGGCCTGATATTGATGCTGCTCTGGCTTGGACTTTGGCAGACAGCCACACCGGTCCAATACTATGGAAACATCGGTTGGCACAGTCATGAGATGCTGTTCGGCTTCGTCAGCGCCATCATTGCCGGTTTCCTGCTGACGGCCGTACGTAACTGGACAGGCATCGATACGCTGACCCATACTCCGCTGGCCATGCTGGCTCTGCTCTGGTTGCTGGCCCGTATTGCACCATTTGTGCCGTCTATGCCGGCTAGCGTCATCGCGCTGCTGGATCTCTCATTTCTGCCTTTGCTGGCACTGGCGCTCTACCGGCCCTTGATCGAGGCAGAGAACAGGATCAACCGGATTTTCCTCCCCCTGCTGGCCGCTATGTCGCTGGCCAATCTGCTGGTCCACCTGGAGAGCCTTGGCTTGACCCAGACCGGTCGACAAGGCATCAATCTGATGATCAGCCTGGTGGCGCTGTTGATGGTGATGGTCAGTGGACGTGTTATGCCATTTTTCACTGAGAAGGCCGTGAATGGATCTATGCCGCACTTCAGCACCAGGCGGGAACGTCTTGGTTTCATCTCTATCGGCCTGTGGATCACATTCGAGCTCTTTCTACCCATTCCCTGGCTAATGGCACTGGCCGCTTTGGGTATCGTAGCTTCACAGGTCTGGCGTCTGTGGGACTGGCACCATCCCCATGTGTGGCGGATACCGATTCTCTGGGTGCTCTATACCGGCCTGATCTGGCTGATCATCGGCTATCTGCTTAAGAGCCTGGCCGTGCTCGGACTATTTCCTGACAACCTCGCCACCCACGCACTCACCAGCGGCGCTATCGGCATCCTCACATTTGGTATGATGGCGCGGGTCTCGCTGGGACATACCGGGAGAGAAATCACCCCACCCCGCTTGATAGCCCTCAGCTTTGTCCTGCTCAACCTGGCTGTGCTTGCCAGGGTTTTCGGCCCTGTCATCTATAGTGAGGGCTACAGCTACTGGATCATGCTCTCCGGCACAGGCTGGGCATTCTGCTACCTGCTTTTCGTGGTTTTCTACATCAAACTGCTAAACACCCCGAGAATTGATGGCCGCAGGGGTTGATGCAAGCTACCTCCCAACCCCTGCGATAGTAATAATCAATCGATTTTATCTTCCCATTAATTTTTATATTTTGATTATTTTAGTAATTACTAATATTCTTTTGCTCCATAAAGTAATGCTGTTTATGACTTTGTAACTTTTTTTAACTGATACCTATTGAGGAATACATCATGTCCAAGATTGTAAAAATCGCTGCTGCCGCCGCTCTGATCACCGCTTCTGCTTCTGCTTCCGCATGGTGGGGCAACCCTTGGAACAACGGCTGGGGCAACAACAACAGCAATGACTTCTTCGGTAACGGCGACGGTTCCGGTGATTTCTCTTTCAACATGAGCGGTAACGCCCGTGGCGCTGGCAACGGTTACGGCCGTGGCTACAACGACTACTACAACCGTCCTTACTACGGTTATGGCGCTCCTTATGGTGCACCTTACGGCGCTCCTTATGGTGCTCCTGCTCCTTACGGCGCTCCTGTTGCTCCTCAGGCTCCTGCAGCTCCTACCAAGTAATTACTTCATAGTAATAGCTTGACCGGCCCATTTCGGTGGGTCGAATAAAAAGGCGGACATTATGTCCGCCTTTTTATTTCCAGCAGAAAAATCTTCCGGTTTCACCAACGTGGGCACATCGCCAATCTTCCCAGGCATTTAGTTCCCATGCTTCACGGCAATCTTTAACCAGACAGGCTTCGGCTCAAGTCATCGTGAAAGCCTATGTGCAAGTACTGGTGGATTTCAAATCTTTTGGACTTTGGCAAAACCTTACAAAAAGCATTGCAAATAGGGATTGGGCAGGGTCAAATGAGGCCTTGAAACCAAGGCTTCGGACACATTTCATTATGGAGAGATGAATCAGTTACAAATAAATTCGCCATGAATCAGAAAGCTATATCAGCCATCCCCATTTTCGGAGTGTTGTGTATAGCCGCCTACTTTCTTTTTTATCATCTCATCGAAACGAATCAGCCCACACCCAAGAAAGAGCTTCTTATGTACTGCGGCATCACCATGATTCAGCCCATGTCAGAGATCGCCTCAGTCATTGAGCAGCGGGAAAACGTAAAAATCTCGATTATCAAGGGTGGCTCAGGCAATCTGCTCGAATCAATCAAGTTCAATCAGATAGGCGACCTCTATTTGCCAGGGTCTGAATCCTACATCGAGCAGTCGCAAGCTGAAGGACTTGTTTCCCAGACTGTTCATGTGGGCTACAACAAGGCTGCTATGATGGTGAGGGAAGGCAACCCAAAGTCGATTCAGCATAGTCTGGATGCCCTGAAAAATCCCGACCTGTATGTCGTTATCGGCAATCCTGACAGTGGAAGCATAGGGAAGGAAACCAAGAAAATCCTGATGGCGGCAGGGATCTTCAACGAGGTCATGAAAAACGCAAAAGAACTAACAACTGACTCAAAGCGCCTTATCGAGGAATTGAAAAATGACGAGGCTGATTTGGTCATTAACTGGTATGCCACTTCCACCTGGAGAGAAAACGCTGATCATATTGACGCCATCTCCATTGATGAAAGTTTTGCTGTAAAAAAACAGCTCATTCTTGGTCTGCTCACCACTTCCAAATACCCCGGCATTGCAAAAAAACTGATGGAATATGCCGCTTCTGAAGCGGGGCAGAGAATCTTTGACAAATATGGACTCTACAACGTCAATTAGCATAAACCAGGAATGCCAAACTTAACTGAACACCCAATCCAGCGACATATCATAGGGCTTGCTCTGTCCATCATTGCCATCGTTGCAGTACTTATCTTCATACATACCACACTGCGTGAAAAAAGCAGCCAAATAGAGCTGCAGCTGAACAACCAAATAGCCCGACAGGACATTGGAATCTCAATCTATCAACGGCTGTTTGCAGCACGGGCAACTGTCTTCAAGCTTAGTACGCTGGATAACCAGCTAGAACTCGATATTGTAAAAAGACGGTTTGATGCAAACCTTCACACCATTAAAAACGGACTCGCCGTGCTACAAAATGGTGGCGTATTCAAAGACGCGATTGCGACGAATATTCCTGGACAGAATATCATGGACTTGGTCGCCACTTACAAAAAGCCCGATAGTGAGGGATACATCCTAGAGGTACTTGAATTAGGGCCGGCCATACATAATCTCGAAAAGCAATCACAACTGCTCTATCAATTGATCCAGTTGCAGATCTCCACGCCCGAGTCACTTCAGAATCATGTTCAATCCCAAATTGACAACTTGATGAAGACGATTAATGCGATTCAACAACGCACGCAGGAGAATGCGGCAAGAATTCTTTATGACAGCCAGGAACGCATCTCCTCATTATCCATGCAACTCAAACAGGCAGAACAACTTCACGACAAATTTCGTCTGCCTGTAGTGATTCTCGCACTCAGTCTTGCAGGCTATCTTCTGATTATCACACTGACGAGAGTTGGCCGGGTTATCGCCAATCGCAAACAGGCCGAAGATCAACTTCAACTGCTTTTGGATACAACAGCTGAAGGTATCTATGGAATTGACATACAAGGCAATACAACCTTCGTTAACCCTGCAGCATCACGTATGTTGGGCTATCGGCAGGATGAGCTGATCAACCGTAAAAATCATGAGCTGATTCATCACACCCACAGCGACGGTTCTAATTACCCGGCTGCAGAATGCCATATTATGAAGGTACTTCAAGGTGGCACGCTGAAAACCATCCAAGATGAAGTTTTTTGGCGTAAGGACGGCAGTTCGTTTCCCGTTGAATACTCCAGCAGTCCCATCCATCGAGATAAGAAGGTGGTGGGCGCTGTCGTTAGCTTCCGTGATATCAGTGCACGCAAACACGATGAAAAGCGAATTCGTACACTGTTACAAGCGGTAGAACAAAGCCCGGTATCTGTTGTCATGACTGATACCAAAGGCGACATAGAATATGTCAACCATGCCTTTGAGGAAGCCACAGGTTACAAGGCATCGGAAGTCATTGGACAAAACCCCAGAATTTTGAAGTCAGAATACACGCCACCGGCTTATTTCCAAGATCTATGGGAAGCCATCATTTCTGGTCACTCATGGCAGGGAGAGCTTCAGAACCGTAGAAAGAACGGCACTTTATTTTGGGAACGGGCCTATATCGCACCCGTACTGGATGAGTCGGGTACCACCACCCACTTCTTGGCCGTGAAAGAGGATATCACCCTGCAAAAACAGCAGGAGGATAAGATCATTCACCAGGCTAACTATGACAGCCTCACCGATCTACCGAACCGTTTCCTGACACTTGACCGGCTATCCCAACTTATTAAAGAAGCACAACGCAAGAATGACCTGGCCGCCGTGCTCTTCCTTGATCTCGATGATTTCAAAAAGATCAATGACTCCATGAGCCATGAGGTGGGTGACAAGTTACTCATTCAAGCTGCTAAACGTTTACAGGAGTCTGTACGAACCGAAGACACTGTCAGTCGCCTGGGAGGTGATGAATTTATTGTACTACTGGGTAGTCTCTCCACCACGGAGGATGTCTATCCTATTGCAGAGAAACTTCTATCAAGTTTCAGAGAGGCCTTCCTGCTAGACGGACGGGAACTTATCCTAACAGCAAGTATCGGTATCGCAATTTACCCCAATGATGGCGATGACCCGGCTGAACTGCTGCGCAATGCAGATACCGCCATGTATCAATCCAAGGAACAGGGCCGTAATACCTATAACTATTTCACGAAAGCCATGAATAAGGGCGTCTCGCGACGACTACAACTTGAGGAGCAACTCCACGGCGCCCTTGAGCGTGGAGAGTTTGAACTCCACTATCAACCCATCGTAGATACCCTCAGCCGAAATATTGTGGCAGTTGAAGCACTACTACGATGGAACAGTTCAGTATTGGGTGAAATCAAACCCGATGAGTTTATTCCTATCACGGAACAAACGGGCCAGATAGTATCCATTGGGCAGTATGTTATTCAGGAAGCCTTTTCAAAAGTGGGCCAATGGCAAAACATATTGAATAAGGCGTTCAAAATTGCCATCAACATTTCACCACGCCAATTCCGCGACCCGAATCTTCCGCAAATTATTAATGACACTTCACGCCATCTTGGCATATCAAGCGCATCAATCGAGCTCGAAGTAACGGAAGGTGTACTAATGAGCGGTCATACCTACATTGGCGACACTCTAAATTCACTCAATGCGCTTGGGGTAGGCATTGCCATGGATGATTTTGGTACTGGCTATTCTTCACTCAGCTACCTGCGCAGCTACCCATTCGACACGTTGAAGATTGATCGCAGTTTCGTGAATGATATTACGATTGACCCAGCGGATAGAGAACTTGTCAATGCCACCATTGCGATGGCTCATGGACTGGGGCTAAAAGTCATCGCAGAGGGAGTAGAGACCGAAGAACAACTATTACATCTTGCCGAACACGGTTGTGAAATGGCTCAGGGATACCTTTTCAGTAGACCGGTGTCCGCCAAAAAGATAACTCAGATGCTTGAAAGACAGAATCAATCGAAGGCGACCAGCCTGAGTGGCGGCCTTGCCTATTAGAAATCACAGAAAGTGAATAGAGAACGCTGCCCCCTCCCCTGTTTGGACAGTGACCAGCTAAGGCGCTATGACAGGGGGTTACCTAATCTATAACGCCTCTTTATGCCAACCGCATTTCAGAAAGGAATGTCATCATCGAAATCATTGTCCGGCATTGCGGCAGGTGCTGGCGATGACTGCGGTCTGGGTGCAGACTGGGACTGGGGTGCGTCAAAGGATGCGCTGCCTCCCCGACTGTCCAGCATCTGCATCTCACTACCCACGATCTCCGTGGTATAGCGGTCCTGGCCGTCCTGCCCCTGCCACTTGCGGGTACGCAGGCTGCCCTCGACATAGACCTTGGAACCCTTTTTTAAATATTCGCCGGCGATCTCGCCCAACCGGTTGAAGAAGACAACACGGTGCCATTCGGTCCGCTCCTGTTGTTCGCCGGTGTTCTTGTCCTTCCAGCTCTCCGAAGTCGCCAGAGTCACGTTGGTGACGGCGCCCCCGCTGGGCATGTAGCGGGTCTCCGGGTCTTTGCCCAGGTTACCGATCAGGATTACTTTGTTGATTCCTCGAGCCATCAATATTTCTCCAAGCGTGTTACCGCCCCTTCCTGTGGGGCCATGATTCAAATCAGAGGTGCAGTCTACCCTTGGACGGCATATCCATCTAGGACTTCTTGATCTACCTGTTGCAGGTCAACCTTGAGATACGCCACCTGATCCTCCGGGATAATGACCGCATCCGCAACGCCTTCGATGGTTTTCAGTTTATCCTCCAGCCTGCTTATCTCGGCCTCATTGAGACTGCCCACGGGCAGCAGATAGTTACTCAGGTAGCTGGGATCCGACATACCCCTTGATACCAGGAACCAGACTCCAGCCATCCCGGCACAAAGCAGGAAAGTCCCTTCCATTCCATAGCGGGTGTAAAACCAGCCCCCCAGGGCGCCACCGAGAAAAGCGCCGATAAACTGTGAGCTGGAGTAGACACCCATGGCCGTCCCTTTGCGCTCCCCCGGTGCTATCTTGGCCACCAGTGACGGCAGGGTTGCCTCCAACAGATTGAAAGCAGTGAAAAAGATGAACAGTCCCAGCACCATTCCAGTCATCGTGCCATGGAAGCCAAACAGCAGCAGAGATGCCCCCGCCAATGCCGCCACTGCACCAACGAAGACTGGCCGCATCTTGCGGCGACTCTCGGCCATAATAACGAAGGGCACCATAACAATCATAGAGAGCAACATCACCGGCAGGTAAACCATCCAATGATGCCCGGCCTCTAATCCCAAATCCCTTAAAGCCAGTGGGTAGGCAAGAAACATAGCAGTCAAGGACATATGCAGGGTCAGGATGCCGAAATCCAGCCGCAGCAGCTCCGGTTCCTTCAGCACTTTACCGAACTGCCCGGGTACCGCCTCTGCATCCCGGTGCAGATGACTCTCCTTGGGTGTCGGCACGACAAAGATGACAATAACGATACCTGCCAAGGCCAGTATCGCAGTCAGCCAGAAGATGCCGGGCACACCGATCCAACTGTTGAGAATCGGCCCCATCACCAGCGCCACCGCAAAGGCGACACCGATACTGATGCCGATGATCGCCATCATCCGCAGACGTCGCTGCTCCCGGCTGAGATCTGCCGCCAATGCCATAATGACCGCAGCAATGGCGCCACTCCCCTGTAGTGCACGTCCAAAGATGATGCCGTAAATGGTCTCCGCATTGGCTGCCACGACACTGCCCAAGGCAAAGATCAGAAGACCGCCGATCAATACCGGCTTGCGTCCGATACGGTCCGACAACATACCGAAAGGGATCTGTAGCAGTGCCTGAGTCAGACCATAAACACCGATGGCGAGCCCCACCAGCAAGGGGGTAACCTCAGGCAACCCCTCCGCGTAGAGAGCGAAGACCGGCAGGATCAAAAACAACCCCAGCATACGCAGGGAAAAAATACCGGAGAGGGAATAGGCCGCACGCCGCTCGATCGCATTCAAACCGGTGCTTCCACCCTTAGCCTTTGCCATTACTCATTCACTTTGTCAGTCAATTAAAAGAGCGCGTATAGTAGCAGGTTGGCTTAATTCGATGCAGTAGCAGACAACCATGGAATCCATCAGCATTCGCGGGGCGCGCACCCACAATCTTCAAAACGTCGATCTGGAGTTGCCAAGGGACAAACTGATTGTCTTTACCGGCCTGTCAGGCTCGGGTAAATCATCACTGGCCTTCGACACCCTCTACGCAGAGGGCCAGCGCCGCTACGTGGAATCACTTTCCGCCTACGCCCGCCAGTTCCTCTCGCTGATGGAGAAGCCGGACGTGGACCATATTGAAGGCCTCTCGCCAGCCATCTCTATCGAGCAGAAAACCACCTCACACAATCCCCGTTCCACCGTTGGCACCATCACCGAGATCTACGACTATCTGCGTCTGCTGTTCGCCCGCGTCGGCACACCGCTTTGTCCCGAACATGGCGCGGCACTGGAGGCTCAGAGCATCAGCCAGATGGTCGACCAGGTATTGGCCCTGCCGGAGGGAGAGCGCTTGATGTTGCTGGCCCCGGTGGTGAAAGAACGCAAGGGCGAACACCATAAGCTATTGCAGGAACTGCACGCCCAGGGCTTCATCCGCGCCCGTATCGACGGTGAGATCTTCGAGCTGGATGACGCCCCCACCCTGGAACTGCACAAAAAGCACAATATCGACGTCGTGGTCGACCGCTTTAAGGTACGCGAGGATCTGCCCACCCGTTTGGCCGAATCCTTTGAAACAGCGCTCCATCTGGCGGATGGCCTGGTACGGGTCGCCTGGATGGACGGCAGTCAACAGGAGCTGGTCTTCTCCTCCCGTTTTGCCTGCCCCCACTGCGGCTATAGTCTGTCCGAGCTTGAGCCGAGACTCTTCTCTTTTAACAACCCGGTGGGTGCCTGCCCGACCTGTGACGGACTGGGTGTTGAACAGTACTTCGATGAACAGAAGGTGGTCGCCCATCCAGAGCTCTCCCTGGCAGGCGGCGCCGTGCGCGGCTGGGATAGGCGCAACGCCTACTATTTCCAGATGATCGGCTCGCTGGGACGTCATTTCAATTTCGACCCCGAGACGCCCTGGGAGTCCCTCACCGCCAAGGTCCGCAAGACCATTCTGCAGGGCAGCGGCAGCGAGTCTATCGAATTCAGCTACTACAACGAACGTGGCCGCTCGGTAAAAAAGAGCCACCCCTTCGAAGGCATCATCCCCAACATGCGCAGGCGTTACCGGGAGACAGAATCCAATGCGGTGCGGGAAGAGCTGTCCCGCTACATCTCCAGCCAATCCTGTCCCGATTGTAACGGCACCCGGCTCAACCTGGCTGCCCGGCACGTTTTCATCCAGGGCAGCACCCTGCCGGAAATCAGCCGTATGCCTATCGGTAATGCCAAAGATTTCTTCTCGAAACTGAAGCTGCCAGGTAAGCGCGGCAAGATTGCCGATAAGATCCTCAAAGAGATCGACCAACGACTCCACTTCCTGGTCAATGTGGGTCTCGATTATTTAACCCTCGACCGCAGTGCAGAAACGCTCTCCGGCGGCGAAGCCCAACGTATCAGACTGGCCAGCCAGATCGGCGCCGGCCTGGTGGGTGTGATGTATGTGCTGGATGAACCCTCCATCGGCCTGCACCAGCGGGACAACGAACGCCTGCTTGAAACCCTGGTCTACCTGCGCGACCTGGGCAATACGGTCATCGTTGTGGAACATGACGAGGAGGCGATCCGCAGCGCTGATCATGTCGTAGACATCGGTCCGGGCGCCGGTGTGCATGGCGGGCACATCATTGCCCAAGGTACAGCCACACAAGTTGCCAAAACCAAAGGCTCGCTCACCGGTGAGTATCTGAGTGGGAAGCGCAACATCGAAATTCCTGAACGCACCACGGAAATCGATCCGACCCGCCACCTGGAACTGCTGGGCGCCAGCGGCAACAATCTCAAATCGGTTGATCTGGCCATCCCGGTGGGTAGCTTTTGCGCCATCACAGGCGTCTCGGGTTCCGGCAAATCGACGCTGATCAACGACACCCTCTACCCGATCTGTGCCGCCGCCCTCAACAAGGCCAACACGTCACCCTCACCCCATAAGGAGATCCGTGGTCTTGATTTCTACGACAAGGTGGTGGACATTGACCAGAGCCCCATCGGCCGCACTCCCCGTTCCAACCCGGCCACCTATACCGGTCTTTTTACACCGATTCGGGAACTGTTCTCCGGTACGCATGAGGCCCGCTCGCGGGGCTACTCTCCAGGACGCTTCAGTTTCAACGTCAAGGGCGGCCGCTGCGAGTCCTGTAGTGGCGATGGTGTGATCAAGGTGGAGATGCACTTTCTGCCCGACATCTATGTCCAGTGCGACGTCTGCAAAGGTAAACGTTATAACCGGGAAACCCTGGAGATCCGCTACAAGGGCAAAACCATCGACGAAGTGCTGGCGATGACAGTGGAAGAGGCCCTGGCGTTCTTCGATGCGGTCCCCGCAATCCGGCGCAAACTGCAGACCCTGATGGATGTGGGTCTTTCCTACATCTCCCTGGGGCAGAATGCCACTACCCTATCAGGCGGCGAAGCCCAACGGGTCAAGTTATCCAGGGAGCTTTCCAAACGGGATACCGGCAACACCCTCTACATTCTTGACGAACCTACCACAGGTCTTCACTTCCACGACGTTAACCACTTATTGGAAGTGCTGCATCGTCTGCGTAACCATGGCAACACCGTGGTGGTCATCGAACACAACCTGGATGTCATCAAGACCGCTGACTGGGTCATCGATCTGGGACCCGAAGGGGGCAACAAGGGTGGAGAGATCATCGCGCAAGGCACGCCTCAACAACTGACTAAGGCAAAAGCCTCACACACCGGACGGTTTCTAAAGAGGATGCTGAGTTAGGCGAGACCTGTCATCCCGGATTCAGGATTGAGGGGGAGTCTGGATATTCCGTACACCTGTTACAAAAAAGCCGTGAGACCGCTGCAACAATCACCCCCTCAGTCTGTCCAATCCTTGTCAAGACATGACAGGGACCGACGTGGACGACGCAATTCAAATCCCCCGTTATCATTTTCCTCCCACCGGGAGATACGGGTTCGCGTTTCTCTTTTCCGTCTGCCTCCATGCCGTGATCCTCTGGTTGGTTGCCCGCTACCTGCTCAAGACCGAAGACGTTGTCGCACCGCCACCAACCAAAACCATTCACCTGCAACTGTCGCCTGCAGTAGTGAAACAGCCCGAATCCACTGAAGAACAGCGTCCACAGACTCCGAGCCTCCCACACAATCCTCAGACATCAGACAGAAACACCGAGCCACCCAGCACAGAAGCACTGTCGACCACCGCCAGACAACCACCACCGGCAGCGGAGAATCCACCGCTCAACTCAGCCCGAATCCTGGCCACAGCCAGAGACCTGGCGCACCAAATGGCGGCTAACGACAAGACTCAGCCCGAACAGCCCCATACCCCTATCCAGTCAGCCCTTGAGAAGGCACTGAATCCAAAGAGAGAACCCCCCGGCGTGAGGACGCTGGCGGACGGCACCATTCGTGTGGTGACGGAATTCGGCCTGGTCTACTGCATCAGACCCCGGGATGATTCGAGAATCCTCGGCCCGGAGGATGACCTCCCCATATCGGTGACTTGCCGATAATAGACAGCCAGGCCTAAGGTAAGCGGTAAATAAACTACTCAGAGCTTGCGTCGGGCAGTGGACACTCCGCCATTTCCGACATCCGCGCTGCGATGCCTTGTATGGTGACAACACCCATGTATTGGCCTGCATCCACAACAAAGAGATAACTGGTATCGTTCTTCTCCATAAATGCCAGCGCCTTAATGGCAGGGGCGCTGGAATCAATAAACTGACCGGTTTCTCGAACATACTTATCCACTGTTGAACAGAGCACCTCCTTAACCTTCTCCTCCGCGTTATTCACACAGGAAAGAAAACTGCCTAGCAGTGGCGCCATGTCCACCATATGTTCCGGCAGACATGAAAATTCCATAATATTTTTCAACGTTACCCGGCCGCTGATCTCTCCTTTGCCATCGACAAACGGTAATGCCTGAACATGCGCGCGCCCACACTCCGCAAATACATCGCGCACGAGCATGCCGCTTTTGACAACCTTGCTTCGAATCATGACGTCGCTTACCAGCATGTTATTACCCAGCCTGCCCCTTCGTAGTAGAACCTGACAGCATCAAAGATATCGAGCATAGAGATAGAGACTCGCAATTGCGACGCTCAGCAACATCAACGGAAAAGCCATCGCCATGAAAGGCAAAAAGCGGATTCTATGGCCTGCCCGTTCAGCAAAACCGGCCACAATCAGATTTGCACTGGCACCTATCAAAGAGCCGTTGCCGCCCAGGCATGCCCCAAGCGCCAGTGACCACCACAGCGGCATCAGATGCTCAGCGCCGCCAAAGCTTGATGCCATCGACTCGATCATCGGGATCATGGTCGCCACAAAGGGGATGTTATCCACCACGGCCGAAGCGATGGCCGACACCCAGATAATCGAGATCGCCGTCACCGTCATATCTCCGCCGGTCAGGTTAACGACATAATTTGCCAGCATACCCAGCAAGCCCGCATGCTCGATGCCGCTCACTACGATAAAGAGTCCGACAAAGAAGAAAATGGTCACCCATTCCACCTCGCCAAATGAATGATGTACATCTTCGCTCTGCTCCTCTGCTTTTTTACCTATATTGACCAATAACATCAGTAGACCGGCGCCAAACATGGCAATGGTCGCCGGTTCCAACTGCAGTGGATAGGCCAGTACAAAGCCGGTAACGACCAGGGTCAAAACGGCCAGCGACTGTTTCAGCAGCCGGTTGTCGGTAATGGCTTCCCGCTCTCTGAATTGCATTATCCGATGACGTGCCTCATCCGTTGCCTGCAGATCCTTGCCCCATAGAAAATAGAAAAGGGCCAGCATCACGACCAGGATCAGCAATGAAATCGGACCGAGATTCAGTAAAAAGTCATTGAAGCTGAGGCCGACGGCAGAACCGATCATGATGTTCGGCGGATCGCCAATCAGTGTCGCCGTTCCGCCGATATTGGAAGCGAAGATTTCAGCAAACAAATAAGGATAGGGATTCACATCCAACTCTTCGGTGATCAGCAGCGTCACCGGTGCAATCAGCAATACCGTGGTCACATTGTCCAGGAGTGCCGAAAATACAGCTGTCACCACGGATAACATCAGCATGATGCCCCAGGGTTTTGCCGCCACCTTCTTGGCCGACCAAATCGCGACAAACTGAAAAACCCCGCAACGCCGGGTAATCGCCACAATCACCATCATGCCGGTCAGCAGTCCCAGGGTATTAAAGTCCACACCTGCAATCGCCTGCTGCTGATTCAACACCCCAAGGGTGATCATCAGTCCGGCGCCAAGCCCAGCAACAATCGCTCGGTTGATCCGCTCGGTTACGATGACGACATAGGTGACAATAAAGATTATGGTTGAGACCCACAGCGGGTCCCATCCAAAGACGACCTGCGAAACGGTTTCTAGCTCCCCATGCATAAGCGACTAAGTCTCACTCTCGGAATTTGTGTCGACGTCCTCTTCTGCCTCTGCTTTCGCAGTATCGCCACATAACTGTTGCAGTTCGCCATCCTGATTGCCGGAAATCATATTCATGACCAGTTTATCCAGCACATCCCAAGAAGAAACCATTCCGACCAGCTTTCGTTTTTTACCCTTCACAATAATCACCGGCAGGCTCGTATCCGGATTTTGCTCCAGAAGCTCCAGTACCTCTGGAAAGGGCGTGGATGGTTTACAGAACACCAGCTTTTTCTTTTTCTCAAGGAAATCGGTAACCGGTTTTTGCCCGATATCACCCAGCCGCTTATATAACGCTTCCACCTCATCCGGCATAAAACTCAGGTCTTTCAGACCGAAGTCTATCTGTGCCGCTTTGGGTAACAACAGCGAAATGATCCGGCGGATGCCGAACAGGCCGATGAACTGGCCTTCGTCATCGACCACAGGGAGATTACGTATCTGATGGGTATGCATTATCTGGAGGGCATCGCACACCTTGTCCGTCGGACTGAGCTTTCTCAGCCGAAAGCTCATTATATTTTCTGCTGTCACGAGTCTAAGTCCTCATTGAGTATGCGGCGCCAGGCAGCCTCTGAGAAAGTCTGGCCAGAAGAGATCTGCGATTAGAACTTGTCAATTCGAGGCGCAAATTGAACGTAATAGCCGGCTATCGCGAAGACGAACAGCGAAAAAGCGGCGGATTCCGCCACAAGATGCGAGTTCACGATTCGTTCAGAGATTCCCTAGGCACAGTATAGACCGCCATCACCCTACAAAACTTTCAGCTAAGGAAATGGGATGGCATTCGTACGACAGCAAAAGCGATATCAACTATCCGGGCTGTAGAGCAACTCAAGATAGTTACGGCACTGGATCAACTGCTCCGAAGCCAACTTCGGCTCTCGCATCACTTTGGAGAGCACATAGGCACCTTCGAATGTGGTCAGTAAATGATCGGCTACTTGAGAGTGACTCACCGGTATACGCGATCGGTATTGTTCAGTAATTACCTCCAGCTTTCGGCTCAGTTGATCGCGCCAGAAGCGCATCATCTGCCCAACCTGATCCATCACATCTTTGGAGATGGCGCCACTCTGATAGCAGTAGGCCGCATAGAGACAACCGGGAAAGGGGTCCTCCAACTGCTCCGTCATCTCAATAAAGAGACCGATAAAGATCAGCAGTTGCTGCAAAGGATCCCGCGCCAGCTGTTCCGCCTTGGTCATGAACTCATCGAAATGGTGGCGATCCACTTCCGCATAACGCTCGATGAGTGCAGCCGCCAGGTCATGCTTGGTCTTGAAGTGGTAGAAGAAGGTCCCCTTGGTCACGCCCGCCCCGTCGATCACTTTGTCCACGGAGGTGCCGGTGAGCCCCACGTCCAACACCATCTGCTGGGCCACATCCATGATCTTGTTACGGGTGATCGTGCCGTCTCTGGGCATGGAACTCTCCAGATTGAAAGGAATTACGACAATTTACCCGTTTAATTTTATACCACCGGTCAGAAACCCGGAGATACACCCCTCAAAGCTGCAGAGTATTATTCAAGGAGGATTAATAATTTTCTTTTATTTTCAATCAATTAATTTATTTCGGTTTTTTTCTTTACCTGTATTGCCGGCTTAAAAACCTCTCACCTAGGCTTTGCATACCGACAGCAAAAACGATATCCGACGGAGGAATCACCATGTGTAACGCCTGTATGCCAATGCCGACCCAGGAGAAGAACATCGACGAGTTCGCCGATCAGCTCATGGGTATGCTCAATCAGGGCGCCCTCTCCCTGATGGTCTCCATCGGCCATCGCACAGGACTGTTCGACGCCCTGGCTGAGTTGCCGGCCTCGACATTGGAAGAGATCGCCAACCACACCGGGCTCAACGAACGTTATGTCAAAGAGTGGCTGGGTGCCATGGTCTCCGGCGGGATCATCACATACGAGCCCACTGAACGGAAATACCGACTGCCGGAGACGCACGCTGCCCTGCTGACACGCAGCGCCTCTCCCGACAATATAGCGGTCTTCGCCCAATACATCGGCCTGCTGGGCCAGGTCGAGGACAAGATCATCGACTGCTTCCAGGAAGGGGGGGGGATAGGTTATGAACACTTTCCACGCTTTCACGAAGTAATGGCGGATGACAGCGGACAGACGGTGTTGGCGGCCCTGGATGAACACATCCTGCCCTTGATCGACCCTCTCATCCCTGCCCTGGAAAGCGGTATTCAAGTGCTCGACATCGGCTGCGGCAGGGGACGCGCACTGCTCCATCTTGCGGCACGCTTTCCCAACAGTGAGTTTGTCGGCTACGAGCTTTCCGAAGAGGCACTTGCCTATGCCAGAAGTCAGGCCATGAAGCAGGGTTTGAGCAACGCCCGTTTCGCGCAGCGAAACCTCACCGGATTCGATGCCTCGGCAGCGTCCGAAGCCTTCGACCTGGTCACCGCATTCGACGCCATTCACGACCAGACAACACCACAAAGCGTGCTTAACGGTATCTACCGGACACTGAAGCGGGGCGGCACCTTCCTGATGCAGGATATCCGAGCCTCCAGTCATTTGGAGAACAATATCGAACACCCCATTGCTCCGCTTCTCTACACCATCTCTACCATGCACTGTATGACGGTTTCACTCGCCAGCAACGGTGCCGGACTGGGTACCATGTGGGGAGAGGAGCTGGCACTCGAAATGCTGAGTAGCGCGGGATTTACCGAGATAAAAATACACCAACTCAAGCATGATATTCAAAACAACTTCTACATCATGCAGAAGTCATGATATCCAATGATTTTAGGTGAAAATACAGCGTAATTTAGATGAATGGAGACACAGGGAGGTGGCTCCTTTTCCATCACCTGCATGCGTCATAGTGATGACACCACTCATGATTTTAAAAACAAAAGAAATCCAACCGAATACACGATAGTGATTGTCTGTAACCATGAAGATTGACAGCCAAGCTGAATTGTAAAATCTTCGTTCCTTCCATTAAGAAAGTCCGTAATTTGCCGCCACATGAAAAGTATGTGGCGGTAGTGGCTTCCACGCAAGTCCTACAAACCAAGTTTCAAATGATAATCGAGTACAACTAATGAGCCTTTTCAAACGATTCAGCATCAAAGGACTGTTCAATGCACTACTAATCTTATCCGTCATCATACTCCTGGGAATGACCGTGGGTATTCAGCAAGCCATCTCTCCGGTTAAAACAGACTGGACACAATATCTGGATAACGTGGCCAAACGGCAACAACTGTTGATGGATATCAAGTCAGAATTCGGCTACGGCGGCGTTATACATAACTTCAAAAACTATGTCCTCAGAGGGCAGGACAAATACTATCAGCGGCTGGAAACCGGCTTTACACAACTCGACAAGTTACTTGCTGGGTATGGTTCACTGGACAGCGTATCCCATGCTGAAAAAGAAGCGCTAAAGAATATCTCTGCCGTTGCCGGCGAGTATCACAAGCATCTTAATAATGTCCGTACCATGACGCAGGCAGGAAAAACGCCTAAAGAGATCGATGGTACCGTGAAGGTCAGTGACGCACCTGCATTCGATGCTTTTGCTGTATTGGATAAGTCCTACCAGGACCTGACAGACAACACCAGTCACTCCATCAGCCAACACATCAGCTCCGCATCGACACTCAGCCTTTGGCTATCCGGATTTACGGTCCTCATCATCTCGATCGGCATATTTTTACTCAGCCGGTCGGTAGTTAACGGTATTCATGATGTCCAGAAGACACTGCGTCACGTAGAACAGGATAACGACCTGGTCATTCGCCTCCCTGCTGAAGGCAACAATGAGATTGCAGTATTTTCTCGCTCAGTCAATTCTCTACTGGAGCACTTCAGTAAGATGATCAGCCAGGTCATCAATGCCTCCGTGGAGGTCGGCATGAGCAGCGCCGATCAAACTCGCATTGTAGAGTCCATGGTTACCGGTGTGCGCAATCAGCACCTGGAAATCGACCAGGTGGCTACGGCAATGAATGAGATGAGCGCCACAGTACAGGAGGTGGCAGAGAACGCCAATCACGTGGCCAAAGCTGCGCAACAGGCCAATGACGAAACGCAGAATGGTGGCCAGGTGATGGATAACACCATCAGCACCATGGAAAAACTTCGCTCCCGGATTGAATCGACCGCTCAGGTCATAGAAAAGCTCGACGATGAAAGTACGGAAATCAGCAAAGTCTTGGGTGTTATCACCGGCATCTCCGAACAAACCAATCTATTGGCACTCAATGCCGCCATCGAAGCCGCCAGGGCAGGCGAACAGGGACGCGGTTTCGCCGTCGTCGCCGATGAGGTCAGAGCTTTGGCTGGAAGAACCAAGGACTCTGCTGATGAAATCCGCGACATGATCGAACGTTTGCAAAATGAAGTCCGCAACACCGTGTCGGAAATGGAGGAGAGCCAGGAAAATGCACAGGCCAGTTCTGAACAGGCAGCCGCTGCAGGGCAGGCCTTCGAGCGAATTGCAACCGAGATCGGCAGCATCAATGAGATGGTCATGCAAATCGCCACGGCTACCGAGGAACAAAGCCATGTCGCGGAGGAGATGAATAAAAACATTTCCAATATCAGCACCGAGGCAAGCAGCACAGCCCAGTCGGGCAACGACACATTGGATGCCACCGCTACTATCGGCACCATGGTTGAGGAGCTGAGATCTCAAGCATCCATCTTCAAGGTCGATGACCTTCACCTGCATCTCTCACAGGCAAAATCTGCACACCTCGCATGGCGCGGTCGTTTACGCGCCTATCTTGATGGCAAAGGCGGGCTCAGTGCGGAGCAGGCATCAGACCATCACAACTGCAGTCTGGGTAAGTGGTACTACAGCCAAGGCATGGCTCAGTTTGGACACATCCCAGAGATGACCGAACTGGAAAAGCCCCATGCCGAATTACACGGCATCATCAAGAATATCATTCAGTTGCAGGAATCAGGACAAAAAGCCAGCGCTGAAGATGAGTATGCGAAAGTAGATCCGCTATCGCAGAGAATCGTGGGATTGCTGGAGATTATAGAAAGTAAAGTTTAAGGCCCGCCTATCCAAACCTAGATGATCGCATCCAATACAACACTGTATTGCGATAAGCACAATAGGCTAACAGTGACTGAATAGCGGGGCCATTGGGCCCCGCTATTCGAGCTCGGATCATCCAGGACCAGCTATCACAATTTGATCATCACTGCCTTTTTCTGGCTAACACAAAAGCATCGAACAACATGATCGCCACCCCCATAAAGATGGCAGAGTCGGCAATATTGAAAGCGGGCCATTGGTACTCCTGATAATGGAGAACGATAAAATCGATCACCTCTCCACGGGGCCGCATGCGATCAATTACGTTACCGATTGCACCGCCGACAATCAGAGAAAGTGAAACAGCCGTCCATTTCTCATCGTATTTGAGTCGTGACAACCAGGTAACCATCACAACTGTAACGACCAAAGCCAGCACGATGAAGAACCAACGCTGCCAACCACCCTGTTCACTGAGAAAACTAAAGGCCGCCCCCGGATTGGTGCGCAGGGTGAGATCCAAAAAGGGCAACACGTAGAGCGTTTCACCTAGAGTGAACATGGCTTCCACGATCATTTTGGAGGTTTGATCCAACAGTATCACGATCAGGGAGAGCCAAAGCCAGCGTGTCATCCTTCTCTTTCCTCTTTATCCATTAAGCGAAACGACGGTGTTCGCCATCACCGTCCACGTTCTCGATACAGCGGCCACAGAGCTCGGGATGGCGCTCATGGGTGCCCACCTCTTCACGATGATGCCAACAGCGCACACATTTGCCGTGGGACGAAGCAGTGACTACTACCGCGAAACCGGGGTCGTCAGTGGCGACTGCCTCAGACGGCTTGTCTGAAAGGGAAAAGAGCCTGACATCGGATGTAATCAGTACGAAACGTAGTTCGTTCTCGAGTTGTTCCAGCAGTGTCTTCAAACCGTCGTCGCAGTAGAGTGCCAGCTCCGCATCCAGCGAGGAGTTACCCTCGGCACGGAAAGCCTCCATCGCCTTGCCGACCGATTCACGCAGACCGATCACGCGTTGCCAGAAATCCCGATCGAAGGCATCGCCATCATCGAGGGCAAACAACCCTTTGTACCATGTCTCCAGCAAAACGCTCTCACCCCGCTTGCCCGGCATTGACTGCCATACCTCATCAGCAGTAAAGCTGAGTATCGGCGCCAGCCAGCGCACCATCGCCTCGATGATGTGGTACATGGCAGTCTGGCAGGAGCGGCGCGGCAGGCTATCGGCCTGGGTGGTGTATTGCCGGTCCTTGATGATATCGAGGTAGAAGCCACCCAACTCATTGACACAGAAGTTATGGATCTTCTGGTAAATGAGATGGAACTGATAGGAACTATAGGCCTCAGCGATCTCCTCCTGCAGTTGCAGGGTGCGGTCCACCGCCCAGCGATCCAGCTCGATCATCTGTGCGGGCTCGACCAGATTCTCTGCCGGATCGAAACCGTTGAGGTTGGAAAGCAAGAAGCGTGCGGTGTTACGGATACGTCGATAGGCATCCGCAGTGCGTTTGAGAATCTCATCGGAGACACTCATCTCGTTGCGGTAATCCGTCGCAGCTACCCAGAGGCGAACGATATCGGCGCCCAAGGTCTTCGTTACCTTCTGCGGCGCAATCGTGTTACCCAAGGACTTGGACATCTTGTGTCCCTCTGCGTCCACCGTAAAGCCGTGTGTCAGCACCCCTTTGTAGGGCGCACAGCCGTTCATCGCCACCGAAGTCATGAGTGAAGACTGGAACCAACCACGATGCTGATCCGAGCCTTCCAGATAGAGATCGGCGGGAAAACTCAAGCCCTCACGGGAGTCCAACACGCAGTGATGGGAAACGCCGGAATCGAACCAGACATCCAGGGTATCGGTGACCTTCTCGTAGTCCTTTGCCGCATCCCCCAGCAGTGTCTCTGCTTCCAGGTTGAACCAGGCCTCAAAACCAGCTTCCTCAACCAAGCTCGCCACTTGCTCAATCAGTGTTTGTGTCTGTGGATGTAGATCACCGCTCTGCTTGTGAATGAACAAGGTGATCGGCACTCCCCAGGTACGCTGACGGGAGATACACCAGTCGGGACGACCCTCCACCATACCTTGAATGCGCGCCTTGCCCCAATCGGGCATCCACTGCACCTGATCGATCTCCTTCAGGGCCGCTTGGCGCAAACCATTCTGCTCCATGCTGACAAACCATTGTGGTGTCGCACGAAAGATGATCGGCGTTTTATGGCGCCAGCAATGAGGGTAGCTGTGACGCAATCGCTCCTCATGCACCAGGACGCCACGATCCTGCAGTACCTCAATGACCTTTTCATTGGCAGACAGCACATGCAAACCGGCAAACAACTCAGTGCCCTCGACGAAACAGCCGTTGCTACCCACAGGGTTGTCCACCGGCAGCTTGTAACGGGTACCCACTACATAGTCATCAAGACCATGACCCGGTGCAGTATGTACAGCACCGGTTCCCGCTTCCAGGGTCACGTGTTCGCCGAGGATTACCGGTACCTGACGATTGTAGAAGGGATGATTTAGCAGCAGTCCCTCAAAGGCCTCGCCTTTGGCATAGCCGACCACGTGGTAGTGTTCGATACCAAAACGATCCATCACGTCCTTGAGCATGGCATCGGCAATGACCAGACGCTCTTTTCCCTTATCGCTTTCACACTCCACCACGGCATATTCCAGTGACGGATTGAGCGCCACTGCCTGGTTGGCCGGCAGGGTCCAGGGTGTGGTGGTCCAGATCACCATCGACAAAGGCCCCTCGCCACAGCCCTCCGGCACATGGTGACAGCATTTGATCAGCGCCTCTTCATCCACGACGCCGAAGCGTACATCGATGGCGAAGGAGTCCTTGTCCTGGTACTCCACCTCTGCCTCAGCCAGTGCCGAACCACAGTCGGTACACCAGTGCACGGGCTTATAGCCTTTCTGTACATGATCATTGGCAACGATCTTACCCAGGGAGCGGATGATGTCAGCCTCAAACTGGTGATCCATGGTGAGGTAGGGGTTGTCCCAGTCGCCCATCACGCCCAGGCGCTTGAAATCTTCCCGCTGACCATCGACCTGCTTCCTGGCGTATTCCCGGCAGGCCTTGCGAAACTGGGCCACGCTCACCTTCTTGCCCGGCTTGCCGATCTTCTTCTCCACCTGCAGCTCGATAGGCAGACCATGGCAATCCCAACCCGGCACGTAGGGCGCATCGAAGCCATCCAGGGTGCGGCTTTTAACAATAATATCCTTCAGGATCTTATTCACTGCATGACCGATATGAATATCACCGTTGGCGTAGGGTGGGCCGTCATGCAGGATGAATGTCGGGCGGCCTGCGCTGGTCTCGCGCACCTTTTGGTAGAGATCCATCTCAGCCCACTGCTTGAGCCTCTCCGGCTCACGTTGAGCCAGATTGCCCCGCATCGGGAAGTCGGTCTTGGGAAGATTGAGTGTCTGCTTGTAGTCGCTCACGAACGGCTGCCTGTCAAAAAAGGTGCGAAAAAATAGAGTATTGAAACGTAAATCCGACTTTTGCGCAAAGTTTCAGGCGATATATTAATATCGTTTTCATTGAGGGGGCGATAAAAGGCAAAAACAATCAAGCTACGCTGGACAGCGTTGGCAAAAGTACCATCAACTTTTCACCCCATGAAGTGCGGTAGATTGTTCGGGTACAAACGGCAAGGCACTATTTTGAAAGCCCAAGAATCTCTCTGGCAACATCGGCATCGAGCAGGATTTGTTGGCGCAGTTCCTCGAAGCTGCCGAAGCGCTTTTCATCACGTAGCTTCTGTACGAACTCGACATTGACATGCTCACCGTAGACCGTTCGATCGAAATCAAACAGGTGGACCTCCAGTAAATAGCGAGTATCACCCTCCACCGTGGGGCGTATGCCGATATTGGCCACACCGGGGTGAGACTTGTCGCCAAGCCCATCAACCCTTACCGCATAGACTCCCCGCAACGGACTGACTCGCCGGTGCAGATTCACGTTCATTGTAGGAAAGCCGATGGTGCGACCACGTTCATCCCCGTGGGCCACCCGACCGCAGATACGGTACGGACGTCCGAGATACTGATTCGCCGTGGTAAAATCGCCCTCGGTGAGCAGCTCACGGATACGGGTACTGCTGACCCGGTCGGCATCCAGCTTGTAGGTGTTCATGTTCTCCACCTCGAAACCGTGTTGCTCGCCCATCCGACGCAGCAGTTCAAAATCACCCATGCGGCCTTTGCCGAAACGAAAGTCATCCCCCACAGATAGGAAACGGGCACCAAGCCCCTCGACCAGCAGCTCTTCCACAAAGCGCTCAGCAAGCATGGCTGCCAGTCGTTTGTTGAACTCCAGCACGACCACCCGTTCGATACCCACCGCTTCGATTGCCTGCAGTTTCTCCCGCATTCGGGTCAATCTGGCAGGTGCCGTAGCAGCCTGGAAAAACTCACGGGGCTGCGGCTCAAAGGTGACCACGGTGGTCGGCAGGTCCAGCTCTGCACCCTTTTCCATGAGATGCCGAAACACGGATTGGTGTCCCAGATGAACCCCATCGAAATTGCCGATGGTGGCCACACAGCCATGGTGATCCGATTTGAGGTTATGAAGTCCGCGAACCAGTTGCATAGAAAAAGCCGTCCTAACAAGAACGACCAATTATAGGGAATGTAGAAAGATAGGGCATCCCCTGACTTTCCGTAGCAGAAAAGCCGGTTGTATTACAGAACCTCCTCTACCCGGAGGAGAGCCCCCTCACTCCAGGTAGACTGGGGTGCTGTTTATTTGGCATAGCGATCGTGGTTAAAGACCATATCTCCACCGGGTGCAGCCTTATGGCAAGCCACGCAGCCCTGTCCCATACCTTTGCCGACTCGGCCAGCGAGACTCATACCCTTGGGATTTTTCATCGGTGTTCCATCCGGTGCGTATTTGACCCAGAACCAGTCCTTGATCTCAGGATCGTATCCCTTGCGCTTGTACATCACGGTAACGGCCTTGAGGTATTTTTCCGGATCATTGGCCACAGCTGTCTTACTGACACCCTCGCCACCATAATTCCGCTTGATAATGAGCAGGCCATCGTTGTCACCCACCTTGAGACGAGTATCGATAGTATCGAGAATGGCCCCGTGGGGATGGGTGCCCGTATAGGGTGCTGACATGGTTGCACCCTTGCCTGTGTAACCGGCCGCCGTCATGCTCGCCCACAGATCCGCTGCATATGAGACATCAGCACTGCCGCCAAATGGCGCTGCCTGTGCGGTCGCCGTCATTAGCATTGAGGCCGCTGCCGCTATGATCATTTTTTTCTGTTTCATCTTTTTCTCCTCACTGCTCTTTCGAGTCTTTGCTAAAAATTGCCTTCATTACTTTCGGCCCATCAAGACTTCGTACAAAACCCAGTGACACACCGCCTGCCAAACGCAGGGTGTCAATGGGCTCTCCTGGAAATTGGTATTGGCGGAGTCGCTCTCCCGTCTGGCTTGACAGCTCCCAGACCTGACCACTCTCGAAAGTGGCTATCAAAACACCATCTCGGTAGTCCAAGCTGGTCGAGAGTCGTTCAGGGAGTTGGCGCGCCCACAGGACTTCCCCACCATCGGCACTCACTGAAAGCAGACTGTGATCGTAACCCGTGAAAAACAACCGGCTGCCCACTACCAGTGGCGTAGTGACAATGGTGGAATAGTGCTGGCGCCAAAGGATATTCCCCTGCTGATCCAGAGCAATGGCCTCACGGCCGAATGTGGTGACCACAATTCGTCCGTCAGAGAGTGCTACAGGGCTGTAGACCATCTCCTGGCCCAAGGATACCGACCAGCGGATATCACCACTCTGTCGTTCGATTGCCCACAATTGGCCATCGCTGCCACCGGTAAACAGAAGATCATTGGATTTTGCCGGTGGATAGACCCAGCCAGGAAAATGCCTCTCCCAGATCACCTGCCCATCCTCCGTACTGAGTGCCCGAAACGATCCATCCCGACTGGCGAGAAACAATCTCGATCCATCCGGTACTACAGAAAAGCCCTGCGCAGCCGTATTCCGTTGCCAGATCACCTCCCCACTGTTTGCATCCAGCGCGTAGAGTCCCCCACTGCCACTCACCAGTACACGCTTATCGATTATTACCGGCGAAGACGTCTGCTGGTCATTCAATTGTTGCCAGCGCATTTCCAGGCTATCTCTGTCAAAGGCATAGAGGCCGGAATCGGAGATGATCAAAGGTGTTACAGGGAGATTATCACCCCGCTCACCCGCGAGAGCGGATAGCGCCACGACAGCCATAACGACTGAGAGAAGGTGGCGAACAACGATACGGAACATGCATCTCTCCAGATTGATCGAGGAGGTGCACGAGTCACCTCTGCTTACAGATCTATACGTAGAGAGACTGCCGGTGGATTCAGTGTTTGACCGAGCGAAAATCCCTGGGCCTGACACCCATGAGGAGAAGAGAGAGAAAATAGATGGCCGCCGCACAGCCAATCCAAAGAATCAGATACTGGATGCGAGCCCAAAAGCTGATGCCCAGCCAGTAGTTGAGATCACCGGCAATCCACACCAGGAAGACGGCCATAATGCCACCAGCAATAAGGGAGCGCACAAGCAGGCTCGTCAAGCCATGCCTGGGCTGCAGGACATTGTCCTTTCTCAGTCCCCGGTAGAGCAGGTAGGCATTGAGAGCCGATGAACAAGTCGTTGCCAGCGCCAAACCGGCATGGGCCAGAGGGAAAACAAGCGCGATATTAAAGACCATATTCGCCACCATGGCGATGATGCCGATCCTGACAGGGGTGCGAGTATCCTGCCGGGCATAAAACCCTGGCGCGAGGATCTTAATCAGCATAATGGCCAACAATCCGGGCGCATAGGCCATAAGACTCAAGGTCGCCATGGAGACATCGTGTTCATTGAATGCCTCAGAATAAAAGAGCGTTGCCAACATGGGGCCCGCCAATAGCAACAGGCCGATAGCAGAGGGTATACCCAGCAGCAGCGTCACCCGCAGCGCCCAATCGAGCGTATCCGAAAATTCTTGCGACGATTTTTCAGAGTGCTTACGAGAGAGATTCGGCAAAATTACCGTACCCAGGGCCACCGCCAGTATGCCGACAGGAAACTCCATCAGACGATCCGAATAGTAGAGCCATGAAATGCTGCCACTCACAAGGAATGAGGCGATCAAGGTATCCAGCAGGAGATTCAGCTGACTGACTGAGACACCGAAGAGTGCAGGCACCATCAGCTTCATGACCTTGACTACTCCAGGGTCTTTAAAAGCGACCCTGGGACGGGGAATCAACCTCAGCTGGTGTAGAAAAGGAATCTGGAAAGTAAACTGGACCACACCTGCAAACAACACACCCCAGGCCAGCGCCACCACCGGCACTTCCATGGATTGAGAGAGCCACAGCGCACAGACAATCAGTGAAATATTGAGCAGTGCCGGGGTGAAAGCCGCCGCACCAAAACGGTTGTGGGTATTGAGTATGCCGCCGGAGAAAGCTGTCAGAGATATAAAGAAGAGATAGGGAAATGTCAGATACAACATATCTACCGCAAGGTGGTATTTCCCTTCATCTTCAAACCAAAAACCCGGTGCAAAGATAAAAACCAGCACGGGTGCGGCCAATACACCGATTGCCGTAGCCACGAGTAACACCGTACCCAGTGTACCGGCCATTTTATTGACAAAATCCTGTAACTCCTCCTGAGTACCCTTCGTACGGTACTCCGTGAGAACCGGCACGAAGGCAAGTGAGAAGGCTCCCTCGGCAAAAAGGCGTCGTAGAAAATTGGGTATTTTAAAGGCGACAAAGAATGCATCGGTCGTCGCATCGGCACCGAACATCCGGGCAAGCACCAGATCTCGGGTAAATCCCAGGATTCTGGAGATCATGGTATTGCTGCCCACCGCAGCAAAGGAGCGAAAAAACGAAGCCAGAGGTTTTATCCTTATATTGTGAAATTCACTGAACCCGTTACTACGCTGTGCGGTAATCTGTGAATGGCTCGCAGGCTGTAAAAAATCAGAAGTCAGAGAGCGACTTTAGCAGGACATCAGGGCTGCCGCAAAACGGTTGACAATGCATGCCGGATTGGGGAGAATTCGCTCCCTTTATTAAAGCCAGTTTCATCCAGGAGACAACCTTGGCCAACTCAGCCCAAGCACGTAAACGTGCACGCCAGGCAGACAAGAGGCATTCACGCAACCAGGCGCAGCGCAGTGAAATGCGCACCCATATCAAGAAGGTCGTGAAACAGATTGCCGCCGGCGACAAAGAAGGCGCTACTGCCGCCTACAAAACAGCCGTCCCAGTGATCGACAATGCCGTGAGCAAGGGCCTGATCCATAAAAACAAGGCTGCCCGCCATAAGAGTCGAATGAACGTTCAGATCAAGGCTATGTAAGCCGGAGATCGTTTAAAATCTCTAAAAAACCGGTTCATAGCCGGTTTTTTTGTGCCTGCTCGCCAGAACCGCTTCCCTCTGCACACACAACCTAATATTCTAACTAATAATCATATAGTTAGACTCATTACAGACTAACTTTCCAATGATCATGCTTGAGTATTTCACCAGCCCATTCTCTGCTGTCGCCAGACAGGCTTACAACAACACCAGATTATCCCGATGAACCAGCTCTTCCTCATCCACATAACCGAGAATTGATTCAATCCTGCTACTGGGTTTACCCATGATCTTCGCCGTCTCTTGCGCATCGTAGTTCACCAACCCACGAGCCACCTCACATCCGGCCCGATCGAGGCAGACCACGGCCTCACCCCGGGAGAAATCTCCATTGACCTCACACACACCAACAGCCAGCAAGCTACTCCCCTGTTGCTGCAGCACACGTACGGCGCCATCATCAAGAGTGAGACTGCCTCGCGGTTGTAACTGCCCGGCCAGCCAACGCTTTCTTGCCGCCTGAGGCTCCTGCACGGGCACCAACAGTGTACCAACGCGCTCACCCCGGCTAATCGCCTCCACCACGCGCTCCCGTCGACCGGAGGCGATTACCGTCCCTGTTCCCGAACGGGCGGCCAATCGCGCTGCACGGACCTTGGTCACCATTCCACCCAGTCCGAGACCACTGGCACTGCCACCCGCCATAGCATCGAGTTGCGGGTTATCCACTCGAGTTTCGTCGATCAGGATCGCATGCGGGTTAAATCTGGGATCAGCATCAAACAAGCCCTCCTGATCAGTCAACAATACCAGCAACTCCGCCTCAATCAGGTTGGCCACCAGTGCTGCCAGGGTGTCATTGTCACCGAAGCGCAACTCGTCCGTGGTGACGGTATCGTTCTCGTTGACCACAGGCACGACCCCCAGCTGCAGTAGGGTTCGCAGGGTACTGCGGGCGTTAAGATAGCGGGAGCGATCTGCCAGATCATCTCGGGTCAACAATATCTGTGCTGTATGCAGGCCGTATTGCTGGAAGCTTGCCTCCCAGGCATGTACCAGCCCCATCTGTCCGATAGCTGCGGCCGCCTGTAACTCGTTCAGGTTATGTGGCCGGCTTTGCCACCCCATACGACTCATCCCTTCCGCTACCGCACCAGAGGAGACCAGCAGCACCTCATGTCCTGCATTTCTCAGTGCCGCCACTTGCGATACCCAGCCGGAAAGCAACTCATGAGAGAGTCCTTTCCCATCAGCAGTCAGCAGGGCACTGCCGATCTTGATGACCCATCGTTTGGAATTGGCAATTTTTTCACGGGAGATCATTTTTTATTCAATCTTTCTGTCTTGAACCTATAGTGTCAGTCATGTGGATCCCAAGATTCATCCATTGGCACTTGTCCATCCTGCTCTGGTCGCTCTTCGCACCAGATCGCCTCCAATCGCAGCATCAGGTCTGCACTGAGTTTCTGAAGACCCTCTCCTGTGGCAGCAGAGACCCCATAGACAGGACCTTGCCACTCCAATGATTGAATGAGTTGTTGACGTTTCAATTCATATTCATCATCGAGCAGTAGATCCTTTTTATTCAATACCAGCCAGCGCTCCTTATCTGCCAGATCCTCTGAAAAACCAAATAACTCTTGTTCGATCTGCCGAACCTGCCTGGCTGGATCCTCTGATACATCCATCGGTGCTATATCAACCAAATGAAGCAGCAAGCGGGTTCGGGCAAGATGCTTTAGAAACTGGAGCCCTAAACCAGCACCCTCCGCTGCACCCTCTATCACACCGGGAATGTCTGCTACGACAAAACTTTGATCCTGTCCCAGGCTGACCACACCGAGATTGGGATGGAGCGTTGTAAAGGGGTAATCTGCCACCTTCGGCCGGGCACTGGATATTTTACTGATCAGGCTCGACTTTCCGGCATTTGGCAGGCCCAGCAAGCCCACATCCGCCAGAAGAATCAATTCCAACAGCAACTCACGACGCTCACCTTCTGTACCGCAGGTAAACTGTCGCGGCGTGCGATTGGTACTGCTTTTAAAGTGGATGTTACCGATACCTCGTTCGCCGCCACTGGCAACCAACAGCTGTTGCCCCGACTCGAGTAGCTCACCAATCATCTCACCGGTCATCTCATCCATGACACGCGTGCCAACCGGCACCCTCACATAAAGATTCTGCCCTTTGCGCCCGGTTCTCTCACGGCCCATGCCGTTCTGTCCCCGTTCTGCCTTATGTGTTCGCTGGGTACGAAAATCAACCAGGGTATTAAGCCCGCTGTCAGCTATCAGGAAAACACTGCCGCCATGCCCGCCATCACCGCCATCAGGTCCGCCCTTGGGAATATACTTCTCCCGGCGAAAGCTGGCGCAGCCGTTGCCGCCGTCACCGGCAATGACCTTGATCCTGGCTTCGTCTACGAACTTCATAATATGTCCTATGCCCCATCTAAAAGTAGTGTGATTGACATGAGGCCCACCAACAACCAAAACTGGCACCATGCACTACTTACGCCTCATTGAACTTTGCGATCGCATCTCACATTGTTTGATTTTAACAATATGCCAGCTGGACCCATCTCCAAAACGTAAAAAGCCCCGTCATCTGACGAGGCTTTTGAGTGCCGATACCGGAGAAAAAATTACTCGGCTACAACACTCACATATTTTCGGTTACGTGGACCCTTGACCTCGAACTGAACCTTACCGTCTGCAGTTGCAAACAGTGTGTGATCCTTGCCGATACCCACATTCACACCTTTGTGGAACTGGGTGCCGCGCTGGCGCACAATGATGTTGCCTGCCTGAACGTCCTGGCCGCCGTAGATCTTGACGCCCAACCGTTTGGATTCTGAATCGCGGCCGTTACGTGTACTACCGCCTGCTTTTTTATGTGCCATTTCTGTTCTCTCCTCAGCCGCTGATACCAGTGACCTGCAGCTCGGTGTACCACTGACGGTGTCCCTGATGCTTCAAGTGGTGCTTACGGCGACGAAACTTGATGATCTTGACCTTTTTGCCGCGTCCGTGTGATTTCACGGTAGCCGTGACCTTGCCGCCATCGACGTAGGGGGTGCCGATCTTCACGTCATCACCATTGGTGATCATCAGGACCTTATCCAGATCGACAGACGCACCCTCGTCCGCAGTCAGCATCTCGACTTTGATCGTGTCGCCTTCAGAAACGCGATACTGCTTGCCGCCGGATTGAATTACCGCATACATTGCCTTAACCCCGAAAAAAATACCGTTATCCACCCGCCGGACATCCGGCGAGGTAAAGAGGCGGAATTCTACCTACTCCCCCAGACCGGGTCAACCATTCCAAATCCTTCCCGTGAAATGATCAGCCCATACCTCGTTGCAGAGCGCTTCATTGTGTTCGTTTTTCTGCCTCAATGAAAATGCGCTTTACCTGAGGAAATTGTTGCTTGATCGACTTATCCACCTCATGGATCACCGACTCCACCTTGTCAGCAGTGGTTCGGTCCACAAAATCCACACTCAGATTGACCAGAATAAAGTCGGGGCCCATATGCATAGTCAGCACTTCGTTGACATGCTCAACCGATGTTTGCGCACCAACCATCGTGCGAATACTCTCGACTATTGCACGGTTGGCACTTTCACCGATCAATAGTCCCTTGGTCTCGTAGGCGAGCCAGACGGCCGTACCCACTAAAATCAGACCGATAATGACCGATGCCAGCCCGTCAAACAACAGATTACCGGTCAGTTGGGTCAATGCCACACCGGCAAAAGCTACCATGAGTCCCAGCATGGCGGCGCTGTCCTCAAACAGCACGACAAAAATCGAGGGATCTTTCGCCCGCTGTATCGCCTCCACATAGCCCCATTTTCCCTTTGCCCGGCTGAATGTCCGAAAGGCGAATAGCCAGGCAGCACCTTCAAACACCATCGCCAAACCCAGCACAATATAGTTGATGAGGGGATTCTCTATCGGCTCCGGGTGTGAGAGATGTTTGATACCTTCATAGATAGAGATACCGCCCCCCAAGGCAAAGATCAGGATTGCGACGATAAAACTCCAGAAATAGATCTCTTTGCCATGTCCAAAAGGAAAATTTTCATCTGCCGGGCGCTTGGCTCGTGCGATACCGTAGAGCAACAGCCCCTGGTTGCCTGTATCCACAATTGAGTGGATACCCTCAGACAACATCGCAGAGCTGCCCGTGAGAAAGGCCGCAATAAATTTTGTGATCGATATAAGTGCATTGCCGATCAACGCGGCAAATATCACCTTTTTAGAGCGGGAAGCCATCCTCTCTCCTGATAACGCCACTCAATACTTTCGACATTTTAAAACAATGAATTCAACCACCGCCGTTATTATCCATCATTGAAGTACTCACACCTATCTTAGATCTGTGAATATTTAGCAACTAGATGGTACGCATCTGTTATCAGGCATAAAAAAACCCGCAAGCGCGGGTTTTTTTATAGTGAGACATGTGAAGTAGCTGTTCACCTGCAATCTGAAACAAAGCTTACAGGATTTCGAACTCGAGTCGGTAGCTAACCGACGGCCTGAGGACCCTTCAGCCCCCAGACCACCAATATATCTCTACAGTATCATTCATTGATCCTGAACAGTACCAGAAACTCCACTTTGCAAATCTATGGGTGTCGGTGCCGTTATCGTATTGTTTGTGACGGTAATGTCCTGAGTATTCCGTATTTGTATACCTTTCGACAGCGCGACAATATTGTTCCCATCAATGATGTGGCCGGCTTTGCCCGACGCGACCATACCGAGGGTTGAATCACGCACGACATTGTCGTAGATCCGCGCATCATATGCATCGTCATGAACAACTAGTGCCTCACCCGGGCTGGAACTTGTCGGCCTGAAACCCTCCATATGCACTCCAGATACAACGATATCGTGAGAGTCTTTAATGTCTACGGCGTTTTCACGATTGTGATGGTAGTATCCACCACCGATGTAGACTCTAGAGGCAGATCCCCGGCTGGCATCCCCGACTTGAATCGAGTCTCCGCTGTTATCGTAGATCTCAGCTTCAAGTACCCAGACATCATCTGCCATGACTTTCATACCATGGAAGTCCTGTTCAGCTGCGTCTACTCTGTTATCTCCAAAACCGTGAATACTGCCGCCGATCCAAACACTGAAAGAGTTCATGCGTACCGCACTCGAATGTCCCGTATCGACTCCTGGACCTGATACTTCAGCGTCGCGAACGACACAGTTAGTGCAACTGACGGTCAGGTGTGGGCCGTCATCAGCAGGGGCGTTCACCGTACCGCCTTGCAGAACCACGTACTCGCCTGAAATTGTGAGCTGGTCAAATGTAGCACCTGAGGCATCGATCAAACATGGCTGTGCCGCAGTACCGGTACAGCTAAGTGTTTCCGTGCCCTGGTAACCTGTGATGACTTGACTTGCTGTGTAGTCGGCTCTGACATCAAAGCCCAAAGCATTTGATGGATCGGGAATGCCTCGATACTGAGAATTTGGTACAGGCTGCGGAGGCGCTACGGTTACCCCACCCTCTATCGACAGTACAGGCGCAGTTGGAGGGGATGCAGTTTGTGCTAGTGCAGGTATCGCAAACAGCAGAAATAGTGTTACAAATTGCTTCATCAGTTCATCTCCGTCGATGGTGCTCACTAAATTGCCCGGCAATCTCAGCAACCAGTCGAATGACAAAATTCATGGCGCCACCTTAAATTAATCATCGGGAAACGAACTGTTTCCCTCGGCATGTCTTTGGTAGCTCCGCTATCCTTAAGTATCATCCACAGACAGGCAGTTTTTCGTCACTGCCTTCAAGGATTCGCCTACTTTAACTATAGATATAGTTATTTAACCTCACATCACTTGCAAGAGACCTAGCCCACAGAGTCCGGCTAAAAATGCCTCATGATTCCCTAATTTGTGAGCTAATTCATCCTTGGGCAATGCAGCTCCCAGAACCTAGAACAACCCGAAGTGACGAATAAAAAACTCACCAAGATCTACATCTCACAGGCTTTGTACGAAAAATGTACTTTATGTGAACCTGCGTATCACTCTACATTAAACCTTCGGCAGTTTTACGAAAATCTGAAACCCCAAATCATCCCTGGTTACTGATTTTATCTTGAACACTAACCCTGAAGACCTGGATTAAAATAGATTACTGAAATTCCGACTCACGTGGTGGAGTCAAAAGCCAAGTGAGAATAAAGGAAAAAGTTCGTAAACGGACAGTACTTTCCGTTTCCCGCTCAAAACCTAGATGAAGAGCGGACACAAAGAGCGTCAAGCACTGACACTCAATACGCAGGCGCGAGGCCTATGTAAGTCATTGATTTAATTGGAGCCGGCGAGAGGATTCGAACCCCCGACCAGCTGATTACAAATCAGCTGCTCTACCAGCTGAGCTACGCCGGCTGAAGAAGGCGGATTCTATGCGTTTATGAGCGCTGTGGCAACAGCCTCACGGACAGGATATCGATTTAGACTCTATGGTTGGAGACGTCTTCCGCAACTCCTGCCATTTTTCATCTGTCACGGGTGGCTCGCCTGAATAGGCATAAATGAGCCAATATCGAGTCTGCTGCCGATACCGGGGCCTCACTTCAGGACTGAACCCCAATGCGGCGATCTTATCTCTCCTCGCCTGGGCACGCCCGTTATCGGTAAAAAGCCCCAATGAGATAGCATGGGCCAAATCACCGCTGGTAAAACGCCAGATATCCGCCACACCGGCTGCCTCCAGTTCCTTTGCAGTGGCAATGGCCTCTTTTCGACTTGGCTGAGGCGGAATGAGGACCCAATATCCCGCCTGTTCGTTAACAGTCTCCGAAGAGATATCGGGTTTGAGACCCAGCGCACGCAACTGCACGGAGAGCAGATCCGCCTCAGCGCGTTTTTCGAAAATGCCGACGGATCTGCACTGCCGTATCACCGGCGCCTCTACCTGTTGATTCTCGTGTTGCGCATCAACAGGTGCCGATGCGATAACAGGAGGGGATTCGACTTCAGGTACTATTTCAGGCGTCTCCACACTACGTTCTGCCTGAGACAATAGAAGGGCAAGTGCATCTTCCGTCTCCTCTTCAGACTCTGGCGGTTGCTCACCGACAAGGCGAAGCTCACCAAGATTCTCATGTTGCGCAGAAGTCGAGGTGGTAATTTTATCCTGCTGTGGATAGAGCCAGATAAAAAGCCCCAAATTGGCAATGATGAGAATGGAAAATAGCCACTTCATGGTCAGTCTTTTCGCCCTGCTAGTAGGGCAAGTCCCTGAAGAACGAGGTTCGGTACCAGGCGGTGGCGGACATTAAGATGCCGGGCGAGAAGCCGAGAGCCCCCACCTGTTAGCAGGCAATCCACTTGTTCACCACTTCTTTTCTGCAACATCTCTACCATCCGCTCCACAGATGAGGCTGTCGCCAGCATAGCACCCGAGCTGATTCCTGATGCGGTATCTGTCGCAAAATAATCTATTGTTCCACTACCTTCGAACACGGGTATATCGGTATTCGCAACCAGACATCGCTGAAAGAGGTGTAATCCCGGTAAAATCACGCCTCCCAGATGCCGACCTGCTGCGTCGATACTATCAAGGGTGGTTGCGGAGCCACAGTCTACGACAACCGACGGTGTTTTATAAAACGATCGCGTAGCCAGTAATGCAAGCCAGCGATCGACACCCAGCCGGCCAGGCTCACTGTAACCATTGATGACCCCCATTTCCGCTGCTTTGGTTTCCGCCAACACTGGAGACATGTGCCAGTGAGAAGAAATCCACTCACAGATTTCAGCATTCCTGGCATCGCGCAATACACTGGAAATATAGATCTCCTGTGGTGAATCCATGCGTTCCCAAATAGTGAGCATTGCGCCCAGTGGGTCACCAACAGCCGACCGGTGAATAACGTCGTCCTCCAACTCCTTGTCGGTTGCCCATTTCACAGTGGTGTTACCGATATCGACGAACAGCACCATCGTGATCAACTCTGACCTTTTCTCAAACTGACTTCACCCGCATGAAAAAGCCTTTGCTCACCATCAACCAGAAGGCGCAGTGCGCCAGAAGTATCGATGCCGAGATACTCTCCCCGATGGCAGTGTTTTACACTGCGAATCTCTACTTGCCGACCAATCAACAGGTCATGCCGGTGCCACTCATCGACAAAGGCAGACAACCCCTCCCGCTGGTAGAGACGAACGACCTTAATTAGCTCACTAATCAAGGAGGCAGCAAGTTGGCTGCGAGACAGCTTTGACACTTCGGGAATTGAATTCAGATCGATCCAGGGCTGATCGATGGCATGCCCCTCTTCACCCAACCGCGTGTTGAGTCCTACTCCGATCACAACTTGAGAGGGTCCGTTGGATTCACCTGAAACCTCCAACAGCAATCCGGCAAGTTTCTTTTGCTCCCAGAGTACATCATTCGGCCACTTCAAACCGGCGTTAAGACAGTTGATCTTATGTAGCACACGCAGCACGCCGATGGCAGCTGCAAGACTCAGTCCCGCCACCTGCATCGGGGCCAGGTCGAAATGCCAAAGCAAGGAAAGATAAATATTTCGGCCATAGGGAGATATCCATTGCCGTCCGTGTCGACCCCTGCCAGATAACTGTTGTTCCGCTAGACAGACAGCCCCTGAGGGTTCACCGGCTGCTCCCTGCTGCATGAGCCAGGTGTTTGTCGACTTGATGGCATTGTGCAGGTATAAATGCCCCATGGCTGCCTGTTCAGCTTCGGGTAGACTCCTTAGGATCGCCTTTTCATCCAACAGATCGAGAGACTCCCGAAGGCGATAGCCGCGGCCCTTAACTGCATCGATCTCTAATCCAAAGGTCTGCCGAATCAGCTGCAGCCGTTTCCATACCGCAGCCCGACTGATGCCTAGCAGTCGGCCCAGGGTCTCACCGGAGTGAAACCGTCCATCAGCTAATGTCTGAATGAGTTCAGTGTCTGCGTGCATATCCCTGCAGCCAAGCCTCTCTTCTGATGCGTTGAGCATCATCAATTTTTTCGGGCAAATAAAAATAACAGGTATCTGGAGGTGCGGGGAGCGGTGACACTTCAAACGGCATCAGCTCATCCCGTCGAAAGATATGAAAGGTAAGGCTGTCTCCAGCGGGAATCTGGGCGATTAAATGCTCCATGTCTGATGCATCCATTCGCACACCATCAACGGCTACGATTTCATCTCCCGCAGAAAGGCCTGCCTTCTGTGCGGCACCATCATCGAAAACCTGTTGTAAAAAGATTCCACTCCCCTTCTGCTGCCATTTAGCGCCCAGCGCAGACCTAGCAGACGTCGATTTAGAACGTGCGTCCATGACGCCTCCGTTGTCTGATGAAGATTTTGCAGGAATCAAGTGAAGCTCAACACCAAACTCCTGCAATGCCCCCTCAAGTGGTAAGTCAACGATTGACCTCGCTCCCAAATCAAAGAATTCCCTGAAATCCAGACCGGTCACCTCATCCACCAGCGCTTCGAAACCGCCCTCCGGTAATCCCAGGTTCGTCTTACCATGACGTTGCCAGAGTAGACGCATCACATCATCCAAAGAGAATTTATCCTCACTTCTCAGACGGATGGTCAGATCCAGCAATAATGCCAACAACGCGCCCTTTGCATAGTAGCTGACGATCGCATTTGGCGCATTCTCATCCTGTTTATAAAATTTGGTCCAGGCATCGAAACTGGACGCTTCAAGCGTCTGCTTATGACGACCACTACCACGCATCACCCGTGTGACGGTCTCTGCCATCATTTCGAAATAATTCCTGCGATCGATCACACCGCTACGTACCAGGACCAGCTCATCATAGTAGGAGGTAATGCCCTCGAAAACCCATAGCTGTCGCGTGTAAACTTCACGCTCAGTCCCCTGCGTCTGAAAGACTTCCGGGGTAATCCTTTTGACGTTCCACAGATGGAAATATTCATGGCTGCACAAACCGAGCAACCGTCGATAGCCTTTACTCATTTCCTCCATCGATTTCGTCGGTAGATCGCGCCTGCTGATCATAAGGCTGGTTGAATTACGGTGTTCCAGTCCACCGTAGCCATCACCGACCACCCAGAGCAGAAAAAGATAATTCTGAATTGGCAACTCGCCGAATAACTCAACCTCTTCTCTGCAGATCGCTACGAGATCAGAGCGTATTCGGTCCATATCCATTGATTGTTTGCCATTGACAAACAACCGATGAGGGCACTCATTGACGACGAATGATGTCTCGCTGAATTCACCCATTTCCGCAGGACAATCCAGCAATGCTTCGTAATCTTCCGCCTGAAAAGTACCAAAACCCTCTTGATCAATAGTAATGGACGGCATGGCGTACGCCAGGCGCCATTGACGATATTTTTTTCCATTGGGGCGCGCTATTTCCACGTGACAGGGCTGGTTTTCACAACCAGCCACACCCAGAAAAACACTGGGACCGTTAAAATAGGCATGCGTGGTATCAACATGAGCTGCACGGACTGATAGATCCCAAGCATAGACCCGATAGGTTACAAGCAAAGACCCATCGACAGGAGCCGCTTTCCAGGTCTGTTTGTCTTGTTTGATAAGCGCCACAGATTCGTTGTCACTGGATGCTGAAATAGTCACGATATTTCTTGCGAAATCCCGCACCATATAACTGCCACGAATCCAGGCTGGAAGATAGAGGATTTGTCCCTCGGGAGAAGGTTCCTGAATCAGTAGGCGAATTTCCAGAATATGTGCCTCAGGAGATGATGGTTTAATATGATAATGAATCATGGGTTAGTCCATTCGATAACAGCCTGCTTTGCAGTCTCATTCAGGGGACGTGCCAATAGACCTGAAATCGAAGCCGTCACCTCATATTTAGCACCAATTTTGACCGGCATATAGACGGAGCTGCCATACACGTTATCGATTAGCCCGATATGCTGACTCATGTTCGAGACGAAGGTATCCAACCATTTTTGATCTTCTATTAATTCATAGCGACTTAAAACCTGTCCAGTCTCATATCTGCTTGTCCGCTCTTCAATACTTTCCAATCTGACTACAGGATCTTTACCAAGTAGAGACACCCAAGGTTTCCACTTTAGGAAGCGCGCATCAAGACGCCATTCAGGCGTTTTAATTAAAAAACTCTGGTCATGCCTTTGCGAGATGATATGAACAGGAGTGCCAGAGGCAGTGGTTTGGCCAATCGATATTTCAGCCAACACGACTTCTCTTGTAAGTATCTGGTATGTCTGCACGTTCATCAGCAACAGACTTAAAAATCCACCTACTGATGTGAGAAGAAGACCCAGGGAACCGTTGAACCCCGCAAAGAAAAGGCGCCGCCGCTTAAACAACAACCACAGTGAATAAGCAATAAACAGAAAACCGCCAAGGGCAATGGTTAGTGTGGCAAACATAAGTCGAGTTTAAAGAATTTGGCGAATAAGAAAACCTCTCGACACCAAAAGCCGGAACAGATGAACAGTGAGGCATAAAAAAACCCCGGATCTTGTGGGATCCGGGGTTTGGAATAAAACCTGGCAGTGTCCTACTTTCGCATGGGGAAACCCCACACTATCATCGGCGCTAAGTCGTTTCACTTCCGAGTTCGGGATGGGATCGGGTGGTACCAACACGCTATGGCCGCCAGGTAAACTGTTGGAACCGCTCCTTATGGAACGGTTCTGCATTCGGTAAGATCGCGATCAATATTGGGTGTTGCGTTTGCTTGAACCTGACCCAAAATGTTTGGGTGTTATATGGTCAAGCCTCACGGGCAATTAGTACTGGTTAGCTTCACACATTACTGTGCTTCCACACCCAGCCTATCAACGTTGTAGTCTTCAACGGCCCTTCAGTGTCTTCAAGAGACAAGTGAGATCTTATCTTGGGAGGGGCTTCCCGCTTAGATGCTTTCAGCGGTTATCCTGTCCGTATTTAGCTACCCGGCAGTGCCACTGGCGTGACAACCGGAACACCAGAGATACGTCCACTCCGGTCCTCTCGTACTAGGAGCAGCTTCCCTCAAATCTCAAACGCCCACGGCAGATAGGGACCGAACTGTCTCACGACGTTCTAAACCCAGCTCGCGTACCACTTTAAATGGCGAACAGCCATACCCTTGGGACCGACTTCAGCCCCAGGATGTGATGAGCCGACATCGAGGTGCCAAACACCGCCGTCGATATGAACTCTTGGGCGGTATCAGCCTGTTATCCCCGGAGTACCTTTTATCCGTTGAGCGATGGCCCTTCCATACAGAACCACCGGATCACTAAGACCTACTTTCGTACCTGCTCGACTTGTCTGTCTCACAGTCAAGCACCCTTATGCCTTTGCACTCATAGCACGATGTCCGACCGTGCCGAGGGTACCTTCGTGCTCCTCCGTTACTCTTTGGGAGGAGACCGCCCCAGTCAAACTACCCACCATACACTGTCCCTAACCCGGATAACGGGTCGAGGTTAGAACTCCAAATATATCAGGGTGGTATTTCAAGGTTGGCTCCACGAAGACTGGCGTCTCCGCTTCGAAGCCTCCCACCTATCCTACACAAACATATTCAAAGTCCAGTGCAAAGCTGTAGTAAAGGTTCACGGGGTCTTTCCGTCTAGCCGCGGGTACACTGCATCTTAACAGCGATTTCAATTTCACTGAGTCTCTGGTGGAGACAGCGTGGCCATCGTTACGCCATTCGTGCAGGTCGGAACTTACCCGACAAGGAATTTCGCTACCTTAGGACCGTTATAGTTACGGCCGCCGTTTACCGGGGCTTCGATCAAGAGCTTCGTCCGAGGACTAACCCCATCAATTAACCTTCCGGCACCGGGCAGGCGTCACACCCTATACTTCCTCTTTCGAGTTTGCAGAGTGCTATGTTTTTAATAAACAGTCGCAGCCACCTGGTCACTGCAACCCTCTTCTGCTCTGAGAGCAAGTCTCTTCACATACCAAGGGCGTACCTTCTCCCGAAGTTACGGTACTATTTTGCCTAGTTCCTTCACCAGAGTTCTCTCAAGCGCCTTGGGATTCTCACCCTACCCACCTGTGTCGGTTTGGAGTACGGTTACTTATTATCTGAAGCTTAGAGGTTTTTCCTGGAAGCATGGCATCAATCACTTCGTCTCACATGGAGACTCGTCATCACGTCTCAAGATTGTCGGTCCGGATTTACCTAAACCAACTCCCTACACGCTTAAACCGGGATAACCAACACCCGGATGACCTAGCCTTCTCCGTCACCCCATCGCAATAATAAGTAGTTCCGGAATATTAACCGGATTCCCATCGACTACGCATTTCTGCCTCGCCTTAGGGGCCGACTAACCCTGCACCGATTAGCGTTGTGCAGGAAACCTTGGGTTTTCGGCGAGGGGGCCTCTCACCCCCTTTATCGTTACTCATGTCAGCATTCGCACTTCTGATACCTCCAGCATGCCTTACAGCACACCTTCACAGGCTTACAGAACGCTCCTCTACCATACGTGTAAACACGTATCCGCAGCTTCGGTACATGGCTTAAGCCCCGTTAAATCTTCCGCGCAGGCCGACTCGACTAGTGAGCTATTACGCTTTCTTTAAAGGATGGCTGCTTCTAAGCCAACCTCCTAGCTGTCTGGGCCTTCCCACATCGTTTCCCACTGAGCCATGATTTAGGGACCTTAGCTGGCGGTCTGGGTTGTTTCCCTTTCCACGACGGACGTTAGCACCCGCCGTGTGTCTCCCGCGATTGCACTTCCAAGTATTCGGAGTTTGCATCGGTTTGGTAAGCCGGGATGGCCCCCTAGCCGAAACAGTGCTCTACCCCCTGGAGTGAGACGCGAGGCGCTACCTAAATAGCTTTCGAGGAGAACCAGCTATCTCCGGGCTTGATTAGCCTTTCACTCCTATCCACAGCTCATCCCCTCATTTTTCAACATAAGTGGGTTCGGGCCTCCAGTAGATGTTACTCCACCTTCACCCTGGCCATGGATAGATCGCCCGGTTTCGGGTCTACTCCCAGCTACTAATTCGCCCTATTAAGACTCGGTTTCCCTACGCCTCCCCTAAACGGTTAAGCTTGCAACTGAGAAGTAAGTCGCTGACCCATTATACAAAAGGTACGCAGTCACCCCCGAAGGGGCTCCCACTGCTTGTACGCATACGGTTTCAGGTTCTATTTCACTCCCCTCAACGGGGTTCTTTTCGCCTTTCCCTCACGGTACTGGTTCACTATCGGTCGGTAGAGAGTATTTAGCCTTGGAGGATGGTCCCCCCATGTTCAAGCAGGATATCACGTGTCCCGCTCTACTCGATTTCACTGTGAATAGATTTTCGTGTACGGGGCTATCACCCTGTATCGCCAGACTTTCCAGACTGTTCCACTAATCACATCACAGCTTAAGGGCTGGTCCCCTTTCGCTCGCCGCTACTCAGGGAATCTCGGTTGATTTCTTTTCCTCCGGGTACTTAGATGTTTCAGTTCCCCGGGTTTGCCTCTTACACCTATGAATTCAGTGCAAGATACCTGCCTTACAACAGGTGGGTTTTCCCATTCGGAAATCTTCGGATCAAAGCCTGTTTGCTGGCTCCCCGAAGCTTATCGCAAGCTACAACGTCCTTCATCGCCTTCTACCGCCTAGGCATCCACCGTATGCGCTTAATCACTTGACCATATAACCCCAAAAATTCTGGAGTCAGGTCGTTCGTACAAATGCAACATACCCAAGTAACTAAGTTTGAGAACTTAGATACTTATAATAGATATTCGATATCTTTCGATATCGCCTATCTGCGATCTTACCTAATTTTTAAAGAGCATACTCTGCAAATGCAAAGTGGCTAGTGTTCTTATGTTCACTAGGCACTTGACACTCAAGCTTTAGAGTCAAGAAATATTGGTGGAGCCAGGGAGGATCGAACTCCCGACCTCCTGCGTGCAAGGCAGGCGCTCTCCCAGCTGAGCTATGGCCCCTGAAGGTCGTTACTTCACGAGATAGTTGGTGGGTCTGGGAGGATTTGAACCTCCGACCTCACCCTTATCAGGGGTGCGCTCTAACCAACTGAGCTACAGACCCGAGCTTGCTCAGTGCAGTACAGCTGCTTAGCTGTTTAACAAGTCTGTAACTGCTTAACTCTTGGTCAGGTAATTTGTGTGGATGCTCCGAAGATCCGAAGTAACTTTTTTAAAGGAGGTGATCCAGCCGCAGGTTCCCCTACGGCTACCTTGTTACGACTTCACCCCAGTCATGAATCACAAAGTGGTAAGCGCCCTCCCGAAGGTTAAGCTACCTACTTCTTTTGCAACCCACTCCCATGGTGTGACGGGCGGTGTGTACAAGGCCCGGGAACGTATTCACCGCGACATGCTGATTCGCGATTACTAGCGATTCCGACTTCATGGAGTCGAGTTGCAGACTCCAATCCGGACTACGACCGGTTTTCTGAGATTAGCTCCCCCTCGCGGGTTTGCGGCCCTCTGTACCGGCCATTGTAGCACGTGTGTAGCCCAGCCCATAAGGGCCATGATGACTTGACGTCATCCCCACCTTCCTCCGGTTTGTCACCGGCAGTCTCCCTAGAGTTCCCACCATTATGTGCTGGCAACTAAGGACAAGGGTTGCGCTCGTTACGGGACTTAACCCAACATCTCACGACACGAGCTGACGACAGCCATGCAGCACCTGTCACTGGATTCCCGAAGGCACCAAACTATCTCTAGTAAGTTTCCAGGATGTCAAGGGCTGGTAAGGTTCTTCGCGTTGCATCGAATTAAACCACATGCTCCACCGCTTGTGCGGGCCCCCGTCAATTCCTTTGAGTTTTAACCTTGCGGCCGTACTCCCCAGGCGGTCAACTTATCGCGTTAGCTGCGCCACTAAACCCTTAAATGGATCCAACGGCTAGTTGACATCGTTTACGGCGTGGACTACCAGGGTATCTAATCCTGTTTGCTACCCACGCTTTCGCACCTCAGTGTCAGTATTGGTCCAGGAAGTCGCCTTCGCCACTGATGTTCCTCCGGATATCTACGCATTTCACCGCTACACCCGGAATTCCACTTCCCTCTACCATACTCTAGTGAGGCAGTATCAAATGCAATTCCCAGGTTGAGCCCGGGGCTTTCACATCTGACTTACCAAACCACCTACGCGCGCTTTACGCCCAGTAATTCCGATTAACGCTTGCACCCTCCGTATTACCGCGGCTGCTGGCACGGAGTTAGCCGGTGCTTCTTCTAAAGTTAACGTCAAGACTCAGGGTTATTAACCCTAGGCTTTTCTTCACAATTGAAAGTGCTTTACAACCCGCAGGCCTTCTTCACACACGCGGTATTGCTGGATCAGGGTTGCCCCCATTGTCCAATATTCCCCACTGCTGCCTCCCGTAGGAGTCTGGGCCGTGTCTCAGTCCCAGTGTGGCTGATCGTCCTCTCAGACCAGCTATGGATCGTCGCCTTGGTGAGCCATTACCTCACCAACAAGCTAATCCAACGCAGGCTCATCTAATAGCGCGAGGTCCGAAGATCCCCCGCTTTCCCCCGTAGGGCGTATGCGGTATTAGCTCGAGTTTCCCCGAGTTGTCCCCCACTACTAGGCAGATTCCTACGCGTTACTCACCCGTCCGCCACTCGTCAGCCGAGAGCAAGCTCTCGCTGTTACCGTTCGACTTGCATGTGTTAAGCATACCGCCAGCGTTCAATCTGAGCCAGGATCAAACTCTTCAGTTTAAGTTTGATAGCTGCTTATGGCAGCCAATCTTTTTGACTCGAGATTCTCGAAATAGAATTCACTATTTTTTGAATGCTCTTGTCGATTTTTGGTTACCCAAAATCAACGGAGCACCCACACAAATTACCTGACCGAATTGTTAAAGAGCTTCCCAAAACTTTCATCTGGGAAAGACCGCCTATTTTACTTTGCCGGACGCTTGTGTCAAGAAATTTCTCAACTTTTTTCAAGCTAGCGGGAGTGTCCGACCCGTTGGAGAGCGCGTATTCTACAGTCCGTCTAAGCGTTGTCAACAACTAATTAAACTAACTGTTTAAACTCTCTTTTTCTCCCCTGCAGACTGTTGAAGTCCCCGTGGAAGAGGGGCGCATTATACGGCGCTTCTCTGCGGCGTCAATAGTCTTTGTGAAAGTTTTTTTACGACAGAAAAAAACCTAGTCGCAAAGACGTTTACAACTACAACAAATCGCCTGGTCAGCTCAGGCTGACTCGCGCAAAGCGGCGCTTTCCCACCTGCAGCACCTGGCTCACGCCAGCCGTGAGCATCAGGCCCTGGTCTTCTATACGCTCGCCGTCTATTCGTACTGCACCCTGCTTGACCATACGCATGGCCTCTGAGGTACTTTTCACCAGCCCCACATCCTTCAGCAGGTTAGCAATTGGATAGCCCCCTTCTGGCGCCGACAGACTATGCTCTGGCATCTCGTCAGGCATCTGCCCTTTCTGGAAGCGGGCCACGAAGGCCTGGTGGGCCTTCCCCGCAGCCTCCCGGGAGTGGAAACGCTCCACCAGCTCCTCAGCCAGGCGGATCTTTACATCCCGCGGGTTATCGCCCGCCTCCACGCCGTTGCGCCAGGCGTCGATCTCCGACATGGGGCGAAAACTCAATAATTCGAAGTAGCGCCACATCAGATCGTCCGAGATCGACATCACCTTGCCGAACATCTCCTCTGGGGCATCGGTAATACCTATATAGTTATTGAGTGACTTGGACATCTTCTGCACACCATCAAGTCCCTCGAGAATCGGCAGGGTGATCACCACCTGCGGCTCCTGGTCATAGGCCTCCTGCAATTGCCGTCCGACCAGCAGATTGAACTTCTGATCTGTACCGCCCAATTCAACGTCCGCCTTCAAAGCCACCGAGTCGTAGCCTTGGATCAGTGGATAGAGGAATTCATGAATAGCAATCGGCTGACCGCCGGTATAACGTTTACTGAAGTCATCCCGCTCCAGCATACGGGCCACGGTGTGCTTGGCGGCCAGCTGGATCAGGTCAACTGCTGACATCTCCCCCATCCAGGAGGAGTTGAAAAATACAGTGGTTTTGGCAGGATCCAGAATCTTGAAGATCTGGTGCTCGTAGGTCTTGGCATTTTCCAGCACCTCATCCCGCGTCAGCGGAGGGCGTGTTGCACTCTTGCCTGTGGGATCACCAATCATGCCGGTGAAATCGCCAATCAGGAAGATCACCTCATGTCCCAGCTCCTGAAATTGACGTAGTTTATTAATAAGTACAGTATGCCCCAGGTGCAGATCAGGCGCGGTGGGATCGAATCCTGCCTTGATTTTCAGCGGTTTCTGCCGCTGTAACTTCTTGAGTAGCAACTCTTCTGGGAGTACCTCATCGGTGCCCCGTTTGATGAGTTCAAGGGATCTCGCAATGTCAGCCATCAATGTTTCCCGGATTTTTAAGACAACGGATGCACACTCTACTAGAAGTATCTGATAAAATTAACCATTGAGCGTATTGAAACTATCCTCTGTAATTGCGGATCAAACCCGAAGATTGCTATACAGAGCAGCCCAGTAACCCCATGAGGCTCGACCAGCTGAACGATGGAAGATCTTAAATCCTACAAGTTCCACAGACAGACGCCGCGAAGGCAGTTGGTAAAGCGTCTTTTTCTTGCAGGTATCTTTCTGGTCCTGTTGGCCCTCGTTTTTCTCTATCTCATCACGCCCGGCAGCGATGAATCCAATACATCAACCCTGCTGGAACCGACAACCACACCAAAGACTCAGGCACCGGACAAGCTCATCCTGCCCCTCAATCTGCCAGGACAGCCCAGCGAGGGACGCCATACTGAACCCGAAAATATACCGCTGCCGGTATCCGGCTTCATCAGTACAGCGCAGGCAGACGAAACAACCACCCTACCCGTACAAAACGATCTAGATCTCGTTAAAGATACGCCAGTGACCCAGCCGGAGCTTGTTGAGTCTCACTGGCTGACTCACGAGATTAAAAGTGGAGAGTCACTCTCCAGCATCTTCAAAAAGCATGGCCTGAGCGCAAACCTGTTGCATCGCATCGTCCACTCCAGCGATACGGCTAAGCAACTTACGGACATACGCCCAGGAGAAACCCTTCATCTTGAACTGGACGATACCGACCAGTTCTTGGGCCTGCGCCTGGAACACAGCAAAATCCGCAGTCTCCAAATAACCCCTGATGAGGAGTCGTTCAGTGCAATCGAACTGACCCGCGAAGTGGAGAAGCGCACAAGCCACACCAGCGGCGTGATCGAAAGCTCACTCTATCTCACCGCCCAAGAGGTGGGGTTATCGGAAAATCTCATTATGGAGCTGGCCAACATCTTCGGTTGGGATATCGATTTTGCCCTTGAGATCAGGGCTGGCGACCGCTTCACCGTCATCTACCAGGAAGACTATCTGGATGGAGAAAAACTGCGAGATGGCCCTATCTTGGCAGCTGAGTTCATTAACCGGGGCCGCAGCTATCGTGCTCTCCGCTATGAAGACGAAACCGGGCGGGCAGATTACTTCACACCTGAGGGCCGAAGCATGCGCAAGGCATTTTTGCGCGCCCCGGTCGATTTCAGACGCATATCATCCCGCTTTACTCAAGAGCGCTTTCATCCGGTACTGGGCAAGAAACGTCCCCATCGTGGGGTGGATTATGCCGCCAAGACAGGTACCCCCATCAAAGCGGCGGGAGATGGCAAGATCATCCACCGCAGTACCAAGGGCGGCTATGGCAGGACAGTGATCATCCAGCACGGACAACGCTACACCACCCTCTATGCTCACCTCTCGCGTTATAACAAGAAAGCCAAGAAAGGCACCAAGGTCAAACAGGGCCAGGTTATCGGCTATGTGGGCAGCAGCGGCCTGGCGACTGGTCCCCATCTTCACTATGAGTTTCGCGTCAACGGTGCTTTCCGTAATCCCTTAACCATCAAACTGCCTGCCGCTAAACCTATTGCCAAGAAGTATCGGGATGATTTTCAAATAAAAATCCAACCCTTGATCTCCAGGCTCGAGACCATCAGCAGTACCCTCGTTGCTAATGCCCAATGAGTCCCTCTTTATCGGACTCATCTCCGGTACCAGCCTGGATGGGATCGACGCTGTACTGGTAGACCTCTCTGGGCCCATCCCCCAACTCCTCTGTTCACAACATACACCTTACGCCCCGTCACTACTGGAAAGGCTGCGTGTACTTTGCCAACCGGGTAAGAACGAAATTGATTCGCTAGGGGAGCTGGACAGACTGGTTGCCGTTGCCTTTGTCGATGCCGTGCAGCGTCTCTTATCAGAAGCGGGACTTTCGGCGAATGACATCATCGCTATCGGCAGTCATGGACAGACCATCAGACACCGCCCCACAGTTGAGCACCCCTTTACATTGCAGATCGGCGATCCCAATACCCTTTCCGAGCTGACCGGGATCACGACAGTAGGCGATTTTCGGCGTCGTGACATGGCTGCCGGCGGAGAGGGCGCACCCTTGGTACCTGCATTTCATCAAGCTGTCCTGCAATCACCCCACCAGCCAAGAGTCGTCCTTAACCTGGGAGGCATTGCAAACATCACATGCTTACCTCAAACGAATACGGGTCCAATTAAAGGGTATGACACCGGCCCTGCAAACACGCTGCTGGACGGATGGATAGCCAGACATCTAAGCGCCAGATTTGATAAAAATGGAGACTGGGCCAAAACCGGTAATATCATCGAGCCCTTTTTATTGAGTCTTATAAACGACCCCTACTTTGCCCTTGCACCGCCTAAAAGTACCGGAACCGAATACTTCAATCTCGCTTGGTTGGATAATCAGCTGCCAGAGAACCCATTTAGACAGATTGATATTCAAAGTACGCTGGTTGAGCTGACCGCAATCACCGTAGCCAACGCTATTGAACGGGAAGGATTCTCAACTGCGGACACCCTCGTTTGTGGCGGTGGGGTACACAATCACTACCTGATGGGCCGATTACAGCACCACCTACCTGACAGTAACGTACTTTCCACTGCCGAACTGGGATTGGACCCCGATTGGGTTGAGGCAATGGCATTTGCCTGGCTGGCCAACCGTACACTGTCCGGCCTGCCCGGAAACCTGCCATCCGTCACCGGCGCTCGACATGCCGTCAAGTTAGGCGCCATCTATCCCGCTTGAATCCAATAGCTAGGGAATCCTGTGTATCTACTCAAATGTCGCACCGGGAGTTGACCCAGCAGCCCATAAAATTACTATTTATCTGCCCTTAGTCAGTGTTTTGCTAGTTGTCGATTCTTTAATATATTAGAAAAGACTTATCTGGGGTGTCATGCAAGCATCCATTAACAATCTGCACTTTCTGCTGCGTCGACTCCATTCCCTCCTGGGGCTTCTGCCGGCGGGTGGGTTCCTTATCTTTCATCTTTGGGAGAATTCTCAATCGCGCTTCGGCGCCACATACTACAACGATCAAGTCGTAGGATGGCTCCAAGGTCTCAATTACCTGGTTATATTGGAAATCTTCATAATCGCACTGCCCCTGCTGTTTCACGCGGGTTACGGCCTGGTAATCCTCAGTAGCGGTCAGGGTGAGTGGCGGCGTTTTTCCTGGCTTCATCATCGCCTCTATTGGCTCCAGCGAGTTTCCGGTGTGGCTATTCTGCTATTCCTACTGTTCCACGTGGGCTGGACCAGAATTTGGGCTATCTGGGAGCCTGCCATCAAGCTCGACCTCTTCGGGCACATGCAAGCATTACTGAGCCAACCGACGATATTCCTGCTCTACCTTACCGGTCTGCTGCTCTCCCTATTCCATTTGAGCAATGGCCTCTGGACCATGGCCATCAGCTGGGGATTGACCACCAGCGCAGAAGCGCAGCAGCGCTGGTTCTTTTTCTGCACCGGCCTATTTGCCCTGTTGGCCGCCTTGGGGTTGCACGGCATGTTGGGATTTGTCCTATGAAACGGCCACGTAAAGTGATCATCATCGGAGGCGGCCTAGGCGGACTCTGGTCCGCCTTGCGTGTGGCCGAAGCGGGCTTCCAGGTTGATCTATTCTCTCTTTTTGAAGTCAAGCGATCCCACTCAGTCTGTGCTCAGGGCGGCATCAATGCTTGTTTCGATACCAAGGGTGAGCGCGATTCCATCTGGCAACATACCGTCGACACCCTCAAAGGCGGTGCTTATCTCGCCAACCAACCACCCGTTAAATCGATGTGCGAGGAGGCACCCGGTCTAATCCATACCTTTGAGCGTATGGGTGTGACTTTCTCGCGCACCGCTGAAGGACTGATGGATCTACGCCTGTTTGGCGGCGTAAAGAACCGACGGACTGTTTTTGCCGGCGCCAGTACTGGTCAGCAGCTGCTTTATGGTGTCGACCAAGAGGTTAGACGACAGGAATCTCTCGGGCGTATCCGAAAGTTTGAATGGTGGGAATTCCTCTCGCTGGTGCTCGACGGCCAGGATACCTGCAAGGGTATCACTGCCATGAATCTACGCACGCTGGAGATAAAGAGCTTTCGTGCTGACGCTGTCATTCTGGCGACCGGCGGCATGGGACAGACCTACGGCCATCGTTCCACCAACTCGACTAACTCCACCGGTGCTGCTGCCTGCCGTGTCTATCAGCAGGGTGCCTGGCTCGCCAATACCGAATTCTTCCAGTTTCATCCAACAGCCATGCTGGGTGATGACAAAACCCGGCTGATGAGTGAGGCCGCCCGCGGCGAAGGTGGTCGTATCTGGGTGCCACAAGATCCCGAGGACACCCGCCGGCCAACTGAGATCCCCGAGCAGGATCGTTTCTATTTTCTTGAGAGCTGGTTTCCCAGCTACGGCAACACCGTCCCGCGTGATGTGGCCTCCCGCGCTATCTGGCGAGTGGTACATGAAATGAAAATGGGTGTCGGAGGTGAGCATAAAGTCTATCTCGATCTGACCCATCTCAACCCGGGCTTCATCGAACAACGCCTACACGCCATTCTCGATATCTATCGTAAGTTTCACGGTGCCGACCCGGTTCACGAGCCCATGGAGATCTACCCTTCCGCACACTATGCCATGGGAGGACTTTGGGTCGATTTCGAAAAGGACGAGAGTAGCGGAGGCATGAAACCTGGTAGCCAGCGAAACCATGCCACCAACATACCCGGACTCTACGCCTGTGGAGAGTGCGACTACGGCTATCATGGGGCAAATCGATTAGGCGCCAACTCACTGCTTTCCGCCTCTTTTAGTGGAAGAGTGGCGGGAGAAGCGGTAGCCGCTTACCTGAAAGGACTGCAGGACGATCTGCAGTCTGTACCGGAATACAAATACTTGAATGAGGTCGCCCGTCAGCAAGCCATCAACCAGACCTTGATGGAAAGCCGGGGAGAGGAGAACCCCTATGCACTTCACCACGAACTCGGGGAATTGATGTCCAGTCGTGTCGGTGTGGTACGTGACAACGACGTCCTTCGGCAGGCCATTGACGACTTGAGTGAATTGGAAGAACGAAGCCTCCACATCAACCTGCAGGAGACGAACAGTTGGTCAAACCAGGGACTTGCCTATACCCGGCAATTGCAAGAGATGATCCGGCTTGGACGGGTCATTGCCGTCAGCGCCCTGGCCAGGGATGAGTGTCGTGGTGCCCACTACAAGCCCACCCTCGACCTCACCATACCGGAGAATACTTATCCCGGAGACCCCGCTTATGAAAAGTACCGGGAGGCATGGAAGCAACAAAACAAGGATTGGCTGAAAACCACCATCGCATCTGCCAGCGAAACAGGACCCAAGATCAGCTACCAGCCGGTGGATCTGTCGGTATTACCTCCCGAAGAGCCACGGGACTATCGTTAGAGACACCCATGAAAACCATCGATTTTCAAATTCGGCGACAAGACGACCCCTATAGCCCACCATACTGGCAGTCCTTCTCTATTCCCTATCGAAAAGGACACAACGTGGTCTCCGCGCTGATGGTCATCCGCGAAAACCCCATCACCCAGGAGGGTCATCATGTGGACCCGGTAGCCTGGGAATTCAACTGCATGGAGGAGGTCTGCGGGGCCTGTAGCATGGTCATCAACGGTCGCCCCCGACAGGCATGCTCTACTTTAGTTGATACGCTTACACAGCCGATCAGGCTTGAACCCCTGAGCAAGTTCCCCGTCATACGCGATCTGATGGTGGATCGAAGCCGCATCTTCAGCGACCTTAAGAAGGTCCGTGCCTGGATCGAGATCGACGGCGCCTGGGATATTCACCAGGGTGCCCCACGCGTCTCACCGGAGGCATGGAAGGAGAACTATCTCTACAGCCGTTGCATGTCCTGCGGCTGTTGCATGGAGGCCTGCCCCCAATACGGTGAAACCGAAGACTTCGTCGGCCCGGCATCCCTGGCTGCTGTCCGCTTGATGAACGCCCACCCCACCGGCCAATATCACAAAGCCCAGCGACTGCATGCCATCATGGCCGAAGGTGGCCTGAGTGACTGCGGCAATGCGCAAAACTGCGTACGCGTCTGTCCCAAAGAGATCCCACTGACGACAGCAATTGGTGAATTGGGACGGCAGGTCACACTGCAAATGATGAAAGACCTGCTTGGTAAATCAGAATAAAACTCCCACACCAGAAGAAATAGCCTGCACTGAAAATCCCGCTAGCGTCTCTACCGACAGCCATCAGATCAGCCCTCTGCCGACATAAGCCACCCAATACACCCAAACAATCTGAATATCGCCTTCACACTATTTAACATTGCTGTATTGACTCACTGACCTGGACTATGAAACCTTTCGGTGGGTTACACGTTGACCTAAACGTCCCAGGAGAAATCATGAAAAACAAGATCACTATTGCGGGCATCATTGCCTCGGCTATCGTACTTCAGGCCTGTACCACCATTGATCCTTATACTCGCGAAGAGAAGACCTCCAGCGCCACAAAAGGCGCCGCCATCGGCGCCGCAGTGGGAGCTGTACTCGGTATCGCCACCTCGAAAGACAAGAAAAAGCGTAAGGAGCGTGCACTCAAAGGCGCAGGTATTGGCGCTATCGCAGGTGGCGGTGTGGGCTATTACATGGACGTGCAGGAAGCCAAACTGCGCCAGCAATTGGAAAACACTGGGGTTAGCGTGACCCGTGATGGCGACAATATCATCCTGAACATGCCTGGCAATATCACCTTCGAGGTGAACAAATCCGATGTGAAACCCAACTTTGTCGAAGTTCTGGGCTCTGTTGCCCTGGTACTCAATGAATATAAATCGACCATGATTGAAGTCGCGGGTCATACCGACAGTTCAGGCTCTGAATCCTACAATCAAATGCTATCTCAACAGCGTTCCCAGTCAGTCAGTAACGTACTGCTCAATAACGGTATCCAATCGGTGCGCATCGACAGCGTGGGATATGGTGAGAACCGTCCGGTCGCATCCAACAGTACACCAGCGGGCCGGCAGCAGAATCGCCGAGTAGAACTGACCTTGCTGCCTTACGTGGAGTAATCACACCGTCTGAATGAGAGTCGCCGGCATGATGGAGCCGGCGCTCTCAAATCTAAACAGCCCACCTCTTTTCAGCAAGCTGAGCAAAAGAGGCGCTGAAGCGCCTCTGGTGTTGAAAGCGTAAAAAGTGAATTTAGACTGAGAATGATGATCCACAACCACAGGTTGTTGATGCATTAGGATTCCTGATAACGAACTGGGCACCTTGCAGACCCTCTGAATAGTCGACCTCGGCGCCCATCAGATACTGCATGCTCATGGGATCGACCAGTAGCGTCACCCCACTGGTAACTACCTTGGTATCACCCTCGTTTTCGTTTTCATCAAACGTAAAGCCATACTGAAAACCAGAACAACCACCGCCCTGGATGTAGACTCTTAACATCAATTCCGGGTTGCCCTCTTCATCGATCAGCGCTGCCACTTTATTGGCTGCGGCTTCGGTAAAGTTAATGGCATCGCTCATTGCTTCTGCTGTCGTCATGATTATCCATCCTGCTATGTTGCACCTGACGCGTCAGGAGATCGCTTTAATTACTCGAAGTATGCGATTACCAAGAAAAACAGTCAAGTATTGGCGGCCGCCTATTCAGTAGATGTTTCAGGGGTATTTGACATCTTTGGCCGGGGTGTCTCTGCGGGCTCCTGCTTGTCACCATCGTACTCCAGCTTTAAGGGGTCCTGCTCTGCGGCATGTATCAGTTTACCGTTAACCTCAGCACCCATGGACATCTCCAGCAAGGCATAGGTCAGGGTACCGGTAATCCTTGCCTTGGGCGCCAGCTCGACCCGATTACTCGCCACCACATCACCCACAACCGTACCGTTCAACATCACGTTGGCAACCTTCACATTACCTTCGATGGTACCCAATTCACTCAGGGTTAATGTTGCCAGCGAGTCCTCGGGACCGGAAATCACATCACCCTTGATGACGCCATCCACATGCAGGCCGTCGCTAAATTGAATATCTCCCCTGATTTCGCTACCTGATCCCACAACGGTACTTATCTTCGGTGCACGAAATTTTTTCTTACTCTTTCCAAACATATGCCTAATCCTATGACCTCAGGAAATGGGAGACCAATTGAAGGTCTCTTTGACGGGCGCCAGTTTTTTGCCGGACGGCTTAACCTCGATATTGATGGTGGCGGGTTCAAAACCTTCGGGTATCAAGAGTTTGCCCTCTACATTCTGAAAAAAACGGAAGCGCATCTTAATACTCTCAACATCATCGGGCGAAACCTGGTTGAGGCTTAACCGCTTTGTACGACCACCCTGCAATCCCTCCACACTCAGCTCTATCTTGCCCTTGGCGACAATCCCACTATTGATCACCTGACTGACGGAGAATTTATAGTGAAATTGTCGTGTTTCCAGCCCCGGCTCCAGACGAAAATTTTGTACTTTGAGAGCCGTTTTCTTCGATGTAGTCGAAACGATGCCGCGAAGAAAGGCCAGCTCTTCTTCCATTTTCAATCGTTCGTCCTGAAAGACCTTGATCTGATCGCGTATGGTGAGAATCGACTCACGGTCGATCTCTGCAGCCTGCTTCACCATGGTCAGCTCTCTGCGCAGCTGATCACGTTCCTTCTCGAGTACTGCGATTTTGCTCTTAGCGTCAGGTTGTAATACAGCGAAACCGGAGGTTTCCCCCGCACTTCCCTGCTGATATGCCACCCAGGCTACACCGCATACCACCGATATCATTAGCAGTATCTTCAGCCAAAAAGGCATTCCTTCCTGAGAGGCGACGATCCGGGGAGCATGATATTTTTGAAATCTTGCCATTGCCTCAGGGTAGCAGAGCCACCTGCTCCAGGCCGGTGGTCTCTGACAGGCCGAACATCAGATTCATATTCTGTACCGCCTGCCCTGCAGCGCCTTTGACCAAATTATCGATGACCGAACTGATCACCACCATCTCTCCATCCATCGGTCGATGAACTGCTATCCGGCAATGGTTAGCCCCTCTCACGCTTCGAGTCTCCGGATGCGAGCCTGCGGGCATCACATCCACAAACGGTTCATCCCGGTAACGTTTCTCAAATAAAACCTGCATATCTCCCGGATCTTGACTATTCAGGCGGGCATAGAGCGTCGCTTCAATACCCCGGATCATCGGCAGTAGATGAGGTACGAATGTCAGACCAACCTGTTGCTCAGCCGCCAAGCTCAGTGTCTGGCGTATTTCCGGCTGATGTCGATGCCCAGGAATGGCGTAGGCTTTGAAACTCTCTCCAACTTCTCCCATCAGCTGGCTCACGCTGGCTTTTCGACCCGCACCACTGACACCGGATTTGGTATCGGCGATCAGCGTATCGAGTTCAATCAGCCCCGCCTCCACCAAAGGCAAAAAGCCAAGCCCTACTGCTGTAGGATAACAGCCGGGATTGGCCACAAGACGGGCCTGCTTCACAGCCTGACGGTTGATTTCCGGCAGTCCATAAACGGCTTCTTCCAAGAGCTCCGGGCACGCATGCTGCATGCCGTACCAATGCTCCCAGGTTGCCTGATCCTTGATACGAAAGTCCGCGGCCAGATCAATGACGCGCACACCCGCTGCAAGCAGATCAGGTACCTGCGTCATGGCGATACCGTTCGGTGTAGCGAAAAAGACCAGATCGCACAGCTTCAGACTGGTTGCATCCGGTGTCTCGAAGGTGAGATCAAAGTGTCCTCGCAGGCTGGGAAAGCGTGATGAAACCGGCTTACCGGCTTCTGCCCGGGAGGTAATAGTGACCACTTCACACTGGGGATGGGAGGCTAACAGCCGCAGCAACTCCACGCCGGTATAGCCAGTCCCGCCAACGATTCCCACCTTGATCATATCGTTCCAACCTGAAGTATTTTATGAGAGAAAGCTTTTAATCATAAGGCCTGACTGGCAAAAGAGAAAGCACATAGCACGACAACAAAGGCCTCCAACAAGACATTCAATCCAGATACTGTGCCAACAGGGTCACGAAATGCGGACTGAATGGAAGGAAAAGTAAACAAAGGTGTCTTACCCCTGGAAATACGACACGAATGGCTTCACATTATCCATTAAGACACGAAGAGAGATTGATTTCATGGAAACCATCGAGACTTTAGCCCTCACACTTGGCGCCGGCTGGGCAGCCGGTATCAATCTCTATGCCGCTATTTTGGTATTGGGTTACATGGGCATGACCGGCCACGTCACCCTGCCACCGGGACTGGAAGTTCTCAGCGATCCAATGGTGATGGGCGTTGCCGGCATCATGTACTGCGTTGAATTCTTCGCCGACAAGACCCCAGGGGTAGACAGTGGCTGGGACACCCTGCACACTTTTATCCGCATTCCCGCCGGTGCCCTGCTGGCTGCAGGCGCTGCCAGTGGCTTCGAGGTCAGCCAGGCAGCCGAGCTAACTGCCGCTCTGGTCGGCGGAACGCTCGCGGCGGGCAGCCATTTCACCAAGGCGGGTTCCCGCCTGATGATCAATACATCGCCTGAACCGGTCACCAACTGGACAGCCTCAATCGTTGAGGACGTGGCAGTGATTGGCGGGCTCTGGACAGCACTCAACTACCCCACGGCGTTCATCCTCTTCCTCGTGCTCTTCCTGGCGCTTGTAGTTTGGCTGTTACCTAAGATTTGGCGGGCTGTAAAACGCCTATTCAATCGCCTAGGCCGCTTCTTTAGCAACGACAAGGAGCCTCCCCTGGAAACCAGCTCGCCTGAGGAGAGGGCAGAGACACTAAAATCACTTTTCATGGACGATGGCAGACCGGCTGACCCGCTAAAGAAGTAAGTACCTACTGACTCATCAGCCTCTTAAACTCCTGGCTTGTACGAACGAGACTGTCTTCAATGGAGACCCCTTGAAACCAGTTACCCGTTAATCCCAGAGGGAGATCCCGCAATTGACGGTCAACCCACGCTATCCGCTCTGCGTGCCCCAGGCGTAGCGCGGGCAGGCGATTATCGAGGCAGACTGAGGAGATGATTGCTGAGCTGTCCACACCCAGCACTTCGCAGATGCGTGTCAACCGAGCTTCCTCGCTCAGACGGCGGGGACGAAAATGAAAGGTAAAGGCGCGATAACCGGTCTGAGGCACCAAATCCCTGGAAACAACAGAAAAGAAATCATCCTCATGCCCGATAATACCCGCAACTTCAGGCAATTGCGTATCACCAGCCCGCACTAGCACCGCATGGCTCTCTATTTTGGCCATCTCGATCTCATCCAGACGAGAAGCCAGTGAGGGCATCAGATCCCGCAACAGGTCCGCAGCCACATCAGGCGCCACAGCCAGGGCGATATGGGCAGCTTCGATCTGGCCGCCATCAGGCAGAGAGACACAATAACCGATGTCACCCTTTTCAATCACCTCTACCGGAGTTTGTGTTCGGATCTCCAGATCTGTTGCTAGACCTGCTACAAAGGACTGGAGTCCCATAGGTCCCGTATAGCTGCGTAGAATCTCCTTGCGTCTGGGCTTCTTGCGAAACAGGGCATCCGCAGGAAAATCCGCTGCCGGTTGACAGACCACTGCATCCAGCGCCGGCCCCAACACCTGCGCATAGTTTCGGCGGCCAATAATGTGGCCATAATAGTCCTTCACCGATCGCCCAGCCTTTTGACTCATCCAAAGCCTCGGCAGTACGCCTAACAGCTCAAGGAAATTGAGTTGGGAGGGAATGGACGCTAGCCGATCACCTATCTGTATCCTGTAGCGGAGCTTCTCCTTGGCCTGCAGCCTATTCAACTGCCCGGTCTCCTCCAGCAACTCCAGCAGAGTGCCATAGCTGTTGTAACAGGTATGTCCACCCAGCTCTGCCCAGACAGGACCGTCGGGTGTTTCGAAATGATGGGTATGAATTGCACCGCCGAGATGAGAACTCGCCTCAAGAACCAGAGAAGAGAGACCTCGACGCTTAGCCATACGGGCCATTCCCAGACCGCTGATACCCGCGCCTACAATCAGCAAGTCAAACGAACGGCTAGTCATCGGCTTAACCCCAGGTAATTACGATTCATGATGGACACGACCTTAATACAGACAAAATTCTGCACGCAAGAAAAAACCGCGCCGGGTTTCCCTGGCGCGGTTTGTCAGACGATTCAGTGCTTCGGTTAGCCGCAACCACCGCCCGAGGATGATCCACAGGTACCGCAACCGGCACCTTCGACAGGCTGCAGGTTGTTGAATACGAAGCTGGCATTACCGTCACCACGATCAACAAAGTCAATCTCGACACCTCGCAGATATTGCATCGTGCCGTCGTCTACGATCACTTTGAAATCGCTGCACTCCAGCACGCCATCGTTGTCATTGATCGCGTCGCTGAAGGTCATACCAAAACTGATTCCGCTGCAGCCACCGGGAGTTGCAAAGACTCTGACTCCCTCGATATTGTCTTCAACCTGTTGAAAAAGCTCACTCATCTTGGTCTGGGCAATGGCCGTCAGGGTCAGATCTGTTTCTGTCAGGGCATTCAAACTCATCCCGCTCACTCCTAAATAAATCTTAAGTGCTAGTCAATTGATGGCAATGGTAGCAAAAAAACGCCTGGCTTGGCCAATTAACATATAGTTTTAGTTGGTTTTATTGGCCTTCCCGATCAGCAAACCAGTTGATTTCGTGTACTTAAATCGTAGAGGTGCCGCTCCGCATCCAGCAGATGCTGCCCCCAGTGAAGATGAAACCCCTTGTGCCAATCCTCCACGGCCTTTTGCGGTTGGGCGTCAAGGAGCTTCAGGCCGCTCTTGAGTTCACAATAGATATCCGTCAGGTCATCGGCAAGGCTGCCACTCATGGTCTGACCATCCCCTGCCACATCGAACTCCATCCAATAGCTGTCACGCTCACCCAGCAACTGGCGTAAATGGGTATATAGCTCAAAGCGGGCATCCAGGTCTGCTACCGTGTGGTGAGAAATATCGGGTTTCGGCAGATTGAGCGCCGAAACCGCTGCGTGTAGCCGTGGCAAGAGAGAGGCGACCTCCTCCAGCCATTGGGTTTTACCTTCCTGCAGGCTCTCAACCAATTCACAGTAGTGGCGTGCCACTGCTTCAAGCTCATGTATTTTTGGACTCATTGATCTTTCCCTCGCAGCCATTCTCGGGTTTTTATCCTGTTTCAGGGCCCCTTGAGCGCCTTCAACCTATGACTGCATCTGTCTTTACTGCGGGCGTCTCATTCGACGTTCACCATAGATTCTAGCAGCGATAGCCCCCAATCCTAGGAAAAACCCTTAATCCAACCTCTCATTCCGATTGATAAAAAGTATTTCACTTTTTTTCAATTCAAGCTTTATCCAACGGTAAAACACACATTCAGGCTGGCAAAAAGCTTAATTTCAGGCCCAGGGCGGATCTAAGTCCGGTACAATTCCACCATGCAAGACGAATCCCCTACCCTGCCTGTGGTGCTTGCCATTGGCGGACACGATCCATGTGGCGGCGCAGGCATTCAGGCCGATATCGAAGCTGTCGCAGCCAATGGCGCCCATGCGGCTACGATTGCCACCTGCCTGACCGTTCAGGATACCTGCAATGTGTTGTCACTCCACCCTGTCGCTGCAGAAACCATCACCGCTCAAGCTTCTGCCGTGTTTGAAGATACACATATTTCTGCCATCAAAATTGGCCTCCTTGGCAGCCCGGAGGCCGCAGGGGCTGTAATCAGACTTTTGAACCGGCACCCAAAGATACCGGTGGTCTTAGATCCCGTATTAGCTGCAGGGGGGGGTAGCCGACTGGCAGGTGATCGGATAGTGAAGCTACTACGTGAGGAAATGCTCCATCACTGTAATCTCATCACACCCAATACTCATGAGGCGCAACGCCTCAGCCATAAGAGCGAAAGCAGCACAATGGATGAGTGTGCCCGCCACCTGCTTGATCTTGGGGCCGCTTCGGTATTGATCACCGGCACGCACGAAGCACAGGACAATCCTGACATCACACACCGGCTATTCTCTCCGAATAAACCGGTCGTCACATCAGTCTGTCAACGCCTGCATGGAGAGTACCATGGCTCCGGCTGCACACTGGCTTCCGCCGTTGCAGCCCTTTTGGCGCAAGGGGACCCGCTACAAACAGCGGTTAAACGGGCTCTCGATTACAGCTGGAAAAGCCTAAGCCATGGGTTTCGTACCGGACGCTGCCAATCCCTTCCCGACCGTCTCTTCCAACTCATGCGCAAACCCATGACTCCCGATGAATAGGCAACAAACCCTGCATGGCCTCTACGCTATTACTGACACTTCACTCTGCCCGGATGACAGTCTGGTAGAACATGTAGCACTGGCACTTCAGGGGGGATGCCGTGTCATTCAATACCGGGACAAGCGCGCTGATAAGGCGAAGCGGTACACAATGGCAAAACAATTACGGGATCAGTGTAGTCAACATCAGGCCCTGCTGATCATTAACGATGATGTCACCCTGGCCCGAACTGTGGAGGCACACGGTGTCCACCTGGGGCGAGAAGATGTCGACCTATCCAGTGCCAGAGCGCAACTCGGTGAGGCCGCCATCATTGGTATCTCTTGTTATAACCGGCTGGATCTTGCCCACAAAGCGGCTCAAGCAGGCGCTGACTATGTTGCCTTCGGGCGCTTCTTCCCCTCTCTGACAAAACCGAATGCCATTCAGGCAAACCCTGAACTGCTGCGACAAGCCAAGGCAACCCTCGACTTACCACTGGTTGCCATCGGCGGAATAACGCCGGAGAATGGCGCACCGTTAATTGAGGCAGGCGCAGATATGCTGGCGGTCATCCATGGGGTCTTTGGCCAACCGGATATCGTTACAGCCTGCAGACAACTGACTGAACTATTCGAGCCGAAGGAGAATAAGACATGAGCCGTTCCCAGGAACTCTTCACTCACGCCCAACAACACATCCCGGGTGGCGTCAATTCACCAGTCAGGGCATTTCGTGGTGTCGGTGGTGATCCTGTCTTTGTCGACTGTGCCGCCGGTCCCTATATTTATGACCCTGACGGTAATCGATATATTGACTATGTCGGCTCCTGGGGACCGATGATCCTTGGCCACGCCCACCATGATGTGATTGAAGCGGTCGCCTCCATCATCAACAAGGGACTCAGTTTCGGTGCTCCCACCGAGCTGGAGACCGAAATGGCCGACAAGGTTTGCGAGCTGGTGCCAAGCATGGAGATGGTGCGCATGGTCAGCTCCGGTACTGAAGCCACCATGTCCGCCATTCGCCTGGCTCGCGGTTATACGGGGCGAGACAAGATTGTAAAGTTCGAGGGCTGTTACCACGGCCACTCCGACTCCCTGCTGGTAAAAGCCGGCTCCGGCATGCTGACCCTGGGGGAACCCTCCTCCCCCGGCGTACCCGCCAGTCTGGCAGAGCACACCCTGACGCTCAATTACAATGACAGCGAACAGGTACGCGAAACTTTCAGTCGCGTCGGTGAGCAGATCGCCTGCATCATCGTCGAACCGGTGGCGGGAAACATGAATTGTATCCCACCCCAACCCGGCTTTCTGGAGACCCTGCGGGAAGTCTGCAACCAGTACGGTACCGTACTGATTTTCGACGAAGTCATGACCGGCTTCCGCGTCGCGCTGGGCGGTGCCCAGGCCCATTACGGCATTCAACCTGACCTCACAACGTTGGGCAAGGTGATCGGCGGCGGCATGCCGGTAGGCGCTTTCGGCGGCAAACTGGAGATTATGCAGCAGATCGCCCCATTGGGACCGGTCTATCAGGCTGGCACCCTCTCCGGCAATCCGGTGGCCATGTCAGCCGGCCTGAGAACCCTGGAATTAATCTCCGAACCCGGTTTTTATGACAACCTGTCGACCCAGGTCGAGACACTGGTCGACGGCATTATGCAGGCTGCACGCGACAACCGGATTCCGTTGGCCGAAAATCATGTGGGTGGCATGTTCGGCCTGTTTTTTACCAATCAGTCCCAGGTCACTGATTTTGCCGGTGCTACAGGGTGTGATCAGGAGAGATTCAAGGCCTTCTTCCATGGCATGTTGGATCGGGGGGTCTATCTCGCACCCTCCGCTTTCGAGGCCGGATTCGTCTCTGCCTCCCACAGCGAAAACGATATTCAGGCAACTATCACAGCAGCCGGCGAGGCCTTCTCCAGCCTGAAGTAAACGCTATGCACAAAAAAGCCATCACTCACGCACTGGTGATCTTGCTGTCACTGACGGCATGTAGTTGGGAGAGCGCCAAACGCTCGACCTATGAGACCGTGGAATCCATGCGTATCCAACAGTGCCTCGACCGTCCCGACGATCCCGACTGCAGTACCCGGCGTCAACGATATGAAACCTATGAGGCCGAACATAAACAGCAAACCGGCACCCAGGAGTAACAGCCAGGTGCCGTCTCTCTCGCCAAGCTATCATCACTAAGCGATTCCGGCATGAGCGAACTCTTTACCACCCTCCTGACATGGATCGCTGACAACCCCTTCTGGGCAGGTGTGGCGGTCTTTCTGGTCGCTTTTTCCGAATCGGTAGCCGTGTTCGGCCTGCTGATACCCGGGGTGGTGATGATGTTCGGCTTTGGCGCCCTGATCGCCACCGGCACGCTCGAATTCTGGCCAGTCTTCTGGTGGGCGGTAGCCGGTGCGGTAGCGGGTGACGGATTGAGCTTCTGGCTCGGTCGCCACTTCCAGGATCACCTGAGGGAACTCTGGCCCTTCAGCCGTCACCCAAAGGTCCTGCAACGGGGTATCGACTTCTTCGAGAAGTACGGTGGCAAGAGCGTGGCGATCGGCCGCTTCTTCGGGCCGGTGAGAGCGATCATTCCATTGGTTGCAGGCATGATGAACATGAAGGTCTGGCGCTTTCTGCTCGCCAACCTGCTCTCTGCACTGGCCTGGGCACCGGCATACCTACTGCCCGGCATCGTCTTCGGCGCTTCTCTGGAGCTGGCCTCTGAGGTTGCCTTGCGGCTGGTCATTCTCATGTTGCTGCTGCTCGTCAGCGCCTGGCTGCTGTTTATCACAGTGAGGGGCCTGTTTCGGTTGATTCAGCCCCATGCGACTCAAATCGTCCAGCGAGGCTTTGAATGGGGTCAGCTTCACCCGGGATTCCGCTCCATCTCCCGCGCCTTGGCAGATCCGAGTCACCCGGAAGCGAAAGGCCTTGCCTTCCTGGCCACCCTGCTGCTGATCACCACCCTGCTCTTTGTCCTGATAACCGGCACCGTGCTGGGAAGCACGCCCACGCAGGGGCTGGATCTCATGATATTCAATACCCTGCAGAGCCTGCGCAGTCCATGGGGAGATCACCTCATGACGGCCTTCAGCGTACCGGGAGATCTCTCGTCCGTCCTTATTGTCGCGTCCGGACTTGCAGGCGTTCTTTGGCTGCGGGGGCAGCGCAGAGCCAGTTACTATCTGCTGGCAGCCACCCTTTTCGGCCTGCTGGTTCCCTTGTTGCTAAAATATTCCCTGCGTATTCCACGCCCACCGGCAGCCGGCGACAGCCTGGGACCCTGGTCATTTCCCAGCGCACATGTTCTACGTACTCTGACGCTCTATGGCTTTTTCTCCATCATGGTCGCCCGTACTTTATTACGCGAATGGCGCTGGCTACCTTATAGCCTGGCAGCACTTGTCATCGGTGCTGTGGCCCTCTCCCGACTCTATCTGGGTGTGCACTGGCTGACTGACATTTTAGGTAGTTTGATGCTGGGTACGGCTTGGACAGCCTTGCTGGGTATCGCATATCACCGTCATGTAGAGGCTGTAAGCCAAAGAGGCCTGCTGATCGGCAGTCTGCTGTTTCTTATTATACCGACGACCGCCCTCGCCATTTCACTCCATGATACAAGACTGCACAGCTATCAGCCCCGTGGTGAGATCATTTCACTACCGCTTGAATCCTGGCAACGGGGGATAGAACAGCAACTACCTCAATACCGCTACGATATTCGTGGTGATAATGACCAACCACTGAACATCGTCCTCGCCGGACAGATTGACTGTTTACACAATCATCTTGAGCTGCGGGGATGGCAAGCAGCCGAAATGCTGCAATGGCAAAATCTGCTGCGCATGCTTTCCCCTCGCACACCCACGGAAAAGCTTCCCGTCCTCCCTCAGGTACATGCCGGCGAGCACGAAACCGATGTATTGAGTAAGGAGATGAATGATGGCTCCCGCCTGTTAATGCGGCTCTGGTCCACACATATCCGCCTTGATCCAGGCACCGTGCCTGTTTATGTCGGTACCATATCGAGACAGCGAGCCATTGCTCAGATGAACCTATTGACGATTCCCCGTACAGATAAGAATTTCAACCTGCCATTACAAAAACTGCTTGCCGATATCAAGCCATTGAGTGTTGATTACACCATCAATGAGGTAGATCGGCTGCAGATCGACCTGACCCATGAGAATACCTGCTACAAGCCAGAGTCGAGAAGATCAAAAAGTGAAACTAAAGAGGCCGGAGAAGTGGCCGAAAAACTGTAGACTAGCGACTGAACTCTCTGTGTCAGTATTTCTGTAATACAAACCGGCTCACGCGATCAAGAAATTAGCTTGAAATTACACTTCATCACAAACCGCATAATTGGCTGTATCCTCTTTTTAGCCCAATGTTGTCTGGCTGCCACGAATGCTGCTGCAGAGACAGACAAGGTACACATTGGCGTTTTAGCCAAGCGAGGCTACGAAAAAAGCCTAGAAAAATGGGATGCCACAGCAGACTACCTAAATCAGAGCTTGCCAGGGCACCATTTTAAAATCGTTCCCATGAGATTTGACGATATTCAGGTCATCGTGAAAAACAAGATGGTCGATTTCATCATCGTCAACCCTGGAATTTATGTCGATCTATCTGCGAAATACGGTGTCCGACGTATTTTGACCCTAGTCAACGAGTTGTCCGATGATGCGAGCATCACACAATTCGGTAGTGTGATATTCACCCTGAAGGCAAACCCCAACATCACACAGCTTAGTGATTTACAAGACAAGCGGCTCTCAGCAGTCCACCAAACGTCTTTAGGTGGTTGGATCATGGCACTGCGCGAAATAAACAGCGCTGGGATTGAGAAGTGGGATCTCGCATCACTCTCTTTTCTCAACACTCACGACGCCGTGGTCAATGCGGTTATCAACCAGGAAACCGATATTGGGATCGTCAGAACCGACACCCTCGAACGCATGTCCATGGAAGGCAAATTGGATATTGAGCAGATCCACATCGTCAGCCCCATGAAATACGACCGCTTTCCTTACGCGGTAAGCACACCGCTCTACCCGGAGTGGCCATTCGCACAGCTGGCCCATACTTCCCAGCAACTGGCGAAGGATGTCACCGTCGCCCTACTCAAACTACAGCCAGACCATAAAGCGGCTACGCAGGCCCATATCAAAGGTTGGACGATTCCAGAAAACTACCAGCCCACACAAAATTTACTTAAACAATTGGAACTACCCCCCTTTGATAAATCCCTCAAACAGAGCCTGACTGAGTCGATCCATCAATATTGGCACCTCTATCTGCCGGTGATGCTGATGTTACTCTTTTTGGCCGCTCTGAGTTTCAGGATTATCCGCCTCAATCGCTCACTCGGTGAACACAAAAGAACGCTCAAGCAGAGCCAGGAAGCACAAATAGCAACCTTCGAACAAGCCGCCGTTGGACTCGCGCATGTATCACCCTCCGGTCAACTGTTCAATATGAACCAGCGACTTTGCGCCATCACCGGTTATACAAGCAAAACATTACAGCATACCAACCTCATGGATCTTATCCTCAAGGATGACATTGCCCTGATAACGGAAACATTCGACCTGCTCAGGCTCAAGAAACAGGATGATGTCGCTACCCAGTTCCGCCTCCGATGTGAGGACGGATCCCTCAAATGGTGTCAACTGACACTCTCCTGCAATCATAGCTGTGGCAGTGAGGAAAAATACCTGGTCGCTGTCATTGACGATATCGATCAATACAAAAAACTCGAAGAAGAGAAGCAGCATGCAGAACATCAGACTGCCCTTATTCTCAGAGTTGCCGGCGACGGCATCCTGGGATTAGACAGCGAGGGAAAACATACCTTCGTCAATCCGGCCGCTGCTGACATACTCGGCTATCAAATTGATGAGATGATACAAAAAAACAGCCATAGCTTATGGCACCATAGCCACCCCGACGGCAGCAACTACCCTGAAAGCGACTGCCCTATCATGAAAGTACTGTGCCATGGGGAAACCTGCCAAAGCTCTCATGATATTTTCTGGCACAAGGATGGGTCTGCCATCACGGTCGAATATATCGGCACACCCATCTACATGGATGAGCAGATTACAGGGGCTGTGGTTGTATTCCGACCAACCGGGCAACAGTCAATAACTGTCTGAAGAGCATGAATATCGTGCTTAATAACAGATTCATCAGGCACTACGGATTCACGCTGCTCCTACTACTGGCGCTCTCCTCGCTGTTATTGTTTTTCATCCAGCACCAGTTGAAAGTCGGCCTGGAAACCAGGTTAAGACTCGAATCCAATATTCTGTTCAACCAACTCGGTAAGCAGATAGATCTGACTTTCGCCGAAATAAAGTCGGACTTAAGGTTTCTCAGTGAGCAAGAGAGCCTGCATCATCTCAATGATATCGACAACCGGGAACAGGTCATACAGATCTTGCAACAGCTATGGACCTCTTTTGCTCATCAGCGAGCAAGATATGATCAGGTCCGCTTTCTCGGCGGCAATGGCATGGAGTTAATCCGCGTCAACTACAACAGCGGAAAACCACAATCGGTCGAAAAAAAGCATTTACAGTCCAAGCATGAACGTTACTACTTTAAAGATGCCATCAACCTGGCGCCTGGAGAAATATATGTCTCCCCCATGGATCTGAATGTAGAAAAAGGGGAAATAGAAGTCCCTCTCAAACCTATGGTCCGGTTTGCCTCACCCGTAGTCGACGATAAGGGTAATAATGTCGGTGTCATGGTGCTCAACTACCTTGCAGAGAAAATGCTGGAAGAGTTCAGACGTAGTACTACCGGTTTTTTCGGCAAAGCATTACTCATCAATTCGAGCGGATATCCACTTTCGAGTCCGGACAGTTCCTACAATTGGAACTTTATGTTTCCCGACAATCCCCACACAGGCATACATACCCGCTATCCTGAAATCTGGCGGCAGATCAATCAGGGACAAAGAGGGCAGCGACTCACACCAGAAGGGCTCTTCACCTTTGACTCCTTCAACCCATCCGGCCATGACGCAAAATCAGGGTGCGCCAGCTGCCTGACCATACTACTGCACGTACCCGACACATTAATCCAAAACAAACTGTCTCGTGAACTCAAGGAGGCTTTGCCACCGCTGATTTTCACTCTCTTCCTGATCGGCCTCATACTCGGCGTACTTTTATGGCACCGGGACAAACGCCATACACAGGAGAAAGAGATCGCCTCCTTGAATGAAAAGATTGCTTATGAACGTGATCTCTTTGTCGGCGGGCCAGGCATTATCGTCAAGCTTCGTAATGAACTTGGCTGGCCAGTGGACTACATCTCCGCCAATGTCTATGAATTATTAGGCTATGAACCTGACACATTTCTGAATAAGACATTCAGCTACTCCAGCATCATCGAACCCGCTTATCTGCCGCAATATATCTCAGAATCCGAGCAGGCGAAGCTGCAGAATCAAGACACTTTCAAGCGCTCGCCCTATCGAATCCTGGACCGGCAGGGCCAGGGGAGATGGGTGCAGGATATCTGTCAGGCGATCCGTGACAAAGAAGGCAAAATCTCACATTACTACACGCATATCAGTGATATCACTGCACTCAAGGATATAGAGCAGAAACTCACCATGTCACGGGACCATATACAGCGAGTGGTCGATACCATTCCCGACCCCACACTGGTTATCGATGTCAGCAACTACCGATTGCAGCTGGCCAATCAAGCAGCCAGAATTCTCTACACTGGGAATCATTCTATCAGTAAAGGCATGACCTGCTATCGGCTCTCGCATAAACGTGATACACCCTGCACCGGCCTGAATGATCCCTGTCCGATTCAAGAAGTCTTGCAGACGGGAAAATCAGCCTCAGTAAGGCATAAGCATTTTGATGAGAGAGGTAAGATGCTTTTTGTCGATGTGCGCGCCACCCCTCTTTTTGATGAAACAGGCAAGAAAGTCGTACAGGTTGTCGAATCTCACCGTGACGTTACGGAAGCGGTCGAACTGGAGAAGCAGCTCCAGCATATGGCCACCACTGACCGCCTTACTCAGGTTTTCAATCGCTTGAAATTCGACGAGGAATTGAAAAACCAAATAGAGTGGGCGCAGTCGACCAAGAACTCACTCGGCCTGATCATGTTTGACCTCGACCATTTCAAAGCGGTTAACGATAACTTCGGACACGATATCGGTGATGAAGTCCTTAAGAGCACCGTGGAACTGGTCATGCGCCATATTCGAAAGAGTGACACACTGGCCCGCTGGGGAGGTGAAGAATTCATGATCATCACCCCACTGACCGATGCATTTGAGCTAAAGACCATCGCGGAATCTTTACGAGAGCAGATCGAGCAACTGGCTCACAAAACCGCCGGCACGATCACCGCCAGTTTCGGTGGCAGCGTGTTGAAGCCCCGGGATACCTTCTCCACCCTCGTCAAACGGGTCGACGCCGCCCTCTACCAATCGAAAAAAGACGGACGTAATCGTTGTACTGTGATCGAGTAGCTTTGTCAGTCTGACCCAAACCGGGTTAATATTCGCCGGCCGCGGTATTCCCTTCGTTACACTGTCAGACCTCAGGTACACTCAGCGTGACATCTGAATACCGCTGACATAGGGTTCGTCAACCCCGTTTGATGACTATAGTCGCACCTTCCGACTCACCAAAAGTCACTGCTAGAGACGATCAATCAGGGATTAACAAAACCGACACAATAAATTACCCATCTCGAGGTTTAAGATGAAGAAAACGACAGCATTATCCATATTGGCAATTTTATCTGTCAGCCTAGGCGGCTGCGGCGGCAACAATGACTTTAAAGCGACCGCAAGTATGCCAGTCAACGACCTGTTTGCTCAAGCCTGCGCCGGTTGTCACGGTGAAAACGGAGAAGGTAAATTCGGCATACTCTTGAAGCTGGCCGGCAGCGATGATGCTGCAGAAGAGATGGCAGAAAAAATCCGCCATGGCGGCCATATCATGCCTGCCTTCCCCAATATCAGCGAAGCAGAGGCCATCTCAATTGCTACATTCCTAAAAAGCCGCTGAGCGGAAGAATCATCGGCCAAAGAATAAAAATGCCAGCCCGTGACTCAAACAACAGCATGGCCCTCAGTAGGGAAGCAATCTTTTGCTGTCACCGCTTGCAAATGCCGAGAAAGTCAGAACCTATTAACGGCTGGTCTTCGGGTAGGAATTCTGTCTGAAATAAAAAAGCCCCGGCTGTCAGGCCGGGGCTTCTTTTACAGACGTTACCAAATTGTATTATTTGGCTATTTTCTTCCGTCTGGATAGTGAGAGGCCAGTCAAGCCCAGACCGAGTAAAACAATACTTGCAGGCTCAGGCACTGAGGTCGTTTCTACCAGATTGAATGCCACATCTGCCGCGCCTCTCATTGCACGATTGTTTTGATAGTAAAGATTATCTACTGCGTAGGAATTCTGCCACGCAAAAGTGTTATTTAAATCGTTGATCGCTTGTATTCCAAACCAATACTCAGCACCCGAAAGCAGATCAACAGCACTGCCGAAATCCAGCGTGATTTCGAGAATGTTTGCACCGGGGCGACCATTGTGATCAAAGCCAGTATCAATGAGTGATACAGCATCCACAGTGACATCGTAGAAAGGGTTCAGCCAAGACGTATCGGTGTGAAAACTAGCGTTGAACGTCGCAGGAGTCGGTACGACGCCATTACTCCAATATACGCCCCAAATGGTAGCACCAGAAATACTCGCATCATCAGCCAAGGTGAAATTATCGTAGACAGTCCATGAAGGATCATCGGCAAAATATGCGCCATAATCATTTGGGTTGTAGGTCTGCTCGTACACAACACCGGAAAAAGAAGCGAAACTAGCGCAAAGCAATGCGGTACCAGCGATACCTTTTAGGAGAGTTTTTTTATTCATACTTTATTCCTTGAAAAAAACAGCAAATTGACTGCGCAAAGCAATACATTATCCATGCCAAAACTCTATCTCATTGATTTCACTTAACTATTAACACTCCAAACAAATAACCACAAAAAAACTGTTAAATATTTCGACACGAAGCACCCCCCTATCACGACGGAACGGGCATAAGGCCAAAACTGGATGTTCGGCATCGATATTCCAACGGGTGGTAGAGAGGACTCCCTGCTACCCCTACATGGGAATGCTATAGGTCAAGACTCCCGGCTACAGTCTAGGGAGAGGCGCAAAATCCATCTCCACCTGGACAAATGTCAGCGATGATTTGGCCAGATTAATCACTTAGAAACCATTGATCCGCATCAGATACCATCCCGGATTGAAATCAATAACCCTGGATACTGGCAACAAGAAAGCCACACAGGTGGATATTTACTCCCCCCAGCGTGGAAGCAGATTATGCGCAACATCCAGTTGATCAAGAATGCGGGAGACCATGAAGTCAACAATCTCCTCTAGACCCGAAGGCTTATGATAGAAACCGGGATTGGCCGGCATAATCACGGCTCCCATGCGGCTCAGCTTAAGCATGTTTTCCAGATGAATCTCGGAAAAGGGTGTTTCACGCACTACCAGGATCAGCTTCCGCCGCTCTTTCAGGGTAACGTCAGCTGCCCGTTCAAGCAGGTCATTACTGGCGCCACAGGCAATCGAAGACAGTGTACCGGTGGTACAGGGACAGACCACCATCGCACGAGGGGGATTGGAACCACTGGCTACCGGCGCCATCCACTGCTGACGTCCGAAAACCTGTAACTGCCCGGGAGCTGCCCCAAGGTGACTTGTCAGTATTTTTTCCACCGCCTGCGGCTGCGAGGGCAGATCCAGATCCGATTCCATTTTGAGAACGATCTGGCCTGCCTGACTAATCATCAAATGAATGTTTTCACCAGCCTGAACCAGGCATGACAGTAAGCGTAAAGCATAGGCACTACCTGAAGCCCCGGTAATACCCACAGCAATCGGCTGCTGCTTCATACCCACGATCTAGCCTCCAGCCCGTCAAGCAGTCGCTGATGAATACCCTCGAAACCACCGTTACTCATCACCAGCAGATGATCACCAGGCACCGCAAGTGTCACCACATGCTCAATCAATGCAGACATATCCTGATAATACTCGGTCTTTGATCTCATGGTCCCGAAGTAATCTGTCGGATTCCACTGCAGGTCCGACGGCAAATAGAGCATGACCTGGTCAGCCGCTTGCAGCGCGTCGGCCAGCAAGTGTGCGTGCACCCCCTGCTTCATAGTATTCGAACGAGGTTCCAGCACAGCAATTATTCTCTCTTGGCCCACCTGTTTTCGCAGGCCATCCAGGGTAGTTGCGATCGCCGTCGGATGGTGGGCGAAATCATCGTAGACCTTCACATCAGAGACTGTGCCGCGTAACTCCATGCGACGCTTCACGTTCTTGAATCTGCCCAGGCTGCTTATAGCAACATCGGCCGGCACGCCGGCATGGCGAGCAGCCGCCAGGGCTGCCAGCGCATTCGCCATATTATGCCGACCAATCAGCGACCAATCGAGCCGTCCCTGCCTCTCTCCCTGACAGATCACGTCGAATGCATGGCCATCTGTGGCCGCATTTTCCGCATGCCAGCCAGCCTCTATGGCAGGGTCGAAATACTCAATCGGTGTCCAACAACCCATATCAAGTACCTCTCCCAGATTGCCGTCATAGAGTGGGGCGATGATCAAACCTTCGGATGGAACGATTCTCACCAGATGGTGGAACTGCCGTTGGATCATCGTCAGATCATCAAAAATATCCGCGTGATCGAACTCCAGATTATTCATCACCAGTGTACGGGGACGGTAGTGGACAAACTTTGAACGTTTATCAAAAAAGGCTGTGTCATATTCATCCGCCTCGACCACAAAGAAAGGGGAGGCACCAAGTCGGGCGGAGCAGCCAAAATTCTCCGGCACTCCGCCGATAAGAAAACCAGGCTGCAATCCTGCATCCTCGAGTATCCAGGCCAGCATACTGGCAGTGGAAGTCTTGCCATGCGTGCCCGCCACCGCCAGTACCCAGCGATCCTGTAGAACATGCTTGGCCAGCCACTCAGGACCCGAGGTATAGGGCAGCCCTCGGTTCAGCACATATTCAACAGCAGGATTCCCGCGAGACATGGCATTGCCCACCACCACCACATCAGGTGCCGGTTCCAGGTGCTCGGTTTTGTAACCCTCCATCAGCTCGATACCGGCCTGTTCCAATTGAGTGCTCATGGGAGGATAGACATTGGCGTCTGAGCCGCTGACTTGGTGGCCCATCGCCCGCGCGAGAAGTGCAATACCACCCATGAACGTGCCGCAGATACCCAGGATATGAAGATGCATCAGTGAGCCACCGGAAATAAAAGCGCTGTAAGATTCCAAGATAACAGTGTATAGATCACAGCCGAAGCAACACCGATGTTAAATGGCATTTCAAAAGTATGTCTCAGGATATGGCCCAGCACTACAATGCTCCAAAACATCAGCACTAAAATCAACAGACCAGATTCTGTCGACTGACTGCGTTGATTCCAGATCACCAAGGGGAGGACCATCAGACCCAACAGTAATCCACTCAGCATCAAGGCCGTAGCCGTCTGATTGAAACGCGATAGCCTCTTGGTAATATTCAGTGCCAGATAGAGTGCACCCAACATCAGTACAATCTGAAACAGGGTTTCCAAAAATGCTCGTGTAAGATCGGCCTTGAACCCAATCACCATCAACACGCCGACGATAAAATTCAGCACAAAACTGACCAGTAGCAGTGTCTGTGATGCAGGGACATCCTGTGGACCCATCCGTAAAAGGCACAGGTCAACGGCAGTATTGATCAGCGATTTCAAGGCTTCTTCCGTCTCTTGATACAGCCCACATCATAGCACTATAAAGCTGAAGGACCGCTGCTTTAGTACGCCTTGTATTCTGCCAATCCTTCACTTACCAAATCATCATTAATATTAACCTCACCCATCCAGAGCTCTACCAGATAGCGTCCATACTTTCCCTTCGTATCCTGTATGGTCTCAATAACCAGTGGTTGATTAAGAATTCTTTGGCGCAACCAGTCCCGGGCAATCAAGCCCTGCTCTCGTTCCACCCCCCTTATCTCCGGCGCATTGATCCGGTGCAACCGCAGCTTTTCAGCCTTGACCCAGACATGCAGCCCCAGATCTATATCTACAGTAACCGTGTCACCATCGTAGACAGCCGTTACTAACGCATTGTAGAGGTACTGACTCTTGATCATCTTTGCCTCACTCAAGATATGCGTTGATCGGATTGAAAAATAGAACTCATCAACCACTTATTCTAACCCGGCACCATAATAGCCATAAGACGGTTGTTAGAAAGGCAGTTTTTCCAGAGATTTGGATTCAGCAGTGAGCATGCCGGAAGGGACCCAAAAAAAGCATCCCTTCCGCAGACCTTTATTCAGGGTTTGATATAAGTGTAACCCTGCGCTTGTAGATGAGATAACTCCGCCACACCACTTGGCACGACATCCCCAGCCTCTACGTCATAAAGATCGCTCTCCAGTTCCACTTTACGCCCTCTAACGGTGTTACCGCAGACTTGGAAGTTGACACCCTGACTCTTCAGCCCGTCAATTTTTGCCGCCATCTCTTCGCCGGCATTGGCCTGCTTGAACTTGGCTAATTTAGCCAGAGAGTCAGGATAGATAAGCAGGGAAAGACCGTCACCATGCAGAACCACTTTCAGCTCGAGATTTTCAGCCCCGACTGCATTAATGTGATTCTGAATATTTCGCAACGCAGACTTCTGCGTCTTCGGATCATCGTAATTGATATGATAGACAACCTTCTGCTTTCCATAGCCCTCTGCGCCTATGGCCTGCCCAGACAGCATCAATAAACCTGCAATGATGAGTACGACACGCTTAGAGAATGAGTATTTCACTTGTGCGTCCTCCGCAATATACCCCTGGTTTATCATGCCAAATTGAGACTTACAGGGGACCGCCTCTCACTAATCATAGTCAGAAAGCCAGGGGCTCGTTAACGAATATAACTGCATACATCTAGCGGGTTTTTTACCGCAAGCAGAATCTCGGCAGCTTCGTTCCGGTCACACACAGAGAGGGGGGTTTCTGTCTCTTGCCGAGACAAAAACTTACGCTTAAATCGTTATCACATATGCAAACTATCCAAAGTTAATGAAAATAGGGCTAAAATCTGATTTGAACATAATCGGAATGGATCTCTACGATGCGGCTAAAAGTCATACTTTGCATACTGGCGATTTTGCTGGCTTTCGAATCGGCTGCTGATATTTACACTTGGAAAGATGCCCAAGGACGAACCCACTTCGGTGACCGGCCACCTGCCCAAAGCGCACCAAAGGCACTCGACCTGCAGATCAACACCATCAGCCGCCCCGAAATCCAGCGCCTTGATATTAACGCCCTGTCAAGCAGACAGCAGGTGGTAATTTACTCCACCACATGGTGTGGCGCTTGCCGAAAGGCCAAAAGTTATTTCAAGCAAAAAAGTATTCCCTACAAAGAGTATGACGTAGAAAAATCTGCCAAAGGCCGCAGAGACTATGCACGACTGAAAGGCAAAGGCGTACCCATCATTCTGGTTGGCAAACAACGAATGAATGGCTTTTCCATCTCAGGTTTCGAATCCATCTATCAATCCCGATAATCTGTAATGATGGCCACACACGTCCCTATCGCGAGCTGCTATCTCCTGTCCCTCATCCTGCTCAGTGCCTGCAATTCAGAAATCTCTGATTCGACTCAAAATATATCAACATCATCTTCGAGTGATGAACAGGAGATCATTCACCAACTGCAAGAGGTGATTCGATATGAAGATGCACAGGAGTCCCTAAGACAACAACAAATGCGAGCACTCTCACTTCCTTTGGATAGATCTGCAACCCCTGAACCGAATATGCCCACAAGGAAAAGCGACGATCAGCACAATTAGCATGATGACCAGGATAATAAGATTGCCGGTGTATGCAAAAGGTGTGGCACCGGTCATGGGACTGATTTCACCAGTCAAGACATCCAACGCCAATAAGGGAGATTCACCCAACAATTCACCTTTCGGACCCACGATGGCTGAGATTCCTGTATTGGTGGATCGCAGGAGGTAGCGGCCCGTCTCCAACGCACGCATGCGTGCAATCTGCAAATGTTGATGAGGTGCAAGAGATCTCCCGAACCACGCATCATTACTGGCATTGATCAGATAAGCCGCTTCCGGTAACGCCTGAATCATTTCACTGCCAAAGGCATCTTCATAGCAGATCGACATGCCGACCAGGTGAGACCCAACTCGCATCAATGGCTTGCCCTCCCCTACAGAAAAGTCGGACATGGGAATGGTAAAAAGATCGACCAGCGGCCATAAAAGGGGCTTGAGAGGCAAATACTCTGTAAACGGCACCAGATGTTGCTTGAAGTAATCATCACGCTGCGCATTCCCCAAGGCCACCATGGCATTGAAGTATTGTTCGCGTGCCTCGTCCATCTGTACCACACCGAAGACAAGATCTGTACCCTGGCGTTTCACCTCCGCTTCCAACGGCTGGATAAAAGCCTCGTCTACCTGAAACTGGAAGGCAGAAATCGCAGTCTCGGGCCAAACGATCAGGTCTCGGTCGAAATGCTTTTTCGTTTGCTCGGCATATAACACCAGGCTGGGCGTCAACTGCTCCGGGGCCCACTTCTCTGCCTGCGGGATATTGCCTTGCACCAGAGCCACTCGCAGCGGTTCACCATTCGGTTCCGTCCAATTCATCTGGGTCAGCACCCAACCCGATAGCCACACCACACTCAACAGGGTGATAGAAAACCATCGCATCCGTCCCTTTTCACCCAACAAAATCAATGCCCCGGCAGTCGTTACAACAGCCCAGCTGACACCCAACGTACCGAGAACAGGCGCATAACCCGCCAACGGTGAATCGATCTGGGAATAACCCAATTGCAACCAGGGAAAGCCGGTGAGAAACCAACCGCGAAACCATTCGATCAAGACCCACATGGCGGGAATAACCAGCAACAGTTTTAAGTGATCTGATACCACAAAGCGGCCTACCAACCACCCGAGCAGACCATAATAGAGGGCCACGAGCATCACGAAGCCGAGGGTAATGACAAGCGGAAAAAGCCAGCCCAGATCTCCGAACTGCGCAATACTCACATACAGCCAGGAGACACCTCCCCCCATCAGCCCCAGCCCATAGATAAACCCGGACTGAAAACAGGAAGTATCAGTACGTACCCAGATAAAAAACAGTACCGCCGGCATGAGCACCGCCAATATCCAGAACTGGAAAGGTGCAAATGCGAGGGTGGTAAACACGCCGGCGATGAGGGCCAGCAGCCGAGGATATTCCAGCAATCGTGACATCTTCACCCTTTCGATTCGTACCGGCGTCCGATAGACCCGGTCAGTTTTTCACAGCCGACCTATCAAGGCTGCTGGCACTAGGCACCAGGATCAACCCCATGGGAAATATATTTCGCCAGCCGAGTATCGACCTGCGTAGTATGCAGTGCAAACCACTCGAACAAAAAACCGACTACACTATCCAGATCGATATCCCCATCCTTGTATTGGTGTGACCGCTCATCCAACAAGGCAAGTAGCATCGCATGCTCCTGCCTGTGTTCTTTGAAATCCGGATAGGCGACGTCAAACATGATATTTTCTTCACTGGTGAAGTGAAAAAGGGCATATTTTTTTACCTCATCAAGATGTCGCATCACCCGCTCCCTTGAAGTACCCATTCCAGGCAGAAGAGACGCTTCACGAATGAGATCAAGAAAGATCTTGTGCTCGAAATCAATCCTCTCGTGACCCACCTCGAACTTCTTATTCCATGCAACCTTAATCATCTTTTCTCCTTCCCTGAATAGTTTTTCAAACTCCCGTGTATACGTCTGCAGTCGCCAAGTGTGCCAAATGAAAAACTTAGAATGTATGACTAAGCATCGTTTACACTAACCTGATCATCATCCGGTATGTCATGTTCGTCTTCAATATCCCCTACGATCTGCTCCAGTAAATCTTCCAGCGTGACAAGACCCGCAGTCGAACCATACTCATCCACCACGATCGCCATGTGGTTGCGGCTCAGTTTGAGCTTTTTCAACAACTGGTTAAGGCGCATCGACTCCGGCACGAAAAGCGCCTCACGCATCATCTCCGACAGCGTAAAAACAGTGCGATTCTCTTGGCGAAAGCAGCACAGCAGATCTTTCGGTAACAGTACGCCCAGGACCTCATCCATATCCTCGCTGATCACGGGCAGTCGCGAGTGTGACGATTCGATGGCCACACTCAGGACTTCTTCGAGATCTGCATCCTGATTCACCACTTCCAGTTTTGAGCGTGGCGTCATCACATCCCGTGCCCGGCGCTCGGAGACCAGCAGGGCGCCTTCCATCATACTCAGCGCATCATCATCCAACAGCTGCCTTTCACTCGCTTCCTTCAATAGCTCATAGAGCTCTTCCTTGTCTTGCGGTTCGCTCCCGAACATCCGGCTGAGTCGCTCCAGCCACCGTCGGGAGGAACCGTTGGTCGATCGATCTTCGCTGTTCATCGGCCCTCTTCACTATAGGGATCAGAAAAATGCAATTGATGCAGAAGCTCTCGCTCCCTCTGTTCCATCAACTGCGCCTCTTCATCAGTCAGGTGGTCATAACCCAACAGATGCAAAACACCATGTATCACCATATGGGCCCAGTGCGCCGGCAGCGGCTTGCCCTGCTCTATCGCCTCTCGTGACACGACCGGCACACAGATCGCCAGATCGCCCAGCAGAGCCGACGGCACTTGCTCGGGTGCATCAAAGGGGAAGGAAAGAACATTAGTCGGGCTGTCCTTACCCCGATAGTCCCGGTTAAGCTGCCTACTCTCCGACTCATCCACCAGACGAATCACCATCTCGACAGGCTCGTCTCCCTCGGGCAGGGCCGTCTCCACCCAACGGTGGAAATCCTCGTCCGTCGGTATTCCGGCCGACATTGATGCGACCCGCTGAATCTCCAACTCAAGGCGACTCAAGCTTTACTCTCGAAATCGTCATAGGCTCGCACCACCCGTTGCACCACCGGGTGACGCACCACATCCCGTGCGTTGAAGAAGGTGAAACTGATCCCCTCCACATGGGCCAGTACCTCGCTGGCCTGACGCAGACCCGACAGCTGTCCCCGGGGCAGATCGATCTGGGTAATATCCCCGGTAATCACAGCGGTAGAGCCAAAGCCGATGCGGGTGAGAAACATCTTCATCTGCTCCGGGGTGGTGTTCTGCGCCTCGTCGAGGATCACGAATGATTCGTTGAGGGTACGCCCCCGCATATAGGCCAGGGGTGCAATCTCGATCACGTTGCGCTCTACCAGTTTGGCTACTTTCTCGAAACCAAGCATCTCGTAGAGGGCATCATAAAGCGGGCGTAAATAGGGGTCGATCTTCTGCGCCAGATCACCGGGCAGAAAACCGAGACGCTCACCCGCCTCCACCGCCGGGCGCACCAGCAGGATACGCCGAACCTGATCACGCTCAAGGGCATCCACCGCACTGGCTACCGCCAGATAGGTCTTGCCGGTACCAGCAGGACCCACCCCGAAGTTAATATCGTGGGTCAGCACCTTGTGCAGGTACTCCTTCTGATTCGCTCCACGGGGACGCACCAGCCCACGACGGGTCTTGATCACCGTTTCCGGCAGATTCGCATCGCCCGACTGTTCGAGCAGCTCGTCGACACCCGCCTCCTGCAAATAGAGATGGACCCGCTGGGGATCGAGCAACTCACTCTCCGCAGCGCGATAGAGATCCTGCAGCACCTGCTCCCCCGCTTGTATCGCATGATGCTCACCAATCAGACGGAAGTGGTTGCCGCGATTATTGATTTCAATCCCCAGACGCCGCTCGATATGGCGCAGGTTTTCATCCAACTGGCCACAGACATTAGCCAACTGTTCATTGTTCACGGGCTCGAGTAGCAGGTCGATAGTTTCGGGATGTTCAGCCAAGGAGGGATTCCAGATTGTTAGAAGCGTTGAGGGTGTTCAGCCGTTGACGGCCTGATCTGCTGCCGGTGCAAGCCATTCGCCACGCAGAGAGTTGGGTAGGGCCTCGGTAATGCGCACATTGGCGAATCCACCAATCAGCTCCGTAGGCCCATCGAAATTGACCACCCGATTGTTCTCGGTACGGCCAGCCAGTTGGCGGGGATCCTTCTTTGCCGGACGTTCCACAAGGATACGCTGTACCGTACCCACCATTTGCCGGCTGATGCGCTGGGCTTGGGTATTAATCAACTGCTGGAGTCGCGCCAGACGTTGTTGTTTCACGGCCAGGGGCACATCATCCGGCAGGTCGGCGGCAGGGGTACCGGGACGACGACTATAGATAAAACTGTATGAGTGATCGAAACCGACCTCCTCGATCAGCTTGAGTGTCTGCTCAAAATCCGCCTCCGTCTCACCGGGAAAACCCACAATGAAATCTGAAGAGACAGTGATATCGGGCCGAACCTCCCGCAAACGACGGATTTTAGCTTTGTATTCAATGGCCATATGCCCACGCTTCATCATCGAGAGCACCCGGTCGGATCCAGACTGCACCGGTAGGTGGAGAAAACTCACCAACTCAGGGACCTGGCCATAGACTTCGATCAGACTGTCGGTAAATTCAACCGGATGAGAGGTGGTAAAACGGATTCTTTCGATCCCCTCAACCGCCGCCGCATATTCGATAAGCAGCGCCAGATCGGCCTCTCCGCCTTCATTCATATCACCCTGATAGGCGTTCACATTCTGTCCGAGTAAATTAATCTCACGTACACCCTGGGCCGCCAATCCGGCTATCTCGGCAATCACATCATCGAAAGGGCGACTGATCTCCTCGCCGCGCGTAAAGGGTACGACACAGTAGGTGCAATATTTAGAACACCCCTCCATGATCGAAACGTAAGCCGTGGGTCCGTCTGCGCGCGGCTCGGGTAAGCTGTCAAACTTCTCGATTTCGGGGAAGGAGACATCCACCACCGGCGCATGATCTCGACGGGCCTGGCGAATCATCTCCGGCAGGCGATGCAGGGTCTGGGGACCGAACACCAGATCCACATAGGGTGCACGCTCACGAATGGCCTCCCCCTCCTGGCTGGCCACACAACCGCCAACGCCGATAATCAGCGCCGGGTTCTTCTCCTTCCAGGGCCGCCATCGACCGAGCTGGGAGAACACCTTCTCCTGGGCCTTCTCGCGTATGGAACAGGTGTTGAGCAGCAGCACGTCCGCCTCTTCCGGCACATCGGTCAACTCCAGCCCCTCGGCGACATTCAGCCCGTCCGCCATACGTGACGAGTCATACTCATTCATCTGGCAGCCGAAGGTTTTGATATAGAGTTTTTGGGCCATCTGCAGGTCCGGAGGTTTAAAGGGGGCCTATTTTATAGCCAAAAGAGAGAGAATTCACCCAAATCAAATGGGTATTAGGGCCTGTTAACACTAACCTGCCTGCAACAGTCGACTCAGGGTCTCAGCATGGCGGTCCACCTGCTGTGACAGCTGTAATCGCTGACTGACGACAATGGCAGCCAATTCATCCAGCGCGAGATCAAAATCGTCGTTGATCACCAGATAATCGAACTCAGCATAGTGGGACATCTCACTGACGGCCTGCTCCATTCTCCCCTGGATGATCGCTTCGCTGTCCTGGCCGCGATGGCTCAGCCGATCCCGCAGCGCCTCGGGGCTGGGCGGCAGGATAAAGATGGAGACTGCCTCGGGAAAACGGTGGCGAACCTGCTGGGCGCCCTGCCAATCGATCTCCAGCACCGTGTCGTGCCCCGCGGCCAGCTGATTGCGCACCGACACTTCGTCAGTACCGTAATAGTTGCCGAAGACCTCAGCGTGTTCCAGAAAGTCCCCCTCCTCCACCTTACTGAGAAATGTCGCCTGCTCGACAAAGTGGTAGTGAACACCATCCTCCTCACCGGGGCGCACCTTCCGGGTGGTATGGGAGATAGAGACGTGCAATTGCCCGTCACGCTCCCGCAGCGCCTTCAGCAGGCTGGTTTTTCCGGCACCCGAAGGGGCGGAGAGAATATAAAGTGTCCCACTGCTCATAGTATTTCCGTTATTCGGTGCTGTCAGAGTCCAGGTCATTCGTGCGGCCCTGCCGCACCATGTATTAACAAAATGGCTTCAGAATTTGAAAGTCGGCCGTTCACCCTTAGCCTGATAGTAGGGCATCATCTCATCCGCCAACTTGCCCAGGGTAGACTCGCGGTTGGTGGGGCTGGGATGGGTACTGAGAAACTGTGGCATACGATTACCCCCGACCTCTCCCATCTTGTGCCAGAGCGTCGCTGCGGCACGCGGATCGTAGCCTGCCTTTGCCGCCAGCTCGATACCGATGCGGTCCGCTTCGCTCTCCGCACCACGGCTGTTGGGCAGTTCCACGCCGAGTTTCGCCGCCAGCGCTGCACCGGCCAGAGTGCCCTGGCTATCCGATGCCACAGCCACTGCCGCCACACCTAACTGTGTCGCCATGGAAACCGACATCTTCTCTGCCGTATGTTTTGCCAGCGCATGGGAGATCTCATGCGCCAGCACCTGGGCCAATTCGTCATCGGTGGGTTTAACCTTTTCTACCAGTCCGGTATAGAGCGCCATTTTGCCACCGGCCATGGCCCAGGCATTGACCGTTTCCGGGTCGTCCAGAATTTTCATGCTCCACTCCCAATTGCGGGTGTCGGGTCGCATGATGACAGCCTGGGCGATCAGCCGGCCAGTGATACGGTCTACCCGGGCCTTGAGTACTGGATCATTGTCTAGCTTACCCTCTTCCTCGAAGGGCTTGATCATCTCCACATAGGCTGTTTTCGAAGCGTTAATGGCCGACTCCTCAGAAACCAACATCAGCTGGCTACGTCCTGTCGGACTGGTGGCGCAGGCGGTCAGGATCAACAGCATCGTCGATAGCAGAAAAATTCTTACTGATAAATACATGTCAGCGTTCCCTCAACTTTAAGTCTCTCTATTTTACTCGATGTTCTGAATCTGCTCGCGCATCTGCTCGATCAGCACTTTCATCTCCACACCGGCGCGGGTCACTTCTACGTCATTGGACTTCGAAGAGAGGGTATTTGCTTCACGGTTGAGCTCCTGCATCAGAAAATCAAGCCGTCGACCGACAGGCTCATCGGATTTCAGCACGCGCTCGACCTCTTCAAGATGGGTCTCCAACCGATCCATCTCCTCGTCCACATCAAGACGTTGTGCAAGTAGAGCCATCTCTTGCTCCAACCTCGATTCATCCAACTCTTCCATCACTTCCGACAGACGTTCGCGAACCCGCAAGCGGATATTCTCCAGCACCTCAGGCATCAGGCCACGAACCTGAATCACCTGGGCCTGCATGGCCTCGCAGCGCTGGCTGACGATCTCGGCAAGCCTCTCACCTTCACGCAAGCGATTGTCGATCAGGCTGTCGATGGCAGTCTCCAGCAGCACCATGGCCTGCTGTTTTACCGGGGTAAAGTCTTGCTCCTCTTCCTCCAGGACGCCAGGCCAGCGCAATAGGTCTAGCGGGCGCAAACGACTCTCCACACCGAGCAGATCCGACACTTCCTGTTCAGCATTCATCAACTGCTCCACCATGCGCTGGTTGATGCGCAGGCCAGACTCAGCGTCGACACCGGGCTTGAACTTGAGACTGACGTCGAGCTTGCCCCGACCAAGGCGGGTATTCAGCCGCTCTCGGACGTTTGATTCCAGCACCCTAAGCTCCTCAGGTAAACGCAGATACGCTTCCAGGTAGCGATGGTTGACTGAGCGGATCTCCCAACTCATGACACCCAGTTCGCCCCTGTACTCTTCTCTTGCAAAAGCGGTCATGCTACTGATCATATTTTTACCTGTTTCTATCCTGTGGGCTTGTTACAAAGGCTTGCCAAACCCGTGCATAATCGCACACCTTCCGCTTCTCATCATCTAGACTTTCATGGTGAAACGGCTATTGGCGGATAAGATTGTGTTGTGTATCCCGCCATTCGAACCAGCGCTACAGAATCACCAGCGACCGCCGATACCAAGCATGGGACCATGCCGTCCATGATGGATTCTGGCCTGTGTCAGTAAATTGGAATGTTTGATCAAGGTCACTATATTGGATATCAGCCACCGAAGAACGGCGATGCAGGCAGGGGCATTTCTCCAAGAACACCTTATAATCGTAGAGATGAATGCACTATTGACCTCCGGCAAGGATAATCTGCTCACTGCGTTATGGCGGATAAATCTACCACACACAGAGAGCCTGGTGCTGGCTGCGCCAAGCTGCGCCTTACTCAAAAACCCTCACAATCTGCTGGTCAATCCGCATGGATAAGCTTCGCGACAGCCTGCCGGAAGGCACCGTCATCGACTGCTACCTGATCATGAAAGTGGTCGCCAGCGGCGGCTTCAGCCTGATCTATCTGGCGGAGGATGAAGACACCCAGGATGAGGTCATCATCAAGGAGTTTCTACCCAAAAAGCTGGCCAAACGCGGCGAGAATAACCGGGTCGTGCCGATCGACGACAAACACCAGGACAATTTCAATCGCAGCCTTCGCCTCTTCTACCAGGAGGCCAAGGTACTCGCCTCCCTGCGCCATCCCAATATCGTACAGGTCCGGGGCTTCTTTCTCGAAAACAACACCGGCTATCTGGTGATGGACCACGAGCGGGGAAAAAATCTGGCCAGTTACATCAAAAAGCGCAGTGGCAGCCTGAGTACACGCTTCATCATGACGGTCTTCCCGCCGATTCTCGACGCCCTGAACCAAATCCACTCAAACGATCTGCTGCATCTGGACATCAAACCCAGCAATATTCACCTGCGTACCGGCGGCAGCCCCCTGCTGCTTGACTTCGGTGCCGTACATGAACTGCAGAATGAGACCAACCGGGCCGGGCGTGTGGTCACCACCGGCTTCTCTCCCGTGGAGCAGTATTACCAGTCGGGTAAAGTCGGGCCCTGGAGCGATGTCTACGCCATCGGCGCCAGCATGCGTGCCTGTCTCGACGGCAAGGCGCCCCCTTCCGCCATCGAACGCCATGCCAAAGAGAAACTCAAGCCCGCAAGCAAAGCCTACCGGCGCCGCTATCCGGCCTACCTGCTGGAAGCCATCGACTGGGCCATGGAGATCGAATATGAAAAGCGGCCGCAGAATGCCGGTGAGATGCTGGAAGCACTGAGTGTTGGTATCGCCGATCTCGATACAGAGAGCGAGGCTTCTGAGTTCCTCGCACCGCAGAGGGCCTCCTCATGAAATATGAGACAGCCCAATGCTCCCTGCTGGGAAACCGCTCCACCAATCAGGACCGCTGCCTGGTACTGGAGGCGCCTGACGCTATCCTGCTCTGCTTGGCTGACGGCATGGGCGGACACCCAAAGGGTGAGATGGCCGCACAGATTCTCATGGATAACGCCCGCCGGGCATTCCTTACCAGCCGCAAGCCAATCGCAAATCCGCACTTTTTCCTCAGCGGCCTGATGGATATGAGTCACAAACAAATCCTCGAATTCGGCCGCGAGCAGGAACCGCCAATCGAACCCCGTACCACTGGCGTGCTTTGTCTGGTACAAGAGGACAACGCGTTCTGGGCGCACATTGGTGACAGTCGCCTCTACATCATGCGTGATGGCGTCATTCACCTGCGCACGGACGACCACTCTTATGTGGAACACCTGAGACAGCAGGGCATCATCTCAGCAGCCCAGGTCCACACGCACAAATTTCGCAACTATGTGACACGTTGCCTGGGGGGCACCAACAACCGGCCAGTGGCTGAACTAAGCGGCCCACACCCCCTTAAGGAAGGCGATGTGGTTTTACTCTGTTCGGATGGCTTTTGGGGACCGCTCCCCGAGCGCCCCTTGGTCGACACACTGTTCCAAACACCGGGATCGCTGCTCTCCAGCATTCAGGACCTGTCGAATCAGGCAGAAGGTAACAGCAAGCCGGAGAGCGACAACGTCACCGTAGTGGCGCTGCGCTGGAATGAGAGCGTTGGCAATCTGGCGCCAGCCGATTTCAGCATGTCACTTTCAGAGCGCAAAAAAACCCAACTTGAAGCGCCCGAAGTAGATGTCGACGTCAATCAAGCCATTGATGACCTGAAGAAGATCGTCGACGATTTAGAGTTCGACTGAACCGAACACTAGACCCAGCACCCTTCGTTGACAAGGGCTGCAGTCACGCCTCCAATACAATCCTCTCTCTGTTTCTTACAAGTCAGTGACCATAATATATCTTGACGATATCGAATGGTTCAGGCTTATTCGTCACAGCAAACACAGGGTTATTCCTAATCAAACTAAGGTACTTCTCAATAAGATTACGCTTGTGAATTTTATGCCCTAAAGAATCACCATCCACAGTCGCAAGCATTCTTAATAATTATAAATATCAATGGACTCCATCAAATAAAGAGGGACAAGGACATGAGGCGCTTATCGATCAAATGGCAGATGGGACTGGTAGCGGCGCTTGCCGTTTCCGGTATGTTGCTTTTATCAGTGCTACAGCAATACTCAATGACCTACATGGAAAGGTTAGGCGATTCCCGCATCCTGGTCAGTGACATTGAATCCGGTATGTTGACGCTCCGAAGGAATGAAAAAGATTTCATGTCGCGTAAAAACACAAAGTATGTAGACCAATTCAAAACCAACTATGAACAAATACTGGAGCACACAACCCGTTTATCACTCGCTTTGAAAGAAACAGGTCTGGATCACACCACAGCCATTAATCTGAAAAGCATACTTGCTGCTTACCGGACAAAATTTCTTGCCTTGGTTGAACTGCAAAAACAGATCGGACTCGACCACAAGTCCGGTTTGTACGGAGCACTACGCAGAGCCGTGCATCAGGCAGAAGATATAATGAATGCACAAAATCAAGACAAACTTTCTAAAGACATGCTCATGCTACGTCGCCGGGAAAAGGACTTCATGCTCCGAATGGATCTTAAATACCTGAAAAAATTTAATAGTGATATTGCAGTTCTTCAACAGAACCTCTCAGAGTCACCGATCAGTGAAGATGTTAAACAAACGATAGTGAACGCCATGAACATCTATGAGAGGGACTTCAAAGCACTGGTGGACGCGAATGTAAAGCTGGGCCTTTCCAGCAAGGAAGGACTGCTTGGTGAGATGCGAAAGACCATACACCAAAGCGAGGAAATACTCTCGCAACTGCAATCCGGAACCCATCTGCATATCGATAGTGAAATGGAGCGAATTACACGACAAAGCATACTGTTAAGCGCAATCCTCACCGTCATGATTCTTGGTTTGATCATCTACATTGTTCCCGGCGTAACCCGACCGGTAAAACAACTTGCGGATCTGATGTCATACACCAGCAAAGAGCAGGATGTCACTATTCGCGCGGAGGAAAAAGGTCCCCAGGAAATCGCCGTCATGGCCCGAGCATTCAATCGGATGATGACCACGCTTCAGAATATGATCGGCCACATTACCGACTCATCCAATCAACTCAGTACGGCAGCAGAACAGCTGGGTGTCATTGCCCGCGCTGCCAACGAAGGCGCAAATCAGCAACAAACTGAAACCGAACAAGTCGCCACCGCCATGAACGAAATGACCGCAACGGTACAAGAAGTTGCACGACATGCCAGCTCCGCAGCCGATGCCTCTGAAACCGCAGATCAAAACGCGCACAAGGGACACTCCATTGTCGAACAAAATAGAGACAGCATTCATGTCCTGGCAAATGAGGTCATGAGTACGGCCGAGATTATCGGGGACCTGAGCAAAGAGAGCGAAAACATTGGGACCGTACTCAATGTGATCCGTGGGATTGCTGAACAAACCAATCTGCTGGCACTAAACGCCGCCATCGAGGCGGCCCGTGCCGGTGAGCAAGGTCGGGGATTTGCGGTTGTTGCCGACGAGGTACGCACACTCGCCCAACGATCCCATGAATCCACCCAGGATATTCAGACAATAGTGGAGCGCCTGCAGCAGACCGCAGAACGCGCTGTCTCCGCCATGGATAAAGGTAAGGAACAGGCACAGGAAAGTGCAGCGCGATCTCAGGTTGCCGCTGAGTCCCTTGAGGCGATCCTCCAATCGGTCTCGGTCATCAAAGACATGAATCTGCAAATTGCCACTGCATCGGAAGAGCAGGCATCCGTCTCAGAGGAGATCAATCGCAGCGTCATCAACATCAATGACGTAACGGGAGATACGATCACCAACACCAGACAGACCATGGAGACCGGCCAATCCCTCTTGAGCATGTCTACGCAGTTAAATGAGATGGTGGGTAAATTCAAAAACTAACTGAATCAGCAAGACACTCGCGATCTACAAGAAGCAATGATCGGTTTGTACATAGCCGATCAGTGTTTACTTGTGAAATGCATATGAGAAGAGAACCATCAAGATCAGGATACAATAATCAACCAGAGGCATTCGACTATTCCGTCTGCGCAACGCAGTAGTTGTTTTTACCCCCCTTCTTCACCTCATACATGGCTCTGTCGGCACTCCTCACGAGTGTATCCCTTGTATCGCCATGATCGGGATAGTAAGCAATCCCAATACTGACACCGACACTCAATTCATTGCCTTCAAAGAAACAAGGCTCACCTACTGCCTGGATCACCTGAGCCGATACACGATCGGTATCCGCAAGTGTCGTGATACAACTTAAGATAATCAGAAATTCATCACCGCCTATGCGAGCGACGGTATCGACTTCACGCACAATAGCAGACATACGAACTGCCACTTCCTTCAGTAGAGCATCACCCACATCGTGACCATAATCATCGTTAATCTTCTTAAATCCATCAAGATCGATAAACAACACGGCCATTTTGCAGTTTTCCCGTCGCGCCTTGGCAATCGCCATCTCAATCCGATCTTCCGCCAGGCGCAGACTGGCGAGACCGGTGAGGGCATCATGGGTGGCCAGACGCTGGATCTCCAATGCGGCCGCTTTACGTTCGGTGATGTCATTCCACATACAGAATATGGCTGAGCGGCCGCGGTAGGGAATGCGTGTCAGGGACACCTCCACAGGAAAGGTCATACCATTACGCTTCCTGTGCTCCCACTCAAAGCGGTTATAGCCGTATTTCATGGCCTGGGCCAACATCACCTTGGCCTTTTCATCGGAGGACATGCCATCCGGTTGAAATTCCGGCGACAGCTCCCAGGGCGGTGTATTGACCAATTGTTCCGGGCTCTCGTAACCCAGCAGTCGGGATGCTGCCTCATTGGTCATGATGAACTTATTCTCCTCTATCAGCCACATAGGATCTTCCGAGGTTTGGAAGATCAGACGGTACTTCTCTTCACTCTCACCCAGCTGTCTGTTGGTCTCATTCAACCGCTCATTGATCCTGGCCAGATCGACTGTCCGTTCCCTGACACGGTGCCGCAGAATCACATTCCAGGTCAGAATGATACCCACAGCAAATACCGCAAGCACGCCAAGCAGTACGATCCATTGCTCACGCGACAGTTGCCACCATGCCCGATCCGCCACATCGAAACGCATCCATCTATCCATGATGGTACGCCGCTCTTCATCAGTGATCAGTCTCAGTCCTTTATCGAGGATATGGCGCAGCATCGGCCAGTCTTTGCGTACTGCCATGGATAGCTTGTAGTGATAGCCCGACTCCCCCGCCACTTTCAGGTTGCTGATACCCTCCTGTTCCATGTAGTAGGTTGACGTGGCCAGATTGCCGATCATGGCGTCCACCTCGCCAAAAGAGACCTTGCGCAAAGCACTGCGGATATCGGGGGCCACTTCGATCTCTATCGTCGGATAGTTTTTTAAAAGAAAGTCATGCGCGGCATAACCCGAAACAACGGTTACCCGTTTTCCTCCCAGATCACGCATGTTGAGTACACTCTCTTCCTCGCGTCGCGTCATAATGACAGCAGGTACGTCTATCATGGGCTGGGTAAATAGCATGTACTCCTTGCGTTGCTCCGTGGGGCTGGCCGCCGCCCACATATCCACCTCGCGGCTTTGTGCCTGGGTGACTGCCTGATCCCAGTTTTTCAGACGAACAATGTCAAAACGGAATCCGATCTTCTCTTCCAGTTTTCGTACGTAGTCTGCAGCCAGGCCATGATAAGCGCCACTATCATCAATATATTCGATAGGTGGAAAATCGGGATCCGGGGCGATTCGAATCACCGGGTGCTGGTCCAGCCACATTCTCTCCTGTTGCGTGAAGAGAGTCCTGTCAAGATTGACCTGTGTGCTGCCCACGGGGAGATTGGCAGGATCGATACCGAAACGATCCAACTGAACATTATCGAACATCAACCGATTCACGCCGGTCTTAAGAACCGGCACCTCCGAAGCCGGCTTACCATTGAGTATCTCCGCCATTAAACTCCCTGCGGCACGCCCCTGACGATAACCACTGACAGCATAGCCACCGACCACACCCTGGCCGATACGAAACTCCAGCATGCTATAGACGGGCGCCTTGCTCGTATTGGAAATCACGCGGGAGCTCTCTTTGGGAGGAATGAAGATATCCTGGCCGTCCCGGTAGTAGTTGCCGAGAAGGACAATACTGTCCGCCGGTAGCTCGGTCAATTGCCCTTCAAGCTCTGCGATCGGCATCTTTTCCGCATAACGGACCGGGATCGTCAGCCCCATGCCACTTAGCTGTTCACGGATTTCCGCTTCTGTGGCGCGTCCGGTTGGCAGGTGATCATTGATCACCAAAACCTGCCGGGTGTTCGGATGCAGCGCCAACGCCAGCGACAAGGTGCCTTTGGCATCGTAGGTCTCCGTCACGCCAGTAAAATTCGGGTAGCCCTCTAGCAATTCGTCCTTGAAGAAATTGACACCACAGAACACCACCGGCACGCCGGGAAACAGCGCCTCACCATGACGGCGCATGAAGTCAAAGGCATTATTATCCGTGACGAGTACGGGACTGAACTGGCGCCCCGCATACTTGCTGCGTAAAAAGTCACGGATCTGCTGTTCATAGTGCGGCGTGAAAGGGATCCGCTTGGTGTCCATGTACTCCGAAAAGATTTCGCTATTACATGCCTGACCCTGCAATACATCATGCACACCGCGCTGAATATCAACCACCCAATCCATGCTTGAATGATATGAATTGAGAATCAATACCTGACGGGGATTCTCCGGCTCTGCCATGGTCAATGAGGGGGTCAGCAGGGTCAAACTGAATATCAGAATCGGCAGCAACACACCTGCCCTGCTGAAAAGCCGACACCCATCCGGATTATCTTTTATTATCATATGCTAAGCACAACTCAGTGCACGATCTGAGGCTGCACCGCCTCGAAACACTGCCCAGAACGGCAGCGCATGCACATGGAAACCATACGCTCTAAAAGTATAGGGTACTGGGTGAAACTATGTAGGGGTGAGATTGACGGACAGAAACTTCCCGAAAGCGACCCTCCTAAAGAATAACAGTCCAAGATATGGACCGGATAGGCTGACAAGCCCTGTCAGATCTGTATAGCCACACGGTCTCCACCTATCCGTTCGACATATCTAAGCCGGCGAGCACAAACAGCAACGATGGCAGGAGAGAATGGATACAGGCTCCCCCCCCCCGGCAAACCAGTCTCAGTCGTCCTTATTCTTACTCTTTTTACCCTTTTTCTCTTTGTGCGCCTTCTCCCCCTTCTCTTTCCTTTTCTCTGACTTCTCCTTCATTTTTTCACGGCGTTTCTCGGAGGCCTCCTTCATCTCCTCCATTTCTTGCTTGTGCGCCTCTCGCTCCCTCTCATGACGCGCTTTCATCTCCTCCCTCTCCATCTCGTGCTCGTGCTTCATCCGTTCGCGTTCCTCCTCATGGGCACGCTTCCTCGCTTCAAAAGAACGATCACGCTCCTCTTTCCAGGCCTCTTGCTCCTTCTTGCGCATCTCCATCTCTTCTTTGTAGCGCTCACGCTCATACTCACGATCAGAATCGGCAAATGCAGCAGGCACCGCAACCCAAACAGACAGCATGGCAACCGCCATGACACTTACGATAGATCTTTTCATTCTGGAAACCTCAATGTTTTTATGATTCAGGATAAATGCCCACTCTCTGAGTAAAGAAACAAATGGCATTCAATCTCTTCACGAAAAAAATCAGCTGCCGGTCTTCTTGAACTGACGATAGAGAAAGAGCAACAGAAAGGCACCTGCCGTCGCCGTCAGGATGCTGATGACACTCAAATCACCGACAGAACCAATGCCAAGCAAGGAGCCGAGATAGCCGCCGACAAAAGCACCTGCGATACCGAGCAAAATCGTAATAATAAAACCGCCGTCATCCTTACCCGGCATGATCCACTTGGCCAGCGCGCCAGCAATCAATCCTAAAACTATCCAGGAAATAATACCCATCCGATCACCTCTATATATTGCATTATGTTTTATTAAAAAGCGCTAGATATTCTTTGCAGAAAAAGTGTCGCAAGCCTTCAAGTCACCCTGCCGCAGACCAATCTTGAACCATTGGACCCGCTGCGCTGAACTGCCGTGGGTGAAAGAGTCCGGACTGACATAGCCTTGAGACTGTTTCTGCAAGCGATCATCGCCAATCGCGCTGGCAGCCGTCAGACCTTCCTCGATATCGCCGGACTCCAACAGTTGCCGGGAGCGATCTGCATGATTTGCCCAGATCCCGGCAAAACAGTCCGCCTGTAGCTCTTGTCTCACAGACAACTGGTTACCCTCGACTTCCGAAAGACCTCGTTTGGCCTTTTGCACCTTCTGCGAAATGCCCAATAGGGTCTGTACGTGATGACCCACTTCATGGGCGATGACATAGGCCTGGGCAAAATCACCCGGCGCCTTGAATCGATTTTTCAGATCATTATAAAAAGAGAGGTCGATATAGACCTTCTGATCGCCCGGGCAGTAGAAGGGTCCCATCGCCGCCTGACCAAACCCACAGGCTGATTTCACCGCCCCACGGAAAAGCACCAAATTCGGTTCCACGTATTTGCCGCCCTGTTGCTGAAAGATTGCCCGCCAGGTCTCTTCAGTATCGGCCAGGACCACGGAGACAAAATCGACCAGCTCCTGCTCAGCCGCACTCTGTTTCACGGGTGTGGATTGCTGTTCCGACAGTTGGTCAGTGGGACTGCCTCCGCCCAGTATATTCCCCAGGTTACCACTGAAGAGACCGTAAGCACCGATGGCCAGCACCACCAGGATACCGCCCTTCATACCAAACAGTTTGAACACCGCCGGCAGCAGATTGAGCATACCCCCGCCTCTGCCGAATCCCCCCATGGCAGACGGAGCCCGCATACCCCGCCGGTCCTCAACATTTTGACTTCTACGGCGATTCTGCCAACGCATGCTATTCCCCTATTTTCCCTGTAGAACGCGACTGACCAGGGAAGTAACGCCATCTCCACCCTGTGACTGAAGATAAGAGAGCACGATCGGTACAAACTTGCCGATCATGCCCGAATCGAGATCGAGCTTGCTGAAGCCACCCGCCAGTGAGGCCAGGTTACCCAGCTGATTCGCGCCCATCGCTGAAGCCACACCACCCAACAAACCACCCAGTCCACCACCGCTACTCGGTGCACTATCGATAAGATTGTCGATACCCGGTACCGCCGAGGCGACTTGGGAGAAATCGCCCGAGGAGAGTTTGTCCTTGACCAGACCAAACAGCAAACCCGCGCCACCTTCCGCTTGTGATTGGCTGACACCAGCACCCGCTACCAATTGTTGTACCAGTTCCATCATGTTAAAACCCTCGTTGCGTTGCGGACCTGACGGCTTCCGCATTAGTTAACCGGCCTGTGAATAACGTATTGTCAGTGCATAACAACCATACAATACTGACAACCGGTGACTAACGATAACTCCGCTGAGTCTAACCCAAGAGACGGACAGCACCAGCGCGAAACGTAAACCATTGTCAAAAGCCATAACCAATGAATGGCTTTAGGGGAGAGGGGAATGACAGACAACCACATCCTGCTCGGCGGTAACGGCGAAAGGCAGATCACACTCAATGCGGGCATGGCCAATCGTCACGGCTTGATTACCGGCGCCACCGGGACCGGTAAGACAGTCACCCTGCAGGTACTGGCTGAATCCTTCTCCCGCCTCGGCGTGCCAGTCTTCACCGCCGATGTGAAAGGTGATCTGTCAGGCCTGGCAGGCAGCGGCAAGACCCATCACAAGATTACCGAGCGGCTTGAATACATCCAGATCGGGGAACACGCCTTTGAGCCGTCACCGGTACTCTTCTGGGATCTCTTCGGCAAACAGGGGCATTCGGTACGCACCACCGTCTCCGAGATGGGACCCACTCTGCTGGCCAACCTGCTGGAGCTCAACGAGACCCAGGAAGGCGTGTTGCAGATCGCCTTCAGCCTGGCCGATGACGAGGGCCTGCTGCTACTCGACCTCAAAGACCTGCGCGCCATGCTCAACTGGGTGGCGGACAACGCCAAGGAGCTGGAGCGGGAATACGGACGCGTCTCCCGACCCAGCGTCACCGCCATCCTGCGCCGGCTGCTGGTGCTGGAGGAAGCTGGTGGCGAAATCTTCTTCGGCGAACCGGCGATCCGCATCGAGGACTTGATGCAGAACGACTTTTCCGGCCGCGGCGTGATCAGCCTGCTAGATGCAACGACCCTCTATCACTCCCCACGGATCTACGCCACCTTCCTGCTCTGGCTGCTGTCGGAACTGATGGAGGAACTGCCCGAACGTGGAGATGCTGACTTGCCCAAGCTGGTCTTCTTCTTCGACGAGGCCCACCTGCTCTTCAGCAAAGCCCCCAAGGCACTGCTGGAAAAAATCACCCAGGTGGTCCGACTGATCCGCTCCAAAGGTGTCGGCGTCTTCTTCATCACTCAATATCCCAACGATGTACCCGACGAGGTCATCGGACAGTTAGGTAACCGCATCCAGCACGCCCTGCGCGCCTTCACACCCAAGGACAAAAAAGCAGTCAAGGCCGCCGCCGAGACCTTCCGCCCCAATCCGGCCTTCAACACCGTCGAGGTCATCGGCAACCTGGGCGTGGGTGAGGCACTGATCTCCACGCTGGATGAGAAAGGTGTCCCCAGCGTGGTAGAACGCACTCTGATGGCCCCGCCCAGCTCCCAGTTCGGCCCTGTCGATGAAAAAGAGAGAAAGCGGATCATCGAGCGATCACCCTTGCGTTCTACCTATGACCAGGAAATCGACCGTGAGTCGGCCTACGAACTACTGAAAAAGCGCGAAGAGGAGCTGATCAAGCGCCGTGAGGCACAAGCGAAAAAGGAGGCCGCTGAAAAAGAGAAAAAACGACCCAGTCGCAGCAGTGGTGGTTCACGCCGTCAAGGTGTCGGCGAAGCCTTCATGAAATCTATCGCCCGCGCCGTAGGCTCAAAACTTGGCAGACAGATTGTGCGAGGCATTCTGGGATCAATTATTGGTGGCAAGTGATAAGTTGCAGATAAAGGAGCAGGTTGGGCTGAGGTAAAAAAACCCAGCATTTTTTTAAAGAAAGATGCATTTTGGGCCTCGCTCCTATGCACAACCCGCAATATTTTCACGAAGCACCCATGCTCAGAAGTCATGGTAGACTGGAATTACTCGTTAGGCACGAAGCCAGGAACCGTAATCGTTCATCCACGCTATGTACCTACCCAGAGAATCTGGTGTGATCTCTTCTTCCAGGGAATGTATCAACTCCCCCTCAAATTCGTACCTCGCTTCACCTTCTACCACGAGATCGGGAACCCCAGCACACTTGTAAGTGCAACGCCAATTCCTGGAGAGTTTGTTACCAATTACCGTAGGCTCTGAAAGCGCCTCTAATTTTCGGGAATCGAATCGACGATCATTGTTCGAAACGTCGTTTTTTAGGTATTTGAGAATCTCCGAGCGGCCTTTGATCCTTGGGTCGGGACCCCCTATGTTCCAGTAGGTAGCATTCTCGGCAAAATATACCTCAAGCCGATCCACTGATCATCTGCAACACAGGCTTCGAAATCTGCAGCGAATGAGTTGAAGCGATCGATGAGGCTCATATTGCTATGCCTAACGTCTTAGGGGATGAACAGAGGATAGACCACGAAATTCCTTCACAATCTCCGTCACTTGTATATTAAAGCGCGGTCTGACCTCATTTGTTTCCGCGGTCAAAATGGGCGTGTAGCGACGTTCCCCAAAAATAATTGGCACATTAGCCATTCGTAAAATTACTACCCATTGTGTCCAGGCATTTCATTACTCTGATGGCTTCTCATGGAGATTACAACTATCCCTAATCTTTGTTCAGTCTCGACTCTACGATGCGCATCGGCAGCTTGGTCTATCGAATAGACTTGATCAACGATTGGTTTTATTTTACCCACCTCAATCATTTCCTTGAGTGCAAGCAGTTCTTCTGCCGTTTCACCAGCAAAAGCAAAAATAGCCATTTTGTCCGTAAAACTGGATGTTATGACAGATCTTAGCATGTCGGATATACGAGGATTTCCCATCAGATATCGCCCTTTGGGATTGAGCAATTTGATGCATGCTGAATAGGAGCTTTGGGCAACCATATCAAAAATAACGTCATAAGTTTGACCACTTTTCGTGAAGTCTTCTGTGGTGTAATCGAAGAAATGATCAGCGCCGATTCGGCGTAGCATCTCCTCTTTGGCGGCACTGTCAACAGCCGCGACCTCAGCCCCCATTGCTTTGGTGATCTGCACAGCAAAGGAGCCGATACTTCCCCCTGCACCGTTGATTAAAACTTGTTCCCCATTTTGAATGTTTGCTTTCCTCAAAAAGTGAAGCGCATTCAGCCCCCCTAGCGGTACTGCTGCCGCCTCTTCAAAGGTCAAATTATACGGCTTCGGAACAATTGTGTAGCTGGCGGGTAAACACACATACTCGCCATAGGCACCCATACGAAGTTTGGTTGTCCCGAAAATCTCATCTCCCTTCTCAAGATTCGAAACGTCTTTGCCGGTGGATTCGATTTTCCCCGCAAAATATCCCCCAAGCACTAGATTCTTTGGCCTTGTAAGCCCCATCGCGATTCGCAACGGAAGCCAAAACCATTTCACTGCGAATTTAAAACTTCGCATCTCACAATCAGCCTTTGTTGCTTCAGCAGCATGAATTCTTATAAGAACCTCATCATCCTTATGTTTGGTTTTTTCCACCTCTTTGACTTGAAGAACGTCGGGCGTACCGTATTCTGTGTACACAATTGCCTTCATGGGATCTATCCGGTTACTATTGTTGCGAGTACCATCAATTATTCCGTCACAATCCAAGTCTATAGGTCTAATAATATCCTAACGCTTTACAAGATTGTGCCGGCAGGCGTCAATCTGAGTAACTTGTAAAATATATGCGCTTAAATCTTTCTATTTATTTACTCAAAAAACCAAGAATGCTATTTGATTTCTTTTGCTTTACCCAGCTCGCCTTATTAACAATCATATAGACGAATCCATTATCACTAGGCGTTCTATATGCACCAATAGACCTAATAATCTTAGCCATAATGGCAGTCATTTCCCAGCCGTCCACCTCATCAGCAGCCCAATGTGCGGAAGCCAGCTTAAGGAAGTGTTTTTCATCTCCGATTTCTCGGATCAGTCTTGAATTGGCCTTGATTTTCTCTGTAAGCGCATTATTAGCCCAAGCCCACATCCAAGTGTCCGAAGCAGTGGATACCGTACCAACAAAATCAATCTCACATTCCAGCATCGGTTCACCATCATGAGAAAAAATGAGCTTCCCGGTTTCCTGATACCAATCCCACCGCTCATGATCTCCAATTTTATAAGTATTCATGAAGGCATCTTGAATTTCTTGAAGATACTCAAAGCTTGAGGTAACCAGATTGGTAAATCCTTCATCATCCTGAACCCAGTTCTTATCCCTGATATCGCAGTAACATCCGGAGCATACTAGCCTGATGTCAGCGAACGCTTCAGAAGCATCATTCCATTCGCCTTCCTTCTCCAATACTTCATCACACTTATCACACCAAGCATCCGGATAAAGATCATCTGGTTTTTTTGGATCAAATCCCATATTAAACCCAAGACCCTCTCCATTACTTAAATGCTGACAGATGAAGGTAGCCGATGTTTTTCCATGAACACCACATTCTACTTTATTATCATCGCTCATTATTCGCTTCCTTACTTAACGATTGAAGTAAGCGGCGCGACGAAGGAGCGTCCGAGTGAGCTTCGCGAACGACTTAACTTGCTTGTTAAGCATTACTTTGCAACCCATATCATGACAACTCCAACAAACCATGCAACTATCGATAATACGAATACGGGAATTGCAAGAAATAATGCATTACCTAATGCACCATAACCAACAGCAAGTATTGCGAGAAAAGCAACAACACCAAGCAGCGCAAAGTTACCTATTGCAATGATAAAGTGCCCTTTTCTAGAAGTACTAATACTTTTCTTACGAGGCCTAGGGGAAAGTCCATAAAGTTTCCAGATAACTAGCAAAATAAGTAAGGCAGCGAACTGAACTCCAACAACCATTTGGTTGTGGTACCGATCGAAATCGATTATCCCTGACAAAAGAAGCCTCAGGAAAACGTTTGTGAAGTTCCCGAGAGCATATGCAAAGAGCGCATAGTATGGGAAAAACACATTCAGGTTTTTAAAAAGCGCACTTCTTTCCATAATAATGCTTAACGACTAGATATGCGGCGCTGGCGCGATAGCGACAGCGTCCGAGCGAACGATAGTGAGCGACATTATTTGCTTGTTAGGCAAATATATGTTTGCCACAAAGATCCTGACCATATTGAAATTAGCTATTTATTGATTGTAGTGAACGTTTATCATTCAATATCTTGTTTAGGTTTTTCTTTCTTTTCTCTGAAGAAGATAGCTGAAATGATCAACGTCGCGATACCTAAATAAACAAAATACTCACCAGTTTTTGCAGGAGTTTCAGCAACACCTATGAATACTGATAAAGAGCCTGAAATCATTATTGCGACAAGTAGCCCAATAATTGCAATTAAATGCCTTTTCCATTCACTGGCTATATTTTTACTCTTCTTTACGATAAGCAGAAATATTGAAATACCAATAATTGAATAAATTAACGCAAGAATGTCCATAAGTACCTCATTATGAAATGCCTAACAAATGGAATGGACCCGTCCCTCTTCAAACCGGCCTCGCAGTGGGCCACGATGGGTATGTAGGAATCCATCAATGAAGAAGGAGGGT
>JAHXIP010000011.1:62582-119617 GCA_025655575.1 Candidatus Thiodiazotropha sp. (ex Monitilora ramsayi) | reverse complement strand
ATCGTAGATAAGGTGATTCAGGCAGCCATCGCAGCAGGTACTGCTGGTGCCGGATCCGGTGCGCTGGCGGTTGATTTTCCTGACCTGGAATGCTCCAGCAATCTTGAGCCCATCATTGGTGAGACGCTGGCTTCTCTGATTCCTATCGAGCTGAGCTATAACATTCTCGATATCGAGCCGTTTCTTGATATCGACGTCCATCAGGAGTTCGCATTCACACCGAATGATCTGATGGTCAGCTTCGATCTGGGTAATGGTACTATCACGGATCCCATTCGGGTGGGTGAAGAGTTGACCCTGACCATGCTGGACAGTGCGTTCGAGATCACACCGATCTTTTCACTGCCTAATACATTGTTCAGCAATCTTACTGAGCTGATGATAGATCTGGGCCTGGATGTCACACTGCTCGATTTTGGTCTTGATTTCACCGGTATCCTGGGACTTATCCCCGGCATCGATCCCGACCCCTTGTTTCATGAGGATCTGACCCTCAACGAAATTCTGACGGCGATGAATATCCCAACCGAGTGGATGAACCCGGATATCTTCAATCAGCAGTTTGCTTTCAATTTCGATCCGATCGAGCTGGGTCCTATCGAGATAGCACCTTACGTTGGAGGTGGTGGTGGCAACAATTCAGTGCCGGAGCCAAATGCAATAGCATTGCTCGGTATCGGGATAATTCTCTTAATATTTGTCATAGGAAGAGGACGAAAGCACCCAAGCGCTTAAGTCCACTCACCAAGCTTAGGCTTAATAAAATACTAAAGAGGAGGGGATATCAGTCCCCCCTCTTTGCTATATATGAGGTTCGTGTTGATATTACATGCCCAGGCCGGGATCCATTTTCGAAACCTGATAATGATTATGACTCTGGTTTGTTATAACGAGAGTATTTTCGCACGCCCCATTCTGAATTCACCGGGAACATCTCAGGATGAAAGCTTCGATTATACAATCGAGCAGATCCAGGCTGAAGGTCTGAGGCAGGCCCTCTCGATTAATAAGGAACTTTCGCTACAAGTGTCTGCCATTGCCCGTCAAAGAAAACAGAGACGAGCGATGCTTGATGAGAGGTATAAAAAGCAAATAGCAGACCTCAAACGTGCCATTGAAACTTCAGACGAAACGGGGTTGGCGAACCATCTCTCTCAGATCGAAGAAACCACCCGGGCCATCCAAGCCCTGCACATACAAAAGTGGCAGAGTCTAAAAGCCTTGTTAACGGTAAAACAACAAGCTCGCTATCTGCTTTATCAGGATGCACTGCAAAGGGAGTTACAACGCCGGGCTATCAAAGGCTTGCAGCCAGGTACAAACGATAATTAACGCCCTCTGTTTTTTATATTCGAAAAGTTTCAGGATTTAAATAGATCCTCAGCGGCTTTTCGCAAATCCTCTTCAATGGATTGTGCTTGCGCGGCCCCGTGCTCTCCGGTTGGTTCAAAATAGCCACAGAAATTGGCTCGATCCTTCTCCATAATTCGCTCGGCCATGGGTTCTTCGCACTGATTGGGTCTGCTGGGAGCATACCAACGGCAGTTACGGCAGACTCGTGTGGGCTTGCCGCACTTGAGACAACTGTTTTCACGTCCATAGTCGCTGCTTTGTAATTCAGTACCGCAGTGCCAGCATTTGCCGATGGTTATTTCACTCATGATTTGCTCTCTTTATTAATCGACCTGGCGTGTAATAGTCAGTAAGTCGTCTGCCATGATAGCGGGATCGTGGGGTGGGCTGAAGAGGGCGCGATAACGTCCTTGTGGATCGATCAGTACGATCGAGGCGGAATGATCCATCACATACCCCATGGCACTCTTCTCCGTCTCCACCTTGCGGTAGAGAATACCCAGGGGTTTGGTCACTGTTTGTAACGCCGCATCATCTCCCCTGATGCCTAGAAAACCGGGATCAAAATAGGTCACATATTCTGCCAATCGTTCAGTGGTGTCGCGTTCCGGATCAACCGAGATAAAACCGACCTGAAAGGGAACCTTTGCCGCTGACTGATGCAGATTTCGATTCATCTCTGCCAGCATGGCCAATGTTGATGGGCAGATGTCCGGGCAATGAGTGTAGCCGAAACTGAGTAGTGTCCATTGACCGAGGAGGCGACTGTTGTCGAATTTTCTGTCCTGGTGATCTTTGAGAGAAAAAGCGGCAAGCGGCCGGAGTTCCGGCAGTATTGTGGCTCGCTTTGTTTCAATGTGAGCTTGTACAGCAGGCGGCTGGGTGTTGAAAAGAAACCAGCTACTGACACCGGCAACCAGCAGGGGGATCGACAGGATAAAGATGAGAATTATTTTGCGGCTGCTTTGTGTCAGTGGTTCTTGATTCTCATTCATGGCGTCTCGATATCCAGATCAGTGTCACAAGTATTGCCAGTAAAAGTGCAGCGCCTCCATTGTGCGCCACAGCAACAGGCAGCGGAAGATGGCCAAGCACATTGGTGATGCCCAGTCCGATCTGTAACAGTAGAAGCAGGCCCAGCAGACCTCCCAGTCTGCGCAGATGTGTCTTTTCTTTTCTTCTCATTAACCAAAAGGCAAGCAGACCCAGGATCACCAGTGTCGCCAGTGCGCCGATCCGGTGGGTGACATGGATGGCTGCACGGGCATCGTTCTCCAGTACACCAAATTCGTAGTTGACACCGAGCCCCCGCCAGATGACAAAGGCCTCTTTAAAATCCATCTCGGGCCACCACTGGCCGTCAAAGCAAGCCGGGAACTCGCTGCATCCCAATGCGGCATAGTTGGTACTGGTCCAGCCGCCGAGGGTGATCTGTGCGATTAAAACAACAAGTGAGAGCAGGATGAGACGTCTGGTCGGCTGGGAGGTGGATACTGTATGTAGTGGACCGACAGGTCTAAGCTTGAGCGCCAGTAGCCATAGCAGGACGAAGGTGGCAAACCCCCCGAGCAGGTGAGCAGTGACAATAGCGGGTTTAACTAGGAGAGTGACTGTCCACATGCCCAGTGCCGCCTGAATTATCACCAGCAGAAGCAGGAGTGTCGGCAACGATAGTGGTTGCGCAGCACTTTTTCGGTTCAGCCAGGCGAGTATCGCAAGTGCCAGAATAAAGATACCGAGACTGCCTGCCAGGTAGCGGTGGATCATCTCTTTCCAGGCCTTTCCCACATGCAGAGGCCGCGAGTAGTCGGCATTGTCTTGTTGCAAGGTGGTTACATGCTCAGGCACCACCAACTCGCCGTAACAGCCGGGCCAGTCAGGGCAACCAAGACCTGCGTCGGAGAGGCGAACATAGGCGCCCACCAACACCACGCTGAATGCCAACAGACAGGTGAAGATCGCCAGTCGGTACTGTCGGCGCCTTGAGACTTGCGGATTCGTCAACGGCATGGGAGGCTCTGGGTCAAAGCGATCATCCAGTGGCAGTTTGCAAAGCTGGTAAACATAACGACATAAGATGAAGGATGATGTCCCTTGGTGCAACTCGAAGAATCCCATATTAGTTTTAATGAAATCACTACGGCGCAGCGGCGTTTATGCCGTCGCTGGCTGCAATTGGGGGTGTTGTCACTCGGGTTGGCAGGGCTGTTTGCCCTATTGCTGGTGCTCTCCAGGACACCCGGCAGTGAGGTATTCTTTCCCTGGGTCGATTTTTTTCGTACGGCATTGGTCGTGCATGTGGATCAGTCGGTTTTGATCTGGTTTCTCTCCATGACAGGCCTGGTCTGGAGTCTCTTGATTCCACCTTCGCAACCGCGGTTGCTGTGGCAGCGCATTGCCTTTGTCATGGCGCTCTCAGGTACCTTGGGGATCGCACTCTCGGCCTTTTTCGGGGAAGGCGCACCTTTGATGAATAATTATGTGCCGGTGCTTCAGCGGCCGCTCTTCTTTTACGCACTGGGACTGTTTGGCCTGGGCATTGCCATTCAAGCATTGTTGGTGTTCAGCATCACCCGCCGGGACTTTCATTTGACGGGACAAATACGGCTGCCGGCATTGGCTGCACTGACGCTTTCCATTGCCGTGATCATGTCGATCGTTGCGCTTGCTACCGCCTGGCTGCAGATGCCTGATGGCGTGGAGGGGCAGGGGTTCTATGAATACCTGTTTTGGGGTGGCGGGCATACCCTGCAGTTTGCCTATACGCAATTAATCATGCTGGCCTGGCTGTTACTCGCATTTTATAGCGGTGTGCGCATACCACTGGATGGACGCTGGTTTGTCTGGCTGTTGCTGTTGGGTGTGGCACCTGTCCTGTTGGTGCCGCTGGTCTATGGGATGTATGAGACGGTCACGCTGGAATCACGCACCGCCTTTACCCGCCTGATGCAATATGGTGGCGGGTTGGCCGTCATTCCTGTTGGACTCGTGCTGACCTGGGGACTCTTCAAATCATCCGGCCCCGATGTCGTTGGTCGTCCATTGCGTCGCTCACTCTGGATGTCCCTGTTGCTTTTCTTTGCCGGTGGTTTTATCGCGATGTTTATTTCCGGCGTCAACACCATCATTCCAGCGCACTACCATGGCTCGATTGTCGGTGTGACTCTGGCTCTCATGGGGCTTGCCTATCTGCTACTGCCCAAACTCGGTTATGCACCAGTGCGTGGGCGCTTGGCTGATCTGCAACCTTGGATCTATGGCTATGGACAACTTATCCATATTTCCGCTTTGGCTGTCTCCGGTGCGATGGGTATACAGCGCAAAACAGCAGGCGCTGAACAGGGGCTCGATTCGATCTCAGCCAAAGTGACTATGGGTGTGATGGGTCTGGGAGGATTGCTTGCAGTCGTCGGTGGAATACTATTTGTCTGGATCATGCTGCAGGCGTTCAGACGGGGTAGCCGGGGAGAGTAGTATCGCTCGGTTACCACCCAGCTGTTTAGCCTGATAACAGGCGGCTTCCGCCGCACTCAATGTCTTTTCAGCATTGGTTGCCGAGTCATCCAATAGCTTACCGCCGATACTGATCCTGGCGTCATAGGCGTGGTTACCCCATTGAAAAGGCTTGGCGGCAATATTCCTGCGAATCTCCTCGGCCAACGCGGAAGCAAAATCCCAGTGACAGTCTCTGAGTAGTACGGCAAATTCATCGCCGCCGGTTCGACCGGCAACATCTTGCTGACGAATGGTGTTTCTTATAATTTCAGCGGTATGCTGGATGAGCCGGTTTCCGGCTTCGTGCCCCGCCATGTCATTAACCGTCTTCAGGTCGTCAAGATCGAGAAAAAGCAGATAGTGAGTCGTTGTCTTGTCCTGTGCCGAGGCCATTGTTGCCTCCAGGTATTCCATGAACTTGGCGTGATTGAAGAGTTTGGTCAGGTGGTCATGGTCTGCTCTAAAGCGTAGAGATTGATACTGTGTCTGTTCTGCAAAGGTGGCCGCTACAATTAATCCGGTAAAAACGGCAACAGCGACATAGGCGATATCGATGATGAGATAGTTGATTTCAGCACGATTGAAACTCCCAGGCTCAATCCAGGCACCGGTTATAAAAAATGCCATGAGCGCAGCCAGGCTGAGCAGCGTCACCCCACGTGGACCATGTCGGAGTGCAGAGAACAACAGAATGGGTGTGGCCAGAAAAAGCAGTAAAACCGATAATGCTTTCTCCGCATCCGTAACCGCCATGTAGACAGCAATGCCCAATGTCAGTGCAAGCAGGATAAGCTCAAAAAAGGAACGTAGATCAATGCGCCATTGTTGGTGCCAACTCAACAGGAAAGCGCCAAGTGTGATGATGCCGATGGAGTTCCCCAACCACCAGAAAAACCAGAGTGTTGCGTGAGGTGCGGAGAGATTGCCAATGAAATAACTAAAGGCCAGGATTCCTATGCTTGCACTGATAACGGGACCCAGGATCGAAGCTAATAAAGTAAAAGCAAAAACAGATTTCACTTTATCAAGAGAGGGAAGGAAGCCCAGATAACGTAGCAAGATGACAGGTATGGCTGCTTCAAGCACACTTCCCAGGGCAGCAATAAATGCTACTTGCATAGGAATGCCTGCATCTAAGGAGATCAGGCACATGCCGAAAAATACACCAGGCCAGTGTCTGATGCCAAAGATAAAAAATGCTGCGAATGCCACACCGGAAGGTAACCAGAGCGGCGTAATGCCCGTTTGCGCTGACTGGGCTGTCAGGCTTATCACGCCAGTCAGATAATAGAGACAACCAAGGGCTAGACTGTAGAGCAGGAGCTGCGGGTAGTATTGTCTTTTATCAGCATGCTTTTCCAACTGCGGCATGCTGTCAATGTTACCGGTTTGATCGGTACGCAATATATTATAAATCCAGTGGGTTGGGGTTGTTCTTTTACTCTTCATGCGTTACGACAATTTGAATAGGGCTCATGGGTAGCTGTAAAATACATCACTAAAACAAGATGGTTATCCGCTACGCTCAAGAGATAACGAAATTCCAGCCATCACAAAATAGTGAACGCTTTTTTAGGTATCTCTAGAGCACCCTGCTTTTTCAAACAGAGTTTATTGCTCTATGTACGGTTCATGGGCATGGGAGTCAAATCGATTTCATCACTAATGTGTAAAATCGAAAATATTTTTTAAACTGCCTGCAGATAATTCAGTTCCATGCGTAGCAAGCTCCGTTATTCAATGTACTGAATATCTGATTTCCTCACATTACAAAATAGGTAAAACAGTGAAAGGTACTACCGGGGGGCAGTTTTATAAGGAAGCAAAAATAAGAGAGGTTAAGGAATCAGAGAATATCTACCTTAAAACAGCAAGAATAATCTAAAGTTTAGCGCTGGCTTTAACTGGCCCACACAAACAACTGCAGATAGTGATCAGCAAGCAGAAGGGTAAATAAAAGACTGAGATAAATAATCGAGTAGCCAAAGGTCTTCATGGCGTGATTACGTCCGTTACTTCGCAGGAGTTTAATGCTATGTCGGATGAACCCGATCCCGAGCAGCGTGGCACCGGCCAGATAGAGATACCCACTCATTTGAATGACAAAGGGCAATAGGGAGACTGCCAGCAACATGATTGAGTAGATTAGGATCTGCTGTTTGGTGAAGTCGATGCCATGGGTGACTGGCAACATTGGGATGTCAGCTTTGGCATAGTCTTCACGACGATGGATCGCCAGTGGCCAGAAATGGGGCGGTGTCCAGACAAAGATAATGAGTAGCAGCAGGAAAGATTCAAGCGTGACTTCACCGGTCACGGCACTCCAACCCAGCAAGGGGGGTGCTGCACCTGCCAATCCTCCCCAGACGATGTTCTGCGGCGTGCTTCGTTTCAGATATCGGGTATAGATTACCGCGTAGCCGATCAATGCAGAGCAGGTGAGTAGTGCTGTCAGAGGATTGACTAGAAAATAGAGCATTCCCATAGAAATACCGCCCAGCAACAAGGCAAATCCCATGGCATGGGAGGTGTCCATGTGGCCGCTGGGTATGGGGCGCCAACTGGTACGCTCCATGAGTGCGTCGATGCGCTGGTCAATGACATGGTTGATGACGGCACCGGAGGCGGCAGCTAGGGAGATGCCTGCCAGACCGAACAGGAGCGTCTGCCAGGGCACCAGGCCCTCAGTGGACAGCAGCATGCCCACCAGCGCAGTAAAGGCGATCAGCAAGACCACCTTAGGTTTGGTCATCTCATAATAGTCGCGCCAGGAATAGGTGGCCGTGGTCTGTGTCGAGACGTTACTTATGGCCATACTGACCTCCTTGCGCCCAGCTTTGCGAGGCTTTGAGTAGTTTTTCCAGATCCTGCAATATCTGCTTAGTGCTGATTTGAACAGTATTGTGGGTCATCATGAGATCGACCTGTGGGTCGATAAGAAAGAGGGAAATCGCCTGCGCCGAGAGGTCCACAGGAAACAGAGACAGAAGGTTATCCCTTTGATCATTTTCAGCGATCAACAAATGGGTGCCTTCCAGTCCTTGCAGGTTCGGCAGGTCCAGTCTTCCTTTGCTATCAGGCAGCAGAATCAACAGCCGTTCGATACGCTGACGGTTGGCTCCGGTGGCCCGGCGCATCTGGCGCACCTTGATCAGCGTTTCGATACAGGCAGCGTCACAGCCACCCTCACTGACCAGGGTCAGGGTCCACATGTTTTGCAATGTCTGCCAGTCGAAAGTCGTACCCTCAGGTGTCTGTAACTTGAGTGAGGCCATGGCTCTGGGCGGATTGATCAGTTCTCCGTGGTTAGTGCGTCCATCGGGCAACCACTGAGGATTGAAAAAGAAGAGCCATGCCGCAATCGGTGGCAGAGCAAAAATTGCAATCAGTACCCAGAGTGATACAAGACTGCGGGGTTTTGATTGGGTTTCGACCATAGTATTCATGCTTCCTTTCCCCTGACTGTCGACTTGCTCAGCGAGAGTCGCAGCCAGATGATGAGCGTGATCAGGGCAAAGGCGAACCACTGTATGGCGTAACCGATATGCATGGTGTCACTGCTGTGTGATTGTGGCCATTGGCGCACGAAACCATTCGAATCATCCGGTGACTGTAAGATGGCGAAAGGCAGCACAGTCAGGCCAGACCATTCAGAAAAATTCTCCAGGGTCAGGTAGGGCCACAATGGCGTGGTGTTGGCTTGTGCCTCCGGTTGTCCGAGTTCGATAGCAGGCGCCTGAGGCAGATTGATTTTGCCATGGACGATGACGCTTTCATCTTGTGTGGATAGGCTCTCCAAGCCGTCGTACCTTTCAATGGGTATCCAGCCCCTATTGACCAGCACAATTTGATCACTGGCTTTGAGCCGCAGGGGCGTCACCACATGGTAGCCGTTTTTACCCAGGTGTTTTCGGTTCTCGATTAAAACCGTTTTATCGGTTAAATAGTCACCTTCTGCACGGATCGTTCTATACACCAAATCATCCGTAGCAGGTATCCCGTTATTCAAAGCGAGTACGGGCATTTTTCGGCGTGCTTCCTGAGTTGCCGCAAGATTACGTTTCTGCTCGGCACGGTCGATTTGCCAGATCCCCAGGCCGGTAAAAAGAGGCACCAGGAATACCATGATCATTGTAGGGACGGCATGGGCATGAAATTGGCGGGTACTGCTTGTCATAGGCACTATAGTGGTTATATCCATTCCTGTTACTGTGGCATCGGCAGGACAACATCCATTGCACCCGGATCAGGAGCGATCATGGACATGATTTTCAAACTGCCGGTCTTGCTGGTACTGCTCTTCATTCTCTTCTCTCTGTTCCAGGGGATGTACTATCTGGCAAAAGATGACGGTGATGACAACAGCACCCGGGTTGTGCGGGCGTTAACCGTCAGACTGGTGCTCTCGCTGTTACTTTTTTTCATCCTCATGGCAGGTTACTTCTTTGGTTTTCTGCAACCTCATGGTATTACGTAAAAATCAATCAGAGCCAATAGACGAAGATAAAAAGTCCCAGCCAGACCACATCGACAAAGTGCCAGTACCAGGCCACCGCCTCAAAGGCGAAATGCTTGTGCGAGCTGAAGTGACTTTTCATGCTACGTCCGAGAATCGCCATCAGCATCACCGCGCCCATGGTCACATGAAAACCGTGGAACCCGGTCAGCATATAGAAGGTTGAACCATAGGCGCCTGACTCCAGAGTCAAATTCAGCTCTGAATAGGCATGGCCATACTCGTAGGCCTGAAAGCCGACAAACAGCAGACCCAGTGCGATGGTAGCGATGAGTCCCCATACCAGATGTTTCTGATTGTCCAGTTTCAGGCCCCAGTGAGCCCAAGTGATAGTGACGCCACTGCTGAGCAGAAGCAGGGTATTGATGGCTGGAATGCCCCAGGGTCCCATGGGCTGAAATTCGCCACCCAGTTCACCAGGCCCACTGCTTGGCCAAGCTGGCTCGAAACCTGTGTAGAGTATCTCCTGCGTCGCACCGAGATAACCGTCGCCCCCAAGCCAGGGCAGGGCGATATTGCGAATGTAAAAGAGTGCACCGAAAAAGCTCAGGAAGAAGAAGACCTCCGAGGCGATGAACCAGAACATACCGAGGCGGAAGGAGGTGTCGACCTGTTTGTTGTAACGGTCACTGAGGTTCTCCTGGATCACGTCACGGAACCAGCCGTAGAGCAGATAGAAGAAGAGCAGCAGTCCCACGATGACCGCAAACTGACCGATCGCCACACCGTTCAAGGCCAGTGCTGCGCCGATGAGTGTCAACAGCAGTGAAACCATGCCGATGATCGGCCAGGGACTGGGGTCCGGAATGTAGTAATCCCCTGCGTGATCCTTTACCGACATTGGCTGTCTCCCCCTAGGGCTGATTTGTTGTGTTTGTGATGTGTCATTCCGTTTGATGTTGCAGTGTATCTGGACATGGTTTTCACTCGACCCCATTCACTGCAATACGCTTAGAAATCCCCTGCTTCTCGTCTATCGTTTCAGCCTCCTTCAGGCGCATGAAACTATAGGAGAGTGTCAGCGAATGGATATCTTTGGGCAGATCCGTCGAGACCATGAAACGCAGTGGCATATCGGCTTTCTCTGTGCCACTCAAGGTCTGCTTGTTGAAGCAGAAGCAATCCATCTTGCTGAAGTAGGGTGTGGCCTGCCAGGGTGCGACACTGGGTATCGCCTGACCGGTTACCGTTTCGTTACTACGGTTTTGTGCTGTGAAGTTGACCTCGTAGGTCTCACCCGGATGCACACGCATTTTGTGTGTCAACGCATTGAAGGCCCAGGGTAGGTTGGGATGCACCGTGGTATCGAACTTCACTGTGACCCAACGGCTCTTATCGATCCCATCGCTCAACGCAACAACCCGTCCGATTTCACTGCGCTGGGAAAGCGACTGTGTGCCGGTGATCTGACAGAACAGATTGTAGAGCGGCACCATGGCGAAACCGAAGCCGAACATCAGTACCACCACGCCTGACAATAGCAGGGTGGTGCGCCGGTTCTTGCTGCGGTTCTCTGTCACCGTTTTACTCATTACATTGCCTGGTTGCCCACGATGCGAAAGAGTCCGGTCCAAAAAGGAAAAGAGGTCACCAGAAAAAAGAGTGCAAGACCGCCCAGGACCCAGGCCAGGCGAACGTTCTTTCGTCTCAGTTCGGGTGTTTGATACTCAGGAATACGCATATTTATCTCTCGCTTAAAAGAACTATTTAATCTGTGGCGCGACGGTCCAGGTGTGGAAGGCGGGTGGTGAATCCAGCTCCCACTCCAGACCCTTGGCACCTTCCCAGGCACGGCTTTCCGCTTTTTTGCCGCCACGGATGGTCTTGATGACGATATAGAGCAGCAGCAGATGACTCAGGCCAAAGACCATGGCGCCGACGCTGGAGATCACATTGAACTCGGTGAACATCACGTTGTAGTCCACGATACGTCGCGGCATACCCGCCAGCCCGAGAAAATGCTGGGGGAAGAAAGTGATGTTAAAACCGATGACATTGGTCCAGAAAAAGAGTTTGCCGAGTTTTTCGTCATACATATGACCGGTCCATTTGGGCAGCCAGTAGAAGACACCTGCAAACAGACCGAACACGGCACCCGGCATCAATACATAGTGGAAGTGGGCCACTACGAACATACTGTCGTGGTATTGCATATCGGCAGGCACCACCGCCAGCATGACGCCACTGAGACCGCCGAAAGTAAACATTAGGACGATACCGACGGCAAACAGCATCGGTGTTTCGAAAGTCATGGCGCCACGCCACATGGTGGCGATGAAGTTGAAGATCATCAGCCCTACCGGAATGGAAATGAGAATAGTGCCGATCATGAAATAGGTCACCGCGCCGAGGGACATGCCGATGGTGTACTGATGATGCGCCCACACCACCATGCCGATGGTGGCTACGGCGATCATGGCACCCACCATGGAGTTGTAGCCGAACAAAGGCTTGCGGGAGAAGGCCGGTATGACATGAGACAGCACGCCAATGGAAGGCAGCAGCAGGATATAAACCTCAGGGTGACCGAAGAACCAGAAGAGATGCTGGAACAGCACCGGGTCACCACCGCCTGCCGCGTCGAAGAAGCTGGTGCCGAAGTGGCGGTCGAAGAGCAACATGGTGACACCGCCAGCCAAAACGGGTACCACCAGGATCAGCAGGAAGGCAGTGACCAGCCAGGTCCAGCAGAACATGGGCATCTTCAGCATCTTCATGCCCGGCGCGCGCATATTCAACAGGGTGACGATGATATTGATGGAGGCCAACACCGAAGAGATACCCAATAGATGAATGGCGAAGATCAGAAAGTCCATCGACATGCCGACCTGCACCGAAAGCGGCGGATAGATGGTCCAGCCGGTGTTGATCTGGGTGCCGCCACCGGGGAAGAAGGGAACCACAAAGGAGAGCAACAGCATGGTGGCCGCAGCAGGCAGTATCCAGAAGCTGAGGTTGTTCATACGCGGAAGCGCCATGTCCGGCGCACCGATCATCATCGGGATCATCCAGTTGGCCAGGCCTGCGGCGGCAGGCATGACCGCGCCGAAGATCATAATCAGGGCGTGGTTGGTCACCAGATTGTTATAGAGATCGGGATCGAGCAGCTGGATACCCGGCTGAAAAAGCTCCATACGGATCAGCATGGCGCTGGCACCGCCGACGAACAGCATTATCAGGGCAAACAGCAGATAGAGGGTGCCGATATCCTTGTGATTGGTGCTGAAGAGCCAGCGTCGCCAGCCTTTCGGTGCGCCGTGATCGTGGGCCTCATCGTGGGTCAGGGTGGTAGTGCTCATAGTCGAATTCTCCTCTATCTGGCCTGTTTGACGTCTGCAGGCTGCACGACATCACCCGTTTTGTTATCCCAGGCATTGCGCTCGTAGGTCACGATCGCCGCGATCTCCAGATCGTTCAGTGTGCCCCAAGGCTGCATCGCCGTGCCCTCTTTGCCGTTGATGACAATATTGAGGTGATCCGCAATTGGCCCCGTGGTCAAGACTGATCCGTTCAGGGGAGGGAAGGCGGGTGGCAGGCCCAGGCCGGTGACCTGGTGACAGGCGGCACACTTGGTCTCGTAAAGCGTTTTGCCTTTGGTCATCAGCTCATCCATGCTCCAGGTCTTGTCGGCGCTGGCCTCAGCGGCGGCCGCCACCTTGATGGCTTTTTGTCCGTCGACCCAGGCGGCGAACTTATCCTGTGAGACCGACTCCACCACAATAGGCATACGCGAGTGCCAGGTGCCGCAGAGCTCCGCGCATTGCCCGCGGAAGATGCCTTCACGATTCAACTCTGCCCAGGTCTCCGTGATATAGCCGGGTATGGCATCCTTTTTAACCGCCAGCTCAGGCACCCAGAAGGCATGCAACACATCGGCGGAGGTATGCAGGAAACGGATCTTCACACCGGTGGGCAGTACCAGCGGGTTATCCACTTCTCTCAGATAGAGATCACCAGACTGCTCCTCAGGGATATATCGGCTCTCTACCTTAATATTGTGATCGAGGTAATCGAACTCCCACCACCACTGATGGCCGGTGACCTTCACATCCATGATGTTCTCCTCCTTGGGTACATCCCAGACCTTCTTCAGCACAATATCCGCCTTACCGGCGATGGTCAGGTCGACACCCAGCACCATCACCGGCACGATGACCCAGGACCAGTGGCCGAACCAGGAGGTGTGAAAATTCTGGTCAGCGTGATAGCCACGGCTCTTGCGGTGAAAGTAGAGCGAGTAGAAGACGATCGCGAAGACGATGATGAGAAGCACGGTGGCGATCCCCATCGTCAGCATATGGATGTCGTAGATCTCCTGCGCCACCCCGGCGGCCGGCTCGGGAAAGTTGAGTCCGTACTCAGCCCTTGCCTGGGAGTGAAACAGCAGCCCGGTAAGCAGCAGTCCGGACGACACGATCATCCGTCTGTCCAACGGGGGCAGGCTGGCAAGCAGCGCCCGTGGGCGGGAAGGGAGATAGGGTCTTTTGCTCTTATTGGTATGACTCATACTCGTCAGGCGCCCTCGATCGCGCATCTTAGTTGGTGGGCGAGCTGTTCACGCTCGTCATCGATGAGGTATTTGCCGATCTCAATAAACTCACCGTGGGAGCCGATCAGCAGGCGACTGGGATACCAGCCCTGGTTATCATGGATCTGGACCACCTTCGACCAGGCCTTTGGAAAGATCTTCAATGCATTGCGTCGAGGGGGCTCGTCGACTTCGATCTGTGACTGATCGATACGGATAATCTGCTTTCGGTGGGCGCAGCAGCTCTGGGCATAGATAGCGCCGCCGATGATAAGAATCTCCAGTCCGGTAAATGGCAAAACCAGCCATGCACCCAGGCTTGCAAAATAGAAGGAGACAATCCCTATGCAACCGGCGAGAAATAGAAATAGCCACTTGGACTGTCGCCAGCTCAGGTTTCTGTTGGATTCAACAACAAAGACAGTTTGGGTACTGCGACTGCCGATTTGCACATCCGAGCGGACCATAAAGTTCTCTCTTACGGGTGTGACAACCGGGTACAACTTGGTGTCAATTTAATTGATCTAGATCAACTGTATGACAAAACTCCTGCCGGTGGCAATAACAAACTGAAAAAGTCAGGTATATAAGGAATCGGTGATTTCGTTATGAAGAGTTGTCATTAACCCCTTGCTAGAACAGGAAATATCATTTTGCTGGATACTCAGAGTAGGCATCTGGAGCAACACCATAGAGGTATAAATCTAGACTAACGCATAGAAACGGTTGGAAAGCGTGGCATTAGCTGAAAAAGGTAAAAAAATTATTAGAGTTGTTCGGGATGAATAGGGGCATAGCTTTCATCATGAAATACTACACGATTACCATGGATGAGTTCGGAATTCCGAGTGAGCCTGTCAGTGCAGAATTTACATTGACAGATTATCTGCTAACCTATTGAAGAATATTGGAAATACCCTCTTTGGCAGGATGCTGTTGGCCTATAACAATTCTCCCATCGCTGCCAGTTTTGGTGTTTTTTCCTGCGTGAGTACTTAAAGAGAACTTTTTGCAATACATCGCAATATCAATGCACGCTATATATTCCTATATCAGTGCGTGCAAGATAATCCACTGTTAACCCTATATGAAGCTATATCATTTTCTCTCTGAAAAATGGGCTCTAGAAGCTCTAGAAAAACAAGTCATAAAGGTATCGAAATACGATGACTTAAATGACCCTTTTGAATTGTTAGTCATGTCTTTAGAAGACAAGGTTGCCAGGAGTGTCATGCAGGAAAATAAGAGAAAGATAAATGAAATCTTAAGAATACTTTGCTTTAGCAAAAGATGGAGAAATCCGCTGTTGTGGGGGCATTATGCCGATAAACATTCAGGTATAGCGTTAGAATTTGAGATTCCAAGCAGTAACGCTCATCCAATAACATATGAAAAGGATCGTAGTTCATTGGATCTACACGCTCTTATGGATAAGCGCGATGAAGCAGCCAAACTTGAAATGTTCAAAATGTACACCACTAAGTATTCTGATTGGTCATATGAAGAAGAGTACAGAGTTCAATTTACCAAAGAAGAGTTCTTCACGAAGGGTGAGCACGACTTTGTTAGGCTTAATAATGGTCTAAATATTACTGGGCTAGTACTTGGGCCGCTAAATAGTACTAGCAGAGATAAGATTGAGAGGTCTATCCCAGTCGGTAAAAAAATAACTGTAACTACAACGAGAATCGCATTTCAATCATTCGACGTTGTTTATCAAAAACAGAAGCCTCCATATAAATTGGTGGGCAAGGGTTAACAAGGCGCTCAAGCAAGGACGCGCTTAAATGCGCGCCGCTTAGCTTGGTGTTATGCACCTAAGTAAGGAGTATGTGTGAAATTATATATTCACATGTTTATTGCGCTTATTCTTTTCGTGGGCTCTACGAATGCGCAATGGAATGAAGGAGAAGAACGCAGACCTGTGCCAGACACACCTTGGAGATCTTCCTCAGGCGATTTTGGTGCAATGCTAATGATTACAAATGACCCAGATGGTTTTTTTGAGGAGTGGAATAAGCCACCATCACCAGACTACAAGCCAAATATGTCCACAGTTTCAGAAGCTCAACGTGGTGATGTAGTAATGGCAATAATTCTATTTTCTGGTTGTAGTGCAGACCAAGTAGGTGACTGTAATAGCCAGGTTGATTTTAAAGTGTATAAACCAGATGGTAGCTTGTACTCAGAGCATAGTAATGGCGAACTATGGAGTAATAAACCTGCTATCCCGCAAGGCAGTATGCAAGTTAGTGTCAGTAACCTTGGGTTTAAAGTAGAGTTAGACGACCAGCTTGGTGAATACCGAATAGAGGCGGTTGTTCGAGATATGAACGCAAAGAAAAGTCTGAAACTAGTACAAACTTTTAGAATAGAAGAGACGAGTGGTAAAGGTGCATAAGAGTGCAATATGAGTTGCCTGGTATTGGATGCAATGGGTGTGATGTTCAGATCAGGCCATGTTGTTACTGATTTACTCATCCCATTTATTACCGAGAAAACAGGGGCATTTGATGGGGAGGTCATTCGGTCAGCATACTTAGAAGCAAGCCTTGGAAATATCAGCCCAGATGAATTCTGGAAACAGGTTGATTTAGCACCGGATCTAGAAGATGAGTACCTTTCCAGGCATTCAATATCTCCCGGAGTCACGGGGCTCTTGTCTCATGCAAAGAAGAGTGGCATGCCTGTATGGTGCTTATCGAATGATCTTAGTCGCTGGTCTGTTAAACTCAGAAAAACACTAGGAATAGAGCAATACTTGAGTGGATCAATTATCAGCAGTGATGTGGGTGTTCGAAAACCCAATAAAGAAATATATGAAATCCTGATTGACTCCAGCGGGATTAAAATCGAGGATATTTTATTCGTTGATGATCAGGAGAAGAATGTTACTGCTTCTCGTAAGGTTGGAATTGAATCTATCCTGTATAAACCGGAAAAAGGCTTTTCTGATGTAAAAGAATGGATATCAAAACAGGCTCTATAACAACCGTATGCAGTCAGATCTCCAGGTGGATTGGCTGGATTGGTCGTTGGTCAACATACTAGCCAAGATATCTTTCTTCTTCGGCACTGAAAACAGCACTACATTGGAGAAAGTCGTTGGCTGAATCGAAACCTCTTCAGGAATTGTTGGATACGCTACCCCAGGTTGGACGTGTGGAATGGATTGGGGTCAGGCCCTCGCGGGCAGCGCCGATGATTGAACTTGAGTCCGTTCACATCAGGATGGATAAAGGGCTAGAGGGTGATCGCTTCAACGGTAGTGCCGGAAACCCGAGACAGGTGACATTGATTCAACACGAACATCTCAATGTTATTGCCGCCTGCCTAGACCGGGAATTCATCTCACCATCAGTATTACGGCGAAATATAGTGGTTTCCGGGATAAACCTGCTGGCTTTTAAAGACAAGGTCTTTCGTATCGGCGATGCAAAGCTTGAATATAGTGGCCTATGCCATCCCTGTAGCAAAATGGAACGCCAGTTGGGTGAGGGTGGATATAACGCCATGCGAGGTCATGGGGGTATCACTGCAAGGGTGCGTGAAGCTGGTCTCGTCCGCCTCAATGATAGCGTATATTTTTCTAACGAATGCCCATAGAAATGGACAAATGGGGATGATTCCATGCGAGGTTGCTCCATCGCCATCTTAATGCGTGCATTACCACTGAACCAATTGTTTGGCAGACAACATGAAGCAGTTATTACAAAACAATCAATTGATATTGATGGAAGCGGCCATCGTTGAGCAGTTGCGGCGATCCACTGACATCCAACTTCATGACACACTGGTTAACGCGCCTCTTATCTACCATAAAGAAGGACAACGGGCGCTTACCAGGCTTTATCAGGGCTATATAGATATCGCAAGAGAGGCCGACGTACCATTTCTTATGTGCACACCAACCTGGCGCGCGAATCATTCCAGGGTTATTGATTCGGGTGTCAATCTTTCAATTAATTCAGATGCTGTTCAATTCATGAAAAATATAAGCAACCTCTCTGTCAACAGAGAATCCATGATCAAGATAGGAGGCCTGATCGGCTGCAAGAATGATTGCTATCTGCCAGGTGAAGGACTAAGTGAAACAGAGTCTGAAGATTTTCATTCATGGCAGATAAACCAGCTTGCAGAGGGCGGCGTTGACTTTCTCATTGCTGAAACGCTGCCTAACGTCGAAGAAGCCGTTGGCATAGCAAAAGCGATGGAGAGACCAGGACTACCTTACATCATTAGTTTTGTGATTGATCGACAGGGCGCTGTACTAGACGGCACGTTTCTTAGCGATGCGGTAAAGCGGATAGATGCCGTTACCGGTGATAATCCAGTCGCTTACATGGTCAATTGTGCCTACCCAACTTTCTTGAATGCCGATCGGCAGCCCGAAGAACTTTTCTCCCGCTTATTGGGTTACCTGGCTAATGCATCTTCCTTGGATCACTGCGATCTCGAAGGATCTGATAACTTGGAATCAGAAAAAATATCTGAGTGGGGAGATGCTATGCACGTCCTTAATCATGCATATGGTATCAGTATACTGGGGGGATGCTGTGGAACTGGCCCGGCGCATTTACGTTATCTTGTGAGTCACTAACTAAGTTGTCAGTAAAAGGCCGTCAGAGGGTGCTGCTATTAAAGTGATTACTACATAATACCCTCTTCCCTATAAGGACAAATCGATACTTTGGCTTCGTATAAATACCCGAAGTATAAGCGTCCATTTTATCGCAGCATAGACGAAGCGAATACCACTTAATTGGTATAATCCCTATGCGTGCTACCAAGTTGGTATTGGTCCTATACTATTCAATGAGTTATAGCTAGTAATACGCACAAAAGCACTTATAATTTGGTAAGGGATTGCTTCAGCGATTCGACGCTAACACTAATAAATATAAAATAACGACACTTATGGATATGCACGCGCATAACTTCCGACTGGTTACCAATGAACCGCCCTGCGACGAATGTCAGGCTGAGCCTTTTTGTCTCCAGTCGATATTCAGCGGTGAGCAGTTACGGACATTTAAAAATGCGGTACGTGTCAAAGGACCTTATAAACGTGGAGAGGTCATTTATCGTGCCGGTACGCCGTTCAACTCGATCTATTTTATTCAGCGAGGTGCTGTCAAGACCCAAGTCTGTACCGTGAGTGGCGTACTTGAGGTCACTGCCTTCTGTCTGGTTGGCGAACTACTGGGTGTCGATGGTATTGGCTGTGAAAACTACCCGGCCGATGCGGTAGCACTGGAGGAGACTTGGCTCTGCGAGTTGCCATTCAGTCAGATCAAGGCCATGTGCAGTGCTTGTGACGAATTTCATCAGGCTCTGATTCTGCGCCTGGGTCGGACGATCAATTCTGATGTCTATCAATGGGCACTTGCTCGTAACCTTAAGGCTAAGCAGAAAGTGGCCTGGTTTATTTACGATCTGTTTAAACGGGTCCGTTCACGTAATGCCTCTGATCTGCGTACCATACCTCTGCCCATGCGTAAGACGGATATTGCCAATTACCTGGGGTTAGCGCCTGAGTCACTGAGTCGCGCTTTAAATGCTCTTGATAATGACGGTATTATTGTCAATAAAACAAACAATATCTGCCTGGTAGATCTTCAGCAAGTAAAAATGATGAGTGTTATCTAAAATTCCCCCTGGATTTGTGTCTGCAAATTCTCTACCTACAAAAAAACTGACCATGCTCCTGTTCTTGCTGCGTGAGTTATTTTTCTATCTATCCTGATGCCCACTCATCTCTTTAATGTTTGGCGATACTTCTCTATTTTATATTTTCCTGAGTAGCCAAACTATTTTTAAAAATTAACAATCGGTTTTTTAGTGCCTTGCTAGACTGCCTGCATATTCAGCATTCACTATAGGGAGAGGGAAATGTCATTAACAAAAAAAATGGGTGCGGAGTTCATAGGTACATTTTGGTTAGTACTTGGGGGCTGTGGTAGCGCTGTACTGGCTGCTGCATTCCCTGATGTAGGGATTGGGCTGTTGGGTGTTTCATTAGCATTCGGTTTGACGGTATTGACAATGGCGTTCGCGATTGGTCATATCTCCGGCTGTCATCTGAACCCTGCTGTTTCGTTAGGCCTTTGGTCAGGTGGTAGGTTCTCAGCATCGGAACTTGGTCCATACATTGCGGCACAGGTGGCAGGGGGTGTGGCTGGTGCTGCAGTGCTTTATGTTGTTGCAACGGGGCAAGCTGGTTTTGATGTAACTGCAGGGTTTGCATCTAATGGCTACGCTGAACATTCACCAGGTGGTTATAGTCTCATCGCAGCATTGGTTACCGAAATAGTCATGACTTTTATGTTTTTGATGATAATTTTGGGCGCTACTGATAAACGTGCACCACAAGGATTTGCTCCCATCGCTATAGGTCTTGGTCTCACGCTTGTTCATCTCATTAGCATTCCTGTTACGAATACATCGGTCAATCCTGCAAGAAGCACTGGGGTGGCTTTATTTCAGGGAGATTGGGCGATATCCCAATTATGGCTTTTTTGGCTAGCTCCTATTCTAGGGGCGATTATAGCTGGGACTGTTTACCGTTGGCTGGGAAGCGAAGATAAAGCCGAATGAATCACTGGATTGATCTAGTAGCAAACTAGACTTTGTGCATGCACTATGTGGCCAGATCTTCTACAGATCAGGTTATTGCATCAGTCGTCTAATGGTTACTGATTGATATGACAGCTAACCACCAGGCCATAAACGGCCTGGTGGTTAATGAGCTGCAGGATAGCTTGCTGTTATGACGATTGTCTGTGGTGGTTGTCGATGAGTTGCTTTTGGATGTTACCCGGCATGGCTTCATAGTGACTGAACTCAATGCTGTAGCTTCCCTCGCCACCGGTGATGGCCTTGAGGTCAGTGCCATAGCTCTCAAGCTCTGCAAGGGGGGCCTGTCCTTTTATGATCAGCGTGCCGTTGCGTCCGGTTTCGGTACCACTGATCTGGCCTCGTCGGCCAGCGAGATCGCCGGTCAGATCACCCATGAAGTGGTCGGGAGTCGTAATCGAGATATTGACCATGGGCTCCAGGATCACAGGTCCGGCTTTTTCTATGGCTTCAAGAAATGCTTTTTTTCCGGCAGTAACGAAAGCGATCTCCTTCGAGTCCACTGAGTGGAACTTGCCGTCATAGATCGTCACCCGCAAATCTTGCATGGGAAAGCCTGCGATGGCGCCTTCTTCCATGGCCAGACGTATGCCTTTTTCGATTGCGGGGATGAACTGACCGGGTATGGCGCCACCTACCACGGCATTGACATAATCGAAACCCTCACCACGGGGCAGCGCTTCAATACGCAGGAAGACTTCGCCAAACTGTCCGGCACCACCGGTCTGCTTTTTATGGCGAAAATGGCCCTCTGCATTTCGTGTGATGGTCTCACGATAGGCGATGCTCGGTGGGTGGGTCTCTACCTCGACGTTATATTTACTCTGTAGTTGATGAAGTAATACCTCGAGATGCAGATCGCCCAGTCCGCGCATAACTGTCTCGTTGAGACTGACATTATGCTCAACATGGAAGCAGGGGTCTTCGTCTTCCAGTTTGTGCAGTGCATCGCTCAGCTTCTGCTCGTCTCCCCGTTTCGCTGTGCTGATAGCAAGGCCAAACAGGGGTAGGGGACACTCAATGGAGCGGAGATGGTGATGATCTTCTTCATGGGAGTCGTGCAGCACGGCGTCGAAGTGGATCTCCTCGACACGGGCGACCGCACAAATATCTCCAGGCACGGCCTGGGTCATTTCATCCTGTTCACTGCCCTGGAGACGGAAAATATGGTTGACCTTAAAAGGCTTGCGGGCATCACCGATATAGAGTTGTGCGCCACTTTTAAGTGTACCCTGATGCATCCGAAAGATGCCCAGCTTGCCACGATAGGGGTCATTGAGAATTTTGAAGACATGGCCGATGACATGCTTGTCGGGATCGGTGGATACTTCCACCGGCTTCATGTTGGCCCCTTCTCCCATCATGAAGGGAGGTGGATTTCCCTCAGTGGGATCAGGCATCAGGCGGGCAAATAGCGTAAGCAGTTCTGCAATACCTGCTCCGGTCTCTGCGGAAGTGAAGCAGACCGGAATCAAGTGACCCTCACGCAGTGCCTTTTCGAAGGGATCGTGTAGCTGTTCAGGTTGTAATTCCTGCCCTTGCTCCAGATAGATCTCCATCAGGGCCTCATCGACCTCGACCACCTGGTCGATCATGTTGTCGTGGGCCTCGGAGACGGAGGAGAAGTCAGTGTCATCACCGCCAGGTTGAAAAAAGCAGTCGATGACTTTAGCACCGTTCTCGGTGGGAAGATTGATCGGCAGGCACTCTTTACCAAAGGTCTCCTGCAGATTCTCCAGCAGCGAAGCGTAGTCCGTCTGAGCCTGATCGATCTTATTAACGATAATAAAACGGCAGAGATTACGGCGTTTGGCTGCATCCATCATGCGAAGGGTAACCGGCTCAATGCCGGTGCTGGCATTGACCACCACGGCGGCGGTCTCCACCGCGGGTAGAATACTGATGCCCCGGCCGAGGAAATCAGCATACCCGGGAGTGTCGATTATATTGACCTGCTTGTTCTCGTGGCTCAGATGGGTGATTGCAATATCCAACGAGTGCTGCAGCTGCTTCTCATGATCCTCGAAGTCACACACGGTCGTGCCTTGATTGACGCTGCCTGCCTCATGAATGGTGCCGCTGCGATAGAGAAGGGACTCGATCAGGCTGGTTTTACCGGCGCCGGCGTGACCGACCAAAGCGATGTTACGGATGTCATGAATTGAATAGTTGGCCATTGTGACTCCTAAAATCTACGTAAGCGCAGATGCAAGCAAGCTTCTTTCTTAATGTTGGGATCGATTCAGTATATCAATCTGTTGCCGAGAAATGTTGCTCTCACGCAGGAAAATGGCACAAAAAAACCGCTGCCGTAGATACAGCAGCGGTTTTTTTCATTTGCGGTATTAAGGGTGAACTGAGCTGATAACCACGTTCACCGGTTCGCTCTGACCCGGTACGACCGGTTTTACTTCACCCTCGAGGTCACCACTTTGGGCCGAAGGGCTGCCCGATAGCGACACCCTGGCACCTACGACGACTTCGGGGAAGCCGGAGAGCTTCATTTGGGGCATCATGGCCATGCTGTCGTCTAGTGCAATCGTCAACGGCAGATCACGAACTCTTTTTCTGGCTGCGGCCAGGGGCATAGGTGGGCCACTGGTGGCCTTGGCGTAGATGAAGACCAGGTCATCCGGACTGGCCTTGGCGCTCATTTCCGGTGAGAGTGTGACTTTAACCTGGATATTCTTTGCGCCTGTAGCTGCAGGTGCAGGTGTTGGTTTGGGTGGAGCTGATCCGGTCTGGGCAATTTGCGGCAGGGCCGGCTCGACTGGCGCCATGCCCAACTGTTTGCGCGCATCGTCAATAGCATTGCTGACTGATTCGAGTTCACTGCTCTGTGGTGCCAGTAAGGCCTGGAGTTTCTCCCAACGGGTCAAGGCAGCCTGAAAGTTGCCCTGTTGATAGGAGACGATACCGGCCATCCAGAGTGTATTTGGGTTATCGGGCTCAAGTTTATGGGCTTTCTCGATTAACGGGGCGGCTTTACCGGTGAAGCTGTTACCGGAAATGGCAGCGATAGCCTCACCGTAGGCCAATAGCAGGCTCACATTGTTGTCGTCGAGCTTCATGGCTTGCTCGTAGGCATCCATCGCTTCCGGAAACTGCTTCATGGTCATGTAGCTGCGTCCCAACATGATCCAGCCTTCCTGGTTATCGGGTTGTTGCTCCATTTTTTCAGCAAGTCGTCTGACTAGCTCGTCCATGGGAGGCAGCTTGTCCATATTGGGGTTTTGAGTTTGCGCCTGCCCAGTGTTCGAAGGGGCGGGTTGTTGAGCTAAACGCTGAATGATCTCAGGTGAACCGATCATCTGATAGAGCACCAGGGCTGCCACAGGTATTGCAAGGGCAGTGAGCGCCATCCAGCGTCCCCCTTTGGCTGCAACCACATCTGCTTGAGTGTGATCGCCGGGGACGTCGCTGAGCAGCTCTTTCTCCAGATCTTTTTTCGCTGCATCGTAGCGTTGCTGATCAAGATTGCCGGCTTCAAGGTCGCTGTCCAGCTCAGCAAGCTGCTGTTTAAAGACAGAGAGGTTGAGTTCGTCGGCACTGATGCCTGTCTGGAAACGTCTGCGCAGAATCGGCAGCACAAAAAATGCCATTGCCAGAGCGATCAGCCCGGCGGTTAAAATCCAAAATTGGGTCATTGGTCGGCGTTCCTGCTGTCTGTCGACTGCTTTAAGAGATTATCGAGTCGCTGCTGTTCTTCTGTAGAAAGCTCCGCCTCCCGGCTTCGGTTCTTCTTCCTCAGGATAGTCATGAGCACAACGGCGCCGATGATGAAAAGGAGTATAGGACCGAACCAGAGTGGATAGGTGGAAGGCTTGACCGGAGGACTGTAGAGCACAAAATCACCATATCGGGCGACCATGAAATCGATGATTTCATCCTTGCCTTGTCCCGCCTGCATCATGTCGTAGATCTCGTTACGCAGGTCCACGGCCAGTTCAGCATTGGAGCCGGCGAGGGATTCATTCTGGCAGACCAGGCAACGCATCTCTTCGATGATGGCTCGGAAATCATCATCCTGTTGCGGGGTTTCGAAACTGTATTCCGCGAGCGTGGCGGAAAATGCAGTGTGGGAAAGAAAAAGTAGAGAGAGAACGAAAAAGAGCCTGCGCACGATAGTTATCCTTTGCTCTTCAGCTGTTCGACAATGGGTAGAATAGTGTCGTTTACGAGTTGCATCGTCACCGGTCCGGCATGCTTGTAGCGGATGATCCCCTGGCTGTCCACCAGGAAGGTTTCCGGTGCGCCATAGACACCGAGATCAATGGCTGTACGGCCTTTTTTATCAAAGATGTTGACGCTGTAGGGATTGCCCAACTGTCGCAGCCAGACCTCTGCTTTATCCCGTTCGTCTTTCCAGTTGAGTCCAATGATGTCGACTTTGCCGGTGCGAGCAAGCTGAACCAGGGTTTCATGCTCTGCCCGGCAGGAGACACACCAGGTAGCCCAGACATTCAACAGATAGACGTTACCCAGTAGATCCTTGTCCGATATGACTGTTTCAGCCTGTTCCAGCGAGGGCAACGAGAAAGTCGGGATCGATTTGCCGATCAGTGGCGAAGGGATATGTTTGGGGTCATAGTCCTGTCTCAGGCCCCAGCCCAGGAACAGTGCGATCACAACGAATATGATCAGTGGAATCGAATAGCGTAGGTAACGGTTCATCTTTTTAATTATCTCCCAGGTACCGTCGCGGCATTGTCAGAAACCTCAACCCCTTTTGCTGCACGAATTCGCGAGGTGCGATAACGGCGATCGGTAATGGCGAGAATGCCGCCCAGCGCCATCAGTACGCTACCCAGCCAGATCCAGCGGACATAGGGCTTATAGTAGAGTCGCAGACTCCAATCGCCATTGCCGAGCGGTTCACCGAGTGAAACGTAGAGATCCCGAGTGAAGCCCCAGTCGATGGCAGCTTCGGTCATGGGCCTTGTTTGTACGAAGTAGGTCCTTTTTTCCGGTTCCAGGGTGGCGATTAACTCACCATCCTTCGTCACCTGGAAGCGGCCACGATTTGCATTGTAGTTGGGACCAGGAAACTGGCTGACGCCTTCGAACTTGAATTCATACCCGGAAATTTCGCTGACATCCCCCGGACTCATCCTGATATCGCTTTCGATGCCATAGTTGCTGACGAGGGTGACGCCGACGATAAACATGGCTACACCGAGATGTGCCAGGATCATACCGTAGTAGCTGCGTCCGCCGGTTTTAAAATCATGCCAGAATCCGGAGAAACCCTGCTTATGTTTCAGGCGTTCTCTCAGATTGACTATATGGGAGGTGGCGATCCACAAAGCCAGCCCCATTCCGAGGCCGACCAGCCAGTTGGTCTCACCGAACAGCGGCAGCATACTCACGATGCCAAAGACCACACTCACCACAAAAGCCACACGTAGCTGTTTGATCAACGTGGAGAGTTCAGCATGTTTCCAACGGGATAGAGAGCCCATGCCCATGAACAATGCGAGAAACGGCGTGGTCAGCAGAAACATCTTATTGAACCAGGGGAAACCCACCGAGATCTTGCCCAATTCAAGTGCATCGTAGATCAGTGGCGCCAAGGTGCCCAGCAGTACCAGCGCCCCGAAGACGGAGAGCAGTAGATTATTCCCCAGCAGGAAGGTCTCGCGTGAAATCAGGTCAAAGCGCCCGCCACCGGAGATATAGGGTGCGCGCCAGGTGTAGAGCAACAGAGAACCACCGATGACCAGCAGCAGGAAAGCAAGGATGAAGATGCCACGGGCGGGATCGGAGGCAAAAGAGTGTACGGATGTCAGTACGCCGGAACGCACGAGGAAAGTACCCAGCAGGCTCAATGAGAATGCAGAGATGGCAAGCAGCACAGTCCAACTCTTGAAAGCGCCACGTTTTTCCGTCACCGCCAATGAATGAATCAGTGCGGTGCCCACCAGCCAGGGCATAAACGATGCGTTTTCAACAGGATCCCAAAACCACCAGCCACCCCAGCCAAGTTCGTAATAGGCCCACCAGCTACCGAGCGCGATGCCTAGGGTCAAAAAGATCCAGGCCACTGTCGTCCAGGGACGGGACCAACGCGCCCAGGCGGCATCCAACCGGCCACCCAGCAACGCAGCGATGGCAAAGGCAAAGGCTACCGAGAAACCCACATAGCCCATGTAGAGCATCGGTGGATGAATGGCCAGTCCCGGATCCTGCAGCATGGGGTTCAGCTCCCGGCCTTCCATGGGGACCGGAAAGGTTCTATCAAATGGATTGGATGTCAGCAGCATAAACAGCATGAACCCAATGCTGATCATGCCCATTACGGAGAGCACCCGGGCCACCATGCTCAGTGGCAGGTTGCGACTGAAGACCGAGATTGCAGCACCCCAAGCGGCGAGCATAAAGGCCCAGAGTAGCAACGACCCTTCATGTGCGCCCCAGACGGCAGAAATCTTATATATGTCGGGCAGCTTGGTGTTGCCGTGTTGGGCCACATAGATGACGGAGAAGTCATTGGCCAGAAAGGCGTTGGTCAGCACGATCAGAGAGATGCTGAGAAATACAAGCTGACCCCAGGCCAACGAGCGGGAGGCTGACATCCACGAGATGGTGTTGGTATAGGAGCCGATGAGGGGAACGGTCGCCTGGACGATGGCCAGACAGAGCGCCAGGATGAGTGCGAAATGTCCGAGCTCAGGAATCATTGTACGCTAACCTGATTCTGATTGGCGCCAACCGCTTCATCATGCGCAGTCTTCAGGGACTCAGCCACTTCGGGTGGCATGTAGTTTTCATCATGTTTGGCCAGTACTTCACTGGCGACGAAGACACCGCTCTGGTTCAGCTGTCCCATGGCGACGATGCCCTGACCCTCGCGAAACAGATCCGGCAGGATGCCGGTGTACTCGACCGTAACGGATTCGGCATTATCGGTGACCGTGAAACTGGTGGTGAGGCCGTCGGATTTCCGCGCTACGCTATCGGTCGCAACCAGACCGCCAACTCTGAACGGGTGGCCTGTTGGGGCTTTTCCCTCAGCGATTTCGGATGGAGAAAAGAAAAACATCAGATTTTCATCAAAGGCATTGAGCGCCAGCCAGGTGGCTACACCGATACCGGCGACCATCAGGCCAATGAGGGTGAGACGTTTCTTGCGGATTGGATTCATGATTGCTCTTTCCTGGCCCGGCGTAATTTGCGGGCGATTTCTGTCAGGACTCTCTTGTGCTGTTGTAAGGGCGCGACGATATTGGCCACGAGAATAATCGCTGCCAGCAGGAACGAGGGCCAGACGTAGGCGGCATAGCCACCCATGGCGAAGAATTCGCTCATTTTGCCTCCTCTTGTACCAGTTCCTGCACCCAGCGGGCGTTTCGTTCCCGCTCGACGATTTCCGCCCGCGCGCGCATTAAGACCACGGCGCCATAATAAAGTTTAAAGGAAATCGCCATGGTTAGAAGTGGTACCAGCATGCTCATATCCATGGAAGGTTTACCGAATTTCGTGATTGAGGCGGGTTGATGCAGGGTATTCCACCACTCAACCGAATAGTGAATGATCGGAATGTTGACCACTCCGACCAGTGCGAGTATCGACACGGCGCGGGCGGCGACCCGTTTGTCCTCAATGGCGCTGTGTAGGGCAATGATACCGAGATAGAGGAACAACAGCAGCAGTTCGGAAGTCAGTCGGGCATCCCAGACCCACCAGGAGCCCCACATGGGTTTACCCCAGAGCGACCCTGTAGCCAGTGCGAGAAAGGTGAAAGAGGCGCCAACTGTGGCGCTGCTGATCACGACCACTTCAGTCATCTTGATGCGCCAGACCAGGCTGATCAACCCGGAAACGGCCATCACCACATAGATGAACATAGACATCCAGGCAGCAGGTACGTGGATGTACATAATGCGATAGCTCTCGCCCTGCTGATAATCGGGGGGGGCGACGAAGAGGCCATAGTAGAGCCCCAGCACCAATGTGATCAGAAAACTGACCATGAACCAGGGGATCAATTTGCCCGCCACGCCATAGAAGTAGCGCGGGGAACCCATTTGATGAAAGAAGCGTACGATCATATTTAGGAGGCCCTAACTCAAACTGATTCTTAGTGAAGCGGCGGTGGCCAGCGGGGCCAGCACCAGAGAACCCACCAGCATGGCAGACAGTATGGAGAGCTGTGCCGTTGTGGGTATGCCGACAATTGCCGTCTTTACGGCATCTGTGGCGAAGATGAGTACCGGTACGTAGAGTGGCAGCACCAGCAGCGACAGAATTACGCCGCCGCGGCGCAGTCCGACGGTAAGCGCCACACCCACTGAGCCGATAAGGCTGAGTACCGGGGTGCCGAGTATCAGGGTCAGCATGAGGGTGGGAATGGCATCCCCCGGAATATTCAATAGTACAGCCAGCAAGGGGGCGGCGATAAACAGCGGCAGGCCGGTGACCAGCCAGTGGGCCAGTATTTTGGCAAGCACCAGGATCGAGACCGGGTGGGCGCTCAGCATGAACTGCTCCAGGGAGCCGTCTTCAAAGTCGGAGCGGAACATGGCATCCAGGGAGAGCAGGGCGGCGAGCAGGGCGGCAACCCAGATCACGCCGGGTCCTACCGCCTCGATCAGTTTCGGATCGTTACCTATACCCAGTGGGAACATGGCAGTGACGAGCACAAAAAAGAGCAGGGGGTTGACCAATTCCGAACGGCGCCGATAGGCGAGGGTCATGTCCCGCTTGAGCAGGAGCGTAAAGGCGCTGGTGAGGGAAAGGGTACTCATCGATCTGATAGATTAATACGGACCAGTTTGACCTCTTCCTTAAAGCCTATTCTGTGATGTGTTGTCATGGCCGCCATGCCACCTCGTTTCAGATGTTCCTCAAAAAGTCGTTCCATCTGTTCGATACCTTTGCGGTCGAGGGAGGTGAATGGCTCATCCAGTATCCATAATTTGGCGTCGGTCACCAACAGTCTGGCGATAGCGAGTCGTCGCTGTTGACCTGCCGAGAGGTTTCGTGTGGGGACGTCCTCAAAGCCAAACAGGCCGACCTGCTCAAGGGCTTCTTCAAGGGTGATACCGTCGCGAGCCTTGCCGAGTCCCTGTGCGACACGGAGGTTCTCCAGCGGGGTCAAATCCTGTTTTGAGCCATCCTTATGACCCAGGTAGGCCGTATGCTCGTGAAATTCCGGCCCAAGATGGAAGATATCAGTACCTTCCCAAAGCACTTTTCCAGATTCAGGCAGACGAATACCGCAGATGATGCGCAGCAGCGAGGTTTTGCCGCTGCCGTTGCGACCCTCGAGCACCAGCGCCTCACCGGGATTAATGGTGAAACAGAGATCATCGAATAGCACCCGATCGTCCCGGATGCACTCGAGGGACTGTGCTTCGAAAGTGGCTGTTGATACGGCAGAGGTCGTCACAATGTTGGAATATGTTTTGTTATCTTCAGTCTTGTTTTTAAGGTGGCTGGTGCCACGCTTACAAGTTAGGTTCGCAACCATACCTGATATGAACCTGATGCCTCAACAAAAAAGCAGCGTGGATTCGATGCAATTCCTTTTTTTGTCTGGGATATCACTAGGACCGTTAAAGATCGATTTCTCTCTATAGATAAAGGATTTCTGTGAGCCAGGTCCTGATCTAATTCTCTTGAACATTGATAGAAAGAACAAAATTAATCTTAGAATCAATAAGATAGCATAAGATAGGGGGCTTGGTGCGACTTTGATTTTCAAATCAATCTACATAATGGTATGGCTTGGTTATACCAATTATTAGGCAAATAATCTCAGTCCCCAAAATTTAACAGGAGATTTTGCAGTGAGTGGAAAATAAGGTGTGCTGGCTAGACGGATGAAAAGTGGGAAGAGTTTAGAAATTTGGTGGTTTAGGTTGCCCGTGGGGTTTTGATGACGACTTCTTTGTTCTCGAAACTCTGAAGGTTCGGTGTTCTATCCGCAATAATGGAGGTCTGCCAGATAACGGTCAAGCTGAACGCAACTGCCAACACGAATAGATATTTCACCGAAAATCCCCCCGGTTTTATTGTTTGATGGTGAAATCAACACAGCTTTATAGCTGTTTGGAAGTGGGAGAATATATAGGAATTATTCTACCTGTGCCAGTGTAGGGAATGTCCGATCCTTTGATCTAGATCACCAAAAAAACCCTTCTATGGGAATTTATGGGTTTTTATTAAGACTTTCTTAATTTTAACGCGGATTTCATAGGTGCCGATTGGCTCATCTGCGGGGGCTTCAAGCGGTTCACCCGTCTCCAGGCTGAAGCGGCTGCCATGTAGTGAGCACTTTATATTTTTCCCCTGGATGCAGCCCAGATAGAGAGAGACATCCTCATGGCTGCATTGGTCATCCACCGCATAGATTTGTCCTTCGGCATTGGTGATGAGATAGCGGTGACCATCGATTTCTACCCGCTTCATCTTGCCGGGGGAAAGCTCATCAACCGTAGCAACCTCGACCCATTGTTCGTTCATATCATTCATTTCAAATGTCTATAAGCAGTGCCGTTATCGAGTACCTCACGTACCTGATCAGCACCCTGTGAGATGGAGGCTGCCCTTCCTGTGTGCCAGAGAATGATTGCACAGCTGTAGACCAGTGAATCGTAACTTGGACCTTTTTCGCCCTGCAGTGCGCGTATTCCTGTTTCTGCGGCAATAGCTGCTGCACCGGAGGTATCACTTATGCGGGCAATTTCGTCATCGCCTCTCATGATGGTTGGGTCATCGGGCAAAGGTACCGCTCTGACAGGTTGAGCGATGCCAAGTGCCTGAGGGTTGATTTCCACCGGTTCTTCCATGCCCATGTCATCGTAACGAAATAGCATGCCAGGCTGTCGAAGTGAGGGAATCACACCGCCTTCGGTACCACGGATAAGCAGACAACCCTCGAATTTGGCGAAACGGGCGAGAGAGGCATATTTTGCAGGATAGGGCTTGTGCACATAACCGGTGACCAGGTGAGTCTTTTGACGTCCGGTAATGGGTTTTGCCAACACTTCGACAGTGGTCAATGCCTGTCGCTTGACGATCCGCTGCCGCAGCTGGGTCAAGTCGTGCAGACCGGGACAAAAAGTGCGCTGATCCACATAAGACCAACCCGTCTCCGGATCTGCAATGCGTGCGGTCGCGTCATCCAGGCTGATATCCACATCAATGCCCGCAGCCTGCAGGACATGTCGGTGAGTAACGCCAAACTTTGGTCCCACGGCATCGAGTCCATGACTGACCGTGGGTAATCCACAGGCAGCGAGTACCACTGGGATGAAGGGGGCCACCGGGAGATTTCGATTAAAGCCATCATAGGGGTCGGCCAGAGAGACCACTTCATCAACTTCAGCAACACGGCTGTCTGAAACTTTGAGGATGGCATCCAAAATGCCTTTGTTTTCGTCATCGGTCTCACGTTTCATGCGTAGGGCGATGAAGAAGATTGCTGCCTGAACATCATCTATTTCACCGCGCAGAATCGCAGTGGTACCGCCACTGGCCTCTTGCAGAGAAATATCTTTGCTGAGTTCGGGGCCGGTGGCGATGCGCTGGATGATGGAGTGCATCAAGGCAGATGAAGTTGCAGATTCAGACATGGGGTACTACCTGTTGGAACAAAAGACAGCTGAAAGTAACAATAACCAAGTATTACAGTCAAGAATATTTCGGGTGATTTTTCTGGGGGATTAGGTAGGGCGGATTTTTTTCAGGTTTGAGGTATCAGGCGCTGATAAAAAAAGGCCTGCACACAGCAGGCCATTCAAAGAATTCAAGGCTGGCAGCACTAATGGTGGATGACAGATGTCAGAACGTACTGATGTTCGAAGAAGACCGAATAGTTGCTGTAGTCCCATCGGGTAATTGGAGGCTGTCCCACCCACGGGTATTCAGTCGCAGGGTCTCCGAAGCGCTGTTTGACCTGGTTCATGGTCATGCCCCGGGAGGGACGTGGTAGCCCTTCCTCACTGTTGATCGGCTCTTGATTGATCGCATCGATGAGCAGTACATCGGCAATGGCAGGTTGTGCCGATAAGAAAGCCAAGCTGGCAACAACGGGGATAAATCGAAATGTCATCAGAGCAACTCCATATTTGTCTCGCTTAAAGAAGAATATAGCACCCATCTCTAACCATAGGAAACGATGAGTCTTTTATACGTAATTTTGTTCTAGAAAGTATGTCGGCTTCCTGTAGCAATCCTTAAACCAGGATCACACAATGTCCCACTCTCTTTGGTGTTATAGAAAGGGTTAGTGTGTTTAAATGCCCAGCCATGTTTAAACCGATCGAATTTTATATCGGCCTGCGCTATACACGCGCCAAACGGCGGAATCATTTCATCTCCTTCATCTCATTGATCTCCATGTTGGGGATCATGTTGGGTGTGGTGGCTTTGATTGTCGTCCTCTCTGTTATGAACGGCTTTCACAAGGAAGTCCGTGAACGGATTCTCGGAATGGCTTCACACGCCACGATTTCTGGTGTGAGTGGTGAACTGAGTGACTGGCGCGAGGTACGGGAGCGGGCCAAAAGTTTCCCCCATGTCATCGGTGAGGCACCCTACGTCGAGGGGCAGGGTATGCTAATCAGCGGACAGAAGGTCAGTGGCGTGCTGCTGCGTGGCATTCTACCCGATCAGGAAGGCGAGGTTTCCGAGGTGGTTTCAGCGATCACCAAAGGCTCCATTGATGATCTGCAGCCAGGTGACTTTGGTATTATCTTGGGACATGAGCTGGCACTGATTCTCGGTGTTTCCGTCGGCGACAAAGTTACCCTGGTAACGCCACAGATTAATGTGACACCGGCCGGCATCATGCCCCGTCTGAAGCGATTCAAGGTCAATGGTATCTTTGAAGTGGGTATGGGGGATTACGACCGGGGTGTAGCCATTCTACATATCGAGGATGCCGCCAAGTTGATGCGCCTGAAAGATGCAGTGACCGGTATCAGACTCAAACTCGATGATCTTTATCTGGCTCCAGAAGTTTCCCGTGACCTGGCGTTGAAGATGGGCGGTTACTACCGCATTAGCGACTGGACCATGCAACACCGCAATTTTTTTGCTGCACTGCAGACAGAAAAGCGCATGATGACGATTATTCTTTCTCTCATTGTCGCGGTGGCTGCCTTCAATATCGTTTCCACCATGGTGATGGTGGTGACGGACAAACAGTCTGATATCGCCATACTGCGCACGCTGGGCGCCTCGCCCGGTTCCATCATGGGAATCTTTATGGTGCAAGGCGCGACAATTGGTGTGATCGGAAATCTGTTGGGAATGATCGGTGGCGTGCTTCTGGCCAACAACGTGGAATCGATCGTCAGCTGGATTGAGCACCGCTTGGGTATAGAGTTTCTCGACTCCAGTATTTATTACATCAGTAAATTACCCTCGGACCCTCAAATGGGGGATATCCTCTTCATTGGCATCGGAGCCCTACTGATAACCCTGCTTGCCACACTCTATCCGGCCTGGAAAGCCTCTCGGACGCAACCGGCGGAGGCGCTCCGCTATGAGTAATCCGCAATCGGTGCTGCAGGCCGAAGGACTGACCAAGACGTTTGCCCAGGGCAACCTGAGCGTCGAGGTGCTGAAAGGTGTGGATCTGCAAATAGCACGTGGTGAGCGGGTCGCGATCATTGGTGCCTCAGGTTCAGGTAAGAGTACCCTATTGCACTGTCTTGGTGGTCTCGACCGCCCGGATGGTGGACGCGTGTTGGTGAATGGGCGGAACCTGGTCGAACTGAGTGAGCGCGAGAGAGGACGGCTACGCAATCGCAGTCTGGGCTTTGTCTACCAGTTTCATCACTTGTTACCGGAGTTCACTGCACTGGAAAATGTGGCCATGCCTTTATTGATTGGCGGGCAGCCTGTCAACCTGGCAAGACAAAAGGCAACTGAGATGTTGCAACAAGTGGGATTGGGTGATCGCATCGCTCACAAGCCAACAGAGCTTTCCGGTGGAGAGCGTCAACGTGCCGCCCTGGCTCGTGCCCTGGTACATCATCCCGATTGCGTTCTAGCGGATGAACCGACCGGTAATCTTGATCGCAAGACCGCTGAGCAGGTGTATGAATTGATGCTGAAGTTGAATCGGGAGATCGGTACAAGTTTTGCGGTTGTGACTCATGACCCCGAATTGGCTGGCCGTATGGATCGGATTTGGTCCCTTGAAGATGGGAAATTAACGCTGTCTTGAAATGGTAGGTGTTTTCGCTGCCTTTTTACGCAGCCGACGCAGCTTCCACTTCTCAACCACGTGCCAGCGCCAGATCCAGCGGATCATGCCGTATCCCAAAAGGGCGGAGACACTGGCACAGATCAGGCAACCGACCAGCAGAGGCAACCAAATACTATTGAGTCCGCCGTTCTCTATCCATTCAAGGCTGAATTGGAATGGCTCGACGTCAGGTGGTACACCGACTACCCAGGTTCCTACCAGATAGGCAAACAAAAACATAGGCGGTATGGTGATTGGATTCGTGATCCAGACCAGGGTAACCGAGAGGGGTAGGTTGACTCGAAAAAGTATGGCTGCGGCGGCGGCGAAGATCATCTGAAAAGGCAAAGGGACAAAGGCCATAAAGAGTCCGACCGCAAACCCGCCCGAAGCGGAGTGGCGATTCAGGTGCCAGAGGTTGCCGTCATGCAGAAGGGTACCGAAAACCTGTAGATGCTTATGTTCACGCACCTTGTCGTGATGGGGCAGCAGGCGCTTGATGAGTCTTTTCGGCATCTTTGCGGCGAATTGAACTGAATAGGTGGTCCAGTAAGGGGCTGTATTGAAGCACGTGTAAGTAGTGTACACCAGCAATCTTTGCAGGGTTAACTGCTGTCAATGCCGATCACACAGGGAAGTGTCATGAATAAGATTCTTATCGCCTTCGTTGCGGGTGCAGCGCTTTTCCATTTTTCCCCCACACTACCGGCAATCGAGTGGTTGGGTCTTCTGCTTGCAGTTCCCTGGTTGTGGCGTTATGGGCACTTAAGGCCGGCTTTAGCCTTGTTGGCGGGTTGTTGCTGGAGCCTGCTATTCGCTACGCTGCAAATGGCTCAGCAGTTACCGATTGAGCTTGAGGGTAGAGATCTGTTGGCTGAGGGGGTTGTAGAATCACTGCCACAGCAGCGTGGCCGCCTTGTGCGATTCCATTTGCGTATCTCCCGGCTGACCGATGATGAAGGCGAATCCGTCGATCTGAATCTTATTCGACTTAACTGGTACCAGGCGCCCCAGCGCATTGAGCCGGGACAGGCGTGGCGAATAATGGTGAGGCTAAAACGTCCCAGAGGTATGCAGAATCCAGCCGGATTTGACTATGAGAAATGGCTTTTTAGTCAGGGTATACAAGCAACCGGTTACGTCAGAGAGTGGAACGGCGCACGTCTCAAGCCAGAGCATGATGAAGTTGTCGGTCTCGATAAGCTCAGGCAATCCATTGCAACACGGTTAGATACAATATTGCAGAGCAGCGTATCAGCCGCCCTGGTCAAGGCGCTGACAATCGGTGATCGACGTGGTCTCGAGCGTGAGGATTGGCGGGTATTTACCCAAACGGGAACGAATCATCTAATCGCGATATCTGGCCTGCATGTGGGGCTGGTGGCCGGCTGGATGCTGTTTCTCGGGCAATGGCTGTGGCGCCGCAGTGAGCGACTGACGCTACGCATGCCAGCACTTCGGGCTGGTGCCTTTATCGGTCTCTTCAGTGCTCTGATCTACGCTGCGCTTGCGGGATTTGCACTGCCGACACAGCGTGCACTCTTGATGCTGCTGGTGGCATTGGGAGGATTAATGCTGGGTCGCCGGGTCAGTCATGGGCGAAGTCTTTCCCTGGCCCTGTTTCTGGTTGTACTGGTCGATCCCTTCGCACCGATGGCGGCAGGATTCTGGCTTTCATTTGGTGCTGTCGCATTGATCCTGCTGGCTGTCGATGGTCGTATCTCACCCGCAAAGGGTTGGCGACCGATGCTGAAGATCCAGGCAAGCATCACATTGGGATTGATGCCCATACTGTTCATATTTTTCGGTGAGGCGTCCACACTGGCGCCACTGATCAATCTTCTGATGGTGCCCTGGTTTGCCATTGTTTTAGTCCCTGCGTCACTGATGGGGCTTCCACTGCTTGTCATGCCTGGCTTAGCTGTTCACTGGTACGCCATGGTCGGGTTTCTGATGGAATACACCTTCTTTTTTTTGCAGTGGCTGGCCGAGAGCCCGCTGGCAATGATTCAACTGGCCCATTTACCCCAATGGGTTTGGCTCATCGCGTTGCTGGGTGGGCTGCTTTTGCTGATGCCTGTAGGTGTACCAGGGCGTTCGTTAGGAATATTGATGATATGCCCTGTGCTGCTGGTCGAGCCTGAGAGACCCGCTCAGGGGGAAATTAGATTCACATTGATGGATGTGGGGCAGGGGCTGGCCTGTGTGATCGAAACCACTGATCACTTGCTGGTTTATGATACGGGGCCCGCCTATGCGTCAGGCTTCAATGCAGCTGAGAGTGCGGTGCTGCCTTATTTGGCGTCGAGAAATCTCAATAAAATCGACCGCCTGATTGTGAGTAACAATGACCAGGACCATGCTGGCGGTCTTAGCGCGATTATCGGCGCGGTGGAGGTGGGAGAGATACTCAGCGGAGAACCACTGGATATTGAGACCGCCAGAAACTGTCTGGCAGGTGAGACATGGTCTTGGAACGGTGTGGTTTTTTCGCTGCTGCATCCAGCATCACAGGATCAATTCACACGTGCTAATGACCGCTCTTGTGTCTTGAAGGTCAGCAACGGTGTGTGGACACTATTGCTACCCGGAGATATTGAGGCAAGCGCTGAAAGACACCTTGTGAAACGCTATGGTGACGGTCTTAAGGCACAAATTGTGGTGGCGCCACATCACGGCTCGAAATCCTCATCGGGCAATGCTTTCGTCAGCGCAGTGGAGCCAGAGTGGGTGTTGTTTTCAACGGGATACCGGAATCGCTATGGATTTCCTAAACCAGAGATAGTAGATCGCTGGCGTGCAATGGGGGCTGAAGTCCTCGATAGTGCTGAGGAGGGCGCCATTCAACTTCACCTCAAAAAAAACCGGACTTCAGCGGAGCCATTGCTTTATCGCCGGATAAATGCACACTACTGGAGCGAAAGTGCGTCGGCTCAGATGCAGAAAATATCCCTAATCGGGATTGGCCGCAATCGGATCGAGTCGGTCACTTCCAGATAGATAGCGCCTTCAAGTATGATGAACGATAAATCGCTCTCTTTGTCATGCAAGGGGTTGTTTTTTTTGATGCCTGTTCAGCTTCGTACGTATCCTGAGGGAGAAGGACGATTCAATTTGGCATATGATATCCCCAAACATTCATTAAGGTGTGCCCATGGTTGAGATGTACGGATCTATTATGGCTAACTGATCTGCATTTCAGGATTTCAAAAGGACGAATACAAAGTGTTTGAGTTTGTAAAATCAGGTGGCTGGTTGATGCTACCTATCATCGTTTGCTCCATTGTGGCATTGGCAATTGTGTTGGAGCGCTTTTGGATGCTGCGCCGTAAGCGTGTCATGCCTGATCATTTGATGAGGCAGATACTGCAACTGCATACAGAGAAGAAGCTCGACAGGGCAGACCTCAACAAACTACGCGCCAGTTCTCCGTTGGGCCGGATTTTGGCGGCAGGCCTGACCAACCGGAATCACAGCAAAGAGGTAATGAAGGAGGCGATTGAGGAGGTAGGGCGTCAGGTCGTACTGGAGCTTGATCGCTATCTCAATACACTGGGCACCATCGCATCGATTTCACCGTTGTTGGGCCTGTTGGGTACAGTGATCGGCATGATCAAGGTCTTTAGTGTCATCGTGACCGCCGGTGTGGGTGACCCGGGGGTGTTAGCCGGTGGTATTTCCGAGGCATTGATCACGACGGCTGCAGGCCTCTCTGTCGCCATTCCAAGCTTGATGTTTCATCGCTATTTCAGCGGGCTCATCGATCGCCTGGTTTTGGGTATGGAGGAGCAGGCGTTGAAGCTAGTGGAAGTCATGCATGGTGAGCGGGAATAGGGAATATTCGATATGAATCTGCGTCCCCATCCACGCAAATCCCCGGAAGTCGATATCACGCCATTGATAGACGTTGTCTTCCTGCTGTTGATTTTCTTTATGGTCTCCACGACCTTCGATCGTGAAGCGCAGATACTGGTAGAACTGCCTGAGGCCACAGGTGAAAAGGCGCAACATGAGCAGAAGGAACTCGATATCACTATCGATGCCAGCGGTATTTTCTATATCAATCAACAGGAAGTCATCAATACCCAGATCGAGACGCTGAAGCGTGCCATCGAGAAGGCGGTTGGCGATGACAAAGATCTGCCCGTTATTATCAATGCGGATGCCAGGACACCACACCAGTCAGTGATGACTGCCATGGATGCCGCCAGTCAGCTTGGTCTTGTGCGCATGACCTTTTCCGCGCATCGTCCGCCGGCAGAGTGAGGCCGTAACGCTGTTGAAATCGATTCAGCGATCCTGGCAAGGCTGGCATCCAATAACGCTACTGCTGTTACCTCTGAGCGGTCTGTTCTGCCTGCTCGTTGCACTAAGACGTCTTGCTTACAGACTTGGACTGATCAAGACGAAACAGCTCAGTGTCCCAGTCATCGTCGTCGGTAATATCACGGTCGGCGGGACAGGTAAAACACCCTTGGTAATCTGGCTGGCCGAGCAACTCCGCCGCATGGGAAACAAGCCCGGGATCATCACTCGTGGCTATGGTGGGCTATCAGATGTCTGGCCTTGCGAAGTCACAGAGAACAGTAAAGCCGCAGCGGTGGGAGATGAAGCCGTATTGATGCAACGCCGAGCGAAATGTCCTGTGTTTGCGGGTCCGAATCGATGGGAGGCAGGCAGTGCATTGCTCTCTGCCCATGATTGCGATTTCATCATCTCTGATGACGGGCTCCAGCACTATGCGTTGCAGCGGGATTTAGAGATTGTGGTGATCGATGGAGATCGACGGTTTGGCAACGGACTTTGCCTACCCGCCGGACCGATGAGAGAGCGGCCAAGACGTTTGAATAAGGTCGATCTGGTCATTGTTAATGGCAATGGCGAGGCGGATGAGTATTCGATGCAGGTAGGAGGAGAACTGGCTGTGCGCCTGGACGGAAGTGAAGAGAGGATGCTTACCTCTTTTAGTGACGAAAAAATCTGCGCTATCGCAGGTATAGGGCATCCGAGTCGATTCTTTACCATGCTACAAAAAGCCGGTTTGTCACCGGAATGTTATCCTTTTCCGGATCACCACCCTTTCCGAGAGGAGGAGTTACAGGCATTACCTCAAGAAACGGTTCTCATGACAGAGAAAGATGGAGTAAAGTGCGAATTGTTCGCACAACCCGATTATTGGTATGTACCCGCATCCGCCAAGCCGGATAGCGGTTTTCAAATAGCATTCGACACAATGGTTAAAAGACTCAATGATGGATAGCAAACTACTCGATATTCTGGTCTGCCCTGTCTGCAAGGGGAAACTCTATTACGATAAGGATGCGGCGGAGCTGATCTGCCGGGCTGATAGACTGGCTTATCCCATTCGCGACGAGATTCCCGTGATGTTGGAAGACGAAGCGCGTAAGCTTTCCCCTGAAGAAGAGATTCCCAAGGCCTGATTATCATGAGCTTCAAAGTTGTCATACCTGCACGTTATGCCTCAGTAAGATTACCTGGAAAACCCCTGATGGATATTGCGGGAAAGCCGATGGTTCAGCATGTCTGGGAACGGGCTGTCGAAAGTGGCGCCAGTGATGTAGTGATTGCAACGGACGATGAAAGGATTGCTGAAGCCTGTAAGATTTTCAAAGCAGATGTCTGCATGACAAGCAGTGAGCACCGTAGTGGCTCGGACCGCATCGCAGAGGTGGCAGCTTCCAGAGGCTGGAGCAGTGAAGCAATTATTGTCAACCTGCAAGGTGACGAGCCCTGCATGCCGCCAGTGCTACTTGCACAGGTTGCAGAGGATATGGAGCAGCATCCTGCAGCATCGGTCACCACGCTCTCCGCACCTATCACCGATCGCGCTGTACTTTTCGACCCACATACAGTCAAGGTTGTCACCGATAGGGAAGGGTATGCACTCTATTTCAGTCGAGCCCCCATCCCCTGGCATCGCGATGAGTTTGTTGAAGCCGACAGTAACCTACCGACAGATACCGGTTTTTCTCGTCATATTGGGCTCTATGCCTATCGTTCAGGCTATTTAGCCAACTTTGTGGATTGCCAGCCTGCGCCCATTGAATTGGCCGAGTCCCTTGAGCAACTGAGGGTACTTTGGCACGGGGGCAAGATCCACGTGAGTGAAGCCAAAGAAATACCTGGTCATGGGGTTGATACACGAGAGGATCTCACCAGAGTGACTCGGCTTTTTTCCTGAGGCAGTCTCATCACTACCCAGCGGATCCATCATGCTTTTCGGCGCCGTCTGACGGCCGCTTTTTCGTACGCCTGGCAATCGCCCTAGGGATTTCCCCCGTAAAAAAAATCGACAGCCCCCCACTACTAGGGCATTTGCCGCAGAGTGGTGGGGAGAAATTCCCAGAAATGTGTCGAAATAATTTACACAAAAAAAATCGCCAAGAAGATAATCGCCATTAATTATATCTTATAACCCATTGTATTTTAAATTTAATAATGCCTGTTGGCATCAAAAGTGCTAAGACACCTAAAGTAATTCACAGGATGTGCTTTTTTTTTGTTTTGTGAATTAGATAACAATCGATAAAGACATCGTGTTTTTCACAGGGAGTGATGGCAGCAGTTGGAAGGTGATTAGATTGACAATTACAAAGGCAGACAAAATGACCCGTACAGAAGAGATCTGCAGCATGGCATCCCTTGAACCAATGCTCTCTCTAGTAGGAGAGTCCTTCGACGTCAATCAGAAAACCACGGCATTCCTTTCTATATCTGATCGAATCAGCCTGCTCAGTCAGCTACCCAGCAGTCAGGTGAGTGAGCTGCCTGAGGCATCCAAGTTACCCGCGTCAGCCATGAGTTCCGAAGAGGAAGAGAAGAGGCGTATCTCCCGGGAACTTCATGATGGACTCGGGCAGATACTGACCAGCATCAATCTTCACATTCAAAATTGCCTGAGTGGGTGTGAATCCCAAGATAAAGTCGAACTGCCAAAAGAGATCAAGGATTCGTTGGCAATCATCTCCGACATGACCAAGCAGGCGATGGGTGAAGTCCGGTCGATCTGCGGCGCTCTGCGTCCGGCCATACTGGATGACCTGGGTGTCTTGGCCGCAATCTCATGGCAGTGTCGGCAGATCTCTCTGGGTTGTTCAAGACTTAATGTGGAGACACGCTTCGATCTTGATGAGTCGATGATCCCTGAAACCTATAAAACGGTGATCTACCGGATCGTTCAGGAAGGACTCAATAACGCAGTGAAATATTCTCAAACTAAATCAGTCGTAATCTCGCTCTATCAGGAGGGTGATAGCATTCAACTCGTCATCCGGGATTATGGTATTGGTTTTGACCTGGAGCAGGTTCGTTCCGAGCAGGGCATGGGTATGGGTTTGATGAGTATGCGAGAGCGTGCGGAGTCTATCGGCGGTTCTTGCGAAGTGAATGCGGCGACAGGGCGGGGCGTCGAGATTCGTGTTGGTTTCCCTGTCGAAAAAGTTGCACTCAGCGGCTGATAATTCCTTTTTCAAGCGCGTAAGTCGTTAGCGCTGAGACATTGTGCAGATCGAGTTTCTTCATCAGATTGGCACGGTGTTTTTCAACTGTTTTCACGCTGATACAAAGATACTCCGCCATGCTTTTGTTGGTGTGTCCTTCCGCAATCAGCTTTAAGATTTGTCTTTCTCTCTGAGTTACCGTATCCCAACGAGTCACAGGTTCCTGACTGACATTACTGGTGTTGAGGTAGCTATTCACAACCTTTTCTGTGATGTCCGGACTGAGAAATGTTTTACCATCAAGCACTCGCTCGGCGGCAACCAGTAACTCATTATGAGTGGCATCTTTGAGGACATAACCGTTTGCACCGGCCTGTAGGCTTGCCAGCACATATTCCTCTTCCGAATGGACCGTCAGCACCAATGCTTTGACTTCAGGCATACGGTCCTTGATCTCTCTCACCGCATCCATGCCATTCATGCCGGGCATGCTTAAATCCATGATGACAAGATCCGGTTTTAATTCGATCACTCGCCTGATGGCGTCACGGCCATTATCGGCTTCACCAATGATTTCAAAGTCGGGATTGGACGTTAGAAGTGCCTTGAGCCCAGCTCTGAGGATGGTGTGATCTTCAGCAATGACTATTTTCTTTTTTTCGCTATTCATCGGTCCATTGATACACAGTAGTTTTTCTGGGTAGGGCTATGCAGGAAATAGTACAGATTCACCCAGACATTTCCAGCAATGGTTATGTATTCGAGCCAATTCTGCAACCCTTATGGCATCGAGGGAATTGGGGAAAATTTCCCATATATTTGGGAATATAACTCCCTTTTGCATGCGGTCTGTTATCGCGTATCCACCCTACCTCCTGGGTGGGGTCTTTCCCTCCAATCGGCTACCTAGTATCAGGGTGGGGTGAGTGGGGGTCGGGACCCATTAAAGGCGTAGTACCACGCAAAGACCCGAAGCTTCCTTGTATATAGAGTTTCCTATAAGCCGCCTAAAGGGCTGGGTGCGTCTATTGAACGATTTTGACGTGCTGTAAGTAGATCGAATGATCACAAGAGATCTGGAGAACAAGTCATGATACAAGAGAGCCAGGTAAACAGAAACAGGGGAGCAGTGGTCTTCCTATTGTTTTGTCTGTTTTTCGTCACCTCGTCCCTGAATGCCGCACAGTTCAATCTGAACGTGGTAGACAAGAACGGTAATCCGGTTAGCGGTTTCCGCTATTTGGTGCAGGAGGATAAAACATTTGATGTTGATCCTGCCAACCCGGCAACCAATCCGGATGAACTGCTCTCTATGAGCTTTCATGCCAGTAACCATCCACCGGCTGTTGATTTCAACGGTAATGCGCTGAGTGGTAATGAAGAGACTGACAGTGTCAACATCATCCAAGTTGCTCCAGGTCGTTACTACGTCTCTGTGCTGCCCTATGCGGGTTACAGCATCAGCGGTAACAAGACGACGGTACTGCCTAATGCAGATGATCCCAACCAGACATTGGATAATGTCACGGTAGTGGTGCAGAAGCAGCCGATTCCAACTACGCAGATCTCTATCTATATCTTCCATGACAATGCACCGATTAATGGTGTACCGGATCTGCCTGAAGAGACGGATCCAGGTTTTGAGGTGGATGAAAATGGTGATCCCATTCTGGTCGGTGGCCAAAAGGTTCCACTGCCTGGTCATGTGGACTGGACCCAGTTCCAACTGTTTCTTGAAGAGCCGGCAGGTCGTTATGGCCAGAATGGCGGCCAGGTGATCCAGGATGTTTTCGGTAATCCGCTGGGTACTACCTATCAGAGAGGTTGTGATGCAGATGGGCAGCCCGACGCAGACCCATTCACCAACTACGGCTGCTTTGATGCTAATGGTGACCAAATCGTTGAATCCTTGGGTGATGGTACCCTGCAGTTCTCAGATGAGGGTTATCTGACCGTCAAGAACATTGCCCCAGGTAAATATGGTGTGGTGATTATTCCGCCTGACTCGGTTGATCCGGGCTGGCAGCAGACCTCCACCATCGAAGGTAGCAAGGTCATCGATGCCTGGGTAAAGGCCAATGAGCCCCCGGTATTTGTCGAGTTCGGTCTACCTGGACCCCATGTCTTCGTGGGTTTTGTTAAATCCACAACTGATGGCGGATTCCCTCCACTGCAGCCACCTCTGGCCGGTGAGCAGGTTGCCACGGTCAGCGGAACGGTTACAGACATGCATATGTCCCGTTCCCCTAACTTCCAATTCTTTAGTGGCCGTCCTTTTCCTCAATGCTGGATCGGTTTGAACGAGACCGCTCCGGGTGGCGTTTTGGGCAGAGGCCTCTATGCATCACCTTGCGAGGGCGATAGCAGTTTCAGCATCGCAAACGTACCGCCGGGCAGTTATCAGCTGGCCATCTGGGATGCCAACCTGGATGTGGTATTTGCGGCGCAACCCTTTACTGTTGACGAGACCGGTGGCACCTGTAACAACGGTGCTTCCTGTGACTTCGGTGATGTGGCTGTCTTCAACTGGTTTGCCCGTCTGAATACGGCCATCTTCAACGATGACAATCAGAATGGGTTCTGGGATGCTACAGAAGGTCCCGTCGGTCCAGAAGCGGGACCGGTCGGTATCCGCTGGCGTGACGGTTCCATCTATCAGGAATTCCCGACTGATAATGATGGCCTGGCGCCTTTCGACGAGGTATTCCCTTTCTTCCATTGGTTGGTTGCTGAGGTGGGTTTCGGCAACAAGAAAGCAACCGGTGCGACCTTCGTCACTGATGCGGGTGGTTTCGTTGATACGTCCACCGATGCCTTCCCGGGTTTTGGTGAGATGACGCCTCAGCCTCAGATTTGTACCCCAGCACAGTCTATGGATCCTGAAGATCCAAATAGCGGTTGTGTGATCGGTACTGCGCTGGACAATCCGAATACCGGTAACAATCTCTCACGTACGGAGACTGGCCAGGTGCTGACGGCTGCCTTCCAGGGCTTCCTGGGTCAGACCAGCGTCATGCAGTTCGGTAAAACCGACTATGTGAACTTCACCGATCCGGATTTCACCGTATTTCCACCAAAACTGCCAGAGTTCGTGGGTGAGAATGGTGGTGTCTCCGGTATCGTCTACTACGCCACCGTACGTGCCGAGGATGAACCTCAGTTCACCGGTGCCGAGACCTGGGAGCCGGGTATTCCTCGCGTCCAGGTCAACTTGTACGCCGATGGTGATATCGACTGTTTCCCACAGGGTAATTTCCCTGCCGATGATTGCGATATCGATTGGAATGGCAATGGCACTCTCGAAGCCGACAATGCCGAGATCGATGATGCCAATCAGAATGGAATACCAGGCGAACTGGCCGATGTAGACAACTACCCACTGGGTAACTTTCCTGGTAACGAAGACGTTGACCACAATGGCAATCTTGCCTTTGACCATGGTGATGCCCTGGCGGTTACCTGGACTGACAGTTGGGACGATAGTCTGCCCACCGGTTGTCAGGGTGAGAACCTGCTCGACTTCGATCTGGACGGCACCATCACTGCTGAAGAAAACAGCCGCTGTTTCGACGGCCTGCGTAACTTCAACCAGGTCCGTCCCGGCGTGTTTGACGGTGGCTTTGCTTTCAACAATTACGATACGGCCGAATTGCATCCGGATATTCAGGACAAGCTGAACATTTTCTATAGCAGTCGTCAGGCTCTGATCAACCCTGACACAAACGCTCCTTATATCCTTCCAGATGAGTGGATGTTGCCCGCCGACTATATTGTCGAGGCTGCCACGCCAGCGGGTTACAAGCTGGTCCAAGAGCATCACAAAAACGTTGACTTCGGTGATAGCTATATCTCCTCAGATCAGAGTGCTGAACTCCAGGCTATCGCGCCGAGCTGTGTGGGTGACCTGGTTGAGGTGCCTCAGTTGCTGGCCATGGCGACGAAAGACGGTAGTGGTGATCCTTTACAGATCATCCCGGGTCTGGACCCAGCCGATGTAGCAGCACCATTTGCCGGTGATCAGATTCCAAACAGTGGTGATGAGCGTCCGCTTTGTGACCGCAAACAGGTGCCGCTGTCCGGTGCCCAGAATGCCGGCGTGGAATTCTTCCTGATGACCGACGTACCGCTGATGGCTAACGCTTCAGGCGTAATCCTCAACGACCTGGCTAACGAGTTCAACCCGAACTCGCCGGCCTTTGGTGAGAAGTTTGCACCACCGAATGCGCCTGTCGCTTTCTTCGATGCAGAGGGCAATGAAGTCTCTCGTATTTATGCCGACACTTTTGGTCGCTACAACGCAGTATTACCTTCTACCTTCACCGCCAATCTGGGTATGCCTTCAGGTCAGTCGCCTAACATGCTGGTCTCCTGCATGAACGACGCCGGTCCTGTGAGTAACCCGGCCTACAATCCTGCGTTGGATACGGATGGTGACGGTGTCGATGAAAATGGCAATGCTTCAACCATGCTGGATCCATTCTATAACTCGCAGTTCAGTCAGTTCTGCTACACCTTCCAGTACATGCCGGGTGTGACCACCTATCTGGATACACCGGTAGAGCCGATTGCTGCTTTTGCAGGTCCTGGCAACTTTCCGGTTGACTGCGAACGTCCGACCCTGGTTCCGATGATCAAGTATGTGAAACGTCGCGGTGCTCGGATTGGTCCTTTCGCACTGCCTGGACAGCAGATTCGCATTCAGGCTATGGGCAACAATGTCCAAGTACCGAATCCCGAGTGGGATGGTGTTGATCTGGCTAATAAGTTCGTGACTCGCAACTATAACTTTGGTGGGTCACCTTTAGCCAAATTGGTGGCTGAAGACGGTACGGAAATCTCCATGACTGTTGTGAACGGTAACGGCAACCGGATCTTCGCGGAAGTGCCGGCTGTTGCACCGGGTGATTACCAGGTAGTTGTTACCCGCGTAAATGGTGTTCCAGCACCGGTTGATTCGCCTCTCGGCGTGACCCTAACTGTAGGTACCGAAATTGGAGGCACCGAGTATGGTGTTCGACCCAATGGCCAAACCTTCGATGTCTGGAGTGTGCCGGGTGACTTCGCCACCATTCAGGAAGCCATTGGTGATCCCACCAAGGGAGAACCTGGTGTGGCGCCTGGCGACATGATCCTGGTCGAGCCTGGCGTCTACAACGAGCTGGTCATCATGTGGAAGCCTGTGAAGCTGCAGGGTTGGGGTGCCGGTGTTGTGAGCCTCAACGCTCGTCAATCTCCCACCGAGAAGATCATCGCCTGGCGTGAACTGGCAACTGTGCTCGATACTGCCGGTTCTATTGACCGTCTGATAGGTCAGCAGCTGGCGCCACTGGGTTTCCCAGGCCTGGCTGAAGCGATCTTTCCGTCAGAGGAGGGTGCTGGCATCTTCGTGGCTGGTAAACGGACCGGAGCCAATCGCTTTGGTGCACTGGCCAATCGTGGTGCGCGTATTGATGGTTTCACCATCATCGGCGCAAGCCAGGGTGGCGGCATTGTGGCCAATGGTTTCAACCAGTTCCTGAAGATCAGCAACAACCGGGTGCAATCCAACTCCGGTATCTTTGGTGGTGGCGTGCGTATTGGTCATCCCAATATCACGCACAACATCGCTAATGAACAGGACTACAACTTTGGTGGTGTTGATGTAAATGAAGTGGGTGACCTGGTCTACGACGATGCACGGAATGACCAGATCAAGATCCGTTACAACCACATAGCGCAAAATGGCAACTCCAACGGCACGGGTGGCGGTATCTCCCTGCATACGGGTGCTGATGCTTATCGTGTCCAGAACAACTGGATCTGCGGTAACTTCGGCAAGGGTAACGGTGGCGGTATCGCCCACTTTGGCCGCTCCAACAGCGGTCTGATTGAAGACAACCACATTATCTTTAATGAGGTCTTCAATCAGCAGGTCGGTACGGCACCTTCCGGTGGCGGTATTTTCATCGGTGGTCAGCCCGGTCTGCAGCCTTCAACTGAGCTGGGTCTGATGCTCTCTCCAGGTTCCGGTCATGTCACGGTTGATGGCAACATCATCCGCGGTAATCTGGCAGGTGCTGGCGATGGCTCGGGTATCCGTATCGATAGCGCGAATGGCCTTGATGTGGATCGTAGTCCGGGTAATCGTGGCCCCTGGTACGACGTGTTTGTCTTCAACAATATGATCGACAATAACGTGGCTGGTGTAGCAGGTGCTATCTCTGTTAGCGACTCGTTGCAGGCGATCGTTCGTAACAACACTGTTGCGAACAACGACAGCACGGCGACCGGTTCGCAAGCGTTCGAGATCACCAATCCCAACTTGTCCATTGCACAGCCAGCAGGTGTTGTCTCCAGACTACATAGTCCGTTGATGTCGCAGCTGACGGCGATCGGAGATGTGCGGGATGCGCTCCGTAATCCTGCTGGTGATGTGGTTCCTGATGGTGCAGTGTTTTCCGATATTTTCCAGCGGAACAATATCGTCTATCACAACCGTTCGTTCTTCTGGTTGAACTTTGACGATCCTGCCACTGCAATCAGTGAGACGGGACTTTTCCCGGCAACCGTTGGGTGTTTGGCAAGTGTTCCGGCCGATCTGTCAACCTTTGATCCAGCCACCTGTAACGCAGTGGACTTGGAATTGGATGTTGAAGACTTCACCAACGATCTGGGCGTGATGAGTGGTACGGTTGAGATCCCAGCAAGTGAAGGTCTCTTGGACGTCCGTACCTCACTGCTACAAGCCGGTGAGCTCGTGAAAGTGTCTCCTGGAGGTAACCAGTTTATTAATGGTGATCCAGGGTTCGTCAACGGGTACTTCAACGAGAGTCGCGATGGCTTCCTGTTCCCTGAGTTCAAGACCCTGGCTACCGCCGGCGCCTTCGACGAGGGTGGCAACTTCATCCAGGTGGCCTTCGGTCCACTGTCACTGGTTGAACTGGATATGATTTCGGGCAACGCTGAGGGACCCTTGTTCGATTACCACCTGACTGCAGCGTCAGCGGCCATTAATAACGGCGGCAACGTTGGTCTTGGCGGTCGACTCGGTGAAGATATCGACGATGAAGCACGTCCTAACGGTGGCAATAACGACATCGGCGCAGACGAGGCGATGTAGTAGTAAGCGATGTGAATGATCTCCTCACGGTGGAGCCCTTGCTTATCAAGGACAAGGGTTCCACCCAAAGGGATCAGCAAACAGCAGATTTAGTTTTAGGCAGTTACAAAAAATCATGAGGAGTAACGCCAGATGAAAATTTTTACCAAAAAAGCCCTTGCCGGGGCAGTTGCAATCACATTGCTTGGAATGATGGGAAGCGCCAGCGCAGTGGTCAACGTACAGTGTAAAGGCGATACGGATGGTGATGCGGTGATCGATAGTCCTGATCCCAATCATCCGAATGCGAAGTGTATGTCGCTGATCGCAGGTGACAGTTTCGCCATCATGTCGGATACCAACCCGCTCTATATCTTTGGTTTCGGCGATCAGACAGGAACCCTTCCCGATGATCTCATTGCGGAAGGCATCCTCGATGCGGAGTGGCCTGGACCCACGGTTGAGCTGGATCAGGGTGATGAGTTTTGGCTGAACCTGACCAACGTCGGTACGGTGATTCGTCCCGATCTGTTCGATCCGCATACGGTCCATTTTCATGGCTTCCCGAATGCCGCCACTGTATTCGATGGCGTGCCGGAGGTTTCAATCTCCATCAACATGGGTGCAACCCTGACCTACTACTACAACATCGTAGAGCCGGGCACCTATATCTACCATTGTCATGTGGAAGCGACCGAGCACATGGAGATGGGTATGTTGGCCAACCTTTATGTGCATCCCGCACAGGATGCGACTGGCTGTACGGGGGCTATCCCTTGTCCGGTAGCAACACGCAAGGGAGGCACCGATGCAGGTGCGCCACTGGGTTATACCTATAACGATGATGACGGCACCACTGCCTTTGATATGGAGAAGGCCTTACAGTTGTCAAGTTTCGACTCGGAGTTCCATGACGCCAGTGTCTTCGTCCAGCCTCTGCCTTTCGCCCTGTTGGAAGGTGACTATCCACAGATCAACGGCCGGGGTTACCCGGACACCGTCAATTCAGCGGCACTCCCTGCACCTGTGGATGACGCCGCAGGCAAGATCACCGGCACACCTGGCGAACTCTTAAATAACGGATCACCCACTCAGCTGATTGACTCGGCCATCACCATCAACCGTGCTGTGGATGGCAATCGGTTGCTGTTGAGGCTCTCCAACGTCGGTCTGGATCGTTTCTGGACCCTGACGGCACCGGGTCTGAAGATGCAATTGGTTGGCACAGGCGCACGTCATATGCGCGGTACCGATGGCAAGAATGTCTACCGCACCACGGCTTCCGTGAACTTCGGCGGTGGTGAGACTCATGACGTGATCATTGATACCAGCGATGTTGCAGCGGGCACCTACTTCCTGCATGCCACTGAGCTGCATCAGATGAGCAACAATACTCAGTTCGACGGCGGCATGATTACCGAAATCGTCGTGAACTAAGGCCAAGCCGAGCTAGGAGATGATGATGATGAGAAAACTACTCAAAAAACCTGGGCGGCTGATGAGCGTCCTGATGCTGGGCGTGGCGAGTCTGCTCCCCTGGGCACAGTCGCAGGCTGCCCATGACATTCGTGGTATTACCCCGCAAGGTGGCGTGTTCAATCTGTACGCCTTCCCATTCAATATGAACCTGCCGGAAGGCACCAGTCTCCACATGTGGGGCTTTGGTGATATGAATGCAGGATCGGGTGCAACGCACTCTGAAGGCAATGGCTACTCCTTGCCTCAGTATCCAGCGCCGACCCTGATCGTGACTGAAGGTGAGAACGTCACCATCAACATGACCAACTACGGTGTAACCGATCCGGTTTCTATCGTGGTGACTGGTCATAATGTTGCTGCGGAATGTGCCCCGCTGATTGGTACTACTACACCAACGGCCTGTGTCGATGGCTTGGTGACTAAGGCAGCCCCAGTCAGTACAGCGGTCAGTTACACTTTTACGGCTGGCAGCCCAGGTACCTATGTCTACCATAGTCTCGATGGGGAAAACCCCGGTCTGCATGCCGAGATGGGTCTGCAGGGCGTGATGATTGTACGTCCTGCAGATGGCAGCCGAAGTGCCTATGGCGCCGGCACGGGTACTGACTATGAACAGGAGAATCTTTACCTGATGACGGAGATCGATCCCGACATCCATATACAGATGGAGAAGGGTCACTACGCTCACTTCACCAATCCTGATCGTTATGCCAAGGTGTGGTTTCTCAATGGTCGTGTCTTCCCTGATGTGTTCCAGGGCGACTTTAATACCCTGTTCCCCAATCAGCCTTATGAGGCGCTGGTTATGGCGCATCCTGGTGATCGGGTGCTGGTACGTAACGTAAATGCCGGACATGACTCACACCCGATGCATTATCATGGTGAGAATCTGCGCTTGATTGGTCGGGACGGCAAGATGCTCAGTTCTGATGGCATCACCTCCAACTTGGGACGTTCCGATAATACCCTCAATTCTGCACCCAAACAGAGTATCGATGCACTCTGGACCTGGACCGGCAAGGATCTGAACTGGGATATCTACGGTCACGATACCGCTCACGTCTGTGTCGATTTGGATAACGACGGTTTCGGTGAGGTTGAAAATGGTTCTACCTACGATCACGAATATTGCCCCGACCATGGAAAAGCGTTGTCCGATCTGGTCACGCTGCCTGGTGTGGCAGATCTGAGCCTGGGTGGCTGGTGGAGCGGTAGCCCCTTCCTGGGTGATACCGGTGATCTGCCTCCCGGTGAAGGTGGTCTGAACCCCTTCGGTGGCTACTTCCTGGTGTGGCACTCCCATGCGGAGAAAGAGCTGACCACATTCGATATCTTCCCCGGCGGCAGCCTGGGCTCGGTTGTCGTGCTTCCGCCCGGCACTCCAATTAATTAAGGGGGGGGAACGATAATGAAAAGGTTTAATACAATGAAGACTAGAATCAAACCGATTGTAGCAGCCTGTGCTTTGGCGATGGCTACCAGCCCTGCCTTCGCAGTCGTAGATCATTATATCGCGGCCAAGGCCTATACAAAGCAGTTGCCAATGGCGGACGGAACCCTGGTTGATGTACCCATGTGGGGTTATGTAGAAGACACGGCATCCTGTTATCAAGCCGCTGACAACGCTGCAAGACTCACATGTGTGAATGGTTTGCCGGATCCAGTCTCACCTGGGCCTCAATTGGCAGCTGGAGTTGGTGACCCTAACTTCCGTATTTTTCTGTCGAATGGGCTGCCTCAGCCGACTTCTATTATGATCCCAGGTCAGGAGATACCTTGGTCTGCTAATAATAATGGCCCCACGTGGAATGATAATTCTGTAGGGTCCCGAGGTGCGAATCTGACCAAAAAGGTGCGTTCATATGGCCGTGAAGCTGCCGCGAATGGTGGTCGAAGGGCGTATGTTTGGAACAACTTCCGAGGGACCGCGTTTTCGAACCCTGGTACTTATATGTATCACTCGGGCACCAATCCTCAACTACAGGTCTACATGGGTCTGTATGGTGCGGTGACTAAAGATGCTGCAGCTGGCGAAGTCTATCCGGGCGTGGCGTATGATAATGCTGCGACACTGTTTTACAGTGATATCGATCCCGCACATAACGCTGCCGTTGCAGCGGGCACAGCCGGCTATACACCAATCCATTACAGCCCCAATTGGTTTTTGATCAATGGCGAACCCTATGTTGGTACGACTGCAGATATTCCTGCGGGTGTAGCGGGTGAGTCCACCTTACTGCGCTTTCTGAGTGCTGCCGGCGAGAAGCATGTGCCGGTGATTCAGGGAATGCACGGTACGATCCATGCCGAAGACGGCATTCAGTATACCTGGCAGAACCCAGGTGGTTCATTTGGTGGATTCGCGCCTCGTGAGCAGTACTCGATCGGTCTGCCACCACTGAAGACAAAAGATGTGATCATCAACCCCACGGCTGATGGCAGATATGCCGTCTACGACGGCAATGGCTATATGACCAACCCATCTGATCCGGATGATCCACTGGATGGTGGCGACACGGTTGGTGGCATGTTGCGATTCCTCGAAGTGGGTGCATCTACAGTGATCAATCCGGTTGCTGTTAATGATGCCTTCACGGCTACGGAGGACACGTTACTCTCTGAAGCCGCACCTGGCGTGTTGGTTAATGACACCGATGCAACAACACCAGAGGCACAGTTGGTTCTCCCACCGGCTAACGGTAACTTGGTATTGAATACTGACGGTTCATTCGATTACACACCAAACCTCAACGTCGATACCACGGATAGCTTCACCTATCAGGTGCTGGATACGACAACAGGTCTGACGAGTAATGTCGCTACCGTCTCCATCGATATCACTGCGGTGAATGATGCGCCAAGCATTGTCTCTTCACCGGTACTGACCGCCACCGTGGGTGAGCTGTACAACTACGATGTGGATGCTACCGATCCGGATACGGGTGATATGCAGACCTACTCTCTGGCTGATGCACCTATCGGTATGACTATCGATTCTGTCTCTGGTCTGATCAGCTGGACGCCTGGAGCAGGTGATGTAGGTGGTGCCACTGTAGCCGCCGTATCGACCGATGCTGGTGGACTCATTGATTCACAGTCCTTTGCAGTGACTGTCGAAGACGTCGTTGCACAGACCCCACCGACTGCAGTGGCTGATGCCTACAGCGTAGATGAGGATGCCATTCTTGACGTGGCGGCATCAGGAGTGCTGGGTAACGACATACCAACCGATGGCGATGCCATGACCGCTACATTGGTAACGGGTCCAAGCTGTGCATGGACTGCCGGTCCCAGTGGTGCCAGTGCCTTTGTGCTGAATGCGGATGGTTCCTTCCATTACGAGCCGATTCCGAACTGGAACAGCAGCCTGATCGCTGCCAATCCGTTCTGTCCTGGCGTTTCCGGACCGGATTCGTTCACCTATCAGGCAACCGATAACGACGGTAACAGCAACACCGTTACCGTAGAGATCACTGTCAATGAAATGAACGATGCACCGATCGCGGCAGCGGATACCCTGTTCATGACGGCCATGGGCTCCATCACGTTCCCGGCACCTAGTGTCTTGGACAACGATGGCGATGTGGATCTGATTCCCTTTGACCCGTCTCAGGTGTTCGCAGTAAGGGAGACCAACCCGAACCGTGGCAATATCACTGGATGGCCTCTGAATGGTGACGAGACCAGTGATGGAGCAGATGGTACCTTCACCTATAACTTCCCCAACGGACGTGTCGGTGTAGTTACCACTTTCGATTATCACGCCATTGACAGTCTCGCAAGTAGTAACACAGTGACTGTAACTATCCGTCGCGAATTGTCGGTGAAGAAGGTGGAGTGTGAGAACGATACAGAGAATGGTATCTGCAAGTACGTGATCGAGGGACGTGTGTCCGGTAGACTGCCGAATGGATCTACCACCATCGAGGCCTGGTTGAATGGATTCGATACCGGCACTCTTATCGGCAGCGTTGTTGAGACGGGTGGTGCAGCCTGGAATATCCAGGTGGATAGCACCACAATCCCAGTCCCGGGTGATACGATCAGTGTGAGGGCTGTGCACGCAACCGACCCGGATGCTGCAAATGCCTTTATTCTGGACTTTCCGGTGACGATCAACTAACCCTAGCCAAAATGGACGAACACCCCCGCCTCTGTGCGGGGTTGTTTGTCTGAGGAAGAATATTTATCGATATGGTTTATCAGGGATGAGCTGTGATAGGTGATGATTATGAGAAATACGAGCATATCCAATAATTCACTTGAGTCTTTCGATGAACTTGATGCTGTTAAGATGGAAATGGCGCGTGATCGCAGAGCTGTTATTCTCGTGGTGATGCTCTCTTTTCTTTGCGGTTTGACATTCGGCATTTTGAGTTCCTCAGTCTTTGCTGATGAAGTAAATAAGCCGATGATGAAAGATCAAGCAGCCGAGGAGGTGAAGACAAAGTCCGAAGCAAAGTGGAAACCACCGGTTGCGCAACCGGTGAAAGCGCCATCACCGATCGACAGTGAACAGTCGAAGAAAATCATGGAAGAGCGGGGCGTGGAGATTCTCAGTCTTCAAATGACGGCTGCCGGCTACATGATGGATTTCAGATTTCGTGTATTGGATGTGGACAAGGCGAAAATATTTTTCGATCAGAAAGTTAAACCTTACCTGCATGTTTCCAAATCTAATGCTAAACTACCGGTTCCCATGGCCGCAAAAGTCGGCGCCTTTAGAGCGACAGACCGTGGGAAAAATATAAAACCCAATAAGATTTATTACATCGTCTTCGGCAACCCAGACGCCCATGTTAAAAGAGGCGAGAAGGTCACCCTTGTATTGGGTGATTACAAAATTGAAGACATGATGGTGAACTAATTCACCATGTTATTCGATAGGGGATATCTCACTACTTAAACTAATGAGACTATCCTTATGTTAATTCATCGCAATATTAAAATTTTATTTTGTCTGCTCAGTCTGGCACTGGTGAATCCTGCTCAGGCAGTATTAACGAAGTATACGGACGAGGCAACTTACCTGGCTGATCTCGCAGCTGCATCTTACGATACGGCGCACGAGAGTTTTGAGACGGGTTCGTGGACCAACGTCCGAGCCTTTACTTCAGCACCCTCTGTGATGAATCTGGGAATGACATGGGCACCCGTTGCTGCAGCGGGTCCATCAGCAGGTATGACTTCCTCTAATGGTGACTTTCATGATGGCGCCTATGAGATGTTCACCCTGGATGGGATATCGCATGCGAATCCTGATGGATACACGCTGACAGCCCCCTTTACCCTCTATGCGGTTGGTGGTTGGTTCCGCAGTAACGATAGTACCAAGCTCTCTTTTACATTGGATGGATCTCAAGTCGTAGATTTTACCGGTGCCGATGCCACTGTCGGTACCTATAAATTTCTCGGTTTTATTGAAACTGCAGGTTTTAATAGCCTGGAAATTCGCACTAGCGATGAAGTCGGTAATGAAACCAGAACCTTTTGGTCCGATGATTTCAATATTGGTGCACAGGCGAATGCCTTCCTGGATGGCGATGGCGATGGCGTTCCTGATCTGGTGGATAACTGCCCTGTTAATGCAAATGCTGATCAGACGGATACCGATGGTGACAGCCAGGGTGACGTCTGTGATACCGACGACGATGGAGACACGATACCCGATACTTCTGATAACTGTCCCTTAACGGCGAATACCGATCAAGCGAATAATGATGGTGACAGTGCCGGCGATCTCTGCGACACCGATGACGATAATGATACCGTCTTGGATGTAACAGATAATTGCCCCCTGACAGCCAATACCGATCAGGCTGATAACGACAACGATGGTACCGGTGATGTCTGTGACGATGATGATGACAATGACACTATCCTGGATATCAATGACAACTGTCCGATTGATTCGAATACCAACCAGGCTGATAACGACAATGACGGTACAGGTGATGTCTGTGATTCAGATGATGACAACGATACCGTCCTGGATATTGATGATAACTGCCCTCTCATTTCAAATAGCGATCAGGCAGATGCGGATGGTGACGGTATCGGAGACGTTTGCGATCCACTGACCGATTCGGATCAAGACGGTATCTCTGATTCTCTGGATCTCTGTCCTGGTACACCCTTTGGTGAGTCCGTTGATGCCAATGGCTGCTCTCTGAGTCAGCTTGATTCCGATGGAGATGGGGTCAACGATGCAATTGACAACTGTCCAGCCAATGCTAATGCAGATCAGGCAGATCTGGATAATGACGGCCAAGGTGATGTCTGTGACA
>JAHXIP010000011.1:0-62482 GCA_025655575.1 Candidatus Thiodiazotropha sp. (ex Monitilora ramsayi) | reverse complement strand
GCGACGACGACGGTGATGGCGTGGCTGACGGTGTGGACAACTGCCCGATCAATGCCAATCCCACTCAGACGGATACCGATGGCGATGGCATCGGTGATGCCTGCGATCCATTGACCGATACGGATGGCGACGGTATCGGCGATTCCGTAGACAATTGTCCAGCTGTCTCCAATGCTGACCAGACCGACACAGATGTTGATGGACAGGGTAATGCCTGCGATACCGATGATGACAACGACACCATTCTTGATGGTGTTGATAACTGCCCACTCAATGCGAATACCAATCAGGCAGATCTGGATAATGACGGTCAAGGTGATGTCTGTGACAGCGACGACGACGGTGATGGCGTGGCTGACGGTGTGGACAACTGCCCGATCAATGCCAATCCCACTCAGACGGATACCGATGGCGATGGCATTGGAGATGCTTGTGATTCTCTGACTGACTCCGATGGTGACGGTGTTGATGATTCGGTAGATAACTGCCCGGCCGTATCCAATGCGGGTCAGACCGACACAGACAGCGATGGTCAAGGCGACGCCTGTGACACTGATGATGACAACGACACCATTCTGGACGGTGTCGATAATTGCCCACTCGATGCGAATACCAATCAGATTGATACGGACACGGACGGTATTGGCGACGCCTGTGATAGTGAGCAGGCGGTTATTCAGTTTTCCACTGCAACCGTTATCGTGGGTGAGAATCAGACCAGTGTGACTTTTACCTTGCAGAGGAGTGCAAACCTGGCAGGTGTTGTTTCGGTTGACTATGCAACGGCAACGGGTGGCAGCGCTACAGCAGGGAGTGATTATACGGCTATTAGCCCCACTACCCTGAGCTTTGCTGACGGTGAGGTCAGTCAGACATTTATTCTCACCCTGAGTCCGGACGCGGTCTATGAAGGAGACGAGACAGTTAATCTGGCGCTGAGTAACCCTCAGAATGCGCAGTTGGGTGTTCAGGATACTGCGGTGTTAACCATCACGGAGGATGACCCCATACCTCCGGCAGGCACACTTCAATTCAGCGGTGCAACCTATACAGTGAATGAGAATGACAGCAGTGTTCTCATTACCGTCTCCCGATCTGGCGGTAGTTTCGGTACGGTATCGGTAGATTATGCCACCAGTGATGCGACTGCGACGGCAGGCAGTGACTACATCACCAGCACAGGTACCTTGAGCTTCCTGGATGGAGAGATCAGCAAAACTTTTTCAGTCAGTATCTTGAATGATACGATCTATGAAGGTGATGAAACAGCATTGCTCAGTCTCAGTAATCCGGTAGGTACGACCCTGGGTACGCTGGATTTTGCAGAGCTGACTATCACGGAGGATGACCCTGTTCCACCTGCCGGCAGTCTCCAGTTTAGTGGTAGTACTTACCTCGTTGCCGAGAACGTGGCAGCAGGCGAGGTGACGTTGACTGTGGTACGGACTGGCGGTGACTTCGGTGCAGTCAGTGTCGACTATGCATTCACAGACGGCAGCGCCACTGCTAGCAGTGACTATACGGCTGTGAACGGCACGCTCAACTTTGCGGATGGTATTACCTCTGCTGTGATTACTGTGCCGATTAGTGACGATACGGTCTACGAGGGTGATGAGACCTTTGTCGTCAGCTTGAATACTGTTGTGGGTGCGGTAATTGGCACACCATCAATGGCGACAGTGACGATAGAAGAGGATGATCCGTTGCCCCCTGCCGGTAGCCTGCAGTTCCTAGGTACAAGTTTTGTTCAGGCAGAAAACGGTACCACTGCAGTTATCGAGGTCTCGCGCGTTGGTGGTAGCAGTGGTGCGGCCAGTGTGGACTACGCCTCATCTGACGGTACTGCGAATGCAGGCAGTGACTACACCGCATCATCCGGCACACTCAACTTTGCTGATGGGCAGACATCGGCAACTTTCCCCCTGCCTATCATCGATGATTCTGTCTATGAGGGTGATGAGACCGTCAATCTGACACTGTCGAACCCGGTTAATGCATCACTGGGAAGCATCACTAGTGCCGTACTAACGATTGAGGAGAACGATCCCGTGCCGCCGTCAGGCACACTGCAATTCTCCCAGGCTGGCTATACGGTAGCGGAGAATGGTGGAACGGCTGTCATTACTGTCTCCCGTAGTGGAGGCAGTACGGGTGCTGTATCGGTCTCCTATGCCACCAGTGACGGCAGTGCGACGGCCAGTACGGACTACACGGTTTCAACAGGAACCCTAAATTTCGCAAACGGGGAAATCAGCAAGACTTTCAATGTTCCGATCATTGACGATGTGCAGTATGAAGGTGACGAGACCGTTCAGTTATCACTTTCGAACCCTGTCGGCACATTACTGGGTAGTCAGGTGAATGCGGTCTTAACGATCAACGAGAATGATGCAGCGCCATCATCCGGTGCAATCGGTTTTAGCCCGGTCTCCTATACGGTCATGGAAAACCAGACGAGTGTCTCGCTCACTGTCTCTCGTAGCGGAGGCAGCAACGGTGCCGTGAGTGTGGATTACTCGACGATTGACGGCTCTGCAAGCGCTTCAAATGACTATGTGTTTACGACCGGTACGGTCAATTTCGCCAATGGTGACATGCTGGACAAGACGATTACGGTCAATCTCCTTGATGACACGACATTTGAAGGTGACGAAACCTTTAGCGTGAATCTGAGTAACGCGACGGGTGGCGCCAGTCTTTCCGTAGATAGTCAGGCTGAAGTGGTGATACAGGAAGATGAGCCGCAACCGCCTGCCGGAACGATCGGCTTCACAATTACGGATATCTCTGTGACTGAGGGTAACCAGACACTGGATGTGAAAGTGAGCCGAACTGGTGGTAGTTATGGTGTCGTCAGCGTCGACTTCAGCCTGACCGGTGGCAGTGCCTCAATTGGCTCTGACTTCAGCGTGACATCTGGCACCATTACTTTCGGTGATGGTGATACTACCGACAGGACCATTGTCATTACCATTCTTGATGACACCGCCAGTGAAGGGGATGAGACCATAGCTATCACCCTCACGAACGCTACCGGTGGTGCACTAATTGATTTGAACGGTGAAACCGTAACGGTCACGATCACTCAGAGTGATCAACCGGTAGTGACCGTAAGCGGTGGTGGTGGCAGTGTCGGTCCGTTAGTGATGACGATGCTGCTGTTTTGTTACTTAATGATTCTCTATTCGCGGAATGGTCTGGTGCGCCATTCCAAGACAAGAGGTCGTGTTAGAAGGTAAATTGATATGGCTACGAATGCTTTGAAATTTCTCGGTACTGGCGTTGCTATAGCCCTGGCTATCAGCAGTAACAGCCTGTTTGCTGGTGATTCGCGAGACTTTGAGGCATTTGATGTCCAAAAAATGAGCCAGCCGATCAAAATGGACTGTGTTCATCAGCATGCCAGATTCTTACCTTCAATTGGAGGCTCTAATAAAGATGGACTGCAAAAAGTAGCCATGAATATGAGTGGCCATGACATGCAAGACCACAGTATGCATCAGCAGATGATGTCGAGTGCGAGTTATAGCGTCTCTCGTTCTGAATATACTATTCCAGATGTTGTCTTGACCTCAGATAAGGGGGAAAAGAAAAGCATTATCGATGTACTTAACAGTGATAAACCGGTCATGTTGAATTTCATCTTTACCACATGTACCACGATCTGCCCCGTTCTCTCTGCCAGTTTTAGTCAGGTACAAGAGGAGCTTGGAGATGAGAAAGATGATATTTCCATGGTTTCCATTTCCATCGATCCCGAATATGATACAGCGGACAGGCTTTCGGCATATGCCCAAAGATTCGAAGCAGGGTCACAGTGGGAATTCTTTACCGGTACGTTGAATGATGTTGTTGCCGTAGAGAAGGCATTCGATATTTTTCGTGGTTCAAAGATGAATCATGAACCTATCACACTGATACGGACAAATAGTGACCAACCCTGGCTGAGGATCTATGGTCTGGCAAATGCCGGAGATATAGTTACTGAATACAGGAAGTTGGCTACACATGCTGAATAGTCTTTTTTTTCTAAGCAGAACATTAAGAACATTTTTTATTCTTTTACTGCTTTGTTTTATCGCAATTGAAAGCAGTGCCGAAGAGGGTAAGTCGGTAGATCCAAATTACCTACTCGGGGAAAGGATCTACAAGGAAGGCCTTTCTGCGAATAATAAATTCATTCCCACAACGATTCTTGGCGATATCAAGGTAACAGGTGAGCAAGTCATCTGTGCCTCATGCCACAGAAAAAGCGGAATGGGTACAACTGAGGGACAACAGGTAGTTCCTGCCGTTGCCGGAAACGTGCTGTTCAAACCGCTGCAGTTGCCAACTAGCAAACCCCCCGCACCACCGCTCCTCAGGCCGGCTTATACCAGAGAATCGTTGAAAACCGCATTAATCACAGGTATCGATGCCAATGGCAATATACTCGACCCATTTATGCCCCGCTATGAGCTCAGTGATGACGAATTGGATAGTCTTATTGTCTATTTGAATTCCCTCTCATCCACACCTGATCCTGGTGTTTCAGAGACAGATATTTATTTTTCGACAATCGTGATTGATGGTGTTGATGAATCAAGAAATAAAGCCATGCTCGATGTATTTGATGCATATTTGCAACAGAAGAATATCGAGACTCGAAATGAATCATCGAGAGCCAAAAACGCACCATGGCATAAAGAATGGATGATGAAGACCTATCGAAAATGGAAATTACAGGTGTGGAGACTAAAAGGCGACAGTGATACCTGGGAGGATCAACTGGAAAAATATTATCAGGCCCAACCGGTCTTTGCTGTTCTTAACGGTGTTGTTGACGATAGCTATGGCCCCATCCATCAATTTTGTGAGGACAATGGCATACCCTGTCTATTTCCGACCACGATGTTGCCAACGTTGGATGAAGATGATTTTTATACACTCTACTTGAATAGAGGATATATCTTTGAAGGTGAAACCCTAGCATCCCATCTAGATAGCGATTATTCGAAAAAACGCGTGCTTCATATCGCTGATATAAAAGATAGAAATGCTTCATTTTCCGCATATGGTTTACGCGCAAGCCTGCATAGCCCGGACTATAGTTTTTATGATCAGGGTTGTGACATCGTAAAGTCACCTGAGTGGGATAAAATCCACAAGTATCAGGTAATCGCAATACACGCAGATCAAGATTGTACTGATCAGTTACTCAATGTACTTTCAGAAAATGAGAACAAAGCGACTATTTTTCTTTCAACGAGGCTTTACGGTGTCTCTCTCGATAGCATACCCAAGAATCTGACAGAGAAAATAAGATTCGTTCATACTCAAGAAATACCAAGTAAAATCAACCGGTTGCTAGCGAGATCCACTGGGTGGTTCAAACATAAGCGAATTCTTAATCCCGAAGAAAAAGAGGTTCAGGCCAATGCATACTTTTCTCTAAAGGTTGCCGGTGACGCCTTAAAGCATATAAGAGGCTATTTTTTTAGAGATTATTTCATTGAAAAGATTGAACACACCATTGACGACGTACCATACACTTCTATCTATCCAAGGCTAAGTCTTGCGCCTGGTCAGCGATTTAGTTCACGCGGATTCTATATTGCTAAGATAGATGAAAAGATGAATCGCTTAGCCAAGATCACTGAGTGGCAAGCGCCATAAGTAAGGCACTTTGTGAAGAAGTTTTACTTTTCAGATTGGCAAAGGTCTTTGAGCGAATCCTCATCACGGTCTATTATTGTATGATTACTTTTTAAATATTTATCATCCAATAATGATTCGCAAAGACGGTACTTACAGGTTAGCAACCAGCTACGCGATTATCAGCTTTATTGCTGTAGCAATCACGGCTGCCTGTATTTTTCTGTTTTTTCGATACCAGACAATTAATATCATTGAAGAAGCAAGTAAGCGAAGCAACGAAGTTCTCACGATTGCGACAGAATATGCGCTCAATGACCACTTTGTAATGTTTCTCAATATTGCCAATCAGAAGAAAGCGTTCAATAAGCTAGAGCCTTCCTTAGAGCCAACCTTGGATAGGGCCATAAAGAAACTCCTCTTGGATACTGTTGTCGTCAGGGTCAAGGTATATGACAAAGAGGGTAACGTTGCCTATTCAACAAAAGCCAGTCAGATTGGCAGTGGGCAAGAGGATAATGACGGCTTCAGGTCTGCTTTAAGGGGGGAGCCTGCTACCGTACTAATCTATCGAGATACCTTCAATCTGTTTGATCAGGAAGTCGAGGATGAAAACCTTGTTCAGACCTATGTGCCTATCAGAATAAGCAGAACGGGCAATATTATAGGTGTTTTCGAAGTCTATTCAGATATCAGTGATTATGTTCGTCAGTCAAACCAAACAATCATAATCGTATCTTTTATCATTACGTTAGCAATGATGATTCTCTATGCTTTTCTTCTACTACACATTAAGCGCTCCGAGAGAATCATTACCGATCAACATAAAGAAACTCAAGAGAAAAAGAAGATGCTTGAGTACCTGACGGCGAAGATGATCAATGCGCAGGAGGACGAAAAAAAGCGCATTGCTTTTGAGTTGCATGAGGATGTGGTCCAGACGATTTCTGGTGTAAAAATGCAACTTGAGCGATATATCTATTCGGTAGAGCAGATAGAAGATGAAAGCTCGATTAAACAGCTGTCGAAAGATATTGTGCCGATTCTCCAGGACGCAGCACATAAAATCAGATCGGTTGCTATCGACTTGAGACCGCCAAGCCTGGATGATTTTGGCTTGAGAGCCGCTGTCAACTCATTGATATCCGAATGCCATACAATGACATCTGGCCTTTCGGTCAAGGCGGATTTAAATATACAGGAAAATGAGATTAGCCAGGAACAGAAGACGATTTTCTATCGCATTTTTAAAGATACGCTGAAGATGGTCTGTTTTGATCAGAAGTTGTCTGGTGCAATGAATCTATTATTGGCCAAATTTGATCAACAGCTTGTATTAAAGGTCGAGCTGATATGTGTTGACCTAAACCTAAACAATCCAAACGGCATGTTACCTGTCTATCTTGAATCCATGCAAGAGAGAACGATACTCTCAGGTGGCGAATTTGGTGTTGATGAACAGTCAAAAGACAGGGTTGCTGTGAGGTCTGTTTGGTTCTTCTGAGGTTGTAGTCTGTTGTTACCAGAGTCAGACTATAATTCGACAGTAGCTATTCAGCTCTTGTCTCCGGGCTCTTTTTCAGGAGTGGTTGTCTCAGTATGGGTCTCAGATGACTTCTCATTCCGTTCAACCCCTTCTTCTGTACAGTCTGATCCTGACTGCTTTTCAGCAGAGCAATCGGTAATGCCACTATCTGATTCAGCGGCGTCTGTGGTTGTTTCAATAAGAGATTCATCCAGGTTGCCGCCTAAGGTCTGTATGCCTCTGAGTGAATTCTCATCAATGCCTGCGTAACCGCGCAAGGATAAATCGAAAATCTTCAACCCGGAAGCGCTACCAGTCCCGCTGGGGCCTTCACTATCTCCATTTTTACGTGATTTGGCAGCAAAGCTGTTGCCAGTACTAGCGAGTTGAGATCCACTCCTCGAGCTGCCGGAATTACCTGAACTCAAGGAAACGAATGGCAATGCATCATCATTGCTGATTCTGATGATGGCAGCAGAGGGTTTGGCAATACGTGAATTGCTATCTACATCAGAGAGCACAAGTGTAAAACTACTCTCTTTTTCATATTCGCCGTCGTCATAGATTTCTATCGTGATATCTCTACTCTCTACTTTCGGCCAGAATGTCAGTTTACCTGTCGTCTCTCGAAAGTCTTCACCGGATTTAGCCGAACCGTTGACAGTCGTATATTCGACGGTTGAAGTTGAATCAGTATTTCCGCTCCTAAGCACCCTGAGTGTGACTTTTCTGCTGTTTTCACTGACTGAATAGTTCACAGCCTCTACATGGATCGATGCAATACTGGTGTCAGGGTCATCATCAAGAATGACAACCGTTGATGAAGACGGAGTTTCCAATTCTGTTTCGACTGATGGTATAAGCTGGATATTGAAACTCTCATTCCCTTCGTGAATTTCATCATCAACCAGAGGAATTTCCAGTACTTTTTCAATTTCTCCATGACTGAAAAGCAATGTCTCATTTTCCGGCAGTAAAAAGTCGGAATCAACCATCGCTGTATCGTTTGTTAAAGATACATCAACTGACAGACTGCCTTCTGTACCACCGGTGCGTATGACAGAGACTCGGGCCTTGTCGTGTGTTTCGTTCACGGCATAGCTGACAGCACTGAACGAGAGGCTGCCTGGCCCATCATCATCCAGGATAGTCACAGGGACTTGAGACCGGCTACCGATCAATGCATCACCACTCGGGTTGGTTAGATTGAGATAAAAGGTTTCATTTTTCTCATCGTCGTTGTCGTCGTGAATCTCGATCTCAATGCTGCGCAGTGTTTCGCCATCAGCGAACACAAGACTTCCCGAAGTCGCCTTGAAGTCTGCAGGTCTTGATGAGGAGACCGCTTGGTCGTCACTGCTGTGATAGTCGATAGAGACTTCACCGGTGCTGCCGCCCAGGCGCCTGACATTGACGATCAGCTTTTCAGTCGATTCATCGATACTGTAAAGCGCTTCACTAAACACGAAGAGCCCGGGACTGTCTGCACCGAGTTCAATGAACAATAGATCGTACGCCGCTGCGAGGTCCAGCATGCCGTAGCCGTAATGGTCGTCTGTGCCTGAGTCTCCAAGATCCGCTGCTGAATCATAGAGGGCTGTTTCGATTTGTGAGACCGTTGCCGTAGGAAAGGCACTTTTTAAAAGCGCGATTGCGCCGGTTACATGTGGTGCTGCGAACGATGTGCCAGAGACTACGTTGTATCCGATGGGCAAAATATCTGCCGAGAAGATCAAACTGCCAGGGGCAACTAATTTGGGAAAGACACCGCCATCACACGCGCCAGGGCCTCGGCTGCTGCTTCTTTCGACATCCTGAAACTGATCCACAGAACCCACAGAAATACTGCCGGGATCGTTGGCTGGACTGATGCTGGTTTCATCGAATGGTCCAAAGTTACCGGCGGAGAAGACAACTGCAATACCAGCCTCCCTAAGCAGCCGGATATCGTCTGTGAACTCCTGGTAGCACTGATTGATGGTGTTGGTGAAGCCCCAGGAGTTATTGACAACATCTGGCGCATCATCCGTGGTGGGGTCACCATCCGGATCGAGCACCCACTGGAATGCCTCATGGATGGCACTCAGACTGGTCTGGTTGTTGTTATCAAAGATCTTCGCCGCGATCCATTGAGCATTTGGTGCCATACCCACCTGGTAGCCGCTTGCGTCACCACCAAGCACAAGACTGAGTGCCTGAGTACCATGACCGTCAAAATCTACAGGTATCTCGTGCTGTCCGTAGGGGTCAAGCCAGCTGTTGACGCCACCCCGCCAGCGGGATGCCAAATCGGGATGGTTGAGATCCACACCGGAATCCAGAATCGCGACAACCACGCCCTCACCGGCAATGCCTTTATCCCAGAGGGCATTCGTGTTGACGTCCTCAAGGTTCCACAGCGGCTCGGTTGTCACCACCTCTGTGGGGGAAGCGTTCATGGTCAGCAGCATATCCACTGAGATACGGTCGATTCCCGGCAGCTTTGCGACCTCATCCACCAAGTGGGCGGGAAGCTTCAAGGCGACAGCATTGATGCTCCAGAGTGACTTAAGATCCGCCTTTACACTGTATTGATGCAGCAGCCTCTCAAGCGCAGCTCGGGGACTCTTGGCGCGGTTCTTTAAGCCACTAACGATTTTATTACGCAGCAGACGCTGTCGCCGGTTTCTAAGGTCTCTCTGGGATGAAGGGGCATATTGCAGCTCCTGACTGACAACGCCACGCAGGGTGGTGATCTTCAATGGGTCCTGGAACTTGATGATGACCGGAATCAGGGCAGTACGGTTGGCTTCTGCTATCAGGTTCTCCAGATCAACCGTCAGGTTCGCACTGGCCAGCACTGTGGAAAGCTGGCCACAAAGCGCTAAGGTCAGTAGGGTGAGACAGAGTTTCCGCATATTCTGATGTCATACGGCAGATTTGTCGGCTATGCCTTCATCTGCGAAGTCGAGATACCTTAATTAGGTGAGCCTGAGTTTCAACTATATTATGCAGCTATACTGCGGGTAATGCGGGCTACTACTACCAGTCGCTCAGGTAAACTACTACCTTTTGCTGCTTTTCAGCGTTGCTGTTCAAAACCCTGAATCGAAATTATGGATCATCGGTTCTGCGACTTGAAGTGTCGGAATTTTTAACAGTAGCTAGGAAACAAACGCTTTATTTTCAAAGGAATAGTGTCTTATTAGGCACTTATGGCCAACCTTGAGACAGACAGTAGAACCGGGGGTAGGGTTATTATGCATCAAAGGTATGATTTCGCCCCATGTGTAAATACACTATCCAGTTAATCATACAAAAACGTCAATTCTGCTGATATAGAGGTACGGGAACCCCGTGTTCACTCGCAACCGTATCTTTCAATTGCTACTGAGCAGTGGGTTACATATAGTCAGGCCAGAACAACATGAGCGGGTAGCGAGTTGTCATCTCGATTTCACAGCTTCCCACTATACTTGTGAAACGTCCTTGCTTTGATAGCTGGACCGGGCCAACAACAGCGAAATGCGGCAATGCTGAAAAATAAAACGTTTAATACCGGGTTGGCTATCGTCTTCTCATTCATGGTCTCCTCTTGCGCGACACAGCAAGGTGGTAAACCGAGTGAGAGTTCAAAAGGACTGGGCTTTGTCGCAGCGCCACCGCCAGCCGTCGAGGCTGTGGATGACCAGGAAGCACTGGTGCTTTCACAAGAGGCTACCAAGGAGCCCGAGTATTTTGTGAAGAAAGGCTCAGGTGTCTTTCTCAATCAGAAGGCGCAGGCAAAACTTGGCACTCAGCAACCCGCCCGGGGGGATATTACCCTCAACTTTGAAGGTGTTGATCTGAGAGAGGTGGTGAAGGTCGTTTTTGAGGAGATTCTGCGGGAAAACTACGTGATCGACGATAAAGTCCAGGGCGTAGTGACAATCCACACCACCTATCCGGTTGCATCCGAGGCAGTGCTTCCTATTCTCGAGACTATCTTACAGATGAACGGTGCAGCGCTGGTGCGTAATGGTTCACTCTACAAGATCCTGCCTGCAGCGGATCTCAAGGATATCTCTCTGTCACCCTCAGTCGGTACCAGTACCGGCAAATTGAAAGCGGGGCAGGGCGTCCAGATCGTGCCGCTGAAATATATCTCCGCCAAGGAGATGAAGAAGATACTCGAGTCCTTTTCGACAGCCAATGAGCAGATCCGGGTTGATAACGGCAGGAATCTACTGATTCTCTCCGGCTCCTATCAGAAGATCCGCAATCTGTTGCAGACCGTCGAAATGTTCGACGTGGACTGGCTTAGCGGCATGTCTTTTGGGCTCATGCCGCTGAAGTTTACTGATGCGAAGACCCTCACCGACGAGTTGAATAATATTTTGGGGGACGAGACATCGCCGCTGGCGGGCTTGGTTCGTTTGATACCGGTTCAGCGGCTGAATGCGGTGATGGTGATCAGCCAGCAGCCGAAATATATCAACGAGGCGAGAAAGCTGATCACGCAATTCGATCAGGGCAGTGATAAATCGCCGGATCGCAGACTCTATGTCTATCACTTGAAAAACGGCAAGGCAGAGAATATCGCCACCATTCTACAGAATATTTTCGGCAACCAAGTATCCACCTCGACATCGAGCGGCAATGCGGGTGGGAGTGATCCTCTGTCGAGATCCAATGTGAGATCACCGACCAGTTCCGGCATCAGCCTCGCCAGCAGCAATGCCGATAGCGAGTCGAGTTTGGCTAAAGACCAGCCTGCTGCGGCTTCGGCTTCGCCGTATGACTCCTCGGCTGAGCCGGATCAGGGGGCACAGGATATTCCGGCCACGATTATTGCCGACCCGGACAACAATGCCATTCTCGTCATGGCCAGTCCCATGGATTACAACAAGATAAAATCGACAATCGCCCGCCTGGACATTTCCCCCAAGCAGGTGCTGATCGAGGCGACGATTGCCGAGGTGGTGTTGAACGATAATCTGAGCTATGGCGTACGCTGGTTCTTTGAAGGTACCACCGGCGGTGGCCGGCCGTATCAAGGTGCATTGGGTGATCCATTGGGATCGCCGGATCAAATTGGCGGGTCCGGCTTTTCTCTTGGGATATTCAACAACACTGCTGACTTAAAGGCATTTTTTAATGTTCTTGAGGATGAGTCGGCGGTCAAATTTCTTTCGGCGCCTCAGATCATGGTAATCGACAACCAGACAGCCACTTTCCGGGTGGGTGATCAGATCCCTATCATCACCCGTTCGTCACAGAGCACTACGGATTCGGATGCCCCTATCGTCTCTGAGTTGCAGTACAGGGATACGGGCACTCTGTTGCAGGTCACGCCGCGCATCAATGAGGGGGGAATGGTCACCCTGGAGATCAGCCAGGAGGTCAGTAGCCCGGGTGCGGTGTCGCCCGACAGTGGTGGCAATCCCCCAATCTCACAACGTACAATCGAGAGCACGGTGGTGGTCCACGATGGCCAGTCCATCGTGCTCGGTGGGTTGATCAGGGAGACAGAGACGGACTCTAAAAGTGGCATCCCCGGTCTGATGCATATTCCGGTTGTGGGTAACCTTTTCAGCAGCACAGGCAAGGGTATAAGTAGAACTGAACTTATTGTCACCCTGACACCCAAAGTCGTCAGGAACCCTCAGGAGGCCTATGAAATCTCTCAGGAACTGCGGGAGAAGATCAAAGAGGCTACGCTTTACCAGGAGGAATTCAATCTTCGCGGGTCTGCCCGCCAATGATTTCAGGGTTGTATGAATGATCTAGAAGCAAACATTCGGAGCAGCGTAGAGACAGAAGAGAGCGCCAGCAACGTTATTTACACCGAGCATCCCCTGTGTGTGGCCCTGGTTACGACCGGAAAGCTACGCGCTGCCGATGCCGATCGGGCACTGCGGCTCAAGGATAGCCAGCAGAGTGAAGAGTCGATCGGTCATATTCTGCTTCAACTGGGCCTGATTTCTGATCGTGACTTGGCCCAGACCCTCTCTCAACTGAATGGCCTCCCGGTCATCGAGAAAAAAGCCTATCCGGCATTTGCCAGCCTGGAAGAGGGCATCTCCGCCAAATTTCTCAAACAGCATCGTGTGGTCGTCTATACCGATGAAGAGGATGCGGTACATGCGATCCTGGTCGATCCCACCGATCACTATGTGATCGATGCCCTGGAGCTGATTACCGGCAAACAGATTCAACTCCATATCGGTATTGCATCGGAGATAGATGAGGCCCTTCAGGAACAGTTGATCGAGTCCCGAAAACGTTCCGGTGAGTATGACGAAGAGGGATTGGAGCACCAACTCCATCTGCAGGATGATGTCGAACAACTGAAGGAGCTGGCCAGTGAGGCACCGGTCATCAAGCTGGTCAATCAGATCATCCAGCGGGCCGTGACGACCCAAGCCTCAGATATCCATATCGAGCCCTTCGAGAGCATCCTTAAGATTCGCTATCGTGTCGATGGCCTGCTGCGTGAAACCGAGCACCCCTCAGCACAGATGGCGCCGGCACTGATTTCCCGTATCAAGATCATGGCAAATCTGAATATTGCCGAGCGCAGGCTGCCGCAGGATGGACGTTTCAAGATTCGTGTGGGTGGCAATACCCTGGATCTGCGTGTCTCCACGGTGCCGACTTTGCATGGCGAGAGTATGGTGCTGAGATTGCTGCAGCGGGACGAACAGGCATTGGATTTCAAGACGCTCGGCTTCGAGACGCCGACCGAACATCGCTTATTGGAGATTCTCGACAAGCCGCACGGTATCGTCGTGGTCACCGGCCCGACGGGTAGCGGTAAGACCACCACCCTGTATGCCGCATTGAACCATCTCAACCGACCGGAAAAGAAGATTCTCACGGTCGAGGATCCGGTGGAATACAATATCGAGGGCGTCAATCAGATCCAGGTCAAGCCGGGTATCGGACTGACATTTGCCAATGCCCTCAGATCAATCGTCAGGCAGGACCCGGATATCATCATGATCGGTGAAATCCGTGATCAGGAGACGGCGAAGATTGCCGTACAGTCAGCCCTGACCGGGCACTTGGTGCTTTCTTCTCTACACACCAATGATGCAGCAGGCAGTATTACCCGCTTTATTGACATGGGTGTGGAACCCTTTCTGCTGACTTCCACGGTCAACGCTATTCTGGCCCAGCGACTGGTGAGAAATCTCTGTCCCCAATGCAAACAGTCCTACACACCGCCGGTGGAGATATTGGCACGTTTCAGAGAGCAGGGGATAGGCAATCAATACCCGATGACCTTCTACCATGCCGTCGGTTGTGAGGCCTGCGGCGGCAGTGGTTACAGCGGCCGCAGCGCCATCCTGGAATTGTTGGAACTGTCGGAGGAGATGCAATCGCTCATTCTTCAGGGCCGGGATAAAAATACCCTGGCCGCCTGTGCCAAGCGTGAGGGTACGCTCTCTATGTATCAGGATGGGTTGGTGAAGGTGTCTCGTGGCATCACCACGCTGGAAGAAGTGCTTCGGGTCACGCAGGAGAGCTAAACATGGCCGCTTTCTACTATAAGGCGGTCGGTAACGACGGAGAGATCGTCGAAGGGGTTCTGGACGCGATCAGCCGTGAGGCTGCTGTCAGTCAGATTCATGTCAAGGGTCAAGTACCCATACGGGTCGAAGAGAGCCGACAGAGAGGCAAAAAGAGTAAAGGCCGAAGATCCCGTCGGAAAGCGGTCAAGTTAGAACAGATCACCTCTTTTACCCGGGAGATGTCAACACTTCTGAAATCGGGTCAACCTATCGATGGGGCGCTCTCCATACTGATGTCTATCTCGGGTGAGGAGGCGCAACTCACAGAACATCTCATCAATATCCGGGACAGTCTCAAAGGTGGACACTCATTTGCCGATGCGCTGGCCAAAGAGCATGGATTGTTCAGTGATTTCTATATTCAGATGGTTAGGGCCGGTGAAGCCGGTGGCGCACTGGAGAGCGTGCTGGAAAGACTGGCCGTACATCTGGAGCGTTCCAAAGAGGTGAAAGATTCACTGATATCAGCGCTAATCTATCCGTTGATACTGCTGTTCGTGGCGCTGACCTCCATACTGATCCTGATGACCTACGTGATTCCACAGTTCAGCGATCTTTTTCAGGATATGGGACAGGCGTTGCCTCTCTCTACCCAAATCACCATGGCAGTGGCAGGTGGCTTGCAGAGTTATGGATGGCTCATGGCGCTTGCAGTAATCGGCCTCATCTTCTTTTTTAAGTGGCAGATGGGGCGCAGGCCCTCCGCCAAGCGCTGGCATGGCCGTTTTCTAAAGCTTCCCCTGATCGGCGATATCATCAAACAGGTGGAGGCCGCCAGATTCTGCCGTACACTCGGTACCTTGCTTGAGAATGGCGTCCCGTTACTTAAGTCGGTCTCCATCGTCAAGGAGACCATCGGCAACTACGTCATCGCCGATGGTATGGATCACGTGACCAGCAACTTGAAATCAGGACAAAGACTGGCAGACCCGCTGGCCGAGTATTCTCAGTTTCCGAGTTTCGCTTTACACATGATTCGAATTGGTGAGGAGTCGGGCCAGCTGGAACCCATGCTGATGCAGACCGCTGATATCATCGATCAGGAGACACAAACCCTGATCAAAAGAGCATTGAGCCTGGTCGAGCCCATTATGATTCTGGTTCTTGGCCTGATCATTGCCGGGGTTGTGATGTCTATTCTGGTAGCGATACTCGGCGTTAACCAACTTGTAGCACTTTGATGGATGGAATATGAAGAAACAGAAACACGCAATAACCGGCTTTACTCTGATTGAACTCCTGGTGGTGCTGGTGATTCTTGGGCTTTTGGCAGGGCTTGTCGGGCCTCAGGTACTGCGGCATCTGGGCGGTGCTAAATCGGATACGGCTCAACTGCAGATCTCCGAGCTGGGTGCCGGACTCGATCTCTTCCACCTGGAAGTGGGACGCTATCCGACCAGTAGTGAAGGACTGCAGGCCTTGGTGGAGCGTCCGTCTTCCGCTGAAAACTGGCACGGTCCCTATCTGAAAAAACGTTCGGTGCCGAAAGATCCGTGGGGCAATGAGTACGAATATCGTTATCCCGGCGATAATGGTCCCTACGATCTCCTCTCCTATGGCGCTGACAAGGCAGAGGGCGGTGATGGCGACAATCAGGATATTGTGAGCTGGTAATGCGGAAGAATGAGACAATGCCTGCGGGATTTACACTCATCGAGCTACTGCTTGTATTGAGTATTACCGCACTGTTGTTGTCTCTTGCGCCGGCACTGATTCACAAGGCGTTTCCCGTACTCAAGCTGAAAGCGGCTGCCAGAGATCTGGTGCAGGAGATTCGCTATATACAGAACGCTGCCATTATCAATGGCAATGTGGCGGATATTCAATTCGACATCGAGAACGGTAAATACCGAAGTGACCTGGTCAATGACGGCAAGGTCAGGGCACTGCCAGCCGGCCTGTCGCTCTCGTTAGATCAGACTACGCCATTCCCGACAGGCAACATGCCGACTCGCTTCGTCTTCTATCCTGACGGCAGCTCCAGTGGAGGCACCATTTTTCTCGGCATCGATAGAAAGCGTCTTGAGATCCAGGTGGATTGGCTGACCAGCAAGATACAGGTCAATGACCCGCAAGCAACGCTATAGCCTGGGACGTGGGGCAGTTAGTGGGCTCTCTCTGATCGAGGTGCTGGTCGCATTCGTCATTCTCAGTATGGTCATGAGTGTGATACTCAGGATCAATGCAACATCGCTACGCAATCATGATACCTCCAAGCAGTATCTGAAAGCGGTGCAGATCGCCCAATCGCGCATGGTGGAAATGAGTACTGATGCGCAGTCCTTCAGCCTAGTGAAAGAGGGTGCCGATTCTGCGGGATTCCAATGGCGATTCGTCAGACAGCCTCACACAGGCTGGACAGAAGATCGTTTGCAATCACTGCAGGCCGAACCGGTTGAAGAGCAGATAGAGATCAGCTGGGGAGAAGAAGAGTCCCGACGACAGATCTCTTTTTCCAGGATTAGCCTGATCTACCCGTCACCATGAGCCTGATGTCGACACTTCCCGATAAACAACCGATCCCCAGTCACAGGATGCGTGGGTTTACGTTGCTTGAAATCATGGTGGCCATGCTGTTGTTGACTGTCATTGTCACTTCATCTGTTTCACTACTGTTTCTCAATATCAGGGGCTGGGATGCACTGACAGCGGATAGCGAGGCGGTATTGGATGAGATGCTGATCAGTGAGCGGATCAACAGCACCCTTCAAACCCTCTCCCCGTTGGTCTGGCAGACGCAGAAGGGGAAAAGGCTTGCCTTTGAAGGAGAACCAAAGCGGTTGCATTTTGTCTCACGTGCTCCCCAGCAGTTCCGTGCCGGTGGTCTGTTTGAATATCTGCTGCAAGAGGAGTTGGATAGTGACAATAAGCTGGCATTGATCCTTTACTACACCCCATATCAGCCGGATTTATTGGAATTCAGATTGCCTCAGGAGGGGCAGCGGAGAACTTTAATTTCTGACACCGGCGGGCTCTATTTCTCCTATTACGGTAGAAAAAGTCACTTGGAACAAGCCGAGTGGTGGGATAACTGGGAGAGTGAAGCGAATAATTTTCCTGAAGTCGTCAGAATCAAGCTGACCCGGGGGCGGGAAGCCGTGGCAGAGGAAGTTCATTTTGTCCGGCTGGAAAACTCAGCTATCAGGAAGAGATAACCCGAATGAAGCTGTCTGTATCCAACAACATCAACAGCATGGGTCGGCAAGGCGGTATTGCTATGGTCATGGTGCTGTGGCTGGTGGTACTGCTGACGATTGTGGCTGCCAGCTTTGCGACTCACTCCCGTGTGGAGACCCGCATGGCCGGCAATATCATCGAGCGTCAGAAGGCTCGAATGATGGCAGAGACAGGACTGAGTCGTGCACTGATGGAATTGATGGTGAGCAACAGTGAGTCGCGGTGGCATTTCAATGGCCAGGTCTATGAGATACAAAATGCACAAGGTACACTGCGTATAGCGATACGAAACGCCTCGGGACTGGTTGACCTCAACAGCGCATCCAGGCAGATTTTATTAAATATTTTCAGGATGTTATCCGATAGCGAAGAGGAAAGAGAGCAATTATCCGATGCGCTGGAGGATTGGCGCGACAGTGATGATTTAAAACGTTTGAAGGGCGCTGAGGACAACGATTACGCCAATGCGGGTTTTACCTACGGCACCACGGATAGAAACCTGGAAAGTGTGGATGAGCTCGGTTATGTTATGGGTTTCAACAGAGACAGTGTCGATAAGTTGAGACCCTATGTTACTGTCTATTCAGGCCTGAGCAGTGTGGACCACCAGTTCGCTTCAGAGACGCTGACAACGCTTTTGAAGCAAGGCACATCCATGGATAGCGGCATTGCAGATGCATTCAGTCAGATAGAAAGTGAGCTGGCTGAGGTTGATAACATTGATGAATTTAACAGTTCTGGACAAGCGCCAGGTAAACACTATCGGATCACCGTCGAGGCAATGACACAGGGTGGCGCAAGATCTGCAATCAACGTCGATATTGAAATGAAAAACAACAACGGTAAACCCTACACTATTCTCGCTAGGCACGATTCCCTCTAAACAGCACCGGCGAATACCCATAGATACCTCATGGCAGTTAGCTCTATAAGTTACCAACTACGCGTTTTTTTCACCTGGTGGGGAGAAGAACTCACGTCGCTAATGCCGGAATCCCTGCTCTCACTGTTTCGCAATGGCCGGCCGTTGCAACTCTTCTATGCCGATAAGACCTTGAGGCTGGTCAATCAAGGAGTGACCGGTGAAGAGGTCCACAGTAACTTTCTCAGTGGCATCGACTTCAATGATCCGGATCAGAAAAGAGTATTGTCCGGTGCCAGTGAAATACGACTTTGTCTGGAGAAGAAAAAATATCTGATAAAGAAAGTCACCCTACCGATCGAAACCGAGGAGAATCTGTGGGAGGTCCTCTCGTTCGAGATGGACAGGCAAACACCGTTCACAGCAGACCAAGTCTATTACGACTATGTCATTAGTGGGCGGGATAAGCAGGCAAGAACCCTCGAAGTCACGCTGATACTTGCACCGATCGACAAGCTTACCTACGCACTTGATGTCTTGCATGAGAATAAGATCGTCATCAATGCCATATCACCCTGCGAAGAACATAACGGTGTCTTCAACAGGGTTAATCTGCTGCCACCCGAGAGAAGAGAGAAACCACAAAAGGGTTTTCGTTTTATCAACTATTTTCTATTGCTGATCTTTTTTTTATTGCTGCTGGCAAATCTTGCCTTGCCGGTCTGGCAAAAGTCCATCTATGCGAAGACGCTGGAGCTGGAAGTCGCCGATTATAAGAAGCAGTCTGCGGAAGCTGTGGAATTGAGAACAAAAGTCGATCAGGCGAAACTTGAGAATACGTTTTTGGAGGAGAGGAAGAAAGGCTCTCTGCAGGTGCTCCAGATTCTTAATGAACTGACGCTGGTTGTGCCTGATGATACTTGGGTCAGTAATTTTGAAGTGCGAAATGATGTGGTACATCTACATGGTCAGTCCGTCGCATCAGCCTCACTCATCTCTTTGATCGATGCTTCCCCGCTGTTCAAAAATGTCTCCTTCAGATCACCCGTGACGCAAAACAGACAAAATAATACGGAGCGTTTTCACATCTCAGCGGATATGGAGTTGCCAGGGGAGTCAGCTGAATGATTTCTCGGTTGACACGTAACCAGAGCAAATTCTTCGCGGTTATCTTGCTGCTACTGGCACTGGCATTATTGGTTACTGTAATTGCACTACCGGTCTGGTCGATGAATCGTCACTATGACGATCAGATTTCCTCAATGACGAACCAGCTCGAGACATATCGACGTGTGGCGATGCATGGTGATCAGTATCAGTCGGAGTATCAACGATTGGTAAAGTCACAACGCAACGACAGGCGATATTTACAGAGCGCAACAGAATCACTTGCCACTGCGGAGTTGCAAAGAAAGGTCAAACAGCTCATTGCAGGAAAGCAGGGAGACATACTCAGCACACAGGTATTACAGACCACGGAGGAGGAGGGGTTCAGCCGAGTCGTCATCAGAGTTCGCATGAAAAGTACATTGGAAGATATGCTATCGATCTTCCACTCACTGGAATCACAAAAGCCTTACCTCTTCATCAGTGACCTCACCATCCGCAGTCGACAGGTCGCAAGACGACGTTTGCCTTCCACCAAAGAGCTAAACAAGGCCCTCCGGCTTCTGGACATCGATTTTCAACTCTCAGGTTATATGAGAGGAGAAAAGTCATGACAGGTATCAGATCCTATGTCAGCGGGATGACACTGATACTTATCCTGGCCTCCGGACTGCTCGGCGGTCTGTTTTATCAAACATGGAAGCAGCCTCTGATGACTCGCGAAGCGCCGGCGGATTCCAATCAGAAAAACACGAAGCGTGAAGATGGCAAAAAGAATTCACCCACTCGACCTTTTGTGGCTCTGCCCATCAACAGCTTCGCAGAGATTACACAACGACCATTATTCGCCGAGGGCAGAGTGCCACCAGAGAAACCTGTGATCGAAAGAGCATCGACTGCACCGAGGATACCTTTGAATCTCAAGCTCGAGGGTGTGGCGATAACGCCGGATAGCAAGACGGCCGTCATTACAGACCTGAAGAGCAAAGAATTACTACGCCTGCGCGAGGGAATGAGCCACAAGGACTGGAAAGTCGTTTCCGTCGAACGAAATGAGGTTACGATCAAAAGAGGCGCCAAGGAGACTACTCTGAAATTGGAGATTGATCCTGTTAAAGCGGTGAAACCCAATAAGAAGCTACCCTTTCGCCGCCCCGTGCGACGACCTGCTGGAAAATCCTCCAGGTAAATCCTTCCAATACGAATTACTCCCAACTATCGAAACGAACATGAAACAAGTCTCAGTCCTTTTTGTCTGCATGGGCAATATCTGCCGATCACCCACAGCCCATGGTGTCTTCCGATCCCTGGTTGAGCGTGAGGATCTGAATGACAGAATTCAGACCGACTCTGCTGGCACCATTGCTTACCATGTGGGTGAACCGCCGGATCGTCGGGCGAGGGAGACGGCTGCAAAGCGGGGCGTGGATCTAAGCGATTTGCGAGCCCGTAAGGCGAGGGCGGAGGATTTTGAAATATTTGATTATGTGATTGCCATGGATCGGTCGAACTATAGCGAGCTACAAGACATCTGCCCATCGGGCTATGAAGAGAAGCTATATTTGTTTCTCGATTTCGCACCTCATTTACCTGAAGATGAAGTGCCTGATCCCTATTACGGCGGCGTGGCTGGATTCGACCGGGTGTTTGATCTGGTTGAAAACGCTTCCCGCGGACTACTGCAACATATCCGGGAAAATCATCAGGTTTGAACCCCGCCCCATTACGGGGCGGGTGCATTAGAGCCTGGGTTATTCGCTGCTGTCAGTCGAAACGACCTTTGTGCTGGCAGTGGATTCTACCGGGGCTTTCTTACTTTCAGCCGATGCAACAGGTGCCTGAGGTTTTTTTGCTGGCTTCTTTTCAGTAACCGGTTTACGCATTTCAGCTTCCATTGACGCAGGTTTTGCTTCAGGTTTGGAAACCCTTGGCTTGGTTTCTATCTGCTGCAATTTTACTGGTGCTGGCTTATCGACCGGGGCAGCAGGTTTGGATTTCTGCTCAGCTGGCTTATCGACTGGAGCAGTCGGCTTAGATTTCGCTTCTGCTGGCTTATCGACCGACGCAGCAGGCCTGGGTTTCGGATTGACTGATTTATCTGACTTGACCGGAGCGGGAGCCGGGGTCGGCGTACTATCAGCAGTCGATGGCCGAGGGGTATCGGTTGCTATTGCTGTCTTTGCAGGCTTAGAAGTATCGGAGCCTAAACTTTCTTTTGCGGCCTGCTTAGGCAAGTCAGGCTTTTCCTGTTTTGTGATGACCGGTGTCTCAGATGGACGATCTTCACGCTTGGGCTGTGCCTTGGCTTGAGGTTTGGTTGTGTCCTCCTGCCTGGGCCTTTCCGGCGGTCGCTCTGAAGTTGTCACCTGAGTCGATTTGTCCGTCTTTGCCCCACGGTCCTCAGTGGATGATTCGCTTCTGGGTGCACGTGGTTTTCTTTGCTGCCTGGGCTTGGGTGCTGGTTCGGACTCACGCTTTTTATCCGGCGCATTGGCATTGACTGGGCTCTGCTCAGTACCATTCTCAACAGCCTTGTTCTCTGTACCGGCGTTGGAACGACGCCTGCGTCCACCGCGGCGTCCTCTACGAGAACCCTTTGGTTTGGGAGCATCACCCTTTTCATCAGTACCGGGGGTTCCCTGTCCCTGCTGAGGCCTGGGCTCCGCCTTTTTTTGCTCTGCCGGTTTACGGCCCCGGCCACCCGCGTTGTCTTTGTTTCGGTTGTCTGAACGGCCGCCACGTCTGGCGTTACTACGTGAACCGCTGCCTTGGGTTTTTCGGTTGCCGCTGTTTGCACGACGGGGTCTCTTCTCAGAGCTTGGCGAAGATTCGGCTTCCGCTTCTTGTTTGGCAGGACTCTCTGATTTCGGTGAGAAAATTGAGGTAAAGAACTTCTTCAGAAAACCGCTATCCTCATTGGTGCTTCCCGCTTCCGGTTGAGCCGCACGTTGAGGTGCCGGTGTTGTGGGAGCGATCGCCTTGACAGCCGGTCTCTCCGCCTTGGGTTGATTGGTCTTGGCAAAATCAGGGGCCTGCTCCATCTCTTCACTGACCATCTGATAGCTTGACTGACCCGCTTGATCAGCGGGTATCTCGCTGACACGCACACGCTCGATGGTGTAGTTGGGGGTCTCATAACGGCTGTTCGGAATCAGCACGACTTCAATGGACTGACGCTTTTCGATATCGTGTATCGATTGGCGTTTCTCATTGAGCAGAAAAGTTGCCATATCTACCGGCAATTGCGCCATGATACGCCCGGTATTCTCTTTCATGGCATCTTCCTCAATGATGCGCAGCACCGAGAGGGAGAGGGATTCAACGCCACGGACAGTGCCGTGACCGTTACAGCGGGGACATGCCTGCTCACTGGCTTCACCCAGAGAGGGCCGCAGGCGCTGCCTGGACATCTCCAGCAGGCCGAAGCGGGAGATACGGCCGATCTGCACACGGGCTCTATCCTGCTTGAGCGCATCTTTCAGGCGATTCTCCACCTCGCGCTGATTACGCGAGGGCGTCATGTCGATGAAGTCGATGACGAACAGGCCGCCAAGATCCCGCAGACGCAGTTGGCGTGCAATCTCGTCAGAGGCTTCCAGGTTGGTATTGAGCGCCGTCTCTTCGATGTCAGCACCTTTGGTCGCCCGTGCAGAGTTGATATCGATGGAGGTCAGCGCCTCGGTGTGATCGATGACGATGGCGCCGCCGGAGGGCAGGGTCACTTCGCGCTGAAATGCCGACTCGATCTGACTTTCGATCTGATAGCGGCTGAAGAGGGGGACTTCATCATCGTAGTGGCGCAGCTTTTTGCTGTACTGTGGCATGACCTGTGCGATAAAGCGTTCGGCTTGAGAGAAGACCTCAGCATCATCTATTACGATCTCTCCGATATCCGCCCGCAGATAGTCGCGGATCGAACGGATGATAACGTTACTCTCCTGGTAGATCAGGAAGGGCGAGGGTTTCTCGGCCGAGTGTTCGATGGCCTGCCAGAGCTGTATCAGATAATCCAGATCCCACTGCAGTTCTTCGGCATTTTTTCCCACACCGGCGGTGCGTACGATCAGGCCCATATCTTCGGGTATCTGCAGTTCGCTCATGGCTTCGCGAAGTTCAGTGCGATCCTGACCCTCGATTCTGCGAGAGACGCCGCCAGCCCGGGGATTATTCGGCATCAATACCAGATAGCGTCCTGCCAGGGAGATGAATGTGGTCAGGGCTGCCCCTTTGTTGCCACGTTCCTCTTTCTCGACCTGAACGATAACTTCCTTGCCTTCTTTGATGGCATCCTGGATGTTGACGCGTCCGCCTGAGGCCTTTGCCTGATCTGAGTAGTAACTGCGAGAGATCTCCTTCAGCGGAAGAAAACCATGGCGTTCGGAGCCGTACTCGACAAAGGCAGCCTCGAGGCTGGGCTCGACCCGGGTAATGCGGCCTTTATAGATGTTGGCTTTTTTCTGTTCCCGGCCGGGAATCTCGATATCCAGGTTGAATAGTTTTTGGCCATCAACGATAGCAACACGCAACTCTTCTGGCTGAGTTGCGTTAATCAGCATTCTTTTCATTAAATTATCCAGTCAACCGGCACGTCCACTGATTCTGGTTTGGCAGACAAGTATTTGTTGGGCTACTAGGCGTTAATCGCCTGCTGAAGCTGCAACAGAGTGCCTTTGCGCAAACCTGTTGGTCAGGTTTGACGCCAACTCAGAAAACTGGCTCGGTCAGTTGAAAAACTGTTAAAGTTCGCCGCTCGGGGTCTGCTGATACCTGGACTTGAAGGCGCACAAAGCAAGGGAAACCGATACGCACAGTCTGATTTAGACTGCCGGGTTTCGATGTCGTGGCGAAAACCTGAAGTTAGGGTCTCGCTGATGATTTGCTTTGGCGCGACTGCAAGGCTTCAGTTTGAGAGCCAGGCCCGAAGGGCACCGTTGCGCTTGGACAGTTGACAAGCTGCGCTGTGATGAAAGTATAAGCCGCTGTTTGCCGAGTGCCGCGCAGATACCGGCGTTGAGAAAATGATAGCTTCGCCGATATCGGAAATCCGCTTGCGAATATAGCAATCTTCACCCGTGACATCAATGTTACAACCGAAATAAATTGGACCTAAATGTCAGAATCAAAAAAGATTTCTCCATCAGTCACATTTCTGGACGTGGCTCAGGATGACATGGGGCAAAGAATAGATAATTTCCTCATGCGGCACCTGAAAGGGGTGCCCAGGAGCCATATTTATCGGATATTGCGGAAAGGGGAGGTACGGGTCAATAAAGGGCGAATCAAAGCGACATATCGCTTACAGACGGGTGATCGCGTACGTATTCCTCCCATTCGGATGGATATCTCGGCGCCCAGTCAGCCTTCAAAAAAGCTGCAGGCACAGCTGGATGGCACAATATTGTTCGAAGACGAGCGCTTGCTGGTTCTCAACAAGCCATCTGGGATGGCTGTGCATGGCGGTAGTGGGCTGAGTTCAGGTGTCATCGAGACCTTAAGATCGATCAGACCGAAGGATACCAGGCTGGAATTGGTGCACAGGCTGGACCGTGATACTTCCGGCTGCCTGATGATCAGTAAAAAACCTGCAGCATTACGCACATTGCATGAACTCATACGACAAAATCGAGTCGATAAACGGTATCTTACCCTGCTTGCTGGGAGTTGGCGTAAAGGTGCGAAAACAGTCGATGTGCCACTGAAAAAGAATACCCTGCAGGGGGGAGAGCGGGTGGTTCGTGTGGATCCCGAAGGCAAATCGGCAGAGACCCGATTCAGAAGGCTGACAAGATATGCGGAGGCAACGCTGGCAGAGGTGGAACTGGTGACGGGTCGAACGCATCAGATTCGTGTCCATAGTGCCTGGCTTGGCTCGCCAGTATTGGGAGACACAAAATACGGCAATGAAGCTGAAAATAAAAAGATGCGCTCCATAGGCCTGAAAAGGCTCTTTTTGCATGCGCACAAAATTCGCTTTCGCTGGCCGGGAGATAAGCGGGATACTGTTATCGAGGCGCCATTACCGGGTGAGTTGGAACGGGTCCTGAACAAATTAAAGAAATTCAATGAAGTTTGAGCTGTTAATATTTGATTGGGATGGGACTTTGATGGATTCAGAGGCCCGAATTGTCGCTTGTGTCGAGGCGGCAGTGAAGGACCTTGGCCTGAAGTCACCGGGACGCGAGGCGATAAGAAATATTATCGGTCTCGGCTTGCGTGAGGCAGTCCATGCCCTCTTTCCGGATGCCGGGGACAATCTGCACCTGGAAGTTGCGGAGCGCTATCGTTCGCACTTCTTTACCTCAAACGAGGCGCCCTCTGAACTCTTTGAGGGGGCCAGAGAGGTTATCGAGGGTTTGCATGATGAAGGCTATCTCTTGGCCGTGGCTACAGGCAAAGGCCGCACCGGTTTGAACCATGCCCTTGAAACCACTGAACTGCACCGTTTCTTTCATACCACCCGCTGTGCCGACGAGACCTTTTCCAAGCCCCATCCGGAGATGCTGCATCAGATCATCGATCAAATGGGTGTCATGCCCAGACAGGCGCTGATGATTGGTGATACCGAATATGATCTACAGATGGCTGCCAATGCGAATATGCCTGCTTTGGGGGTGACCTATGGTGTACATAGCCAGGCGCGTCTGCTCCAGTACAAGCCGCTGGATTGTCTTCATCAGGTGACTGAAATCCCCACATGGCTTACCCGCAGACATGCGAAAGCACAATAGTTATTATTAAATCAATAGGTTGAAATGGATTTATCATGTCAGATCTAAATACAAATGAACCACGTAACCAATCCGAGCCCACCCGTTGGGAGCGCAATCTCCTGCATGAGATGCTAATGGCTACCGTTGATGAGAAACGCCGCAGCCGACGCTGGGGCATCTTCTTCAAGTTTCTGACCTTCGGTTATCTGTTCCTGATTCTGGGTCTCCTTGTCTGGTCTGATGATATGAAGATGAGCCAAACCGTAGCCAAGGAGCATACAGCGCTGGTGCAGGTGGAAGGCCTTATCTCATCTGAGACTAAGGCCAGTGCGGATAAAGTGATCACCGGTCTGCGTAATGCATTTGAAGATGAGAAGACCAAAGGTGTGATCCTGCGCATGAATACACCGGGCGGTAGTCCGGTACAGTCCCGCTACATCAACCGCGAAATCGTCCGGCTGAAAGAGGCGTATCCCGATATACCGGTGTATGCGGTAGCGGTGGATATCTGTGCTTCAGGCGGTTACTACATTGCGGCAGCGGCTGACAAAATTTATGCAGACGAGGGGAGCGTGGTGGGTTCCATCGGTGTTTTGATCAACGGTTTCGGATTTGTCGAAGGGATGGAGAATCTGGGTATCGAAAGACGCCTCATGACAGCCGGTGAGAACAAGGGCATTCTCGACCCATTCACCCCCCTGAACAAAGACCATGAGGCCTATATTCAGGGTATGTTGGGGGAACTGCATCAGCAGTTCATCGATACGGTCAAGGAGGGACGGGGTGATCGCCTGAAAGATGAGGAGAATCCTCAAATCTTTAGTGGCCTTTTCTGGAGTGGAGAGGAAGCCAAGCGTCTGGGCTTGGTCGACGAATTCGGTAGTAGTAGCTACGTGGCCAGAGAGGTGATCAAAGCGGAAGAGATTGTCGACTTCACTGTAGAAGAGGAGTTCTGGGATCGTTTTGCCAAACGTCTGGGAGCGGGTGCCGCCAGCATGTTGGGTCAAATCAGTGGTCTCAGTAACGGGTGGCAGATTCAGTAGTGTCGTGTGGCCGGGGCTGTCGCCCCGATCTGCTCAACAGATACGGGGCAGAGGATCGTCCTCCAACTCTTCCAGAATGCGGGCACCTCCCAGTTCTGTCTGTAGCACCACATAGGTATCATCCGCCGTAATCGTCCCGATCAAGGCCGCCGACTCTCCCTCAGGCAGATCTTGCCAGCGTTGCAGAACTGTCTCTGTATCGCCCGGCTCAACAACCGCCACTACACGGCCTTCGCAGGCGAGATAGAGCGGATCGTAGCCCAGCATCTCACACACTGAGATGACCGGCTCCCGAATGGGGATAGCGGTCTGGGAGAGCTGTACCTGATAGCCGGTGGCCCGGCTGATCTCGTGGGCCACAGTTGCCAGTCCTCCCCGGGTGGGGTCCCGCATAAATCGAAGACCAGGCAGGTCGAGCAGTGGCTGGGTGAGAGCGAGGACGCTGCCAGCATCGGAGAGTAAGTCACCCCGCAGGCCGAACTGCTCTCTGGCCAGCATGACGGCAATGCCATGGTCTCCGACCGGTCCGCTGACAAGCAGCTGGTCTCCGGGTTGGATTTTATTGAGACCCAGTCGAAGCCCAGGCTGACGCAGTCCTATACCCGTGGTCGCCAGATAGATGCCTCCCCCCTCACCACGGCGAACGACTTTGGTGTCTCCAGCCACGACCTGTACGTCAATCGCCTTTGCCGCGTCGGCAATGCCCTGGATGATACGTTCCAGTTGGCTGACCTCAAATCCCTCTTCAATAAAGGCATTGAGGCTGAGGTATTGGGGGGTGGCGCCACTGACTGCCAGATCATTGGTGGTGCCGTGTACCGCCAGTGAGCCGATATTACCACCGGGAAACTCCAGGGGCTGGACCGTGAAACCGTCTGTAGTGAACAGGAGCTCACCCTTTGGGTTGATCGGGAGGTGGACGGCATCTGCCTGAACATCAAGATTGGGATTGCTCAGGTAGCGTGCAAAGAGTTCTTCGATCAACTCCCGCATGAAACGCCCGCCATTACCATGGGCGAGGGAGATATGGCTGTCTTGCATGGTCGTAATCTGTCTGTCGTTGTCGGTTGAAGATTTATCGTGGGATTTGTCAAAAAAAACCCCGCCATTCTGGCGGGGTACGAGACTCTATCCAGCAGATTATTATTCTGTGGTTGCTGGTGCAGCAGCAGCCGGCGCAGCAGGAGCGGCGTACGGATAACCATAGCCGGGATAACCACCGTAACCATAGCCAGGATATCCACCGTAGCCATAGCCGGGGTAACCGCCATAGCCATAGCCTGGATATCCGCCATATCCGTAGCCTGGATGGCCCCAGGGACCGCCATAGCCGTAAGGCCCATAGGGTCCGTAGTAATAGTCATCGTCATCGAACCAATCAAAGGGTCCCCAGAATGCTTGGGCAGGCAGTGCGGCAAGCAGGGCAGATCCGGTGACAAGAGCGGCAGCAGTCATTTTGAGGGTTGCTTTCATGGTAGACATTCTCCTTCGTATCTCTGGACGCATCAGTGGATAGTGCGTCTTGTTTTCGCCTTTTTTTGGATTCCAGGTTCACTGATAATTAAAGTCAATTCCCTATGAACCTGATACTTAATATATGCCAGTCGTGGTAAATTTTCTTGATCCAAATCACTAAATAAGCAAACGTTAATATGTCATCGGGAAATTAACCGAGCCAGCCGTCCAAAAGCCTGGGTAATTTGGCTGTCTGTATTGTGGAAATGGGGTGAGAAACGGATCCCGCCACCTCGACAAGCGCAAACTACCTGAGCATCCATCAGCTGCTGTTGCAGAGCTGGGTTGTCCCTATCCGGCACGCGGAAGGTGACGATGCCTGCGCGGCTTTGCGGATCACGCGGTGTCAGCAGCTCGAAGCCTCTGGCATCCACCTGGGCAATGATCTCGTCGCAATTGCGCTCGATGAGATGGGATACCTTTTCGACACCCATTTCCAGCAGCAAGCCTAGGCTGCTATGCAGGGCATGAACGCCCAACATATTTGGGCTGCCACACTCGAATCGACGCGCACTGGTGGCAGGTTCCCAATCCTGACGATCGAAGTCCCAGGCATTTTCCACCATGTGCCATCCGAACTGGCGGAGCTGCAACTTTTCCCGCAATGTTTCACTGCAATAGAAGAGCGCCAGACCTTCAGGACCCAGCATCCACTTGTGTCCATCAGCAACCACAACATCTGCTTGGTTGGAAACGACGTCAAAGGGCAGGGCGCCAAGGCTTTGGATGGCATCGATAACGAAAAGAATCTGATGCGCTTGGCAGAACTTTCCCAGCTTAGGGAGTTGCATTCTGCGACCGGAAGCATACTGAACCGAACTGACTGCAAGCAGACGTGTGTTTTCGTCGCACAGACGCATAAGGGCCGCCTCCGGGTCGTCCTCTGATGTCAGATCGAGTAAACGTACCTCCACACCTTTAGGTTCCAGGGATTGCCAGACGATCCGGTTGGACGGAAACTCCTGAGCAATGGATACAATATTGTCACCCGCCTCCCAGTCAATGCCATGGGCGATGACCGAAAGTCCTTCTGAAGTGCTTTTCAACAGCGCAATATCCTCGGGGGAGGGAGCATTTATCAGTTGAGCCAGTTGCGATCGGAGTGCAGACTCGGTTTTCATCCAGGCTGGATAGTGCATGGCGCCCGTTGAGCCATTCTCTTGCGCAAAACTAGCCACAGCCTCAACTGTCTGGATCGGCCAGGGTGCGACGGCTGCATGGTTGAGGTAGATCATGTGGGGATCCAGAGAAAAGTGGTGTGAACTCATGGTGTCTCTCGCAGGGTTTGGTTAGCATGCAGTTTGGCTATTTGATTTCCTACAGGCAAGACAGTGAACCCCATGCAACCGAAAGTCGTCAAATATTCAGCGGATAAAGAGTATTTCTTCCGTGAAGGGTGTTTCATCAATGAACTTTCGAACAGTCTTGAAGATGAGGCACTTTCAATCGCACGTGCGAGAGTCAGACCTGGTGAGACAACTCGTTGGCATAAACTCAAAGACAGGGTTGAACGCTATGTGATCTTGCAAGGCTATGGTGAGGTGGAAATCGGAGACGAACTGCCACAGATGGTTTCTGAAGGTGATGTGATCGTGATACCGGCAGACTGTCCACAGAGAGTCTTGAATCGAGGAGACATAGACCTGATATTTTTGGCCCTCTGTACCCCGCATTTTACACCTGATTGCTATATAGACTTATCAGAGGCAACAGCCTAGAACTTATTAACATACCTTGGCAACTATGTCTTTCTTATACGGCTTCTCATCATCTCAATTAGTAGGCCTATTAATAAGCCAGCCGCCACATTGATGATGACACAGCTGACACCGGTTGTGACCAGCACAAACAATTCCCATCCATTTGACTGAAAAAGCGACTGACTCTTTGCGAGCTGTAAACCTGCAAGCATCAATAGGGCGCCCAGTGCAGCCAGTGGCAGTAGTGACAAGAGCTTCATGGCATCAGGCCCCATGAACAGACCCAGTGAAAGGCAGGTGATGCCAAATATTGCAGGTGCCAGTCCGCTACGTGCACCGAATCTGTGTTGCACCACGAGGCCGCCTGCACCATGACACATGGGAAAAGCACCGATGGGTGCAAGGCAGAAATTGAGCGCACCGGTAGTTATGGCCAGACGGTTTGGGGAGATACGATCAGCATCTGATGGAAAGAGATCAGATGCAATTGCGGCAGTAACCACCACTGCATTGGTCAAAGTCAGCGCGAGCTGGGGTAATAGCAGGATAAGTGCCGATGTCTGGATATCATCCCACCCAAAGCTGATTAGGGATGGAAGATAAATATCCAGTTTTATTTGGGGGAGGGCGTGATCGCCGCTGATGATCGACCAGCAAGAGATGCCGATCACGACAAGTAATACAGTAAAGGATTTAAGCCTTGTCTGCTGCAGAATAATTAGTAAAAGAAGCGCAATGATGCCGATCATCCACTCATCCATGATGAGCTGAAACCCCGCCCAGGCGAGAGTTAGCCCAAGACCCAGTTGAATACCTGAGAGTACTGTCCGCGGAATCTTTTTAGCAATGCCGTTAATCACACCCAGCACAGCAAGCAGAAGCAGTACCAGACCGAGCAAGACACCGGTTGCAGCCACTGTGGCAGCATCGAGATGCGTAGTAATAACAATCGCTGCTACCACCTTCATTGGCTGGACCGGTACAGGACGGCGGTAGATCAGTGCAGTGAATAGTGCAAAGAAACCAAATCCGATGAACAGGCCTGAAGGATCGATATGCTGTAGTGTAAGAACCCCCAGGACGATGGGAAGAAAGGTGCCCAGATCGGCAAATGCGCCGGAAAATTCACCTACATAGCGGTGCAGTCTTGGCATGAATTGCTGTGTAAGCTATCAACGTTTGTCGATGGGTATGTACTCACGGCGTGGACTGCCTTTGTAGATCTGTCTCGGGCGGCCAATTTTCTGTTCGGGATCATTCATCATCTCCATCCAGTGAGCGACCCACCCTATCGTTCTTCCGATGGCAAACATGACGGTAAACATATTGTTCGGTATACCGAGAGCGCGGTAGATAATACCTGAGTAAAAATCAACATTGGGGTAGAGTTTACGCTGAATGAAATAATCATCATTCAATGCAATCTCTTCCAGTCTCAGAGCCAATTCAAAAAGCGGGCTATCATTATCGGCCAATTTTTCCAGAACTTCCTTGCAAACCTCTCGCAGAATACCCGCTCTGGGGTCGAAGTTTTTATAGACACGGTGACCAAAACCCATCAGGCGAAATTTATCTTTCTTATCTTTCGCTTTTGCAATGTATTTATCGATATGAGAGACATCGCCGATTTCAGTCAACATATCGAGAACCGCTTCATTGGCGCCGCCGTGAGCCGGTCCCCACAACGAAGCGATACCTGCTGCAATACAGGCAAAAGGATTGGCTTGAGAGCTACCGGCCAGCCTGACGGTGGAGGTGCTCGCATTCTGTTCATGGTCCGCATGAAGTATGAACAACAGATTGATTGCTTTCTCCGCAATAGGGTTAACCTCGTACGGCTCGCAGGGTGTAGAAAACATCATATGAAGAAAGTTTGCGCAATAGGAGAGCTCGTTTCTGGGGTAGATAATAGGTTCGCTGATATTGTGTTTGTAGCTCGCAGCGGCAATAGTAGGCATCTTGGCAAAAAGGCGATGAGCTGAAATTTCTCGATGCTTAGGGTCATTGATATCAAGAGAGTCGTGATAAAAGGCGGAGAGAGAACCCACCACGCCGACCATGATAGCCATTGGGTGTGCGTCATGATGAAATCCATCATAAAAATTTTTCAGGGTTTCATTGAGCATCGTGTGATAAACAATCAACTGCTCGAATTTTTGCAGTTGTGTGCGATTTGGCAGATCGCCATAAAGCAGCAAATAGGCGACCTCGAGATAGGTTGACTGTTCAGCGAGCTGCTCTATGGGATAGCCTCTATATTCGAGAATGCCTGCCTCACCATCGATATAAGTGATACGGCTCTCACAACTTGCCGTCGACATGAAGCCGGGATCGTAGGTTAATACTCCCGTGTCCCGATAGAGTTTTCTAACATCGACAGCATGCGGACCCTGGGTGCCACTGACAACCCCCAATGTTTCCGATAGACCTTCTTGTTCGTTGACTAATTTATATGGGTTGTCAGCCATCGATCTCCTCCAATAACAATATATTTTCTACGTTTTTTTTATGAACAGAAGATCATAAAGATATTGTGAGTATAGATCTTGATAGCTTTGTCGTTGCTTATTCAAGCGCAATATTTTCGATATGTCTTATTCAGTTGACGTTAAATTGATCGGTGCTAATAAGGAGTATCTCTCTATGCTACCCGTCATGCCAGTGAGTATCTGAGTCCTCTAACCCGATGAATATATGGCGCTGGATTGGGATTTGAGATGATATTTTTCTAGGTTTAGTCGTCGTCCTACAAGTTGCTAATCTGTACGACTTATCATGCTTATTACTGGTTGATAAGCGCTTGATTCAACAGGTAGAAGTAAAGAGGTTAATAGTTTTTTGATGCTTAATGTATTGTCTAGTAAATAGTTTCATCGTATTGATAAATCAAGTAATATGATATATTTAATTGTGCTTAAGTTAGCGCTGGAATAGCTGTTTTTCTTTACGTCATCAAGGCAGACTAAACCACCTCTAGTCACAACATCTTTCTAATAGAAAAGCCGAATACGTTGAGTTTATAGATTGGGTTAACCGTAGCGTCCCTCAATATAATCAGCAGTTTCTTTCTTGTCCGGGGTCACAAAAAGATCTTGGGTCAGTTGGTGCTCAACAACTTTGCCCATTAACATAAATATACACTCTTCACTTGCACGTCTTGCTTGCGCCATGTTGTGGGTGACAATCAGAATGGTATATTCACCGCGCAGTTCCCAAATCAGTTCTTCGACAGCAGCAGTTCCTTTAGGGTCGAGTGCAGAGCAGGGCTCATCCATCAAGAGTACACTGGGTTTTACAGGCAGGAGGCGCGCAATGCATAGTTTTTGTTGTTCTTCCAAAGAAAGATCTGTCGCTTTTTTATTTAGATGGTCTTTGACGTTGTCCCATAAGAGGACTTGTCGTAGTGAAGCTTCGACAATCTCATCCTGGTCTGCTTTAGATGTTTTTCCACCACCTGCATGGAGTTTGTGACCGAAAAGAATATTCTCTCGAATTGATGAGGGTAATGGATTGGGACGCTGAAATACCATGCCAATTTTCTTACGTACTTGAACGAGCTCGACATCGGGATCATAGATATTTTTATCCAAAACATCGATAGTGCCATTGATGCGCACGTAACCCAGTCTCTCGTTGATGCGGTTGACACTGCGTAAAAAAGTGGATTTTCCACAACCAGAGGGTCCGATAAGGGAAGTGATCATGCCATTTCGGATATTGAGATCTACATCGAAAAGTGCCTGAAAAGTCCCATACCAAAGATTGAGTTTGCGGGTACGGATTGCGTACTCAGGTATCGTATTCTCGATAATTTCTGCGCTTGCTGTGTGCATGAACTATTCCAGATATATGTGTGTGACTGAGTTTGGTGTTATCCAAATTTACCTTCTATGTAGTCCCGGGTTCTTTGATCTTTCACTTCTCCAGTGAATAATTCCTCTGTCACGCCAACCTCAACACACTCGCCTTCGAGAAAAAAAGCTGTACGATCTGCCAGGCGTCTGGCCTGCTGTACAAGATTTGTCACTAAAATAATGGTCATGTCCTTTTTCAGCTCCTTGAGGACATCCTCGATTCGCATGGTAGTCACAGGATCTACAGCAATCGAAAATTCATCCAACATTAATAGATCCGGTGCCTGGGAGAGTGCGCGTGCAATAGTGAGTCTTTGTTGTTGTCCGCCTGAGAGGAGGCTGCCTAAAGAGTTCAATCGATCTTTCACCTCATCCCATAGTGCAGCTCGGGTAAGGCACTGCTCAACGATAATATCGAGATCACTTCTTTTTTTGATGCCCCGCAGCCTGGGTGATAGGGCTACATTTTCATAGATAGTCAGCGGAAGTCCCACAGGTAAAGGAAAGACTACGCCAATGCGACTACGCAGTGCATAGATGTTCTTCAGGTTTTGTATATTGAGACCATTAAAAAGAATCTGTCCATCGACTGTCATATTAGAGTCGAATGTATCCATACGATTCAATGATTTCAGGAATGATGTTTTTCCTGCATTGGCAGGGCCTATGATACCGAAGATCTCATGTTCTTTGACTGAAAAGTTGATATTACTTAAGGCTGGTGTGTTTCCATAACTAATAGTCAGGTCACTAACCTCAAGTTTAGTATTAGGCACTGAAGTAATATTCACTGCAGGTTCATTCATGCTTGCCACATCGAGACCTATATTTACCATTTCTTTTTGCCTCTTAAATACATGCGGAATGCAATAGAGATACTGTTCATCAAGAGCACCATAGCAATCAGTACAAGTGCTACACCGAAAGGCAGATTATCAGGTACCCCAGGTACTTGTGTTGCGACTACGAACAAGTGTAGTGAAAGCGCCATTGTCTGATCAAAAACGCTTTGAGGAAGGAATGGTAGAAAGAATGCCGCTCCCGTGAACATGATGGGTGCTGTCTCTCCTGTCGTTCTCGACACTTCCAGTATGATACCGGTCAGAATGCCACTGACAGCATTGGGAAGAACCACCCGTCGTATGGTTTGCCATCGGGTAGCACCCATATTCCAGCATGCTTCTCGAAAGGCTTGAGGCACAGCGCGTAATGATTCCCGAGTGGAGACAATCACCACAGGCAACGTCATGATAGCGAGGGTTAAACTTGCAGCAAGAATGCTTGTGCCGAATCCGAAAAAGATAACAAACGCACCCACTCCGAATAGCGCATGGACGATAGAGGGCACTCCCGCTAAATTGATGATGGCAAGCTGTATGATCCGTGTAAACCAGTTATCACCAGCATATTCATTCAGGTAGATAGCCGCAGCTATTCCCAGGGGAACCGATGCCAGTAGTGCAACAGCCACTATCCAGATAGTCCCCAGCAGGGCAGGGAAGATACCGCCGGCAGTCATTCCGTTAGTCGGGTCTGTAAAAAGAAAATCGAAGGAGATGATACTGCCACCTTTGGCAATTAGCGTACCAAGGATAATGATCACCGGTATGATCAGAAGAATAGTCATCATCATGAAAAGGATACGGAAAAGATTCTGAACCCGCTTGTTACGTACGTTGAGAGAAGATTCTGCGAACATCTTGATTTATCCTTTGCGGATGCCGCGAACGATAAGATCCGCGGTCAGGTTAATCAAAAAAGTGATAATGAAGAGGAAAATACCGATAGTGAACAGTGCCTGGTAGTGAGGTGATCCGACTGCTGTCTCCCCTAATTCGGCAGCAATGGTAGCGGTCAGTGCGCGAACAGGATCGAATACACTTCCGGGGATATTGACCGCATGGCCAGTAGCCATCAACACCGCCATGGTTTCACCGAATCCTCTTCCTACCCCCAGCAGCACCGCCCCCAACAAGCCATTCTTCGCTGCAGGCAGGACTGTTTTGAATATTACTTGCCAGCGTGTGGCTCCCAACGCCTCGGCGGCTTCACGGTAACGATCCGGTACCGCTTTTAAAGCATCTTCCGCAATGGAGGTCATGATCGGCGCAGCCATAAGACCGAGTATGATGCCTGCATTAAGCACGTTGAGACCCACCGGGACATCAAACACGTCAATGATCAGTGGGTTCATAATGGAGAGACCAATAAAGCCCCAAACAACGGATGGAATCGCCGCCAACAATTCCACCAGAACTTTCAAAGACTCTCTAAGTTTTCCCGTGGCGAATTCACCGATAAAAATAGCTGCTCCAAGAGAGAAGGGAATAGCCACAATCATAGCCAGACCCGTAACACTGGCAGTGCCGGCCACAAGTGCCAGAATGCCATATTCAGGTGCATCCTCATCAGAGGGTTCCCAGAATGGGGATAAGAAGAATTCACGAAAAGAGAAATCCTCCAGTAGAAAACCGAAGCCTTCAATCGTAATGAAAACAAAAATGCCAATTATAAAAATGATTGCGGAAATTCCAGCAATAAAAACGATTGACTGGATAAATTTATCAACATACCAATCGAAATTCCGATGATCGAAATCTACAGAAGGTGATTGTAGTAGTGGCTTGGTTTCAGACACTTCAGCTAGCTCCTTCACCGCGGAGAAGTTCCATTAGCGCCTTTACCTTTAATGATATTTCATCGTACAACTTCGTGTAATCCTGTTCGCCCTGAGGGTTTTCGGATGAAGCAATATCCCAATCCATCGCTGATGTGTGGAAAGGAATAGTTGAAAGATAAGAAGAGAAATTCCCTTGAAGACTAACAACAACATGCTGCTCAAATATTTCATGTTCTGACAACTGGCTGACTGCAGTAGCTTGAGCCTGGGCATGATTGATACCCTTATTATCAAGGAATGAAATCATCTTGGGATCAAGTGAATTGACTGGATTCCGTCCAGCACTTCGGTACTCACCAAAGCCGGGATAAGACTGCCTGGCAATGGCCTCGGCCATTTGGCTGAAGCAACCGTTGTCTTCATCGATGAAAAGAATCTTAAAAATCTTGGGTTTTTTCTGCTCCCCTGTAACTGCGAAAATCGTATCTTCACACAGGTTTTTGGCTTGATCAGAAATCCGCTTAAGTTGTGTAAACACAACAAAGACGGCCAATATATCTTTGACTCTCTCCCTGTCATCATTGGCCATCATTCCGGTGTAAACCGAATCCAAATTGTGCTCCAGTTCATCAGCCATCGCCATTGTACGCTTCGCCATATCAGCATCGAGATTACCAAATGCGCTGATGGACTTACTCAGCATAAGCGATGTTTCATCAGAGATACGGACAAGCTCCTCAAGGAGAGCGCCGCTTGGTGGCTCAGACAGTTGTGCAGCCTCCCGGGCGATTGTCACCGCATAGTCACCGATCCGCTCTAGCTCAATATTGACTCGAATAACGGAAGAGAGCAGTCGTAGGTGGCCTCCAGTGGGAATATGCACAGCAATAAAGCTATGGCAGACCCTATCGATCTCACGCATACATCGATTGATGGGGTTGTCCTTTAGAACTGTCATGTAGGCAAGATCATGATTTCCAGTTAGCAGCGCCTGAACCGCATTCTTTACCGCATCCTGTACTTGCGCTCCCATTTTTGCGACCCGATCGTGGACTTTATCCAGATCTTTTTTCAAACGCTCTTCGAGATGACTCATTCAATAATGCTCCGCATAGAACTGTGCAAAGATACTTCGGCGATCAAGTATCATGGGTAGGAGGCATAACGGTAGTTCTGCAAAAGCAGACTAGGTTAGTAGTTACCCATTGATACCTGACAAGCGGGTAATTAACTACAATTCACATCACGGTATGGTGCATAACCCTTCTTTAACAGTATGCACTGCCCCTCATCGCTCTTGATCCAATCAAGGTATTTTTTTATCTCCCCTTGAGGCTCACCATTCGTGTACATAAACAATGGGCGAGCGATAGGGTAGCTACGGTCACTGGCAGTTTTGACACTAGGATTAATACAGCTCCCACCTGTCTCTTTAGAAATACACGCCATTTTTATATGATCGGTAGCATAAGCAAGACCACTATAGCCAATGGCACAAGGCGTCTTTTCAACCAGATCCACCACATCTTTGGAGCCGTGCATATCCAGCGTACCTTGACGAAATTTCCCTTTCTTTCCAAGCGCTGCTTTTTTGAAGTAGGCATAGGTACCGGAATTATTCTGACGGCTGACCACTATGATCTTATCTTGCTTGCAGCCGGGAACTTTCAGGCCGAGATCTGACCATTTTGTTGCACTGCCGCCACGGCCAAAGACCGCTTTCAATTGTTCATATGAGAGTGTCTGGGCAGGATTATTGCTGTGGATGAAGACGGCGAGGGCATCGTAGCCAACGACATGCTCGATCGGATTCTGACCTTTCTTCTTAGCCATGGCTAATTCTTTTGATTTCATATTGCGACTCGCATTGGCGATATCCACAGTACCGTTGATCATTGCTGCTATACCTGTGCCGGACCCTCCGCCTGAGACAGCAACTGCCACATTTGAATCGACATTTCGGTATTCCTCAGCCCATGCCTGGGCTACGTTGACCAAAGTGTCAGAACCCTTGTTTTGTATTAACTGACGGTCAGCGCTGGCAGTGATACTGAAAGAAAGCGTGGCGAGCGCAATAGAACCAGCAATGATTATCTTACTCTTCATGGTTTCCCCTCGAATGAATATGCTTGGTTTGTATAAACACAGAAATAATTTATATGTTTGATACCTATAACGGTATATATTATTAATATTATTCAATAAGTTATAGAATATTAATATAGATTTACATGAATTATATTTTGGGAAATTCGTTACATGTAGATCACTATTTTATTCAAGAATTATTACAGTTTAGTGACAGTGAGAGGTTTTAAAAGAAATGGTTTATTGGCAGTATATTTAGTGGCTTTGAGTACTGCATAAAAAAGTAAAAATAGTCAGTGAAGCACCGATATCTGATCAGGGTTATTCTTTAGTCGGGTACTCGAAAGCACCTAGTTTGAAAAAGTGAATCGCTTTTCTGTATCGCAGAATCGGAGATTCAGTTCCATCTTCGTTACTGCGAAACAATAATGATTTACTGTTTTTTCAAGAAATTGATTAACGCGGTACGTTTTTCAGCATCTGGAATTTTCTGTAATGGCATTTTCGATCCTGGTACAACGTGACTGGGCCCCTTCACAAACAGCTCATCTATCGTCTTTTCATTCCACACCACATCAGACTGGATTAATCCCTTTGAATAAGGATATTCAGGTAGGGAGCCTGCCTTACGTCCCATGATCTTATAGAGAGATGGACCAGCACGGTTTGTCACATCTGGATTGAGGCTATGGCACACGCTACACTTGCGCGCGAACTGTAACTCACCAAGGGGTAACCCCGTCTTTACCTGAAAGCGCCGCTGTTTATGACCCTTGCTCCAGTTAGTATCGTCAGATGCTGATATTTCCCAGTATTTAACATCGTCATCCAGAGAGCCGAAATAGATGCCCTTGCCATCAGCGGTAAATGCCAGCGCCCATACCGGACCCGGTATTCCTTCCGTTTCTCCGATTACTGACCAGTCCTGCGTGTCCCATACTCTGATTACACCATCAATTCCGCCGCTGGCGATGAGTCCATGTTTATTCGATACTGCAAGACCCAGTACCGGTTTCTGATGGGGGATGAGGATTTTAGAGATGCTGGCAGATGCCACATTGAGCAACTGCACATCACCGTTACTTGTACCGAAAAGAATCTGATTAGAAAACCAACGCATGACATTGATCGGCCAGCCATGTTCGTGAATAACCTTTATCAAATTTCCCGTACGAGTATCCCAGCTCCTGATTCTTCCGTCATAGCCGCCCGAATAAGCGGTTTTTCCATCAGCAGAAAGCAGAACAGAATGAACGGTTTGTTCATGTACCTTGATTTTGTGTAAGGTTTTTCTGGAGGACAGATCCCACAGACGAACCGTTCCATCCCAACTTGCGGAGGCGAGCATTTTTCCATCGGGAGTAACATCGACGGAAACGACCTTGGCTTGGTGTCCGACGAACCTGTGTAATAACTTATGTGCTTTCACATCCCATAAATACACTGTGCCATCATCACCGCTGGAAACAGCCTCAGAACCTGAAGGCAGGAAGCGAACCTCACTGACGGCCCCACGGTGCTCTAGAAAACGATTTGTGCTTTTAGGCCGGGGTTTATCGATATCCCACAACATGACGGTGTAGTCGAGACTACCAGAGATGGCCTGTTTTCCATCCGGACTGATCGAGACACAATTCACCGGACCACCATGACCATTCAGTTGCCGGGTATCTTCAGGTGTGTCGGCGACTGTTGATGAAAACTGGCTAAACAACAGGAAAGCTAAGAAAAGGGTTATTAAGGCTTTCATATGTTTATCCCTTTTATGTCGGCAAAGTTGCTAAATAAAAGGCATGAGAAACGAAATAATAGACCCAAATCACCTTAATGATAGAGCAGATAGCCTTTGTACTGGTTGAAATCAGATTCTAATTCAGTTGAGCATTCTTATGTACGCTTTTGACTTTACACAAAATATCATGCTCGAAGTGATATACCCATCAGCATTTGATGGTTAAAAGAAGTCTTCGAAAAATTATTCGGGTACAGGCTTAGGCAATGAGGAAGGCTGGTGTTCATATCCTAGCATCAACAATAGATCTGTAGGAGCGGTTGCTAATGAAAATGATAAACTGTGTACTGGTATAGTCTAATCAGCTGCTAATTTGTAGACACGGTTATTTTTGCTTCTCCATCATACGGCTCTTAATTTTATGCCTATTTTCAATAGGCAATTGCGTGACTGGTAAATTTATTATTTCCACGAGTTCAAGTATTTTTTCATGAATAAGGCAGCACGCATCGTTGCGTCTTTTGTCGCAAGGTCGTCTGCGAATGTGCGGACACTCTCCGGTCGAAAATCGAAGCCACGTCCTACACCAGGATAGATAATAAGATGTACACTTTTTCCTGCATCTTTCATGGACTTTACAGCAGTTTCAATAGAGCGCCGGCGTTGATACTGTTCATACTCGCCTATTAAAATCATTGTTGGGATTTCAAGACTATCGGCTTCAATAGCATAGCGGTATACTTGCATTGGTTCCTCGGCATTGGGATTTTGCCAATGAGGATAAAAGGAAATATAACAAGCCACTTCTTTTTTCTGCCGTTTAAATTTCACAGCAACCTGCAAAGTGTAATACCCACCACGGGTGTGGGAGTATAGGCAGATTTTGGAAGTCGAAACATCGGGTTGTGCAAGCAGATAATCAACGCCAGCATTGGTATCCCCCTCAGTTTCAGACATGTGTTCAATGGGCAATTTGTCAATGAAACGAGCCGAATAAACATCAGGGGCTAAAACCACAAATCCTCTTGCCGCCATGCGTCGAGGTAATCGCTGAACGAGTTCATCTAAACCGCGACGGCCATGTTGGAATAGCACTCCAGGATACTTGCCGGGATTCTTAGGTCGGTACAATATAGCTGGAACCTCAGTGTTATCCGCCGGATTCACATAGGCTACCTTTCTCTCGATCACTTCGTAATTGAAAGGGATCTGTAGCATCCCTCGTTCAAACCAATCCTCATCTAACCAGAATTTTTCAGATAGTGGCCTAGTATTGACGGGTGCCTCGAGCATACGACCGACGACTGTGTCGGATGTAGTCGCTGAAACCGATTTATCTGAAGTGGTCTGTCCGTGCGTACTTTCCGGCAATAGAATCGCCAATAGACTAATATAGCCAAGTGAAAACGTTCTTGTGATAACTTTCATTGGCTCCACCTATCTATCGTATTTTCTACTATATTATCGAAGCTATTATAGTCGGATTTCGACCAACAACGAATCTGATCTATTGAAATAAACCCGAGAAATATTTTGCACGGTTTTCGAGAAAGTACCACCACTGTCAGGTAAAGAAGTGTTGTACAGTCAAACGGGGCAGGCCGGGATCTGATGAGAAGCTATTGCCCGAGAAACGATCCCCACACCCTGCCCATCAGTTGCGGGCGGCTGGCGAGCAAGTTTATTTTATTGGCGCTAACCAAATAGGCCCCATTGACATAATTTTGCATGCTGATTCATCACGTTTAACCCCCGTGTCTTCAGCAATTTTATTCATTTCATCTAGCATTATTTCAGCCTCTTTAACATTATCAGCTATAACACGATGCTTGTTTATTACAATCACTAAGCCTTTATTCAAAGTCTGCGCGAATTGCGACAGGTAAACCACACCTTCATCACGTTTTTTGACTAAATAGGTTTGCCAATGACCAAAAACCTTTACAAAGTCGGACTCTGGAGCTGGTTCTGACCTTTCACATAAAATTACCGCACTGCCATTTTCAAATTCAAAGTTTATTTTAGATTCTGCAAAGGCCAGATTGCTGACAAGCAAGCCTAAAAATGCAAAAGTCGACATTTTGTTTATAATAGATTTCACAATATTTTCCTCATTTAAGTTTCTGGTGCACCCTTTTCAGGCGACTCGGGTCAGGGGATTATCTGTTCTACCACTCCATGAATCTCCGAGGGACAATCCTTGGTTGAATCACGTTGACAGACAGTCTATAGACTCGCTTTTCTTACATAAATACGGAAAATAGAAAAATATTGTTTCTAAATATTTAAGTATAGGAAGAATAAACGCAACCCCTCTGCCTCATTAGAGAGAAATCATGGCCAGGGCGTCGGCGACAGCACAGGCATGTTTGAGGGTCTTGTTGCGTGTCACCTCGACCTTGCTTTGCCTGCTGATACTGTTCAATGGAACAGACATCGGTTTGGTTGACGGATTCAAGTTGCTTGCTGACCGGGGCAATACTGTCGGTAAACTCATTCAATTCATCAAAAACAATTGGGGGCAGAGTAGCAAAAACAATTGGGGTCAGAGTAGAAAAACTCTGGAATGATTGCTTCGGTAGCAAAAGTTAGAGACAAATAAAGTTTTAGTTTCTGAACGCTCTAAAGCAGACCTTCGTATGTGCGCTGCAATAGGCAGCAAACGACCCAAATCAGACGTTCAACATTTCTATTTAAGGGTGCATAGATATTATGCCTTTTCCATAAATTCACTACAGGAATATAAATCAATTTACAGCCCTGAAAAATTAATCCCGGAAATTTCAGACATTCGTTTATCCCATGTAGAAATGTCTTCATGGGTAAATTGATTTAGATGACCATGTCCACAGGCCCTCGCCATGACGCTCATCAATTCCACTGAGCTATCAAAAAAACGATTTAAACGTTTTGCTGCTTCATCAATATCCAGTTTCTTGCGCAACTCGGGTTTCTGCGTTGCAATACCCGAAGGACAGTTATTGGTGTTGCACATACGTGCGGCAACACAACCGATTGCCTGTAGCGCACTGTTGGATAGGGCGATACCATCGGCACCCAATGCCATGGATTTGATAAAGTCTTCGGCTACCCTGAGCCCCCCGGTGATGATCAAGGTTACATCTTTTCTGTCCAGTTGATCTAGATGTTTGCGTGCCCTGGCTAATGCTGGAATGGTCGGTACTGAGATATGATCACAGAAAAGAAGAGGAGCTGCGCCGGTACCACCTCCGCGCCCATCAAGGATCAGATAATCGGCACTGGCGGCCAGCGCAAAGTCGATATCCGCTTCTATATGGTTCGCCGACATCTTGAAACCAATGGGAATTCCCCCTGATAGTTCCCGTACTCGATCGGCAAATAGGCGGTAATCCTCAGGCGTGGTCAGGTCAGTAAATGTCGGCGGAGAAATCGCATCCTGACCTTTGCTTAATCCCCTGACCTGAGCGATCTTTTCTGTCACCTTGGCACCAGGTAAATGTCCACCTGTTCCCGTTTTAGCACCTTGACCTCCCTTAAAGTGGAATGCCTGAACACGGGTCATCTGTTCTTCACTGTAGCCGAACATGGCTGAGGCCAACTCATAAAAATAGCGGCTATTGTTCTGTTGCTCCTCAGGCAGCATGCCGCCTTCACCGGAGCAGATGCCGGTACCAGACAATTCGGCACCGCGGGACAGGGCGATTTTCGCTTCTTCTGAAAGTGCGCCAAAACTCATATCTGATACAAACAGCGGAATATCAAGAACCAGCGGCTTCTTGGTATTGGGTCCGATCACGAGTTCTGTACCCACTTCAACCTTTTCCATTAACGGTTTGCGGGCAAACTGGGCGGGTAGTATCTGGATATCATCCCACAGTGGTAATGTGCTGCGTGGCACACCCATAGCTGTCATCTCTCCATGATGCCCAACCTGTTCCAGTCCGCTTTTGGCCAGTTGATGAATGCGTTCAAGTGTCGGTTCTACCAGGGTTGACTGTGTAGTGGATGAAGCTTCTGCTATATCCTCCTGATCTGTAGTCAGCTTGGCATGAGTGCCATCACAGTAGGGGGAGGTCTTGCTGTGTTTACACATGCATAGCCATGCTTCACCGGTTTCACTTACCTTGAAGGGTTGCGGAGTGAAATCGCTGCCACGATGGGATCCATCACAAAAGGGTTGGTTCTGCGATTGGCCGCAGGCACACCAGTAGTATTCTTCTCCCTGTTGCAGTTCAACGCCGATTGGTTTTGTGTCAGCAATGGTTGGTTTGCACATTTATCATACCCTCTATGGTTTTCGTGCTAACAGCTGCACTACGGCGCCTTTACCATTGTGATATTCGCCTTCGTGTATTTCTCTTACGGTTTCACTCAGATACAAAAGTTCCAGGTCTTCAAAATCATCTGTCAGAACCTGCTGATTCATCATCATATCAGTTACTTGCGGGCCGCCGGTGTTATATTCAAGTTGTTTGGGGGTATAGGCTTCCAGCAACATAATGCCGCCAGGCCTTAATCCGTCCACACATCTTTTGTGCACCTCGCGGCGAATAGTGGGCGGTAAGTGACAAAAAATCGAGATGATGGAATCCCAATGATTCTTTGCTATTTCGAAATCCATCAAGTCGGCTTGTAAAGTGGTAATGGAAACGCCCCGTTTCGCCGCCAGATTACGGGCTTTTCTCAAGCCGACTTCAGAAGCATCTACTGCGGTAACATCAAGGCCCTGTTGTGCTAACCATACCGCGTTGCGTCCTTCGCCCTCTGCCAGACATAGGGCTTTACCTGATGGGAGCATGTTGGCCGTACTGACCAGGAAGTCATTCGCTTCCGTGCCATAGGCATAGCTCTCACTACTGTATCGTTGATCCCACATGTTTATATCCGATAATCTTCTTGAAACATGGAGGAGCACAATGACGTGCTCCTTCGCAGCCTATTGTAATTACCAACCCATGTGGTAAAAAGCCCAGATACGTTCGACATTCATCGCCAGCCACTGATCATAAGAGCGCCAGTTTTCATATTTGGGCAATTTGATGATCTTTCTGAGCTTATCAGGGCTATGGGTACCGGCATCCATTTCTTTTTTAACCGCAGCCATCAGGTCTTCCAGGTATTCACGCTGTTCCGTGACGATGGATGCCGGATCTATGGCTGGCTCCGTATGTGGACCATGAGCGGAGATGACATAATCGTAGTCCAGTTGCTCTATTTCCTTGAGGGAACGTATCCATTCATCTGGCCAGAAGTCAGGCATGGTTCTGAATGCCACTCGACGCGGGGTTACGATATCAACGACAAACAGGATTTTTTCCTTTGGAAGACGCATAACCACCAGGCTGTCACCATGGTTCGGCCCAAAATAGCTCAATTCCAGTGAACGTCCTCCCAGTTTGACCGTATAATTCCGACTAAAAGTCACATCCGGCAGCGGGGTTAATGGATGTGGGTGATCACCCAGCTCTTTGCGTACATTTTCATGCGCTATGAAGGTAGCGCCTTCTTCCTTGAAAATTTTCCCGCCGGAAATATGGTCGTGATGGTTATGGCTGTAGACTACGTATTTAACTGGTTTGTCGGTAATCTTTTTGATTTCGTCACGTAGCAGCTTGGAGGCCTTGGCATTCATTGGGTCAGTCACAATAACTCCATCGTCGGTGACAATGAAAATATTGCGATATACCCACCAGCGAAATACGTAAACACCATCGCTGACCTGTTTGACACTTTGGCCGAATGGTTTACCCTCCATCGGTTCCTCGGTAGGGAAGGCCTCAGCTGCCGAAGCGGTCGAGAGCCACAGAGTTGTGACTAATATTGAATTAATGATTAATTTTAACATTTCATTTCCTTGTTATTGATTAAAAAGATTACACTTGTGTGCCAACGGTTATACTCTTCAAAACATCATCTTTTTTGATGAAGTGATGAAACAGGGCGGCAGCAACATGCCCGGCTACTGCCACAGCCAGCAATATCCAGATCACACCATGTCCGTTTCTGAACAGTTCGGCGGATGACGGATTCTTGTCAATCAATACGGGTAGTTCAAAGAGACCGAATACACTCACCGGATAACCCGCAGTCTGAGACATCAGGATGCCTGACAGGGGTTGTGCAAACATCAGGGCATATAGAGCCCAATGCATGCCTTGGGCTAACAGGTTTTCGATCACCGTAGACCCTTCAGGGGGCCTTGGCGTGGTGTTGATCAATTTCCAGGCAAAACGTAGCAGGATGAGTAGTAACAGGATGACGCCAAAGGATTTATGCATTCCGGCAGACTGCAGTTTTTCAGTGCCTTTTGGCATGGAGGAAAGAAAGTTGCCTGCCACTACGGAAAAGGTCAGCATAAAAAAAAGCAGCCAGTGAAAGCCTTTAGCGATGACGCCATAACCATTTTCAGTGTTTTTTAACATTGGATTGCTCCTCATATTAAGGTTTGGAAATTGCTGTCCTGTGTGTTTCCACTTGAGAGTCAGTGTATATCTATTGAAATGAGTTATAATCCGTCTAATTAGAAAATGATTGTTTCTGAAAGTTAATTAATATGAGCGTTCTTCCATATATCGAAATCTTTGCCGCCGTGGTGGAGAAAGGTAGCTTCACCGCTGCTGCTGACGCTCTTGGTATTTCCAAACCCGTAGTCAGCAAGCAGATTTCCCAGTTGGAAAAGCAATTGGGTGTGCAGTTATTGCATCGCACAACCCGTCGCTTACATCTGACCGAAGCGGGCGAGATTTTTGCGCTTTACGCGAAAAACATTGTTGCCGACTCGATTGAAGCGGAACAATCGGTACTGCCATTGCAAAATGAGCCGGCCGGTAAATTACGGATTACTGCACCGGAAAGTCTGGCCATCACTTTGCTACAGGATGCCTTATTCGATTTTCAGCATAAATATCCAAAAATTGAACTGGATCTTCATATATCTGGAAGCTTTATGGATCTCATCGAAGAGGGCTTTGATATCGCTTTACGCTTAGGAAATATGGAAGACTCCAGCCTGATCGCACGTCGATTGATGCCTTGTAATTTGCATATTTGCGCTTCGCCAAATTATTGGAAGATAAAGGGGAAACCGCTTCACCCCAATGATTTGAAGAAACAGAATTGCCTCGTTTATTCACCCGTTATGAAATCAGATACATGGGTGTTTAAGGGTGAAAATGGTGAAGACTTGAAGGTAAAAGTAAAGGGCAATCTGAGATCCGGTGCGGGCACTATCATCCTGCAGGCTGGCTTAAGGGGACAGGGTGTTTTTATTGCTCCCACATACATGGTAGAGCAAGCGCTGCAGGATGGAGAGCTGGAAGAGGTATTATCGGATTACTCGATATCTACCACGGGCTTATTCGCCGTTTATCCCTACAGCAAAATGGTATCCAGAAAGGTGCGGGTATTTATAGATTTTTTAAAAGACATCTGGAATCCAAAATAATTTTGAATGTCTGTTTTTGGCTGGTTGTGGACATTGCTGAAACTGACTCCAGGTGTCCCCGCTTTCATTAATCCAACCATACGGACTCATAATTTGTTATATTATTGATTTATCAATAAGTTACGCGCGAAATGAAGAGTTTCGCAGTTTTACCGTCCGTACCTCAAGAACAAGAACCTCAAGCGCAACGCTGACGAATCACTGAAGCTCTACGCCCCAGTAAATCCCCCGGACCGGAATTGGAAAGCAATTGACAGCCGGCTATCAAGAAGGATGACTCAATTGAAAGGAGTGAGCATATCCAGCATGGATAACTGGGTGAGGCCGCTGCGGGTTACCTTATCGGTTTCGATGGTCAGTTGATACTTCCATCAAAATGGGTAACTCTCATTTTCAAGTGCGCTTTCAGAGCAAATCAACTGCCAGTTTTCAAAAACGTATCCTGTTCGGGAATTTCTATAGGTTTTCTGTCATCTAGAGCCAGAGTCTCTAAGGTATAACGCCGTACAGCATGAACCAAGTCGAGGTCATCATCCAAAGAGTGACCATAGGATGGAATCAATTCTTCCAGGCGCTGTCTTGCTTCACCCTGAACCAATTCAGGTAGACAGTCCTCGATAACATCCATCATGGCAGACACGCTGACAGAGGCGCCAGGGGACGCGCCCAGCAAGGCTGCCAATGAGCGATCAGCTGTCTTGATAATCTCGGTACCGAACTGCAACTTGCCACGCCCCTTCTCATCTAGTTTGATGATCTGCACTCGCTGACCCGCGGGGCGAAGATGCCATTCTCCCGGCTGCACCGAAGGCATAAATGTGCGTAGCTGCTCGAGGCGCTGGTCGCCAGAACTGATGGCCTCTTTGATGAGATAACGGGTTAACGCCCAATGTTCTCTTGCTACCTCCATCATCGGTTTGAGATTGTGGGAGCGTATCGAATTGACCAGATCAAAAAGACTACTCTTTTTCAAAAAGCGTGTGGTGAAACCGGCAAAGGGCCCGAAGAGTAGGGCGGGTCGTCCATCGATCACTCGGGTATCGAGATGTGGTACTGACATTGGCGGTGCGCCTACAGGTGGCAAGCCATAAACTTTGGCGTTATGGGTTGCCGCTGCTTTTATGTTTTCACTGGCAAGCCAGATTCCTGAAACCGGGAAACCGCCATAACCTCGAACCTCATCCACACCTGCCTTTTGCATCAGAGACAAGGCACACCCACCCGCGCCAACAAATACGAAACGTGCATCGATGGTTCGTGTTCCTGCAAGCGCGTGCTTGGTTGTCACATGCCAACGATCTCCAATCCTCTTCATTCCCGTGACTGCTGTTGAAAGCCAATAGTCAACGGAGTCCTCATGCGCCAAATGCTCACCCATCGAGCGGGTCAACTCCCCGAAGTTGATGTCTGTCCCGTGTGTCACGCGTGTAGCGGCCATGGGCTGCCTCATATCACGCTCAGCCATCATCATTGGTAACCACGCCTCTAGGGTGGCTGGATCATCCGCATATTCCATCTCTTCAAATAAAGGATGACTTACCAGTGCTTTGTGACGATTCTTTAGGTAACTGACGCTGTCTTTCCCCTCCACCCAGCTCATATGAGGCACAGGATTGATAAAGGCCGAAGGTTTCGACAGAACGCCTTTGCGAACCAATCCGCTCCAAAACTGTAGGGACTCCTCAAACCGGGCATTTATCCCCAGCGCTCTTTCAATAGCGATATCACCATTACTTTGCTGTGGGGTGTAATTGAGTTCGCAGTAACCCGCATGACCTGTGCCTGCATTATTCCAGGCATGTGTACTTTCAGTGGCTAGTGATGCCGCTTGCTCAACCAAGGTGATATGGCGAGAAGAATCGAGCTGTGTCACCAGCATGGCCAGTGTCTTGCTCATAATGCCGCCACCAATTAAAAGAACATCTGTCCTATGCATCGTCATACGGCTGCCTCCAGATTCATCGAACAGTAGATTGGGTAGGGTATAGATGCTGCGCCGCAATATAAAGAATAATTGTCGACATTACACGTACTATTTTGCTATATAGATAGTTAAATAATGTAATACAAGGGTATATTGTCGACAATTTGCGATAAATTCAGCGAAAGTGGCAGTTTTCGTACCAATTTTTACCTCCCTTTAAGCATGGTTATCGGCTGATTGCTTGAATGGCAGATTCTTCCTGTGAGTGACTTGATAAATGGCTTATAGGTTTTCTGTGCTGACTTCGAGCAGGCCGATGGCCCCTTATCTGAACACGATGACCGTTCCAGCCTGAACCTCGTTGAGTCTGCGACTTCATGTAGAAGGCTGAAGTTGGAGCTGTCGAATCCAATGCAACTCTGTACATTTGTTCTGATATATAGAGAAAGATATGTAATATCTGATGGATAGGGAGATATATGAGTGATCTAACGAATATGCAGAGGGATACCAAACTGCCAAAGCTACTGAACGCCAAATTGATACAAATACTTTGAAAGAGGGGCATCGTTTATAGACCTATTTACAGAAATAGTTGGGCTCCAAAAAATTGGACGTCCAAGTAAGAATGTAAATTAAGTAAGACCTAACTTATTGAATTATAAATGATTCACTCCATGCATCTTTGTAAAAAATAGCACTATACAAGCCATCTAATGCGTGATCTTGGTTCTCCAACCATTTTTGTCAATAATATAACCAGTGAGTGGATGAGCATTTCTCACCGAATTTAAAGTCAATCGAAAAGGGAGGTATGGTCTGGTTACGGCCAATAACGGACGGTTACAACATATTTGACGATATTTTCTGGTTACACTAAAGCAGACCTTCGGAAAAGGTACTCAAATTACAATAATAGTTTCTGAGAGCACTCATGCGCTTGCTGCGGTGTAAACCTGCAAAGCTCTGTTGCTCAAATCAAACGCACGTCAGATTAGCAGTTATTTATGATGCCTAGTTTGAGCCTGAAGTATCGTGGCCTTATCTTTAAACTACTATATTATGTTTTATATCTGCGGATAACGTATTCTGTTGTTTATATCTGTGGTAAACACCTAAATCCTGTCTGCAAGAGTAAGCACTTCATCAGGAATAGCGACGAATCCATGGAATTTTCTGATGTACCTGTACTATCAGTGCACTATGTTACGGTATCAGCAATGTGCTCTACGGTTTTCTCTAGCAAATCTTCAAGTTGCACTCGCTGTGACTTGCTGAGTCCACCCAAGATATGGTCGTTATTAGTCTTGATAAGCCCCGGTAATTGTATCGCTAGGGCCTTGCCTTTCTTAGTGAAATGAATCTGGTGAGCTCGTCGGCTCGAAGGGTGAGGGAGTCGTTTAACGAGATTAGCTTGAACCAACTTTTCTATTGTACGGCTAGTTGCGTATTCAGGCGCTCCTGTGATACGCCCAAGTTCTGTTTGGGTTGCTCCTTCTCCCTCAAGCAGAGCCATAAGGCAGGAAAATTCAGGAATAGTTAACCCAAGAGGGTCGAGCCGATCCTGCATTCCCGATTCAATAATCCGGGCCAACATCTGTATCTTCCACCCGAAACTCGAACGGCCTTTTGGCGAAGTACCTGGTTTTTTCATCTCATGCCACATATTGTTTACTGCAGAGTAAATGATGATCTAGACGCTCAATAATTGCAACTATTGCTTTTGCATATTATTAACTCTTCCAAACCACATCCGTGCAAAAATGCCATCATTTCGTATTAATTGATGGTATGTGGCTGCAATTATGTGCAATAACAAAAGAATCGTAAATATGCCCGCAAGCGCTCCGTGAGTGGCATGGGGTGGATAAAATCTGAAAGTGCTAGGTAGCTGTCCAATGCCTTGAAAAACGATCTCTGGTAATCCTGGTAATACGGAGATTCCGACGCCAGAAGTCAATATGCCAAGCAAAACGACGTACAACAGTATATGCATCCAATGTGCGGCGCGGTTCAACCAGGGATTCTCGAAGTGGTCACAAGATGGTACAGGCTTCCATAACCGCACCGCGATACGTATTGAGCTCATTATTAGAATAAACATTCCCCCAATCATGTGAATACGCAAGACGTCAATTTTATCCGGGTTGCTATTGTGCATATCTGCCAGTACACCCATGCCTAGTCCGAGCGTACCAATGACAACCATAGCCGACAGCCAATGAGTGATGACAATCAAATTGTGATATCGGTTAATCATAATTATTTTACTTATCAATTAAATAAAAAATATTATCGTTTGCACGCAATACTTGCAATTGCTAATGTTGTCTGTGATAATATTGTACATGCAAGATAATGTAACTGTCTAGCTTAGTCCGATCGGGTAACGATTTAGTCTAAAAAATAGATCACAGGAGAAGCGCCGTGCCAGGCAGAGCCTATCTAACCTTACTATTCGTTATCATCACAATCTTCGGCACAATCGCTCACGCCGCACCCACAAAGATCGATATCGCTGTAATCTCAGATGGTAAATCTCCCTGGAATAACCTGGTCGTCAGCGCTCTGAAAGAAGATCTGGCAGATCTCGGTGGCTCTGAATTCCACTTTCGCTTCCCAGAAGCCGTACAGCACAACAGCCAATGGTCCCTACGAGAAGCCAAGATAGGGATCGATGAAGCGTTAGCCAATAGGCAGATCGAGATCGTAATCGCGTTAGGGGTTATTTCGAGTCACGCCACAGCAGGCAGAACGCCCAGCAAGCCACTGATTGCCACAACTGTTATTAACGCTAAAGCACAAAACTTCCCGGTTACCGAAGCAGGGACAAGCGGTGTTGAAAATTTTCACTACCTGGCAACCAACATTGATCTGATTAAGGAGTTGAACCACTTTCAGGCGGCTACTGGGGCTGAACATGTTGGAATACTCATAGATTCCGCTATTGCTGAAGTAATTCCAGCGGTGGCCCAGGAGATGAGTGCTGTGACGAGTGGCCTGGATTTTGAAATCACGCCCATTTTAGCCCGGGACACTGACATCGATGCACTGGTGAAGGGGCTACCTGCTGATATTGATGCGTTGTTTATCCTGCCCCAACTACGTTTGAACGAAGCGCAGCAGCAAACTTTGATTCAAGCATTGACCACAAAGCAATTACCCACCTTCACGACAATGGGGCGGAGCGATGTTGAGTCCGGTTATTTGATGGGTACCGGCATGATCCCGGCCCCAGATCAACTCGCGCGCCAATTGGCGGTGGATATACGTGATATTGCGGTTGGCCGCTCAGCCAGGGACCTGCCCGTGGCATTTTCTGTTAAAGATCGATTGATTTTGAACATGAGCACAGCACGGGCTATTGGCTACGAGCCGCCATTCACAGTGCTCTTTGAGTCTGATGTGGTTAATGACTTGCCCGATGAAGGTCGCGTACTCACGCTTACATCGGCTGTTGACGAATCACTCAAGCGCAATCTCTCTGTAGCTGTTGCAGCAGAGGATCTGCGTTTGGTGAAAGATGATACGCGTATTGCCCGCTCATCACTTCTTCCACAGCTGTCTGCCGGATTAGATCTTGATGCCAGAGACCGGGATTTAGTGGGTACTGGAGCCACACGAGCAACAACAGCAAGCCTTTCGCTATCACAATCGATTTATTCGGAGAGTAAGCGCAGCAACTATATGTCAAGCCAATATTTCGAACAGTCGCAAATGGCGTCATTGGAAGGTACTCGACTTGATGTCATTCAAGATACAGCACAGGCATATCTGAATGTCCTCGTGGCAAAAACAGAGCATGACATTCAACGTGATAATGCCAAGCTTACACGCGCCAACCTGGAGCGGGCACAGTTTCGCTATAAAGTAGGGGCATCTGATCGGTCGGAGGTACACCGCTTTGAAACCGAACTTGGTTCCGCTCTCCAATCATTGTCAAATTCACACAGTAGTTATCAACAGGCTAAGAACAATCTCAACCAGATTTTACAACGACCGATTGAAGAGCCGTTTCAAACAAGAGAACCGAACTTAAGCGAACCCAAAGTTTTTGGCGATGAAAGGCTGGAAGCATTTATAAGTAGTCCAAAACGGGTGGCAATATTCCGTGATTTTCTTGCCGAGCAATCGCACAAAAATGCACCCGAGCTTGATTCTTTGCGGCACCAGATTTCAGCACAAAAGCGAGTGCTACTTGCCGCCAAACGTAAACGTTATGTGCCGGATGTGGACCTTATCGGAAAAGTCGATCGTGTAATCGATGCTCATGGTGAACAAATTGAACTCGATCATGATGAGGACTGGAGTGTTGGTATTCAATTCGCGCTACCTCTCTATCAGGGATCTAGAATCTCTGCTGAAAAGAGTCAGGCTCGCACTGAGTTGCGAAGACTACAACTACTCTACAAGCAAAACGCAGATGTCATCGAGACAATCGCTCGAAATCGTGTTGCCCAGGCGGGTGCATCGCGCTTGAATATCGATTTTGCCCGCAAATCCGCTGATGCGGCAGAAAAAACATTGGCGCTGGTTACCGACTCCTACGTACGCGGTACGGCCAGTTATATCGATTTGATCGATGCGCAAAATGCTCTGCTTATCGCACGCTTATCCGCCTCAAATGCCGAATACCAACATTTGTTGGATCTGATCGAACTTCAGCGCGCAATTGGTTTTTTTGATTTCCATATAGCTGCTGAGCAAGAGGAAGCCTGGTTCAGCGCTCTTGAAGAATACGCACGAACTTACGGGATGAAAAAATGAATATAACAGATTCAGATATTACCTCGCTATTGAGGCTCATGTTCGTCGGGCTATGCTTCACACTGTTGGTCGGCTGCAGCGAAGAACCCAACCAGAAGGAAACGAAGCTTCGGCCTGTTAAATACGTCACTATGCACAGTGGTACAGCGGCTATCCGGGATCGGGTGTTTAGCGGTATAACCCATGCAGCTCAGGAAGCAGATCTCAGTTTCAAAGTGAGTGGTACAGTCAATCAGGTGGCTGTTGTCGTTGGGGATCGGGTTCACAGCGGTGATTTGATCGCTGAGTTGGATTCAGAAACCTATCGTGTCGAACTCGAGCAAGCCCGCGCTTCACTGGCAAAAGCAGATGCAACACGTCGCAATGCCGAAGCAGAATACCAACGGGTACGCCAGCTCTATACCAATGACAATGCCTCCCAAAATGAACTGGATTCTGCCCTCGCCAATGCCGAGTCCGCCAAAGCCGCCTACAATGCCGATGCGCAAAACGTGCGTTTGGCAAAACTGAACCTGCAATATACGAGGCTAACGGTCGACACCGATTGTTCGGTGGCAGATATCAGTATTGAACCCAATGAAAACGTCACTGCAGGAGCAACGGTGGTGCAGGTCAATTGCGGAGAAGGGTGGGAGGTGAAAATCGCCGTTCCTGAAAGTCTGATCGGGGTCTTCCGGACTGGTTCGCACGGTAGCGTTCAATTCGCAGCACTCCGCGGGGAAACTTTCAGTGGCGTTGTCACTGAAATCGGCACCGCTGCCGACAGCAGCACAACCTTTCCCGTGACACTATCGCTTAACAACACCCCGTCCATTATCCGGTCAGGACTTGCCGCTGAAGTCACCTTTCAGTTCACTAATCAAAATGCCAGTAGTAATAGGTTTTATCTTACTCCAGCAGTTGTCGGACAGGATGAATCCGGCACCTTTGTGTATGTGATGGAAGCAAGTGACTCTCCTGGAATCGCAATTCTACGGCGACGCAGCGTGGAAGTGGGCGAGATATCAGAACTGGGGTTGGAGATTCTAAACGGTCTCAGTGATGGGGAACGCGTCATCGTGGCTGGCCACAAGAGCGCCCGTGATGGTCTCGTCGTGCGCGACGAGTAACAGGAGACGCATTCAATGAATATCACTGAATGGGCGATAAAATATAACCGCGTAACCCTTGTTGTCGTATTGGCCCTTGTCGCCAGTGGAATACAGTCGTATTACGAACTGCCGAAAGCCCAAGATCCGGGCTTCACCATTCGTACTGCCGTGGTTACCACACGGTTTCCCGGTGCATCACCGGAACGAGTCGAACAGCTCGTAACCGATGCGATTGAAGAAAAGATCATGGAAATGCCGGAAATCGATGACATCACAAGCGAATCGCGTAGCGGTATTTCCATCATTAACGCCAATTTCCTCGAGTCCTACACGGTCATGCAACCTATTTTCGATGACTTGCGACGCAAGGTCGAAGATATCACGCGGGACTTACCTGTCGGTGTGGAAACACCTATCGTCAATGACGAATTTGGCGATACCTTCGGTCACGTCTACAACCTGACCGGTGATGGGTATTCGGCGAAAGAGATGCGTGATATCGCGCTCGATATAAGAGATCAACTATTAAAAGAGCCAAATATTGCCAAGGTCGAAATCTACGGTGATCAGGAGGAGCGTGTCTTTATTGAATACGATAATGCACGCCTGACCGAGCTGGGTCTTTCCCCGCAGCAGCTTGAAAGTATCCTGCAATCGATCAACATCCTCTCTTCCGGCGGGGATATTGTAATAGGCTCGGAGCGTATTGCACTGGAACCCTCTGGTAACTTTGAATCTGTCGATGCTCTCAAGCAGACCATTATCGAAATTCCAGGCAAGACGGCACTGGTGCGTTTAGGTGATATTGCGGAGGTCTACCGAGCCTACGAAGATCCGGTTAAGGTCAAGGTCCGGGCGAACGGCGAACCCGCTATCTCGATCTCGGTCTCTATGCGTGAAGGTGGCAATATTATGGGACTGGGCACCCGTCTCAAGGCGCTCATGCCTGAGATCGAAGCTGAATTACCCCTCGGGATTTCACTGACACCGATGTTTCTGCAATCAACGCTCACGGAAGCGAGCGTCAATACCTTTATCAGTAACCTTTCGCAGGCAGTCGGTATCGTGATCCTGGTTATGGTACTTACTCTGGGGTTTCGAACCGGTCTCGTTGTCGCTTCGCTGATACCTATCGTCATGGTATCAACATTTTTCGTGATGGCGCGGTTTGACATCGGCATCGATCAGATTTCCCTGGCGGCGCTTATCATTGCGCTGGGCCTTTTGGTTGATAACGCTATCGTCGTAGTGGAAGCGGCCATTGTTCGGCGCGAGCAAGGTGAAGAACCGATTTCGGCTGCCATCGGGGCTGCCAAGGAAATGATGGTGCCGCTGCTAGTATCCTCACTTACAACAGCAGCTGCCTTTACGCCAATTGCACTCGCTGAATCCGCCGTCAGTGAGTTCACATCGGCAATATTCTATGTGGTAACCATTGCATTGCTTCTCTCCTGGGCGCTTTCGATGACCTTTGTACCCATGATGACCCCCTTCGTCAAAGTCAAGTCCCAAGCTGATGATGGCAAAAAAAGCACCTTCGAAACTCCGCTGTATCGTCGCTACCGAGGCCTGCTGCTTGCGTCGCTTCGTCATCCTATACACTTCGGTATCTTGGTGACAGCGCTATTTACCGCAGCTATCTATGGCATGGGTTATATCCCTAAAGTGTTTATTCCACCATCAGAAGATCCTATTTTGAGCACGGCACTCGAATTGCCCACAGGAACGACTATTGATGCCTCGGAGGAGATGATCGAAGACCTAGAGTCATTCTTGCTCACGAAAAAAGTCAATGCTGATGGCAAATCGCTGGATGCCGTCGGTGTCACCGGCTGGACAGCGTATATCGGCACAGGTGGTCCACGATTTACCCTCGGTTTCGATCCGCCAAATCCTAACGAGGCAAATACGGCTATGGTATTGAATGTCAATAACAGCACCTCGCTTGATCCTATCAAGGAGGCGGTAGAAGACTATGCGTTCGAAAACGAGTTGGATATGCAGCTGCAGGTCAAACGGCTTTCCAATGGCCCGCCGGTTTCTTACCCCATCGAGATCAAGGTCTCTGGCCCAGAATTTGACGAGCTGTTTCAGATCGTGTCGGCCATTAAAACCAAGCTCTGGTCTTATGATGCGGTTACGGCAATCAATGATACCTGGGGACCGCAAACCAAAAAACTGGTCATCAATATTGATCAGGCCCGCGCCTTCCGCTCGGGCGTGACTAGTCAGGACATTGCGACATCTCTAAATGCCGGCCTGTCGGGAATGGAAATGACTGAATACCGGGAAGGTGATGAAGTTATTCCGGTATTGCTGCGTACCCGTGCGACGGACCGTCAGGATCTCGCCAAACTGGAGAATTTGACAGTCTTTTCGCAGAGTTCCGGCACAGTCGTGCCATTGAGCCAGGTCGCTAATGTAGAAGTGGTCTGGGAGCCTGCACTGATCGAGCGGCTTGATCGAGAGCGCACGATCACCATCCAGGGGCAACTTCGTCCTGGAGTGACGGCTGCAGAGATCGCCACCCAATACCGACCCTGGCTTGAAGAGTTTGCCGGCACCTGGAGCAAAGGTTACAGATTTGAGGAGGGCGGCGAGACCGCTAAAGCAGACGAAGCCAATGCCTCCATTATTGCAGTACTACCGATGGCAGTGATCTTTATCATTATGTTGTTAATGATCCAATTCAATTCATTCCGGCGCACTGGTATCGTGTTGATCACCATACCCTTGGGTCTGATCGGCATCTCGTTTGGGCTGCTGGCCGCGCAGTCCAGCTTTGGGTTTTTCACCTTTCTCGGGATGGTCTCACTGGCGGGTATCGTCATCAACAACGCCATCGTGCTTCTGGATCGCATTAAGCTCGAGATGGAAGAAAATGGTTTGAGCGCCGCCGATGCCATCGTGCAGTCCGCACAACAACGAGCTCGTCCCATTCTTCTAACTACCGCTACTACCGTTGGCGGCATGTTGCCATTGTGGCTGAGTGGTGGACCAATGTTCGAGTCAATGGCCATTGCAATCCTTTTCGGGCTACTGTTTGCCACACTTATTACCCTATTTCTTGTCCCGGTACTTTATTCAGTTTTGTTCCGGGTTTCATTTGAAAATACTTAGAGGATAACCATGAAACAACTGGCTCACCGTACAGGTGCGATTATCTCTACCGTGTGTTTAGAAGTATTTTTTCTATCATCACTATTTGTTGTGATACAAGGAGAACCTGAGTCAATAGTCATGGTCAAGAGTCTGATTGCAATGCCAGGTCTTTTGATTTTTATCCCAGCAATTGCTGTGGCAGGTGCAACTGGCCTTTCATTCTCAACAAGTAAAAGTGGCTGCATAGTTGGACAAAAAAGAAAGCGAATGCCATTTATTGGGATTAGTGCACTCTTGATTCTATTACCAGCTGCAGTTGTTTTGAATCTATGGGCATCTGTCGGCAGTTTTGATAACAGATTTTATCTGCTGCAGGCGCTTGAGCTTGTTGCTGGAGTAATCACTATAGTACTGATGATTATGAATATTCGTGCTGGTCGTAAATTAAAGAGAAAGTAAAGAGGCATACCCATGCATACACAGACTAATATGATGAAAACATTATCAGCATTGATATTTCTAAACCGTATCCGCTAGTAGTCAAATTCAACCTGATTCATTTCAAAGCAAAGTTTACCCTTAAGTGCCGAATAATCGAGACATAATGTGTTGAAGTCACACTTAGTGCTACAAATTTATGGTTAACCCTAGAAGCTCACAAAAAACCCTGAAACTACAGATAGTTATTGGCAGGTTAGTGCTACATATTTATGGTTCTTGCATCACTGGTCACCTGATTTACAAAAATACTTGAAAAAAAGGGTGCTATTTACATCTTTATTTACAAAGATACTTGGACGTCCACAGAATTAAACTACTGAACATATGATTAATATATCTTTTAACATAATATACATTATGCATCCATTAGATAAGCCTCATCGATCAGATCCGGGGGCCTCCCATCCTGATCAAGAACAAAAAAAGGTTTTTTCAATAACCATTGAAAATTTACAATAAGTGCTAAGTTTGTGACCCGTATGAATTTATACAGGTTTTACTTGTCCGCTACATGAAATCTACCACCGAATACCCACATAAGTTGTCTACTTTTCACGTAGGAACATGCCCTAACTAATGAATTTTTAGGTCTTGTTGCTTTACATCGCCAAAGTAAGGCAGGTATAGGATAAGGTCTAGGTATGCGTCAGTTCGCAGGTAGCTCGCAGAATGCTAGGGAGACGGCTGGCTTTCTACGGCTCCGGGGTCACAACGGACCACGCCATCACCCAACCCGTCGGCGGGCCTAGGGGCACCATTTTGATCTTCATGTAAACAGAAGACATCAAACTCTATGCCTTGATCGATGTAGTCGCGGGTCAGACGCAATGACTGCGTGAAACCGTCGTACACGAGGCCACGTAACGGTTGAGTAGCCGGTATGAATCGATTGTTGTCCAATAGTGTTGTGAATCTGCACCCATCCGTATCGTCGTAGATGTTTCCACCTACCCCACTAATGGGGTTGCCGCTATTGCATCCGCTGGCTCCTGTTGGTTCGACTAAGACCTGATTTCCAACGATGAGAGAATTCGTTAGCCTCAACTTCCTCAGCCCGGAGACCCTCATAGAACCGTATACATCGAGAGAACGATTAAACGCGATCGTAGAACTATCTATTGTGATATCGCCAACCCCACCTATTGCAGCTCCTTGGAAAGCGCTGTTGAATGCAATCGTGCTGTTCAATATTTGACTGACTGCCGGTGGATATCCAGAGAAACTTTGATTGTATATGACACTAAGCTCATCGTCCGACTCATTATGGATTACGGCAGACCTGGACAAAGTAAGACTACCGTTATTCCAAATAGCGCCAACAGTACACGTGCGTGGAGAATCCACACAATTGGCTTCGATTTGTGTGCGATCCATCACTAAGGCAGCTCCCATACTATTCCAAATTCCGCCACCATCCCTCGCGCGGTTGCGTAGAATATGTACACGGGTCAACCTCAAATTGGCAGAGTTATGAATTCCTCCGCCAGCCCTGGAATCTTCGCCGCCCTCGTACGCATTACCATTGGTAATAGCCAGCCCTTCCAGGTGCACATAGGGTATGCGCTCCTCTACCGAGGAGGACATCGGATGAATGTGAAAGACTCGGGCAATGTCGCCACCGTTGACTGTCACTTCGAGCTGGTTTGCCTGGGTGGCTTGCAGGTCGCCATAAATCGACACGCCATCAGTGATGTCAAGATCACCAATCGTTGCCATTTTTTCAGGATCCGTTTCCAAGGCACCGTTTCCTACCAGTGACAGCTCATAGGTCCCGTTGGGAACTTCAATCACATCCTGTCCTTGGGTAGCATTGGCTTCCATGATTGCCGCGCGCAACGTGCAGGTAGGAACCCCGTTAATCACCTCACCACTCGAACAAATGCCATCTCCAGGGTTCGTATCAATCGCGTCCTCTGACGAGTTAACGACTAGACGATTGGCAACACCAGCACCGGCGCGACAGCTCTCTGGCGATTCACCAATAATAGAGATTCGATGGTATCCCGGATCAGGATCAAGGATGGAAATATTACGGCGGCCGAACAGATCGTCCCGCTCAAATCTAACCTCGTATTGAAGATTGATAACTTCCGGACAGCTACGGGTAGGTACCGGTCCTTCATACATATTGGGTGTATCTTCGACGGGTATCAGGGGAAACGATGTAGACGGCCGTTCCTCAACAAGTGCAAAGACGCCCATGATGTCAACCGAGTCCTTAGTGGGCGTAACGACTGTCCGTACGTTGTAGATGCCAATTCTGTTTCGGTCTACCGCATACGTGGCGTTGTGGACTACTACAGTTCCACAGCCAGTGTGAAACAATGAACCAAGTAAGATCAACGGTAAGGCTCTCATTCGTGCATCCTCCTTGTAAAACACTACTAGCCGAGCTGCGTAGATCGCGGTTTCTATCAGTATAGCGTCCCTGCGCAATTTCATAGTAATGCTGAATTACCATCGGTCATATTGCTACGTCTGGTCCTACCCACAAAAAGTAGACATCCTAACTAAGCAGCAACTGCTGCCTTCCTCTCAAACTCAGCTGGACTGACATAGCCGATCGCTG
>JAHXIP010000010.1 GCA_025655575.1 Candidatus Thiodiazotropha sp. (ex Monitilora ramsayi) | reverse complement strand
GTAAGCTCTTTTTCATTCATGGTTCATCACTTTCTATTGATCGGGCGGTTGACTGCCGGATTGGAAAACCGGTGGCAGTGCATCAATTGGCGAATATTTTCGCATCATACGCGAAAGGGGGCAGCCCTTTTCAAGACCTTTCTCCGTGTGGGTATAGTCGTGAACGACAATTCCCGAAAAGGGGGTCTGACATGTGTCATGGAGGCATACGCCCATTGAGCGGTGTAATTGACACTGTGTAAAAGTTACGGCAAGTTCCATTCAGTCAATGCAGGAGTGATCATGGATATACACAATAAGCCCATCGAAGAGAGGATTGAATGGTTGCTGGGGCACGCCAGCCGCCACTCGAAAAACTACAGTAGCCCAGACAATTGGCTGGCCCGCACCCGGTATCTTGCGGAGCATCCCACTTCGATCGCGGTGTTGAAATGCATGGATGGTCGTATCAACATCCCGGTCGCCACCAATACACCGCGGGGCATCATCCAGCCGTTTCGCAATCTCGGGGGGATGTTCAATCTGGGTTGGCCCCACCTGGGCGAGGTCCTTTCCAACTATCTGCAGAACATCGTCTCCGAAGGGCGCCGGTCGATGTTCCTCATCACCTATCACTTCTCAAAGGGAGATCCCCAGCGGGGATGTGCCGGTTTCAACTATGATACCGAGGCGGCGAAGGCCCATACCTATCAGATCAAAAAGCAGGTGGAGCAGGTCTTTGGCGTGGGTCACAGTACGGTCTATCCTGTGGTCTGCGGCTTCGAGACCGACGAGGACGCGCTGATCCTGCACGGCAGCGAAGGTGAGCAGCTCGATATGTCCACCTTAAACCCGAGCGACAAGGATACCCTGTTGCCCAGGCTGGAGAGGTTGTTCCCGGATATGAGTGCGCAGATGCGACAGGATCTTCTGCCGTTGATATCAGGCAACCTTGACCATATCGATGAGGCTCGGCGAGCGGATAGACTGCTCGATAACGTGCACCGTGAGTGGATGATCTGCATCGGTCGGGGATTCGATTTTCTCCATATGCCTAATCTGGCTCTGATCATCGGCCCCTACAGCCCCAACCTGTCGGTCCCGATCCACAAGGCGGCGGGTATCATAGAGAGCAATATGAGTGCCGGGCGGATTCCCGAAGACGGTTTCTTGCTACTGGCGTCGGTGCCCTACCAGGAGCTGGGTGTGGATAGGGCCAGGGCCGAGTTGAAATCCCAGTTCATGCGCGAATTCGCTGCCCAGCAGATCCGAGACGAATACCCCGATCTGGCGAAAAAGATGTATGAGCAGACCGCCGTACTCAATTGGCAATCGCGGGAGTTGGAGGTGTTGCAGGAGAGCAGACCCGGTTAACGGATCTATTGCATCCGTGTCAGCCAGTGGGTGACGGTGGCATCGGTCAGATCGAGAAGAAGGCCGGGGAAAAAGCCGAACAGCAGCACCAGCAGCGTAAAGGCCAACATGGTGATCAGCTCACGGGTGCGTAGATCCTGCGCAACCCTGACCTGGTCCTGGGTCACGGGGCCGTAGAAACTCTGGCGATAGTTGTTGAGCAGATAACCGGCACCGATAATCATCCCGAACAGGGCCGCCAAACCGGCGCCGGTATGGGACTGCAGGGCACTGAACAGAATCAGAAACTCTGCGGGGAAACCGCTGGTACCCGGAATGCCGAGGGAGGCCAGTCCCAGAAACATGAAAAAGGCCGCCAGCAGGGGCATGCGCTGGGCGATGCCGCCGAGATGGATCAGGTCTGTCGATCCCAGGCGATGGTGCAGGTAGCCGGTCAACAGAAAGAGCCCGCCGGCGATGACCACGAAATTCAACAGTTGAAAGACCGCGCCCTGCAGACCCTGGTGGCTGAAGGATGCGATACCGAGCACCACCAGTCCCACATGACTCATGGAAGCGTAGGCCAGCATGCGGCGCAGGTTGGTCTGACTGAATGCCGCCAAAGCCCCGTAGAGAACACCGATCACCCCCAATCCCGCCAGCAGCCAATGCAGTTCCTGCGCCGCAGTGGGCGCCAGCGGCACGGTGAAACGAATCAGCCCGTAAGCGCCCAGCTTGAGACCCACCAACAGGGCGGCGACCGGGGCCGGTCCCTCCAGGGCGACGATGGGCAGCCAGGTGTGCAGGGGAAAGAGCGGCGTCTTGACGGCGAATCCGATCAGCAGGAAGAGGAAGACGATGGTCTCCAGCCCCGGTGTCAGCGGTGTCTCCAGCAGTGTCCGGTAGTCGAACGAGAGGCCCGCGGGCGGGGTCGCACCCATGACCTCGGCGTGGTTGAAGGCGAGAAAAGCGATGGCGAGCAGCAGAGGAATGCCGCCGGCCAGCATGAACAGGGTGTACTTGGTGGCCGCGTAGCGCCGATGGGGACCGATGCCCCACAGACTGATCAGGAAGTAGAGCGGTACCAGGGTCAGCTCCCAGAAGAGGAAGAAGGCCAGGGCATCGATGCTCATGAAGACGCCCAGCGTGGCGGAAGCGAACAGCATCAGCAGGGTGTAGTAGACCCTGGGTATGGACTGGATGCTGGTCCAGGAAGCGAGCACCACGGCGATGAACAACAGCACGGTCAGGGGCAGAAATGGTGCTGAGATACCGTCGACACCAAAGCGGAAATGGGCGTCCAGTGCCGGAATCCACGGATACTGCTCGGTGAATTGAAAGTCAGAATTCGCGGCATCGAGCCCAATCACCGTCATCAGTGCCGGAGCCAGTGCAACGATTAGTGTGAGCAGCGCCACAGCTTTCGCTTTTGCCCGCGGCAGCATCCAGATCACCGCGGCGCCGAGCAGGGGAAGCAGAAGCAGGGATGAGAGCACTGGCAGGTTGGTCATCTGTTCAATACTGGTCATGGTTCCGGTGTCTCATGGGGTGGCATAGAGCGCACTCAGCGCCGAAAGCGGTTTATCCACCAGCGTCAACCAGGGCTCGATATAGAAACCGGCACCAAGCAGCACGAGAATCAGCGCACTGACGACGAAGATCTCCGCTCGCGAGACCGGTATCACCTGGAACGGTCGGGCACCTGTCGGACGGGGGGAGAGAAAGGCCCGCTGGAAGGCCCACAGCAGGAAACCGGCCGCCACCACGTTACCCAGCGCGGCGGCGATGGTGACCAGTGCGCCGAAGCGGTGGATTGCCGACTCCAGTATCAGATGGACCGCATCGAACCCCGGTGTGCCGGGCATACCGACGATGGCAAGACCGCCGATCAGAAAGGTGATACCGAGAAAAGGCAGGCTATCGAACAGGTTGCCCAGGTTATGCAGCAGCGTGGTATGGGTGCGGCGGTAGAGCAGGCCGGTGGTGAAGACCAGCGCCGCCAATGCCAGGCCGAAAGTGGCGGAGAGAATCACGCTGCCCATAAAGGCAGCATGTTCGAGACTGAAAATACCCAGTACCAGAATGCCGGTGTGAGAGATCACTGCGTAGGCTAGCAGCCGACGAAGATTGTCCTGCATCATGGCGAGGAAGGCGGCGTAGAAGATTCCCGTCAGGGCGAACGCAACCACATAGCTGTGCCACTCCATCACGGCGGTGGGCAACAGGGGCAGGACAAACCTGAGCATGCCGTAGATGCCGATCTTGAGACCGAGGAGGAAGGTGGGTGCCACAGCCACATTGCCGTGCTCGGCGATCATCGGCAGCCAGCCGTGGAGTGGGAACAGGGGCGTGCGAATCGCCAGGCCATAGAAGAGCAGGAAGAAGGCCACGGTGCGGAAGGTCTCGGACACCGGTGTAGTAGCAAGCTGGATGAGATCGAAACTCCAGGTGCCGGTATGGCTGTCGGAGTAGCTCCAACCGAGGACGACGGTTCCCCCGATCAGCAACAGGATGCTGACACCCATGAACTGGTAGAAGCGCCGTAACGCCAGATCCTTGTCCGGTGAATTGCCCCAGCGCCACAGCAGATAGCCGATCAGTCCCAGCTGTATGGCCGATAGCAGCACGAACCAGAGCAGATTGAGTGTCACGAACTGCGCCATCAGGGTGGCCTGCACCATGAAGGTGAAGGTGTAGAGACGATGGAAGGGCTTGAGATTCCTGACCACGCCATAGAGGGTGATGAGCAGGGTCAGCAGGCCGGTCATGAGGATGAAGACCACCGATATGCCATCGACCCCCGTGTGGTAGTGCAGGTAGTCGAAGAGTCTCATCGACTCGCTGAACTGCATGCCGCTGTGGCTGGCGTCGTAATTTCGCCACAGATCCACACTGATGAGAAACTCCAGCGCGGCGACGCCGATACCGGCAGGGACCATCCACTGCGAGCGGCGCAGCAACCAGAGCAGTATCACCGCTCCGATCGGCAGTACCTGCAGCAGTGACAGGATTGGATAGGCGATCTGCGATGACCAGTGGACCTCTTCTATCACCATCTCCCGTTCCTCACAGAATCACCACGAAAGTCACCACGATCAGCACGATCAGATAGCGCGGCTCCGCCAGCAGCTGCTCCACCCTCGTGAGCAATCCGCCAATACGATGCAGGTGTTTCAGCAGCCCCTCGCCGCCGCCGCTCAATACCAGCCGTGACTCGAACCAGTGGAGGATGTCTGCCAGCCAGGTCATGAGTTTGCCCGCCAATCCGGTGCCTTTGCCGACAGCCTCTGCATCCGGCTGAGACGCTCTTTCCTTCAGCATCTCCCACTGGGCGAGGGAGGAGACGCTGCGTGTATAGGCCGGCAGTCCCACCACCCGAGTGACGATCTGCTCATCGAAATACTGCACATCGCGGGAGAGTGAGGCCGTGGGCCGTACCAGCAGGGCGTCGCTTAGTGGTTCAACCCAGAAGCGATGCAGGGCCGCCTGATGCAGCCAGCGGAAACGGGAGAGCCATGCCGGTACCGGACGGGCAGGTCCTTCGACCTGATAGAGCAGAGCCGGTGCGGAGAGAAACTGGAAGGCTCGCCAGATGGCATGCAGCCCCAGATGCCAGGCGGCCAGGGTAAACCAGCCGAGTCCGCACCAGATGAACATCCATCCCACCTGAGTGGTAGTGGAGAACATCAGTGCACTCTTTACATCGGACTGGACCAAGCCGGAGAGCCAGCCATAGAGCACGGTCAGTGCACCCAGCACAGCGATGCCGATCATGACTGCCTGTGCCTGCTGCAGGAGCGGCTCCAGACGAATCAGTAGGATGACCCCCGCGTGCACCATCAGTGCGCCGTAGAAGATAGCGGATGAGGGGGTTGGGCCTTCGAGCGCCCGTGCGATCCAGGGGGAGAAGGGGAGTTGAGCCGACTTGGCCAGGGCAGCAATGACAAAACCGCTGGCAACCAGGCCGGCAGCCAGGGTCTCGATCTCCCCGCCACTTTGGGATAGTGTCTGCCAATCGAGCCCGCCCAGCCACAACAGGGAGAGGACCATGCCGAGGATGAAACCGGCATCGCCGATCCGGTTGGTGACGAAGGCCCGCACCCCGTTACGGGTGGCGGTGGGCCGCTCGATCGCATAGCCGATGAGCAGGAATGAACTGACGCCAGCAATCTCCCAACCGGCAAACATCAGCAGGCTGTTGCCCGCCAGCACAATCAGGTTCATCGCACCGGCAAAGAGGCACAGAAGCATAAAAAAGCGTTGAAACCCGCTTTCCCGGTGCATGTAGTTGATTGAGAAACGGATAACGAGCAGGGCGATCAGGGAGACGATGGTCGCGATCGACAGGCCCAAGGGGTCCAGCATCAAGCCAAGCGGCAGGGAATACTCTCCACTGCGAAACCAAGTGCCCAGTTCAACCGCACCCGGTGCACCTTCAAGTAACGACATGGCGGCGAGAACAACCACAAGAATGAGCGATGCCGCGGCGGCCAAGGTGGCGACCAGGGCCGTATGTTTCTCACCCGACTCACCGCGATTCAGGTTAAGCAGATAACCGGCGCCGATCCAGGCGGCGGCCAACCAGTAGAGCAGGGGTATCAGGCCGGCGTACTGTTCAGGCATGGGTACCTCCCGTTTCCGCCGTCTTGAGCAGCGTGGGGGCCAAGGGTCCGTCATAACCAAGATACCAGTCAGCCGATCGGTCCACCTGAGGCAGTGGTTTCTCATCCGCCTGCCACTTGACCCAGCCCTTGTCCGGCTTGAACAGGTGGATGGTCCCTTCATCCGGGTCCAGGGCGGTGAGTTGTACCCAGCCGTTGCCGACCAGCTCCTGCAGGGGTGGCTGTCGCTGATAGATGGCGGTCAGCGTCTCCGTCTTGGCCTCCACTACAACCAGCAGCCGCATGGCTTCGTGGATCTCGATCATCTGTCTCGGCAGACCGGTGCGTAGGTCAGAGTTGGCCCCCTCCATCACACCGAGGTAACCAGTGACGTTATGCATCACCTTTGAGCCGCAGCCGTAACCTTCGTTATCCACCGTGGAGAAGTAGTACTCGAGGCTAATGCCGGCCCCCACCGCACCGTTGATCAGGAGATGTCTCTCCAACACCTCCCCTTCGGGATCCTGGGTGGCGTCATAGGAGATCAGAAAGGAACGCCGGTCGAAAAAGGCGCCCCGGCTGATACTTCGGCGGCCGAAGAAGGCGCAAGCGTTGGTGGCGTGACCCAGCTCGGGCCGCGCTTGGGAGAAATCGAGGGCGCGGCCGGCGACGTGGGCATAGGCTTGAGCGGGATCGAGCCGCTCCGACGCCGAAGCGAAGCGCCGGCAGCGCTCCTGTGCATGCAGATTCGCCGCCTCCTGCAACTTGTTTCGCAGATGCTGCAGATGATCGCGAAGTTCAGCGGGCACATCGTCCAGGTCGTACCAGGCGATCACATCGTTGCAGGTGTCGTGCTCGCCGCCAATGAAATGGGTCTCGGCCGGGATATGGATATCCCGATCGGCCAGCAGGGCGCGCACTTCGGACCGATTGGCCATGGCTGCGACCAGTCTGGCGTTGGGTCCGCTGAAGTGTCCCGCGCAGGCGCCGCAGTTGTAGGCGGAGGCGTGGGGGTTGTTCTGGTTGCGGGAACCATGGCCGATGATGGCGACCAGGGGAGAGAATCCATCGGTCAGGCCGATATTTCGCAGCAGGGTCTGCACCCGATCCGCCTGCTCCGTATCGGTAAAGCCCAGACGGGGGGCCTCGACGGTCGCATCGGGGCTGTCATTGGGGGCAATGTAATCGATCTTCGTGGAGACTCGCTGCACCAGCCGCTCTCTGGCTCGCTGCAGGAAGAGACCGAAAGCGCGTGGCAGGAGGATCTTGCCGGAAAGGTGTGCCAGGGCGAAAGGTGCTGTGATCGCTGCCATGAGAGAGGGGAGCAACAGGCCGCGCCGACCCTCTTGCAGCAGCATCTCACCGATCTGCACCAATCGGTTTTGCCTTTGTTGGTGTGTTTTGCCCGTTTCCCGTTCACTGCTCGTGGGACGCTCGCAGACCTCGTGGACGGGTATCACCGGGGCCGGCACCACCGGCGCCAGGGGGGTGGCATCGCTGTCGTCCAGACCGCGCCAGTTGTGGGGGACGTTGAAATGGGCGGCCGCGCCCAGGGTCTCGACCTCCGGCAGCAGCTCTTCAATGTGACGCCTGATGCCCTCTTCGCGATCGTCCATGCAGAAGACCAGTTGCGCGGCAGGTTGCTGTTCTCTGTCGGACCAGGCACCGCGGCCGTGGTTTTGCGACAGTGCCTTGAGAATCTGTTCGCGATAGTGCCGTTCATAGGCCTGCAGCCAGAGATAGCCGGCCCGATTTTCATCCAGCCTGTCCAGGCAGTTGAAGATCGTCTCGATCTGTTGGTCCGAGAGGGTACGAACATCACCGCCATAAAGGCCGAGGCGCTGGACGATCTGAAACAGCGGCCAGGCGCCCTGACAAAGGGTTGGCTGGTCGGTCTTCTCCTCCATGCCGCTGTGACGCCAGGTCCAGATCAGGTGGGAGAGGTAAGTCCAGGGCGACTTGGAGTCCGGTGCCGACTGTCTGAGCGGAGCGTGGACGGCACGCTGTGCGCGGCTGGCGAGGTATTCGGGCAGGCGGCCGTTGAAGAGCGCTTCCCGTACGTTGAATTCGTCATGGTTGCGGCGGAAATACCAGCGCAGCATGTCGAGGCTGGACTCAATCTGAAACAGCCTGGCGCAGAGGTGGTGTGCGTAGATCCTTTCCAGCACCAGGCGAACCGCCAGGTAGTCGATCATATCGATCTTCGCAGTGAGATCCTCATAGCCCTGATGGTTGTGACGCCACAACACCATGCCCGACCAGCCGGGCAGTTCCAGGGCGAGCCGCTCGAGATAGGCGACCCATCTCTCCTGCGGCAGTCCCATCCGGTGCATCTCGCTGAAGATGGTGTCCATGGGATCGGTGTGGAGTAATTCGAAATACTGCCGCCAGCCCTCGATACCCTGCATCAGCCAGTTGGGGTCGCTCTCTACCTGGGCGCACCAGTAGGCGTAAAAGCCCTGATCCAGTCCTTGCGGTTGCCAGCCCGTGACACCCTGGTCGAGGAAATTGGAGAGTTCCCTCACCAGTTGCGGACGGATGTCGTCCATCAGATCATGCCCGGTCAGACCCAACAGGAAATCACGAACACTGTGGTCTTTGCCGATCCGCTCCATCTGTTCGGCCAGCCGGTCGTTGGCGGCCTGCCGCATAAGCTGGGTGGCGGTGGAAACGTTGCTGTTGTCGTTGCTGGTCGCGTCGTCCAGCATGTCGTGCAGCATCGTCTCTGCCTGCTCGGGAGCCAGGTCGAGCAGCTCTTCCGGATGGGGTTGTGTCCCTTGCAGATGCAGTGCCTCGAGACAGGCATGCCAGAGATCGGACGTTGCAGCAGTTTCGGAAGAGAGACCGCTCTCTTCAGCACGATTGAGCAGTTGTTTCCTGATCTCGCCCGGCAGATCGCCATTGAGCTTCTGCAGGGCACCGGCTTCATCGATCTGCCAGGTGAGCTGACAGCCGGATACCGGTTGCAGCGGCAGTGAGAGCGCAGCGAGGTAGATGTCCCGTCGCCGAATGATGATCTCGTCCGCTTCGACGATGGCGACGCCTGCCTCAAGCGTCGGGTCGTCGTCGATGCCGGCCAGCAGATCTTCCTTGGAGATTCTCCCTTGCCGATAGTATTCCCGGTACTTCTCCAACGGCTGGTAGCCTCTCGCCCCGGTCAGGCGGCGTGCTGCCGCCAGGGCCTCGGAGAAGGGGAGATGCTGGTAACCGTGCAGGGTATTGTGGTGGACGAAATCCTTGATCGGTGCCTGGCCGGGCAGCACATGGGCCAGATGCTCGAGGGATTCTCGAATCTGTTGTCTGATGTCTCCGCTGCCGGTCTGCTGTGCGCTCATCTCTCGGTTACCGTCATCAGGGGTTGAACAGCAGGGCCAGCTGGGTGGCGGAGGCATTCACCAGATTGAGTACCGGGCTCGGCATAAAACCCAAAATGAGCGTGCCAGCTGCCAGTGTTCCCGCTGCCAGCAGCTCCACCGGCTTCAGATCCTCTACCTCGCGCATGCCCGGGCGGACCGGACCGGTGAAGAGTTGACTGATGGATCGCACCGCGTAGGCGGCACTCAGCAGCACGCCCACCGTCAGCAGGGAGGCAACCCAGCCCCATCGGGCGAATCCCCCGATCAATGCATTCAGCTCTGCGACGAAGCCTGCGGTGCCGGGCAGGGAGACGGCTGCGATGAAGGCAAACGTTGTGAAAAAGGCGAATCTGGGGGTGACCCTGACCAATGAGCTGTAGTGGGTTACATCCCGGGTCTTGGTCCGTTCATAGAGCAGGCCGATCAGTAGAAAAAGGGAGCCGGCAACCAGGCCGTGGGCCACCATCTGCATCAGTGCGCCATGCAGTCCGGCCAGATTGAGTGCGGCGATACCGAGCAGGACCACCCCCATATGGCTGATGGACGAATAGGCAATCATGGCTTTGAGGTCACTGTGTCGCCAGGCAAGTAGCCCACCATATATCAGGCTGACGAAGGCGAGTACAACGAGTAGATCCTGTAGCGCCAGTACTGCTTCTGGCAGCATACCCGCTGCTCGGATCAGCCCGTAGGAGCCCATCTTCAGCAGAATACCGGAGAGGAGTATTGAGATGGGACTGGGGGCCTCGACATGCGCCAGTGGCAACCACCCGTGCAGCGGAAAGATCGGCATTTTAACGCCGAAACCGATCAGGAAACCCAGGAATATCAATACCTGCGTATGCTGCGGCAGACCACGGCCGCTCTCCGCCATTGCCGCCATGGAGAAGGAATGACCGGGCACGGCATCGAAGAGCACCAACAGACTGATCAGCATGAAGACAGAACCACCCATGGTATAGAGCACGAAATTCAGTGCGGCACCGTGACGGTTCTTACCGCCCCAGCGGTCGATCAGGAAGAACAGGGGGATCAGCGTGAGTTCCCAAAAAATGTAGAAGAGGGACCAGTCCTGCGCCATGAAGACCCCCAGCATTGCAGTCTCCAGCAGCAACACCAGGCTGTAGTAGCCTTTAACCCGCGTCTGCACACTGGCAGACGCCAATAGCGCGACGAAACACAACAGTGTAGCGAGCAGTACCATTGGGTAAGAGAACCCATCCAATGCAAGAGCAAAGGAGCTGCCGAGCCGGGTGTGCCATGCTGCCTGCTGTAAAAACTGCACGCCTGCTTGGGTTTGATCAAACTCTGTCAGATAGGCCCAAGACAGCAGGAGAGTGATTCCTGAGGCAATCAGAGCGGTTGTGCGTATAGCCAAACTGTTCGTGCGCGGTAACAGTATGATTAACAGCGCACCGGTAAGAGGCACCAACAGTAAGTAGCTCAGACTAGGCATGACAGTGTGTGTTAACAGGTCCTATCGGTAGAGAGTCCGGTTAACTTATCTGCCAGCATGGGAGTCACTCTTTTCCGGCTTTTCCGGTATACGCAGGGGACAGTTTTCCCGGTCGTAGGAGTCCCCCAATTGGTTCCAGATGTAGTTCAGTGCCAAGCCGATTCGGGAGAAGAAATTGTCACCCATTTTCTCCCTCAATCCCGTTCTGCGAATGGTATCCATAAACTGTTTTTTCATGCGCGCAACCACCAGCGTGATACCTTGTGCCTGCAAACGTTCCCACAGATGGTGCAGGACTTCTTCACCAGTAGCATCAATCTGGTTGATACCCTCACCGTCCAGAATGATGTATTTCAGATCGGGGTTGGCTGCAACCACGCCGAGTATCTTGGTTTCAAAATAGCCGGCACTGGCGAAATAGAGTGAGCCGTCAAAACGCACGACAGAGATAACCGGGCTGGTTGGCAGGGGATGCACTCGAATGTCACGCATGGTGCCATCGTCGTAACGCGACAGTTGGGCGAAACGTGGACGCATGGTACGCCAGAGGAAGAGTCCCAGAGAGAGCAAAACGCCGACGATGATGCCCTTGTCGAGATGCGGCGCAAAGACAAGTGTCAGCACGAAGGTGACAACCGCGACGATAGCGTCATGGGGCTGCGCTTTCCAGGCATGAATGATGGGCTCAATCTTGATCAGGTTGATAACCGCCATAATGATAACGGCCGCCAACGTGGCCTGTGGCAGGTGATAGAGCAGCGGTGTCAGGAATATCAGGGTGATCGCGACGACCAGGCCTGTGACGATAGAGGAGAAACCGGTGATGGCGCCGGCATTGATATTGACCGCTGATCTCGAAAAGGAGCCGGAAACCGGATAGCCGGAAAACACACTTGATACGACATTGGAGAGGCCCTGACCTATCAACTCCTGATTGGCGTTAAGGCGTTGTCTGGTACGGGCTGCCATGGCTTTCGCGATTGAAATCGCTTCCATGAAACCGATTAAGGAGATCGTAATGGCGGCAGGAATCAATGACCAAACAGTGGTGAGATCAAAGGTCGGTATGGCGAAGCCAGGCAGACCATCAGGGATCGTGCCTACCACCTTACCACCTGCTGTCGCAAAGTCAGTCAGCCAGGCGATGACTGTCGTGACAACCACCGCGATCAAAACACCCGGCAGAGCAGGGTAGAAGCGGCGGATGCCCCACATGATGCCGAAGGCCAAAGCTGCCATCATCAATGTTGGAAAATGGGTGCCCTCTACCGCTGCCAGAAGTGTATTCCAAACGGTTTCGTAATGGTGTTCGGCGCGTTCCGCAAAAACACCGAATACCTTGCCCAGCTGGGAAGTGGCGATGATCAGCGCACCTGCATTGGTAAAGCCGACCACGACCGGGTGAGAGAGAAAGTCCACCAGGACGCCGAGCTTAAACAGGCCGAGAAACATCTGGAAAAGACCCACCATTAAGGCCAGTAGTACGGCGTAGGCCAGGTAGGTGTCAGGAGAAGTTGCTAGCGGCTCCAGGGCTGCTGCGGTCATCAGCGACACCACGGCCACCGGCCCGGTCGCCAATTGTCTCGAGGAGCCGAAAAATGCGGCAATCATCGGTGGCAGGAACGAGGCGTAGAGGCCGTAATAGACCGGCAGACCGGCGAGCTGGGCATAGGCCATGGACTGGGGCACCAGCACCAGGGCCACGGTGACGCCGGCCATAACATCCGCTCGTACCGTGTCTTTATTTTTGAGTTCGCCGATCCATTCCAGAAACGGGATGAAGGCTCCTTTCCAGCCGGACATAAGACTCAGTACATGCTGCCACATATTTGCGCTCACTCATGGGTTCGGTCGCTTACCGGTTGCTTCGTACCCCGAATTGCGCGACGGAATCGATAGACAGTCCGTGGCAGACGATGCATTTACCGCTCACAGTTGATTTTTGCAGAGGCGTAATCGAACTGTTTGTAAGCTATTGATTTTAAGTCAGGGACCGTTGCAGCCCCAATATTATTAATCCCTTATATTAAAGGAGATAGGGCGAAAAGAAAAGTGAAATGCTGCAAATGGTGAGACAAAGTTAGGATGGGCGTCGCTTTATCTTGTTTCAATAGCAGACAAATAAGTACAGTGGATAACCGGGGATTTTGCTTGTCAACGCTGTCAGCTATTGGCCGAATCGATGCTAACGGAAGCACTCAACCAAATCATGGTCGGTCATCTTGTGAGCTAAAAAGCTTCCGCCTCTGCATTGCCAACGCTTGGCAATAGTCCGGCTATTGCCAAGATTCATGCCTTGACGCGAAAGCTTTAACTTACAATCTGGTTCGCCAAGACTTGTTCAGCGCTACCTTAAGCAGTAGCCGTCTTCGGCTCCAATGCCATCAAATGCGGGTTATCGTTCGACAGAATGAGATGTATTAAAGCCTCACCCGCTTCGGAGAGAAGCCCATCATTGCTCAGCCTGATCAGATCTGTGTGCATGAGCGCCTGGTCTAGCGCTTCGGCCCGCTGCAGGCGCTTTTCAATTTCTTGGTGACTCTCCCTTCCACGCATTGTCAGCCGTTCGTGGAGTGTCTTGTGAGACACAGTGACTAATACTGGCTGGAGATTTGGGTAGTCCTGTCTCGCTGTCTCCAGGTAGTGGCGTGAGCCATTAACAATAACCTGATAACCCTCACTCAACCATCTATCGATTTCAGTGCCGATGCCGTAGGAGAATCCGTGGCTCTGCCATTGCATGGCGAAGCCGCCTTCCACCACACGCTGCTGAAAGGCTTCAGGGGTGATCTCGATATGCGGTTCGCCGCCGCTGTGGATCTTTCTCGTAATATAGCGGCGAGGTACTACCACGCGAGCTGATGGGGCCAGATGGGATTCCAGGTAATGCAGTAGGCTGTCCTTGCCGACCCCGGAGCCACCCATCAGATAGAAGAGTTGTCCCTTTTTCATATTTTTTGGATTCTTTTTGATATGACTGCCCATGTCAGCGGGCTTGATAGAAAGGTTAGCGTACCTGAATCGCTAATCTTGAGTTTGGAATGTTATCCGAGGGTGATTCCATACCTTCACAATGAATGCAATCTCTTATGTCTCATGCGTTGTTTTGCTGGGAAGGTATGACGACTTCTTCCTCATCTGTCTCATCGTGTAGTTTGCCGAGTAGATTGAAGTCATCCAGGATGCAGTAGACAGAAGGGACTAAAAACAGGGCGACCATTGTGGCTGCTGTCAGACCAAAGGCGATGCTGGCTGCAAGGGGGATGAGAATCTGGGCTTGCAGACTTTTCTCCAATAACAGGGGAGTCAAGCCTGCGATGGTACTGATGGATGTCAGCAGAATAGGTCTGAAGCGGGCACGGGCGGCCTGCTTGGCGGCAAGTGCCACCGCAGTGCCATTGGCGCGGGTATCCCGAATGAACACCACCAACAGAATCGAGTCGTTAACCACAACACCGAACAGGGAAGCCATGCCGACGATACTGGGCATGGTCAGATCCAGGCCGAGGGCCATATGCCCGAATACCACACCGATCAGTGCCGAAGGAATGACAATCATGACCGTCAACGGCGCCAGATAGCCCTTGAACTGGAGTGCTAACAACATATAGACACCGATCAAGCCAAGTAGCACGTTACGCACGATAGACTGGCCGGTTTTTGCAGACTCTTTACTCTCTCCCTGTATGTCATATTTGACATCGGGATAGCGTTCGAGCAAGCCCGGAATGAAGGTGGCATTTGCCAGACCGAGCAATTCCTGTGCGTTGACCTGACTGCGGTCTACATCCCCTTGTACTGTGACAGCACGCTGCCGGTTGACGCGATTGATGCGCGCCCAGCCCCGGACTTCTTCGATATCGGCAACAGCAGAGAGGGGAATCAGTGCACCGTTCGGGCCGGTGATGCTCAGGTTGTAGAGATCTTCAGCATCCGTACGATCATCTGCGGTTAGTTTAAGGTTGACCTCATAAGTTTCGGGTCCCACCGGAAACTCATCGATCTTTATACCCTGATAGGCAGCTCTGACCTGCTCGGCAACCTGTTGTGCATCGAGCCCCAGGACACCGGCACCCGATTTGAGGTGTAACCGGAACTCTCTCTTGCCCGGACGCAGATCATCGCTCAGGTCATTCACGCCCTGATAGCTGTTGAGCCAGTTCTGCAGTTCGCTTGAGGCCATCTTCAGGCGATCCAGATCATAGCCTAATAGCCTTAAATCGATGGGGCGACCGCCAGGGCCGAAAGCAGGCTCTGTGAACTTAACTGAGATGACGTCATTCAGTGTGCCGGTCTCTTCCCGCCAACGGTTGATGACATCGTCCAACTTGGCGTTGCGGATCTCGGCACTCAACAGATCTGCGACCACACGGGCTACGTGGGGACCTGTTTCATAGGCATCCGGGTTTTGACCATAGATGACGGTGATATTTTGCACCAGCGGTTGTGACTCGGGCTGATCAGGCAAAAAGGTCTGGTTGGTGCGATTCAGTGCTTGGGTGATTTTTTCGACGACGGCCTCAGTCTGTGCTAGTGGCGTCCCCTGTGGCAGCAGCACCCGGGCTTCGAGCACGTCACCGTCCAGGTCGGGGAAACCGACAAATTTCAGTTTGCCTCCAACCGGCATGGCAATGGCGAGGATCAGCAACATCAAAACGATGCCGAGTGTGAGATAACGATACTCAATCGCCCTATCCAGGAGGGGGCCAAACCAGTTTTCTCGAAATTTATCAAAACGGCTTTCAAATCCCTGCCGGAACCGGGAGGGTTGCGTCTTCTTCATATGGGCCAATGAGTGGCTCAAATGGTGCGGTAGAATCAAAAAGGCCTCAAACAGACTGACACTGATTACAATAATCAGCACGATCGGCATGATACGAAGTATTTGGCCGATGTCGCCGGTGATGAAAGCAAGGGAACCGAATACCATCAGCGTGGTGGCGAAGGATGAAGCGATACCCGGTAAAACCTGACGTACACCGGTTATTGCGGCATGTAATGGTTTGTCTCCCTTGGTCATGCGAGAAGCGATGTTTTCGGCAATCACAATGGCATCATCCATCAACAGACCGATACCGATCAGCAGACCGACCATGGAAATCATATTGATGGTGACGCCGACCATCGGCAGAACAAACAGTGCACCAAGAAACGAGACCGGCAGCCCCATGGTGACCCAAAAACTATAACGTAAACTGAAAAACAGCCAGAGCACCATGAACACCGCCAACAGTCCCTGTGCACCATTGCGCACCAGCATATCAAGCCGGTCCTGTACCACCGATGCCCGGTCCTGTGTGAGGGTCAGGGCGATGCCCTGCGGGGCATTAAGACTCTCTCGCTCAACAAAACGTTTAACCGTATCGAGGACGTTCAGAATATCCTGTGAGCGTGTTTTGGCGATATTTAAGACGGCCGCCCGTTCGCCGTTAAAGCTAATCTTCTCCTCGTCCCGATCAAACCGGTCCGTAATCTTTGCGATGTCACCGAGACGAATGGTCGCACCACTGCTGCTTGAGATGACAGCCAGGTCGTAAAACTCATCCACACGTTTACGCTGATCATCGAAGCGGATCAAAATATCTTCATGCTCACCCTCCAGACGGCCAGCAGGAGTACTGACACTGTGACGACCCACGGCATTGGCGACATCGCTCGCGGATAGGCCGAATTGGCGTAACCGCCAATCCGGGATTTCTATCCGGATATGATGATCGGAGAAACCGTTAATAGTGACTTCGGCGATATCCTCTTGGGTCAGCAACAGAGATTTCAGATTTTCAGCGTAGGCTTTGAGTGCCACCGGATCTTCAGGTCCTGTGACAGCGAGAGAGATCACTGGCTCGGTGCGCCCCAACTCTTTTATCACCGGGAGTTCGGTCTGATCGGGGAAATCGTCGATGGCATCGACCTCCGCATTGACGTCATCAAGGAAACGCGCCATATCGGCGCCTTCGATCATAACCGCGGTGGCGACACCCATACCCTCTCGGGATTCACAGCGCATCTCATCCAGATCACTGATCCCTTCTAGGGCATCCTCCAGACGACGGCAGACCGCATCTTCCACATCGTCTGCCGTGGCACCTTTGTAGATGACACTGATTTCTACTTCATCATTTTGGATTTCTGGCAGCGTTTCACGTTGCAGACCGGGCAGGGCGGTCAGCCCTAACAGCATGATGGATGCCATGAGGAGATTGGCTGCTGTGGGATGGCGGGCGAACCAATCGATCATAGCTGGCCCCTCGCAGCGCGTGCTATGGACTCCGTCAGGGATTCGTCCGTTGAGGCCTGCAGCAGCATGCCGCTGACGGCAGGGACCAGATCCGATACCACGATTTTTTGGCCCGCCTCGATACCTTTTTTGACAATACTGATTTCACCCTGACTGAACAGAATCTCCACGGGTTGACGACGCAATCTGTTCTGATTATCAGCCAGATAAACAATACCGTCTCTGACAGCGGAGCGCGGTACTACAATGCGATTCTGTTGTGGTTTGCCCTGCAGGAGCACCTGGACGAACATACCTTTTGAGAGAGGGGGACGGAGACCCGGTATGACCTTTTCAAAGGGCTTGTCGACAGCAACCACGACGCCCATAGTCCGAGTCTCAGGATCCACATTGTCACTGAAGCGGACAAACTCGGCATCCCAATCAGCAATGGTCGTTCCCATGTCGAGACGAACCTGGGGTTGGAAGGCGACAAACTCCGCCAGCTTTCCATTCAGGAGATCACTGCTGATATCTGCCAGTTCGCGACCGATGAAGAGACGACGCAAAGAGGACATGGGGAATCTTGCAATGACCTCGACACGATCGACGGCATCACCTTCCAGCAACCTCTCTCCTTTGCTGACAAACTGATCGATCTCTATCCCCATGTTAGCCACACGCAGATTAAACGGTGCGTGCACGCTGGTGTTTTCCAGGTCTCTCTCGGCCTGGGTTTTTTTGGCCACAAGTACCTTACGTTTTGTCGGTATCAACGCCAGGCTGTTTTTCACATTCTGTACAGCGTTACGGCTGTTTAGCAGATTTCGCTCAGCATCGTCTACATCACTCTGGGAAGCGGTGCCTTTGGCCGCCAGCTTGTTGATGCGTGCTAATTCCCGCTGTGCGATTTTTTGACTTCTTTGCTCAATGGAAAGAGAGGCCTTGGCATTGGTCTCTTCCACTTCAAGCTCTGCCAGTTCCGCCTCAGCCTGAGCGAGATTGAGCTCATAGTCAGCAGGATCGATCTTTAACAGCAGGCTGTCCTGGCTAATGATCTCTCCGTCTCTAAGGCGGGGATGGAGTTCCACTATACGGCCGGACACCTGTGCAATACCGGACCAGACGCGCGCAGGTTGAATAGAACCAAACCCTTCCGCAACGGGAATCAACTCAAGTTGAGGCGTCTCAATGATGCGAACCATTTTAGTGGGTTCGCTGCCTTCCGATTTGACTGGCGATTCCTTATTGCCGGCCATCAGCATCAACAGTAAAACGCCCAGTAGGATAGGGGGTAGTATGAGCAGTTTTCGCCAGTGAGGATGATTATTCAGCATGGTGGCGTATATCCGTTTCGGTCGAGTCAGGTGGGGAGTTGAGCAGTGCCAGATAGTTGCACCGCAATTGGTTTTTCAATGTTTCAATGTTAGCAGTGCTGTAGGCAGACAGGTTCAGTCGTCTCAGCAGCGTGGTCCGTCCAATGCGGAAAATGACTGTTTGTCCAATCAAGGCGTGTGCCATGATGATAGACGCCGGGTCCGATGCTTGTTGTCCCCGGTAGCGAGCCACTAAAAGAGCCAGTGTGTGGTGCATGGGAGCCAAAAGTTTCTCATAGAGAATATCAAACGCTTCGGTGGGCTGATTCTGCTCTCTAAAAATAATACCGGGAGCATGTTTTCCCATTTCACCCAGCAATATATGCTCTAGAAAGTGCAGTAGAAAGTCGCATATCAGCGTGGCGCTTCGGTCAGGTGGTGTCTCTTCGGCGGTCTGCCGGATCTGTTCTAACTGGTCGTTCATCCCGCTTTGAAGCTTTTCCGCCAGAAAGTCCACGGTGGCAAGATAGAGTCCCCGCTTACCACCAAAATGGTAGGAGATAGCAGAGATATTGGCTTCGGCTCCCTCCACGATCTCGCGGGTACTGACACCGTCATAATCACGCGAGCCGAAGGCTTGCAGCGCTGCCTGTAACAGGCGTTTTCTTGTTGCCGAGTGCGTGGTTTCTTCGTTATCGGACATCGTGAGGTCTTAAGTGGAGGTTATTAATGGAGAGAATGTAGTTCAAACAAACGATTAAGTCAAACGTTTGATTGAAATTATGATTTTGATCAGACGTAACCGCCATTGGCAGTCAGTTCATGGTGCGATCAGCGAATTGCGGCATGTCTGGGATATGCGGGATCAGCATGCTGATGACGGCCAGTACCACTATGAGCGTGATACCACCGACAAGACTGGCCAGCAGGTTTTTTCCGGCATTGTTGTCAGCCAGGGCACTGGCCACCTCGGGCAGGTTGAGCAGTCCCTGAAAACTATCGTTTTGGTAGACGAGGTGATGGCGGCAGCAATTAATCCGTATCTGTTTAAACGGCATAGGCGGATGACAGTTTATTGTGTGACTTTATTCATTTGGCAAGAATGCTATGGCGCGTCAGTCTGGAGTCGTTTCGGAAATACAAAAAGGACTAATAGATAGGTCAGAACTGCAGTGAGTATAACCACCTGGAAACCGAAGTGGATGGCAACCAGAGTCGCCAGGATGGCACTGGTGACAGAGGCATAACCATTGATGCCCCATGCCCAGGGGAGCAAGGACTCAGCCTCGGCTTTCAGTGTTGAGAGTGCCAGAGGAAAAGGCATACCCATGACAAAAGCCAACGGGGCGATCAGCAGGAGGGAGATTAACATCTTCACAGCAAGTGGATAATAACCCAGTGTGTTGAATAGTGGCTCGAGTAACAGCAGGTAGCTGATACTCAGTATGCCGATACAGACGACAGCCAGAATCACGAGTTTATGCGGTCCGAGCTGATGGGCCAGCCGATGGCTGCTCAAGCTACCCAGGCCAGCAAACACGAGGAATGCTGTCAGGGTGATGGCGATGGCATATACGGGGTGGTGCAGGAAACGGTGAAATTTCTGAATAAAGGCAATCTCAATAAATAGGAATGCCAAGCCGATCCCAAAGAAGTAGAGCAGTACCCGCCATCTCTTGATAGGTGCTGGTTTCTCAATAACCCTGCCCGGGTTCAGTAGAGAGAGAGGTAGAAGGATCAGAAGTGAGCTTATGATCAGTGTCACCAAGAGCGTCATCACCAAGACAACATAGCCCCACTCGATCAATGGCATTCCACCCTGGCCACGCATTTGAAAGGCTTCAATAAAGCTCTGCCATTTGAAAAAATGGTGGAAATAGGGGCGGTCATCCGTTGCTGGCCGGATATTAAACTTGTAGCGTTGGTAAAGTGATTCAAGTTTGCCTGTCACCATAGCCTGGGTTGCTTGATAGAAGTAGGGCGCTTTAAGCCGGTTGTAACGATTGCTCTTATCAGCGGTGAGATTATGGGTATACGCCAGGTCGAAAAAGCGTGAGTTGCAGAAGTTCTCAATGGCGGCAATATCACGCTCAGTGAACAGGTCGTTTTTAACCAGTAACGTGCTGGTCTGCCAACTACGGATTAACGCCAGTCGTTTTTCGATGTCAGTAAGGTTTGCTGTCTCTAGCACCTCAACCGCAGTGGCAAAGAGTTTTAAAGTATCCCGCGGGGGCATCTTGATCCAGCGGGTAATCGAAAGGTATCCACCGGGTGTGAGGTGGGACATAAAAAGCTGCATCGCCTCACGGGTATAAAGATAACTCTCATTCAGGGCGTAGAGCCCAGATGAAGAGGCACCAGCTGAGTCGGTCAGAGCAATCTGTATCAGGTCGTACTGTTTGTCGGTTTGCGACAGAAAATCTCTAGCCTCAGCGATATGTACATGAGTCTGAGGATTGAGATAAGCACTGCCTGCAAACTCGGCATAGTCATGTCTGACAAGGTCGATGACCTGATGATTGAGTTCGAGCGCGTCTATGGAGGCCACCTGGTGGTATTGGGCCTGCAGCAGGTCACTTCCTGTACCACTGCCGATGACAAGCAGGTTGCTGGGTTTGTGCAGGTGATACGCCAGTGCCGACGTGGTCTGATCCAGGTAGGCCAACGTTTCGACGGATCCTTCATAAGCCGTAATGGCCGCTATATTATCGGCATCACTGAAAAGACCGTATTGTGTCGGCGGTAAACTGCCTGCAGTGATGCTGAGTCCGGGTGCGTGACGCAGGGGCACTGCATCACTTGCAACAACAGTAAGATGTCCGAGCGGACTTGAGCGCTGGGCAACAATATGCGCCCCTTTAACCTGCAGGGTTTGTGACAGACTTTTGAAGGGAGAATAAATCAGTTGAATATGGGGGGTGACAGCCGCCAGTGTGAGTGCAAGTGCGGTAAGTCCTGCATACCCAATACGGGGATGGGGTAGTTCCAACTCCCAAATCGCCAGTGCCGCAGCCGCCACACCGAAAAGGCTGATGAGGGGCAGAATCTGTTCCGGCATGAACAGATACATCAGGGCGATGATAGCCAGTGAACCGGCCCCGGCCCCCAAAAGGTCGACTGTGTAGATGCTGGAGATATCTTTTTCAGCGCAAGCCATGAAGGTTAGGCAGATGGCGGCTGCCACAAATACAAAGGGTAGTGCCAGCAGCAGAAAAAGCCAGATCAGGTTAAAGAACTGTCGGTAGTTCCATAGCAGTTCTTCCATATTGAACGGGATGTTCTGTGCCAGCAAAAAGCATAAGAGAGTTGAGACGGCATAGAGTGTAATTCCTGCGATATACCCAGCAGCATAGTGGCGCAACAATTGGTGCTGGAATATTGAGAGCAAGGTGCCACTCATACCATATCCCAGCAGTGCCAGTGCGATGACCATATATGCGAAGTGATGCCATTGAATTATAGAAAAGATCCGCATCAACAAAATCTCGTAACTCAAAGCAGAAGCGGAGAGTAACGCGATGGAGAGGAATGGGGGTTTGGCGCACATCGCTTGGCGGCTGTCAGGCCATCAGTGATCTCCGGTCAGTGGTACGAACCGGACCGGCAGAATCTGCTTGATGGTAATCTTTTCCTGCAGGTCTTTACTGATCAGTAAAAGCTGCTGGGTCATGAATCGGCTACCCACAGGGATGATCATGCGTCCACCTGGCTTGATTTGTTTCACCAGTGGAGGTGGAACGTGACTGGCAGCAGCAGTGACGATGATGATGTCGAACGGGGCTTGTGTCTGCCAGCCGAAATAGCCGTCGGCAATATCGGTCTCAATATTATCGTAACCAAGCTTTTGTAACCGCTCCTTTGCCTGTTCACCCAATGGTTCTATTACTTCCATGGTAAAAACTTTGCTCACCAGTCGAGACAGCACGGCGGCCTGGTAGCCGGATCCTGTACCGATTTCCAATGCCTTGTCTGTGGCTTGCGGTGCGACCAGGTCTGTCATGATCGCAACGATGTAAGGTTGGGAAATGGTCTGACCGTGACCGATAGGCAATGGACGGTTTTCATAAGCCTGGTTGCGTAATGAGTGCGGCACGAAACGGTGTCGAGGGATCTCACTCATTACTTGCAGGACCCGTTGGTCCAAGGCCTCCTTATCCAGATGGAGACTCGTACGACTAACATCCTCCCGGATTAACTCGATCATCTGCAGGCGCATATTTTGAAAGCTGTCATCAGCGACGCAAATGACCGGTAAAAGGCAGGCCAGGATAAACTGAAATCCTCTTGCCAAGGTGAGCGGCGTGGGCATATTGTCAATCTCCTCGTCTATCCTAAATATAGCCCTTGTGACAAGTGTAATCAGTCAGGGGGTGAGCAGTTCACTCATTGCTTTCTTCAACACCTGGGGCGGCTATGCAAAAGACCCGACTGAAAATGCTTCAGGAGATGCCGATTTTCGGTGGCGTGGATGACACGACGCTGGATTTTATTTTGCATGATGCCAACAGTTTAGAAGTTGAGGCGGGCACATTCTTTTTTCGCGAGGGTGAACGGGACAACGCCGTCTATGTCCTTGAGCAGGGGCACGTAGCTGTTTTTCGATATTGGGAAAATACGCGTTATAAGTTGCGGGAGCTGAGGAAAGGTGACTGCTTTGGAGAGATGGCATTGATGGATTTCCAGCCGCGAAGTGCGGAGGTGGTGGCGATAGTCAAGTGTCGTGCCATACAGATCTCAGCGGCTCAACTGGCAATGCTCTATGAGAGGCGTCCTGATCAATATACGATGATCTATATGAATCTGGGACGTGAGGTCTGCCGGCGGCTCAGAGAGGCAGATAAAAGACTTTTTATCCACGAGATAACGGCTTCAAATAAGACGGGAAGCTGAGACCATAGCCGCTTGTCGATACAATGCATTGGTACTCGTCCCTGTGCAATGTGATAGATACGTGGTTATATCAATCGATATCAAAAGGGCTGGAGATTCCATCCCCCAGCCCTGATTATGATCAGTCAGACCTTGCAACGATGGGTTCAACCATCATCCATTCCAGACCGACCAAGCGGTAGTTGACACGATTCTTTTGCTGAAGAGCGGTGTAATCAATCGCTACATGGTCGCCCGATTCGATATGGCGGTTGGTGATTTCGATCGAGTGGTTGGGATGCTGTGAGTCCAGTGAGTGGCAGATCAATTCGGCTGATGGGCCGATGTCCCCGATCTCAAGCGTACCGCCGATACATGCGGCGTTAGCGTTAGTGGAAGCAAGTAGTGCAACTAGACAGATTGTGCTTTTCGTCATGTCAATTCTCCTCGTGTTTCTGTCAATCCAGCATTCAAATATCGGACCGGGACAACGCGGAAATCATCGAAGACGGGTCAGCCGATACTGCTTACTGTCTGCTGGCAATACTGTTTGATGAAACACCCCTGTCCGTTGCAGGAAATTATTAATCTTCCCGCGGGAATCTGTTGTGCGGTTATGCATCGTCGGTGTGTGAAATATTCACCGCTGGAAATAGGCAATGACCCTTCGAAATCGAAGGGTCTGTCATTCATCAGTGGATTGTTTCAAATCAGTGCGACGGCCTGATTTTGAACATGATGGCGTAGAGGGTCGGCACAAATAATAGTGTCAACAGGGTGGCGAAACCGAGACCGGCCATGATGGTGATCGACATATTGATGAAGAAGACATCTTGCAATAGCGGAATCAGGCCGAGGATGGTGGTTGCTGCTGCCAATACCACGGGTCTGAGGCGACTGACGGTGGAGTCGAGTATCGCGGTATAGGCCTCCTTACCCTCACCGATCTGCTGGTCGATCTCGTCGATGAGGACGATGGCGTTCTTGATCAGCAGGCCGATCAGGGAGAGTGCGCCCAGTAGCGACATGAAGTCGAAAGCACCGTTGAAACGAAGCAGTCCCGCGGTGATGCCGATGGCGGCCAGGGGCACCGTCAGCCAGATGATGAGCGGCTGACGCACCTTGCCGAAAAGCAGGATGCTGACCAGAATCATCAATAGAAAACCAATGGGTAGAGAGGTGGCCAGACCAGCCTGAGCGTTGCTGGAGTCTTCGTGCTCACCACCCCAGGAGAGGGAATAACCCGGCGGTATCTCCATCGCCTCGATCTGCGGTCTGAGACGGTTGAACAGTGGCGTGGCAAGTTCACCGATCGGGTTGCAGGAGGCAATGATGGTCTGCTCTCGGTCCCTGGCGCGCAGCACCGTGTTTTCGAACACGGTGTCAAAGTGGCTGATCACCTGCGCCGCCGGTATCGACTGGTTGAGTACCGGGCTCCAGACCGTGATGTCCTGCAGATTGCCCACGTCAGCCCGTTCGTCTTCAGGTGCACGCATATAGATGGGCAATACCCGGATGCCGTCTCTGAAGCGGCCCACCGCGATTCCCTCTGAGGCGTACTCCAGGGAGGCCGCGAGGGTTTCGCGGGTAATGCCGAGTTGGCGTCCCACTTGTTCGTTGAAGACTGGACGTATCAGCTTGACCGGCTGGCGCCAGTCGTCCCGGATATCCTTGGCCTCCGGATCGGCGTGCATGATGTTCATGGCCTGATGTGAGAGTTTTCTCAGTACATCGGGATCGGGTCCGTGGAACCTGGCTTCGATCTTACCGTCTCGTCCGGGACCGATACGCATGCTCTTGATCAGGGGGTCAGTCCAGGGAAGACGCTCCTCCATAAAGACCTTTACTTTCTGCCACACATCGGTGATGCGCTCCAGGGAATCTGTCTTTACGATGATCTGCGCATAGGCGGGGGAGGACTCTTTTGAATCATAGACCAGCGTGAAGCGCTGGTGGCCGCCGCCGATGACGGTACTGGTCTGCAGTACCCCCTCCTGCTCACGCAGGAACTCGGCCACCATCAATGTATCCTCTCGGGTCTTACGGATGTCGGTACCCTCGATCTCCCAGATGTCGACGAAGAAGAGGGGCGTGTTCGACGAAGGAAAAAAGGCCTGCTTCACATTGCCGAAACCGATCAGTGCGAGGATAAAGAAACCCACAACCACCGCGACTGTCATCCAACGCAGACGGATCGCCCGGTCGACGATCCCCCGGAAAACCTTGAACAGTCCGCCGCCATAGGGATCGGCCTCCTTGTCGTCGCCACCTTTTCCCGGTTTGATCAACAGGGCGCACAGCAAGGGTGTGGTACTGATGGCGGTGATCCAGGAGAGGAGCAGGGAGTAGAGGATGACCCAGAAAAGGGAGTTGGCGAATTCGCCGGTACTGTCGGGGGAGAGACCGATTGCAGAGAAGGCGAGGATACCGATGATGGTACCTCCCAACAAGGCCCAGATGGTCTTACCGACCGTCTCTCCCGCTGCCTTGGCCGCACTCATGCCGGCGTTCATGCGGACCAGGATGCCCTCGGCCACCACGATGGCGTTATCCACCAGCATGCCCAGGGCGATGACCAAAGCACCCAGGGAGATACGCTGCAGCTCGATGCCTTTGAGGTGCATGATCAACAGGGTGCCGGCGACCGTGATCAGGAGCACCGAGCCGATGATGAAACCGACACGCAGACCCATGAAGATCAGCAATACAAAGATGACGATCCCCACCGCTTGGCCCACGCTGACGATGAAACCGCTGACCGACTTCTGTACCTCTCCCGGCTGATTGTAGATTGGGGTCAGTTGCATACCGACAGGAATGACCGACTTCAGCGACTCAAATTTCTCCGCCAGACTCTGTCCGATAGCCACCACATTCTCGCCTGACTGCATGGAGACACCCAGAGTCAGCGCAGGCTGGCCATTGACATAGTACATCTGGCTCGGCATCTCCTCGTAGGCGCGTGTGATGGTGGCAATGTCCTTGAGGTAGACCAGCTTCTTATCGCCTGATCCGATGAGAATGTCTCCGATACCCGCGACGGATGTGAGTTCGCCGGTGGGCTGAATACGCAGATACTCATCTCCCACCACCGATTTACCGGCGGTGACCACCGTATTCTGGGACTCGAGCACCTGAGCAATCTGACCGGGGGAGATGCCCAGTTCGCCCAGGCGGGCGCGCGAAATGCCCACATAGACCACTTCTCTCTGACTACCGCCGATATTGACCTTGCGGATGCCGGGTACCAGCACCAGCTCCCGTTTGAGCCTGTCCGCGGTATCCCACAGATCACGCCAGGTGTAGCCTTTGCCGGTGAGGGCGAGATAGACGCCATAGACATCACCGAAGTCGTCGACGACGATTGGATCCTGAGCCCCGGGGGGCAGTTTGGCTTTCATATCCGCTATCTTGCGTCGCAGTTCGTCATAGATGTTGGGGAAGTCATCACCCCGGTATTTATCTTTGAAGTCGATGGCGATATCGGACATGCCCGGTCGGGAGATCGACATCTTGATCCGTTTCACCTGCTCCATGCGCTGGATGGCATCTTCGATATGGTAGGTGACCTCGTCCCGTACCTCCTCGGCCGTGGCGCCTGGATAGTGGGTGATGATCTTGGCCGACTTGATGGTGAAAGCGGGATCTTCGAGCTTGCCCATCTTATCGAAGGCCCAGATACCGCCGCCCACCATGATGATCACCAGCAGCCAGGAGATGACCGGGGTTTTGACCGAATACTCGCCGATATTCATCGCATATCCCTTACATTGTTCTTTTTTACAGGAGAGGGTGGTTACTGGTACTTCAGATCGTCGGGCCTGGGGGTAGCCTGTTCCCTGTCCTGCATCATCATGACCTTCATCCCTTCAACCAGGAAAGGGGTGCCGGCTATGACGATGCGGTCGCCCTCCTTCAGGCCGTCGAGTACCTGGACCCGATCTCCGACGAGTCGACCCACCTTGACCGGTCGGGGTTTGACTGTCATCGACGCCTCATCGACCAACCAGGCGGTTGGGGCGAGCTTATAGTCACCGACGATGGCGCTGGAAGGAACGGTATGAATGGTATCTTCGTTGTTCAGGCTGCTGAGGTCGGCAGTCACATTTGCGGTCATACCTGGCAGGATGGTGATGCCATCGACCTCCTCCATGGTATAGGTCACCTCGAAGGTCTGGGTATTTGCGTCAGCCTTGGTGCTGACTTCGCGGAATTTCAGACGGTAGCGCTCCTGCGTATTGTCGGAGAACGAGACAAAGGCGGGAATCGGCTTGCGCTCCCGTACAGCATCCCTGTCATTGACGCCCTCTACCCGGCGCACCAGACTTTCCGGTACATCGAACTTGACCTCGAGCTGGGTCAGGTCCTGCAGGTCGAAGATGAGCTGTTTGGCCTGTATTTCTTCAAAGGCCTGGATATGCCGTTTGGCGATGATGCCACCGAAAGGGGCGGTCAGTTTTGTGTAGTTGAGATCCTGTTGTGCCGACTCCAGTGACGCAGTGGCGCTCTTGAATTCTGCTTCAAGGCGGTCGAAGTCCATTTTTGAGATATTGCCTTTTGCCACCAGCTCCTTGGCCCGGCTGAAGTTTCTCTTGGCCTTATCGAATGTTGCCTTGCGGTCGTTGTACTTGATCCGGTATTCGGTTGGGTCGAGTGAGGCTACCACCTGGCCTTTTGCAATCCGGTCTCCTTCCTTTACAGGTATCTCGATAATTTTTCCGGCGACACGGAATGATAATTCAGCCTTGCGACCGGCATCGATACGGGCGGGGAACGTTCGAATGACCCCCTGTCCCGTCGTTTCTATGAGTATAGTTTTTACTGGACGTACAATTTCAACGGGAGCAGTCTGGGGCGGCTCACTGCACCCCATGAAAAGCAGAGGAAGAAAGATTAAGCCGGGGAAAGTGATTGTACGCAATGGCATTTCTCTAGCTCCTCGCGATCGACTGTTTTTTTATGTTGAGGCGGTGGTATGTAACTCTACCTCTAAACATTCCTTGTAGATAGGTATGGCAGGTGGATTAATAACCCGCCAGTCTACCGTGCAATTCATTCCTCATGGATGAACAAGAAGCGACAAAAACCATCTCATTGCATGACGGGAGTTTGGCAAACAGGAGGTTTTAAAACAGATAAGCAAGTCTAGAATAGGAAAGACCCACAGACAGGCCGGTTGGAAACGCTTTCTCTAACCGAACGCACACGCGAAATCATTCAGTGGTTTCTGATAAACGGCGGAGAAGCCAGCCACGAAAAAAAGCATTTTCCATATCCGCATAAAGACCGGCTTCCTGCAGCCAGTCTCTTAGGCTGTCTGGATTTTCTGCCGGATATCCATGGTGAGCATGGTAGCAGTCCAGATAGAACTCACCCTGCAGGGCCTGCCATTGAGTATCATCTAGGGTATCGCGGAATTTATTCGGAAACAGAAGGATGTTGTCTTCGGGCATCGTGAATAGTCTATTTCAAGTCTGCCAACACTATGACATGCCCCATGCCAGGGTGCTAGGGATATTCGAGCCAGACGGTGTGGCGTTGTATAAGGGTTTGCTTTCGAGAGAATCTTATTGCTGGAAATGAAAAAGCCCCAAAGCAAATGGCGATGGGGCTTGCTGAATTTGGTGCCGAGGAGAGGACTTGAACCTCCACGGGGTTGCCCCCACTAGCACCTGAAGCTAGCGTGTCTACCAATTTCACCACCTCGGCATATGTGGTCACCGGGCGGGCCGGCTTGGAGATCGCGAACTCTACAACCAGATGCGGTGCCTGTCAATCGTTGCAGGGGGCAGTTCAGCGGTTGGATAGGTTAGAGGCCTGTGGTAGTTTTCTACATTACTGATCGATTCTTTTCCTTGAAGCTACACGGTATGAATTTTATCTCTAAACGTTCTGTTCGGGTCTTTTCGCCAGTGCTGATTTCCTGGCTGTTGGTGCTATTTTCTCCGTTGGCCCAGGCGCTCTCTCTGGAGGGTGATTTTCTTCAGGGCGGTATGGTGATCGGGCAGACAGATCCTGGAGATCAGGTTAAATTCGATGGGGTGCCCATCCGGGTCTCTGATGAGGGGCTCTTCTTGCTGGGTTTCGGCCGGGACGATGCGTTACAGCATACCCTGGTGGTTCGAAGAGATGGCAAGCTCGCCGAACAACGGAATATCACGATTGGCAAGCGGGACTATGAGATACAGCGGATTGATGGCCTGCCGCCTTCAAAAGTGACACCTCCCAAACGTGATTGGAAGCGGATCAAAAAGGAGACAGCCCAAATCAAAAAGGCACGTAAGCTTGATGATCCACGAGCCGACTTTCTGGGGGGGTTCATTTGGCCGGCCAAAGGGATCATCAGTGGGGTTTACGGCAGTCAGCGGGTTTTAAATGGAGAACCCCGGCGCCCACACTTTGGTGTCGATGTGGCCGCACCTACAGGTACGCCTGTCTATGCGCCGGCGGATGGTATTGTAACCCTGGCGCATCCCGATATGTTCTATTCTGGTGGGACATTGATTGTCGACCATGGGCACAAACTCTCCTCCTCTTTTCTGCATCTGAGCAAAATTCTGGTGAAGGTGGGAGATCGAGTGAAGCAGGGCGATCTGATAGCGGAAATTGGGGCCACTGGGCGGGTTACCGGCGCCCATCTGGATTGGCGTATGAATCTGCGAAGCGCTCGTATCGATCCCCAGCTGCTGGTACCGCCGATGACGGTGGAGAAGCCTGAGAAATAAGAGGGAATTTGTCAATTCGCATTCCGGCAGGGAGCACCAAATATGATAAAGTCCCCTGCGGTATCCTGTCTTATCACCCGTCACAATCGATGGAATGGAAATGAAACTGATTAAGCGTCTTCTGCTGCTGCCACTGTTATTCACCCTGACCGCCGTGCAAGCGGAAGATCTGATATCGATCTATCAGCTGGCGCTGCAAAATGATCCCCAACTACAGGCCGTCAAGGAGCAGCTGGATGCGTCACGCGAGAGCAAAAGTCTCGCGCGCTCTCAACTTTTACCGACAATCGGACTTGGCGCTACCTATGATTCTGTAAGGCGCAAATTGATATCGAGCCCGTTCGGGACGGGGGCTGATGACACCACCACCTTTCAGGAGAGCGGACTTGGATTGAATCTGACACAACCGCTCTATCGCCGTGACCGCTTTATTCAACTGGAACAGGCGGACAGCACCATCGCCCAGGCGGAAGCTCAGTATGCCTCAGCCGAGATTGATCTGATGGTGCGAAGCACCACTGCCTATTTCGATATTCTCTCTGCGGAGGACGATCTTCGGGTAGCCAAGGCGGAGCGTGAGGCCACAGGCCGTCAGCTGGAGCAGGCGCAACAACGATTCGACGTGGGTCTGATCGCGATTACCGATGTGCATGAGGCCCAGGCGGCACATGACGCAGCGAGGGCATCTGAAATCGCAGCAGAGAATAGTCTGGACAACGCTTGGGAGGCCCTGTTTGAGATCATCGGATCCCAGCCCAAGAGCAATCTCGCCAAACTGGGTGATGGACTGCGGCTTAACCCGCCGGTACCGAAGGATCTGCAGGCCTGGTCCGATACGGCTCAGCAGCAGAACTACGGCATCATCGCCTCCAACGCCAGTCTGGAGAGTCTGAAGCAGGAGGTCGATGTGAGCCGTTCCGGCCACTATCCCACACTCGATCTGGTTGGTGGCTACACGATGAATCGCAGCGATTCTGAAACAGCGTCTGAAGCTGATCAGGCTTCTATTGGATTATCCCTTGAGGTACCGATCTATACAGGTGGTGCAGTGAGTGCCCAGACACGTCAGGCGATGGCCAACTTTCGTGCTGCCCAACAGAGCCTGGACCAGACCCGCCGGGCCGTGAACCGGCAAGTGCGTGATGCTTACCGCGGTGTGCTCTCTACCATCAGTCAGGTGGAGGCGCTGAAGGCGGCGACCATATCGGCGCAGAGTGCGCTGGAGTCGACCCAAGCCGGTTACGAGGTGGGTACGCGTACTATCGTCGATGTGCTGAACGTACAGCGAAATCTTTTTTCCTCGCAACGTGACTATCTTAATTCCCGTTACGGCTACATCCTCAACGGCCTCTCACTGAAATCCGCAGCAGGTACACTCAGCGAAGAGGACTTGCAACGTGTGAATGCCTGGTTGGAGCCCTGAGTTCTTATGTCCGGCAACACAATTGGCAAACTCTTCACGGTAACCTCCTTTGGTGAGTCCCATGGGCCCGCTATTGGTTGTATTGTGGACGGTTGCCCTCCGGGGCTCGAACTCTCCTCCGGTGATCTGCAACCGGATCTGGACCGCCGCAAACCGGGGACTTCTCGTCACACCACACAGCGCCGGGAGGATGATGAGGTACAGATTCTATCTGGCGTTTTCGAAGGTAAAACAACCGGTACGCCGATTGGCATGATCATCCAGAATACGGATCAGCGATCCAAGGACTATTCCGATATCATGGACCGCTTTCGTCCCGGACATGCGGACTATACCTATAATCAGAAGTTTGGATTTCGCGACTATCGTGGCGGTGGTCGCTCCTCTGCCCGTGAGACTGCCATGCGGGTGGCGGCGGGGGGGATCGCCAAGAAATATCTGCGAGAGCGCTACGGTATTGAGATTCGGGGCTATCTGGCCCAACTAGGACCACTGAGACCAGAGAAATTCGACTGGGATCAGGTAGAGCAGAACCCATTTTTCTCGCCTGATGTCAATATGGTGCCGGAGATGGAAGCCTATATGGATGCCCTGCGCAAAGCGGGTAACTCCATCGGTGCACGCATCAACGTAGTCGCCACCGGTATGATGGCCGGTATCGGTGAGCCGATCTTCGATCGCCTGGATGCGGATCTGGCGCATGCCCTGATGAGTATCAATGCGGTCAAGGGGGTGGAGATCGGAGACGGCTTCCTCTGCGTGGAGCAGAAGGGGACAGAGCATCGTGATGAGATGGCTCCGGAAGGGTTTCTCAGCAACCATGCGGGTGGTGTCTTGGGGGGTATCTCCAGTGGCCAGGATTTAGTTGCCAGTATCGCGCTCAAACCCACATCCAGCCTGCGCCTGCCAGGCCATACGGTGAGCCGTGAGGGAGTCCCGGTCGAAGTGGTCACCCAAGGGCGCCACGACCCCTGTGTCGGTATTCGAGCCACGCCCATTGCCGAGGCGATGATGGCGATTGTTGTGATGGATCATGTACTAAGGCATCGCGGGCAGAATATGGATGTCAACTCAGGTCTGACGGATCTCGGTTCAGAATAGGGATGCCATACTGGCGTCTTTCGGGTTTCTATCTCTTCTATTTCGCCTCCCTGGGTGCTTTGCTGCCATTTTGGGGACTCTACCTGCAGGATAGAGGCTTTACGCCGGTTGAGATCGGTGAGCTGATGGCGGTGATCATGATCACCAAGCTGATTGCACCCAATATCTGGGGTTGGATCGCCGATCATACCGGCCTGCGCATGCCCATCGTCCGGATGGCTTCACTACTCTCCATCGTCTGTTTTATCGGTGTCTTCTATGCCGAGGGTTTCTGGCTGCTGGCCCTGGTGATGATGCTCTTCAGCTTCTTCTGGAACGCTTCATTGCCTCAGTTCGAAGCGGTCACCATGAGTCATCTTAAAGAGCGTATCCAACACTATAGCCGCATCCGGCTTTGGGGTTCCATTGGCTTTATCCTGACAGTCACTGTACTGGGTTACCTGCTTGATGAAATGGGTGTGGATTTAGTACCGAAAATGGTCCTGCTGATCTACATCGGTATCTTTATCAGTAGCCTGCTGGTGCCGGAGAAGCGGGCCGTGATGCCGAGCCAGCACCAGGGCTCGATCATGCAGGTGCTGAGACGCAAAGATGTGGTCGCCTTCCTGTTGGTCAGCTTCTTAATGCAGGCTAGCCACAGTGCCTACTACGCCTTCTACTCGATCTATATGGAAGGTATCGGTTATTCAAGAAGCACGATTGGCGAACTTTGGGCATTGGGTGTAATTGCAGAGGTTTTGATCTTCCTGGTCATGCATCGCCTGCTTCATCGCTGGAGTGCCCGGCAGGTGTTGATCGTCAGTCTGGCGATTGCTGTGGTGCGTTGGGTTCTGGTGGGTATCGCGCCAGAGAATCTGCTGCTAGTCCTGTTGGCGCAAGTGATGCACGCAGCAACATTCGGCACCTTTCATGCCGCCGCAATCCACCTGGTACACCACTATTTTGTTGGCCGGCACCAGGGTAGGGGACAGGCGCTATACAGTAGTATCAGTTTTGGCGCGGGTGGCGCCTTTGGCAGTCTGTTGAGTGGGTATTTCTGGACAGGTATTGGCCCGGCGGCTACCTATGGTGTTGCTGCGGGCTATGCTTTGTTAGCGGTTTTGATTGCCTGGCGATGGGTCGATCGGGAGGTTGGGGTGAAGCCGGCTTGACACAGCCGTCAGAGCGCAGTACCTTGCGCACCGTTGCTGCGCTGCAGCAATTCATATATACCTTATACTACAACTCCGGAGCTTCTCAATGGCCATTGAACGCACTTTCTCTATCGTCAAACCCGATGCTGTGGCAAAGAACGTAATCGGTCAAATCTACGGTCGATTCGAGGAGGCCGGGTTGAAAATCTTGGCGTCGAGGATGCTCCATCTTAGCCGAGAACAGGCCGGTGATTTCTACGCGGTACACAAAGAACGCCCTTTCTACAATGATCTGATCGACTTCATGACCTCCGGTCCTGTCATGGTGCAGGTGTTGGAAGGTGAAAACGCCATCGCGAGAAACCGTGAAATCATGGGTGCCACCAATCCGCAGGAAGCTGCACCTGGCACCATCAGAGCCGATTTTGCTCAGACGGTGGACGAGAATGCAGTGCATGGTTCCGATGGACCCGATACCGCAAAGGCCGAGATCGCATTCTTCTTTCCTGAGGGCGTCTGCGAACGCACTCGCTAAGCGACTCAGTGGTCAAAGTTCATCTGAATATAGTCGGCGGACATTGACCACTGGAGGCCTATCTGATCATGGCATTCCACGCGTGGGAGGATGATTTCCGCCCCTAACGAGTGGACCTGCGTGGCGATATGCTGGATCTTCTCGTTGTCGATCTTTAGCAGTGACGGGTGCGGTCTGACGGCATTGCCCTGAAGGTATGCGAGGACCTTGTAGGCTGTGTCGTTACAGGCAAAGTTATCCAGTGAGACACTGATACCTAAGCCGGCAAGCTCTCCCATGAGGGCTCTTGCCTGTTTCAGATCGGCAGCCAGGGAGGGCAGGTCAAACTCTATCATGAGACCGGTGCCGACGATCTGGCGTCTGCGCAGCTCCGACTTAATGAAATCGAGATATTCCGTGTCTTGAATGACCTGCGCGGATTGATGGAAGATCAATCTTCCCCTGCTGCCTTGCATGACAAGTTTGCTCAATCTTTGCAGCGCCTGGTCGCAGATGAAATGGTCGAATTCAACCAGGGCGCCGGCATCGGTCGCCATCTGATAAGGGCTTTTTGTCTCACCATTGAGAATGGGTATCAGTTCTATAGTCTCTAGGGATTGTTCCTTTCGGCCGGTGTAGTGTTGCTCTTGAAGGGTCACCAAGTCGTTTTCAAGAGCGAATAAAAATTTCTCCTTGGGCAAGGGTTCGACGGCATGCTCGTTTGCCTCGGTTGAGGTAGGCTGATTTTCACCATAGAGTTGATAGCCTGCTTTACCTTGGCGATAGGCAAAGTGAGCACTCGATTCGGCATGACTGAGCTGCTCATGAGCACTTCCTGTTGTACTGTCCAGCAGCGTCATGCCAATACCGAGCCTGGCATGATCCGTTTCTTTTAATACCGGGAACACTGCTGTATAGACAGCTTCTCCCAGTTGTTCCACCGCATGTTCCTGATCTCGCTGAAACAGGATTGACAGGCTGAGTTCACCAGTTCTTGCCAGGGTGTCGCTCTGTTTCAGGAGCGGTTTGATCGTATTGGCAACCTGTACCAGTAGGGATCCCCTTGCCTCATTGTCGATTTCAATCGATTCATCTTGCTTATCGCTAAGGCAGCAGACGAGGATTGAACGGTAGGCATTCGATTTTGAAAGGGTCAGATCGATCAGCGAGAGAAACTCTCTTCTTGTAGGCAGACCTGTTATCTGGTCTGTATAAAGTTGTGCGGCACCGGCGCAGATGCTCTTGGCGCGATCGATACGGGTGTTGACGGTGGCCAGCAGTTGTTGTGGGCGCACCGGTTTGGTAAGGAAGTCATCCGCTCCTGCGTAGAGTGCCAGCAGCTTTTTCTCCAGGTCGTCCTCACCCGAGAGAAACACAATGGGAATGGCTTGCGTCTCTTTACGGTCACGAATCATCCGGGTGAGTTCAATGCCGTCAGCGCCCGGCATATAGAGGTCCATTAGGATAAGGTCTGGCTGGAACTGGGTGACACCCTCAATGACACTCAGGGGATTGTAGATGGCGAGCGTGTCCATACCGCTCTTCTGTAACAATTTTGCAGCGAAATTGGCCTGCGACTCGTCATCCTCAACAATCAATACCCGTTTGCGAGGGATCGCTTTCGGATCGATTCGGCTCTCAAGTGTGTCTATCAGATCATCGATATGGATCGGTTTGGTGAAGAAATGTCTGGCGCCCGTGCGCATAGCGCTTAAACGGGTTTCCATATTGTAGTGCTCGGAGAGAAAAACCAGCTCGGATTGCGTGGTGTGCTTTTTATTGTTTAGCAATTCGAGTACTTGGTTGAGCGAGTCACTATCCAGAAACGCTGCATCGATCAGAAGTACTTTTGCCCCCTCACGGGAGAGGATGGCATAGAGCTCATCAGCTTGGTCCAGTGTGAGATGCCGCCACGGTTGAGTCTCAAGGGCTTGAGAAATCGGGTCACTCTTGTCCGCCGCTTGTGGCAGATAGATCAGATCGAACGGGATGACATCCCCTGCGCGAGCCGGTTCAGATGCCGTCGAGTTGAAAACATGATCCTTCAGTTGGTCCAGCGCCTCATTCAGTCTTTTGATCTGTTCGTTGCTTGGTGATGTGTTGCTGTCAATGACGGCATTAACCATATCGTCTATCGAGGTGATCTGTCCGATCAGCGTCTTCTGGCCGGTCTCTTCACAACGGCGTGAAAACGCATGCAGGTGACGTGATAGTTGTCGAGTTGAAGAGCTATTCCAGATGCCTGATGGCAAGATTGGCCAGCTTGCCTCTATCTTTTTCATGATTGCCTGAAACTCGGCTGAGAGATCATCGGTAAGGTGATTTTCAGTTTTCGACATGGTTTAGATCCTGCAGATTAACCATAAGAAAAGTAAGTGAAGATTCTACTGCTTTTTCAGAAAATCAAAAGCTTAGTTTGCTCTGTTTTGTAGGACATTTGTGGAAGCGTAGAAATTCACTGGCTTTACCGGACACCGGGAACAGAAAGGTCGATATGCTCTGTTTTTCAGTAGGTCGTAAACCACTTCTTTTTCAGACCAGCTCGGCACATCGTCTATATGAAATCACTGAAATGCCTGCTTCAATTGGAAACTGATATTCAGAGGTGTGAGTGGAAAATCAGTATCCCCGCTGACTGAGCCATCTATTCCAAAGGTGATATTAACTCACTAAATTAATCAACTATTGTTAGGTAATACGGACGGTAATCATTCTCACTGCTCAAATCTGCTCTGGCGGGCAGCCAGGTGTCAGAGGAGGTACTTGATGAAATCGCACCCGACCCCCATGCTCGATCAGCTGGAGAGCGGCGAGTGGCCAAGTTTTGTCACTGGCATCAAACGATTGCGTGATAACCATCCCGATAGTCGTATCCGCGAAACCACCAACGATTTGCTGGGCCAACTGGAACACTCCTACGAGACCCGAAAGGGTTATTGGAAAGGCGGTACGGTGAGCGTCTTTGGCTATGGGGGTGGCATTATTCCCCGCTTCTCCGAAGTGGGAGACCAATTCCCTAAGTCCAGAGAATTCCATACTCTGCGTGTGCAACCTCCTGCCGGCAACTACTACACCACCGATATTCTGCGTCGATTGGCTGATAGTTGGGAGAAATGGGGTTCCGGTCTGGTTACTTTTCATGGCCAGACAGGCAATATCATGTTCATTGGCGCCACCACTGACAACACTCAGCACTTCTTCAACGAGATCAATGAGTATGGGTTTGATCTGGGTGGGGCAGGTCCCTGCGTACGAACTGCCCAGTCCTGCGTCGGTGCCGGTCGCTGTGAGCAGTCCTGTGCCAATGAACATGAGATTCATCGCCGGTTGGTGAATAACTTTCTCGATGAGATGCATCGACCGGCGCTCCCTTACAAATTCAAATTCAAGGTTTCCGGCTGTCCCAATGATTGCATGAATGCAATCGAGCGGGCTGATTTCGCCGTCATCGGCACCTGGCGGGATGATATGCAGGTGGATCAGGACGAGGTGAAACAGTATGTGGCCACAAAAGGCCGGCAGTATCTCATCGACAATGTTATTACTCGCTGCCCGACCCGTGCCCTCTCACTGAACGATGACGACACCTTGAGTGTGGATAACACCGATTGTGTTCGTTGCATGCACTGTCTCAACGTGATGCCCAAGGCGCTTTCGCCTGGTAAAGACAGAGGTGTCAGTCTGCTGATAGGCGGCAAGCGTACGCTGAAAATCGGTGACCGTTTCGGGACTGTGATTATTCCATTCATGAAGCTGGAGAATGAATCTGACTATCAGCATCTGGTTGATATTGCTGAAGAGACCATCGACTTCTTCGCTGAGAATGCATTAGAGCACGAGCGCATCGGTGAGATGATCGAGCGTATCGGTCTGGTCAACTTCCTTGAGGCATTAGGTATCGAGATGGACCCAAATATGATCGTGCATCCACGGGAAAACTCTTATATACGAACCGATCATTGGGATGAGGAAGCCGACAAGTGGTTTGAACAACATCCTCGTCGTAAAAAATCGGCGGATGCGGCCTAAGGGAGCGATGATCTATGGCACATGCCGAGCGTAGAGTCCCCATCGAGAGCGGTTGTCCAGACGGTATCCAATACATGCATCCCGTGATGCGTGAGAACTTCGGCCATTGGCGCTATCACGAAGACCCGAAGCCAGGCGTCTTGCGGCATGTGGCAGAAAGCGGAGACGAGATCTGGACGGTGCGTGCCGGTACCCAGCGCATTCTTGACCTCTTTACCTTGCGAAAACTTTGTGAAATTGGCGATGAGTATGCTGATGGCTATGTGCGATTTACCATCCGCAGCAACATTGAATTCATGCTATCGGATGGCTCGCGGGTAGAGCCCCTGATCGCGGCATTGGAGGCGAACGGCTTCATTGTTGGCGGCACGCGTAACTCGGTAGCAGCCATTTCTCACACTCAGGGTTGGCTGCATTGTGATATTCCGGCCACAGACGCTTCGGGTGTGGTCAAGTCGATGATGGATCAGCTTATCGATGAGTTCCGCAATTGGAATATGCCCAACCGGGTACATATCACCACCTCCTGTTGCCAGATCAACTGTGGTGGGCAGGGTGATATCGCGATCAATATCCAGCACACAAAACCACCCAAGATCGATCACACCCAGGTTGCTAACGTTTGTGAGCGTCCCTCCGTGGTGGCTCGCTGTCCAGTGGCGGCAATTCGGCCCGCCATGGTCAATGGTAAGCCATCATTAGAAGTAGACGAGCGCAAGTGTGTCTGCTGCGGCGCTTGTTATCCGCCTTGTCCACCCATGCAGATCAACGATCCGGAACACTCCAAACTGGCGGTCTGGATTGGTGGAAACCATTCCAATGCCCGCGGACGACCGTGCTTCCAGAAGCTGGTGGCTGCCGGGATCCCCAACAACCCGCCACGCTGGCCGGAGGCAACCGCCATTGTTATGCGTATCCTCAAGAGCTATCAAAAGAATGCGAGAGACTGGGAAAGAATCAACGACTGGGTTGAACGCATAGGTTGGCCCCGTTTCTTTGAACTGACGGAACTACCCTTCACCAAGTTCCATATCGACAACTGGCGAGGTCAGCAGAAGAGCCTGAACGCATCGAGTCATTTGAGGTTCTAAAGAGAGGAAATTCTTGTGATGTTCTATTTAACGGCAGGTATTAATCACTTTACCTATGACGGATCGTGACGAAATGCAGAATTTACGCGCCGTCGAATACCGAGGCAGAATCTATGAGAACAGTAATAGTTTCTTCTGCTGGTGCTGTTTTTTTTCTGCCTTACCTTGAGGCAGACCTCAACATTGTTGGCATTTTGGATATGAGAAAATCCTCTGATTCAAAGGAGGCCAAAGAGCGTTTTCTAATCAGGATTTTCAATCGCCTGAAACTCATCCAGATATGCAGATTGAGACTCAGTCATCTGACACGAAAAAAGTCATGCCGATATATTCGTATTAAAAACAGATCTCTTGAGGAAATGGAAAACCGGCTGATAGAATTGAAACCGGATGTTGTCCTCGCCTATCGCATACCCATATTGAATAAAAAGACCCTGGCAATCCCAAGATTGGGATTTATTAATTTGCACCCATCATTGCTTCCCAGATATCGTGGTGGTCATCCAATTCTCTGGATGGCGAAGGACTATGATTTACAGGGTGGGGTAACGATTCACTATATGGAGGAGAAAGAAGACAGGGGACCCATACTTGAACAGGGAGAGTTCCTCATAAAGCCCGGCGCCAGTGAAGAGGAAGTTGAACGACAGGCCGTTTTTCAACAGGGTATCCCACTGTCAATTCAGGCGTTGAAGAAACTCCAGTCTGGGAGTTCCATAAAGATAATGCAGAGTGAAACTAGCCCCACACCTTACGCTTATCGAAAAAAACCGGAAGAACTCTGGCAGATGATTGATTGGCAGTCATGGTCGCTGGAGCATACCTGGCACATGTTGCGTTGCCACTCATTCTGGAAATACAAGCTACCTAAAATGTCAGGTTGGCGTAAGTGGGTGGACTGGCGGATCGGTCTGGGTGTGACGGGAATGCATGATACATCATGGGGGTCAGTAGTTGCTGACACGCAAGGCTATCGCATTTATCACCGAGAAGGTTGGATTGAGGTCAGGCCGTCAGTTCGTTTCAAACGGATTATGAGAAAATTGCTTAGCTGACTTTGTTGCTTGAGACTTGGGCATCATCTCCTTCTTTTTACCTAAAATGCTTTAGGTGATTCGTCTAGGGCCTGTTAACACTAATCCAATACGCCCCGAAGGAAGTGCCCTTGGGGTACGCCCTGCTGGGACTATTTTTGTGCCCAGCAAGGCAGAATGAGCGTGGTGTAGCCCGGCTACATGAGCGAATGATAACGCCGCTGGGTGCAAAAACAGCCCCAGCCCTTCAGACTCAACAGGGCACATTGGATTAGTGTTAACAGGCCCTAGGTCAAGAAGCTGATGAATTGGCTATCATCAACAGCTGCTCCCGCATTGCCAGCGCAGCATTAGAGAGCGTGCGTTTTCGATGCGTTACGATACCGAGAGACCTTGAGAGATTTAGCTCCACCACATCAAGCGGCAGCAGGTGCTTGTCGATCATGATCAGTGGCAGCAGGCTCCAGCCCAAACCGATGTTCACCATCATTTTCAATGTTTCGAGATAGTCTGTGGAGAGGGTACAGTCCACCTCTCGGCTGAATGTGCTGATCCGCTGTTCGAGAATGGTTCTCGTGTAGGTGCCACGTGTCGGCAACACGGCAGGATACTCCAACAGGTCGCTGAGTCCGGCCTGCTTGTATTTTGCCAGCGGGTGATCAAGTCCTACCACCGGCCTTAACGGGTCACTCCAGATAATCTCCGTTGCCAACGATGTGGCGGGTTCCAGGGGGAGGGTCACCACAGCCAGTTCCAGCTCTCCATGCTCCACGGCATGGCAGGCTTTTTCCGATTCCATAAAACGGATGTCCAATGCCACGTCGGGGTAGTTGTCGCTGTACTCACGTAAAACCCTCGGTAAACGGTGTAGGCCGATATGGTGACTGGTGGCCATGGCCAGCCTGCCTCCAATCTCACCAGAGAGATTGGTCAGCTCCCGGCGAATATCTGTCAATTCATGAATGATCCGTTCCGCTCTGGGCAACAGATGGCGGCCGGCTTCTGTCAGGGTTACCTGGCGCCCTGCACGATCGAGCAACCGGATTGACAGTTCCTCCTCCAATCCCGCTATGCGCTTACTGATGGCGGGTTGGGTCAGAAAGAGGTTTTCTGCCGCTTGGGAGAAGGATTCCTCACGGGCAACTTCAACAAAGGCACGAAGAGTGGCGAGTTCCATAACTATTCCAAAAAAGAATATATAAAATGAAAAATATGAATTTGTATTATGTAGCACACTCCCCTATGTTTTGCCTACCGAGAAAGAGGAATGAGATATGAGTGCCAAGACGCTTTACGACAAACTCTGGGAGTCCCATGTGGTACGGACAGATGAGAACGGTACCGCATTGATCTACATTGATCGTCATCTGGTGCATGAGGTGACATCACCGCAGGCCTTCGAGGGGCTGCGCCTGGCTGGCCGCAAACCCTGGCGGGTCAGCGCAAACCTGGCGACACCGGATCACAATGTACCGACCACGGAGCGTTCAGGTGGCGTGAGCACCATTGTCGACCCAATCTCTCGAACTCAAGTAGAGACCCTGGATGAAAACTGCAACAGTTTTGGCATTCCGGAATTCAAGATGCTCGACCCGAGACAAGGTATCGTGCATGTCGTAGGGCCGGAACAGGGTGCCACCCTTCCCGGTATGACGGTTGTCTGTGGTGATTCACATACATCGACCCATGGCGCCATGGGTGCGCTGGCTTTCGGTATCGGCACCTCAGAGGTGGAGCACGTACTGGCCACCCAGTGCCTGATCCAAAAGAAATCGAAAGCGATGCAGATTCGCGTTGATGGTCCGGTGGCTCCCGGTGTTACGGCGAAAGATATCGTCTTGGCAATTATCGGTGAAATTGGGACGGCCGGTGGTACCGGATACGCCATAGAATTTGCCGGTCAGGCGATCAGTGACCTCTCCATTGAAGGCCGACTGACCCTTTGCAACATGGCCATTGAGGCAGGTGCAAGGGCCGGTTTTGTGGCGGTGGACGAGAAGACCATTGACTATGTCAAGGGGCGACCCTATGCACCGAGTGATGAAAATTGGGAGCAGGCTGTGGCCAATTGGCGCACTTTGCATAGTGACGAGGGTGCCGAGTTCGATAAGGTGTTGGTACTCGATGGCAGTGTCATCAAACCCCAAGTGACCTGGGGCACCTCTCCTGAAATGGTGGTGTCAATCGATCAATCCGTACCCGACCCAGCCGGGGAAGCGGATGACGTCAAGGCGGGTGGTATGCGTCGGGCACTCGAGTACATGGGACTTGAAGCCGGGACCCCCATGGAAATGATTCGTCTCGACAGGGTCTTTATCGGCTCCTGTACCAACTCGCGCATCGAGGATCTGCGTGCCGCTGCCGAGGTGGCAAAGGGCCGCCGAGTCGCCGATAGCATCAAGCAGGCGCTGGTAGTACCTGGTTCAGGACTGGTCAAAGCGCAGGCCGAAGCAGAAGGTTTGGACGAGGTCTTCATCGAGGCCGGATTTGAGTGGCGTGAGCCGGGTTGTTCCATGTGTCTGGCCATGAATGCAGATCGTCTGCAGCCAGGCGAGCGGTGTGCCTCTACCTCAAATCGAAATTTTGAGGGCAGGCAGGGACAGGGGGGCCGTACACATTTAGTCAGCCCGGCAATGGCGGCCGCAGCTGCAGTTGCGGGTCACTTTATTGATGTTGGCAAATTGGATTAAGAGGAAGGAGATAGCGATGGAAAAATTCGAGACATTCACCGGTATTGTCTGTCCCCTCGACAGGTCCAATGTGGATACAGATGCCATTATCCCTAAACAGTTTCTGAAATCGATCAAGCGTTCGGGCTTCGGACCCAATCTGTTCGATGAGTGGCGCTACCTCGATCAGGGGGAACCGGGTATGGATAACAGCCGGCGGCCATTGAATCCCGATTTCGTGCTTAACGATCCCCGTTATCAGGGCGCTAAAATTCTGCTGACAAGAAAGAATTTTGGCTGCGGCTCATCTCGCGAGCATGCCCCCTGGGCGCTTGAAGACTATGGGTTGCGGGTGATTATTGCGCCAAGTTTTGCAGATATCTTCTTTAATAACTGCTTTAAAAATGGAATTCTTCCTATTGTTTTAAATGAAGAGACAGTGGAGAAGTTGTTTTCGATATCAGGCAATCAACAGGCTTTGACGTTGACTGTGGATCTTCAGGGGCAACACTTGTCACTGGCAGATGGGGAGACGATTCCCTTCGAGGTCGATCCCTTCCGCAAGCACTGTCTGCTCAACGGCCTGGATGATATCGGTCTGACGCTTGAGCATGTGGGCGATATCAAGGCCTATGAAGCGCGACGGCGATCTGAAGCACCCTGGTTCTTCACCTGAAATGGCATTATAAAGATCGCAATGTCTTCAAGTCAGAATGAATAACTAAAGGTAACCAATTGAAATGAGTAAAAAAATTCTGGTATTGCCGGGTGACGGCATCGGCCCCGAGATTGTCGCTGAAGCGGTCAAGGTCCTGGCAACACTGCGCGATGAGGTGGATTTGGATATCGATCTTGATGAAGCGCTGATAGGCGGTGCCGCCATTGATGCCACTGGCGGCCCTTTGCCGGATGCCACGCTGGAATTGGCTAAAGAGGCGGACGCCATCCTGCTGGGGGCTGTGGGCGGACACCAATGGGAATCGCTCGATATCTCAATTCGGCCTGAGAAGGGTTTGTTAGGCCTGCGCTCCGAGCTCAATTTGTTCGCCAATCTGCGTCCCGCTATTCTCTATCCGCAACTGGCGGATGCTTCCAGTCTCAAGGCCGATATTGTGGCCGGGCTCGATATCATGATCGTGCGTGAGCTGACAGGCGGTATCTATTTTGGGCAGCCTCGGGGAGTCCGGGAACTGGATAATGGTGAGCGCCAGGGTTTCAACACCCTGGTCTATGCCGAATCTGAGATTGAGCGGATTGCCCGGGTCGCCTTCGATATTGCCGGCAAGCGGGGCGGCCGGGTCTGTTCGGTGGACAAAGCCAACGTTCTCGAGTGTACGGAACTCTGGCGTGAAGTCATGATGAAGGTTGGTGAAGGACACCCCGATATTGAACTGAGTCACATGTATGTGGATAACGCCGCTATGCAACTGGTCAAGTGGCCGAAACAGTTCGATGTGATGGTGACGACTAACATGTTTGGCGATATCCTGTCGGATTGCGCTGCGATGCTGACCGGTTCCATCGGCATGCTGCCTTCAGCCTCCCTGGACGAGAACGGAAAGGGCATGTACGAGCCGATCCATGGCTCAGCCCCCGACATTGCCGGGCAGGGCGTTGCCAATCCGCTGGCGACCATCCTCTCCGTGGCGATGATGTTGCGTTACAGTCTGGATGAGCCGGCCATGGCCGATAGAATTGAACGGGCTGTGGATAAGGTACTCGACGATGGCCTGCGCACGCCGGATATCATGTCTGAGGATATGACTGAAGTGAGTTGCGAAGCGATGGGTGATGCGGTCACCGCTGCGCTGAATAGCTAGGATTCTGCTGCTTTCGGCAGCGATAACGTTAATTAGGTCTGAATGATGAAAAGAGTCGGTTTTGTGGGTTGGCGAGGTATGGTGGGTTCAGTGCTTATGAACCGCATGCTGGAAGAGAATGATTTTGCTTCGATTGAGGAGCCGGTCTTCTTTACCACGTCCCAGGTGGGCCAGGCAGGTCCCGACATCGGTAAGGATATTCCGCCGCTAAAGGATGCCACCGATATTGATGAGCTGATGAAAATGGAGGCGATTCTTACCTGCCAGGGTGGCGGCTATACCAATGCGATCTACGAAAAGCTGCGTGCTGCCGGTTGGCAGGGGTACTGGATAGATGCTGCCTCCAGTCTGCGCATGAAGGATCACACCTTGATCGTGCTCGACCCGGTCAATGATTCAGTCATTCGTGATGGACTGGTGAATGGCAAGAAAGATTTCATTGGTGGTAACTGCACCGTCAGTTTGATGCTGATGGCCCTTGGTGGGCTTTTTCGGGAAGACTTGGTGGAGTGGACGACATCGATGACCTATCAGGCCGCCTCTGGTGCCGGTGCACGTAATATGCGTGAGTTGATCAGCCAGATGGGTAGTATCGAACGTGCGGTTGAAGACAAACTGGCCGATCCCGCCTCCGCCATACTCGAAATTGATCAAGCGGTGGCAGAAAATCTGCGCAGTGACAGCTTCCCAACGGAGAATTTCGGTGCGGCCTTGGCGGGCAGTCTCATCCCTTGGATTGACGTACCGTTAGAGAATGGTCAGAGCAAGGAAGAGTGGAAGGGTTTTGTGGAGACCAACAAGATTCTTGGTCGTAGTGAAAATCCGGTACCGATTGACGGCACATGCGTGAGAATCGGCGCTATGCGCTGCCATAGCCAGGCCTTGACCATAAAGTTACGCCAGGATGTGCCGATAGACGAGGTTGAGTCGATACTGAGTAGCGCTAACGATTGGATCAAGTTAATACCCAATGAGCGTGATATTACCGTATCTGAGTTGAGTCCGGCCAAGGTAACCGGTTCGCTAAGTGTCCCGATTGGACGTCTGCGCAAGATGAACCTGGGTAGCGAGTATCTCAACGCTTTCACGGTAGGTGATCAGCTTTTATGGGGTGCGGCAGAACCGCTCAGACGTATGCTGGGGATTCTGCTGGAACAATAGAACGCGATGGACATTGAGTGTTTTATAAACCCCGTCGTGAAGTTGTTTGGCTGGCGACGGGGTTTTTCCGTTTTTAAGGGTAGTGATAGATCAAGTGGATAATTCGCTGAAACTGGCCATCTTCGGCGCCAATGGCTTGGTCACGGAATCACTACTGGGGTTGATTGCAGACCACCAGACACTGCAAGGTGAGATTGTGCTGATGGGTGACGAAGATAACGCGGGAGAGCCCGTGGAATTCGGGCGCCAGACGTTGATTATTGCCGAGGCTGCGCTGTGTGACTTCAGTGAGGTTGACATTCTGGTGTCCACCGGTGAAGCGCCTTGTGATAGCGACTGGCTTGCAGAGGCCCGGGATGCCGGTTGTGTGGTATTGGATATCGGCGGCCAATTGCGTGCACATTCAGATTTGCCACTTGTGGCAGCTGAGGTAAACCCAGGTGTACTCGATGGGGTGACTCGGGGGAGTTTTATATCCCTGCCCGACGCGGCAACACTACAGTGCGCCACGCTGCTCAAGCCACTGATGGATAAGGTGGGACTGGAACGTGTGAGTCTTTTTAGTTGCCAGGCTGTTTCTGAGCTTGGCCAGGCAGGGGTCGAGGAGATCGCAAGACAGAGTGCCCAGATGTTGAATGGTAAACCGGCAAGACCGCTGCTGTTTCCCAAACAGGTGGCATTCAACTTGGTGCCTCTGGCGTTGGAAACGGATAGCCGGGATACTCAAGTACATGAACAGGCTGTCACGCAACATGTTTGCCAGTTATTGGACAGTCCGGTTTTGCCGTTGACGGTCAGCTGCTGTTGGGTGCCGGTCTTTTTCGGGCACACGCAGGCGATTCATTTCAGTACTTCGAGAGAGACTGACCTTGAAAGCCTGAAAAGAATCTACCGGCAGACGCCGTATGTTGAATTCAACGAGGATGCGCAGAATCCACCCACTGCGGTGACCGACGCATCTGGAAAGAATGTTTTAGTGGTGGGAAACCTGATCGCAAGGGCGGAAAGTAAGACGGATTTCTCACTTTTGGGGGTTGCGGACAACCTGCGCTACGGTATTGCAGGAAATGCTGTGAAGATCATTGAAGTTTTGGTAAAAAGATTATTTCTCAGCTATAGTTAGCGGCACATTGTTATGTTTATTCTAAACCTATCGGAGCTGATCAGGGGGGTGCTAATTACCCTCTGTACAGGAGCGAGTTCAACCGATGGGGTATGTTTTCTGGCAAGGAGGAAGCATGATTCGTAAGCTGTCTCTGGCAGTGGCTGTAGCAACAGCCCTGTCACCTATGGGCGCATGGGCGCTTGGGTTGGGTGACATTAATTCTAAATCGGCACTCAACCAAGACTTCAACGCCGAGATCGATCTGCTATCCGTCGACCAGGAAGAGGTTCAGGACATCCGCGTCGGGCTGGCCTCCCAAGAGGCTTTCGACAGAGCGGGTATCGAAAGACTATTTCTTCTCTCCGGACTGAAATTTCAACCGATGATGAGCCCGTCGGGGAAACCGGTGATTGCAGTCACCAGTGTCGATCCGATCAGAGAGCCGTTTCTCAATTTCCTGTTAGAGGTCAACTGGCCGAAGGGGAGACTGGTACGCGAGTATACCGTCCTGCTTGATCCTCCGGTGACGATTAATCGTGCACCGCAAGCAGTTGCGGCACCCAGGGTGAGTACGTCGCCGGCCCGTCAAGTGACAAGGCCGCCCGCACGCCAGACTATGACGGCCCCGCGTGCATCTTCTGCGACAACATCTGCTACGGGTGGCAGGGAGTATGGCCCTGTGCAACGCAATGACAATCTCTGGACAATCGCAAAGATGCTGCGTGCGCAGGGAGAGTCTGTTGAACAGGTCATGATGGCGTTGCAGCGTCACAATCCCGACGCCTTTATCAACAATAACGTCAACAACCTGAAGGTTGGTAAGGTGCTGCGTCTGCCGGAAGAAGCGGATGTCCAGTCACTTTCCAAACAGGCAGCAAGAGAGGAGTTTCTTGCACAGACTCGCGCCTGGCGATCGGGCAAGCCCGTAGCAGCAACCGGTACGCCTAAGCCGTCAGCACCCAGCAAACCGAGTGAGGATAGGCTCAAGCTGATCTCCTCCAAACCTGAGGGTGGCGAGGCCATGACCCGGGAAGGGGCGGATGCGGAGATTGATCGCCTCCAGCAGGAGATATTGCTGGTACGTGAATCCAACGAAAGCGCACTGCAGGAGAACGATTCTCTGCGTGATCGTGTGAGTGAACTCGAGAAGCAGATAGAAGATATCCAGCGCCTGGTCACGCTCAAGAGTGATGAACTGGCCGAGATGCAGACAGCACAGCAGATCTCCTCAGAGAAAATGGCTGAGATGCAGCCGGAAGAAAAGCCTGAGGTGGTGGAGGCCGTCGAGCCTGAAAAAGAGACTGCGATGGCTCCGGCACCCGCTGAAACAGTTGAGACGCCTGTCATTCCTATCCCTGAAGGAACGGTGATAGAAGAGGCCAACATCGAGGAGATTATTACCCAGGCGGGTATGGCGGAAGAGCCGGCTACTCCCGCAATGGAGGCAAAACCGCCTGTTGCAGAGGTGCCAGAGAAACCTGCTGTGGCAGAAACACCTGCGAAACCTGAGCCAGTCGAAACTCCGGTTTCCAGGACTCCCGAGAAGAAGGTCACTTACTTCGACAATCTCAAAGGGAATACCACCATGATGGGCATCATCGGTGCAGTGGCTGTGCTACTGATCGGTATGCTGTGGATGATCATGCGTCGACGCAAAGAGGCCGAGGCTGAATTTGCAGAAAGTATTCTTGTTTCACCTGATAGTGAGGCTATAGCTGCCGGTAAGGATGACGGGGACTCTCTCCATGAGGCGAGTGATGAAACCTCCTTCATGAGTGATTTTTCTCCCAGCGATATCGACGCCTTGCAGGATGAAACAGGTGAGGTCGATCCTCTCTCCGAGGCGGATGTCTATATTGCCTATGGCCGCTATCAGCAGGCAGAAGAGCTGATTAAACAGGCGATCGAAAAGTTTCCCGAACGTGAAGAACTCAAGCATAAGCTGCTGGAAATCTACTTTTCAGCCAAGAAGGGCAAAGAGTTCACCGGCCTTGCAGAGGAACTGCATAATGGAGGCCTCGAGAGCAATAATCCGGATGCGTGGTCCAAGATCGCTTCCATGGGTAAGGAACTCAATGCATCCCATGCACTCTTTGCTGGTGCAGCAGGTGCTGCTGGCGTGGCGCTGTCGGATGATGATGGCCTGGATGATCTTGGTCTGGATCTTGGTTCTGATTTTTCAGAGCCTGTAAAAGCGCCAGAGCCAGAGCCAGAGCCAGAGCCAGAGGAAGCGCTCGATAGTGAAGAAATCGATTCCATGGATCTGAGCGGTTTGGATAATCTGGATGAAATGGATTCAGAGAATCTTGAGGCCGATCTTTCTCTCGACTCGGAATTCCTCGATAAGATGGAATCTGGCATCGCGGATGAATCTGGCGATGCCTTGGATATCGATCTGAGCGACCTTGATGCCGGATCTGAAACCTCTTCTCAGCAGAATGAAACTGCGGGCCTTGATTTGGCTGGACTCGATGGGCAAGGTGCAGATGCTATCGAGCTGGAAGATTCTGAATCTCTGGACGACCTGGATCTTGAAAGCATTGAGCAGGAGCTTGAGAATCTTTCAGAAGATCTCGACGGTCAGCCGGCTGAACCCCTTGAGCTGCCGGATGTGGATAGTGAAGAGATCTCTCTTGATCTGGACTCCACTGATGAGGTGACCACCAAACTTGACCTGGCCCGAGCCTACATTGATATGGGTGATAATGAAGGCGCAAAGAGTATCCTGGAAGAAGTGGCCAGTGAAGGGAGTGATCAGCAGAAGCAGGAGGCTGAGGAGCTGATGGGTACTATCGGTACCTGACGACTCTTTGATTGTTCGTAGGGGGCGCACCTTGTGCGCCCCTTTTTTTATGGTGTCAGATAACAGTAATCCGGCAACCAAATTGATTGTGTTCAGGACTCCAAGCTTGCCCCAGGCAAGAGTTACAACGCAGTGTAAGGGCGTGCTTGAAGCCCCATACCGATTTATATAAGCAAGAAAGGCCGATGTGTACCAGCCTACAAACTGCATTATTAAAAATGATTATATGAGTAGTACAGTGGGATTTTGGCGCTTTGCTGTAGGCAGGTACGCACTGGCCGAATGCAATATTTTTGTTTGCCGGGTTAATCATTACCGGCTGGTAAATAGACGATGAAGATTGCTCTGGGCGTTGAATACGATGGCAGTGCCTTCCATGGTTGGCAGTTTCAGGGGGATGTGCGAAGCGTCCAGGAATCACTGGAGATTGCCCTCTCAAAAGTGGCTGACCATCCGGTCACAGTTCAGTGTGCCGGTCGCACGGATACCGGTGTGCATGCCACCGGTCAGGTGGTCCACTTTGACACTGAGGCAGTTCGCTCAGTGCGCTCCTGGATACTTGGGACCAACAGCAATCTCCCGAACGACATCAGTATCTCCTGGGCAAAAGAGATGCCGGAAGCCTTTCATGCACGTTTCTCGGCGATTGGCCGTCATTACCGTTACCGAATCATCAACCGGGCATTTCGCTCTGCGCTCTGGAGAGACCGTGCCGTCTGGATACACCATCCCCTGGATGCTTCACGGATGCACCTTGCAGCCCAGCATTTAGTGGGTACCCACGACTTTTCCTCATACCGGGCCCTGGCTTGTCAGGCGAAGCATCCGGTCAGAACCATTCATAGTCTTGATGTGAATCGTGAGGGGGAGATGGTAACGATAGCGGTGCATGCCAATGCCTTTCTGCACCATATGGTACGAAATATCGCAGGGGTTCTTATTGCCATTGGTAAAGGAGAGCGGCCGGTCTCCTGGACAGAGGAGGTACTGGGTCTTCGGGATCGCACCCTTGGCGGTGTGACGGCGCCACCTCAGGGGCTCTGCTTGACCCGAGTGGAGTACCCGGATGAGTTTGGGCTTTATGGCTGATTACCCGCGAGAAATCCCGGCTAAACATGGCGTCAGTTAACGCCATGCTGTATCTTTCCGAAGCTTATGAGAACCCGTATTAAAATCTGTGGCATCACCCGGATGGAGGACGCTTTGGAGGCTGTGCGGCTTGGTGCCGACGCCATCGGACTGGTCTTTTATCCGCCCAGTCCTCGAGCTGTCACTATTGAGCAGGCGAGCGCTATTGTGAAGTGTCTGCCACCGTTTGTAACAGTGGTTGGACTATTTGTGAATGAGACCAGGGAGCATATCGAACAGGTGATAAAAGAGGTACCCCTGGATCTGTTGCAGTTTCATGGAGACGAACTGCCGACTGATTGCACGGGATATCACCGACCCTGGATTAAGGCGATTCGTATGCGAGAGTCTGTCGATCTGCAACAAATGGGGCAGATTTATTCAGAGGCCTCAGGCCTGTTACTGGATACCTATCAGAAAGGTATGCCCGGCGGAACAGGCCAATCCTTTGACTGGTGTAGAATTCCGCATGATATGGCATCAAATGTCATCCTTGCAGGCGGGCTGAATTCACACAATGTGGAGCTGGCGATCGATCAGATCCATCCCTATGCGGTGGATGTAAGTGGTGGTGTTGAGGCGGCCAAAGGCATCAAAGATGCTCAGAAAATAGCGGATTTTATCGCAGGAGTAAATCGTGTCGACAACAGCTGAAAAGATTATCGGTACCCTGCCGGACGCACAGGGGCATTTTGGCCCCTATGGGGGACTGTTTGTCTCTGAGACCCTTATGGAACCCTTGCAAGAACTGCGAGCGGCCTACGAGCGCTATATGCAGGACGAAGACTTTCTCCGTGAGCTTGACGAGGATCTGGCCAACTATGTGGGGAGACCCTCACCGATCTACCATGCCCGGCGCTGGAGTGAGCAGTTGGGTGGGGCTCAGATCTATCTGAAACGGGAGGATCTGAACCATACCGGCGCCCACAAGGTAAATAACACCATTGGTCAGGCCCTGCTTGCCCGGCGTATGGGTAAGACCCGGATCATTGCTGAGACCGGTGCCGGTCAACACGGTGTGGCAACTGCAACGGTGGCAGCTCGTCTGGGTTTGGAGTGCGTGGTTTACATGGGTGCTGTGGATATTGCCCGTCAGGAGGCCAACGTCTATCGAATGCGTCTGCTGGGTGCTGAAGTGAGAGCAGTCTCTTCAGGCTCCAAGACTTTGAAGGATGCACTCAACGAGGCGATGCGCGACTGGGTGACCAATGTAGACAATACTTTCTATATCATCGGCACGGTTGCCGGCCCGCATCCCTATCCGGCAATGGTGAGAGATTTTCAGGCTGTGATCGGCCGGGAGGCACGTGAGCAGATGCAGCACCAGACAGGCCGGTTGCCTGATGCACTGGTGGCCTGTGTCGGTGGGGGTTCCAATGCAATTGGACTCTTCTATCCTTTTCTCGATGATCAGGATGTGAAGATCTACGGTGTCGAGGCAGCCGGAAACGGAGTGGATACCGGTCTTCATGCCGCACCCCTGTGTGCGGGTAAGCCTGGGGTACTGCACGGCAACCGCACCTATCTGATGGAAGATACTGATGGGCAGATTATTGAGACCCACTCGATTTCGGCGGGTCTGGATTACCCAGGTGTTGGACCTGAACATGCCTGGTTGAAAGATAGCGGCCGGGCAAAATATGTGGCAGTGACTGATGATGAAGCGCTGGAAGCTTTCCACGATCTGACGCGTATTGAAGGAATTATTCCTGCCCTTGAATCGAGTCATGCGCTTGCATACGCTAAGAAACTGGCTCCCGGGATGAAGCGTGATCAAGCTGTCTTGATCAACCTCTCTGGCAGAGGGGACAAGGACATGCATACCGTGGCTGCCAGGGAGGGTATCGAAATATGAGCCGTCTCGAAGCAAGATTCAGTCAGCTCAAGGCGACGGGTAAAAAGGCACTGATCCCCTTCATTACCGCCGGTGATCCGTTACCGGATATTACCGTGGACCTGATGCAGGACCTGGTTTCTGCCGGGGCCGATATCATCGAGTTGGGCGTGCCCTTTTCAGACCCTATGGCAGATGGGCCGGTGATACAGCGTGCCAGCGAACGGGCTCTGGAGCACCACGTCAGTCTGCGAGATGTCATGCAGATGGTGAGCCGTTTCCGAGAGTTGGACAACGAGACTCCTGTGGTGCTGATGGGCTATCTTAATCCCATCGAGATTATGGGTTACCAGACCTTTGCCGCGCAGGCAGCTGAAGCGGGGGTGGATGGTATATTGGTAGTGGATCTTCCCCCGGAAGAGGGTGCAGAATTATTAGCGGCAATGAAGGGTAGAGGGCTTGATCAGATCTACCTGATTGCACCGACCAGCACACCGGAGCGGATAAAAACCATCTGTGACGCAGCAGGCGGCTTCGTCTACTATGTCTCAGTGAAGGGCGTGACGGGCGCCAGCCATCTCGATCTCCAAGCAGTGGAGAGTAAACTGCGGGATATCAGAGCCGTTACTCACCTGCCGGTAGGTGTTGGTTTTGGTATCAAGGACGCCCAGACGGCTGCTGCGGTCTCTCGTCTGGCAGATGCGGTAGTTGTGGGTAGCGCGCTGGTCTCCCGAGTGGAGGCGCTGGCTGAAGAGCCGGAAAAAATTGGCCGCGCCCTGGAAGAGGTCATTGCATCCATGCGAAAAGCCATGGATGAGGCATAAACAAACCATAAAGATGAAGGGCCGAAAACAACCATGAGTTGGTTCGAAAAATTAATGCCAAGCCGCATTCGTACGGATGCCGGCCATAAACGAGCGGTGCCAGAGGGGCTTTGGACCAAATGCCCCGGGTGTAACGCAATCCTCTATCGGGCTGAGATGGAGCGTAATCTCGATGTCTGCCCCAAATGCAATCATCACAATCGGATTAGCGCACGTCGCCGTATCGAAACCTTCCTCGATCCGGAACCGCAGGAGGAGATTGGTGCCAGTCTCGAGTCGGTCGATCCGCTGAAATTCAAGGACAGCAAAAAATATAAGGAACGTATCAGTCAGGCACAAAAGGTTTCCGGTGAAAAGGATGCATTGGTTGCTGTGCGTGGTCAGGTGAAAGGCCTGGATGTAGTGGTTGCCGCTTTTGAGTTCAGTTTCATGGGGGGCTCCATGGGTTCGGTCGTGGGTGAGCGCTTTGTGCGAGCCGTCAACATGGCCCTGGAGCGGCATATACCACTGGTCTGTTACTCTGCCAGCGGTGGTGCGCGGATGCAGGAGTCACTCTTCTCGCTGATGCAAATGGCCAAGACCAGTGCCGCCTTGGAACGCCTGCAAAAGCGGGGTTTGCCCTTCATTTCCATAATGACCGATCCCACCATGGGTGGTGTTTCAGCCAGCTTGGCAATGTTGGGCGACATCAATATCGGCGAACCCAATGCGCTGATCGGCTTCGCCGGCCCCAGGGTTATCGAGCAGACGGTACGGGAGAAACTGCCCGAGGGATTCCAGCGCAGTGAATTTTTGCTGGAACATGGCGCTATCGACATGATCATTGATCGCAGGGATATGCGTGACCGGGTTGCCGACCTGCTGAGCATCATGATGGACAAAGCGCGTCCCTGAGCCTAACTGCTCTATGCGATTCGACACGCTGGATCAGTGGTTAGACTGGCAGTCGACACTGCATCCACAGGAGATCGAGCTGGGACTTGGGCGGGTTGCCGATGTCTGGCAGCGTCTCAAACCTGATGGACTCGCAAGCCTGGTGATTACTGTGGCTGGAACCAACGGCAAGGGCTCCTGTGTGGCGATGCTGGACAGCATCTACCGTCAAGCGGGGTATCGAGTCGGAGTCTACACCTCACCGCATCTGATCCGTTATAACGAGCGCATCAAGCTGGACGGCAAACCTGTCGAGGACAGGCGTCTGTGCGAGATTTTTGATGCTATCGACAAGGCGCGTGGCGATACAACCCTGACCTATTTTGAGTTCGGCACCCTGGCGGCACTCTATATTTTTTCTGAAGAACATCCGGATCTGGTGATTCTGGAGGTGGGGCTTGGTGGCAGACTGGATGCCGTTAATATCATTGATGCCGATCTTGCACTGATCTCCTCCATTGATCTTGATCATACCGATTGGCTGGGTGAAACCCGGGAAGAGATCGGTATGGAAAAGGCGGGCATCATGCGACCGGGCAGGCCGGCAGTATTGGCGGATCCCGAAATGCCCACCTCAGTCTTCACCGCCGCACAACAGGTAGGGGCACGTACATTAACGCTCGGACGAGATTATCACTTTCGGCAAACCGCCGCGGGTTGGCGATGGTCAGGGCCTGACGAAATTCCACTCAATCTGCCCGTACCGGCGCTGCCGGGACAATGGCAACTTCAGAATGCCGCTGCCGTTGTGATGGCTTGTCGATGTTTGCAACGGCAGCTTGAATGCAGAGATGAGGATTTGGCAGCGGGACTTGAGCAGGCCAGGCTCCCAGGTCGCCTGCAGCTGATTACCGGCAGGCCAAATGTATTACTGGATGTGGCGCATAATCCGCAGGCGGTGAGAAGTCTGCGCTCATATCTTGCCAGGCACCCTGAGCAGAGCCCCATTAGGGCTGTTTTTGGCCTGTTGCATGACAAGGATGCCACGGCTGTCGCCTCGATTATGAGTGACAGTATCGAGGCCTGGCACCTGATGGATCTGCCGGGTAATCGCGGACGCTTATCCCATGCGCTGGCGGAGACATTGAGGGAGACGGGCATTACTGCCCCAATACATGGCTACCAGACTTTCACTGAAGCTTTTGACGCTGCGCGATCAGAGGCAAAAGGACAAGGTCTGATTCTAATCTTCGGCTCATTTCTCGTGGTTGGTGAAGCAATGCAATATTTGAGTATTGAGTAGCCGATATCCACTACCCAGCTGATATACTTGGACGAAGTGGACTCGGTGGACAGTAGTTCTGACCTGTCAAATACGTATAAGTGGATCTGATCTATGGCCTTGGAGGAGAGATTAAAGCAGCGGTTGATCGGTGCTGCCGTATTGGTGGCGCTGGTGGTGATCTTCGTGCCCATGCTGATCGATGAACCCATTGACAGCAAATTGGTGTCAGATCACACGATCCCTGCCAAGCCACCTGCACTGGTCAAGCCTATGCCGGAGATTCTGCCTGCTAAACCACCCACTGAGAAACCTGTTGAACGGGTGCCGGAAGTCCCACCGAAGCCTGCAGCGCCAGAGCCGGTTAAGAAACCGGTGGCTCAAAAAGAGCAAAGAAAGGCACCAACGGCCTGGATGATTCAAGTTGCGAGTCTGACGGTTCAGAAAAATGCGGAAAAGCTGGTTGCCGATTTAAAAAAAGCCGACATGCCTGCTCAACTGGAAAAGGTCGCGGTAGCGGGTAAAAAACACTATCGTGTGCGTGTCGGCCCTGAAGTGGATTTCAAGACCGCTGAACGGATGGCGAAAAAAATCAAACGTGATTTCAAATTGACACCAAAGGTCATGCGCTATCCCGAATAGCTAGTGTGGTGTAACGTATAAATGGCACATATCAGAGGCCCACAAATGGTCCAAGACAAGACGCAGTCCGCCGTTAATGGTTGTTCCCTTAACAAGGGCTGCAACGCAGGATTGGGCCATTTGCGGGCCTCCCTTCGGGCGCGGCGAGAAGCCGTCATCTGTGGCGTTGCGCCTCTTGGAAAGGGCAAGCCATTCCCTGTGAGACGCGCCTTACAGCTAACGACTTCTCGTCACGCTGATATGTGCCATTTATACGTTACACCACACTAGGCCCTGTTAACTCACCTGAAACATGAATATAGCAACACAAGCCCAATCAGTCCTCAACGGTCTTTTAGATAAAAATCCGCCAAAGTGGTTGGAGTCTTTTATCTCCAACACCCTTCCAATGGTTGTAACGCTTCTGCTGGTTGTGATTGTTGGTGCCAAGCTGGCTGAGCTTACCTGGCGACTGATTCCTGCGCCCGACAGCGGTCAGTCTGCCAAGCAGCAAATCGTACGCAAGCCTTTGCCAAGTGGTAACCGCAAGGACGACAAGGTGCAGTTGGAGCAAACTGCGAATCTTCATCTCTTCGGTGAGGCTGGAACGGTTAAGCCGGTCAAGCAGATTGAACGCAAAGCTCCCGAGACACGTTTAAACCTGACCCTGCATGGTGTTTTTGTGGAGGATAATCCAGAGCAGGGGGCGGCCATCATTGGTACATCCGGTGCCAAACAGAAATACTATAAAGTGGGCGCCAATGTGATGAGCGGGGTGAAGCTCCAGGGGGTTTTCGATGATCGCGTGGTGCTGCTGCGGAATGGTCAGTCGGAGGTTCTGCGGTTTCCGAAGGTGTCCAACAGGAGTGCCAATGTGGCGTCTGTCAGGCCTGCGACATCGACCCGGTCGAGGGGGGCTGGTGCTGTGAATGCTGCCTCTCTGAGTGAATATCGAGAGGTTTTTCAGAAGGAACCACTCAAGATCTTCGAACATGTGCGATTTGTACCCGTCAGGTCAAGAGATGGCCTGAAAGGTTATCGAGTACTCCCACAGAAAAATCGTGAACTCTACAACAAGCTTGGCATCCGCCCCTCGGATCTTGTGACGGGAGTCAATGGTGTGACGCTAACCAATGACAAGGAGGCCATGAAGTTGATTCAAATGCTCAAGGATGCCAGCTCGGTTCAGGTCGATATTGTCAGAAACGGCCAGCCACAGTCGCTTAATTTTAATCTCAACTGATCCATCGTCTTGCTGCTGTTGGTGGATTTCAGGGGGCTTCTCAGAGATCCGGTGTTGCCGGTGGTGTGGGTTGGTTGGGCACCAGAGCAACTTCATCTCCCTGCTCAAGCTTGGTGAAATACTCCGCAAATTGCTTATTAATCGTTGGTCGCAGCAGCGATTCATCAAATATGGGCGCCAGCTGAGGGCGCCGAGTACGTAACAACTTCAACAGATCGGAGATAGTGATGACCGATTTAGGTAGGTTGATCTCCTCACTCTCCTTGCCTGCTTTGTTGGCCAGCCAGGCGAAATAGAAGAGCTTGATATTGCGCTCCTGATCGACGGTCTCTTTACGCTGGTAACCCAGGGCCTCCAGCTTGTCTAGATAGGTCTGCCAGTTCTTCTCCTTATCTTGTCCGAGTTGGTATAGGGTTTCCCAGGAATAGATGCCCGTATCGTGCCCATCATCGAAGATCAGCCTGATGGCGTACTGACCCTGAGGTTCAATCCGCTCGATGTTGACCGACTCCTTGCCGGTCACCAGCGTTTTGCCGGACTTGACCTCGGCAGCAGTGGAGAAGACACGGAGATATTCACAGGGTAATTCGAAGCTGGCTCCATCCGAAAAGCTCAGGGCCAGAAGGCGCGACTTCTGATGCAGGTTGATTTCCACGGGGATGGGGATCTCTTTGCTCATGCTGATACCGATCAATCTTGCGGGGCAGGGAGCGGGATGATGTCATGATTTGGTATCCGGCTTCAACCGGGGGAGTCTCTATGAGCGAACCGGGATCAGTGATTATTGGACCTCATCTGAGCAGGAAAAATCTACAAATCCTTGCTTTTATCGATTCAGCCGGTTTTCAGGTCGATTGTTTGGCTGATAAGGGTGAGTCGCAATTAGGTCAGGTTAATATTGTGGCGGACCCTCATCTCTGGCCCTTGCCAGAGACAGAAAGCAAAGCCTTGTCCATGGCTCGGCTGCTAAGCAGTCGACGCAGAACTGCGAATAGATGAGTGGGAAAGGTGACGTGATAGCGGGGTTTGGGATGGGGGCTCTCCAGGGCATGAATCACCTTCTTTAAAACCGCCTCTGGTGGCAGGGTGAAGGGGGCAGCCGGTCCCTCTTTCTCCAATCGCGCAAGCATGGATTGGTAGTGATCTTTGTGAAAGGAGTGTGCCTGATCGATGTTTTTACGCCAATGCGCTAATGCATTGATGCGAAAGCGACTCTCAATGGGACCGGGTTCGATCAGGGAGACATGGATGCCACTGCCTGCTAGTTCCAGCCGTAAAGTATCACTCAAACCCTCCAGGGCATATTTACTGGCTACATAGGCGCCACGGTAGGGTAGAGTCATGAATCCCAGGATGGAGCTATTTTGAATGATGCGGCCTTCCCCGTGTCGACGCATGTGGGGTATGAGCAGGCAGGTCAATTCATGCCAGCCGAATAGATTGGTCTCAAACTGGTGACGTAGGGTCTCACGAGACAGATCCTCCACTGCGCCTGGTTGTCCATAGGCACCGTTGTTGAAAAGTGCGTAAAGCTTACCCCCTGAGAGAGCCAGCACCTGCTCAACCGCAAGGGTGATGGAGTGACTGTCATCCAGGTCCAGGGGGAGCGCCTCAAACCCCTGCTGTTGCAGTTCCTGGACATCGTGTGCCTTTCTTGCAGTAGCAATGACACGATAGCCACGGGCATTCAGTCCCTTTGCGACACAGTACCCGATGCCACTGGAGCAACCGGTGATGAGTACAGTTTTTTTACCTGACATGCGCCAAAGAATACTCGATTAGGTTCATCATTGTCTCGTACTTGAGAAATGTAAACTTTTCGTCACTTTAATGACGTAAAAGGAATTAAAGTTTCACCACAGATGTCCGCTAAACAAATCAGAGTGGGATCGAAGAAGCAGCCTCAGCCAGTCTGCCTTATATACAAGGAAAATGAGCCAGAATAGCTTGCTTCTTCGATATAACGTTAATGATCGGGGAGTCGGAGTTTACACAGGTGGATATTGCTACACTGGTTGGTTTGCTGGGTGGGTTCGGCATCATCATCGGCGCCATTGCTTCGGGCGGCGATGTCATGCTGTTCGTCAATGTCCCCTCGATTCTCATTGTTGTGGGTGGCACCTTCATGGTGACCCTGATGCAGGTCTCCCTGGGGGATTTTCTAGGCTCCTTCAGTATCGGCATGAAGGCCTTCTTCTACAAGACCGACGATCCAAAAAAACTGATTGAGGAAGCGGTGGAGCTGGCGGACATCGCACGTAAAAATGGCTTGCTGGCCCTGGAGGGACAGGAGATCGGCAATACCTTCCTCCAACAGGGTATCAGTCTGTGTGTCGATGGGCATGATCCTGCCCTGGTCAACAAGCTGCTGACCAAGGACATCGATCTGACCATTCAGCGTCATGAAGTCGGGCAGACCATGTTCAAGAACATGGCGACCATGGCTCCTGCCATGGGCATGATCGGTACGCTTGTGGGTCTGGTACAGATGCTGGCGAATATGTCAGATCCGGCGAGCATAGGCCCCGCCATGGCCGTGGCTTTGTTGACCACACTCTATGGTGCGGTCATCGCCAATGCTTTCGCCCAACCTATGTCCGAAAAGCTGGCACGTGCCAGCAGTATGGAAAAGACTAACAAGTCTCTGATTATCGAGACCATATCCGGGATACAGGAAGGTATGAACCCACGGGTACTTGAACAGTTATTGAGTACCTACCTGCCAACCGGCAAGCGCCCGACTCAGGAAGCCTGACGCAATGGCGGATGAATGCCCCAAATGTGATGCTGGGTTACCGGCCTGGCTGGCAACTTTTGCGGACCTGATGTCACTCCTGATGTGTTTCTTCGTGCTGTTGCTGTCATTTGCTGAGATGGATGCTGTGCGATTCAAGAAGATGGCAGAGTCGATGAAGGATGCGTTTGGCGTACAGCGGGAGATACCGACCAACGAAATCGTCAAGGGCACCAGCGTGATTATGCAGGAGTTCAGCTCCGGCAAGCCAGAACCGACGCCGATCAAGGAGATTCGCCAGCAGACTACTGATATTGAGAAGGAGCATCTCGATTTGGAGCAGCAATCCCAAGAGTCGCTGGATATCGATGCTGCCAAGGCAGCGATGCAGGCCGAGTTGGAAAAAGAGGTGGAGGCCCAAGCGGAAGAGTTGAAAGAGCAACTCGATCAGGAGATCGAAGAAGGGTTGCTTGATGTTGAAAGGGAAGATACCAAGATCATTATCCGCATTCAGGAGAAGGGCTCTTTCCCGTCAGGCCGTGCAAACCTGAACCCAGATTTTTTCGAGGTAATCTCAAAGATCACCGATGTTATTGCTGATACACCTGGCAAGATCATCGTCGCCGGCCATACTGACAACATACCGATCTCGACTAAGCGGTTCCGTTCCAATTGGGAACTCTCTTCTGCAAGAGCGGTAACTGTGGTACATGCAATGTTAAGTAATGCCGCCCTTGATGAGAATCGCTTCCTGATTCAGGGTTTTGCCGATTCACAACCGCTGATGCCCAATGATTCCCGCGAGAATCGGGCGCAGAACCGCCGGGTGGAGCTAATCATCCAGCGTGGAGAAGATATGGACAGTGGTGAGGTGATACAGGCCAGTGAAAGCTGAAGACCTGATGAGCAATACCAAGTCAGAGCATGATGACGAGAGGAGAGCAGGACAAGATGACTGACGAACGTAGAGAGTTCTTTCGAATCGATGATGCCATCCAGGTGAGTTACACCGTCATCCAGGCGGCGGATCTGCCTGCCAGTATTGATGACCGGTTGCAGGATGACAGATTCAGCGTGATGACACGCATGCAGGCAATCAGCCAACACCTCTCGGCCCCCCTGCATCGTATCGAGCAGCGGGATCCGGATGTAGCCGATTACCTCAAAGCACTGGATGAGAAAATCAATCTGTTGGGACAGAGTTTCCTGGCGGAAGAGAGTGAGCTGTTGGGTCAGCCATCCCGCTCTGTCAACCTGAGTGCCGGCGGGTTGGCGATGGATATCGCTGACCCCCTGGAACTTGGTGATTTAGTCGAAATCAAGTTGCTCTTGTTACCTTCTTATACCGGTGTGCTGGCTTATGGCGAGGTAGTGGGGGTGGATGCCTCTCAAGATGGAGATGCCGGCTATCCGCATCATGTCCGTATCAATTTTTCTCTTATTCGCAACAGTGATCAGGATGCCCTGATACGCCACATCATGCGACGCCAGGGTGAGATGTTGCGACAGCGCAGGGAACAGCAGGAGCTGACTTAGTGTCGTGTTTGCAGGCGTTGCTGAGTCCCACTGAATTTGCTCATTTTTCCAAGCAGTCAACACATGCTTAGAAACCACGAAATATAAACTCAGTTAAGCTCTTTAGCTGACTTTGGACCCAGCTGTATTTTTCCTCCTTCTGACATCACGCACAGCTCCTGTCAGCGTTCACGAGTCATAGGTTGGTCATTAATGATCAGCAGTCCTTCAAAAAAGCAATATCCGTATCTTTCACAACAAACACGTCAGTGCGTAATTCCCCGTTTACTATTGGCTGAATTAACGAGGCTAGTCTGTCCTCAAGAGAAACGCTAATAATTAGTTTCAGTTTGCTGAAGAGGAGCCATAGTTACGAGGTGAATAATCTATGAGTGATCAGTCTCGAGTCGCCTTGTGAAGGTCACATTAGGAATTATTTTCTGATATAGCCATTTATTTGAATTGCAGCATCAAATGTAAGAACTAACCGACTAAATCTTTTGGGGTAGTCGTCGATACATATTTCATGCAAATTTTCAATAATGTATTTATTGAAAGCAGGTGAGAGGGGTCATGATCCCTTTCACTTTATTGTGAGTGCAAAGCATGTCTCCGCGCTCTTTTTTGTGCCCGCTGACTGCATCCTAATCCGATTCGGAAAGATGCGATTGAGCTTTATGAGATAAGTCACTCTTCCAGGATGTATTGCAGGAAAGAAATTATGAACATCTCAAGATATCTACTAACCTTTTGCCTTACCTTCATGCTGGCGTTTTCATTTTCTGCTTATTCGGCTGAAGTAAATCTGTCCAAGGCTGTCAATAAAGCTGGCAAGCAACGTATGCTCTCGCAGAGAATCGCCAAGGCTTACTTCTTTCTTGGCAATGGTGTGAGGCGTGACAAAGCCAAGCAGCAGTTGCAAATGAGCATCGCTGAATTTAAAAAGAATCATTCTGAATTAAAGGCTGAAATCAGCAATCAGAATGTACAGAAAATGTTGGCTTTTGTGGATATTGTCATTGAGGAGTACATTGAACTGGCTGGCCGCCCTTACAGCAAAGAGAGTGCAGCACAAGTACTCGACATGAGTGAGACTATTTTGGAAGCCAGTCATGACATCGTGGTCAAGATTGAGGCACTCGCCAATGTTGCAAAGCCGAAGATAATAAATGTTTCCGGCAGACAGCGTATGCTCTCTCAACGCATTGCGAAATACTACATAGCCTATCAGTCAGGATTCAAGGACCAGGACTCCATCAATCAAATCAAAAAAGCGGTTAGAGAGTTTGAGACCGCATTGGCGCTCCTCAAGGTCGAAAAGATCAATACTCCTGAGATCACGGCTAATCTCTCACGGGTCACCTTGCTCTGGCGGGTTATTCGCCCCTTCTTCATGGATGTTGAGAAGGGCGGGTTGCCTGTTACCGTATTTGCGACCACAGATAAAATTATGGAACATATGAACAACATTACAGGTATGTACGTGAAGGCTGCTGCCTGAAAAGTCATGGCTGGTGTCGGTATCATTTAAGATACCAGCCGTTTTGATTGTGCGGTGTGGTTTTTGAGTTATTGTTACAACCCACCAAACGGCTGCCCTGCAGTTTTATTATCTGATGCATGGATCAAAAACAGGCCATTGTTTTGAATGATCCTGCTTTCCCCCAAAACAATTCAAATTCCTCCCAGTAACGCCTGTGAATTAACCTGACGGTATTCGTCCACCATAAGGGACCCGAATAGTGTTAAATCGACACATGAAATGTGCTGTCATTTTCAACTGGAATTGTCTTGCACTTTGTCGTTTGTGGTCTTCGTCTGTCTAAAATGACGATTCAACTGGGGTGTCACAAACCAGGAAATGGCCCTTATCGGCTGTCAGTATGTTAGGATTCCCGGCTTTTAGTGGTGCGCTCGGAGCCGTACCAAGCTGAAATTGATCATTGAGGAATCGACATGCCGATCTACGAATACCGCTGTGAATCCTGTGGCCATGAACTAGAAGCACTACAGAAGATGAGTGACCCGCTGCTTACGGAATGTCCTGAATGCAAGCAGGCATCTCTAAAGAAGGCACTTACCGCGGCAGGTTTTCGCCTCAAGGGTAGCGGTTGGTACGAGACAGATTTCAAGGGCGGCAAAAAGAAATCAGAAGACAAGGGCAGCAATTCCGACAGTCAGTCATCCAGCTGCAGCAGTGGTTGTGGCTGCCACTCATCGTAACTCACAGATATTAAAATGAATTTTCTGCGCCGCTACCTAGTCGCCGGACTGTTGGTCTGGTTACCCCTGGTGGCAACCTTTTTCGTCATCAGGCTGCTGGTCAATTGGATGGATCAGAGCCTGCTGTTGCTGCCGGAGACCTACCATCCGGACAACCTGCTGGGGTTCCACCTCCCCGGGCTCGGGGTGGTTCTCTCCCTGCTGATTCTGTTACTCACCGGCCTGGTTGCTGCCAATCTGTTTGGGCGCAAGCTGGTCAGCCTGTGGGAGCATCTGTTGTCCAGGATTCCGTTGGTTCGCTCAGTTTACTCTGCTGTCAAAAAGATGGTGGAGACCATGTTCTCTGACAACGGCAAATCCTTTCGCAAGGTGGTGCTGGTGGAGTTTCCCCGACGCGGAATGTGGACGCTCGCATTTCTCACCTCTGACGAGCAGGGTCCGGTTCAACAGGCCACCGGGCAAGAGGTCATCAGTGTCTATGTACCCACCACACCCAATCCGACCGGCGGTTACTTCGTGCTGGTACCCAAAGATGATGTGCGTGAGATTGACCTCAGCGTGGACGATGGCTTGAAGCTGTTGCTCTCCATGGGGGCGGTGAATCCCGTAGAAAAAGAGGCCATCGCCAGCATTGACGGACTTGCAGAGGCAGAGCCCAAGCCGTAACATTCCCGCTTTTTAGCGTCCCACTCTCACGACGCTTACAAGACTTTTCACAGGAAATACCCATGCGCAGCCATTATTGCGGACAGATCAACAGCGCCCATATCGGTCAGGAAGTGGAACTCTGCGGCTGGGTCCATCGCCGCCGTGACCATGGTGGTGTCATTTTTATCGATTTGCGGGACCGCGAAGGACTGGTGCAGGTAGTCTATGACCCAGATCTGCCGGAGGTCTTCGGTTTGGCCGAGCAGGTGCGTAACGAGTTTGTCCTGCGTATCAAGGGGCGTGTTCGCCCAAGGCCTGAAGGTACAGTCAATAAAGATCTGCCGACTGGAGAGATCGAAATCCTCGGACTCGAGCTAGAGGTGCTCAACCGGGCGGATACACCACCATTTCAGCTCGATGAGCATGAAAATGTTTCCGAAGAGATTCGCCTGCGCTACCGCTATGTGGACCTAAGACGTCCGGAGATGCTGGAAAAGATCCGCATTCGCGCCAAGGTGACCCAGATCCTGCGCCGTTTTCTCGACGATAGTGGCTTTCTCGATATCGAGACCCCCATGCTGACCAAGGCGACACCGGAAGGAGCAAGGGACTATCTGGTGCCTAGCCGTACGCATCCCGGCCAGTTTTTTGCCTTACCCCAATCACCTCAGCTGTTTAAGCAACTGCTCATGATGGCGGGTATGGACCGCTACTATCAGATCGTGCGCTGTTTCCGCGACGAGGATCTGCGGGCCGACCGACAACCGGAATTCACCCAACTCGATATCGAGACTGCGTTTCTGAATGAAGATGAGATCATGCGGCTCAATGAGGAGATGATTCGCCAGCTCTTCAAGGCCATTCTCGATGTGGACCTGCCTGACCCCTTTCCCCGCATGACCTATGCGGAGGCGATGGACCGCTATGGTTCAGATCGCCCCGATCTGCGTGTACCCCTGGAGCTGGTCGACCTGCAGGATCTGATGGCATCGGTGGAGTTCAAGGTTTTCTCCGGGCCGGCAAAAGATCCAAAAGGCCGCGTGGCGGCACTGCGGGTACCGGGTGGCAACACACTCAGCCGCAAGCAGATCGATGAATATACCAAGTATGTGGGCATTTATGGTGCCAAAGGGCTGGCCTATATTAAAGTCAACGAGAAGGCCAAAGGTGTCGAAGGTCTGCAGTCTCCGATTCTCAAATTCCTGCCTGATGAGGTGGTGAGCGCAATTCTGCAGCGTACCGAAGCGGATGATGGCGATCTGATCTTTTTCGGTGCCGATAAGGCCAACGTGGTCAATGAGTCCCTTGGCGCACTTCGGGTACGCCTTGGGCAGGATCTTGAGCTGATGGACGGTGAATGGAAACCGGTCTGGGTGGTCGATTTCCCCATGTTCGAGTGGGACGATCAGCACAATCGCTGGACGCCTTTGCATCACCCCTTTACCTCGCCGAAGCTGGATCAGATCGATCTGCTCGATTCGGATCCGGGTGCGTGCGATTCTCGCGCCTACGACATGGTCATGAATGGTGTCGAGCTGGGTGGTGGCTCCATCCGTATCCATCAACAGGAAGTACAGCAGAAGATCTTCAAGCTGCTGGAGATCGGTGAGGAAGAGGCTGAGGAGAAGTTCGGCTTTCTACTCTCCGCGCTAAAATTCGGTTGCCCGCCCCACGGTGGTCTCGCCTTCGGCCTGGATCGTCTGGTGATGTTGTTGACCGGTTCTGCCTCGATACGTGATGTGATGGCCTTCCCCAAGACACAGACAGCGGCTTGCCCGCTCACCTCTGCCCCCTCAGAAGTCGCTGCAGAGCAGTTGCGGGAGCTCTCTATCCGGGTGCGCAAACCCGCCAGTGAGGAGACCTCTGCGTAGTCAGTTCAAACGGCCGGAATCTGTGCTGGTGGTGGTCTACACCACCCGGGGAGAAGTGCTGCTACTGCGTCGTACCCGCCCCAGCGATTTCTGGCAATCGGTAACCGGCAGCCTGGCATGGGGGGAATCCCCGAGGCTGGCCGCGAGCCGGGAACTCTACGAGGAGACCGGCATTATGGCCGGTGGCCAGTTGATCGATCTTTCTGTCAGTATCAGCTTTCCGATTCTGCCCGCCTGGCGTGATCGCTATGCGCCATCAGCGCATAGCAATACCGAGCACTGGTTCGCACTGCCTCTGGCCTATCGGCGCGTGCCTCGTCTGCAAGTCAATGAACATACCGACTACCGATGGCTGCCATATAGACAGGCAATCCGTCTGGCCACTTCCTGGACGAACCGCAAGGCGATCCGACAAGTGATTGAGGGTGTTAACAGTGCTAGGAAATCCCAGATACTAATCGGACAATAAAGTTTTTTATCCTCTATCCCTTAGGAAGAGGGGAATCATAATCTGACTTGTCCAGAGCTTCCCTAGAAGCTGAGTTTCTCCATCACCCGCAGCAGCTTCTCCTTGGCCTCGGCCGCCACACGTTTCGGTTCTTCTGTCAGACAAAGCCCCAACACGGCTACCGGATCCATAAAGCTGACTATGGTTTTACCGTCATCGGTTTCGCGAAGAATGAAGTTGCAGGGGAGGAGGGTGCCGGCATTGGGTTCGCTACTCAGCACCCGGTCAGCCAGCTTGGGATTGCAGGCCCCGAAGATACGATAGGCGGGGATATCCTTGTCCATCTTGTTTTTGAAAATGGCCTGCACATCAACTTCGCTCACGATACCGAGGTGCTTTTCCATTAAGGTGGTTTTGACCTTCTCCATCGCCTGCTCGAAGGGAAGATCGATTTCGCCGTTAATTTCGTACATAGTGCCTCCTGATTTGTGGGAGGCCGCATTGCAGCAAAGCAGATGTAAACTCACATTGAAGTTTATCAAAAACCCCAGGGAGATACGGGTCATGCAACAGACGATTCATCTTGAAACCCATAAGCGGGAGACACTGGTGGATATTACTCAACAGGTGGAATCAGTTGTCAGAAAAAGCGGCACACGTAGTGGCATTGTGAGTGTTTATGCACAAGGCGCCACTGCGGCCATTATGATTCAAGAGAATTGGGATGAGAGTGTGCAGACTGATGTGGTGAATCTACTGCGCAAAGTGATTCCCCAGGGTGAGTGGTTGCATGATGCTCAGGATGGCAATGGTGATGCCCATCTGAAGGCGGGTTTGGTGGGACCATCCGAAACCATTCCACTGATTGATGGTGTCATGGGCCTGTCCCGTTGGCAGAATATCTTCTTTTGTGAATTCGATGGTCCACGGGCAGATCGCAAGGTGGTCTGTTCGATTCTGGAGGATGTGGGATGAGCAACACGGGTCTGCTGCGACATATAGAAGCCCTGAATCAATGGAATCCACAGAATTTCTGCGGATTTTACCAAGCTGAACAAAGGTACGGCTATCTCAAAGCGTCAGTTGTGGAGGCGCTGCGTCAGTGGCCGGCCTATTTTCAGGTCGAGTCGAATGCGGTCCATATCAATGCAGCATTGGATACGTTCGACGTCCGAACCCAAGTGTTGGCTGAAGTTACGCACGGATTGGTTGGGCAGGGGGTCATCTCCCATGCCCACGGCGAACGCTATCCCGTGACATCGAGTGGTAGAGAGACAGCGATAGCCACCATCGACCGCACTGCGGCTTCCTACTTTGGTCTGCGTGCCTACGGTCAGCATCTGAATGGTTTTGTCCGTAGGCCAGATGGGCTCATGCTTTGGATTGCCCGCCGCTCTGCGGATAGACGTGTCTATCCCGGTAAGCTGGACAATATGGTGGCGGGTGGGCTGCCATACGATCTCACGCTGGTGGAAAATCTCGACAAGGAGTGTATGGAGGAGGCATCAGTGCCAGTGAATATTGCAGCCAACGCAGTGCCGGTGGGGGCGCTGACATACTGTAAAGAGACCCGGGTAGGGCTCAAACCGGATACACTCTATTGTTATGACCTGGAACTGCCTGATGATTTTCAGCCTCGGAATACCGATGGTGAAGTGGCGGAATTCATGCTGCTGCCGGTGGAGGAGGTCCTGCGGTTGGTGCGGGATACGGATGAATTCAAGCTAAACTGTAATCTGGTGCTGATCGATTTTTTCATTCGGCATGGGATTTTGGATCCTGAAACCCCGGACTTTCTGAGTTTGGTCCAGGGGCTGCATGAGAAGTTCTGACCGATGAGTGCTAAATTATTGCGCAAGTACACACTTTTCGCGTTGGATGGAACCACCAGGCTGGTATTCCAGTCAAAATCGTATTCCAATCAGTTTGATAGCTGCGTAAATACCGATTCAGCAGCATATTTAGGTGGATGAATGAGACATACCCGATCTATTGCCTTCTGTTTTCTCCTGTTGCTTGCCGCATCGCCGGCCTGGGCACAGAAACAAATGGTGCCCGTTTCCGAGCTACATCCCACACAAGAGCAGCAGCAGACGGCACACGTCATCGTCAAGGTGATCGATAAATACCACTACAAGGATGTGCTGCTGGATGATGATATGTCGGAGATGATCCTGGATCGCTATTTTGACGCGCTGGATCCCAACCGCTCTTTTTTTCTTGCTAACGATATTCGTCGATTCTCCGTTTTTGAGGGAAAACTGGATGACTATCTGAAAAACGCCAGAATCGAACCCGCCTTCGAGATTTTCCGAATCTACCGTCAGCGTGTGGGTGAAGCAATCTCTTATGCACAGGAGTTGTTGGAAAAAGATTTCGATTTCACCATTGATGAGGCTTACCAGTTTGAACGTGAAGATGAGCTTTGGCCGCAAACCCGTGCGGAACTGAACGATCTGTGGCGCAAACGGGTAAAGAACGATTTCCTCAATCTGAAGTTGACCGACAAGGCGGACGAAGAGATTCGAAAAACCTTACGAGCACGCTATACCCGACTTGAGAATCGTGTGCTGCAGTTTGATTCCAATGATATTTTCCAGACATTCATCAATGCCTATACGTTGAGTCTGGAACCTCATACCAGCTACATGTCGCCAAGTACCTCTGAAAATTTCGATATCAGCATGAGTCTTTCCCTGGAAGGTATTGGTGCGGTGTTGAAGGACGAGGACGGCTATACCGTGGTGCAAAAGACGGTGATTGGCGGGCCTGCCGAGTTAAGCAAGCTGTTGCATGCCGGGGATCGTATCATCGGTGTCGGACAGGGACTGGAAGGTGAAATTATCGATATCATCGGCTGGCGGTTACAGGATGTGGTGGAACAGATCCGAGGTCCGAAAGGTTCGGTGGTCAGACTCCATATCGTGCCCAAGGGCAGTCAGAGCGAGGCCGATCCCGAAGCCATTACTTTGGTAAGAAACAAGATCAAGCTGGAGGAGCAGGCGGCCAAGAGTTATATCATCGACGGGCTCGATGGTATGGAGAAGTATCGTGTGGGCGTCGTTGAAGTACCTACCTTCTATCGTGATTTCGCCGCAGAGTCGCGCGGGGAAGAGGATTTCCGCAGCACTACAAGGGACGTGCGTAATCTATTGGTCGATCTCAATAAACAGGGCGTCGACGGTATTGTCATCGATCTCAGGGAGAATGGTGGCGGATCGCTCTCGGAAGCCACGGAACTGACGGGTTTGTTTATCAAGACCGGGCCTGTGGTGCAGATCAAGGACGCCTTCGGTAAGGTTGAGGTTGAGCGGGATCCTGATACTGAGATTGCCTACAATGGCCCCATGGCGGTGCTGGTGGATCGTGACAGCGCATCTGCCTCGGAGATCTTTGCGGGTGCCATACAGGACTACAAACGCGGTATCGTCATCGGTGAACCCACATTCGGCAAAGGTACGGTGCAGACACTGGTCGATCTGGGACGTTTTGTTCCCGGCAGAAAACAGGATCTTGGGCGGTTACGCCTGACCATGGCACAGTTCTTCAGAATCAACGGCGGCAGTACACAGCATCGTGGCGTGGTGCCTGACATACTTTTTCCAACCGCCAAATTCTCCGACGAATATGGAGAGCGTTCACTGGACAATGCATTGCCGTGGGCAAAAATCCAACCCGCAAAATTTCAAGTTCAGGCAAAAGGCACGGTTCCCCACCTGATGGAGTCTCATCTGAGCCGTATCTCGCATGATCCCGGCTTTGAAATGCTGGTTGATCGTGAGAAACGTTTCAAAGACCTCGATCTTCGTACCGAGGTCAGCCTGCTGGAAACCAAGCGCCGTGCCGAGTGGGATCAACGTGAGGAAGAGCGGCTGTTGCATAAAAATCGATTCAGAACCTCGCAGGGGCTTGAAGCGATCAAGCCAGAGCAGGATGAAGAAAACAGCAACGACGATGACGCTGAGGAGAGTAAGGCCACCCGCCGGATAGAACTCAATGAAGCCGCGCGTATTCTGGTTGATTCCATCCGCCTGCAGGCGCCTATGGCTGTCATGCGGTGAGCCTTGCCAAGTTCCGCCCTGATGGCGGCTCAATTTATCCGTGTTTGATCCGTAACGGCAAGCTATAATCTGCGCTCTTTGAACAGGACGCGTGGGTTTGTACAAAACATCTGAAAAGCGGTTGCTGCACCTGCAGCAGTCAGGCAGGGTGGGATTGCTCAGGGGTGGTCTGATTGGCCTGGAAAAGGAGGGACTGCGCGTCTCCCCCAGGGGGTGTATCTCACAAAAGCCCCATCCGGTGGCACTGGGCTCCCCACTGACCCATCGCTATATCACCACCGACTATTCTGAAGCACTGACCGAAATCATCACGCCACCTTCCAGCGAGCGGGCCGAACCCCTGCGCTTTCTGTTCGAAGCCCACCACTTTCTCTATCAACACCTGGGCGAAGAGATTCTCTGGTCCAGCAGTATGCCGTGTGTGGTGGAGGGGGACGCCAACATTCCCATTGCTGAATATGGCAATTCCAATGCCGGTTTGATGAAAACTGTCTATCGGCGAGGCCTGGGCCACCGATACGGGCGGGTCATGCAGGTCATCGCCGGTGTGCATTTCAACTACTCGCTACCTCAGCCATTCTGGCATGGCTACCAGACTCTGGAAGAGGATACGCGGCCCGCTCAAACATTTATTTCAGAAAACTATTTCGGCATGCTGCGCAACCTGCAACGATTCGGTTGGCTGATACCCTATCTGTTCGGCGCCTCGCCGGCTGTGTGTAAATCTTTTCTTGGAGGAAGACCGACCAGTCTGCAATCCTTCGATGACACAAGCTACTATTCTCCCTATGCCACCTCCCTGCGCATGGGGGATATCGGTTATCAGAACAGTAAGGAGGCGGGGACAGGTATCAAGGCCTGCTACGATTGTCTGTCAGCTTATGTGGAGACACTCTCCTGTGCGATTGAGACACCCTGTCCCATCTATCAGGCTATCGGCGTTAAAGTGGACGGGGAATACAAGCAATTGAATGCCAATATTCTACAGATCGAGAATGAGTACTACAGTACCGTCCGACCCAAACAGGTGCCTGAATCCATGGAAAAACCAATTCATGCACTACAACGGCGTGGTGTTCGTTATGTGGAGTTGCGCTCGCTGGATGTCAATCCTTTCCATCCCCTGGGTATTGCTGAGGAGCAGATCTATTTCCTTGAAGCGCTAATGCTCCTGAGTCTCTTGCAGGAGAGTCCAGCGATCAATGTGGTGGAACAGAAGGCAATCGACTGGAACGAGTTGGCGGCAGCCCATCAAGGGAGAGATCCTGCGCTGAAGCTGAGGCGAAATGGTGCCGAGATTCCACTCACTCAGTGGGGACTGGAAATCTGTGATGCCATGCAACCGATCTGCGAGGTCCTGGACGAGGGCATGGATGAGATACCCTATCAGACAAGCCTCCAGTTGCAGCGGAGTCGTTTACAGGATGCCGATCTGACACCATCGGCCATCATGTTGGCAGAGATGCGCGAGCGGGGGGAGGGCTTTTATCATTTTGCTCAGCGCAAGTCGCAGGAACACCATCAATATTTCATGCAGCATGAGCACTCAATGGAAGATCAGCATCTACTGGCGCATGAGGCAACGGATTCCTGGCGTCGGCAGCGAGACATTGAAGCTTCGGACAAAGTCAGTTTTGATGCTTTTCTGCATAGCTACTTCTCGCAACAGCTCTGATCCGGGCATAGACTTACGCATAGTGTGTACCATTAAAGGTGCCGGATTAAATACTTCGAGGTTTCAAGATGGATAATAATAATGAGAGGGGTTGGGGGTTTTCCACCCAGGCGATTCGTACCGGCCACCACAGAACCCCGGAAGGTGAGCATGGTGAACCCATCTTTCCCACCTCAAGTTTCGTTTTCAGCAGCGCAGCTGAGGCAGCGGCCCGTTTCAGTGGCGACGAACCGGGAAATATCTATTCAAGATTCACGAATCCCACAGTAAGAAATTTTGAACAGCGTCTGGCTGCGTTGGAAGGTGGGGAGAGTTGTGTCGCTACAGCCTCCGGCATGGCTGCGATCCTCGCAACCTGTATGGGACTGTTACAGACAGGTGATCATATTGTTTCCTCTCGCAGCGTGTTCGGCAGTACCACCCTGCTTTTTAATAAATACCTGACCCGGTTTGGGATTGAGACCAGCTTTGTACCGCTTGATGATGCGACTGCCTGGGAGCAGGCCATCGGTCCAAAGACCAAGCTTTTGTTTGTCGAAACGCCGTCCAATCCTCTGACGGAGGTAGCCGATATTCGCTGGCTGAGCGAACTGGCCCACGCCAATGGATGCTGGCTGGTGGTGGATAACTGCTTCTGTACACCGGCATTGCAGCGGCCGCTTGATCTGGGTGCCGATATCGTTGTGCATTCGGCGACCAAGTATCTTGATGGGCAGGGTCGATGCGTCGGGGGTGCTGTGGTGGGTAGCCGTGAACTGGTTGGTGAGGAGATCTATGGTGTCTTGCGTACAGCCGGTCCTACCATGAGTCCATTTAATGCATGGGTCTTTCTCAAGGGATTGGAGACCCTCGAGTTGCGTATGCAGGCCCACTCCCGCAATGCACAGCAACTGGCGGTCTGGCTGGAAGATTTGCCACAGATCGAACAGGTCTACTTTCCCGGTCTGGCGTCTCATCCTCAGTATGCACTGGCGCAACAGCAGCAGAAAGCGCCTGGTGGCATTGTCTCATTTGTCGTTAAAGGGGGGCAGCCTGCTGCCTGGTCGTTGATCGATGCTACGCGCATGCTTTCCATTACCGCCAACCTGGGTGACACCAAGACCACGATCACTCACCCGGCGACGACGACCCATGGCCGATTGACACCGGAGCAGCGTGTCGAAGCCGATATCGGTAACGGCATGGTGCGGATAGCTGTGGGTTTGGAGTCTATTGAGGATATCCAAACCGACCTGATACGTGGACTCGACCGACTCTAAAGGTGTCAGTTATGCCGAATGAATCGCTGAAATCCAAGTGGGATGCCAGGCATGGCGATGCTGAAAAGCGACCAAAGGCGGCAGAAGTGCTTACTCAGAATCTACATCTGCTGCCACACAAGGGGCAGGCACTCGATCTGGCCTGTGGGCTTGGTGGTAATGGGTTGGCAATGGCTGCACGCGGTATGCATGTCACTGCATGGGATCTGTCATCGGTGGCCATCGAACGCCTGCAGGAATTCAATCAGGCGCAAGGGCATTCAAATCTCAATGCAACGATGAGGGATGTGGAAAAGGAACCGCCACTGCCGAATAGCTTTGATGTGATTGTCATCAGTTACTATCTCGATCGGCAACTGATTCCCCATCTGATCGCTGCACTGAAGCCGGGCGGATTGATTTTCTATCAGACCTTCACCCAGATCGCCGTTTCTGATGAAGGTCCCACTAACCCGGAGTACCGGCTGGGCGATAATGAGCTACTCACGCTTTTCTCAGACCTCAAGCTCCGCTTCTACCGAGAGGAGAATCGGCTAGGTGATCTGGCAGTTGGGATGCGCGATGTGGCGATGCTGGTGGCGGAACGGGTGACTTAGCGTTCAACGCCTGCTTTTTCATAAAAAGTCCTTGATTGGCGATCAGCGGCCGACCCGGGTGAAGTCGGTTCCCGGCTTGAGGCCAAATGCTGCCTCCAGGTCAAATTCACGAATGAGCTGATCACCTGTCTGCAGGCCGTACTCCCGCTGGATCTCTCCCAGCAATAGCCGTACGGCATTTCGATTGTACCCACTACCGAAGCTGATCTGCTGTTGGATGATCTCTCTTGCCCGTTCCAGAGTCATGTGTATTCTCCCCACGCTGTTGTTTGGATCATCAATTTTTAGTAATCAATCTGGCCGGACCTCTGATTGTTGGGCTTCGCTATGCTCTGCACCAACCTGCGCTCCTGCTTAGTCATTGTGTAGGCTGGGTTGAGGCACGAAGCCCAACGTTGCCACTGTCAGGTTAACCTATGCACCTCTATGAAACCCCTGTTCATTGACGGGTTGAATAAGAACCGGCGGGCTCCCAAATAAAAACCAAGTAATATACTATGAAATACAATTAGGCAGCCGGTACCAATGTGGAGGCAGTATGCAGGTTCGACAACTTTTCGATAATCAATCAAGCACTTATACTTATCTTGTTTGGGATGAGGCAAGCCGTGAAGCGGCAATAATCGATGCAGTAATAGAACAGGTCGATCGGGATGTCAGGTTGATTCATCAACTCGGTCTTCAGCTACGCTATGCCCTGGAGACACACATACATGCGGATCACATCACCGGCAGTGGACGCTTGCGGGAGTACCTTGGCTGCGAGATCGGTGTCCACCTGCAGGCTGGCAGTGAATGTGCAGATCTTGAGCTGGTCGATGGTGATCGGGTTCAGCTTGGTTCTCAGCATCTGGAGGTTATCTATACGCCAGGGCACACCGACACGGACATCTGCTTGCTGGGTGACAATATGGTTTTCACCGGCGATATTCTCCTGATCCATGGCAGTGGCCGTACCGATTTTCAGTCAGGTGATGCTGCACGTTCCTACGACTCCATCACCGGCCGGCTCTTCTGTTTGCCCGATCAGACACGGGTCTATCCCGCACATGACTACAATGGGTATACCTGCAGTACGATCGGAGAGGAGAGGCAATTCAATCCTCGTCTGGGTGGCGGCAAAAGCCGGCAGGAGTATATCCGGATCATGGAAAGTCTGGCGTTGGATAAACCCAAGTTGATCGATCTGGCTGTACCCGGCAACCAGGTCTGTGGTCAAAACGTTTAGGTGAGGCGTTATGGATCGTGTTGCTTTGGAGAAGATGTTGGAGCAAGGGCAAGACAACGCGCTGTTGCGCTATACACTCGGATCTCTCTGTCTTAAAGCATCTGATTTTGAGTCGGCGATTGAACATCTTGAGCAGGCTTTGAAGTTTGACGAAAGCCATTCCGTCAGCTGGAAACTCTATGGCAAGGCACTGGCGCAGTTGGAACGCAGTGATGAGGCCAAGGCTGCCTACGTGAAGGGTATCGACGTGGCCGAGTCGAAGGGGGACGTACAAGCGGCAAAAGAGATGCGGGTCTTCCTCAAGCGGCTCGGTTAGCCAGGGCTGCGTGAGTTCTCACTGTGCTAGCCTATAGTGATATCAGGTCCTAAGTCGGTAAGCATAAGCCGACAAGTCAGTACTTTACGAGAGTCATCAATCATGATCGAGCCAAACAAGATGCAGGTCAAAGAATACCTGCAGACACTGCAGCATACGATCTGCTGTGCATTGGAAGAGGAAGATGGTCGAGAGAAATTTTTACAGGACAGCTGGCTACGGGAACCTGGAGATCATCTCGGCGGTGGTGGCGTCAGCGCCGTGTTGCAGAATGGTGAGGTGTTCGAACAAGCCGGGGTTAACTTCTCCCATGTGACCGGTAGCCAACTGCCCGGCTCAGCGACTGCTCACCGACCGGAGCTGGCAGGTAGGGCATTTGAGGCCATGGGGCTTTCCTTGGTGATACACCCGCGCAATCCCTATGTACCGACTTCCCATGCCAACGTACGTTTTTTTATTGCTGAGAAAGCGGGCGAAGCACCCGTCTGGTGGTTTGGTGGCGGTTTTGATCTCACCCCCTATTATGGATTCGATGAAGATTGCCGCCATTGGCACAAGACCGCTAAAGCGGCCTGTGCTTCTTTCGGTGATGATGTCTATGGGAAATACAAGGCATGGTGTGACGAATATTTCTATCTCAAACACCGGCAAGAGCCTCGCGGTATTGGTGGGCTGTTTTTCGATGATCTGAATGAGTGGGGTTTCGAAAAGTCATTCGATTTTATGCAGAGTGTCGGCGATCATTATGTGCCTGCCTATCTCCCGATCGTTAGAAAACGCCGGGAGACAGTCTATGGCGAGCGGGAGCGTAACTTCCAACTCTACCGGCGCGGGCGTTACGTGGAGTTCAATCTGGTCTACGATCGCGGCACACTTTTCGGTTTGCAGTCGGGTGGCCGGACGGAATCGATTCTCATGTCGCTGCCGCCGATGGTTCGCTGGCAATACAATTGGCAACCGGAACCTGGCAGTGAAGAAGCCAGGCTCTATGAACACTATCTGAAACCCCAAGACTGGGTTGATGGGTGAGATGACAACGCCCAAGCCCTTCGCTGAATCCTGCGAAGAGAACAAGGCGCCTATTCTCAAAGTCCTTCAACGGTTGTTTGCCAATACCCATTCGGTGCTGGAGATCGGAAGTGGCACCGGGCAACATGCGGTTCACTTCGCTCGTGCTATGCCGTACCTGAACTGGCAGACCAGTGATGTTACGGAAAATCATCCCGGCATTCGGGCCTGGCTGGATGAGGCAAACCTCCCCAATCTTCGTTATCCACTGGCACTCGATGTCAACGGAGAGTGGCCCGATGAAACCTATGAAGCCATCTTCACTGCCAATACGTTGCATATCATGAGTTGGCCTGAAGTCGAGAGATGTTTCGAGGGTGCCGGGCAGGTACTTTCTGCTGATGGTTGTTTTGCGCTCTACGGCCCATTTAACTATGACGGACACTACAGCAGTGAGAGCAACCGAAGTTTCGATGCGTGGTTGCAGGCCAGAGACCCACTAAGCGGTATTCGTGATTTTGATGCCTTGCAAGTGCTGGCCGAGTTGAATGGAATGGTCTTCAGTGAAGATATTGAGATGCCGGTCAATAATCGTACCCTGGTCTGGCGTAAAGTTGCCGAATAAGCAGCACGAAAAAATAGTCTAAAAAAACAATGCTTTGTGACTATCTATTAACTTAATTCCTGCTGCATGCCATGCAGAAATACTGCTCAATTTGCATGGGGGGATAAGGTCTCCTTTCTGTCAATCACGGGTTGCCTGTGGTAAATACTTCCTCTCTTTGTGGATTTATTCCACACAAGGGCAGAAAACAAAACATAACTAGATAACAATGACGGAGGACTCCGACTATGGCCTTCAGAAATCGTCTTCACAGAAGCGAACTGGCCGTACCGGGCAGTAATCCGCGCATGCTTGAGAAGGCGCCCGAAGCGGGTGCCGACCTGGTCTTTCTCGATCTGGAGGACGCTGTGGCAGTGTCCGACAAGGAGGAGGCCAGAAGGAACATCATCCATGCGCTGAACCATTACGATTGGTCACACTGTTCGGTCTCTATTCGAATCAATGGGCTCGACACCCATTTCTGCTACCGCGATATCATCGAGGTAGTGGAAGCGGCTGGGGACAAGCTCGACACCATCCTGGTACCCAAGGTCAATCAGCCATCCGATCTGCAGTTTGTGGCGTTACTGCTGGAGCAGATCGAGGCGGCCAAGGGTTTCAAACCGATCAACCTGCACGCCCTCATCGAGACCGCTATGGGTATGGCCAATGTGGAAGCCATCGCCCAAACTTGTCACGAGCGGTTGGAGGCCCTGGTCTTTGGCGTGGCTGACTATGCCGCCTCGACTCAGGCGCGCACCACCAGCATGGGCGGCATCAACCCGGACTACCTGGTGCTCGACGATCCAGATGCGAAGGGACATCGGCAGACTTATCTGGGTAACCAGTGGCACTTTGCCATGTCGCGCATGATCGTGGCTTGCCGCGCCTACGGCCTGCGGCCCATTGATGGACCCTATGGCGACTTTAGCGATCCAGATGGCTATCTGGCAGTGGCTCGTGCCTTCGCTGCCCTGGGTGGTGAGGGTAAGTGGGCGATCCACCCTTCGCAGATCGAACTGGCGAACCAGGTCTTTACTCCCGGAGAAGCAGAATATGAGAGAGCCTGCCGCATTGTCTCTTCCATGGAGGAAGCGGCGGCAGAAGGGCGTGGGGCAGTCAGCCTCGATGGCCGCATGATCGATGCCGCCTCCATCCGTCAGGCTCAGGTGGTGATTGAGAAGATGGCGCAGATTGAGCGCTTGTCCGGCAAGGAGGCCGTGGTGGCATGAATATCCATGAGTATCAGACCAAGGAGCTGTTCCGCAACTACGGTATGCCGGTGCCTGAGGGGCGCATGGCCCATTCAGCCAATAAGGCGGTTTCCGTTGCCGAGCAGGTGGGTGGCGACGGCTGGGTGGTGAAGGCGCAGATCCATGCCGGTGGCCGGGGTAAGGCCGGTGGTGTGCAACTGGCCAGGAGCCTGGATGAGGTGCAGCAGCATGCTGAGAAACTCATCGGTTCACGGCTGGTGACCAAGCAGACCGGGGAAGCGGGCCGTATGGTCAACCGGGTGCTGGTGGAGCAGATGCAGCAGATCGATAAGGAGTACTATCTCGGACTCGTCATCGATCGTGCTTCTCAGCGCATTACGCTGATTGCTTCAGCTTCCGGCGGGATGGACATCGAAGAGGTCGCAGCGGCCACGCCGGAGCAGGTGATCAACGAGGTGGTCGATCCGGCAGTGGGACTGCAGGATTTTCAATGCCGCAAGGTGGCTGCTGCCATCGGTCTCAGCGGCAAACAGATTATGAAAGCGGCACGTATCATGAAGCAGCTCTATCGCTGTTTTCGCGACAAAGATGCCTTGATGGTGGAGATCAATCCCCTGGTAACCACTCAGGATGGTCAGTTCCTGGCCCTCGACGGAAAGATGTCTTTCGACGGCAATGCACTTTTTCGTCAACCGGAGATTGCAGATTTGCGGGATTTTGATGAAGAGGATCCCAAGGAGGTTGAGGCTTCAGGCCACGATCTTAACTACATCGCCCTGGATGGTGGTGTCGGCTGCATCGTCAACGGTGCGGGTCTGGCAATGGCCACCATGGACGCCATTAGCCTCTACGGGGGGCGCCCTGCCAACTTCCTCGATGTGGGGGGTGGTGCCTCGCCAGAGAAGATCGCCAATGCCTTTCGCATCGTGCTGGAAGATCCCAACGTGAAGGTTCTGCTGCTCAATATCTACGCAGGCATCAACCGCTGCGACTGGATAGCCGAAGGCATCGTCAAGGCGATGGCGGATCAGACCATCGGGGTACCGATCGTGGTCAGACTGGCGGGCACAAATCTGGAGGCGGGCAGGAAGATACTCAGCGAATCCGGGCTCGACTATATCCATGCAGACCGGCTCAGCGATGCCGCCGAGAAAGCAGTGAGAGCAGTTAACGGGGAGGTCGTATGAGTATTCTGGTCAATAAGGATTCACGGGTTATTTTTCAGGGTTTCACCGGCCAGCATGCCACATTCCATGCCCAGGAAGCGATCCGTATGGGCACCAATGTGGTTGGGGGCGTGACACCGGGTAAAGGCGGGGAGACCCATATCGATCGGCCGGTCTTCGACACGGTGAAAGACGCTGTGGCTGAGACAGGCGCGGATGTCAGCGTGGTCTTCGTGCCACCACCTTTCAGCGCCGATGCCATCATGGAAGCCATCGAGGCAGGCATCAAGGTCATCGTGGTGATCACCGACGGGGTACCGGTACAGGACATGGTGCGGGTGAAACGCTATCTGATCGGCCATGACGCCATCATTATCGGTCCCAATACTGCCGGTGTCATTACCCCGGAGGAGTGCAAGGTCGGCATCATGCCGGCGCATATCTATCCCAAGGGGCGTATCGGTCTGGTCTCACGCTCCGGCACTCTCAACTATGAGGCGGTGGAACAGATGAGTGAGCTGGGGCTGGGTATCTCCACCAGCATCAGCATTGGCGGCGATCCGGTCAACGGCTGTGATTTCCTCACCCTGATGAAGCAGTTTGCCGATGACCCTGAGACCGATGCTGTACTGATGATAGGCGAGATCGGCGGCTCTCAGGAGGTGGATGCGGCGACCTGGGCCAAGGCGCATATGGATAAGCCCTTGATCGGCTTTATCGCCGGCGCTACGGCGCCACCAGGACGCACCATGGGACATGCAGGCGCGATCATCTCCGGTGAATCGGACACAGCCCAGGCGAAGATGCGGCGGCTTGATGAGTTGGGTGTCAGTGTCGTTCAGAATGCCGCTGAGATTGGCCAGACGGTGCTGCAAAGTGTCAACGGGCGTAGCAACGAGAGAGATGAAGCGGCTAACCCCAGTTGCGTTTCATCTGTCTGATGTCAGACTGGAGGTAGGATCTGGCTATACGATTATTGAGCTTTCATGTTGCGTGAAATACCCTGGTATTTAATCCCCGTCATACCATTTCTCTTATGGGGAGAGAGTGCCTTGGCACAGACTCGTACAGTTGATCCCGAAACGGGTAGTGTGACCTGGGAGACTCAGGTACATGGGGTGACGCTTTCACTGACCCAGATTCTGCCCGATCAGGCCCGGGCCTTCTACGTCAACCGGGGGCTGCCAACAACGGCGACGGAATCCTATGCCAAGTCCTGTGTCTACATGACGGTATTGCGCAACGACAGCGCACCGGGTGTTGTACATTTTCGATTGTCTGACTGGTCTGTCGTCAGTACAACAGGATCGCAACCACCCATTGGTGCAGCAACCTGGCTCAAACGGTTTGAGGCCGATGAGTTGAGCCAGTCGGCACGCATCGCTTTCCGCTGGGCTCAGTTTCCCCCTGAGCAAGCGTACCAGCCGGGTGGAGACTGGAACCAGGGCATGCTATCCGCAGGTCTGCCACCAGACAGTGAGTTTGATTTAATAGCCCGCTTGGATGTGGCAGGTGAGCCATTCGAGGGGGTACTGAAGAATGTTCGTTGTGCAAAATAGAAGATGCCAATGGGTGCTGTTGTTGACAGCCTGGCTGGTATCTCCTGTTCTGGCTGATTTGCCACCACTCACACATGGCTTGACTCCTATCACCGAGCCGATGGATGCGCCCGCGCTACGACTAACCTCCTTGGATGACGAGATCGTCGATTTGGCGTCGCTGCGTGGCCAGGTGGTCGTGGTCAATTTCTGGGCAACCTGGTGTCCTCCCTGCCGTCGTGAGATGCCTTCATTGGAGCACCTCTATCAGCAGGCCGGTGACAAAGGTGTGACCGTGCTTGCGGTCAACGTGGGAGAGGACGAGGATACTGTGTTTCCCTTCCTCGGCACCGTCGAGCCTTCGCCGACCTTTCCAATCCTGTTTGATACCGATTCGAGTGTCTTGACCCAGTGGCGTGTCAGAGGGTTACCGACAACCTTTGTTGTGGGTCCCAATGGAAAACTGGCCTATCAGGCTGTCGGTGGCAGAGAGTTCAACCATCCTGACTTGATAGACCAGCTGTTGCAGTTGTTGGACAAGTAGTCAGTGATACTTTTCCGTGGTGAAGTGACCCGGCTCCTTCTTGCGGTGTTTACGCATACCTCTGGATTCCAACGCTTCAGACACTTCGCGGATCATACCCATGTTGCCGCATAGCATGACGTGTGAGTTATCCGCTGTGAGCTTGAGTCCCGCCTGTTGTTCCAGCCGGCCATCCTCTAGGGTGGCGAGAATACGTCCGCGCAGTCTCCCGGCGGATTCTTCACGGCTGGTAATGGGGAGATAGTGGAAGTGATCCCCGTAGGTTGCCTGCAAGACCGTGATCTCCTCGTTGTAACTGAGCTGTTCACGGGTACGAACATTATGTACCAGTAACAAACGGCGGAATCGCTGCCAGGTTTTTTCGGTTCTCAAGATGGAGAGGTAGACTCCCAGGGCGGTACCGGTGGCTATCATCCAGAGATTCTCGCTGTCCGGTATCTGATCGAGTGTGAAAAAACCGTTCGGCCTGGCGGTGACCCAAAGATTGTCTCCCGGCTGTAGGGCTGCGAGCCGGGGGCTCAATGGGCCTTCCAAGACTTCGTTGAAGTAGACCTCAAGTAGTGAGTCATGAGGTGGGTTGACGAAGGAGTAGGGGCGCGCCACACGTTCACCATCAATCTCCAGGGCGAGTCGGGTGAACTGGCCGGCACGGAATGGCTCCACTGGCGCTTGGAAACGCAGAGAGTAGAGACCATTGCTCCAATGCCGTTTTTCCACGACTGTGCCTTCTATCCACTGCTCCATCTTTCTCCTCCTCAAAAACAGTGTTACGAAACATAAAAGTATATGGTTCGCCTAAAAAAGAGTATGGGTGATTGTAAGCCGGTGATAGTACGATTTTCGGTGTATTAATTGTGGTTACCGCGGGTATTGGGTGGAACAGATGAGTCAGCAGTCACTTTGAATTATGGGCAAGAAAAAGCCCCCAATGATGGGGGCTCGTTAATCAGCACCTGGGCATCAGGCGCCGTCTTTGCCGTTCCTGGGCCTGGATGCTTACTCACACATCCTTGTTGACCACATTAGAGTATCCGCTCTCCACACCATCCGCATCATAGGCAGTAATGGCAAAATAATAGTTGCCAGCTGGGAGCGTATCGATGGAGAACTCGGTGATGCTGCCATCGTTCAAGTCGACCAGCATGTTGAGATTATCCGAGGAGGTGCCGTAATAAATCCGGTAACCCTGTAGTTCAGTAAGTGGCAGATAGCTGCTATCAGCGCGGGTAACTGGCGCGGTCCATGAGAGAGTCTCTGCTGTTCCTACAATCGTGTCACGGCTGTCACTGGTGCTGTCGGTGGAGCCACCGCCACAAGCGGATAGGACGAGGCTTGTGAGGATGACCAGTATGAGCGTGCTGATTTTTTTCATGATTGCCTGCCTGAAAGTGCCTCCTGATATCTTTTCCAGCGGCGATTTGGGTAAAACCTTCAGGTACTGGTTCACACTTTGTATGGGGGATTAATTCCTGTTTTTTTATTCAGTGGGGAATGTGATTAACTTATTGTATTTAAAGAGTAAAAAATAATTTGATGAGTTTTGAAACGTGAGATTTACAAATGAGCCGTAGCAGCAGTCTCGACGGTAATTGCAAGAGGAAATTAAAGATGTGTTGTGAAAACGGATCTGCCCGGAAGAATCGGCAGCGTGACCTGATGGCCTGGGATGTATTCACGACAAGAATGAAACCAAATAGAAAACAAATAGTTAATATGGCTTGATAACTTGAAATCTCTCTTCAATAGGAGGATTATTGCCTTCAATTTCTCCACCGGAGCGGGCTCCGTGCGATGAAAAAACTTTTAATCCTCAACAGCAAGGGAGGCTGTGGGAAGACAACAATTGCGACGAACCTGGCGGGCTACTATGCCTCCTCAGGTACGCATACCGCATTGATAGATCAGGATCCCCAGGGTTCCAGCAGACGCTGGTTGGAACTTCGTCCGGAACGTTTCTCAGATATTCATGGCGTGTTTGCGGGTAAACCCACCCAGGCTGGTGTGACCCGTGCTTTCGCCATGCGCGTGCCTGGCGAAACCCAACGTATCGTGATCGATACCCCTGCCTCCATGAAGCGTCTGGATATGATGGACTTGTTAAGATCCGCATCCGCCGTCATCGTACCTTTACTACCTTCTGCCATTGACCGCCATGTCACGCTGGATTTTCTCAAAGAATTGACAACCCTGTGTCGCCAGATGGGGCTGGATATTCCCATGGGCATCGTGGCCAATCGCGTGCGTCTCAATACACGCTCTTTCAAGCATCTCAAAGAGATACTGGAGCATGTCGAGATTCCATTGGTTGCATATCTCAGAGATACCCAAGGTTATGTTCATGCAGCGGAAGAGGGCTGCTCAATTGTTGAACTGAAAGACCCGGCGATGAAGAAAGAGATGATGCAATGGAGTGCGCTGATCTACTGGTTGGAGACGGGTAAAATTCCTCCTCATGTTCAGCAAAGAGACCCCGCGCCCGTTAAGCTGCAGGCATGAGGCGACCCATTTTTCACAAGGCCTTGCGAGTGAGGTGCTTTTTTCTGTGACAGGATGATCAGCGTCTCATGACATGAGACCGAAATTAGTGGGATTGGGGTAGTGACTCCAACATGTCGTGAATGATCCTGGCTATCCGTTTTTGACGACTCTCTTGATTCGCATGGAAGTCGACAGCTGCCTGAGTCGCACAGCGCCAGACAACCGTACGTTGTGAGCCATCCACCAGATAGATGATCAAGGATCCCCGCTCAAAGCGTGACTGACTGGAATCGATGGTTGGGTAACCCGGCAAAAGACCAAAACGCGACAGGATATCCTGGTCGGTCAGATCCTTTTCCAATGCGGCGGTATAGGCAACCTGGTATCCGCTCTCATCTTTCGAGGCGTTAAACGCAAAGCCCAAAGACACCAGTGTGCTCCGGATACTGGTCTCAATCATCCCTTTGATATTGGTATTGTTCAGGCGATCATCCGAGTGGATTTCCTGTCCGTTCTCAAGCCAGCTGAATGTCGTGTCAGCAGAAAGACGCAGTTCTGGGCTGGCTACAGAAACAGAGCTTGTCATACGCAAGGGATCAGGATTGCTAGATAGTGTTTCGCCTGTGGCAGGCAAAGCGTTTATTAACACACTGAGTAGGAGGAATATCTTTGCCCGGTACATCAGTCAACTCGCTTTTATTCGAGAAATATAGACTCGAGATCCTAGCAGGATATCAATAGAAGAAACCCTTCAGAAACAGAGAGAACAGCGAGAAAGCCTTGGCAGAAAATCGTCTCGTTGTACATCAACTTACTTCACCGGGAAGGTGAGATGTCTAAGCAGCAAATCTATTGCAGTAACAATTGGCACGCACCGATGTAAGTTAGTGATATCATTCCCATGTGTGTGAAATGGAGTAAACCGGTGATATGAAAAAGTAGGATTGATACTCAACATGTTGATTAAAAAGAAAGAATAAATCTGGTCCGATTTCTGCTGTATTAGCGGGAGCTTTTAATTCACCGGAGATGTGAGATGTCTATACGATGGGTATGTTTTGTTCTTTTTACCGTATTGGTTGTTGGTACCGCACAGGCAGGTTGGGGGACTGGGTGGCGTCAGGGAGGGCAGGAGCGTCCAGCTGATACGTTATCCGTAGAGGAAGCAGGTCATCTACGTTATCTGCGCGAAGAGGAAAAATTGGCGCGGGATGTCTATGACCGGATGTATCAGGTCTGGGGTTTACCAATCTTTGACAATATCTCATCCGCCGAACAGCGTCATATGGATGCAGCGCTGCAGGTCATCAGTAGTTACGGCTTGTCTGATCCTGCCTATCTCTACGCCGGTGAGTTCAGTAACGGAGAGCTGCAGGCCCTTTATGATTCACTCGAAGCTCAGGGCAGGGCGTCCCAGCTTGAAGCATTGCTGGTGGGAGGCTTGATTGAAGAGGTAGATATGCAGGATCTCCATGAGATGTTGGCGGCCACAGATAACGGGACACTCATCAGTCTCTATGAAAAGCTGCTCTGCGGATCGAGAAACCATCTGCGTGCCTTTGTCCGTCAAATCGAGAATCGTGGGATGGTTTACGAGGCGCAGGTTCTCAGTCAGGACAAAGTGGACGCCATTGTCGATAGTTCGATGGAGCGTCGCTGTGGTGCGCGTCGTTCCGGGAGAAGGTAGTTAAACCAAATGGCAACACATCAGGTAGTGGAGCCGTTTGGTTGGAGATCCTGAGGCTCTGACTAATTCGATTTCTGGCTTTGGTCCCGAATGAGATGAATCATGCAATAGTACGCCAAAGAATCCTGTGAGGATTGCTTGACTGTCGCAGAAAAGCACGCTAATTATTTTTGTTTCTCTGGTTAATACTTGGGTGTTCGATTTCAGTGCTGCCACGAGATTTTAAGTTTATTTATCAATGTTCCTGATTTCTCTCAAATCGCCTTTACCGATTTTTTGAATATATATAGCCTTTGGTTTAGGAGGTGTCGTTGAATACAACACTACATGCGTATCCGTGATTTGGATGCCTGAATCCCCGGATTTGATATACACACCACCAGGGTAACGACCTGAAGTGGAATACCACCCAGATCTGTGTGTACGCAGCCATTCATTGAGAACTGCATACGCTTTATCTTCTGGAGTAAGACGTATTCTTTGCTCACTGCCGTTGCTTAGGAATACATGTACTTCAGGCTCTAGTTGTATATCTAGTGGTTTGCTACAGCCCGCTAACAGCAGTGCTGACAATATGATTAAGATTCTGCTCATTGTATTACTCATAATGATAGGGGTTTGAGACGGCTGGCGTTAAACAGTAGTCTCACCTGTAAATGGACGACCATAATGACATATTAAGTTTTTCTCGTAGGTCAACTTCCTCAATGAAATATCTGGATTTGTGAATTCTTTCAACGCGAACCATATCTTGGGTAAATGTTCCTGGATTCATACCATTTACGTCCCAGCGCATTTCATCACTTACCCAACTATATTGCTGCAATTCTTCATCTGGACATCTAAATGTATTTTTCTATATGTCTAGACCAAAATCATTAAATAACCAGACCCCAAAAGCAAGATAGTGCGATAGTGGAACGCCGCTCTTGGCAGTCCGGCTTGATTTGCATTGTTATACATTTCTCAGTCTCTTGAGAAAGCAGACGATACGCTCCGTTTCCAAGAACCCTAAATGCCTGTGTATTGATATGCTTCGATGGTTGTCAATTTCAGTATCGCTTGCTAATTCTGAGTAGCCTTGTGATATGGCCCACTGTTCTGCTTGTTGTATTAATAGCTTACCGTAACCCTTACCTTGATGCTCAGGTTTAATATACCAAGCCTCGATGTATGGCAGCTTAGAGAGACGACTGCCTTCTGCATAGTTCCTGATATTCAGCTCCAAGAATCCGATTATTTCTGAACCGACATCGGCAATATACGCTTGAACAATATCGATAGACGATCCAGAGAAGTATTCCTTGATTTCAGCGATATGACCATCGTCAGTTTTTGGCCAAAGAGCGGTTCGCATCTCTGACCACTGATGGATATCTTTTTCGGTTGCTTTTCGGATAATCATTACTCTTCACATATTTCAGTGGATTAAATGTCCGGCTCAAATATTGGAATATGCCGCAATAATTTATCATTTTCTCCCAAAGTGTTTATTGGTAACCCTTGGGATCAGTATGAGACATTTTCCATGTTTCTGATCTATCTGAGATTCTGGCTTCTGTCTAATAAAAGTGCCAGATCGAGTGACGATTGTCTGTAGTCAATTACCCATTAGGGAAGTATTAACACTCTCTTTTATATGAGGGGGAAGTGATTCTGGACGAGGTATTTATTCAGCGAATGGGGAAATGAGTCTGAGGCCGAACTCTACGGGCCTGTTCACTCATCATCGATGCTATTGACACGCCAATAACAGAATTCGACTTTTGGAGGACTTGCTGGAAGTCGGAGTTGATTGAATCATAGTCAACGGAGTCTCTCTGAGACACTCAGTGACTAAACGGGGTTATTTTACGCCGTCACCAATCCATCAACTCGCCAACGACGAGTTGATGGTCGGCGTTTTTATTCGAACGGGAAACTGAGTGAGTTTCAGGCTTGGGCTCTCTTTTGGAAGAAAGCTCGTGCTTGACCTATGGCCACTCCAAGGACGGTGGCGACACTTAAAGCAGCGACAGCAAAAATGAATACTGCTGATGCCATGATCAAGATGGGTGCTACATTCATGATGATCTCCAACAGGCAATCTGAAATTGAAAACGTCTGCAATCTCGAGGCGAATGTTAGCATATCATGAAATAATTGAAAGCCGGGCCAAGTATATATTTAGTTTGTGTGAAACAGGAATTATATTTTTATTGATCAGGATCAGTCTTCCCCCGCCTTACTCCCCTTGACATTGGTCAATGTCGTGGATGCGATGTTGACCAGAATAAACCCTGGAGGAGATACTCCGAACTGCATGGAAAGTCGGTCCGTTTGGCACTATAGTCCTGTTTTGGCTCCGTTTGATGTATTTGACGTATATGTCTCTTCGTAGCGGTTGTGCTTTTAGTCCGCGAGGAAATAATAATGAAATACATCGCACCCAGATCGCCGGTCTGGATTTTCTTTTTACTTTTTACATTCTGCTTCTTCACTCCCGTTCAGAGTGCCGAGAGTGAATTAACCATTCTGGGGGAAACGCCTCCACCAGGTTTCGATCCCGTGACGGGGGAACGCATCATCCCCAACGAACGTTGCTTGACGTGCCATGGCGATGCGCACGAGAAAACCGATACGCGGGATGACGGCACCATCGTCGATATCTACGCGGATCCGGAGAAGATGGAGGATAGTGTGCATGGTGAGCAGGCCTGCACCAACTGTCACGCCACCATCGACCGCGTACCGCACCGCGAGGCCCCGGATGTTGTCGTTGGCTGTGTGGAGTGTCACCGGGAGACTTGGGACAAGCACAGGAACGATCCGGAAGGCAAATACGAACGCCTCGGCGTGGTGATGGAGACAATCGATTCCTACTACGATTCCGTGCACGCCCGCCCCAACAGGCACGACCAATCTGAGACCAATGCCACCTGCTACGACTGCCATGAAGCCCACGACATCGGCACCCTTGGCAGTCTTCAACGGGCCGAACATCGCCTGAAGAATCCCGAGGTGTGCGGCGAGTGTCACCGGAAAGAGCTCAACGAGTACAAGGAATCTGTCCATGGCAAGGCGGTGCTGGAGGAGAAGGACAGCGAATCGGCCGTCTGCTCCGACTGTCACACGACCCACACCATCGACGATCCCGATAGCGACAAGGCCAAGCTATCGATCACCAAAAATTGCGGTGACTGCCACAAAGAGGCCCAGCGCACCTATTTCGACTCCTATCACGGTCAGGTGCATCGCCTGGGGTATACCAACACTGCTAAATGCCACGACTGCCATGGCGGTCACTCGGTCAAGGGCGAGGATGATCCGACATCGGAGATTCATACCAACAATCGCTTGGAAAACTGCAGGGTTTGCCATGAAAATGCCAATGAAAACTTCCTCACTTTCTGGCCCCACGGCGATGCGGATGACAGGGAAAACTACCCCGGCCTTTGGTTCTTCAAGATCTTCATGCAGATGCTGATCTTCTCGGTCATGGCCTTCTTCTGGGTCCATGTGTTCATGTGGCTCTATCGTGAGGTGATGGACCGTATTCAGGGTAAGGGTTTTATCGAGGATCTGAATAAACCCGATGTGGTCTATTTCCGCCGTTTCCCGGCAGTTTGGCGCTGGATCCATGGTCTGTTCGCCATCTCCACCATGACCCTGATTCTCACCGGCACCACCCTGTTGTTTGCACATACCGGTTGGGCCAAGGCAGTGGTGGTGTTCCTCGGCGGAACGGAGATGGAGGGTATTATCCATCGTACCGCAGCCGTAATCTGGCTGGGTATATTCCTCGCCCATCTGACCATAGCCATCAGCAATATTTGGAGCAAACGCGATAGCTTCAAGTGGTTCGGCAGCACCTCTATGTTGCCCAACTGGAAGGATTGGGATGACCTGAAAGGTATGTTCAAGTGGTTCCTCGGCCGCGGTCCGCGTCCCCAGTTCACTCACTGGACCTATTGGCAGAAGTTCGACTACTGGGCACCCTTCTGGGGTGCGGCGATAATCGGTTCATCCGGTATCATGCTGTTTGCACCGGAGGCAACCGCCATCATCCTGCCGGGCTGGATGTTCAATATCGCTACCCTGGTGCATGCGGAAGAGGCGCTGCTGGCAGCTATCTTCCTCAACTCTGTGCACTTCTTTAACGTGCATTTCCGGCCCGAGCGCTTCCCGATGAGTACGACTATCTTCACCGGTACGATCCCCATTGAGGAGTTCAAGCATGACCACCGTCTCGAGTACGAGCGGCTGGTTGAAAGCGGTGAACTGGATAACCATCTGGTCAGTCGTCCCTCGCGCCGTGCAGACCTGGCGGCCTCCTTCATCACCACCGTGCTGATCATGGCCGGTCTGGCCCTGCTGACCCTGGTCCTGATCGGTCTGATGACCTCGCCGGTTTGAACGGAGATATAAGACAATGAGATACAACAACATTGCAATTCTGGCACTGCTGACGATCCTACCCGCTCTTACACAAGCGGAGAGTCCATCCGGCCAGGCGCTTGCTTTCACCTGCGCCGGTTGCCATGGTACCGACGGTTCCAGTGTCGGCCCCTCCAGTCCGTCAATCGCCGGGATGGATCCCGATGTCTTTGTCGACGTCATGAAGGGTTATCGCAATGACAAGCGCAATTCGACCATCATGAATCGCATCGCCAAGGCCTATACCGATGAACAGCTCAAGGGCATGGCCTGGTTCTTTGCCAAACAGAAGCTGCAGGTATCGCCCCAGAATCACGATCCGCAACTGGCTGTAGCTGGTGAGAAGTTGCACAACAAGTATTGCAATAAGTGCCACGAGAAAGGCGGTGCAGCAGGGGATTCCGGTACGCTTGCCGGTCAGTGGATGCCTTACCTCAGGTACAGCATGGCCGATTATATCGACGGTCGACGCCCCTATCCGCGCAAGATGAAACGTAAGGTCGATGCCGTACTCGAGGCTGAAGGCACCGATGCAGTACCAGCGTTGATCCACTACTACGGCAGCCAGCAATAAGCGCAGAAGGATAAGAACAATGAGTAAATTCAACCGTAGAGACTTCATCCGCTGGTCTGCCGGAATGGCACTGGCCAGTGGTTCGCTGAGCTTCCCCGGCCTGCTACTGGCAGCAACCCGCAAGGTGGTGGTCGTGGGCGGTGGCGTCGGTGGCTGTACTGCCGCCAAGTACCTCCGCAAGCTCGATCCTAATATCGACGTCACACTGATCGAGACCAAGAAGGCCTACACCTCTTGTTTTATGAGTAACGAGGTATTGAGCGGCGATCGAACCATTGAATCGATCACCTTCGACTACGAGGGGTTGAAACGTCACGGTGTACGGGTCGTCATCGACTCGGTGACAGCCATCGATCCCGTTGCCAAGTCTGTTGCCACAGAGAGTGGCGATACCTTCGGCTATGATGCCTGTGTCGTCTCCCCCGGGGTCGATTTCAAGTGGGATGCGATCGAAGGATATGATGAAGCAGTGGCCGAAGAGATTCCTCACGCCTGGTTCGCCGGTCCCCAGACTGTAACCCTGAAAAACCAGATCCGCGCCATGCCCGAGGGGGGTAGGGTGATCATCGTCGCCCCGCCCAACCCCTATAAATGCCCTCCCGGACCCTATGAGCGGGCAGCGCAGATCGCCATGTACTGCAAGCACCATAAGCCACGGGCAAAGATTATTATTCTCGATCCAAAAGACGCCTTTTCGAAACAGGGGCTGTTCAGACAGGGCTGGAGCAAGCATTACGGTTTCGGCACCGAAAACAGCATGATCGAGTGGGTGGGTGCGGCAAGTGGTGGAAAGGTGGAATCGATCGATCCGTCTACCCGCACCCTTGAGGCGGAGGTCGAGGATTTCGAAGCCGACGTCATCAATATTATTCCACCCCAGAAGGCGGGCAAGGTTGCCTATGCGTCTGACCTGGTCGAGGGTGACTGGTGCCCGGTCGATAAGCTCACATTTGAATCGACCCGACACAAGAATGTCTATGTGCTGGGCGACGCTTCAAGTGCCTCTAAGATGCCCAAGTCGGCTTATGCCGCCAACTCCCAGGCGAAAGTGGCCGCTGCTGCGATCGTGGCGAAGTTCAACGACCTGCATGTAGGCGAACCCACTTTCGTCAACACCTGCTACAGCATCCTAAGCCACGATCACGGGATCTCGGTGGCGGCGGTCTATTCACTGGACCGTGCCAACAACATGATCAATCCTATCAAGGGTGCGGGTGGACTCTCCCCCATGGATGCATCCGACGACCAACGCAAGCGCGAGGTGAGCTACGCTCATAGCTGGTTCAAGAACGTCATTAATGACATGATGGAGTAGGTCACGGCATATTTACTGCCGCGAAAGGTGTTGTGCTAATGGCGTCAGCCATAAGTTTTATTGTCATCACAGAGAAAGCACACCCAGAGAATAATCAACCCGTCAACGGCATGATTGATGTCGATGACGGGTTCGTTTCAGTGTCGGTCGGCAGCTTTGCTGCGCTTTGTCTATCCACTGATACGCTTGTATTTGATGCGGTGAGGTTGATCCGCTTCGGCGCCCAGGCGGCGTTTACGGTCGGCTTCGTAGTCTGCATAGTTGCCTTCGAACCAGACCACACCGGAGTCGCCTTCGAAAGCGAGTATATGGGTGGCGATACGGTCTAGGAACCAGCGGTCATGGCTGATGATCACGGCACAGCCCGGGAAGGTGAGTAGCGCTTCTTCCAGTGCGCGCAGGGTCTCCACATCGAGGTCGTTGGTCGGCTCATCGAGGAGTAGCAGGTTGCCGCCCCGTTTCAACAGTTTTGCCAGATGGACCCGATTGCGTTCACCACCGGAGAGGTCACCGATGCGCTTTTGCTGATCGGAGCCTTTGAAGTTGAAGTGGCTGACATAGGCGCGGGACTGCATCTGAAAACGATCGACGGTGATGATGTCCTGACTGTCTGAGATCTCTTCCCAGACAGTTTTTTTGTCATCCAGCGCGTCACGGCTCTGATCCACATGGGCGATCTCCACCGTATCGCCGATGCGCATTTCACCACCGTCAGGTTTCTCCTGTCCGGTGATGATGCGGAAGAGGGTGGTTTTACCTGCGCCGTTGGGACCGATGATACCGACGATGCCACCCTTGGGCAGGTTGAAGGTGATGTCGTCATACAGCACCCGGTCTCCGAATGCTTTTTTCAGACTCTCGGCTTCAATAACCAGATCCCCGAGTCTTGGACCCGGTGGAATATACAGCTCGTTGGTCTCATTACGTTTTTGAAACTCTTGGGACTGCAGTTCATCAAAGCGCTGCAGGCGGGCTTTGCTCTTGGCATGACGACCCTTGGGATTGGAACGAACCCACTCCAGTTCCGCTTTCATGCTCTTGATATGGGCGGCCTCTTCGCGGGCTTCCTGCTCCAGTCGGGCCTCTTTCTGTTCCAGCCAGGAGGAGTAGTTGCCTTCCCAGGGGATGCCGTAGCCACGGTCCAGTTCCAGGATCCATCCGGCGACATTGTCGAGAAAGTAGCGATCATGGGTGACGGCCACTACGGTGCCGGAGTATTCGTGCAGGAAGCGCTCCAGCCAGGCGACGGACTCTGCATCCAGGTGGTTGGTGGGCTCGTCGAGCAGCAGCATATCGGGCTTTTCCAGCAGTAGTTTGCAGAGGGCCACGCGGCGTCTCTCACCGCCCGAGAGAGTTTTGACATCGGCTTCCCAAGGCGGCAGACGCAGGGCATCGGCAGCGATCTCAAGCTGGCGCTCAAGATTGTGTCCGTCACTGGCTTGAATGATGTCCTCAAGCTTTGCCTGCTCCTTGGCCAGGGCATCGAAATCAGCTTCCGGGTCCGCGTAGGCGGCGTACACCTCATCCAGACGGGCCAAGGCCTGCTTCACGTCCGCTAGTGCCGCCTCTACATTGCCGCGAACATCGGTTGTCTCGTCCAGTTGAGGCTCCTGGGACAGGTAGCCGATACGGATACCTGCCTGGGGCCGGGCTTCACCCTCGATGTCGGTATCGATGCCTGCCATGATGCGCAACAGGGTCGATTTACCTGCACCGTTGAGGCCCAGTACACCGATTTTGGCGCCGGGAAAGAAGGAGAGGGAGATATCGCGCAGGATGACTTTCTTCGGGGGAACAATCTTGCCCACCTGGTTCATGGTGTAGATGTACTGAGCCATTGTGTCTCTGTCGGTTTGAGGTTAGGCCTGAGTGCATCGGGTTCGAGGCACCGGTTTCAAGGCGGCGTATGATAACACGGAGAGGAAAAACGCTGATAAAAACGTTATATCCTGTACAACTGATTTCTCAGATCTGGTGATTTTCTTGAGTGGTTGGGTGCTGTGTTGATTGAGTTGCCGTGGTCTTGCCCGTTATAGAAGCCGAGCTGGCCTCTTTAATCAGTTTGATCAACTCTTCCTCCGGCAGCGGCCGGCTGTAGTAGAAGCCTTGTGCAAGGCGACAACCCGCAGCCAACAGATGATCGATCTGTGGTTGTTGCTCGACGCCCTCGGCGATCAGGTCGAGATTCAAACCCTTGGCCATGGCGATTATCGCGTTGATGATCGAGTTGTCCCCCGTCGATTTGATGCCCTGTACAAATGAACGGTCCATCTTCAATGTATTGATGGGTAGTGTCTGTAGATAACCCAGTGAAGAGTAGCCGGTGCCAAAATCGTCGATGGCGATACGCACGCCTTTGTTGGCGAGTTGGGACAGCGTGTGAATCGCCTTGTCCATATCCTGCATGATGGCATGCTCTGTAATCTCCAGTTCAAGGATATTTCTCGGCAGGTTCAGGCGTTTGATGATCTTAAGCGTCTTGGCGACAAACTGTTCCATCTCGAGCTGCTGCACAGAGATGTTGACCGACAGGCTGAGCGTGACCGACTCTTCGTCAATCCATCGTCTGATATCGGTACAGGCCTTGCGCAGTACCCATTCGCCCAGAGATACAATAAGACCGGATTCTTCTGCCACGCTGATGAATTCGTTGGGCTGAATGATTCCCTTTTCCGGATGTTGCCAACGTACCAGCGCCTCAACACCAACCATCTTGCCATCAAGGATGTCGTACTGTGGTTGGTAAAAGAGACAAAGCTCGTTGGTGGATATGGCCTTACGTAACCCATTTTCAATATCGAGGGATTGAGAGAAGTGGGATTTCATCTCATCGGCATAGAAGGCATAACCGTTTTTACCGGCTCGCTTCACCTTGTACATAGCCATGTCGGCGTTCTTGATCAGTGCATCCTTGGTGTCACCGTCCGTGGGATAGATGGAGATGCCGATGCTGAAACTAACGAAAATCTCCTTATCCTTGATAATGAAAGGGTCGGCTGTGATCCGTAGGATCTTCTCAGCCAGGTTCCTCGCGTCCTGCATGTCATTGATCTCAGGGATCAACAGGTTGAACTCATCACCGCCGACGCGGGCCAGCGTGTCCGCCTCACGTAACTCGCTGCGTAGACGCTGAGCGACCGACTGCAGCAGTTCATCGCCGATAAAATGACCGAGTGAATCATTGATGATTTTAAAACGATCCATGTCGAGGTAGAGAATAGCCAGCTTTTTACCGCTGCGTTTGGATTGTGCCATCGCCATGTTCAAGCGGTCACGAAACAGGGTACGGTTAGGCAGGTTGGTCAGCAGGTCATGATAGAGCTGATACTTGATCAGTTCCTCAGCCTGTTTTCTCTCGGTGATGTCCCGTGCCACACCGTAAGTGCCGACAAACGCCTTCTGGTTTTCTTCGTCCACCGAATAGATACCAATGGAACTTAATTCAATCGGTACAGATCTTGATTCAAAATATTTGGGGGTATCACTGTGCTTGCAGCATAACCTCAACTCTGTGCTTCGTGTGGCGCGATCTCCAGTGCGGCGTTCATTGAAAGTGTAGGTTGCCTGGTCGATGTCATCATCGAAAATCAGCTTGGAGAAGTGCTCGCCGAGGATGTCCTCCTGTTTATAGCCCAGTAGCGTTTCGACTCGCTCATTGATGAATGAGAAGCGGCCGTCCTGGTCTAACAGGTAGATCATGTCCGGTGAATTATTGACAATAAATTTGTGCAGGTTCTCTGATTCTTCGAGTCGTTTGAGAATGGATTGATTGTCTTGTTTCAGGCTTCGACGTTCCAGTGTATTGGATACGGCACGTAGCAACTCATCCGGGGCATAAGGCTTGCGTAGAAAATCCTGTGCACCTTTGCGCAGTGCTTGGGTCGCGTGGTCAAATGTGGTTTCACCGCTTACGACAATAATGTCGCAGTCGATATTATGGCTATTGATATGCGCCATTACCTGATGCCCATCCATCTCGGGCATATTGAGATCAAGCAGCAACAGATCAAAGTGCTCGTGAGATAGTAGTTCTACCGCTTCATGTCCACCTTCAGCCAGAGTGGTCTCATAGCCGGAGAGTCTGAGTAACTCTTTCAAGCTGGCTCTTGCGCGGGGTTCGTCATCAACCACAAGGATGCGCGCGAGAAAATTACGCTGCTGGGTGTTGACCTTTATTTTTTTCGGAATCCTTTTCAGGTCGCCTTCAATGCCGCGCCAGGGTGATGGATAGATTGAGTGCATACTTGATCCGTTATGTCGTCGATATTCCGGTTCTTGGCAGATAGAGCTGGAAGCGTGTGCCCTGTCCCTGATTGGATGTACAACTGATGTGACCGGATATCTCATCGATCAGATTCTTGACAATCGCCAGTCCCAGACCCGAGTGGGAACTGTCCTTCGTAGATGTCACTGGAGTAAATAGTTGTTGCATGATTTCTGCCGGGATACCCGGTCCGTCATCGATAATCTGTATCTCTATAAAAGCCTTACCGTTGAGATAGGCATTGTCGCGGGTGACAATGTTGAGGTTGCCTCCCTGGTCCATAGCCTCTGCAGCATTTTTCACCAGATTCGTCAGGATCTGTTTCATGTGACTTCGTTGTGTTCGAATCGCCGGTATATTTCTGTCCAGGTCCAGCGTAGATGAGATATTGTGAGACGGAAAGAGAGATGATTGAAACAACTTGTCCAAATCGGTGATCAATTGATTGATGTCAACTGTCCTCTCTTGTTTCTCAAGTCCCTCGGGAATATCGCGCATCCTTAGGATTATTTTTCCTACGCGATCAATCTCTTCCTTGATAATGTCGATCTCACCCTGCGCCTCATGATCCTCGCCCAATTTCATGCCCAGAATATGTAGATAGTTATTGATGATGCCCAGTGGGTTATTGGCTTCATGCACCACTTTACGAGCTTCCAGATGGAATGCTGCCCGCTCTTCATCGATCACCTGTTGTTGCGACAGTGCCGTTTCCTGTTGGCGAATGAGCGTCTGCGCCGCCTCTTTGGCAAACAGTTGCAACAAGGGTTGTTGTTCCTCCAATGTATGCCAAAGAGATTCACTGAGACCTATGGCAATGAGCCCCATTCTCTGTTGTTGAGCGCTCAGTGGAAGATAGAGCAGATCATCGGACCTGACATAGCGTGCCAGTTGGCGATCTCCCACGGGGAGGGGCTCATCAGCGGAGGCTTCAAACGAGTGGCAGATCTCCTGGCTGATAAATGCCTTCGACGCAAGGCTGCGCTCGGATTCGGTGGAAAAAACAATTCCTTCTAACAGTTTGTCATCTGCGAGTATGGGGTCGATGGGTTGAAGCTTTTGCTCTTCACTGTCGAAGAGTAGAAAGCAGGTCTGCTTGAAGCCGAATAGGAGATCAAGATCGTGTTGAATCTGCTGTAGTGTCATCGGCAGATCGTTCTTTTCCGGGCTTGAATCGATACCGCCGCCAAACAAGGCTGCCTGTTTAACTCTCTCGCCGAGAGCTTGCTGGTGTGATTGTGCCTGTGGGTCGCTTTTCTCGGAGGGGAGGGCGATACCCAGACTGCGGGCAGTGGTTTTTGCCTTTTCCTGGCTCTCATTGAGAAGTTTTTCCACCATCGACTGATTGAGCCCGAACAGTAGGTCAGCACGCTCAAGGGTTTCGTTGTCAGGCGTGGTTTCGAAATGTGACAGGTGGCTGGCGAGATTGATGAGCTTAACCAGATGGGAGCCGTCGAGTACCGTCTCTGCCGGTTCGTATTGATAGAGGACGGCATCGGAGAGAAACGAGCGTAGTTCCCAGCTATCGATAAGTTGTGCCGCCACCGCCGGTGAGGTGTAACCCGTACTTTCCCTCTCTGCATGACTCAATGCATTGCCGAACAGGTTTTTGTCGAGAATCTTCTGGTAGGACTCAGGATAGGCTTGTAACAGTGCGAGTTGGCCCAGACGGTGCAGAAGACCTGCAAAATAGGCCTCCTCCGGAGAGGTGTATGTGGTTAGTTCAGCAAGGGATCTCGCACAGTAGGCACAGACCAGGGAGTGATACCAGATGCGGTCGACTGTTCGCCCCATCTGTTTTCCAAGCTGACCGAAGAACTGCTGTACCGCACTGTTGATGGCGATCGTCCTGACGCTCTTCATACCCAGGACGACCAGCAGGCGATGCAGATCGCTGATCTCTTGCCACTGGCGGTAAAAAGGGGAATTGGCGGCTGAGATCACCTTGGATGAGACAGAGGCATCTTTGCGGATGATTTCCGCTAATTTGGCGATACTGACATCCGGATTATTACAGCTGTCGACCAATTCTATGAGGATAGCCGGCGGTGTCGGAAGATTGGAAAATCGTCCGCTGAATGACTTTGTCTCAGGAGTATTAGTCACGCAGATCCTAAATTCATATGCTTAACAATTGGTTATGGGGCTAATTAATAGCACTTAATTAAGTGTGGATAAAGCCAAATTTTTAGTTTTTCTCTGCATAAAGCCTGACCTGAAGAAGTGGATATTGGAATTTTCTGTCTATATCCCTTGATCGACAAGTCGTAGAACTACTACTCATTGGCATACTGTTCAGCCACTTTTCTCAGTATAAAACGACAGAAAAATGCCTGCAGACAAATGCCTACAGAGTCAAAGATTTGTCTTCTTAAGAAATGGAATGCGCAACTAATTGAAATAAAAGGAAAAATAATTTAGTTCTTGTGTGGCATCTATTTTGCATTTCATCGCATAGCTTGTTTGAGGAAATGCATCATGGCAAATGAGAATGGGGCTGAAGAGCTCGATCTGGGCGAAGAGAAACCAGGTAAGAGCAAACTGATTATTATTATCGCAGCGGTTGCGCTGCTTTTGGTGGGTGGTGGGCTGGCAGCCTATTTCCTGCTTTCAGGTGGTGATGATGAACAGGCCGCTGATGAGAGCGGTGAGTTGGTTGCCGAGGAGGCTGCAGCTCAGGGGCCTGCACAGTATCTTGATCTTGATCCTCCCTTCGTCGTGACTTTACCCGGTAAGCCGAGCCTGCTGCAGGTAGGTGTCAGCGTACGCTTCTCGAATGAGGCCTTGGGAGAGTTCGTCACTCATAACGATCCCATGATTCGGCACAATCTGCTCAACTTATTATCGGCCGTGGATGCCAAGGCTTTGAAGGACCGTTCCGAGAAGGAGGCGTTGCAGAAAAAGATGCTGAACGAACTGAACCGTGTGTTGAAAGAACTGAATGCACCGGCTCAGATTGATGCCCTCTACTTCACCAGTTTTGTGACCCAATAACGCTATGAGTGCCAGCGACTTACTTTCACAAGAAGAGATCGATGCCCTATTGCATGGTGTTGACAACGGCGATGTTGCGACTGAGAGCGATGTATCAGAAACCGGCGGTACCAGCGCATACGATTTCACCAGTCAGGATCGTATCGTTCGTGGACGCCTGCCGACCCTGGAAATGATAAACGAGCGATTCGCCCGCCTGTTTCGTACCAGCCTGTTCAATATGTTGCGGCGTACCGCCGATCTTTCGGTCTCCGGCATCCAGATGCAGAAATTTTCGGAGTTCGTCCATAGCCTTTTCGTGCCGACCAGCCTGAACATGATCAGGGTGCCGCCTCTGCGTGGTAAAGGGTTGTTTGTGATTGATCCAAAGCTGGTCTTCAGCGTAGTGGATAACTATTTCGGTGGTAGCGGCCGCTTTCACACCAAGATTGAGGGAAGGGACTTTACGCCAACGGAAAACCGTGTGGTCCAGCTGCTGCTGAAGCGGGCCTTTGAGGATCTTACTCAGGCCTGGCATCCGGTTTTTCGTGTCGGTTTTGAGTATAGCGGCTCAGAGGTCAACCCCCAGTTCGCCAATATTGTCAGTCCCTCCGAGGTAGTGGTAGTCACCTCCTTTCACGTGGATCTGGAGAGTGGTGGCGGTGATTTCCATGTCTGCATGCCCTATTCAATGCTGGAGCCGATTCGAGAACTGCTCGATGCCGGTGTGCAGAGTGACCGGGGTGAGCGGGATGAGCGCTGGGAGCATTCTCTGCGGGAGGAGATCCTTGCTGCAAAGGTTGAGCTCAGCAGCACGCTGGCCGATGTGCAGATGTCTGTCAAAGCGCTGGCCAGTTTGAAGAAAGGCGACATCATTCCCTTCGAGATGCCGAGTGAAGTCGAAGTCGAAGCGGCGGAAGTGCCGATCTTCAAAGCACGCCTGGGAGTGGCTGACGGCAACTATTCGTTGAAGGTTTCAGAGTGGTTGCAGAAGTCGAAGCGCAAAGGTTTGCATGAATATCTCGAAATGGAGAGGAAGTCCATCGAACAGGAAAGTAAAGCTGGCGATTGAGTAACACAGGTATCCGATGCCTGAATTGATTACCCTGAGAGGGTCAAGAGTATGAATGAAGAAACCAAGACCGATCCCAACGAAGCGCTGGCCGATGAATGGGCAGCCGCACTGGATGAACAGGACGATGAAGAGAGCGGAGATGCGGCAGCGACAGCCACATTCGATGAACTGACTGACGAATCGGGTAATGATTCGGTCAATATGGATGCCATCCTCGATGTGCCGGTGACGATCTCCATGGAGATCGGCCGCACCAAGATCAATATCCGAAATCTGCTGCAGCTCAATCAGGGCTCGGTGGTGGAATTGGATAGGCTGGCCGGTGAACCGATGGATGTATTGGTTAACGGCACACTCATCGCGCAGGGAGAAGTGGTTGTGGTGAATGAGAAGTTCGGCCTGCGCCTCACCGATATCATCAGTCCATCGGAACGCGTCAAGAGATTGAGCTGATGCTTCGCTGGACTCCACTGCTGCTGTTGATCAGTGACACCCTGCTGGCTGTTGAAACGGCTGAGAAAGGACTGGGTGTCAAGACAACGCCACTGGGCACCGAGAGCCTGTTTCAGACCGCTGGCGGGCTGTTACTGATTCTCGGTCTTATCATTGGTGGAGCCTGGCTTTTCAAACGTTACGCCCATCTCCCTATGGCCGGCAAAGGCTACGTGAAAGTACTGGGTGGTGCCTCGGTCGGCGCCCGTGAGCGTGTGGTGGTGGTGGAAGTGGAGAACGCTCGTCTGCTGTTGGGAGTTGCTCCGGGTCAGGTGCGTACCCTCTATGAATTACCCGCCGGTGATGCCTTTCAACAGGAGCTGACGAAAGCTCATGGTGAGGGGACCAGCGACAGGGCAGTAGCATCATGAAGACTTGGCTGCTAATTGCCGGATTGTTGCTGAGTAACCTGGTGCAAGCCGCACCGGGTGTTGATGCCTTTAGTGTAGTGACGGATGGGGAGGGTGGACAGACCTACACGCTGACCATTCAGATCCTGCTCTTTATGACCGCCATGACCCTGTTGCCCGGGGCGCTCATGATGATGACCTCCTTTGCCCGTATCATCATTGTGCTGGCCATTCTCCGCCAGGCACTCGGTACCCAGAATACGCCCTCGAATCAGATTCTCATCGGCCTGGCTCTGTTTCTCACCCTCTTCATCATGATGCCGGTCTTCAACGAGGTGAACCAGGTAGCGGTACAACCCTATCTGGCCGAAGAGATCGATACGGTGCAAGCACTGCAGGCAGCCGCCACGCCTTTCCATGAATTCATGATGGCTCAGACCCGGGAAGATGATCTGGCCCTGTTTGCCCGAATCGGTAATTTTGGCGATCTCGCTGAACCGGCGGATGTGCCTTTCAGTCTGTTGCTGCCGTCTTTCGCTACCAGTGAACTTAAAACCGGTTTCCAGATTGGCTTTCTGCTGTTTATCCCTTTTCTGATTATCGACATCGTGGTCGCCAGTGTGCTGATGTCGATGGGCATGATGATGTTATCGCCCATGATCATTTCATTGCCGTTCAAGATCATGTTGTTTGTATTGATCGATGGCTGGGCGCTGGTTTTTGGCACCCTGGCGTCGAGTTTTCAAGTTTAACCGGGAGAATCGATCATGAGTCCCGATACCGTCATGTCAATCGGCCAGAATACCCTCGAGGTGGTCGGTATTCTTACCGGTATGGTGCTGCTGCCCGCGCTGGCAGTGGGTTTGTTAATCGCCATGTTTCAGGCAGCCACACAGATCAATGAAATGACACTGACCTTCATCCCCAAACTGGTGGTGGTGGGTCTGGTGCTGATGCTGGCGGGTAACTGGATGATTCAGCTGTTGATGAATTTTTCGTTGAACCTCATCGAGAGTATCCCGGAGTTGATCCACTAGGTGGATTGGGAATCCAATGATCATCAATGAGGCACAGTTCAACGCTTGGATGGCGGCCTACCTTTGGCCCATGGTGCGAATCGGCGCCATGTTACTGGCAGCACCCCTGTTCAGTTCCCGTCAGGTGCCTGTCAGATTTCGTATTGTGCTGATGCTGCTGATCACCTGGACAATCATTCCAACCCTGCCTCCCATGCCACCGGCCGATGTGTTGAGTCATACCGGTTTTATGATCATGCTGCAGCAGATAGTGATCGGCGTCATCATGGGATTCCTGCTGCAGATGGTGTTTGGTGCACTGGTCTTTGGTGGTCAGGTGGTGGCCTACAGCACGGGGCTGGGTTTTGCTTCCATGGTCGATCCGCAGAATGGCGTGCAGGTACCGGTTGTCGCCCAGTTCTATCTGATTTTGGCGACACTTCTGTTTCTCCTCTCCAATGGCCATCTGTTGGCGATAGAGCTGGTGGCCGATAGTTTCCATACACTGCCGGTGGCGATGGATGGGATATCGCGTAACGGATTTCTTGATATCGTCGCCTGGGGCAGTCGCCTCTTCGCCGGCGGATTGCTGATCGCACTGCCCATCGTCGGCGCCATGCTGATGGTCAACATGGGGATGGGTGTCGTCATGCGTGCCGCACCACAATTGAATATCTTTTCCGTCGGTTTTCCCATCACCATGCTGTTGGGTTTTGCCCTCATGTGGGTGACGTTGCCCAACCTGTTCAACGTCTTCAATGAGTTCCTCGACGAGTCTTTCCAACTCATCATGCAGACACTGCGCGTGACGAGGTGAGTGATGGCTGAGAACCAAGACGGTCAGGAAAAAACAGAACAACCGACAGCGAAACGGTTGGATGATGCCAAGCGAAAAGGGCAGGTGCCCCGTTCGCGTGAACTCAATACCATGATGGTGACCATGATCGGCGTGATAAGCCTGGTGGTCATGAGCAAATCACTGGGTAACAGCTTGTCGGAGATGATGAGTCAACGATTTGTTTTGACCCGGGAAGAGATCTTTGACGTCAACAGCATGTTCATTCATCTGGGCGAAGGCATCGCACAGATCTTTCTGAGTCTGACGCCCTTTTTTCTGATGGTCATTGTTGCCGCTATTTTTAGTTCCATTGCCTTGGGTGGGTTTTCCATCAGTGCTGAAGCGCTGACACCGAAGCTGGACAAGCTGAGTCCGCTAAAGGGTCTCAAACGAGTCTTTTCAGCGCGTGGGTTGGTGGAGTTGGTTAAGGCAATGGCCAAGTTCCTGCTCATCGGTGGGATCACGGTTCTGCTTCTCTATACAAGTCTGGATAAGTTTCTCTCTCTACATGCGATGGATATGAACCAGGCCATCGATCGGCTCAATGGCCTGATTGGCTGGTCGGTAATCCTGATGACCTCGACTCTGATTATTATTGCTGCCATCGATGTGCCGTTTCAGCTGTGGGAACACAAGCGCCAGTTGAAAATGACTCGCCAGGAACTGCGCGATGAGATGAAAGAGACCGAAGGTAAACCTGAGGTTAAAGGTCGTATCCGTCAGCTGCAGCGCGAGATGGCCCAGCGCCGCATGATGGAAGAAGTGCCAAAGGCTGATGTCATCGTCACCAACCCGACTCACTTTGCCGTGGCACTGAAATACGATCCTGAGCACATGCATGCGCCGAAGTTGTTGGCGAAAGGCGCCGACCTGGTGGCAATGAACATCCGCCAGGTGGCAAAGGAATCCCGTGTGCCCTTGGTTGAGTCGCCGGTACTCGCCCGGGCCATTTACTACCATACAGAGCTGGATGCCTTTATCCCCGCAGGACTCTATATGGCGGTGGCCAGATTGCTGGCTTATGTCTTCCAACTCAGAGCCTATCGCACCGAGGGTGGAGACAGGCCTGAGCTGCCGGATGATCTGCAGGTACCGGATGAGTTTCGACATGACGAGTAATGTTGAGTTTTGAGTTATGAATTTTGAATTGATGAGTGCGTTGTACGCACAACTTTTATTGGGATACATGTCCCCAAACATTTTTGGAGATAGGACCACCAGAGTGATTCTGGCCATTAGCATGCATAAAAAAAGTGCGAGTGAAACAAGCACCTTAATTCAAAATTCACCATTCACAATTCATAATTTTTAAGGTAAGAAGATGGACGCCACAGCAATCCTGAGCAATGTAAAGCAAGCAGGGGCCCGCGGTCTCGGTGCTCCAATAGTGCTGGTGATGTTGCTTGCGATGGTGATTATCCCATTGCCACCCATCGCCCTCGATATGTTCTTTACGTTCAATATCACCCTCTCCCTGGTGGTCATGTTGGTGGTGGTTTATACACGCCGCCCGTTGGAATTTTCGGTCTTTCCCAGTCTGCTGTTGATCGCAACTTTATTACGTCTGGCATTGAATGTGGCTTCCACCCGGGTAGTGCTGCTGGAAGGTCATACCGGTGGCGATGCGGCCGGTAAGGTAATCGAGGCCTTTGGCGCTTTTGTCATCGGGGGTAACTATGCGGTCGGTCTTGTCGTCTTCCTGATTCTGGTGATTATTAACTTCGTGGTGGTTACCAAAGGTGCCGGACGTGTTTCAGAAGTCAGCGCCAGGTTCACCCTGGATGCTATGCCGGGCAAGCAGATGGCCATCGATGCCGATCTCAATTCGGGACTGATCAGTCAGGACGAAGCGCGTGAGCGTCGTGATGACGTGGCTAAGGAAGCTGATTTCTACGGGGCGATGGATGGTGCCAGCAAGTTTGTACGGGGCGACGCGGTTGCCGGTATTCTGATCCTCTTCATCAATATTCTTGGCGGGCTTTCCATCGGTATGGCCCAGCATGATCTCGACTTCTCCACTGCGCTGCAGAATTATGTGTTGCTGACCATCGGTGACGGCCTGGTGGCACAGATTCCCTCACTGTTGCTGTCTACTTCGGCGGCGATCATCGTCACCCGTGTTGCCAGCACCCAGGACGTGGGCGGTCAGATCGTCAGTCAGCTCTTTACCAGTCCCAAGGCCCTGTCGGTGGCTGCTACCGTACTGTTTCTCATGGGCATCATTCCCGGTATGCCCAACTTTGCCTTCCTGACACTGGCGGCTGCCGCCGGCGCCGCTGCCTGGATGATCTGGCATCGCCAGCAACAACCGGAACCCGCGCCTGTGGAAGAGGCTCCACAAGAGGCGCCTGAACAGCATGATTTGGGTTGGGAGGATGTGCAACCGGTGGATCTGATCGGGCTGGAAGTCGGCTATCGACTGATCCCCTTGGTTGACCGAAATCAGGGCGGCCAGTTGATGAACCGAATCAAAGGCGTGAGGCGCAAACTGTCACAGGAACTGGGATTTCTCATCCCGTCTGTACATATCCGCGACAATCTCGACCTGACACCCAATAGCTATCGTATTTCGATCAACGGGGTGGCGATGGCGCAGGCGGAAATCCTTCCTGATCGTGAACTGGCTATCAACCCCGGCCAAGTGTTCGGTGAATTACAGGGTGTGGCCACCAAAGATCCGACCTTTGGTCTGGATGCGGTCTGGATCGAACCGGAGCAGAAGGATCAGGCACAGACGCTGGGTTATACCGTGGTCGATGCCAGCACAGTGGTTGCTACCCACCTGAGCGAGATTCTTCATGGCCAGGCCAGCGAGTTGCTCGGTCACGAGGAGGTGCAGCAACTGTTCGACATGCTGGCCAAGTCCGCGCCCAAGCTGGTGGAGGATTTGATCCCCAATACCTTGCCCATGAGCGTGGTGGTGAAGATCCTGCAGAACCTGCTGGCCGAGCATGTGCCGATCCGTGATGTTCGCCGAATCGCCGAAACCTTGGCGGAGCAGGCGCCCAGGAGTCAAGACCCCGGCGTTTTGACAGCAGCGGTAAGGGTTGCCTTGTCACGGGGTATCGTGCAGCAACTTACTGGAACTACTGAAGAAATTCCTGTTGCCGTGCTGGATGCGAGTTTGGAACAGTTATTGCAACGTACCATGCAATCCTCGGAAGAGGGCCAGGCCGGTTTCGAACCCGGGCTGGCAGAGAGACTGCAAAGTGCCCTGGGAGAGACCCAGGTAGCCATGGAAGCACAAGGCCAGGAGGGGATACTTCTGGTGGCTGCACCGATCAGACCCTGGATGGCAAGATTCGCCAAACATGCGGCACCTGGATTGCACGTTCTCTCTTATAACGAGATACCGGACAACCGCCAGATCAAGGTGGTTTCCACAATAGGTAACACAAACGCAGAGATGAGACAGGAAGGCTGAGGGTTCGAAACCTAACCAGGTTCGATCCTCCAGACTGAACCGGGGGATCGCAACTGATGAAAATACGCCGTTTTTTTGCTGCCGACATGCGCCAGGCACTGCGCCAGGTAAGAGAGGCCCTGGGGGCCGATGCGGTGATTCTCTCCAATAAGAGTGTAGAGGGTGGTGTCGAGCTGGTAGCAGCAGTCGATTACGACGAGTCCGCCTTTACCCTGTCACAGCCAATGACTCCCGAAACCAAGGGTCAACCTACGCCAAGGCCACAGACACGCACCAGTACATCAGTTGCTTCCCCCGATCTAAATAGAGAGAGCAGCCGCACGACCAGTGCCGAAAGATCTACCCCGAAGGATGAGACCAAGCCTCACGTGGAGTGGAGCCAGGATCCTGTGCTACGGGAAATGCGTCGCGAGATGCAAGCCATGCGTCGCATGATGGAAAATGAGCTATCCGAGCTGACATGGCGGGATCTGGGGCAACGTCGTCCACAGACCCAGGATCTGATGCGTCGTCTGATCGGACTGGGACTCGATGCGGCCCATTGCCGGGAACTGGCATACCGGGTGGAGGATGCAGAGACACCTGAGCAGGCATGGCGTCAGTCCCTTTTCCACCTCAACAGTGAATTACCTATCTATAAAGATGATCTGCTCGACCGGGGTGGAATTGTCGCACTGGTCGGTCCTACCGGCGTAGGGAAAACCACGACCATCGCCAAACTGGCAGCCAAATTCTGTCTGCGTCATGGCAACCGTCATCTGGCATTGATTTCCACCGACAGCTACCGAATCGGTGCGCAGGAGCAACTGCATAACTACGGCCGTATTCTCGATGTGCCGGTACGTTGTGCGGCGTCAGCAGAAGAACTCAGTGATGCCTTACATGCCTTTGCCGACAAGCGGCTGGTGTTGATCGATACGGCAGGCATGGGACTCCGCGACCTTAAATTGTCAGAGCGGTTGTCACTGATGACCTCAGGCAATCATCCGATCAAGACCCTACTGACACTCTCAGCAACCACTCAACGTTCCGCTCTGAGTCATGCGATTCACGCCTTCGCGGCGGCTCAGCCAGTCGCCGCTATCATTACAAAAGTCGATGAAGCAGCTGAGTTGGGCGGTGTTTTTTCCGGCCTGATGGATGCGGGACTACCGTTGGCCTATGTGGCGGATGGACAACGGGTCCCGGAAGATATTCATGTGGCAAGCGCCAAGCGCATGGTCAGTCAGGCGGTCGAGTTGTGTGATACCAACGCGTGTCGACCTGACGAGGATTATCTGGCGATGGCCTTTGGAGGAATGGGTGAACATGCACATGTCTGAGCAAGTTGAAGACCAGGCCACAGGGCTCCGTCGTATGGTGAATCCGGATCCTGTCAGAGTTATAGCCGTCACCGGTGGTAAGGGGGGTGTGGGCAAGACCAATATTTCCGTCAACCTGGGTGTGGCCATGGCCGAGATGGGTCGCCGGGTGATGTTGCTCGATGCCGATCTGGGGTTGGCCAATATCGATGTGGTCCTCGGGCTGCATGCCAAGCAGAACCTCTCCCATGTGATGAATGGTGAGTGTTCGCTGGAAGAGATCATGGTCACCGGCCCCAAGGGCTTGAAGGTGATTCCCGGTGCTTCGGGTATACAGCATATGGCAGAGATGAGCCCGGCCGAGCATGCGGGCCTGATCCATGCCTTCAGTGAAGTGGCCAACGACGTGGATGTGCTGCTTATTGACACAGCCGCCGGCATCTCGGATCTGGTGGTCAGTTTCAGCCGGGCGGCTCAGGAGCAGATCGTCGTCGTGTGCGATGAGCCGGCTTCGATTACCGATGCCTACGCGATTATTAAACTGCTCAATCGGGAACATGGCGTCAGCCGTTTCCGCATCCTTTCAAATATGGTCAAGAGCGTGCAGGAGGGCAGGGACCTGTACAATAAAATGTGCCGGGTCACTGATCAGTACCTGGATGTTATGCTCAGCTACATGGGTAGCATTCCGTTCGATGAACAACTGCGTAAGGCGGTGAAGAGCCAGAGGCCGGTGGTCGATGCCTATCCGAGGGCTCGTGTATCACAGGCATTCAAGAATCTGGCCAAGAAGGCCGATAACTGGCCTGTACCCACGGGAGTCAGTGGAGATCTGCAGTTCTTCGTCGAACGTCTGATTCAATTTTCAAGCCAATACGGGGAGATTTGACGGTGAACGGTTTAGCGACATACACCGCCATGCAAGAACAGCAGAACTTCGATGACCTGGTGAATCAACATGCTGGTTTGGTGAAACGGATCGCCTACCATCTGATGAACCGGTTGCCACCGAATGTACAGGCGGATGACCTGATACAAGCCGGTATGTTAGGACTGCTGGAGGCGAGTAAAAATTATGATCCGACTCAGGGTGCCAGTTTCGAGACCTATGCGGGTATCCGTATTCGAGGCGCTATGTTGGATGAAATACGACGCAGCGACTGGACGCCGCGCTCGGTACATCGCAAGGCACGCATGGTGGCCGAGGCGATGCGAGAGATTGAGAACAATGAGGGACGTGATGCACGTGATGTCGAGGTCGCCGAAGCACTCGATATGACCCTGCATGATTATCACCAGATTCTCAAGGACTCGACGGGTTGTCGTATATTCAGTCTGGATGAATTAACGGCCGTGAGTGACGGACTGCCGTTTCAAATGGAAGGTGGTGCTGATACGCCATTTGAAGGATTGCAGAAATCGGCTTTCAAAGAGGCCTTGGCGGATGCCATTGCCGGCCTGCCGGAGCGGGAGCGCCTGGTGATTGCCATGTATTACGATGATGAAATGAATCTGCGGGAGATCGGCAGTGTGTTGGGTGTCAGTGAATCCCGCATTTGCCAGATACACAGCCAGGCCACGCTACGTTTGCGTTCACGCCTCACCGAGTGGCTCTCCCTGGTGCATGAGGAAGAATAGCAGTATGAATTGGTTGCTTAGTTTGATTGGTTACGGCGACACTGAGATGGGAGGTTGCCTTGGATAAGAACATGAAGATCCTCATTGTGGACGATTTTTCGACCATGAGGCGCATTATTAAAAATCTCTTGCGCGATCTTGGGTTCAATAATACCCAAGAGGCGGATGACGGCCTGACTGCACTTCCCATGCTACAGAATGGCAGCTTCGACTTTCTCGTATCCGATTGGAATATGCCTGGCATGACCGGCATCGATCTTTTGAAGGCAGTCAGGGCCGATGAAAAGCTGGCCAAGCTGCCTGTGTTGATGGTGACGGCGGAGTCCAAGAGAGAACAGATCATTGAAGCTGCTCAGGCAGGCGTCAATGGTTATGTGGTTAAACCATTCACTGCCACCACGCTGGAAGAGAAGATCAGTAAGATCTTCGAACGTGTGGGTTAAATGAATGCAGTACTGGGAGTTTAGCCATGGGGCAAAAAAAAGAATATAACGATGACCGCTTGGAAACCGCCAAGGCTCTGGTCGCGAGTCTGGAAGCCGGTAACGATGAGGAAGCCGACCAGTTGATCGAGTCACTTGCACCTGCTGGCGGTAAAGATGATCTGTTTGTTGAAGTTGGGCGTCTGACGAGAGAGCTGCATGACGCCATTAATGGGTTTCTGCTGGATGCCCGCATCTCTGACATGACCAATGTGGAAATACCCGATGCTAAGGAACGCCTTAACTACGTCATCACCATGACCCAACAGTCGGCTGACCGCACACTGACACAGGTAGAGAAAAGTCTGCCGATGGTGGCAGTGATGGAGGAACGCTCCACTGAGTTGTCCGACGAATGGAATAAGCTGCGCAGTCGCATGCTGAGCAAAGATGAGTTCAAAGATTTAAGCGATACGCTGGCCGATTTTTTACAACAGACCAAGGAGGATTCCAAAGATCTGCATGCCAGCCTCTCGGAAGTCCTCATGGCACAGGATTTTCAGGATCTGACTGGCCAGATAATTAGCAAGGTCATCACGCTAGTACATGATGTTGAGGAGAAGCTGGTCAAACTGGTTCGAATAACAGGTAGCAAACTCGACGATGGAAAAGCCGCCAAGCAGGATGCTGAGGAGTTGGCTGGTCCCGCTATTCCAGGCCTGGATCAGGGAGAGCAGGTAACGAGTCAGGATGATGTGGATGATCTGCTTTCGAGCTTGGGATTTTAGTTATTCATCCATTGACCGATAAATAGATCGATAATCCCTGAATAAAATTAGGTGTGGCAAATTGGCCTGGAGTGTTAGATGAGCATCGATGTCAATGACGAGATCCTGCAGGATTTTCTGGTCGAGGCAGGCGAGATACTCGAGCAACTCAGCGAACAGCTGGTAGATCTCGAGCAGCAGCCAGATGACTACGATCTGCTCAATGCCGTATTTCGTGGTTTTCATACCATCAAAGGTGGTGCGGGATTTCTCGCCATTGATCCACTGGTGGAAGTCTGTCACCGCTCCGAGGATGTTTTCAATATTCTTCGTCAGGGACAGCGGCCCGTCACACCGGATTTGATGGATGCAGTACTGGAAGTCTTGGACGTGGTTAATGTCATGTTCAATGAGGTTCGCGAAGGTACGATGCCGGATCATGCCGATCCCAGCCTAATCCAACGACTCAGCGCATTTGCCGTTCCCGCCGATGAAGAGGCAGAAGAGGAAGAAGAGGAAGAAAGTGCCAGTGAAGCGGCCGAACTAGCCGATGAATCATCCGAGGTCGAGGAAGAAGTCGTGGCTTCCACCGCAGAAACGGTCGAGGCGGGTGCTGCACACGACAATCTCTCGGATGATGAATTTGAAGATCTGCTGGAGGCGATTGAGGCGCCTGCCACTGCGCCTGCTGGTGAGGATATTTCGGAGGATGAATTCGAGTCCCTACTGGATGAGCTGCACGGCGAAGGAAAATTTACCGGCAAACCGGCAGAGAGTGAAATAAAGACTGCAGCTAAAGCTGCGTCAGGATCTGATGAGATCAGTGAGGAAGAGTTCGATAATCTGCTTGATCAGATCCATGGGGAGGGTAAGTTCGATCCCTCAAACCTGACGAAGGAGACACCGGCGGCTAAGCCAAAAAAAGATGCCACCGAGTCATCAGCAAATGATGAGATAACCGAGGATGAGTTTGATGCCCTGCTGGATCAGATCCATGGGGAGGGCAAGTTCGATCCTCAAAAAGTGAAATCCGGAGATGCGCCGAGCAAGAAAAAGCCTGCTGCATCGCCAGCCAAGGGCAAAAAAGCGGTTAAGGCTAAGTCCAAGCCCGCACCCAAAACGAAACCGGCTGCAAAAGCAAAGCCGGCAGCTAACACGGAATCGCAAGCGCCACAGCCGAAAAAAGCTGCTACTAGAGGAGGTTCAGCGCCCGCACCAGCAAAAGCGGCAGCAAAACCACCTGCTGAGACGACTGTTCGTGTCGACACTCAACGGCTCGATGACATCATGAATATGGTTGGTGAGTTGGTGCTGGTGAGAAATCGTCTGGCAACACTGAAAGCAACCCTGAATGATGAAGAGGTTGCCAATGCGGTTGGCAATCTTGATGTGGTTACCGCTGACCTCCAGCTGGCGGTGATGAAAACCCGCATGCAACCAATTAAAAAGGTCTTTGGCCGCTTTCCTCGTGTAGTGCGTGATTTGGCCCGGAGCCTGAAGAAGGAGATCGATCTGGAGATGGAGGGTGAGGATACCGACCTGGATAAAAACCTTGTCGAAGCCTTGGCAGATCCGCTTGTGCACCTGGTCCGTAACTCTGTGGACCATGGTATCGAACAGCCTGAGGATCGGGAAAAAGCCGGTAAGCCGAGACGGGGCAGCGTGCTTCTCTCTGCCGCACAGGAGGGGGATCATATCCTGCTTTCCATCAGTGATGACGGTAAGGGGATGGACCCGGAAGTGCTGCGGCAAAAGGCAGTGGAAAAAGGCATGATGGACAACGAGGCGGCAGCACGCCTGGATGACAAAGAGTGCTTCAATCTGATATTCGCTCCCGGCTTCTCCACCAAGAAAGAGATCTCAGATGTCTCTGGACGTGGTGTGGGTATGGATGTTGTGAAGACCCGAATCGCTCAGATGAACGGTTCCGTCGAAATCGATTCCGAGTGGGGCCGCGGCAGTGTCATTATCATCAAGTTGCCGTTAACCCTGGCCATACTGCCTACACTGATGGTTGTCCTGGGTGAACAACCCTTCGCGCTGCCATTGGCTAGCGTGGTAGAGATCTTTAATCTTGATTTAAAACGTACCAATGTGGTTGACGGGCAGTTGACCATTATGGTCCGCGAAAGAGCACTGCCACTATTCTATCTGCGTCAATGGTTGACGCCGTCCAAGGCTTTGACGGATGAAGACAAGCAGCGAGGACATGTGGTGATTGTGAATGTGGGCAACGTTCAGGTTGGCCTGGTTGTCGATCATCTGATTGGTCAGGAAGAGGTGGTAATCAAGCCTCTGGGTGCTTTGCTGCAAGGTATCGATGGCATGGCGGGCGCGACAATTACCGGTGATGGAAAAATCGCTTTGATCATTGATGTACCAGGGCTGATGCGTAAATATGCCAGGAAGTATTAAAGGTGCTGCATGTGGAGAAATACATCAGACAATCTTGGTCGGTAAGGGATGATGGGCAGCAGACTCAAAGTATTGATCGTCGATGACTCCGCCTTTTTTCGTAATCGTATTGCGGCAGCACTGAATCCGGCTGAAGAGATTGAAGTCGTAGGTATTGCCGCGAACGGACAGGAAGCGATAGACAAAGCTCAGGCGTTAAGGCCTGATGTGATTACCATGGATGTTGAGATGCCTCTGGTTGATGGTATCTCCGCTGTGCGCACCATCATGGCTGAGTCACCGACGCGCATTATCATGTTTTCTGCACTGACCAAAGAAGGTGCCAAGGAAACGCTAGAGGCACTCGACGCAGGTGCACTGGATTTTCTTCCTAAAGATATGCAGGGCTCAGGTAAGGCCGTGGAAGAGATTAATGACCTATTGCTGGAGCGTGTGCGTGCAGTCGGTCGCGCCAGGTTGCCGGCAACAAAACCCGCAGGTATGCATTTTCGTCCGCAGGTTATAAGGAAGCCTGTTGCAAGACAGCCTGCAGGGGGTAGAGAGAACAAGCCAGCCATGGTGGCTATTGGCGCCTCTACAGGTGGGCCTGTGGCACTGCGTCAGGTGCTGACAGCCCTGCCGCGAAATTATTCATTGCCCGTTGTGGTTGCTGTACATATGCCGGGCAGCTTTACCAAAGCTTTTGCCGAAAGGTTAAATGCAGTGTGTGCTGTTGAAGTGAAAGAGGCTGTGGATCGAGAAATGCTGAAGCCAGGCATGGTGCTTATCGCGCCGGGTGGTAAGCAGATGACGGTAGAGCGGGGACCCTCGGGTCAACAGGTTCGGGTAAACGACCCACTACCGGGACAGATCTACCATCCAAGCGTTGACCTACTGCTTTCATCTGTGGCTACCAGCTTCAATGGCAATGCCCTGGCTATCGTACTGACAGGTATGGGTTCGGATGGAATGGAGGGTGCCAAGAAATTGAAAACCAACGGCTCCGGTGTGTGGAGTCAGTCGGAAAAGAGTTGTGTGGTCTATGGCATGCCACAGGCTGTGGAAAGGGCAGGGTTGTCCGATCGAGTCCTGACCCTGGATGAGATAGGGCCTACATTAGCGAGAGTGATATGAGACTCGATTTTCTCAGCTTTATCGGCATTTTTATCGCCTTTCTGGCGGTAATCGGCGGCAATTGGCTGGAAGGCGGTCATATCGATTCACTGATCAATGGTCCTGCCATGGTCATTGTCACCGGCGGCACCATTGGTGCGATCCTCTTGCAGACACCGGTCCCGGTATTTCTTCACGCCCTGAGACTTTCCGGACGTGTCTTTTTTCCGGCCAGGCTGGACATGGAAGCAACCATCGAAAAGCTGGTGACGTGGAGCAATATCGCCCGCAAGGAAGGACTGCTCGGGCTGGAGGCGATCGCTGACGATGAGGCCGATCCCTTTATTCGCAAAGGCATGCAGATGTTGGTGGATGGCAGTGAGCCGGAAAACCTGCGGGATACCCTGGAAATGGAGGTGGACGCCAGCGAGCAACACGATGTGCAGGCATCAAAGGTCTTTGAAGGCATGGGCGGCTATTCACCGACGGTTGGCATTATCGGTGCTGTCATGGGATTGATTCACGTGATGCAGAATCTGGCAGATCCCAGCAAACTGGGCAGCGGTATCGCTACCGCCTTTGTCGCCACTATCTACGGTGTCGGTCTGGCCAATCTCTTTTTGCTGCCGATTGCTGCCAAACTGAAGACTCAATCGGAGAATATTTCAAAGTTCCGGGAGATGGTCATCGAAGGGATCGTCGGAATCGCTGAGGGCGACAACCCGCGCACCATCGAAAACAAGCTGAAAGGCTTTATGCACTGAGTGCGACATTATGGCCAGGAGACGCAAGCGCAAAGAAGAGTCCGCTAACCACGAAAGGTGGATTGTCTCCTATGCCGATTTCATTACCCTGTTGTTTGCCTTCTTTGTGGTCATGTACTCCGTCTCTTCCGTCAACGAAGGCAAGTACCGGGTCCTCTCTCAGACATTGACACACGCCTTTCAGGAGAGCGGGCGAAGTCTTGAGCCCATTCAAGTCGGTGAACAGAGACAACAAAGCGGGGATATCATCGGTGCTGACCAAGAGAATGCATTGATTCAAACTGACGTCCGCCTGGGCCCCGGCACTTATGACGAATCCGGGGCCAACCAGAAGATAGGTCTTGATGCTGTGCCTGAGATGCCGTCGGAGGATGGGCAGCGCCTCAGCTTCCTCGCGGCCACGATTGAAGATATGTTGGGGACCTATGTGGAACAGGATCTGGTGGAGGTGACTTACACCGAGAATCGGGTCAAGGTAAACATGAAGGATAAAATGTTGTTTGCCAGTGGCCGGGCCACACTCTCTAATGCAGCCGTCACTGCGCTGCGCAATATCAGTCGCGTGTTATCTAAAGTACCCAATCAGATACAGGTGGAAGGCAATACCGACAACCGCCCTATTCATACGGAAGAGTTTCCCTCCAATTGGGAACTGTCTGCAGCCCGTGCCGCCAGTGTGGTGCATCTGATGACGCGTATGGGGGTAAGCCCCGATCGCATGTCGGCCATCGGCTACGGGGAACACCGTCCTACGGGGGATAATAATACGGAGGCAGGCCGGGCAAAGAACCGCCGTGTGACGTTGGTCATTCTTGGCATGAACGGACAACCGGATCAGAGTATCGATCTACCCGGAGGCGGCTAGTGAGAGTCTGGACGGTAGCGAATCAGAAAGGGGGCGTGGGTAAGACGACCACCAGTGTCTCCCTTGGCGGTCTGCTTTCACAGTGGGGTCTGCGTACGTTGTTGATCGATATCGATCCCCATGCCTCACTCACCAGTTACTTCCGTTACGATCCCGATGTCCTCGAAGAGAGTGTCTACAGCTTGTTCAAGGGGGTAGCAGAAAAGCGGGATGTGGATCCCGGCAGCCTGATCTATCCCACAGGTACTGAGGGTCTGGATCTGATGCCGGCAGAGATGGCGCTCGCCACGCTGGACCGACAGGCAGGTCGCCTGGATGGTATGGGACTGGTAATCAAACAGGCCCTGCAGCGGCTCGAGGGACGTTATGATCACGTCATACTCGACTGTCCACCGATTCTCGGGATTCTGATGATCAATGCCATGGCAGCCTGCGAGCAATTGGTCATTCCTGTCCAGACGGAGTTTCTCGCCCTCAAAGGCCTGGAACGCATGATTCATACCTTGCAGATGGTGACAAAATCCCGCCATGTGCCGCTTCCCTATGTGATTGTACCGACGATGTTCGACCGCCGGACCCGTGCCTCCATCGACAGCCTGCGGGTGATGAAGGAGAGTTATCCGGAACACCTCTGGCATGGACTGATCCCGGTGGATACGCAGTTCAGAGAGGCCAGCAAGGCCGGTATACCACCCTCACTATTTTCTCCGCAGAGTCGAGGCATCACGGCCTATGGGCAGTTGCTACAGGACCTGATGCATGAACCCGATTCGGTTCCTATTGCCGGTGCGGGCACATGACCGGGCAGGCAAAACCGCAAAAGACCAAGACGGTAGCCAAACCCGATGTGGCGCTGGCTGACTATCTGGATACCTTGCTGGCAGAGATCGACGCTGAAACGGTGAGGGTCACCACAGCTGAGCCGGCTAAAGACGACACTGTGCAGGCCGATATCTTGCACAAGGGCGTAACAGAATCCGCGTTATCTCAGGATACTGCCTCACTTGGGACAGTCGATGAGGTGCCCCGTCCTGCTGAAGTGCCGGATTGGGCTGAGTTGCCTTTCCAGGTGTTGATGTTCTCCGTGAACAAGATCAATTTGGCCGTCCCGCTGTCTCGACTCAGCGGCATCCTGACATTAGAGGATAGAATCAGCCAATTGCCGGGTCAGCCGGCCTGGTCACTGGGGGTAGCCATTAATCACGACACCAAGGTAGTGGTGGCGGATACTCGCCGACTATTGATGCCTGAGGTGGTGCCAGATGATGAGGATACGTCGTCGCTGAAACACGTGCTCCTGATTGGTGGGGGTGAGCGGGGGCTGGCAGTGGATTCACTCAAAGGGACCGTCATGCTGGATAAGGAAGCCATACGCTGGCGTGGTGCCAAAGGCAGGCATCCCTGGTATGCAGGTATTATTATCGAGGAGCTGACGGCACTGCTCGATGTGGATGGGGTGATGGAGATGCTCGTCGCTTAGGTATTGCCACACAGCATGAGTGGCGACAAGAATAGAGAAGACTGCGAGGTATAGTGATGTCTCATACAGACGATGAAGAGGGTGGCGGTAGCCCGCTGATCCAGTTCGTAACGTTCATTCTCAAGGATGAGGTTTATGGCATTAATGTCATGCAGGTTCAGGAGGTACTGAGAGTCACTGAGATCGCACCGGTACCGGGTGCGCCTGCCTATGTACTGGGCATCATTAATCTGCGCGGCAATGTGGTTACAGTTATCGACACCCGCACACGTTTCGGACTGCCCTCCACGGATATGGTCGATGCCAGTCGGATCATCGTGATTGAGTCGGAGAAACAGGTGGTCGGCATCCTGGTCGATGCCGTCGCCGAGGTTGTCGAGCTGGGCGAAGACGACATCGATGTGGCCCCCAATGTTGGAACGGATGACAGCTCTCGCTATATTCAGGGTGTGGCGACCCGGGAGGAGGGCCTGTTGATTCTGGTCGATCTGAACAAACTGTTGACTGATGAGGAATGGCAGGAAATCAGCATGTACTGAGCCATTGCTGAACAGACCTGACCCTGAACCGATATTCACGCTATTCTTCTAAGGTCTGTTAGCACGGGTTCATTTAGCACTGTTGAGCCATACACGTTGTCACGGTCTGAGACGAACAAATTAGTGTTAACAGATTCTAAGAGATAGAATCCCTCTCATGGAGGATAACCGGTATGCCTGAAATTGGAGAACAGTCACCGCTGAATCCGCTCTATCCCGTCAACCCGGCTAAACCGCCATTGAGACGTGAGAAGCCTAAACCCACAGATGAAAAACCGCAGCGCAAACCCAAACAGAACCCAAAGGATGAGGATGACGGGAAACCGCACATTGACGAGTATGCCTGATGCCAGCTGACACATCCCTGGTGTGGGTCGTCATACTATTCTTAGTGGTCATGGTCACTATCCAATGGATTGTCTATCTGCGTCTGGAATCCCATCGTCGAGAGACCCGGGCACAACAGAAGCGCGATATCGAAACCCTCAAGCAGACCGTAGGCGCACTCTGTTCCAGCGCTGTCGGTGTCGACAAGCGGGTCAATAAACTGGAGCGTCATGGCAGGGACCTGGAAGAGAGACAGGAGTTCTTCGAGCAACAAAATCAGGCTGGCGATCCCCCTTATACGGATGCCATACGGATGGTGCAGGATGGCGCGGGTCCAGAGCAACTCATCAGCGAATTGGGCATCAGCCGGGATGCTGCCGACCTGATTATCATGATGCACGGTATTAAATGACGCCTGGATATTCAGGCGCTAAGACGGCACTATTATTGATCTTATCGTCCTCTTTTCTGACTCAGTAACACGATAGATCATGCTCAACACACAGCTGCCGGTTATCGGTTTTGCCGCTTTCAGCGGTACCGGAAAGACAACCCTTCTCAAGCAGGTCATACCTTTACTTCGTGCGCAGGGACTTCGTCCCGGCCTGATCAAGCATGCACACCATCAGGTGGAGTTTGATAAACCCGGCAAAGACAGCTACGAACTGCGCAAAGCCGGGGCAGGGCAGGTGTTGCTGGCCAGTTCTAACCGCTGGGCGTTGATGGCGGAGGAGTCAGAGACAAGCGAACCCGAACTCCCCGTGTTGCTGGCAAGGATGGATCTTTCAGTCCTGGATCTGGTGCTGGTCGAAGGTTTTCGCCATCTCTCTTTTCCGAAGATAGAACTGCATCGCCCGTCCCTCGGTAAGCCGTTGCTGTATGAGCAGGATGACTCAATCATCGCCATCGCAAGCGACGAACCGATCAGCCATCCCTGTGAATTACCCCGGCTTGACCTGAATGATCCTCCCGCCATCGCCGACTTCATCAGTCACTACTGTGCAAGCCTGTCGTCTTAGGTGATGTGCCAGAATATTTTTTCGGTGCAGCCCTGTCGCATCATCTTGACTGAAAGGTGCTTAAGCTACTGCAATATGGGGTCTTAGTATTTATTTTTCAGCAGTGATATAGCAAATCCATCCGGCATCCGCGTCACCTTCCGTGACAGGCACGAATTCACCGTCCGGCTCTCCGTCCTCATCAAACCCCTGCCAGTAGAAAGTCACTTTGCTGAAACCAGTCTCATCCAGCAGTTCACGGATCTCGGGCAGGCTCCATAGCCGCCAGTCATAGCTGAAGGCGCGTTCCATGCGGGAGCCATCCTCGAAATCGAAATGGATATGGCAGATCAGATTGCCACTGATGGGTTCGTATTTCTCCTGCTTCCAGGTATAGGTGAAGGTGGTATCACCATCTTCGATATCACGCTCCTCTTCGATATCTTTATAGGACTCATAACCCCCATAGGCATCCAGAAAGAGAATACCGTCATCCGCAAGCTGGCTATGCACCCGTTTGAAGTAGCGCTTCAGCTGCTTGCGCTCCTTGAACAGCCAGTAGCTGAAATTCATTGCGGAGATGACCTCGATCGGTTCGGTCTTAACCGTGAGGACATTCTCCTCCAGGAGTGAGATACGTTTACGCTCCGAGGGCTTGAGCCTGCCCAGCTGATGGGTGCGTCCCCAGTCGAGTACCTCCCCATCCAGATCGACACCGATGGCACGATTGAATTTACGTCGCCGGACCCATTCGCAGCAGACATTGGCGGTACCACAAAAGTCCTCCCTCAGTAGCCTGGCCCTGCGACCCCGCAGTTTTTTGAAAGTATCGTCAACGAAATCGATCTCCGCCTCGGAACATTGGACGGAGAGTTCATATAGTCGATGGCGATCTGCCGATTCCGCAATTTTAGGGGATGATTTCTTCTTTCTCTTACCCATGTTTCTACTGCTCGTGATTCATCAAATAAGGGTTAAATTCTTGTGGATATCGTCAATCTTTGACGGATAAAGCCTGAACTATACTCCTATCAGAAGAGAGATCATAAAGGAGGCTGACATGGCCATTGCAATCACACTCAAAGAGTATCTGCAGAACCATGACCTCGACTATGAGGAGATCGACCATCGCCCCACAGACTCTGCACTGATGAGTTCAGAAGCCGCTCGTATTCCAGGTGACCGGATGGCCAAATCAGTACTGCTGGGAGATGACGAGCGCTACCTGCTGGCAGTGATTCCTGCCACTCACCGCTTACGGCTTGATCAAGTCGAACGCCTGACCGGACGCAAATTCACCCTGATATCCGAAGACGAACTCGAAGATGCCTTCTCCGACTGCGAAGCCGGCGCGGTTCCCCCCATCGGCATGCCCTACGGCATCGAAACGCTGGTCGATTCAAACCTCATGTGCCAGCCGGATATCTATTGCGAATCGGGCGATCACGGAAAACTGCTCCACATGCCAGCCCGTACCTTCCGCATGGCGGAAGAGGACGCAATCGTAGCCGAGATAGGTACACACCTATAGCGGTTTCGCTCAGACACCGGGCAATTTGCTTCCGGACCGGAAGTGGTTTAACCTTGCGCCTCCAAAATCCGGAGAGATGTCCGAGTGGCTGAAGGAGCACGCCTGGAAAGTGTGTATACGTTCATAGCGTATCGAGGGTTCGAATCCCTCTCTCTCCGCCAAATAAAAAGGGGGCCCAACCGGGCCCCTTTTTATTTGGCGGAGAGAGAGGATGTGATTCGAACCCTACGTTCGACCAGGAGCAAAGCGACGCAGGACGCCGCAGCGTAGCGAAGGTGCCCCGAAGGGGTGAGTCTGCGGAGCAGACGAATCAATCCCTCCCCTCAGTCCACTCCCAAGCAAAGGAGTCTCTCGGCCCCTTTTTATTTGGCGGTGTGAGAGGATGTGATTCGAATCCTTCGTTCGACCGGGGGCGAAGCGAAGGCGCCCCGAAAGGGTGAGTCTGCGAAGCAGACGAATCCATCCATCCCATCGGCCAGCTCCCAAACAGGTCAATGATTGACTTAGTTGGCTGCGGTAACCCCAACACCACAGCACACTCAGTCAATAATCCCTTCCGCGACGTAATAAACTTCGGCAGCGTATCGAATTGACACTGACTCCAAAAACTAGAGGGGGCAGTGGTGAAGAATGACCTTATATATTTTTTAACTTCACAGACCAGTTTTACCAAAATTCCAATAAATCAATCAGTTACATGTCTGAAAGTGGCATTTTAGATCAACTCTATGACAAAAAAGCTGTGTGGGAACAAAACAGATTCAATTCTTTAGATGACCTCAATCAAATTCACCTTGAGGAATTATCTGATAACCTACTGATGAATAACGGAAAACTCCCTCAGGCAGGATGCTGGCTGTCTCTACCAACCTATACATCCTGCCCGATTGGGCGATTCTTCCAGCTATGAGTACATAGAGAGAGCTTTATGCGAGATATCGCAATATCAGTGCGTGCAAGATAATCCACTGTTAGCTGTAACAAGGAAATTGAATGAGAGTAATTCATAGCTATTGGGTGGCGCTAGCAATAAGTGCTGTATTTTTCATTTTGTACATGTTTGCTCCATGGGCATATTGGACGCTAGAGCCAGGAATGCAAAGTCTATTATCCTATGGAGGATATGGTGCGTTGTTTGAAATACCAGAATGGATATTTTGGTTTCAATTGGGGATTGCTTTAGTTAGCTATATCGGTATGGCACTATTTAGAAAATCATTTAGATTAATCTTTGTGTTATTTATAGTTTTTTCATTGCTTCTATCGCCTATTTATGGCGCATCAGTCATCACGGGTATCGAAGTGTTCATTATTGATACATCAACTCTTTTAGCTGGTTTTGCTATCGCGCTGTCGTTCTATACAAGTTTAAATGAAAAATTCTACTAATCAGACAGCTAACAATTTGTTCGTTCGGATGCAAGCTACACTGCGTTTCGTTTGCACCGCACAGCTTTGGCGTTATGCATCCGAGTTACCCACGAACAGTAGACACCCTGTATAGTTAGATTCACCTATATGGAGGTGCTCAAGATGGCACGTAAGAAGACACAAGCT
>JAHXIP010000009.1 GCA_025655575.1 Candidatus Thiodiazotropha sp. (ex Monitilora ramsayi) | reverse complement strand
CGAATTCAGCCTCGGTCTCGACGTATTCTGGAGAGAGGTAGAGTTTGTAGTCCGGTCCCGGCGCGATCTCTCCTTGCAGAACAATGGATGTCTTGCCGATCATCACCTTTCCTTCACCCCAGTGAAGCAAGTCACTGCCTGGCAGATCCCGTCGAAACTCAGCCTGAAACTCAGCGCTAGATGCCGCAGCTGCCACTTCGTCGGCACTGGGTGCGTCTGGTGCAGTAAGGATCGGCAGCATGTAGATCCCCAGGGCAAAACCCAATGCTGCAAAGAGCAGGTGTGACAAGGTCAATAAGATAGGTTTATTCATAGCAACCCTCTTGTGTGATTGTGGAGTGTGCTGGGTCTGTCAGGAGAGTCTATATGATATGAGATTGGGGTTGATCAAAAGTTCGTGTCATCTGTATCACAAATCGATCACGAAATCGGGTGCTGCCGGTGAGTTAGATGGCGTGATAACACTGTATTGAATCATCCTCAATACATCGGATTCCCGTTCTTGGTTTCATTCGGCACTACCTGAATGGCATCCCAGTGCTCTACTATCTTGCCGTTTTCATCGAACCTGAAAAAATCCATCGTGACGTACTGTTCGTTGTCGGGCCAGGTTTGATGTGTATGCAGGGCGACCATATCTCCCTCCGCCACCGCACGAACAAATTCAATCTGCTTGTTGGGATAGTGTTCAGCCATTTCGGTGAAGTAGTCGATGAACGCCTGCTTTCCATTGCCCACCAGCGGGTTGTGCTGGATGTACTCATCGCCGACGAATTTTTCTACTGCCTCTGACGGATTGCCAAGATAGGCCGTACGATAGAAAGCGATTGCATTGCGCTTGTTTGTCTCCAGGTCATGCTGCATGTAAAAGCTCCGGGATGATAGCCGAGACTAAATTAAAGTTAACTAAAGAACTCGATGATAAATTGTACTCATTTGTCTTTTAAATTGTCATCAACCTCCTTTTTTCTCAATATGGACATAAAGAAGTTCAGGTGTTTTTTCTAATGTAGATGCGGACCATAATCCCTTAAATTTTACGTAGTAATCCGGTGGGAACAAATAGCGGTGAGACTTCCATGTGTGTTTGTGTCTGCTGCCCTCTAATTCCGAATAGCGCCAAGCAATCCTTTTGATACAACCATTAACTATAGGCCAATAAACGTAACGACAAAAATAGCCTCATTATCTACATCTATTTATATAGGGGTTCCTGCGTCAATCAGATGGGTAGTCATATGGTGGTGGGTTATCCGGAATATTAGATCAGGGATGGCGCTCGTCAGGATATAAACACCTATAACGGTAAATGCAGCAATTTCAATTCAGTTTCTGATAATGAAGGAATTTTACAGTTAGTGCTTATCGCTGATGCGCCTTTCTGATGATCTGTTCATAACAAGCTATTCTCCTAGTAAATGCGTGTCCCGAAAAGGTCTCGATCCTATTAGGCCAGATAGACAGTTTGATGGCATCCCAAGATTTACACAACGGGCAATACAGCGCCTCCGATAACAGTGCCGATCGTTTGCTCGGTTTGGTACAGGCGCTTGTTAAGGAGCTGTACCCGGGTAGAGGAATCCCTGCCGCCTTAACGCTTGACAGTTCTCTCGATAAAGATCTTGGCATCGACAGCCTCGGCAGGGTCGAACTGTTGGTGCGTTTGGAAAAGACGTTCAACCTGGGGCTGCCGGATCAGGCCTTTGCGGCAGCCGATACCCCCCGGGAGCTGTTGCACCTTATCCTGTCAGCGACATCGGCATCATCATCGCTTGCAGCTGATGCCATTCGTCCCACTGTGTTGGAATCGGCCGCTGCCGCACCCAATACCGAGCAAACATTGATGGAGGTACTCTATTGGCATATCGGGCAACATCGTGACCGGCCGCATATCTATCTCTATGACGAGGACGATAAACCGACGCCGATAAACTACGACGATCTGTTACAGGGTGCGCAATCGATCGCCGCGGGACTGTGGGAGCGCGAGCTGGAGCCGGGACAAACCGTCGCCATCATGCTGCCCACCAGCAAGGCTTACTTTTTCAGCTTTTTAGGCATACTACTCGCAGGCGCTATCCCGGTGCCCATCTATCCCCCTGCGAGACTGTCCCAAATCGAGGACCATCTTCATCGCCATGCAAAAATCCTGGACAACGCCAGGACATCGGTACTGATCACCGTCGCTGAGGCCAAACCGGTTGCCCGGATGCTTAAATCACAGGTGCCTGGACTCAGGCATATTGCGACACCGGATGATCTGGCGATACCCAGCGTGGAGACACTGCGAACTGCGGTGGTTAAGCCGCATCATACTGCTTTCCTTCAATACACGTCAGGCAGCACCGGTAACCCCAAAGGTGTGGTGCTCAGTCATGCCAACTTGCTCGCCAATCTCAGAGCCATGGGGGAGGCGGCCGGGGTGGATTCAAACGATGTCTTCGTGAGTTGGCTGCCTCTCTACCACGATATGGGACTGATCGGTGCCTGGCTGGGCAGTCTCTATTTCGCCTATCCGCTGGTACTGATGTCACCCCTCGCTTTTTTGAACCGGCCACAGCGTTGGCTTTGGGCGATCCACAACCATCGCGGCACCCTCTCCGCCGCGCCCAATTTCGCCTATGAGATCTGTCACCGCAAGATTTGTGATGAAGACATCGAAGACCTGGACCTGAGTTCGTGGCGTATGGCCTTTAATGGTGCCGAACCCGTCAGCCCACACACTATCAGACAATTCAGTCAACGTTATGAAAAATATGGATTCCGTCCGGATACCATGGCGCCCGTGTATGGATTGGCCGAATCATCGGTCGGTCTGGCATTTCCTCCGCTCCATCGGGAGCCGTTGATAGACTGCATCAACCATGAAGCACTTGCCCGCAGCGGACGTGCTGTGCCGGTGGAGACATCCGATCCGATGGCAACCGAAATCGTTGCCTGCGGTCAGCCGTTGCGGGGACACCAGGTGCGTGTGGTTGACGTGAATGGACGTGAGCTGCCGGAGCGCGAGGAGGGGCAACTGCAGTTCCGTGGTCCTTCCACCACCAGCGGTTATTACCGTAACCCGGATGAAACCCGGAAACTGTTCAGCAACGGATGGGTGAATACAGGGGATCTGGCCTATATGGCGGGCGGCGATATCTTCCTAACCAGCCGGGCGAAAGACATCATCATCCGCGGGGGACGCAATATCTATCCCCATGAAGTGGAAGAGGCGATAGGCGATATGCCTGGTATCCGAAAAGGGTGTGTGGCCGTGTTCGGCAGCACCGATCCAGAATCGGGTACTGAGCGTATCGTCATTCTGGCCGAGACCCGAGAGCAAGAGAAAGTGCGGAGGGACGAGCTGGAGGCACAGATAGTCTCCCTGGTCATCGATATGCTGGGTATGCCGCCAGACGAAGTGGTGCTGGCGGAACCACATACCGTACTGAAGACATCCAGCGGAAAGATTCGACGGGCGGCCAGCAAAGCCTCCTATGAGCAGGGCTCGACAGGCAGTCAGCGGCGGGCGGTCTGGCTCCAATTCAGCCGCTTGGCCATCGCCAGTCTGGTGCCGGAACTTCGGCGTGCATGGCGCCAGGTCAAGGCTGGTCTTTACGCGGCGTACACGTGGGTTCTGTTCAGCTGCATGGCTCCCGGGGTCTGGCTGTTGACCGTACTGCTTCCGAAACTCTCGTGGCGCTGGAGTCTGGTGAAGCACGGGGCCAATGCCCTGAGAAGGCTCGCCAGGGTGCCTTTGGCGGTGCAGGGTATTCAGAACCTGTCGCTCAAAGGACCCTGCGTGTTGGTTGTTAACCATGCGAGCTACCTCGACGGTATTCTGCTGGTAGGCGTATTACCGCGAAAATTTCGCTTTGTCGCCAAGGCAGAGCTCAACGTGCGACTCATTCCCCGTCTGTTTCTGCAACGCATTGGCAGTCTGTTTGTTGAGCGTTTCGACAAACAGATCGGCGCCGAGGATGCAAAGCGATTAGGTCGGCTGGCAAAGTCGGGGGAGTCTTTGCTCTTTTTTCCTGAAGGTACCTTTCACAGGATGCCGGGTTTGTTGCCTTTCCATCTGGGGGCGTTCATCGCCGCAGCCCAGGCAGAGATTCCCGTGGTGCCTATTGTCATCCGTGGCAGCCGTTCGATCTTAAGGTCAGGTTCCTGGTTTCCACGTCAGGGATCTTTAGGCGTCATTATCGGCAAACCTGTCTACCCCAAAGGAACGGATTGGGCAGCTGCGGTTAAGTTGCGAGATCAAGTTCGCGAAATTATTCTGCGTTATTCCGGAGAGCCAAATCTGGCAGGTGAGTTGAACAGCATAAAGGATTAAATGTCATGCCGGTTTTTTTGTGCATGGAGCTTGGCAATGGCGATCAAGTGAGTGTTAACAGATCATTAGTCGTGGGCTTGGACTCATGAAGTTAGTGATAATGATCTATTTTCAATTGTCACCATCCCCTATGACCTAAAACCAGATTTCCATCACCAGTATCAGGATTGCGATCAATACACCCAGCCAGGGTATGGGCTCCCCGTCACGCAGACTACGCCAAAAGAGGTGGAATTCGCTGTGTTTCGGCACCTGTGACAGGATCGGTTCTATGATCGCAGAGAAGAGGGCTTTATCGAAAAAGATCGGGGATCGATGTTTGATGGATACGGCGATCTTACCGATCAACAGGCGGCTCTCTGTCCTGATGCAGGCATCGGGTAGCGCTGATGCCCGGCGCCCAAGAATGTCCACCAAGAAAAGTTTTTTACCGTCACTACCCAGGCGTATTCTGGGTAGTGCCACCAGTATCATCCACATCAGCACAGCAGAAAGTACGAGCATCATCATGCCTGAGAGGTACAAAGGCCACATTATTAGCCCATCAGCTGACGGAGAAAAGGTGGTGTAGAACAGCCAGATCAGCATGAGTGGAAAGAGTAAGCTGATGAGCTGGAGTTTTCGCAGGTTCTTCCGTTCTATCGACAACCAGTAGATTCCCTCCGCATCGGGCGACAGCCTGGCCTTGATTTCGTCAGGGATGACCAATTTTCCATCAGCGAAGGTTGGGGGCTCTGCTTTGGTCTCACGCTGCAGGCTTTTACGTGCCTGCCAGTCCAGGTAACCGGCTATCATACCCAGTGAAAGAAAAAAGAGACCCACACCCAGGCTGATGTAGTATGCCCTCTGCCAATACAGCTTTTGTTGTGAAATCTGATTCAGCATGGTGTGTAACGATTCATCGCCAAAGCGAGTGACGGAGAAATCACTCCGGGCGACAAAGAGGAGATGCTGATTCTCCGACTCAGAGACCAGCACGCCCCCAGGATAGCGTGTGAGTCCGTTCAGCTCGCTCCCGGCATCCAGCTCGATCCGGTGTTGTGGTTCTCCATTGGCATCGTAGTAGATCAGGTCGCCGTCACGCAGGAACCCATTGCTGTTGATTACCCAGGTACCGCCATCATTGTTGCGTACCGCTTCTGTCGGCCATTTACGTCCCTGCCGACCAAGTTCGGTCTTGGCATCGAGTTGTCGCACGAGTCGCACTTCTCCTCCACCCAGATCCTCCAGCTCGATTACCCGATGGTGGTTGGTATCGACTACCAGCAGGCGATCCTGTCCCAGCCACTGAATGTCGTTGATATAACGCAGACCCTGCGGCACATTTAATGTGTAGCGTTCTCGGCCATCAAGGTCGTAGGCAATGATCCTGTGATTGTTTCCAGTGGCCAGATAGAGCTGGTCTTGCTCAGGTGCGAGCGCGTAAGCGAGTATCTCAGGTAGGGGTTGATCATGCGTTGTGAAGAGTGGGAGACAACGCCAAAGGTCTGTTTCGCAGCGTAGGAGCTTGTTTTGACCCGCGTCGAGAAGCAGCAGATCACCATCGTCAATGGATAACTGTGCGATCGGTCCGACTACGCCCAATTCGGAAAAGGAGGCGCTGTGCAGGAGGGCTCCCCCAGCGCTTGCCTGATGCATCTGGTCAATAGCATCGAAATAGAGTTCCCCGTCAGCGGTTGCCGTCACCGCTGTCGGACCGTAGCTCTCCACTTCCCTATTACTGGCATGCAACGCTATCCATAGGACTCCCAGGATTCCCAGAATAGCGATAACGGCCAGTAGATTGGCCTTGGTATTTGGGGATAACTCAATCTTCATCAAGAATTCCTTCCGTGCTTGATGCGAAGATGCAATAGGTGGCTAATCATTGAAGCTTTTTATTTATGTTCATGCATGTTTGAAATATTCATATTTGGGAATAAGGAAAGATGATTGCTTTCAGTGAAGAATACAGTCCGTGACTAATATTTATATGGATTAAATAAAAGTACGAAAGTGATGTAGATTGCACCAAATATGGCGGGCAATGCTATTAGGTAAATGATTAATATCCAAAGTGGGTATGGCCTCTGCTTGTGGGCAATCCATGAGTGCTTGCAGGCATCACAGCTATACAAGTGGCTTGTGTAGGGAACTGCAAGCGATACTGTGAAAAGTACCGCAAGAGAAAGTTTCCATAACCATGCATGTACTTCGTTATGTGTTGATCCACATTTGGGACACTTAAGCTTTGATTCTCCTTGGTCTTTAAGTAATATCTCTAGGTATTCACCGGAATTAATGTTCTCTGCAACTTCTGTTGCTGAGTCAATCATGTTTAAAGGGACAAGTAGCCTGACACCACCCAATGCTTGGGATAACGACCATTTGGCCCACACATGATTTTCAAACAATACTATCGCTGAAATGCCTTCTGCCTCCATTCTTCCACGCACGATGTGTGCTTCAAGAGGGTTTGTATAAGTTAGCACTTGTGTATACATTGACTCTTCATTATTTTCTTTCGCAATTTATGGGGTCATTGGCGACTGAATATACATAAGATTATCATTTGTCACCGACCCCTTTCTTAGATCCCTATTTCTAATAGCTACTAGCAGAAACAACACGAACATTAACACTAGAATGCTCAGGTGCAATAGTGTCCCCACAACCGCAATTTATTTGAAAGTTTTCTGTTTCACCCGGCTTTAGTTTTTTGTTTATATATTTCGAACATTCAAATACAAACCGGCCATCTGAATCGAGCAGCTCTGCTTCAAGTTGAATGGAACTTGCGTTTTCTGAACCTTCATTTTTTACTGATCCCAGAATTAACAACCGTTTGCCATTCATTTTTTCTCTATACTCAAGAACATTGATCTGCTTAGACTTGTCAATTTCTGATAAGAAATTTTCTTCGAATGTTTCCTCCATCATTGATGGCATGGCAAACATTGTCATGATCGTCCCCGAATAAAGAACCGCTATCTGAGGGAGAATAAATCCAACTCCAAGCCAGAATCCTATTTTGATGGTTTTCCAAACGCCCAAACTATCCATTAACTACTCCATTGTTATATATTTCAGGTGAGTTCTAGTTGACACTGATGCATGATACACAGCGCGGCTGATGAGTCGTTTATAGAGTTCAATCTGTATAGAGAAGTGCCCTATGGTTCCTCTGTTACTGTTGATTGCATTCCTTTGTCTCGTTTTTACCGGTTAATCAGTGGGCCACCATTGGGTACTGCACAAGAAGCCGTAGGAGCTCATCTTTCCGATAAGAGATTCTTCAAAGATTGTCGAGAGATAGGTCACGATAGGGTTCGCGCCAAGGGGGTTTTCAGGAAGGAGGGGTGGCGGACACTCTGGTTGTCCGCTCAATTCCGTCTGTCTGGTCAGGTCGTTGCCGTCCATGATTCGATTACCTTGATAGGGATTACTGGAGTTTACCCTTTTAGCGTCATGGAAATAAAGTCGCTAGATTCCTGACTGGTTTCCGGCTTTGTCTCGCTCTTTTCATATCTGGTGTTGTTTTCTCTCGATCTCAGATCTCACGGTTTGACAGACTGCCTAAACCATCTTGCTGTGATGCCATGGACTCACGGACTATGCTGCGGGGATTGGATTGTGACGACTTCAAGTCGTCCCACCGATGTGGGGGGAATGACAAATACCCGCGGATTGGATGCTGGATATGGGGCTGAGGCGAGATAACCGCTTGACCAATAAGATCAATATTAGTATTTTGCGCTGTTCCTATTTAGAATTTTTTAGATTTTTGGCCGGTACCTTAGCCGGCCTGATTGGAGGCATCAGACGTGGAACTCAGCGGCGGCGATATCATCGTTCAGTGTTTGAAGGATGAGGGCGTTGAGCACGTGTTCGGCTATCCCGGCGGGGCCGTGCTGCATATTTACGACGCAATCTTCAGACAGAAGGATGTGCAGCATATCCTGGTCCGTCATGAGCAGGCGGCTGCCCATGCGGCGGATGGTTATGCGCGTGCAACCGGCAAGCCCGGCGTGGTGTTGGTGACCTCGGGTCCCGGTGCGACCAATGCGGTGACCGGTATTGCCACGGCCTATATGGACTCTATTCCTATGGTCGTCCTGACCGGCCAGGTGCCGACACCGGTAATCGGCAGCGACGCCTTTCAGGAGGTCGATACTGTCGGTATCACCCGCCCCTGCGTGAAGCACAATTTTCTGGTCAAGCGACTGGAGGATCTGGCCGAGACGATCAAGAAGGCCTTCTTTATCGCCACTACCGGCCGCCCCGGTCCCGTGGTGATCGATATTCCGAAGGACATCACCGATCCGGGTGTCAAGATCCCCTATCACTATCCGGCCAAGGTCAAGATGCGCTCCTACAATCCGGTGGCCAAGGGTCATCTGGGGCAGATCAAGAAAGCGGTCAAGATCATGATGGAGGCGGAACGCCCAGTCTTCTACACCGGCGGCGGTGTGGTGCTGGACGATGCCTCGAAGAACCTGACCGACCTGGTCGAGGCCCTCAACTTTCCCATCACGCAGACGTTGATGGGGTTGGGCGCCTATCCGGGCAGCGGCAAGCATTTTCTCGGCATGCTGGGTATGCACGGCACCTACGAGGCCAACATGGCGATGCATGAGACCGATGTGCTGATCGCCGTCGGCGCCCGCTTCGACGATCGGGTCACCGGTCACGTCAAGCAGTTCTGTCCCGATGCCACGATTATTCATGTGGATATCGACCCCTCGTCGATCTCCAAGAACGTGCGGGTGGATGTGCCCATCGTCGGTCCGGTCAAGCAGGTCCTGCGGGATATGCTCAAGGTGGTCAACGAGAGCGACAAGAAGCCGAAGAAGAAGGCCCTGGACAAGTGGTGGGCGCAGATCGAAAAATGGCGCTCCATGAACTGCCTGAAGTTCGACCGTAAGAGCAAGCTGATCAAACCGCAATACGCGGTCGAGGTGCTGCACAAGGTCACCAAGGGTGAGGCGTTTGTTACCTCCGATGTGGGTCAACACCAGATGTTCGCGGCCCAGTTCTACCAGTTCGAGAAGCCGCGGCGGTGGATCAACTCCGGTGGTCTCGGCACCATGGGCTTCGGCCTGCCGGCAGCCATTGGGGTACAGATGGCGCATCCCAAGGCGACGGTGGCGGTGGTCACCGGTGAGTCGAGCATCCAGATGTGTATCCAGGAACTAGCCACCTGTATCCAGTACGATCTGCCGATCAAGATCATCCTGCTCAACAACGGTTACATGGGTATGGTACGGCAGTGGCAGGAGTTCTTCTACGACAGCCGTTACTCCCAGTCGACCATGAGCGTAACGCCGGACTTCGTCAAGCTGACCGAGTCCTACGGTCACGTGGGTATGCGGGTGGAGAAGCCGGAAGATCTGGAAGGCACGCTGAAGGAGGCTTTCTCGATGAAGGATAAATTGGTCTTTGTGGATATCAAGGTCGATCCGGAGGAGAACGTCTACCCGATGATCGCCGCCGGCAAGGGACACCACGAGATGTATCTGTCACCTGGAAGCGAGTTGGTCTGATGAGGCATATCATTTCTATTCTGATGGAGAACGAGTCCGGCGCACTGGCCCGGGTGGCCAACCTGTTTACCGCACGTGGATATAACATCGAGTCTCTCACGGTGGCACCCACCGAGGATGCGACCCTGTCGCGTATGACTCTGGTGACCAGCGGCAGTGACGAGATCATCGAGCAGATCACCAAGCAATTAAACAAGCTGGTCGATGTGGTGAAGTTGGTGGATCTGACCGAGGGCGGGCATCTCGAGCGCGAGATGATGCTGATCAAGCTACGTGCCGAGCGTACCCAGCGTGAGGAGATTAAGCGCCTGGTGGATATTTTTCGTGGCAAGATCATCGATGTCACCGACACCAGCTACACTGTCGAGCTGACCGGCACAGCCAGTAAGCTGAATGCTTTTCTTGAAGCAGTCAACGAGGAGCTGATCGTCGAAGTGGTGCGTACCGGTCCTTCCGGTATCGGGCGTGGACCCAAGGGGTTGGGACTCTGAAAGTTCAATTATGAATTTTGAATTATTAATGATGAATTAAGGTGTGCGCACAGCGCACGCCGTTTCATACTTAATTCAAAATTCAGCATTCACAATTCAAAATTTTCCGAAGGAAAGCAAAATGGCTATCAACGTTTATTACGATAAAGACTGCGACCTGAGCATCATCAAAGGTAAGACGGTCTCCATCATCGGTTACGGCTCCCAGGGTCACGCCCACGCCAACAATCTGCAGGATTCCGGCGTCAATGTGATCGTTGGTCTGCGTGAAGGCTCACCCTCTGCCATCAAAGCAGAGAACGCCGGTCTGACCGTGAAGTCGATCGAAGCGGCTGTGCAGGCTTCCGATATTGTCATGATCCTGGCGCCCGATGAGTTCCAGGCCAAGCTCTATCGCGAGCAGATCGAGCCGAACATCAAAGAGTCTGCTGCGCTGGCTTTCGCTCATGGTTTCGCCATCCACTACAACCAGATCGTCCCAAGAGAAGATCTGGACGTGATCATGATCGCCCCCAAGGCGCCGGGTCACACCGTACGTAGCGAGTATGTGAAGGGCGGCGGTATTCCGGACCTGGTCGCTGTCTATCAGGACGCTACCGGTACTGCAATGGATACCGCACTCTCCTATGCCTCCGCCATCGGTGGTGGTCGGACCGGCATCATCGAGACCAGCTTCAAGGATGAGACCGAGACTGATCTTTTCGGCGAGCAGGCGGTCCTCTGCGGCGGTGCTGTCGAGCTGGTGAAGGCCGGTTTCGAAACCCTGACCGATGCGGGCTATGCCCCCGAGATGGCTTACTTCGAGTGTCTGCATGAGCTGAAGCTGATCGTCGACCTGATGTACGAAGGCGGTATCGCCAACATGAACTACTCCATCTCCAATAACGCGGAGTATGGCGAGTATGTGACGGGTCCCCGCGTCATCAACGACGAAAGCCGCAAGGCAATGAAAGAGGCGCTGCACAACATCCAGACCGGCGAGTACGCCAAGCAATTCGTCTCCGAAGGTGCGCTGGGTTATCCGTCAATGACCGCCTATCGTCGTCTGAATGCTGCGCATCCTATCGAGCAGGTGGGTGAGCAGCTGCGTGGCATGATGCCCTGGATCAAGAAGATCGTCGATAAATCGAAGAACTGATCCGGCAGCATATCGAACCATCGTGTAATTGCTGATGGTTCGGTGATTAGGATAAAAACCCCGGGCATCATGCCCGGGTTTTTTTATTTCACTCAAACAATTGGTGAGTTACTGGGAGGCAAAGTTTTGCGTCCAGTAGATGCGGTATGTGGAGGCACTGTTCTCCGCGGAAGCCGCCCCCAATTCTGTAAAGCGTGAATTCATGATGTTGGAGCAGTGTCCCGGACTGTCAAGCCAGCCCTGCATTACAGCGTCTTCATCGGGATAACCGCCGGCAATATTTTCACCGTAGGAACGCCAGATATATCCGGCAGCAGTAATCCGGTCGCCGGGACTGGAGCCGTCGATGCCGGTGTGTTCGTGATAATCGTTATCCGCCATGGAGGTGGAGTGGCCCTGAGCAGCATTCTCAAGCAGGCAATGCCATGCCAGGGGTGCGACGGCCGGATAGCTTGCGCTACCGCAACTGCGTGTGGCTGCACGGGCATTATTGACCAGTGTCAGCATCAACTTTTCGCTGTGTCCCATGCATTGGTCAATGGTTTGTTGCGTGGTGGCACCCAGGTTGTATTGTGAAGTCGCAGTTGTGAAACTCCAGCTCTCTGAAGATGCGAAGTTTCCTGAGAGGTCCTGAACAGTGGCCCCAAGGGTGACCGTGTAGGTGGTTTGTCCGGAGAGCTGGGTGTTAGGTGCCAAACGTATGCTGTGGCTATTACTGTCATAACTGACATTTGCTGCAACAGGTGTGCCGTTCTGAGTGAGCGTCAGGCTCTGGCTGTCCACGCTACTGCCGAGAAGGGCTTCATCAAAAGCCACGCTGATCTGGGTGGAGGTGGCGATTCCGCTCTGGTTCGGCAGCGGTGATCTGGCAGTAACTGACGGTGCGGTCGTATCCACCAGTGGTGAGACCTGAAAATTGACGGTGGCGGCGTTGGAAAGCTCTCCGTCTGCTACGGTCAACTGAAAAGTGTACTGTGCAGGTTGTGTCACTGTCGGTGCGATAAAACTGAGCGAAGGCCCCGTGGTGTCACTGAGTGCGATGGTTGTTCCCTGTGTCTGTGTCCAAAGGAAGCTCAGGGTATCGCCATCCGGGTCGGATGAGCTGCTGCCGTCTAATGTAACTGTCTCGCCTGATATGAAGGCCTGAGGCGCAGTGATTACCGCTGTCGGTGAATTGGCTTGTTGGGTGCCCACTGCGTTATTGGTGCTTGAGCTGGCTGTATCTGAGCCTCCGCATCCACTTAAACTGAGATTCAATAGAAGCCCCAGGCCGATAACAGTCATCTGGTTGATTGAGCGCATTACACTATCCTGCAATGTCCGCTCCACGACAAACAGTAGGGATGGACACTTAAGTCGATTGATATATAAAAAAACTACATTAATCGTGTGTCGATACCAAACTGTAAGTTCGAAAATACGGAACCAGTTAATAAGTCTGTAAAGCCCAATGTTTTTTTATTGGATGGACCACTCATTAAGATTTTTTGTAGATGACTTTAATTCGTGGATTTGGAGAGAGCTTTTGAAGGATGGTGGCAGGCTGATTTCGGGCGATTTAGGGATGTCATTCCGATTCTGATTGATCCACGTCAATACCATGGTTATTTGTGATCAATTAATAGGTAGATCGCACGATATGGACATCAACTATTCAGCAACACTCAATCCACGGTCTTCAGAAAGGGAGTCATAGCAGTTCATGGACGATCTATTCGGCCGCCTTCGCTACCTGATTATCGATGATTTCGAACAGATGCGCGTCTCCTTCAAGGGGATGTTGACAGGTTTTGGCGCCGTGGATATCGAAACCTGCGCCTGTGGTGAACAAGGCCTGAAGGCGCTCTCTGTTCGGAACTACGATGTGGTGATCTGTGACTACAACCTGGGTGACGGCAAGGATGGTCAGCAGGTGTTGGAAGAGGCGCGGTATCTTGGCTACCTGGGTCATGCCTGCAGCTTCTTTATGATTACCGCCGAAAGCAATATGCCAATGGTGCTTGGCGCCTTGGAACAGCAGCCTGACGAATACATGATCAAGCCGATCAATCCCGATGTACTTCAGCATCGTCTCATCGGTGTATTGAAGCGCAAACGCCAGTTAAAGCCGATCGATCAAGCGCTGATAGAAGGTGACAAGGTCGGTGCCATTGCACTTTGTGACGAACAACGTGACGGCGACCTAAAAAAGCGTCTCTATCTGACAAAGCTGCAGTCAGAGCTCTGCATTGATCTTGAACGCTATGACGATGCGTCAGCGATTTATCGTCAGATGCTGAAGATTCGTGATTTTCCCTGGGCGAATTTCGGCCTGGGCAAGATCGACTATTTCAGAAATGATCTGGAGAAGGCTGAGCAGCGTTTCCGTGGTTTGATAGAAGAGAATCAGCACTATCTGGAAGTCTATGACTGGCTGGCCCTGGTGCTGGAAGCGTGTGGTGAGACGGCTGAGGCCCAGGTTTTACTTCAGCAAGCGGTCAAGCTCTCGCCAAAACTGGTCAGCCGGCAGCGAAAATTGGGTGAGCTGGCCCGAGACAATGGTGATATGGAAACAGCGGAGCGTGCTTTTCTAGCGGCTGTCCGCTGGGGAGAGAATTCCTGTTTTGCCAAGGCGGAAGAGTACCGTCAGCTGGCGGATATTCACCAGAAGAACGGACACTACCCGAAGTTACTGCGGCTGTTGGCTGACGGTCGCAAACGTTTCAATGAACATCCCTCCGATCAGATTCAAATGCTGAGCAGGCATGCCCGGGCAAAACGTCACATTGACAATGACGAAGTGATCGACGCCTATCTGCATGAGATTGATCAGTTGGTCAGTGAGCACAAAGGCGTCATCGCTGCCGATGATCTATTGGCAGCCGCAGATGATCTGTTTCAGCTTTCCAGAAGCGAAGAGGCGCAAGCGCTGCTGGGTGTCCTCTTATGTAATCATCACGATGATGACGCATGGACTGATCGAGTACAGCAGTTGATGAAACACCACGGTAATGAGAGCGAAGCTGACGCCTTGATCAAGGAGAGCAAGGGTGAGTTGAAGCGGATTCATGGCGAGTGTATTCAGCTGCTGCAACAGGGCGGTGTGGCGCAGGCAATCACCTTATTGAATGAAACGGTTGATCACTACCCGGCCAACCGCACCCTTACCCTCATGTCGATCAGTGCCATGATCGACTACATGCAAGAGCATGGGGTAGATCATGGCTACCATTTCAGGTGTCGCCATTCGTTGAATCAGTTATTGCTAAGAGACCGACGGGATGCCGCTGCAGACAAGTATCTCCACGTATTAAACCAGTTGCCGGCGTGACCGGATCAGGAGTATTGAGTTGAAGGATGATCAACAAAAAGATGAAGTGTTGGGATTGACCTCGGCCTTTGCCATGGTCTCCCATGACATCAAGAACTCCCTCGGTATTCTGCTGAAGTACATCGGCATGATTTCGGAAAACTGCGACCTGGAGGCCTGCGGTGTCAGCCAAGAGTGCGCAGACATGGAATATGAAGTCAGGCGGATCAACAACAATCTGGTGAAAATGCTGACCCTGTTCAAAGTCGAGGAAGGCAACTACATGCTGAATGTGGATGCTCACTCCATCCGTGATTTTCTCGAGGAAGAGATGTTGGAGCATGGTGATCTCACCAAGCAGAAAGGGATTGGCTATGAGGTTGAATGCAGCGAAGAACTCTACTGGTATTTCGATCGGAATCTGATGACCGGCGTAATGAGTAATGCCATCAGCAATGCCCTGCGCTATACCAAGGATTGGCTGAGGGTTTCTGCAGAGACCACGGATGAAGGACTGGTTGTCACCGTGGAGGATAACGGCAGCGGCTTTCCCGAATCGATGCTGGAGAAGCAGGGGGAGTTCTTTCATCCGGAGTCGGGTTTTCTCAATAATAACACGGGTCTGGGTCTCTATTTCACACAGGTGGTGCTCGATCTCCACAAGCATGATGGCAAGCGGGGAAGGGTGACGCTCTCCAACGGCGGCGTTTTGCAAGGGGGATGCTGTAGAATTCTGCTGCCATAAAACGGATCAGGCGCTTATCTGGTGAGACATCCGGGCCGAATGGTCTATAATGGCCGGCTTTTCCAAGCATCTTTCTGGGAGACTGCGGATGTCCAACGATGGCATTAAAAAGGTCGTGCTGGCCTACTCGGGTGGTCTGGATACCTCGATTATCGTCAAATGGCTGCAAGACGAGTACCAATGCGAAGTGGTGACCTTCACTGCCGATATCGGCCAGGGTGAAGAGGTCGAGCCGGTACGCGGCAAGGCCGAGGCGGCCGGTATCAAGGAGATCTATATCGAAGATCTCACCGAAGAGTTCGTGCGTGATTACGTCTTCCCCATGTTTCGCGCCAATGCCATCTACGAGGGTGAGTACCTGCTGGGTACCTCTATCGCCCGTCCGCTGATCGCCAAGCGATTGATCGAGATCGCCAACGAGACCGGTGCCGATGCGATTTCCCATGGTGCTACCGGCAAGGGTAACGATCAGGTACGTTTTGAGCTGGGCGCCTATGCATTGCGCCCTGATATCAAGATCATCGCCCCCTGGCGTGAGTGGGATCTCAACTCACGCGAGAAGCTGCTGGCCTATGCCGAAGCCCACGGCATCTCCGTCGAGATGAAGCGGGAAGGCAAGAAGTCCCCCTATTCTATGGATGCCAATCTGCTGCATATCTCCTACGAGGGCTACGACCTGGAGGACCCCTGGACCGAGCCGGGCAACGAGATGTGGCGCTGGTCGGTCTCACCGGAGGAGGCGCCGGATGCACCGACCTATATCGAAATTGGCTTTACTAACGGCGATGCCGTTTCCATCGACGGTGAAGATCTTTCACCTGCCAGTCTGCTGCTGAAGCTGAATCAGTTGGGTGGCGCCAACGGTATCGGCCGCGCCGATATCGTCGAAAATCGTTATGTGGGTATGAAGTCACGCGGCTGTTACGAGACACCCGGCGGCACCATCCTGCTCAAGGCCCACCGGGCTATGGAATCACTGACTCTGGACCGGGAGGCAGCGCATATGAAGGATGAGCTGATGCCTCGCTACGCCAAGCTGGTCTATAACGGTTATTGGTTCGCCCCGGAGCGGGAGATGCTGCAGGCAGCTATCGACGAGACCCAGAAAGTGGTCAACGGTGTGGTCAGATTGAAGCTCTATAAAGGCAATGTCTACGTGGCTGGGCGCAAGTCTGAGACCAACAGCCTGTTCGATGAGTCTATCGCTACTTTCGAGGACGATGCCGGTGCCTATAATCAGCAGGATGCGGAGGGCTTCATCAAACTGAATGCCCTGCGCCTGCGGGTGGCTGCATTTAAGAAGCGCTGATAACCGCTGGTTAGAGAATGGCCGGTCATCTTTGGATGCCGGCCATTTTTTATGCCTGCGTGATTCTGTATTGCTCTCCAATCGTTGAGCTCGGGTGGGGCACGCCGGTGTTGGTTCAGGGTAGCGAAACTTCCCCGAACCAGCGACGCAATCTGTCTCTGTTCATGCAGCCCGTCGTGTGGACTGGGACAGATTCAGCGCGGATGTCAGCGATTTAAGAGAGGCACTCAGGCTATCCTGATCAAATGCCGCTCCTGCGATATGTTGACCTTCTACGTCGAGCAGTACGTAGGCGACAGCTTCTGCATCGGTACCCTCACCGATGGCATGTTCGCTGTAATCGAGAACCCTGGCCTGCTGGCCGTAGGCCTGTGTCCAGGCATCCATGAAGGCTGAGATAGCCCCTTCGCCCAGCCCGTGAATCGTCCTGGGTTGTGCGCTATCCGTCAGTGTTACCTCAATCACATCACTTCCCTGGTGACGGTCTAAACGGTAACCCTCCAGCCGGACGGGCTTGTCGTCAGCCACGAAATGGTCCTGAAAGAGCTGGTAGATGGTTTCGCTGCCGACCTCTCCCTGGCGCGATTCACTGACCCGTTGCACGATGCCTGAGAGCTCGGTCTGGATCCAACGCGGCAGCATCAGGCCGTAATCACGCTCCAGCACATAGGCCACGCCCCCTTTGCCTGACTGGCTGTTGACCCGGATCACCGCCTGGTAGTCACGACCGATGTCCTGAGGATCGATCGGAAGGTAGGCCACCTGCCAGGACTCGTCCGGTTGCTGCTGGTGCAGGCATTTACGGATGGCATCCTGATGAGAGCCGGAGAAGGCGGTATAGACCAGCTCTCCTACCCAGGGATGCCTGGGGTGTACCGGTAGACCCGTGCACTGGCTGTAGACTTGCAGAATTTCATCCGGTTGGGAGAGGTCAAGCTCGGGATCTATACCCTGGCTGTAGAGATTCATGGCCAGTGTGACCACGTCCATGTTGCCGGTTCGCTCACCATTGCCCATGAGGGTGCCTTCGACTCGATCTGCACCGGCGAGGATCGCCAGTTCTGCCGCCGCCACTGCACTGCCACGGTCGTTATGGGTGTGAATCGACACCTTGATGGCATCGCGCCGGGAGACGTGGCGGCAGAAATACTCAACCTGGTCTGCGAAGAGGTTGGGCGTACTGCTCTCCACCGTGGCGGGAAGGTTGATGATGCAGGGGTGATCGACTGTGGGTTGCCAGACATCGATTACGGCGTTGCAGACCTCAACCGCATAATCCCATTCGGTATTGGAGAAGCTTTCGGGAGAGTACTGGAAGACCCAGTCGGTCTCCGGATAACGTCTGGCTTCGCGTTTCAGCAACTCTGCACCCTCTAGCGCAATGGCCTTGATGCCTTCACGGTCGAGTCCGAAGACCCGTTCACGCTGTACCGTGGAGGTGGAGTTATAGACATGCACGATAGCGCGCCGGGCGCCTTTGAGTGACTCGAAGGTCTTGCGGATCAGTGACTCACGGGCCTGGACCAATACCTGCACGGTTACATCAGCAGGGATATGGTCTCCTTCTATTAGCCAACGCACAAAGTCGTAGTCCGGCTGGCTGGCGGCGGGAAAGCCGAGCTCGATCTCCTTGAAACCGAGTTTCACCAACAGTCTCCATAGACGCCGTTTCTGCTCCACACTCATGGGCTCCAGTAATGCCTGATTTCCATCGCGCAGATCGACACTGGCCCAGATTGGCGCCTTGCCGATGGTCCGGTTGGGCCACTCGCGATGCTGTAGAGGCATCCCCTGAGTGGGGTGATATTTGCGATGGTCGAAACGTTTCAAGGTACTTGCTCCTGGTGAGTGGCTCATTGATCTGCCCTTGTGAGGCTTTCTGCTCTGCCCATGGCTTGTGGCTGGGGGCAATTCCTGGTTGGCTTGTGGCCGATGGTGAAAGATTAGAGCAGATCGATTGGCAAGTGCTTGCGAATTATGGTTGTGATTTAGTGTAATAAAGTGAAATATTGCTCTATATTAATAAATATAAGCATAATATTTTTTATATTATTAAATTGAGGGCAGTGTGATGACGTTGGATCGCTACGATAAGCGTATTCTGCAATTGCTACAGCAGGATGGTCGAATCAGCAACCAGGATCTAGCAGAAAAGATCGGTCTCTCACCTTCCCCCTGCCTGCGACGGGTGCGGGCACTGGAGGCGGCGGGGATCATCACAGGCTACCGGGCCTGTCTGGATGCCGGCAAACTGGGTCTGAGCCTGATGGCGTTGATCCATATTGCTATGGATCGCCACACACCGGAACGATTCGCCAACTTTGAAAAGAAGGTCAGCGCACTTCCCGAGGTGCTGGAGTGCCTGCTGATCACCGGTCAGGATGCGGATTACCAGATCAAGGTCGTGGTCAAGGATATGGAGGCCTATCAGGCGCTGCTGCTGAACCAGATTACACGCATCGAAGGCGTGAGCGGTGTCCACTCCAGCTTTGTCATGCGTCGGGTGGTGGATGAGACAGCGCTACCCGTCTGAAATCATAACTAGAGCTAGAGCTGGGCCGACTTCTGTGTTTCGGTGATAAGTGGTGTGGCAGGGAAGAACTGTTTCAGCCACTCGATGGCTTCTTCCTGGTCGTAGAAGGACTTGACCTCTACATCCCGGAAATAGGTACTGGCTGCGATCCGGGTCATGATCACGTCACGGTGGTTGCGCTCGATGTAGGCTACAGCTTTCAGTCTATGCTTGGTCTGCTGCATCATCGAGATTTGCACCAGGACAGAGATTGAGTATTGTCCCTGTCGCTCGATCAGCGCTGGCACTGGATCAGTAAACTGATCAAGGAAGTTTGTGACAGGTTTGATGTCGCTTTCGATGATCTCTTCGTCGCTGTAGATAACAGCATGTATATAGCTGTTGTCGACGATTTCGAGCCTGACCTTTCCGGTGTCTGTCGTATCCATGAGGTACAGTATAGCTCAACTATTGAGGCCAACGGCAAGATTGAAAACACGCTAGATTGATAAAGGTCACATACAGTTCGAGGTGATAAAACTTGACTCAGGCGGTCTAAACGATCAGTCGGCGTCACAGAAATTTCGCTAACGCCTGGCTGCAATACATTGATAACCAGCTTACCCCTATAAGGAATGCCAATGATTCACTCAATTCGGATGGTCGTGTTCATTATTCTCTCCACGTTCGGTGCCGCCTCTGCATTAGCATCCGACTATTTAATCGATACTGAAGGCAGTCATGCCTTTATTCAGTTCAGGATTAGTCATTTGGGGTACAGCTGGCTGACCGGCCGCTTTAACCGGTTCTCCGGTGAGTTCAGCTACGATGAGAATGATCCTGCATCGACTACCATCGAGGTTCATATCGATACGGCCAGTATCGATACCAATCATGCAGAGCGGGACAAGCATCTGCGGGATGATGATATTCTCGATGTAGAACGCTATCCGGATGCGCATTTCGTCGGCACAACCTATACAGAAACGGGCGAGGGTAGAGCACGCTTGCTGGGGGATTTGACCTTGCACGGTGTTACCCGACAGATTGAAATCGATGTGAAACCTGTAGGGGCCGGCACGGATCCCTGGGGTGGCTACCGGCGGGGATTTGAAGGTACTACGAGTATCACCCTGGCAGATTTTGGTATTACAAAATTTCTTGGTGAGGCCGCTCGGCAGATGGAGTTCTCTTTGGGTATTGAGGGTATCAGGAAAAAAAGCGGGAACCGACCGTTGAGACCTGGTGGGTTACGTATCCGGTGATTAGAGATGTCTCATAGCTGTTGCCGATTTCCGGATCAGGAGAGCATCTCTACACGAAAGCGAATTTTTCGCCAGGGATTCTGCTCGTCAGCCAATAACCGGGTGATGCGGCTCTCCAGTCTCTCCCCCTGGTCCATCAGTTTTGCCAGCGTACGATTTTCTCGGCGTGGTACATATCCCAGATGTTCATTTCTGAACCACACAGCGACGGCATAAGGGTCGTGTTGATTGCTGGGTTCCCGCTTGAGATGGAGTTTCTCTCCCACCTGTAAAAATGGCCAAATAGCGGCAGCGCGATGATATTGATAGCCGGCCAGTGGGGACTCCTGCAGTATCAATCTCCGCCGGGTTTGGATCGGTGGTATTTTGGCGTAGACTCGGTGGCTCAGGCTGCCACCCAAAACACCAAGCAGTGAATGTAGAAAATTTCTGCGTTTCATTTGGATGTCCCGTCAAATTGCTTTCTATGACGAGAATATTAGCCACGGTAGTGGCTCAAAACATGAGTCCGTGAGTTGTTATGTTGGAATATATTTTTTTTGATGAGCGCCCCTGGAGGCGCTTTATCGATTATCTTGAGTCATTGGGGTTGGAGCCGCAGTCATCATCGAGTGATGAAGGTTGGCTGGTTGCCCTGCCGGAGGATCTGGACGATGCTTTGGATGAGAAGATCGAGCTTTACTACGACCAGATGCTGGACCTGAACGAATCACTGGTTGCGGAGGAGGAGGGACAGGCCCACGTCCACACCGCAGGCATCAATGTGACGCTCAATGACGGCAGGGTGGTGCAGGCTGCGGTTGATCCTCAGCTGATGCAGAAGCTGTTAGAAGTCGTTTCGCCACAAGAGTTGGGCGATCTGGTCAATACTATTGCCGATGCGGTGGAGAATCCTGACGAGCGTCCCTTCTGTCAACGCTGACGATTGATTGATTCCAGCGCTTGGTCCGCTTTTTCGGTGCTTTCCTGTAACGATTTCTCAAGCTGCTCAGCTGCCTGGCGGGCGGCCTTTTTCTGCTCTACCAGTTCAATGTACTGCTTGGGGGTCTGGTTGTAGCTGGTTTCCGGAGGATTGTCGCTACTCTTCATGACGTAGAGCACGCCGAGAATGAGTACGATGAGTACAGCAAAAAATGCGCTATTGGCCACGGGATACTCCTTTCCTGTTACTAATCTCTTAAGTATGGATGATTTTCAGTTATGAAGCTGCAGAATGGGCCACTGACGGGTTGTCGCCACTTCAGTGAGGGCTTCGTCCGGATCAACGGCTACAGGATGATCGACCTGCTCCAGAAGGGGCAGGTCATTATGGGAGTCGCTGTAGAACCAGCTGTTCTGTAGCGTCTGCTGATTTGCCTCCAGCCAATCTTGCAGTCGGTTGACTTTGCCTTCCCGGAAACTGGGTTCACCTTCTACATCTCCGGTGTAGTGGCCATTTAATGTCTCCGGTTCGGTGGCAATGAGGTGCTCAATCCCGAAACGGTCGGCAATGGGGCGGGTGACGAAGGCGTTGGTGGCGGTGATGATCATTAGCGTATCGCCTGCCTCCCGGTGTTTCTCCACCAGCTGTATCGCACTTTCCGTGATCAGTGGAGAGATGACGCTGTCAAGAAACTCCCTGCGCCACAGTTGCAGTGTCTTGGGTGGGTGTTGTCTCAAAGGTGCGAGGGAGAAACGCAGAAATTCGAATATATCGAGTTGGCCGGCTTTGTATTGAGCAAAAAAGCGCTCATTTTCCCGCTCGTAAAATTCGCCGTCAACGATGCCTTTCTCTACCAGGAAACGACCCCACAGGTAGTCGGAGTCGCCTGCCAAAAGTGTGTTGTCGAGATCGAAAATTGCCAGTGCCATCGGGTAGATCCTGCTCTGTTACCGGATTTGAGGACCCTCTGTGAGGTGCATCCTTTTCCCTGAGAACAGTACAGGAATTTGCTGAATCAGCAAAGGCTTATGTTGCTCGTTCCTTGCTGCTTCAAGTCGATTGTGGAAGAATCAAAGACCATTAAAAAAGCTTAATTTGGCCACAAACTTGATTGACTCGGACGGTTTCAGACCCAACGTCGGCATTATTCTCTGTAACAGCAACCGGATGCTCTTCTGGGGGCGTCGCGTGGGTCAGGATGCATGGCAGTTTCCCCAGGGTGGTATCAAGCCGGAGGAGACGCCGGAAGAGGCTATGTACCGGGAGCTTCAGGAAGAGGTGGGTCTTAAAGCTGACCAGGTCAAGGTGATGGGATCCACGCGGAATTGGCTGAAATACCGCTTGCCGGAGCGTTATATACGCCGCCACTGTGAGCCACTCTGTATTGGTCAGAAGCAGATCTGGTTTCTGTTGCGCGCTGACTGCGAAGAGGATGCGTTCTGCCTGGATCACACAGAGACGCCTGAGTTCCAGGATTGGCGCTGGGTGAAATATTGGCAACCTGTGCGTGAAGTCATCTATTTCAAGCGTCAGGTCTACACCCGGGCACTGGAAGAGCTGGCTCCCTTGCTCTATCCGGAGGGTGCTCCCGGACGGACGCAGACTAACTACTTGAGACAGAACCGCAGGTGAGTATCAAGACTGGCTGGTCACTCTCATCGATCGATTATGCTTGATCTGCTCCACCGTATCGTCAAAGAGGTTAATGCCGCTTCCGATTTGCAAGAAGTCCTGCAGATTATCGTTCAGCAGGTCAAACAGGTTATCGAGGTAGATGTCTGTTCTGTCTATCTGACCGATTTCGAGCGTCGCAGCCATGTACTGATGGCGACCGACGGTCTTCGATCTGAGGCTGTCGGAAAGGTCAGTCTGCCCTATCATCGGGGACTCATCGGTCTCGTCTGTGAGCGGGCCGAGCCTGTCAATGTGGCCGATGCCCCGAGCCATAATCGATATCTTTTTGCCAATGAGACGGGTGAGACGCAGTATAAGGGATTTCTCGGCGTACCCATCATCCAAAACCGCAAGGTACTGGGCGTACTGGTGGTGCGACAGATCGAGATGCGGACTTTTGCAGACAACGAAGTCACTTTTCTCTTTACCTTAGCGGCACAACTCGCTGGTGCCATTACGCATGCACAGGCCAGCGGACAACTGGTGACATCGGAGGAGACTGCCCCGCCCAAACGCTTTTTGCAGGGCAGGCCGGGATCGCCGGGTGTTGCCTTTGGTACGGCTATCGTCGTCTATCCACCGGCAGATCTCGATGCGGTCCCCGATAAAAAAGCCCAGGACCCTGACGTCGAGGAGGAGGAGTTCCGTACCGCTGTCGCCGCAGTGATACAGGATCTGATGGCGCTGGAAGATCGTTTTGAGGACAGTCTGCCAGCAGAGGATCGTGCGCTTTTCGATGCTTGGTTGATGATGCTGGGTAGCGACTCGCTGATTGGCAGTACCGTGCGGCGGATACATCAGGGGCATTGGGCGCCGGGTGCATTGCGTCAGACCATCGAGGAGCACGCCAAGGTCTTCGATGCCATGGAAGATATCTACCTGCGCGAGCGGGCATCGGACGTTCGGGATTTGGGTCGACGTATCCTGATGCACCTGCAGCAAAGTGTGGAAAATCAGGTTGAATATCCGCAAGGTACCATTCTGGTCGGTGACGAAGTCAGTGCCATGCAACTCGCCGAAGTCCCCAAGGATCGCCTGGCCGGTATCGTTTCAGCCAGGGGCGCCAGCTTCTCCCATGTCGCCATACTGGCGCGTGCTATGGATATTCCCGCCGTGATGGGTATGAGTGATCTGCCGGTCACCCGCATGGATGACCGCTTCATCATCCTGGATGGTTATGTGGGCAGGGTCTATGTTTCGCCCGCACCGTCCGTGCTGCAGGAGTATCGTCGCCTGGCCGAAGAGGATCGGGAACTATCGGAAGAGTTGCAGGTTAACAAGGGACTGCCTTGCGAAACCACCGATGGTGTAGGGTTGCCGCTCTATCTGAATACGGGGCTCCTCTCTGAGTTGAACACCAGCGGTATTGATGAGTCTGCTGGCGTTGGACTTTATCGCACCGAGTTACCCTTCATGGTGCGGGACAGTTTCCCCGGTGAATCAGTGCAGGTGGCGAATTATCGCAAGGTTTTGAAGACCTTCCATCCACGGTCGGTCATCATCCGCACATTGGATATCGGTGGCGATAAGCCGCTGCCCTATTTTCCGCTGGAGGAACAGAACCCTTTTCTCGGGTGGCGTGGTATTCGTATTTCACTGGATCATCCTGAGATTTTTATTACCCAGGTACGGGCCATGCTGCGGGCAGCTATAGGACTCAATAATATCCGACTGCTGCTGCCGATGATCAGCAATGTCGATGAGGTGGATGACGCGTTGGCGTTGATTCAGCGTGCCCACGATGAGCTGACAGAAGAGGGATACGATGTCAGCATGCCGAAAATCGGTGCCATGATAGAAGTACCGGCAGCCGTCTACCAGGTGGAAGCGCTGGCCAGGCGGGTCGACTTTCTCTCGGTGGGTACCAATGATCTGACCCAGTATCTGCTGGCTGTCGACCGAAACAACGGGCATGTGGCGGACATTTATGACGATCTGCATCCGGCAGTTCTCAGAGCACTGATTCAGATCATCGAAGGCGCCAGAACCTATCATCGGGAAGTGAGTGTCTGTGGCGAAATGGCGGGTAACCCGGCAACCGCGGTGTTGCTGTTGGGGATGGGTGTCGACAACCTGAGTATGAATAGCGGCAGTCTGTTACGAGTCAAATGGGTGATTCGCTCGGTTTCATTGGCGCGAGCCAAAGCGCTGTTACAGGCGGCCCTGCGCTGTGAACGGGCATCAGAGGTGAAGTCGCTTCTTGCCAATGCCCTTGAGGAGATGGGGCTGGGTGGCTTGATGCGTGCAGGTAGATGATGGGAAGGTCCTGGGGGGGGTTACAGGCCCTAGTTTCCCAATGCCTGCATAATGGATTGAATTTCCTCGTTGGAGGCTTTGAGGATCTCCTGTATGGCGTCATGATCGAGTTTCAGGCGTTGAGCGGCAGTGACCGAAGGCCAGTCGAAATCATCAGCCAACTTATCCCAGTAAGCACAAAGGTTGGCGGTAATCACTACATCGGTGACGTCAGGCTGGCCAATGTGAGGTCTCTCGAGATCATCGTGATCATTGGCCGTGTTGGCGATGTCTTCACTGAAATCCCAGGCTTCAAGAATAGCGTGGCCGATGCCGGTGTGCCACTGGCTCAATAGACTCTCCATGGCTTCAGCGTCAGCAAATAGTTCAGGGTGTTTCTCTGAACGGGTGAAGATGTAAAACTTGCCGATGTCGTGTAGTAGACCGGCAAGCATTGCCTCGTCTGGATTGACCTTGCTGTGATTCTTGGCAATGACATAGGCAATGGCCGATACATGAACACTGTGCTTCCAAAGGACTTTCAGGTGTTCTCGCAGGTCGCCCACAGATTTGGAGTGAAGAATTTGCTCGACTGCGATGGAGACGGCTGTGCTGTAGGCCAGATCGTAACCAAGCCGGGCAATAGCAGTGCGAAGATCTTTGATTTGGGCGCCGCTTCGGTTGGCGAAGTTGGAGTTTGCCACCTTGAGTAGTTTGGCTGTCAGCACCGGGTCGCTACCGACCACCTTGGCGACTTTGTCTGCAGAAACATCATCACCCTCCAGGGCCTGCTTAACGCGAACCGCAATATCAGGAAAAGCGGGAAGTTTGAGTTCGCCGGTAGAAAGTTCTGCACTGAGTTGTTGCACGAATTCGAAGGCAATATCATTCATGGACGTGTGTCCCTGATCTAATCGTTAAGTATGTGAGAGGAATGCTGTGATACTACTTTTTAATTATCAATCCGCTACCTCTTCTATTATCGGCTACACGATTGGGAACTTAAATCGGTTGCATATAACGGGCCCCGGAAGAGTGTTCAAATGAATTTTCAGGATAGCATATCCACTTTGTCCACTATTTAAATTTATCCCGGTCGGTGAGTATCCATCATGTCACACGACAGTGTTGTAGCCATGACCCATGTTGTATGGGGCGGCGAGGGAGATTTTGATAATTCGGGATAAGCGTGAAGATGTCTTCCGCTTCGGGATTGTTATTTGAGAAAACTCAAAATGATTCTGTCTGTTACAGGCGCTTGCCTGGTTGCTGAATGGTATCCGCTTCATGCCAGTAGTGACCTGGAAGTCGGTCGGGTTGATTTTTCAGGGTTGCGGAAAAATATGTGTGAGCTTCCTGCGAACTAGCTGGTAGGGACGTCAATAGCCTGAGCACCTGATTTAGGCTTTTCTTCATGCTAGACATAAAACTAGCGAGAACTTTGAGGCAGGTTTGCCGGTATTAGGTGCGTTCGATCCTAAAGGATTGCCAAAACCCGATGGAAGAACGTGCAAACCCTAGAGAGAACCCCAACTGTTACGACGACGCTGAAAACGTAAATGAGGCAGAATCAGCCCGATAAGAATGCCCGCGATTATGACTCCGGCCCCTATCAGGAACCAGTCACGGGTGGCTTCATTGCTGAGGTCACGGTTCTCCTGTTTGAAGTCTTCCACTTCACGCGTCAGGTCGGCTACCTGCTTGCGCAGTTCGTTGCGTTCGTTGGAGATGCGGATAGCATTGGAGGCGGTACGCTGGATGCTTTGTAGTTCCTGCTCCTGCTTGTTCTTAATTTCCAACAGGCTTTTGTGGGCCTGTTTGAGTTTGCGATGATCTTTCTGCAGGTTAGCCAGATTGGTACGCAGCTCACCGGGTGCGGCTTTGAGTGCTTCGATTTCCTTTCGCATGCTATCGAGCTGAGTCCGGGCGCTGGGCTGATTCATCAGTTGGCGGGTCAGAACATAGCCCTCAGCGGCACCCACGCGAACCTTGCTGTAGCCGTTGGCAGGGTTGGTCGAGATGACATTGACGGTACTGCCGCTGTCGAGCATGCGCATGATTTTGTGTGAGGTGCTTTCACCGCTGCGCATGGTGATCTTGAAGATGTCAGTCACATAGCGGGTTTCGGCTTGTACCAGATGAGGTAAGAGCAAAATCACACAGATCAGGAGCAGTGAGTATTTCTTCATTTTGACAATTCGGCTAGATATATCGGGTGGTATTGTACAAGGTACAGCAATTGGATTTACGAAACAGCCCACAATTTTACTGCCTTCATACCCTGCCGAGCAGTAGGAATTCCATTAAGGCCTTCTGAGAATGCAGTCGGTTCTCCGCTTCATCCCAAACCACACTATCTTTCGAATCCATGACCGAGGCGGTTACCTCCTCACCACGATGGGCGGGCAAACAGTGGAAAAAGAGTGCGTCGTCATTGGCCTGCGCCATCAGTTCGTCGTTGACCTGGTAACCGGCAAAGGCCTTGCTACGTGCCAACTGTTCTTGTTCCTGCCCCATGCTGGCCCAGACATCGGTCACTACCAGATCTGCATTCACAGCCGCAGTCAACGGATCACGTACGATACCTGCGTTCTCGCCAGCAGGCGCCAGAATGTCAGGATTGGGGTCGTATCCTTCAGGACATGCGATATTCAAGCGGAAGCCAAATCGCCGGGCAGCATTGATATAGGAGTGGCACATGTTGTTTCCGTCACCTATCCAAGTCACTGTCTTGCCCTCAATATCGCCCCGGTGTTCGAAATAGGTCTGCATGTCAGCCAACAGTTGGCAGGGATGCAGAAGATCAGTCAATGCGTTAATGACCGGTACTTTTGAGTGGGCAGTGAAAAGCTCGAGCTTTTCGTGTTCAAAGGTACGGATCATGATGATGTCGAGCATCCGCGAGAGCACCTCTGCACTGTCCTCAATGGGTTCTCCGCGGCCTAACTGTGTATCCCGTGGTGAGAGAAACAGGGCGTGGCCACCGAGCTGAGACATGCCGACTTCGAATGAGACGCGGGTGCGAGTGGAAGATTTCTCGAACACCATGCCAAGGTTTTTTCCTTTCAGCGGCGTATGGATATCTCCCCTGTGCTGCATGCGTTTGAGTTCACTGGCCCGGCGGACGATATTTTGAAGTTCGTCCTTGCTGAGATCGAGTAGTGAAAGGAAGTGTCTCGGTTGCTGTGCCATACGCCGCTGCCTTGGAAACAGTGATCTGAATCAGAGAAAATTGCTGATGAGAGCGACGACCTTCTCAATGATTTCGTCGCAGATTTCGTCAGAGATGATGAGTGGTGGTAGTAACCGAATAACGCGCTCAGCTGTGACGTTGATCAGTAGGCCATGCTGTAAGGCCTGAGTGACCAGTTCACCACAGGGCCGGTCGAGCTCGATACCTATCATCAGGCCTGAAACCCTGATCGCCGTTACCCCTTCAAGTCCGCTTAGCTTCTCTTCAAAGCTGGTCTGCAAGCGAGCGCCCAACTCTGCTGCACGATCACAAAGATTCGAGGATTCAATGATGTCGAGTACAGTGAGACCCACCCGGCAAGCCAGAGGATTACCGCCAAAAGTTGAGCCGTGGTTACCTGGTGCGAATACTTCAGCTGCTGCACCCCGGGCCAGGCAGGCACCGATAGGCATGCCGTTACCAAGGCCTTTGGCCAAAGTCATGACATCGGGTAGGCAGTCGTTGTGGTGATGAGAAAACATCTTGCCGGTTCGCCCCATGCCTGTCTGAATCTCATCCAGCATCATCAGCCAGCCCTGTTGATCACAGACCTCCCGAATGCGGTTGAGATAGTTGGCATCGGGGATGTTGATACCGCCTTCACCCTGTATAGGCTCTACCAGTACGGCGACAACATCACCACTTTTTTTGGCAATATCTTCAATCGCCTGTATGTCGTTGTAGGGTGCCCTGACAAAGCCCTGAACGAGGGGCTCGAAGCCAGCCTGTACCTTGCGGTTTCCGGTAGCGGTAAGTGTTGCAAGGGTGCGGCCGTGGAAGCTTTGTTCCATGACAATGATCGTGGGGTTCTTGATGCCTTTACGATTACCAAAGAGACGAGCGATTTTGATCGCCGCCTCGTTGGCCTCGGCGCCTGAATTGGCAAAGAATACCTTTTCCATTGAGGCCATGGCACAGAGCCGCTCCCCCAGTGTCTCCTGGTGGGCGATACGATAGATATTGGATGTATGGAGCAGACTGCCGGCCTGGTCGCATATGGCGCGCTGAATCTCAGGGTGGGCATGCCCAAGTCCACAAACGGCAATACCGGAAATTGCGTCCAGATAGCGTTGTTCCTGGGTATCCCACAGCCACGCGCCCTCACCCCGTGAAAAAGATACAGGTAAGCGATTGTAAGTTGTCATCAGCGCGTCGGACATTTACCTATCCCAAAAAACAAAAAAGGCATCCGCTGAATCGGACGCCAATTTACCCTTTTTGCTGCTGCAAAAGGCAGGAAATCGACTAGTTTACCCAGCGAGACAGTAATTTTCAAACGCTAGGTGCAGTTGGCGATCCGTACCGGCTTAGGCACAATGACAACTTGTCATCTGAGGTCTTTAGTTATGTCAATTGCAGTAACCTTGCATCTTTTAGGCGTAATCATCTGGGTTGGAGGCATGTTTTTCGCGCATGTGGTGTTGCGTGGCGTACTGAATAAGATGCTTGAACCCCAGGATCGCCTACCACTCCTATTGAGGGTTTTTGATAGTTTTTTCCCCTGGGTCTGGCTATCGGTAGTTCTGATTCTTGCCAGTGGTTTCTGGATGCTATTTACCGTCTACGAGACAGAAACGACATTCTGGCTCTTGTTTATGTCGGCGGTAGGAACCCTGATGGCTGTCATTTTTATCTTTATCTATGTGCTGCCCTATCATCAATTGAGCCACGCATTGAAAGGCCATGATATGCCTAAGGCGCTTGCTGCGATTGTGCGGATTCGCCAGCTTATCCTGACAAATCTCAGTCTCGGGATACTGGTTACTGTGGTGACATTATTTGGTAAGTACGGCCTCATCTGAATTTTCAACCCCGGTGGATAGACTTCTGAAATCAACAAGACAGCCACTCACCTCAAGCTACTTGTGTCCAGGCCGGGAACAATATCGCATTGATGGATGTAGACGAATGAATAGAAAAAAACGGTCTGATTTTGGCACTCTTCTGATTATCTGTTGTGCTTTTTTGGCGGTATTGTTTTCTCCGAAAATCCTGGCGGAGGAGGCGAACTTGGCTAAAAAAGATGGCCATGCTGCGCTGGAGACGCTGCAGAATCTTGTTAATCTGCGGTCGGTTTTAGAGGGAGATATCGACAGGCTAAATCAGGCGCTGGCCGAGGCCAAGACTGATACTCAAAAACAGGCATTGACGGAAAAGCTGGTAAAGCTCGAAACCGAGCTCAAAGCAACCAGCAGAAACCTTGAGAATATATCTGCGGGAGTTGATCTTGCCGGTCTGCGCGATGAAAAGGAGTCAAAGTTTGATGTTCAGCAGGAGTTGTTCGCCCTGCTAAAACCGGCGATCGATGAAATGAAGGACATGACGTCCCGGATTCGTCAAAAATCTGAGCTGAAAGAGAAAATAATCTTCTACTCAGAGCGGCTTGAGATTGTGGAATCTGCATTGGGCAATGTCAAAACCTTGCAGCAGCAGAGTGACTCTGAGTCCTTGAATGAAGCACTCTCTCTCATGACGGAAAACTGGGAGAAAAGCCGGGCCTTTATGACTAGCGAGCTTCAATCAGCACAGCTTCAACTCGATGAGTTGCTCGCCGCCGAAGCCTCCATTGCAGATGCTTCCACAAGTTACCTGAAATCTTTTTTTCAAAAGCGCGGGCTATTTCTGACAGAAGCATTAGGTGTTGTTCTTTTGGTCATATTGCTGTCACGCGTCAGCCACAGGGCTATGCAGCGCTACCTCCCAGGCTTCCGAAAAAAACACCGCAGCTTTCGTACGCGCTTAGTGGAATTGATTCACCGAATAGTGACCATGCTGTTGATCATACTGGGTCCCATGGTTGTATTTTATCTGGGTGAAGACTGGGTGTTGTTCAGCCTGGGTATCTTATTGCTTCTGGGCCTTGCCTGGACGCTCAGGCAGGCCTTGCCAAGATATTGGCATCAGATCCAGCTGTTTCTTAATATCGGTTCAGTCCGCGAGGGTGAACGAATCCTGATGGAGGGCATACCCTGGCGGGTTGAACAGATTAACGTTTACAGTACGTTGCTCAATCCGGTTGCAGAGATCAGTCAGCGGGTGCCGATCGATGATTTGGTGGATCTTAAATCGAGGCCCGGTAAACCTGATGAGCCCTGGTTTCCCTGTAGGAAAGACGACTGGGTAATACTCAGTGACGGGATTCGAGGCAAGGTGGCCGGTATCTCTCATGAGATGGTGCAGCTGGTGGAACGGGGGGGGTCGCACATAACTTATCAGACCGGTGATTTTCTGGCTGCCTCACCACGAAATTTGTCGACTAATTTTCGACTCAAAGAGACCATCGGTGTCAGCTACAATCTGCAGCAGGAGAGTACCAGGGAGATACCCGAACTGCTCCAGGCCTTCATTCAAAAGCAGATCGATCAGGAGGGTTATACCGATCAACTGTTAAATTTGCGCGTAGAGTTCGCGCTGGCCAACAGCTCTTCCCTCGACCTGACTGTGATTGCCGATTTCGATGGACAGTTGGGTGATCTTTACAATCGCCTGCGACGTGCCTTACAGCGTTGGTGCGTTGATGCCTGTACTGAAAACGGGTGGGAGATTCCTTTCCCACAGATGACCTTGAGTGGCGATGTCAAATCACTGCAATAATCAAGCGTCAATCAAACCAGACATTCGCGTGCATTGTTTCATTAGACGAATTTGATCTGCCCGCACTTAGGCGTGCCGACCCGGTCTTTTTAGTTAGTGCCCAATGAATGAATCTGGAAAAACTGTCTGATGCTACCTATGCTTGGAGGGATACAAACGACAAAATGAAAAACTGGGGGATAAGATGAAACTGGACTACGAACTTATCGAAGACGAGTACGACGATACAACCCACATCAGAACCATGACGGAACAGGCTCGTGTCCCCGGTGGTGGCTGGTTGTTGCGGACCACAATTTATTCACCGCACCAAATCAGTCATAGCGTTGTCGATATTGCCACTTCGAAGAAGAAGAGTCTCTACAAGCCGATCACCTAAGGCGTTATAGAGATATCAGTCCCTCTCTACAGCGATCTGCCAGGAATCAAGGTCCTGGCGATGATGGCCAGGCTATCCGCCTAGTGCAGACATGGGGCGGAGAATGGCTTCCGGTACTTCGTTGAAATTGTGCCGTTCCGGCTTCCTCATAACGGCGTCCCGGATTGCCTGACGAATGGTTTCATCGCTGGCGCCGGATCTCAGCATGGGTCTCAGTTCCAACCGGTCTTCCTGTCCCAGGCAGAGATGCAGATCGCCTGTGACAGATAAGCGAACACGATTGCAGGTATCACAAAAGTGCTGTGATTGCGGTGTGATAAAACCGATAACGAGTCCTGAATCGTCGATCTGGAAGTAGCTGGCAGGCCCGCTGCCACGCATGGCTGCTGGCTGAAGTGTATAGCGTTTTCTCAGTCTTGCCTCTATCTCAGAAAGCGGCAGATAGTGTTGGCTGGCACTGCGGCCGCCCTCACCAACCGGCATGGTCTCGATGAATCGGAGTGTCAGGCCACGATCGAGACAGTATTCGACCATGCCCTCGACCTCATGGTCATTGATGCCACGCATGACGACCATGTTGATCTTGATTGGGTGAAAACCGCTATCAAGGGCGGCATCAATACCCTGCAGGACGGGCTGTAGATGACTGCCTGTAATCTGTTTGAATCTCTCTTCATCGAGAGAATCAAGGCTGATGTTCAGGCGTCGAACACCGGCTGAATGAAGCGGCTCAGAAAACTGTGCAAGCCTCGAGGCATTGGTGCTGAGGGATAGCTCTTCGATGCCGGGTAGCGCAGCAATCTTGCTGGCGATTTCATTCAGCTCTTTGCGTACGAGTGGTTCTCCACCCGTGAGCCTGACATGCTTGACACCTAGCATGGAAAACTGGCCCACGATTCTCTCTATCTCATCGCTGGTGAGCCACTCATCAGGGGTCTCGAATTCTCTGTGAGATCTGGGCAGACAGTAGAAGCAGCGAAAATCACACCGGTCTGTGACTGACAGGCGCAGGTAGTGAATCTCTCTGTTGAATGAATCTTTCAGCATGCCTGCGTCTTCCCAGGGTTGGATATCGATAAGTCTATCTTAGTCGACTGGAGGGAATGCGTATATTGTCCCTCCAGTCATACAGGTAATGCCTTAATACTCAGCTGCTGGATCAAAGCCTTCGGGCAGCGAATGCGCAATGCCCTTGTGACAATCGATACAGGTCTTCTTCGGCTCATTGCCGTCCACGGCGTCCCAGTAGTGAGGATCATGCTGTTCCGAACTACGTGGCGCCTGCTTGTCCAGATCCATGGAAACGAACTTATGGCAGTTGCGGCATTCTCGGGAGTCGGTTTTCTTCATGGAACGCCACACATTCTGTGCCAGCTCCAGGCGTTTTGCTTCGTACTTCTCGGGCGTGTCAATGGTGCCCAGCATCTTGTGGTACAGCTCATTCGATGCCTGAATCTTACGTACAACCTTATGTATCCACTCTTTGGGTACATGACAGTCGGGACAGGTAGCGCGAACACCGGTTCGGTTTGTAAAGTGAATCGTCTCCTGTAACTCCTGATATACGGTATTCTCCATTTCGTGACATGAAATGCAGAAGGTCTCAGTATTGGTCATTTCCATTGCAGTGTTGAATCCACCCCAGAGTATGATACCGGCGACGATGCCGACAACTACCAGGAACAGACCACCTCTTTTTTTACTATCGCTCATTGTTACACCAAATTTTTTATCGACTATTGCCTAAATGTGGTAGGGCCTCCTTAAAGCAGGAGGCCCACTACACCACTATTTGGCACCTTGAAAGTTGTTCTGTACCAGAGGATCCGCACCCATTTGAGGTGCATGACACTGATTACAGAAATAACGGCGGCTTGAGACGGTCTTCAATACCTTGCCGTCACGATCTTCATAATGGCTGTCACCGACTTTGGGCGCCTTCTCTTTCTCGTAGGTGGCTTCACTATGGCATTTCATACAACCATTGGTTTTCAGGTTGACTTCATATTTATCCACCTCATGTGGAACCATAGGGGGTTGCAACTTGTAACTGCGTTCGATACCTCCTTTGATATTGACGAGCTTTAAATTAGCCGGCTTTTTTGCCGCGTTATTCAGTTCATCGCCACGCAGTGATTGAACATCAGCCAGCAAAGCAGTCGACAAGAACATGGCTGCTATTGCCGCAATGGTTAATAGTGCGATCTTTTTCATACCTTTCTCCATCATCACTCTCTAAAACAGAAATTGTTTGATGTACCGGTCAGACCCGGACACCCCGATTGATTTCACCCTCACGCTTGTACTCGTCGATTTTAATGGCGTGACGACCGCCATAACTGAAAACATCTTTGGCACAGATATCGATGCAACGTCCGCAATTGGTGCAGTCAGAAGAGAGAATCACGGGACTCAGGCCCTTTTTCTCTCCCTTCAGCGCCGGTTTGATGACTTGCGGCTCCGGACAAACCACGTAGCACTCCATGCAATCGTTACAGGCTTGACGCTGGAGGGCATTCACCTTCAGCAGACTCTTGCTTCCGACCAGGTTGTAGAAGGCGCCTACCGGACAGATATGCCCGCACCAGCCATCCTTTGCCACCAGCAGATCGAACAGGAAGATACCGGCGATCATGATCCAGGCGGCTCCCATGCTGAACACGATTCCCCGGAACATCATGGAGACCGGATTGACCAACTCCCAGACGATTCCGCCGGTTACGACCAATGGCAGAATCAATGTGAGTGTCAGCATCCAGTAACGTGTCGTTCGTGAGATCTGCGAAGTCGTTCGGATACCCAGCTTACGTCTTAGCCAAGCGGCTAAATCGGTAACCATATTGACCGGACAGACCCAGGAACAGTAGACACGACCACCCACCAGAATGTAGAAGAGCAGAACGATCACGACACCAATGATGGCGGCTGTCTCTGGGACAACACCGGATAGCATGGCTTGCAGCAGGACATAGGGATCGGTCAGTGGCAACACATCCAGCGTCAGACTGGAAGCCAGGTTTCCCTTCACTATCCATAGCCCGAACCAGGGTCCGGTCAGGAAAAGCGCCAGAATGCCGAGCTGACTGAGCCGCCTCAGGATCAAGAACTTATGGGACTTGAACCAGCCCTTTGCCGCTATCGCGTCATCACCCAATGTTGTCATATCGACCATACTACTTGTCCATAAATCCGCTATTGAGTGTATCCAGAGGATTGGAAGAGAACGGTGTCTCTTCTGCCTCGCCTTCAATGATCAAACCTTCACCTTGCAGGTCATAACGTACCCCTTCGGGTAGGTTGTAGCGATGCTCGGTGTCGGGTGTGACCAATGACTCACCCGCTCTGTCTTTCTCCTTCCAGCCCAAACGGTAATGCTTGCCCAGTTCGCCTTTTGCCAGATGCATCGGGAAGATCTTTATCGCAGCCTCTTCCAGAATGCAGGCACGTTCACACAATCCACAACCGGTACAGGCATCGGAGTGCACCACCGGAATAAACAGCGCATGCTTGCCAGAACGCGTGTTGTGCTGCATATCCAGGCTGATAGCGCGACCCCGAATGGGACAGACGTTGAAACAGACTTCACAGCGCAGGCCATGAAACGCAATGCAGCTCTCCTGGTCGATGACGACCGCTAAACCCATGCGTGATTCTTCAATATCCTTCAGCTCATGATCCAGTGCATTGGTCGGGCAGGCCACCACACAAGGGATGTCCTCACACATTTCACAAGGCCCGGTGCGGGCGATGAAATAGGGTGTTCCCGTGGCGACCTCATCCCCGACTTCACCCAGAAAAAGGATGTCGTAAGGGCAGTCCCGTACACATAGACCACAACGAATACAGGCTCCGAGAAAATCCTCCTCCGGCAGAGCGCCGGGTGGACGTATGTAGTTCGCCGGCATGGATGAGGCACGATTGGAATAGGCACCCAGGCCCAGTCCGACCAATCCCACACCACAGGCTGTCTTGAGCATGTTGCCCAGGAACTGCCGCCGGTTTAGCTCATTTTTTTTCTCAGATTCTGACATGACTGATTGATACTGCGATTCAGCTTATCCGTTTCCAGTTAAAAGGCCGGTCCGGTTGACCCGGACCGGCATTTGTACAAGCTAGGCGCGTGAGATCTTCACTGCACACTTCTTGTAATCCGTCTCTTTCGACAACGGATCGGTTTGGTCCAGCGTGAGCTTATTGACCAGACGACCGGCATCGAACCAGGGAACGAAGACAAGGCCTTCTGGACACTTGTTACGGCCCTTAGTATCGATCTTACAAACGATCTCGCCCCGACGAGAGCTGATCTTGGCTGTCGCACCGTTACGTAACCGACGCTTCTTGGCATCTTTCGGGTTCATGTAGATCACGGCATCGGGTACGGCACGATAGAGCTCAGGCACACGACGTGTCATAGAGCCGGAGTGCCAATGCTCCAGTACGCGACCGGTGCAGAGCCACAGATCAAACTCTTTATCCGGTGGCTCGGCTGCAGGTTCATAAGGTGCGGTGATGATATTGGCCCGTCCGTCCGGCTTACCGTAGAACTTGACGCCTTCACCTTTGGCAACGTGCGGGTCATAACCTTCACGGAAACGCCATAGGGTCTCTTTACCGTCAATCACCGGCCAGCGCAGGCCGCGCACCTTGTGGTAGGTGTCGAACTCAGCCATCTCATGGCCTTTCTTTGGAATGCCTTCAGCCGAGTTAAACAGGCGGTACTCTTCGAACAGGCCCTTTTGAACGTAGAAACCAAAGTCGGCAGACTCGTGGTTGTTGTACTTGTTGCCGCGGCTGTCGGTGACCTGTTCCGCAGGGAACTTGTTGACCACACCGTTGGCGTAGAGTACGTCGTAAAGGGTTTTGCCCGCGTATTCCGGTTTTTTGGCAATCAGATCAGCCGGCCAGACGTCCTCAACCTTGATGTACTTGGAGAACTCCATGAGCTGCCAGACGTCTGATTTTGACTCGCCTGGTGCCGATACCTGTTCGCGCCAGAACTGAGTGCGTCGCTCGGCGTTACCATAAGCACCCTCTTTTTCGATCCACATGGCAGTCGGCAGGATCAGGTCTGCAGCCTGGGCCGAAACTGTCGGGTAGGGGTCGGAGACGGTGATGAAGTTATCCGGGTTGCGCCAACCGGGAAGACTCTCGTCATTCATGTTGGCAGCGGCCTGCATGTTGTTGTTACACATGACCCAGAAGGTATTCATCTTGCCGTCTTTCAGTGCACGATGCATGGCGACCGCATGGATCAGTGTCTTGCCCATGGGCTTGCCGCTGATGTCCGATTGATCGGCTTTATCAGTTTTACCGTTAGCCCGTGGAATAGTGCCTGCAGGCAGTTTCCAGGTCTTCTCGGCAAACTTACAGTGTGCATCTTTCTTGGTCACCAGATCGGCGGGCAGACGGTGAGTGAAGGTGCCGACTTCGCGTGCGGTACCGCAGGCAGAAGGCTGACCGGTCAGTGAGAAGGGGCTGTTGCCCGGCTCGGCGATCTTGCCCATCAGCAGATGCACGTTGTAGCAGAGACCGTTGACCCAGACACCGCGGGTATGCTGGTTGAAACCCATGGTCCAGTAGGAAGCGACCTTCTTGTTGGGATCCGCATAGGCCTTGGCCAGTCTCAGCAGCTTGTCCTTGGGCACCTTGGAGAGCTTGGAAGCGTGCTCCAATGTGTAAGGTTCAACCGACTTGGCGTACTCTTCAAAACTGATTTTGGAGAGCTTGCCCTTGTTCCGGTTCTTGGCCGCTTTTTCACGGGGATCCGAGGCACGCAAGCCGTAACCGATATCGGTCGGGGTCTTGGTGAAATTGACGTGCTTGTCAATGAAATCCTTGTTATACGCCTTGTTCTGGATGATGTAGTTGGCGATATAGTTGAGGATGGCCAGATCGGTCTGCGGTTCGAAAACCATGCCGTTATCGGCCAACTCATAACAACGATGCTCGTAGGTCGAGAGCACGTGGACTTCACAACCCGGCTTGGTCAGACGGGTGTCGGTAAGACGCGACCAGAGGATCGGATGCATCTCCGCCATATTGGCGCCCCAGAGCACGAATACATCAGCGTGTTCCAGATCGTCATAGCAGCCCATCGGCTCATCGATACCGAAACCACGCATGAAGGCGCCCACAGCCGAAGCCATACAGTGACGAGCATTAGGCTCGAGGCTGTTGGAACGAAAACCCGCTTTTAACAGCTTGGAGGCAGCGTAGCCTTCCCAGACGGTCCACTGTCCGGAACCGAACATGCCGATACCCTTAGGACCTTTGGCCTTACGCGCCGCGACCCATTTTTCGGCCATGGTCTTGAAGGCCTCGTCCCAAGAAACCTCTTCGAACTTACCGTTCTTGTCGTACTTGCCGTTGGTTTTACGCAACAGGGGTTTGGTCAGACGATCCTCTCCGTAGAGAATCTTTGGTAAAAAGTAGCCTTTGATACAGTTCAGGCCTTTGTTGACCGGTGCGTCAGGATCACCCTGACTGGCCACCACCTTGCCATCTTTGACACCCATCAAAACGCTACAGCCGGTGCCGCAATAACGACAAGCTGCTTTGTCCCAACGAATACCATCATCTGCATCAGCAGATACGGCATTAGTTACCGGTAGGGTAACGCCAGCGACTGTGGCCGCTGCTGCTACTGCATTGCTCTTAATAAAGTCTCTTCTAGTTAATTTCACGGTTCATTTCCTCCATCGACTCTTCACCGCCATAGTGGTAAATCAGCACTGTATTCACGACGCCTTCGACGTCGCGTAATGCATTCATTGTGTCAGACACAGGTGACATCGATTCACCCTCATCCTCCACAGAAACAATCAATTTATCTTCTTCCGATCCGCCATGGACCTCGACGCCATGGAATGCTTGCAGACGTTCAGAGACTAAAGTCCCCATCGTCGGCTTGGTATGAACGATTAAGCTGCATATATTCATGGATAGGCAATCTCCCCAGTGACTTAAGCGGCACAATCCCGCTGACTTGGTAAAATGGATATGGATCGGTTGGGGCAGAGGGCAAGGCATTCGCCACAACCGTTACAACGTTCGTTTTCGATGAGTGGTATGGAACGACCACCGGTTTCGAGCCTGAACCGGATAGCCGCAGATTCACAGGCATCGCCACAGCTTCTGCAGACAATCCCTCTGACAGAGAGGCACTGTTCTGTGATGGAGACTTCCAGCTCCCATGCGGGCACATCAAAATCCTGTGGCACATCAAAGGCGTGGTGTTTGCATGCATCCACGCACTTACCGCAAAAAGTGCAGGCACCATGGGAAAAATCAACTACCGGAAAACCACCCGAACCTCTGCTGAGAATCCGTGTCGGGCAGGCCTCAATGCATGCATCGCAGCGCTCGCAGTTATCCGTAAAATCTGCTTCGAACTTGGCCCAAGGCGGACGAATACTCTGACGACTGCCACGCAGGTCGCCACGAAGAAATTGAACTCTGTCTATGGATCTTTTCAACTGTTCACCTCAATCGGTGTGCAGTGTTTCACCAGAAATGGTCAGCCGCTTTGATGCCGATCAATTTCGGTGTCGAAAAAATTAAGAAATTATTAATAGAATCAGCAAGTTACCAAGTTGGTGGTAGCGTATGATACCTCTATATAGGTAGTTTATAAGCCGAGCTGGGTATGGTGCTTTGGCAAGGTGGAAGGTCCACCCTGAAATAGATTTACTGGCGGCGTAGCGCCCAAACGGCGGCCTCAGTGCGTGAGTGGAGGTTGAGCTTTTTTAGCAGGTGTTTGACATGGACTTTGACCGTCCCTTCGGAGATGTTGAGCGTCTTTGCAATCAGCTTATTGCTCATGCCGTTGGAGATGTGTTCCAGGATCTCCTGTTCACGGGTCGTGAGTGGGGTCAGTTCCTGATTGTCAGTGAGTTTGTCCTCGTCCCTCAGCGCTTTTGCCAGTAGTTGTGTCAGGTGGTCGCTGATGACGACATTACCCTGTAGCGCTTTACTAATGGATTTGAGGATATCCTCCGGCTCCATGTCTTTTAATAAGTATCCATCAGCGCCGATCCTCAAGGCTGTCAGCACATCATCTTCACTATCCGATACGGTCAGCATGAGGATGAGAGCGTCGATATCCTCCTGCTTGATTGCCTTGAGTGTGTCGATACCACTCATGCCTTTCATGTTGATATCAAGGAGAATAAGGTCAGGCTGCAAGGATTTTGCTAATTCAAGACCATCCATACCGCTGGCGGCTTCACCGATAAGTTCAAGTGTTGCATCCATATCGATGAGGTCGGCGACACCCTTGCGAAAGAGTGGATGATCATCGATGGCCAGAATGGTGTGTCTTTGATGTTCAGGCATTGTTGAGTTGCTCGACGAATGATTGATTGGATTTATTGATGGTTGAATTGTTGATGTTGAAGGTCAATTTAATCTGCGTGCCACCCAATGTCGACTCCACGATACTGAGATCCCCTCCCAGACACTCGGCGCGTTCCTTCATGATAGGCAGACCATAGTGCTGCATCATATCACGCTGGTCATCTATGCCGACGCCGTCATCCTCTACGGTAACGGTTACCATGCCCTCCTGGTCGCACTGTAGCGCGACGCCTGCGCGTGTGGCGTCTGCATGTCTGATGATATTGGATAACGCCTCCCTGATAATCTGAATGATGTGGATTTCGGCATTGGGGGTGAACTGACAGTTACCTATCTGGTTGATGTATTCAATAGACAGGCCAGAGCGCTCAGAGAATTCATCGACTGTCGTTTTGATAGCACCACCCAGTTCGTTCTCACTGATGCGCAGGCGGAAAGTTGTCAGCAACTCCCGAAGTTGTCGATAGGCACCATTAAGTGCCGACCTGAGTATTCCGGTTGAGTGAAGCAGTTGTGTGCTCTCTGCATTTTCGCTGACGGCCTTCTCCAGCAGGCTGACCTGTATCTTTAAATAGGAGAGGGACTGGGCGATTGAATCATGTAATTCACGTGCAATCACGCTGCGCTCTTCAAGGAGTGAGAGTCTGCGGCTTTCCGAAACTTGCTGGGCAACATTAATGGCCAGTGCGATATGGCTTGCCACGGTTTCCAATAAGCGCTCCTGCCATGGCTCTAGGATCATCTCCTTGGAAAACTCAATCAGGAGTACGCCATATTGCTGGCTTTTATCTTTGATCGGGGTTGAGAAGATATTGACGAGATCCCCCGTTCCCTGGCTTTTGACCTGAAAGGTATGAGAGTTACCTTGTCCCAGACAGAGGGTGCATTGGTTGTTGGGCTTCTCCTTGATAACGATGTCCCTGGGGCTGGTGGATGCGTATCGGTATGCTTGATCATCTCCAGGGTGGCCGATACAGATGGTACCGCTATCCACACCCATGAGGTCCTCAATATCATGAATTACCGCTTCGAGTACCTCGGCGCCGAGCGTTGAATCGCTCAATCGCTTGGTGGCGGAGTAGAGGAGTTCGAGCGTCCTGTTACTTCGCTCCAGATCCTGAGTTTTCTCATTTACGCGTGCTTCAAGATCGGCATAGATGATGGAGAGGTCCTCGGCCATGACGTTGAAGGCCTGGCCCAGTTGGCCCAGCTCATCCTCGCTGAGAAATCGGCTTCTCACAGAAAAATCGCCATGACGGGCTGCGTTGGCGCAGGTGAGTAGGTCGTTCAGTGGGGCGAGTACATAGCGCTTGATCAGATAGAGGCTGACAATCACCAGAATGAAGGTCAGGCACAAAAGTGCTATCTGTAGTAGCCTCAACTGTTCATTTTTTCTCTCTGCATCCACCTCCAGTGCTTCCACGAAGCGGTGAATGTCATCAACGAAGTTATCCACCAGCCTTAGGTGCTTTGTCTGGTAACTGGTGATCCGCTCTGTCTTGAGGCTGGAAAGTGCGGCAGCACGTTGATAGGTCAGATAGTTATTGAGATTGGGAAGAATCGTATCCTGCCATTGGCGTTCCACTTTTTGATAGGTCTCAGTCACACGCTGACTGGGGCCCTTTGAGATAACGTTCTGGATGCGTGGGCTAAAGAGGCGCTGATTGTATTCCTCTACGAGGTTGTCGGTTCTGTTGGCGGAATAATCGTTCTCGTAGGCGGTGCCGTGTACCAGACTGGTGGTGATTCGGTAGGACTGCATGCGCAGTGTACCGGCCTGATTGATGGCAGCGGCATAGCCTTCGGCCGTTTCGGCGATGATGACAGAGCTCAGCATACCGGAAACAGCAACCACAAAGAGGATGGAAATGACAATGCCGAATCTGAGTAACAGTGAACGTTTCAAAGGCGTGCTCCAGCCCCCATGGGCTTTGAGTGATAGCGTGAAATCATCGCATATTATAGGTGATAGAGAAGGCTCCAGTCTCGTGAAGGCTGCTTAGTGCTTTGACGAGAACGGGTGCGTTATCTCTCGTCATATTATCAAAAAGTGCTATATACGCGGTGGAGGGGAGACTGGTGGGTTATTACGCAGTAATAACGGACATCTTCTGGCAGGGTAATATGCTTGATTATCTGCTAGCCTGTGTGAATCAGCGGACTGTCGACTGCTGCATGTGAAGCCAAGCCAAACTATCGGTAAGTACTATCAAGCCCGGCCAGGAGGCCCTCAAGATGACACAATCCTCGGACACCAAAATCATGGCGCTGTTCTGCGATTTTGAGAATGTGGCGCTGGGCGTGAGAGATGCGGATTATGCACAGTTCGATATTTTAAAAGTGTTGGAGAAGCTTCTGCTCAAAGGCAATATTGTCGTCAAGAAGGCCTATGCCGATTGGTCCAGATACAAAGAATTCAGGCCGGCAATGCACGAGGCCTCATTCGAACTGATCGAGATTCCACATGTGAGGCAATCCGGAAAAAATTCAGCAGATATCCGTCTGGTCGTCGATGCCCTTGATCTCTGTTACACGAAAGAGCATGTCGATACTTTTGTCGTGATTAGCGGTGATTCTGATTTTTCACCCCTGGTGAGTAAATTGCGGGAAAATAACAAGACGGTTATCGGGCTTGGGGTAAAGAACTCAACGTCTGATCTCCTGATTGCCAATTGTGACGAATTCATCTATTACGACGATCTGGTTCAACGACAAAAGCCACAAAGAAAGCGAACCGCAAAAAGTAGCAAAAAGTCTGCTAAGACATCCACAAAGAAAGGTAGTGAGAAACCGGTAGAGTCAAAAAAACAGGATGCCTGGAATCTGATTGTTGCCACCTACGAGGCCTTGTTGGAAGAGCGGGGAGAGGGAGAGAAGATCTGGGGATCGATGATCAAACAGACATTGAAGCGCCGTAAGCCGGGTTTCAGTGAATCCTATTACGGTTTCCGCTCATTTGGTGATCTGCTTGAAGAGGCTGAGAGCAACGGCATACTTGAATTGGAGCGGGATGAGCGTTCAGGCGGGTATATCATTCGACGTTGCCTGGCGTAAAGGAGTGAAAAAGCACATTTCACGAAAATATTTTTTCACAGGTCTTAGTTCCAATCTCCCAGAAAGTAGAACGCGCCCCAATCTCTAAATTCCGGGTGATGCTCACGTGTGACTTGCAGTGCCTCGTTGTAAGCGGCCATTTTGCTCTGTCCTTTGCCAAGTAAAGTGTAGAGTGTAGTGAAGAACCGCTCGGAACAGGTTGACTCAATCTCCCACAGGGTACCGATGACGGTTTCTGTACCGGCTAACAGCAGTGTGGCAGGCAGGCCGTGCGGATTCATACCACGATCAAATCTGCCGAGAGCGGTTTCGCAGGCACTGAGTGTGACGAGCTTCAAGCCTCTGAGATCCATGCCGAGCAGTTCATGTGCATGTAGATTGCCGTCATCCTCATCATCAGGTGACAGGACCAGTTTATGGAAGCAGGGTGCAACCACGTTCTGGAGCCCATGAGTACAAATATGCACGTATTCTGAACTCAACATCGCTTGTTTCAAATTGCGCTCAGTGGCATCCTCTTCCAGCAGCAGTTTTCCACCCATGGTGTTTGCTACTGCACGCGCTTCCGAAATGGTTTCAGGTAATTCTTCGTAGCCATCGGTATTGTCTTTAAAAGAGATACCGCATGCACTGACGTTTGTATCACGTCTACGCAGCAATGCCGGACCGCCATAGTTGCGCACCAGTAGCTGTAGTGTTGGGAGATAGGTGATGGTCCAGGATGATTGCAGTTCACCCGGCACCTCGCCAAGAACATGGAAGGGGGTATAGGCCAGTGGTCCCGGCGGGACAAAGCACAAGTGGCTTTTTCCCGCCTGATGTAATTCATTAAGGCGTTGTTGGATCGGATTTGTCAGTAATCCCGTGATCGACTCGATTGACGAAATTGCCTCCTCGTTGAGCGGTTCATCCTCGGGGTCTTCCTGGATATGGGTACGTAACGACTCAACCATGGCGCTGAGTTCGGTCATTTCGACTGCAACGCCATCAATCTCCATTTTTACACGAGGTTGGTTGCCGAATTTGACGGCCATCCATGTTGAATCCTCTTGAGTGGTAACAACAGATAAGAGTACTGCTGGTGCCATCCCATCTTTAGAGGCATCGACTGTAAAAAACTGAACAATGACATCTGTGGGGCCGAGATAAGCTTGTACATCGGGTTCTGTCGCCAGTAGTCCCACTTTCCCCATCGCCGTCTGAGCCATAGCGTGGTTAAGCACTCTGTCATATTGGTGCTCCAGGTTTGCCAGTTGTTCTGCGGCCACGTTCCCGCTCATTCTTATTCCATCCACGGCATAAGGGCTGAGTAATACAGAGTCTGTCAGCCGGTCGCTGGCGGTCACTACGTACCCTTCACGAAAGACCTGTCGGCGCAGTTCATCGATCTGCTCAAGCATGTGCGGTGCGATAAACTCTGAACGTAGTTGGTGAGCGCTCCCCGCTGCCAACATGGCAGCAAATCGCCGGGCACTGGAAAGCTGCATGAGCCGCCAAAGGACATGGGTATTGGCATTATGATCAAGCTGATTGCGAACGGCATATTCAATTAACGTGCGGATTTGTTCAGTGACCTGATCGCCGCCAAGTACCTCGATAGAATCTATCTTATCCTCTAGAATTGTGCAGACTGAGACGGCTGCATCATCATCACCGAGTTTCACCACGTCACTGAGTTCGGTCAGTGATTTACTGATATGTCGTGTCTCACCTAATTCAAGAAATGAAGACAGGGCTTCAGCATAGCGACTCGTGCTTTCATTCCAGTCATCTCGCCTATAGGCATTCACCCCATCATTTCTTAGTAACTGCGCACGCAGGTGAGCGACGGAGTTATGGATTTTTTCCATGGCGTAGGGTGCGGTCTTGGTTGCGATATCCACGATATGGATAGCAATGGCTTCTTCGTTCGTGGCGACAGAAACGTCTGCAAGTGCGAGAAGTGCGGCGGCATAGCGGGCAGGGTCCCAGTCTTCCTTGTTAGCTGACGCCGTGGCGATGTTAAATAAATCCTCAAGGGATTCCTTTGGAGGATTGTTGAGGTCAAATGTCGCCGCTCCAACCGAGCGAATGAATGTTCTTATGACAGCCAGATGATAAAAATCATCTCTGATACTATGTTTAAACAGAGATGCCGCATCGAGTAAAATACGCAATAATTGTGGGTAATCATCGATATTGGCATAGGCTTGGCTGACGAGTTGAACGGTTTTTTCCTCACCCAGGCGTTTGACTGAACGATCAATGGAACCCTCCAGCCAGTCTTTGGGGAACCCACCTGAAATATCACTATCACCACCCGCTGCAAACTTCAGGTAGCTGAGTGTCTCGAAATAAACGGCTGGGTCTTCTTTCTCATCAAAGTACTCGAGTGCCTCTCTGGCTGCTTGCTCGATTTCCGCTTTCTCATAGGGCAGGTTTTGTTCGTGGCTATTGTAAAGTGTTTGCGCCAGCGCTTTCAGTGACAGTGCGCGTGCGCGTCCCTCTCTAAGCGAAGCGGCTTCCCGATAATATTTTGCTGCGGCATCGTAGGCCTGCTGGATGCTCGGATAGCCATCTGCCTCCAGATCGTAGTAGCGGGTATGGTTCCAGGTTTCTCCATTACTGGCACGGTCCCGCCAGGTTTGCATTTCCTGATCGAACATTGCGACTGCGCGATTGGCACCGTAAGGATCCAGATTCAAGGTGCCAAGTGCGTGAAGCAGATCGCCTGCACCCGGCAAGTTGTCATGTTTTTTAGCCAGCTCGACTGCTGCAAAGCCTTTCTCGGTCGCCTGTTTGTAGAGCCAGGGGTCCGGCACAAACCAGAGTGCTCTTGAGGTTGCACTGACGAAGTTCCACGCCAGCTCTTCGAGCACTGAGTGTGGAGGTGGTTCGCTACGTGCATCCAGACAGGCATAGAGCAATATCTGCAAGGCGATGGCGGGTTGCCATTTCGGCTCTGGTTGTTTGATGAGGTTAAAAGCTTCACGGGAGACCTGAATCGCTAATCCATCGCTAAGTGAAGTTGCGATCTGTTGCATGTCCATCTGCTCAACAGCATTCTCGTAGCTGATCACGCCTTGAAGGATGTTCAGGGCTGGTGCATAGAGAGCCTGAACGACCTCTTCGTCTGACATGCTTGTCATGGCAATCCTCCTTGCCTGATGCTATATGTTCTTATTATCGAAACTGCATATTAGGTTGCCGGGTAAATATCTGGATCAATAAGGTTAGTCTAGCGCATAAACGGTTAGTGGGATCTGAATAAAGGGAGAGACGCAGACCATGAAACGAGCAGCTGTGGTGATAGGAGTCGATAAAACCGGTGGCCTGCCTAAGCTAAATGATGCAGCCAAAGGGGCTCGGCGCTTCGCCAAATGGGCGCGGGCGCAGGGTGTGGATCCTGTCAAGGTCATCACTGATCAACGCACCAAGGTTACGATAGGAAAGGTCAAAGAGGCTGTAAAGAGTATTGTCAATAAGGGCAATGTCGAACAGTTGCTCATCTATTTTGCCGGTCACGGTGTCAATATCCGTTACAGTGAATACTGGTTGCTGAGCGATGCGCCCAACGATCCGGATGAAGCAGTCAATGTTAGTGGTAGTGCCGTCCTGGCTGCTTATTGTGGTATCTCTCATGTAATCCTCATCTCGGATGCATGCCGCACAGCGGCCGATGGAATTCAGGCGCAAAATGTTACAGGCGGACAGATTTTTCCTAATGAGGGTGGGGGCGGACTGGAACAGCCTGTGGATCAGTTTTTTGCCTGTACGCTTGGACGTCCCGCTCATGAAATTAAAGATCCTTCAGTCACAACAAATGAGTACAAAGCACTTTATACGGGTGTGTTACTGGATTCTCTTCAGGGGTCACCCAATACGGTAGTTGACTGGGTGGACGCTACAACCGGATTTGTGCGGCCAAGACCATTAAAACAGCATCTTTATGATGAGGTGACAGAGGAAATTACAAGACTCGGTCTTCAAACAAAAATCATTCAAGTGCCCGATGCCCGTATTACCTCTGACAATACAACTTGGCTGGCAAAGCTGAAAAAGACGGATATAACACCTCGAAGAAGAACGCGGAGATCACAGCCGAGAGTCAATGTGCCGGACAGTCCTGTAGTGGTTTCTCAAATGTTGCTTGACACTGTACTCGATGAAGCAACAACCAGTCAGATTATGGATATCGCCAATACACGCGGCATTGGACAGGGTGATGATGGTTTTTCAACTACACTGGCCAGCACAGTCGTACCGTTCGGCCCCATGCACCACGAAACCGAATGCGGATTTAAAATACGCGGGGCTCGATTTGTCAGTGCTTTTTCCGAGGGTGCATGGGTGCAGGATCCGGATCATCCTGCTGACGACCTGGGTGCAAACGTTAAGGATGGACCTTTTTCCAGTGTGCTACTCACACTGGACACCGGGGCAGGTGTTGTATTGCCGGCTATTTCAGGTTTTCTCTGCGCCTTGACGGTCGATGATGGTGAGCTGATCGATGTTGCTTATGAGCCTTCCGACAATAGCCAGCGCTGGAACGAGTTCGAGCAGCGTGCTGATGAAGTGCGTGCACTTCGTGCGGTAGCTGCTTCCTCAACCCGCAACGGCGTATTCCGGCTCGATCAAACAGATGCTCTGAAAGTGGCTCGGCAAATGCAGTACGCCAAGGGTGTGGACCCTGCACTTGCAGTCTACGCTGCCTATGCATATCAGGATTTGCAACGAAAAGATCTTATCAGGGAAATGTGCATGTTTATGCATGAAGATATCGGCGCACGTTTTTTTGATTTGGCGCTGCTTGCCGGAGAATTACGTGAAACAGCGGTCGGCAGTGATCCGATAATCATGGGATTCATGCCTCTTCTGGCGCAGGGCTGGGCACAATTGTCCGCACATCAAGTCAGGTTTCCTAAGCGGTTCGATGAAATTACACGCCATATCACAAACTCACCATGGACGATGTTTGATGTTGAAGGTACAGCACTGATCCACGAAGCCATTAAACAAGGAGAGGTTCTATGACCAAACAACTGGTTTTTATTCATGGCAGGTCACAGCAGCACAAAGACTCTGTTGCACTAAAAGCTGACTGGATAAACGCTTTTAAAAAGGGCTTGGAAAAAAGTCATCTCACTCTGCCCATCTCTGAAAGTGACATTAAATTTCCCTATTATGGCCAGACGCTATTCGATCTGGTAGACGGTGATGATGAGAATGCAGCTGATGTTGTCGTGAGAGGCACTGCCAAAGATGCTGCACAGAAAGCATTTTTTCAGGAGGTATTTGAAGAGTTGCGTGAGCGTGAAAATATTGATGAGGAGAAACTACGTGCGGTAGCCGGTGCCGATGTCGTACAGCGGGGTCCACTTGAATGGGAATGGCTGCAAGGTATCCTCAAAGCCGTTGATACCTATGTTCCAGGAGCCAGTGGTGCAAGTATCGCGTTGGCAACCAGTGATGTTTATCAATATATGAAAAATGATGCAATTCATAACATCATTAACAAAGGTGTGCGAAAGGCCATCGCGCCAGGTAAGCAGACTGTAGTCGTCAGCCACTCTCTTGGAACAGTGGTTGCTTACAATCTTCTGAACAAAGATGCCCAGGCCGGTGAGTGGGAGATACCCCTGTTTGTGACGCTTGGTTCACCGTTGGGTGTGAAAGCGATACGAAAAGCCGTAAGACCAATCGCTCATCCTGCATGTGCAGACAAGTGGTTCAACGCCATGGATGAGAGAGATATCGTTGCACTTTACCCGCTTGATGAAGATCGATTTGATGTTGATCCATCTATTGAGAATAAGACAGACGTGAATAACTCGACATCCAACAGGCACGGTATTAGTGGTTATCTTGAAGATGCAGATGTGGCGGCAAGGATACATGCTGCGATAGTTTCCTGATATTCGATCCAAGTCACTAACGAGTGACAAGACTACTTTCAATCAGGAGAGCTTGTTACCTGAGCTGTCAGGTTTCAGTGTTGCTTAGAGGTTCTTTTGTTGATGAGGCTGGCTGTATAGTTTTTTCACAAGCAAGGTGGAGAATTGTAATATTGAAATAAAAAACCCCGCAAACCATGAGTTGGAGTGCGGGGTTTTAGTCTCTCTATCAGTGGCTAGTGGGCCATACGGTAAATTCTGTAACGCATGGCACACTAGTTCAGCTGTAATAGTTGGGATGCATGATACTGGCCAGTGCTTGAACCGCTTAGCTCATGTTGCCGGCGACAAAATCCCAGTTGACCACTTTCCAGAATGCCTCCAGATAAGCAGGACGGGCATTGCGATAATCGATGTAGTAGGCGTGTTCCCAAACATCGGCAGTCAGCAAGGCCTTTTTACCGGATGTCATCGGTGAGCCGGCATTGGAGGTGTTGAAGATTTCCAGGCTGCCATCTTCGTTCTGAACCAACCAGGTCCAACCGGAACCGAAATTGGTGGCGCCGGAAGTGGCGAATTTGCTTTTGAATTCGTCGAAAGAACCGAAGGTGCTGTTGATGGCATCGGCCAGTGCGCCGGTTGGTGCGTTGTCGTCCGCAGGGCTGCGCAGGCAGTTCCAGTAGAAAGTGTGGTTCCAGATCTGAGCGGCATTGTTGAAGACACCGCCGGTGGACTTCATGATGATATCTTCCAGGGAGGCGTTCTCGAATTCGGTACCCGGAATCAGATTGTTCAGATTGGTCACATAGGTGTTGTGATGTTTTCCGTGATGAAACTCCAGCGTCTCTTTTGAGATTACCGGCTCCAGCGCATCGATGGCGTAGGGTAGGGCGGGAAGTTCATGTGCCATGGGATAGTGCTCCTTCGTTAAATATTAAGAATTCTTGTTATGGCCCTGAGTACTGACACTGAGCCAACTAAAACCTAGTAGAATGGTCGGCTATTCTAGCGATGCCGTAACAGGGATGCAACAGGGTACATTGTGGGGGAGAATGATACGCCTTTCCCGATGGTGGCAGGAAATATAATTGGACCCGATCGAACTGAATATCTTTGCCTCTCGCCTCGAGGCCGTCTGTGACGAGATGGGGGCTGTGCTGAGGAATGCGGCCTTCTCTCCCAACATTCGTGATCGCCTCGATTTCTCCTGTGCGGTTTTCGACGCGGCGGGCCAGTTGTGTGCGCAGGCAGCCCATATCCCGGTGCATTTGGGCAGTATGGCCTTTGCCATTGCGGATATCGTCTCTCCCATCGAATGGCATGAGGGCGACATGGTTGTGCTCAACGATCCCTTTCTCGGGGGGACCCATCTACCCGATGTGACGTTGATTGCGCCCCTCTTCCTCGAAGACCGGCTGGTCGCCTTTGTGGTCAATCGGGCTCACCATGCCGACATCGGCGCCAGCTCGCCGGGATCGATGCCGGTTTCCCATTCGCTGGATCAGGAAGGTCGCGTCATACCGCCGGGGAAGCTGATCCGACGGGGTGCCCTGGATCGGGAGTTTTTGCTGCAGCTTTGTGGCGAGAACCGAAATCCACAAGAGTCGGAGGGAGACTTCTCCGCCCAGCTGAGTGCCAACCGCAGTGGCTTGCAGCGCCTTGAACAGTTGGTTGAGACTTGGGGATTGAATGGTTTTAAACAGGGTCTTGAAGCCCTGAATGACTATGCTGAACGTCTGGCGCGTGAGTCGCTGCAACGATTGCCGGTGGGTATCTATCAGTTCGAGGACGTGATGGATGATGATGGTCAGGGGAATCAGGACATTCCCATCCGGGTTGAACTCAGGATTGACCTTCAGGGTGTGGTGGTCGACTTTTCTGGCAGCGCCGCCCAGGTGAAGGGCAATATCAATTGCCCGCTCTCCGTGGCTGCAGCAGCTGCCTATTACGTATTTCGCTGTCTCATGCCTGTGCAGACACCAGCATGTGCCGGTACTTTTCGTCCGATCCACATTATGGCTCCCAAGGGTTGCCTGCTGAATGCCGAGCGTCCGGTGGCCGTCGCTGCGGGCAATGTGGAAACCAGCACCCGTGTGGTGGATGTCGTGCTTGGTGCACTCTCCCGGGCGCTGCCGGATGGTATTCCGGCTGCCAGTCACGGCAGCATGAATAACCTGGCCATGGGCAGTGACAGTGACACACTCCGGTGGGACTACTATGAAACCATCGGTGGCGGCATGGGAGCAGGTCGGCGGGGAGGGGGGCTGCATGGAGTGCAGACCCATATGACCAATACCCTCAATACCCCCATCGAGGTGATCGAGAGCCGGTTTCCGCTGCGTGTGAGACGTTATGCGTTGCGAAAGGGCTCTGGCGGTAAAGGGCAGCGATATGGTGGTGACGGGTTGATCAGGGAGTTCGAGTTCCTCGCGCCGACCCAAGTGACGCTGCTCACCGAACGCCGAACTCACCAACCTTGGGGAATCCGGGGTGGACAATCCGGACAGGTGGGGGTCAACAGCTTCAATGGCAAACTGTTACCGCCCAAGGTGAGTTTGCAGGTAGAAGCTGGCGACATGCTCTGCATAGAGACGCCGGGTGGTGGGGGATGGGGGGTTGAGTCAGAGTGACAAAACTTACCAACACCCATGGTTGGATCTGCGATCTATCCACAGCCAATAATAATTACCGCTTGGTGAACAAGTTTTTATAGCACTTTCAATGCCTGACAATTAATTTCCAATTGTTTGCCGGTACCGGGTGGCAGTGCCTGTCTATGCTATCTCTATAGATTTGGATGGCGACGAAAACTATGCCTTTATTCGAGATGATTCAATGACTGAATTCGAGTCTCTATTGCGCGATGTTAGAAAATGCACCATTTGTGAAAAGACTTTACCCCATGGTGTAAGGCCTGTGTTACAGATCAACCCGGGTGCGAGGATTTTAATTGCAGGGCAGGCCCCGGGTATAAAGGTTCATAATTCTGGCGTGCCGTTTGACGATGCGAGTGGAGATCGTTTGCGGGAGTGGATGGGGGTTACGCGTGAGGTGTTCTACGATGCCCACCAAATTGCAATACTACCGATGGGTTTCTGCTACCCCGGCAAAGGGAAGTCCGGCGATCTTGCCCCGCGACCGGAGTGTGAGGCCAAGTGGCGCAAACAGTTACTTGACGAGCTGACAAATGTAGAGATGGTGTTAGTGCTCGGCAAGTATGCGCAGGCCTATCATTTTGGGTCAGCGAGTTCATCACTCGCTGAGCTGGTGAAATCCTGGCAGGACTATTGGCCGCATCGGGTACCCCTGCCACATCCAAGTCCCAGAAATAATCTGTGGCTTCGAAGGAATGCTTGGTTTGAGCAGGAACTGCTTCCTCCGCTCCGGTTGAAGATTTCAGATATTCTTGCGCATTGAATGAAATCGTAGGACTGCGCTAAACCGTAGTCCTTGTCTATGATTTGACGTTCTGATGTGACTCAGATGGCAACATCCAGACTCGAATAGTCTTTGAGAATACGGATTCTGCGTTTCGTATTGACGATGTAACCCGCTTTCTCCAGCTTGGCCAGTGTCCGGCTGATGGATTCCGGCGTAGCTCCCAAATAGCGTGCAATATCTGTTTTCGTCATGGTCAATTCGATTTCGTTAGTTTGCAGTCCCTGCCGTTCTCTGACGCGATAAAGGAGATCGGCCAGGAAGCCCATCAATCGCTGCGTCAACAGGTGATGATGGGTGGATAGCGCTTCATGCTCTTTATTTGCAATCACCCGGCCCAGCTCAGATATCAGCTGACTCTGAAGATCGGGGTAGTCATTGGCCAGAGTTGCCCAGTTGTCGAATGTAAGCTCACATACCCAGGTTTTTTCGATAGCCATGGCATCGGTAGCGAACCGGCGCTGGTGTATGCCATCTGCACCGAACAGATCCCCCGCCAAATAGAAGCCACTGATATGCAGGTCTCCATCGTATGTCACCGTTTCTGTCTTGACGGTGCCGGCATGGACAACATAGAGCGCGTTACAGGGGTCTCCGGCGCGGTAAAGGTACTCGCCAGGATGATAAGGCCCGATGTTGGTGGTCGTGGTCTGCCCCGTCTGGTCTATTTCGTCACAGTTGAGCCCGACGTTGACGAAAAAACGCCGGAATAGACAGTGAGTGCAGCGATGCCGATGTTTAACAAGACGTAATTTAGGGGTCATGACTTGCCTGAGATTAGTAGTGGCGGGAGTAGATCAAAATGAGACTTCATCGTGTATTGGATGCCTGACTTATATTGGACCATTGCCTGCCTGAGAAATATACAAAATCCTAAGCGTGTAGGGTAGGAGGTTCAATGACATTTCTACATTGGCATGGGAACTTCTTTCATGAGATACGACGCCTAATGAGAATTAGAATCAATATCGTTCCTGAGAGCCCTTTATTTGAGTTTTGCTCTCTGGCAATTGATGCACTACTGTGACGGCTGCTTATCACTGCTCACTTCAGTAGAAAGGCTTTGAATAATGGTCTTCAATCTATCGAGTTGCTGGCTTACTTCGATTTTTTCCTCCCCACTCAATGCCTGATAGCCACGCCTGTAAGGCCAGCCATATCCCCAGCGGTAAGTCGTAGGGAAATAGGGTGAGCCACCCACGCGCACGCCAGCCAGCATCAGTTGGGCGATCTCAGGTTCGCCCGACTGAGCGACGCATTGCTGTAATGCCTGATCCGCTGTCAGTCGTTCCTGGTAGGTGCCGCCTTTCCAATAGGCAAGGTCATGGCGGATGCAGCATTCAGCCCATAGTGATTGCTGTCTTGGCGTGCCGTCGGGGAATACGCTGCACCCGTCTGTGGTGAAGGGTCTGAGCTCGCCGCCGTAGATATATCCTGTGTGTGTCGATAATAGTATGAGTACCAATAAGCCATAGGCTCGAAAGGTATTCGTTGTCGGTCGGTATGGTTGCACCCGCGCAAACGAGCTAATACGTTCTGCCATATTCTCGCATCACCTCAATAATCTGAATCTGAATAGACTTGTACCATGCAGGACTTTTCATCTGTGCGGCGAGATGCGCCGCATCCTGTTTCCAGGCTTGTATTTGCGCCAGGCTGTCCCAGTAGGAGATGGCAATTTCATGATCGTCCTGTGTGATTGAAACAAACTCCCGGCAACCGTATTGTTTTTCGGCAAGTTCTCTTAGGGCCTGTTAACACTAATCCAATAGGTTCTGCTGGGACTGTTTTTGTACCCAGCAAGGCAGAATGAGCGATGTGTAGTCACTACTACATGAGCGAATGATAACGCCGCTGGGTGCAAAAACAGCCCCAGCCCTTCGGGTGACGCCTGAAAAAGCGCCACTCGGTGTTGCTCGTCGTTCATTTGGAATAACCAAACTTCTCTCCTCGCGCCTTGATTGGCGCTTTTTTAGGCGCAACAGAACCTATTGGATTAGTGTTAACAGGCCCTAATTGTGCTGTGGTTTGCCGATAGGTTTCATCCAGTTGTTTGATTTGTGCTTTGAAGATAACGGCTTACATTAGCTATTAATCCGGTGCCTCTAAAGATGACTGGATATTTTTCAGGATGTTCCCGAAGCCTTCTTCATAACCTCATATTTCTCACCGGCCTCGGCTATGATTTTCTCTGCAGAAAAATCATCATGCTTCGGTAATGGTTCATCACTTTCCAGGGCTTTGGCCAACTCATTCGCAATACAGATGCCGGTGCGAAAGTCATCATGGGAGACAAAAGGCTGGTCATGATGATAAGCCGCTTCAGCGATCTCATCAGGGAATTGCCAGAGTGTCATCAGCTCGGCGCCAACCTCTTCATGACTGATACCGAAGATCTCTCGCTCGGCATCGCAGATGGCTTGCTCACCGGAGATCTCCCTGGCGACCGCGTCGGTATATTTTACCGGGTCGTGTCTCAAGAGAACCAGTCGACCGATATCGTGCAGCAATCCTCCCGTGAACCAGCGCGCCGGTTTCTCAAAATCGTAGTGGTGAGCATAGGCGTCTGCAATGCAGGCTGTCACCAGATTGTGCCGCCAAAGCTGTTGCATATCCCCGTGGTGACCGGGCACGGAAAAAAAGACCGCCTTGATCTCTGTTGCTGTGAGAATATGAATGGTCGTGATCAGGCCGATGCGTACCACGGCATCTCGAACGTTCTCGATTTTCTGTTCCGGCGATGAGAAGGCCGCGTTGGCGGAGCGAAGCGTCCGGGCGGACAGGCCGGCATCGGTGGAGATGGTATCTGCCAGGTCATCCAGTGAGGTGTTCGGGTCGAACATCATGTCGAACAGGTGATTGAGAATCGGAGAGGGGGAGGGGAGATCCGCTTCCCTGACGATCGTATGCGGTAGCGTCATGGTTCCATGATATGGGTATTCTGTTTACCGTAGTATACCCGTTGCAGGGTGGGATAGGGGCGCTGAATTGTGTCAATAATGAAGAATAATAAACCGGCTTCAATGAAAGGGGCAGAGAGTCAAGGTGGTATTTCTCACTGCCAATGGGTCTATGTTTCAATGACTTAAATATAATTACAGGACTGTGTGAGGCTGATTTGAGCTGTGTTGTACGGTATTATGGCAAACTTCTTTTTTTCCGCTTTGACTTAAGTGGTAAACAATCGCTGGTGCCAGTCTATTTTAAATCTGCGGGAACTGAGTAAATTGAGATTAATTGCCATACTTTTTGTTGGGTTTTTCACTGTTTCGTCGGCTGATGATAAGCCCTATGTCCCTGAAAGTCTCCCGGGAGCAACAGTTGTCAGTGCAGAAGAGACGATCGAACTGATACTTGCCAATCCAGATATTGTTGTGATCGATGCAAGAAAAAAAACTGAATATATTAAGGGTCATATCGAAGATGCTCACAATCTTCTAAACACAACGCTTACTCTTACTGACCTCGAAGCGGTATCCCCTGACAGATCAGTACCGTTACTTTTTTACTGTAATGGAATTCGTTGTCAACGGAGTTCCGACGCGATCTCAAAAGCTGTCAAATGGGGTTATTCGAACATTTTCTGGTTTCGAGGCGGGTGGAAGGAGTGGCTGGATAAGCGGTTGCCGGCAGTGACCAAGTAGCCCGCAAAATAATAAAACACGGCCAGCTGCATGCGTATAGAAAGCTTATCCATAAAGACTGTCACTGTCGCCATCTATGCGATGGTTGGCATATCGTCCGTGCTGCTTTCCCTATTGGCAAGCTCCTATTTCAAACAAGCGGCACTCGATGCTCAGATCAAGAGTTTGTCTCGGGTAATGGAAGTGGCTTCGCAAGAGGTTATCAGAGAGATCAGCGGCCACGCATTTGATCTGGGTATGAAGCTTGGCCACAACACCCAGTTAATAGAGGCACTACAGTTCCCGCACGACAAGGGAAAGGTTTCCAATATCGTAGAAGTCCTGAATGATCCCTTTATCAGTGGTTTTGCCGGTTTTGCAGAGATCAACTTGGTAAGGCTGAGAGTCTATAGCCTGGACTTGGAGTTGCTGGTGCAAAGTGATGCAGGTGAGAAGCAACTGGAAAATCATCTCCCACCCTATCTGGCAACTCAACTGGTACAGAGGAAAAAGATCGATCGTCTGAAGGCAGTGGATGCACTCTGGACTTCACCGGTGGGACCGCTCTTCTCGACGTTAGTGCCGGTGGGAGGGTTGCGTGCCGTCGGTTATCTCGAAGTTGTTGTCGATCCAGCCTTTAATCTTCCTGAGATTAGCCGCATCACCAAAACCCCGGTAAAGATATTCAATATCTCCGACATCAATCCTGGCTCTGAAGCGGTTGTGGATAATGAAAATCATCTTCCGGTGGCCTACACGTTACAGACATCCGCAGGCAGGCCTGTATTTAGGATTGTCGGTTACGAGGATGTTAGTGTTCTGCTGGAAGAGATGGGACTCACTCAAGTGATAACCACGGGTGGATTTATCCTGCTAACACTGACCATCCTGCTTGTGGCCCTCTGGATGTTCAACCGGTTTCTGTTTGTTCCAATGGATAGGCTGGTGGAGGGAATGCGGCAGGTGGCTGACTGGAAACGGGATATTCACGTCAGCAAGAGAGGCTTACTTGAATTCGCGACACTTGCGCAGGGCTTTGAGAGAATGGCCGGTCAGATACGGATCCGCAACAAAGAACTTGAGCGGCTTCTCGATCTCGATGATAGCGCAATCCTCTGTTTTGGCGAGGAGGGTGAAGCCATTTATTTCAATAGAGCGGCGCTGAAGCTCTTTTACTATTCGGAAGAAGAGATCAGTCAGCTGGATCTGGGGGATCTGTTTCCTCACGCAGAGACTCTCAGTGAGCTGGCCGCAGGGACTTCGTCAGACCAACCCTATCACCAGCGGCTGGAATGCTTGACGAAAGATGGGCGTCGGTTTGAGGCCGATGCCGCTATCAATCTGATGCGGATTTCAGGTGGGATAAGACAGACGATTGTCATGCGCCCGCTCTCCAGTGAAGAGGGTGAGAAGATAACTGAATATCTTGTCAGCAGTATCGAGCAGAACGAACATCGCATCAAGGCTGTCGAGCAGTCTCTGGGCACCATCCTGGAGCTTGCGCGTATGGGGCCGGGTCATAGGATAGGAAGCAGTAAAGATTCTCATCCTGTCAATGGATCGGAAAATGACGCTGAAAAGCAATTGGTAAAGGAGCGGGTTGTGCAGGTCATGCATGCTTCCCTCGCCTGCTGGGAGCGTGACCTCGGCAAAACCAAACTGGAACTGGCCGAGGAGAGCGGGATCTGGCCTGTCTATATCGATAAGTCCACACCTACGACCCGCACCCTGGACAGGTATCTTCACGTCGATAGCTGTCCCAATAATCCACGTAGTAAGCGGGTTATCGATACGGCGGAATTCGTACTAAAGTGTATGAATCGAAAATCTTCGCACTTGCGTACCAGGCTTCAGCAATCGCTGGATGAGCTTCGGTTGTTGCTTTCAGGCCTGAACGGCAACCCAAGATAACCAAACACCTTTTTGTGCCGCCCCTCTTTCTGTCACAGCAGCAGATCGCAGTTTTTTCCCGAGACCACTCGTTATATTTCGTTGAATTATGATTTTCAAGTCCCGTAATTGACTGAAGTAATTGAATAATTTTCCTACTTACAAATGTACGAACTCCAACGAAAAAAACTTTTGTCCAGTCTCTCTCTTGAAGGTAGCTTTGCACCTTCAAGACGCGACGGCATGCATTGAATAGTCTGCCAGGGCGGTATATTTCAAGTGGTTCAGTGGGTAGAAAACACCTGGAATCAGACCATTTCAATCGGTAAGAAAGGTTTGGGAGTGGATAAGTCGGGTGTGAGTGAATGGATCATCTGCTCCTCATATTAAAAATAATTATATGTTTCCCCACTGTTTCCGATTCGGCAGTTACCAAAGGATATCTGCGGCTACCACTGATACCCATGCAGGTTGTGTCTGAACATGAATGGCTGAGGAGAGCACAAAGTGTTTTCCTCAGATTTTAAGAATAACCGGTGGGAGGAGTGATGAATAAAAGTATGAAACGATTCGTTTGCGCAACGGGTATAGTCCTTGGATTGTATGCGCATTCGGTCATGGCAGTCAGCATAACGTCTGACGGGAAAGATCTCGGTAATCTCGATGTCATGATCAAGGCCATGTCCATCCTGTCTGCCAAGGATAATGGCTATGATCCGAACAATGGCACCTCTTACCTGCTTAAGCTGAAGTATGAGAGCCAGGCATGGAATAATCTGAGGGCTGGCGCTGGCTTCTATGCCAACGGCGATATCTTCGGTATCACCGATTTTGACACGGAACGTGTAGCACGAGGCATGTTTGTGACCGATGATGGCGCCACAAAGTCTCATCTGGGCGAGCTCTACCTCAAATACAACGCTGAAAAATTTACCCTGATTGGTGGTAATCAGCGTTATGTCACCCCATTGACCACCATCACCTACAGCAATATGCCGAATTTCTACAGGGCCTATGGCGCATCGACGACCGCCATTGAGGGTTTTGAGTTGGGTGCGGCGCAAATCACCGAGATGTCTTTCGGCTCCCGCGCCATGACCGATTTCGGACTGATTGGCGAAGGTACAAAAACCGCCGGTGCCGCGATTAAATCCAGTCTGATCGGACAGGCGACATTTCACGAAATCAGTACAGCCACCTTTGGTAGCGGGGCACCGGATACCGATGGCATCACGGTGGCGAACGCGGCCTATACCGGTTGGAAAAATACCAAGATAGGACTCTGGGACTACTATGTGGATGACATCGCCAACAACGTCTATCTGCATGCCGACACCATGATTCCGATGGATGGGATGAAGCTGAAATTATCAGGGCAGTATCTGACTCAGCAGGAGACAGGTGATCAGTTTGCGGGCGTCCTCGATTTCGATCTGTTTGGACTCAAGGCTGCACTGGGTAGCAAAAAGTGGTCAGTATACGGTGCGGTTAACAGCTCCGGTGGCGATACCGCCATGTTAAATGCCTGGGGTGGCGATCCTGCCTACACCAGTTCCATCTTCTCCCGTAATGAGTACCGTAAGAATGTCGATGCGTACAAAATCGGCGCCTCTTACAAGATCATGAAAAACCTGATAGTCAAGGTGAGCTATGCCAACTATGGCAAGTCAGAAACCTCTGCACCGCGCAAAGTACTGGGTCTGAGTGGACCGGGTATGGTGGCGCCACAGACGGATGCCTACGAGACGGATATCGTGCTTGTCTACAAACCCATAAAGAACCTGATGTTGAAAGCGTTTCTGGCCAACCGGGGCAGTGAATACGATGGTATTGAGGGTAAGGATCTGACCCAGAATCACTTCAGGGTGATCGCATCGTACAAATACTGATAGACGCCTGAACCCACTGAGCAGCCGAAGAGCTGCAGTATCGAAAAGATGGTTTAGTGGTCATTTCGCGTTGTGTAACAGGCCACGCACGGACCTCACAAATGTTTTGCATTTGTGAGGTTTTTTTTAACCGGAGAAAAGGTGAAGTGGTCATTCCCTGATATTATTCACATGAGAGACAGGAGCAGTATTTGCTCCACCATCATGCTGAAGAGTCATCTGCAGCTTGTTGTGATTTACTCAATGGCATTGGCTTCTCACCGGCATAATAAGGTTTCCACCACCGAATCGTCAGCGGTACCGCAACATTGAGCCAGAAAGCGGTGAACATCAGGGTATAGAAGGCCTCGGTGGAGGGAATGCTGTTCTGCACATAGGCGATGTCCATCACCACAAAGGCGAGTTCCGCTCGACCCAGCATGCCGAAGCCGATCATCATGCTGTCTTCCCAGCTGTATTTCCCGGTATAACGAGCTGCCAGCGAGGCGGAGATGATCTGCGCAAAGAAGAGGCCGAAAAATAAAACAAAGGCTGGCGAGACTGGAGATGCAGGAGAACAGACATAGTGAACAGACGCAGGGTGCGGCCTAGCCGTAACGAGAATTGGCAGTCATGGTGCGGCAGGGTCGTACCCTACCTGGAAACTGTGTATGGCGTGTTGTTATCCCCCGATTCGCAAATGCGCTTGAACACATCTCAACAATCCATAGTCGTACTCTCCCTCCAGTGCCTCATAGACCTGCCTCAGCCGGCCATCTACGCCATATTGCTCAAAAGCGAAGCGAATGGTGTTCAGTTGATCTTCCGGTAGCGTGAGGGTTTCATGCAGCGACAACCGCTCCTGTTCAATGGCTGTGGCCAGGTGGTTGTAGATGGTGGCTTCCGTCAATTCCCGCTGCAGGGCGATCTCTGTGACATCTCGTCCCTGTTGCAGGTGTTTTAGTGTCTCCTCAATGGTGTCGAGCGCCGGGTCATCGAGAGACGGGTTGAAGGTTTGCAGGAGTTGGAGGAAATCATTGCCATAGGCCTCCAGCTTGCGATCTCCGACACCAGAAACGGTGGCCAGCTGCTCCCGGGTCTGCGGACGTCGTTCGGCCATCTCCATCAGGGTGGCGTCGTGGAAGATGACGTAGGCCGGTACGCCTTGTGACTCGGCGAGGTTCAGGCGTAGCTTTCGCAGCGCCTCCCAGAGATCCCGATGAGCATCTGTGATTTTTGTGTCCCGGCGTGCTTCGCGCTTGGTCCGTTTCGAGATCTTGCGAACCTTACGCAGCATCAGTTGCGTCTCGCCGCGCAGTACGGTTCGGCTGGCGGGTGTCAGATGCAGTCCGCCATAGCCCTCTAGATCGACCGCGAGAAGACCTCGGGCAATGAGTTGCCGGTAGATCGTGCGCCACTCAGGCGCGCTGTGTTCGTCACCGATACCGTAGGTTGATACCTGGTGGTGACGGAACTGTTGGATGCGTTGATTATCCTTGCCGAGCAGCACATCGACCAGATAGTTCACGCCGAAGCGTTGGCCGGTGCGATGCGCGCAGGAGAGCGCCTTCTGTGCGGCCACTGTGGCATCCCAGGTTTCGGGGGGCTGCAGACAAATATCGCAATTGCCGCAGGGTTGTTCCAATGGATCGGCAAAGTAACCGAGCAGGGCCTGGCGGCGGCACTCGGTAGTCTCGCAGAGGGAGAGCATGGCGTCGAGCTTGTGGCGCTCGAGCCGCTTGTGGGTCTCGTCGGCCTCGGAGGATGCCTGCATCTGTCGCAGCATGATCACATCCTGCAGGCCGTAGACCATCCAGGCATCCGCAGGCAGGCCGTCACGACCTGCACGGCCGGTCTCCTGGTAGTAGGCCTCGACACTCTTCGGCAGATTGAGATGGGCGACAAAACGCACATCGGGTTTATCGATGCCCATGCCGAAGGCGATAGTGGCGACGATGACCACCCCCTCTTCACGCAGGAATCGTGTCTGGTGAAGCTCCCGTGTCTTGCTATCGAGTCCGGCATGGTAGGGCAGGGCTTCGATATATTTGGTGCGTAGCCAGGCCGCAACCTCATCCACCCGTTTGCGGGACAGGCAGTAGACGATACCAGCCTCGCCCGGATGCTCATCCTGAATAAACCGTAACAGGCGCTCGCGGGCATTACCGCTATTTTCGTCGATGCGGTAGCGAATGTTAGGGCGGTCGAAGCCAACGATAAATCGCTCCGCCTCATTCAGCGCGAGCCGCTCGATGATCTCTTTGCGTGTGGGTTCGTCAGCGGTAGCAGTGAGGGCAATCCTGGGTATGTTGGGGAACCGTTCATGCAATTGTGAGAGCTGGATATATTCAGGCCGGAAGTCGTGGCCCCATTGGGAGACGCAGTGGGCCTCGTCAATGGCGAAGAGAGCGATATGGCTTCGCCCTAACAAATCGATCATGCGCGATGTCAGCAATCGCTCAGGCGCCACATAAAGGAGATCCAGCTCCGCCGCCAGCAATTGAGACTCCACTGCCCTGGCACTCTCCGGCGTCAGGGCCGAGTTGAGGCAGGCGGCGCGAATGCCCAGTTGCTGCAGGGCGCTCACCTGGTCCTGCATCAACGCGATCAGGGGGGAGATGATGATGCCGGTACCCGCCCGTACCATGGCGGGGATCTGGTAGCAGAGCGATTTGCCACCACCCGTGGGCATCAGCACCAGGGCGTCACCACCATCGATCAGGTGTCCGATGATATGGTCCTGGGGCGGGCGGAATTCTGTATAGCCAAAGGTATGCTGGAGGATTTCCAGGGCCTGGTCGAGGCATGGTGAGGGAGCTGGTGTGTCGTTCATCCTTGGTATTATCCCGGCCTTCCAGGCCTGTGTCAGTGTATTTGGCTTTAAGACGCCTTCTCTGTGTAAAAAAAGTGGGGACGGTCAGCCTACTCTGGCTGAGTGTAACCGATATTGGGTGATGCTGAGTATAAGCGTATCGATACTAAATACCCGGTGAGAACCACCAGGCCAAGCCCCCCGTTTTTTGTCATACTTCAGCCTGAACAACCCCAGGTGTAGGCAAGATGTGTGGAATTTGCGGTGAATTACGTTTCGACAACCGATCGGCGGATCTAAGTGCCATCAACAAAATGACCGAATGCCTCTGGCGACGCGGTCCCGACCATGGGGGCAGCTACAGCGACGGTGCTCTGGGACTCGGCCATCGGCGGCTCTCCATCATCGACCTGTCGGAACACGCCAACCAGCCCATGGTGGATCAGAAGCTCAACCTGGCGCTGGTCTTCAACGGTACTATCTACAACTACAAGGAGCTGCGTACTGAGCTAAGTGGGCTCGGCTACGAGTTCTTCTCCCACGGCGATACCGAGGTGATTCTCAAAGCCTATCACGCCTGGGGAGAGGATTGCGTCGATCGCCTGCACGGCATGTTCGCCTTTGCCATTTGGCACTGCGAGCGAAAATCTCTCTTTCTCGCCCGTGACCGTTTCGGCATCAAGCCGCTCTACTACAGCCAGGACAGTTCAAGATTGCGTTTCGCCTCCAATACCCAGGCGCTGCTGGCAGCCGGTGGTGTGGATACCGGCATCGATCCGGTCGCCCTGCATCACCAGTTCACCCTGCACGGTGTGGTGCCGGCCCCCCATACGGTGTTCCAGGGTATCCGCAAACTGCCCCCGGCCCACTGCCTCTCAATCGATGAGCGGGGAACCCAACGCCTGCGCCGCTACTGGCACTATCCCGCCACCCGGCCTGCCATGGCGAAGTCTGAAGATGAGTGGCTCGACGCCATCCATACCGCACTGCGCGAAGCCGTGCGCAAGCGCAATGAGATTGCCGATGTGCCGGTAGGTGTACTGCTCTCCGGCGGGCTCGACTCCAGTCTGCTGGTAGCGCTATTGGCAGAAGCAGGTATATCGGATCTGCATACCTTCTCGGTGGGGTTCGAAGACCAGCCGGAGGAGAAGGGGAATGAGTTCGAATACTCCGATCCCGTGGCGGAGATGTACGGCACCAAACACCACAAATTCCTCGTTCCCAACGGAGAAGTGCTAAAACGCCTGCCGGATGCGGTGGACCAGATGGCGGAGCCCATGTTCGGTCAGGACGCGGTGGCCTTCTTTCTGCTTGGCGAACAGGTATCGAAACAGATCAAGGTGGTCCAGTCCGGCCAGGGTGCTGATGAGGTCTTCGGCGGCTACTTCTGGTATTCGCGCATCATGCAAGAGACCGAGGGTGAGCCGGTGGATCGCTTCGCCCGGCACTACTTCGATCGGGATCACGATGAATATCTGCGTATGGTGACATCGGCCTATGGGGGAGGGGACTATACCCGCGAACTGATTGCAGAACATCTGCGGGAGCCGGAGTCCGACAGCCTGATCGACAGTGTGTTGCGCATGGATCAGTCCATGCTCATCGTCGATGACCCGGTCAAGCGGGTGGACAACATGACCATGGCATGGGGTCTGGAAGCCCGAGTCCCCTTTCTCGATCACCACCTGGTGGAACTGGCCGCCCGATGCCCGCCGGAGCTGAAACTACGTGAAGGGGGTAAGTACCCGCTCAAAGCGATGGCAAGAGGGATACTGCCGGACTCCGTGATCGATCGTCCCAAGGGCTACTTCCCCATGCCTGCACTGAAGTATGTGCGTGGTGAGTTCTTTGAGTTCATGCGCGACATCCTCGACACCCGGGCTGCCCGCGAACGCGGCATCTTCAGCCAGGAGTATATCGATATGCTGATGGCGGCGCCGGAGATGCACCATACCCGTATCCGTGGCAGCAAGCTGTGGCATATCGCGGTGTTTGAGTTTTGGTTGCAGCGGCAGTTGGAGGAAAGTCACTCCGCAAGCTAGTGTAAATATTATTGGGGCTGGAAAGCGTGATTTGTTCTACCTGCCCTGAATAACACGATCCAACGATATCCGTCAGAGGGTTTTATTTGCGACCAGTCATGACAGTGAACGTTTGTCGTTGATATCGCTTATGCACTGTTCAGCGCTATAGTCTGCAGTCATTAATTGCACGTAGATTTCCTCTTCCGAACGAAATGTATAAATCTTTTCAGAGAAGGATCTGATGGCGCTATTGTTGCAGCTGAATCCTATAACGAGCCGGCTTCCCGGTTTACTCACTCGATGTAATTCATCCATCGACTCACCTGAAAATGCCAACCCAGTCGCTTTATCACTAAATGTGTTTAATAAAGCGAGATGTCTATCGTTGAATTCCAATCTCAAAAGGATGAGCCTGTTTGTGAAAGAATAAAAAACAGGACTGATGTAATGGCTGACCAATCAAACAGAGTCGATGTTACGCAGACAGCATTCGGCTTTTCGGCTTTTCGGCGGATACGAATCGCATTCTCTGCCCATTGGGAATTTGCATCCTTATTCTTTGTTTTGTTTTTTCTGCTTTATCTCCTGCACATTCCACTGTCATATGCGGAGAGCACCGATTTATGGCAGCTTGTTCAGCTACAGCAAAAAAACAGCCCTAACCAAACCAAAGCCGGTCTGATATTCCGGGTCGACAGGTTTCAGTTGGCACATCGTCTGAGTCGAGCCGGCTTTGAGGGTAGCTCCGCAAGCGGCGATATCGAATTGCCGACCCCAGGCGGAGAGATCCAGAAGTTTCAGTTACTGGAATCTCCCATCATGGCGCCCGCCCTGGCTGCGCGGTATCCGGACATCAAGACATACAAGGTGTACGGCATAGATAATCCGATGGCCAGTGGCCGACTGAGCATCTCACCGAAAGGATTTGCGGGTATGGTCAGCAGCGCTGACGGTACCTTTTATATCGATCATGAGGACAGCGACCAGTATCGGGTTGTCCGCAGATCAAGAGATCTCTCCAATGAGCCGTTTACTTGCGAGGTGAAAGAACACCATCACGCCCCCTCGCTTGAGAAAAACCTGAAGCCGATGCTGGCAATGCGTAGTGCGGGCAATTTACACGTTTATCGTTTGGCGGTGGCCGCCACAGAAGAGTTTGTGGACGCAGCCGGTGGTACAAAGGCAGATGCCATGAGTGCGGTCACCAGCAATATCAACCGCATCAATCAGATCTACGAACGTGATCTAGGCGTCAGGCTGCAACTGGTAGCCAATACCGACGCGCTTTTGTATACCGGCAGTGACCCTTACAGCAACGGTAGTGTCAACGCTATGATGAGTGAGAACCAATCCAATATCGATAATGTGATCGGTTCATCCAACTACGATATCGGTCATGTTTTTGGTATCGGTGGCGGTGGTGTCGCCTACGTCGGTGTGGTTTGTGATAACAACTATAAGGCTCGTGGCGTCAGTGCCGGCTCCCGCCCAACCGGTGATGGATTTGCCATTGATCTTGCTGCGCATGAGTTGGGACATCAGTTCAATGCCAGTCACTCGTTCAATGGCACGACTTATGGCTGCGGAGGAAATCGAAGCAGTTCACAGGCATGGGAACCGGGTAGTGGATCCACCATCATGTCCTATGCAGGTATCTGTGGTGCGGAAAACGTGCAAGGATCATCGGATGCCATGTTTCATGCCGGTTCCATTCAACGCATCAATTCGCACACATCCGGCAGTGCATCAAATTGCGGCGCTTTGATTTCGATTAATAATCCCAGTGAACCGGTAGCGAACGCGGGGAGTGATTACACTATCCCGGCTTCGACCCCCTTTCGCCTTGCAGGCAGCGGTACGGATGCGGATGGTGACACGCTCAGCTACAGCTGGGATCAGATGGATATCGGCAGTGAAACCAGCAGCAGCACCTATGGCAGTGATCTTGGTAATAACCCCCTGATGCGCAGCTATCTGCCGAGGGTCTCTGGGGTGCGCTATTTCCCGATACTTAAGGACGTGCTGAACAACACTGACAGCAAGGCAGAAACACTACCCACGACCAATCGCACGATTAACATGCGGCTCACAGTACGTGACGGAAAGAGTGGAATGAGTAGCGATGATGCGGTCATCACCGTCGATACTGCTGCGGGGCCCTTCAGAGTGACTTCGCACACTTCCTCATCTTCAATCAGCGGAGGGAGTGTCGAAACCGTTAACTGGGACGTTGCGAACACGCAAACCGCCCCCATCAACTGTGCACAAGTTGATATCGATCTGGTCATGCTGGACGAGAGAAAAGAAAACTATTGCGTGCAGACACTGGCAAGTCAGACGGCAAATAGTGGTACGGCACAAGTGACCCTGCCCGATCTCTCCGTGCCCCATGCGCGTTTTCGGGTCTCCTGTAGCAATAATGTCTTTTTTGCCCTTTCATCTGCAGACCTCACAGCCACCGGACAGACTGCAGGCGGTGTGGATTGCGCAACTGTAGAGCAGGGCGGTGATAATGAGATCAACCCAGTTGATCCACCCGATCCTATTGACCCGCCTGACCCCATTGATCCACCCGATCCTATTGACCCACCTGACCCCGTAGATCCACCCGATCCTATTGACCCACCTGATCCCGGTGAGCCTGTCGCACCGGAGCCTGGCACAGATTCGGATACCTCCTCTGACTCAGGTGGTGGCGGCGCATTCGATCTTCTATGGCTTCTCAGCTTGCTGATGATTGCTGCCGTAAAAGGAGGCTTTGCCGGTAAGCCCCAACGCGTTGGTGTCAGATAAGCGTTAGTTGGTTATCCGAGGAAAGCAATTGTCTCTGTGACACATTGCAGTTGGTTTGTTGTCTCTAATACATAGGAAGTCAGGTATATCCGAACCGATTAAAAGATCGGCTATGACAAGATTGCAGTCTCTGTCTGTCTGTACTTCACTATATGAGTAACTGATGCCACGCTCTATCGGGTGAGTACATGAAACCAATTAATAACGCGACTGTGTTGGTGACGGGCGGTTCAAAGGGTATCGGATTGGCCATTGCGGAAGAGTTTGCCGCGCAGGGTCATGATCTTATCCTGGTGGCCCGGGGTCAGGAAGAACTGGAGAGGGCAGCCCAAACGATCAAGGATAGTACGCAGGTTAGTGTGTTGACCTTCGTGGAAGATCTTAGTGAAGCCCATGCGCCTGAGCGTCTATTCGAGCAGGTGAAAGAGGCCGGTGTCTCAGTCGATGTACTGGTGAACAATGCAGGCGTGGGGATGACAGGAGATTTTGCAAAGGGCGACTACCTGAAAATGACCCGTATGCTGCAGCTCAATATATTGGCGCTGAGCCAGTTAACCCATCTCTTCTTGCATCCCATGTTGGAACGAAATTACGGCCGTATCCTGAACATAGGGTCTCTGGTTGCCTATTTTGCCGGGACCCCGAACTGGGCGGCTTACGGTGCAAGTAAACAGTATGTGCTTTCCTTCAGTAAGGGGCTGGCCAGAGAGGTTAAAAGTACAGGTGTTGCGGTTACTGTTGTCTCTCCCGGGACAACGGCAACAGATTTCGTAAAAACCGCAGACGCTGCCGATATGCGGGCCTATCAATCAATTGACGGACCATCAGTAAAAGAGATTGCCAAAGTTGCCTATAAAGCCTGTCAAAAAGGAGAGGTGTCTGTGATCCCCGGCGGGACCAACAAAATTCTTGCCTACTTGGGCGAGCTGCATCCCCGGGCGATAGCTTTTGAAGTGTTTGCCTATCTCTCTCAGAAGATAAAGTGAAATGGTGAATGGGAGGCTGAGCCTGTTGTTTTAAGTCGGCACAAGTGAGTGCAGTGAGCAGTATAAATTTCACATTACATCGCACCTTTTGACCAATCCCGAATAGCAGCGATTTCCGCATCCGCTATGCCAATTGATTCAAGAAAGTCTTGATGTGCCTCCGGAGAGGTTTTTTCGAACTCAATATGCCAATGCTTCATTCCATCTTCATCCAGACCTGCAGCTTTTAGCATGGACACCCATTTTTCTTTGGTAACAATTCTTGTGTTTTCAATAGCACCTTGATTCTTAATGATATCGATAATGACTTTTTGCTGACCTCTAAGTACTTGTATCTCTTGATTTATAGAAATCAAACGCGTTTCCAACGCTGATTCAACCTCATCTGTATCTTGATCTATGATATCGGCTATCGTTGATAGTGGCATACCCGCATTGCGAAACAGAATTATTCGTTCCAGCTTTTCCGCATCGCTATCAGAATATGTTCGGTAGTTTGTACCACTTCTTCCGCTGGGTATCAGCAACCCCTTGCTGTCATAGTAAATAAGTGTGCTTCTTGATAACGAATAGCGTTTTGCCAGTTGACCGATTGTATACATGCTATTTGCAACCTTTGATGAATGCGCACGAGGTGGCTGCAAGTGCCAGCCACCTCATGCATCAAACACAATTACAGAGATCGAATCTCAGTGATTTCACTACTTGGAATACTCAGCCACTCGAGGAATTCCTGATGACCTTCAGGATTGCGAGTCTCAAACGTCTGGTGCCATCTCTTCATGGCCGCATCATCCAGCCCAATGTCTCGAAACATCGCGACCCACTGCTCTTTGCTTACGTTGTTAGATTTCATTACATAGCTCCTTAGTTGCTTCTGATTGAACGGCTAACCACCGCTGATCCGTAGCATCAAGTATGAAGCTGTAGTCAGGTCAACCTTTTTTTATTCTATTGCCTTGCATAATGAGTCAACGGCGACTTGCCGTCGTAGGACCTGGCCGCTCAGTGTCGATCCTAGATGTGATTGCTATATTTCATTGCACCTTCTTGCTCAGTTCAGAGAATCCATAGTCATGCCCACTCTGGGGCTTTGCTTGGTTAAGCTGGACTGAGTTGTCGATGGCAAAGTGCCACTTGAATCGCTGCATGTAAGCACAATGCCGTAGCGGGATAACGGTGCCCTTTGGGAAGAGGATTCCACCATCGGTAACGAAATCTTCATCCAGCAAGTAGGGTGATGCGGTACTAGGGCAAAGTAAGTCGGTGATTTGATAGGAGTTGCCAGTAATGATGCCTGATACGAAAACCACCAACGCAACAACAATGCTGGCTGCAAATTTTAGTACTGGTTTCATAACGACCTTGAAGTATAGCCTGCCATAAGGCATGGAAGTTACGGAAGTTGGATTTGATACCCTGGTTATGCATTAATGCTCTTTACCTGAATAAATCCACATCGGTGCTGTATTGCCCGCACGTTCGAACCCCATCTTTTCGTAAAACCCGATTGCTTTGCCGTCTGCAGTCAGCATTTGCTGATGGAAGTTTTCATATATGGTTAGCATCGCCTCCATCATCTTATACCCAATTCCTTTGCCTTGATATGTCGGGTGGACAAGCATATGTGGATAGTAAACAACTAGGTGACCATCTGAGATGGCATTACCGATACCAACCAGTTTCCCATCAATTCGAGCGGTTATGAGCGTATCTGAGTTGAGGAGGGCAGGCATTAGCTTGTCTGGTATTTGAGCCGATGACCAATTATTGGCTTCGTATAGTTCTACTACTTCTGCCTCCCCAATCGGTCCATTGGTCTCTATTTTAATGTCCATATGATCTCAATATTGATATGCATAACGTTTTACATAAGGGGTGTCGAGGTAGCAGCGTCCTGCGGGTGGGAATGAGTGAGCTTGATGTGGTTATCAGATACTGTGTAAATCTTCATGCGGCTCTGGTTCCGGCGAAGTATAGATATTCAGATTGTATCTATCCGATAATGTGTTTATCAGGCTATTTACTAACGGGCAGTCGAACGTATCGCATTTGATTTGATGTTTCATTGATGAAAATGTATCAATAGCCACTTTACAATTGTCATTAAATATCCATATCCAGGAATCTCCCTGAAGCCCACTTTCCACTTTCGAGTATTTGGAATTAATAAACTCGACCAACTCTTCGTGGAACTCTGAATAGTGTCCTTGGTACACCATTTCAGCGAAGATCATTATATGCACCTGGCAGTCTGATATATAGCCAGTACAATTATCGTGATATACCGCCAGCAGGAATATTGCATAATACTGCTGAAAGTTCTCTGTATATACATGGCTATAGTATGGCCTGTGAAATACTTAGTATCCATATGAAACGCCACTTGCATATGATTTTCAATGGCCTTTCTTTGGCGCCAGAAAGATGCCGGATCGATTGACTGTTGTCTGTAGGCGTTTTTCTACATGAGCCGCCTTTGCCTATCTATTTCCTAACTAAGATCCGATGATGTTGGGAATGAGTCTCCTTGAGCTATCCCTAAGTGAGTCAGAGGTCAGTTGCCATCCACTTTCTACTCGCTCTCTACCCTATTTTCGTCACAGGTGATTAAAAATGACGCCAGGGAGACTTGTCGGAATTCTCGATTGATCGATTTTTTGTCAGCAGAGACTCTCTCAGATTCAATAATGACTCTTTTTTAGACACAACGGGTAGTTCATGCCAACACCGACTCTCTTTAAGTCGACGGTGAGTTTTTGGGGGCCATCGACGATATTTTTTAGTATCAACAGCGGAATGAATTCCCCCATAGCTGGCGATTTGCAAAGGCTCGACGGGTCATATTGATCTGGAACAAGGGTGTCGTTTTTTTTCCTCACCCAACCATCTCTCGATATGGGAGGGTGTTTATGGAGCGACTGTGGGTTGTTTCGAAAGTGGTGAAGGGATTCTTATCGTGCGGGTGGCGCTATCTCAGCCGGCTGCTATTTCATGAGAAAGCTTTGTCAGCACATCCACGATGTTTGGACAGAAGTGCTTCCCGCTCCCTTTCTGAATGACCTTCAGCGCTTCCTCCTGCGTTGCGCCGGCGCGATAGGTACGAGTGGTGGTCATGGCGTCATAGGCATCCACCACGGATATGATTTGGCTGATCAGAGGGATTTGTTCACGGGACAATCCACCGGGATAGCCGCTACCGTCCCAATATTCGTGGTGGTGCAGGATGCACTCTGCGACCTCGTCGAGCAGCGGGTTGCCAAGACTGCGCAGGATATTGGCGCCGATCTGAGGATGGGTTTTGATGATCTCGTACTCTTGGGGTTCGAGTTTTCCCGGTTTTAAGAGAATGTGGTCAGGTATACCTATCTTGCCGATATCGTGGAATCCCGCCGATAGTGTCAAAACCACCATCTCATGCTCGTTCAGCTGCAGTTTATGTCCTATTGCCTCGGCAAGTGAGAGTACCCGCTCGCAGTGCTTGCTGGTATAGCTGTCTCTCGCATTGAGAATCTGCTGCATAATGGCATCGAGTTTGAAACCGATATGCTGTTCAAACATGGAACGACGCTGCTTTATTTTTTGTGTTGGGGTGTCGAGGTCCATAGATCTCACTAACTATTCTGGAGTTGCATGGCCACTTGGATTAGCTGTTATTGGGAATCTCATTGAATGACCGATGCCGTTGCCGTTTGCCTGACAGCCCTTTTTTGCCTCAATAATGCTGTAAAGATAGACTAAAAATATAATTATTTCAGTCAGTTATTGTAAAATTATCCGACAAAGAGCGTGCTGGGCCATGTGATGGGAGGTCTGGGCGGGCGGGGCTTTGTCAAAAACTGAATCCCCGATCTTCTGTCAAATATTTCACCAGAGGAGAATTGAATGATTAGCTTATCCTAATGTGGGTTATTTCCTCTGGCGCATGAGTTAGAATTCTCACCATTACGTTGTGTTTGATTCTTCGGGGATTCACCCCCATGTACGCACGACAACAGTTTAAGAGGTAATTTGCGATGGATGTTCTGGATCGAATTCGGGAGCAGGTAGAAAACAATCCCGTGGTTATCTATATGAAAGGTACTCCGCAGTTTCCCATGTGTGGCTTCTCCTCAAGGGCTGCTGCTGCGCTACAGGAGTGTGGCGTTCCCTTTGCCTACGTCAATGTGTTGTCGGATCCGGAGATTTTCGAGAATCTTCCCCGCTTTGCCGATTGGCCGACCTTTCCCCAGGTCTACATTGAGGGAGAGCTGGTGGGCGGCTGCGATATCACACTGGAGATGCATGAGAGCGGTGAGCTCAAGAAGATGATGGAAGAGGCGGCTGCGAAGTCATCGGAGCAGAGCGAAAGCCAGGCCTGATGACCAAGTGGGATACCCGATTCCTCGGGCTGGCAGCACATATATCGGCCTGGAGTAAGGATCCCTCTTCTCAGGTGGGTGCGGTGATTACTGACGGTAACCGCATCGTCTCTCTTGGTTACAATGGTTTCGCCGCCGGTGTGGAGGACAAGACGGAGCGGCTCGACGACCGGGCCTGCAAACTCAATCTGACCATCCACGCCGAAGAGAACGCCATGATCTTCGCCAAGCGGGATCTCACCGGCTGCACCGTCTATGTGACCCATCCCCCCTGCCCGCGTTGTGCCTCCAAACTGATCCAGGAGGAGGTGGGACGTATCGTCTATATTTCACCCAGCGAGGATTTTCTCTCCCGCTGGGCCGATGACCTCAAGTTGTCCACCGAGATGTACCGGGAGGCGGGTGTTGAGGTGACCGGATATGCGCTGGATGAAATCAACATCGACAATGCCCAGATCACCGTTGCGCCCGGGGGCTTTTTCAAAAAGGTAATGAGTCTCTTTTTGCGTTGTGCGGATTAATCGGATTGTTTGGCAGGGCCGCACCCTACACCAACGGTTGTCCAGATTGAGCCTTACACAATGAAATATTGTATCTAGGCTCTCAAAAACTCAAAACTCAAAACTCAAAACTCAAACCCCTTCAACTCATCCAGCACCATCCGGTAGTGACCGCTCGATTGTTTGCGTTCAATGCGGACCGGTAGATAGTCGAGTTCCGTGGCAAACCAGATTGTGTAGTCCGGTGGGCGGGACTCTTTGCTTCGCTCCACCCTCAGGCAGTTGAGTTTTCCATAAGGTGTTTTGACGGTTTCCCGGCTCACCACCTGAAATCGGTAATGTTTGATCTTACCGCCATCAGCGACCTCATACTCCAGGTCGTCACTGCCTTGCGCCAGGTGCAGCCTGACCATCAGTTGCTGGCTGAGTCTGTCCTGTGTGCCGGGCTCGATCGGCTGTGACCAGGTGACGCCTTTGCTGGTGGTATGTACTTTCCTCTCAGGCCAGTCGAAGAGAACCTGGGTATGCTCTTCATCACCATCATCCTGCTGGTAGAGGTAGCGTTCGGGTATGAGCCCCTGCGGCTTCAGTCTGCCATGACTCTCCTCCACAATCTCGTCACCGGAGAATAGACCGGCCAATAGCCCTGGCTTGGTGTGGGCATGATAGAAATAGCGCCCATCCTCCGAGAGGTTGAATTTTAGTTCCAACTCACCCAGAGGAATGGCGCTGCGATAGACATTGAATGAGGCAGAGAAGGGTTTGAAAATGGAATCTGAGTTGGCTGCCGGAGAGAAACACAAGAATATGATCCCCATGCTCAGCCACCAGCCGGGGGCTGATCGGTTGCCGAATAGGGTGAATCTACCCGATAGGTTCATGGTCAGCGTAAACCACCGGCCCCTGTAAGCATTTGTCGTCCAATTTGACATGACCTTCCTCGTCCAGTTTGAGTCGTTCCTCCGCGAACCATCGGATGGCCAGCGGATAGATCTGATGTTCCTTCTGCAGTACCCGCTCAGCAAGCCGGTCGGCATCGTCTTCCGGCTGCACCGGGACCTGTGCCTGCACGATCAGCGGGCCGCCGTCCAGCTCTTCAGTCACGAAGTGAATGGTGGCGCCATGCAGAGAGTCTCCGGCGTCCAAGGCGCGTTGATGGGTATGCAGGCCTCGATATTTCGGTAGTAGAGAGGGGTGGATATTGAACAGGCGGCCCGCATAGTGACGCACAAAGGCAGGTGTCAGGATACGCATGAAGCCCGCCAGTGCCACCAACTCCGGCTGGTAGCTGTCGATCAGCTCGATCAGGGCCAAGTCGTAACTCTCCCGGTCGGCAAAGGTCTTGTGATCCAGCACTGCGGTCTCGATACCCGCAGACTCAGCGCGTTGCAGGCCGAAAACCCCGGGTCGGTTACTGATAACTGCGCGGATTTCAATAGGTAAATCCGTACCGGCCCGATCGATGATCGCCTGCAAATTGGTGCCGCTGCCGGAAATCAGGACGACGACCGGGAGTCGCTGCTCGAGTGTCATGCAAGCGGCCCAAGGATTTCCACGCCAGGTGTCTCTTCCCCCGGTGCGGTTTCGATACTGCCCAGTCGCCAAGCGGTTTCACCCAGGGCATTGAGACTCTCAATCGTACGGGCTGCATCGGCTTCAGAAACACAAATCACCATGCCGACGCCACAGTTGAAGGTGCGCAGCAGTTCGCTGTTGGTTACTCCCCCTTGGGACTGCAACCAGGTAAAGACCGCTGGGAGTTGCCAACTGTCACTGTCGATCACAGCTTTGCATCCCTCGGGCAGGACTCTTGGCAGGTTTTCCGGTAAACCGCCGCCGGTGATATGAGCGAGGGCATGAATCTCCACTTGTTGCATCAGTTGCAGCAGGGATTTGACATAGATGCGGGTCGGCTCCAATAGAGCGTCACCCAGGGTGGTGTTGCCCATCGGTTGTGACAAATCACTGTCATTGACTTGGAGAATCTTGCGGATCAGGGAGTAACCGTTGGAGTGGGGGCCGGAAGCGGCGAGGCCAATCAGCACATCCCCGCTCTGTACGCGATCCGGTTGAATCAGGTGGCTTTTCTCTGCAATGCCGACACAAAAACCGGCCAGATCATAGTCGCCTTCGCTGTATATGCCGGGCATCTCAGCAGTTTCACCGCCGGTGAGCGCAGCCCCTGAAAGCTCACAACCCTTGGCAATGCCCTTGATGACATCGGCCGCCACGTCCACATCCAGGCGCCCGGTGGCGTAGTAGTCGAGAAAAAAGAGCGGTTCCGCGCCCGCGACCACTATATCGTTGACACACATGGCAACCAGATCGATACCGATGGTGTCATGTCGGTTGAGTTCCAGGGCCAGCTTGAGCTTGGTGCCGACACCGTCTGTGCCAGAGACCAGTACCGGCTCTTTATAACGGTCTAGGGGCAGCTCGAATAGCGCGCCGAAACCGCCTAACCCGGTCAGTACACCCGGCCGGAAGGTCTGTTTGACGATCGGTTTGATGCGCTCGATCAGGGCATTTCCAGCGTCGATGTCTACACCGGCATCCCGGTAACTGAGAGAGGTTGTCTGTCTGTCTTTGGGCTCTTGCTCCACAGAAAAATACTCCGGCATTGGCTGGGATGAATTCGAAACGCGATTCTAACAGAAGAATCCCCGTGTGGCGTGGTCCGGCGGGCAGCAAATTGTGTGAATGGCGGCGAGAATCGAGCGGGTGTTAACAGGCCCGAACCAGCCCAAAGGGAAAAATCTTTTATTCCATAATCACAGGTATAGGCATTGTGATTAGAAACATTCGTCAAATCTGTGCGTAAAATTTTCATCCTGTCAGCCGGCGAGTTAAGATTCTCCGTTGATCTTACTTAGAAGTGGCTTGCCATGATTGATAGAAGAAGTTTTCCACACTATTGCTGGTTACTCCTGGCGCCCCTGCTTTTTTGGCAGAGTGTGCAGGCTGAGCAGGTTGACAATCTCTATGAGGCAGAGTCAGCCGTGGTGGGACAGGGTACCGAAGCCCGGGCCAAGGGTATAAAAAATGCCTTTGCGCAGGTTTTAGTGAAAGTGAGCGGTGACCGCAGTCTGTTGTCCAATCCTGAGATCGATGGATTGTTACGTAAGGCTTCGAGCTATGTGCAGCAGTATCGCTACCGTATGTTGGATGATAAGTCAGCGGAGCCCGATGCCGACCAACCGGACCGTATACTCTGGGCGCGCTTCGACGAGCGGGCAGTCAACCGGCTGCTACGCCAGAGTGGTGTACCGGTTTGGGGTACGACACGGCCTTCTGTATTGATTTGGCTGGGTGAGGAATCTGGAACGCGTCGCAGCCTGGTTTCATTAGAGCGGCAACCCCAGCTAAAGCGCATGGTCAAGCATGCGGCAAATGATCGGGGGTTACCGGTGCTACTTCCTTTGATGGATATGGAGGATCGCGCCGCGCTGCCGGTTAGTGATCTCTGGGGTGGTTTCGAGACGGATATCCGCCGCGCCTCAACCCGTTACCTGCCGGATGTTATCCTGGTGGGGCGTCTACGCGGGCATGGTGGAAAAGACTGGCAGGGGGAGTGGACCCTCTACCTGCCGGATAGAGTCAATCGCTGGCAGACACGCGCCAACAGTAAGTATGGATTGTTGAATGAGGGATTGCAGCAGGCGGCAGATGCATTGGCTTTGCGCTTTGCACCACAGCAGGTGAGTGAAGGGAGTACGACATTGCGGATACGTATCCATGGACTCAGCCAGCTCTCCAACTATGTTTTGGTCAAAGACTACCTGCAATCACTGGCCATGATCGAGCAGTTGGACCTGCTTGCGGCCGACCCGGATAACGTCAGTTTTCTGGCCAAAGTGCAGGGTAGCCGCGAGGTGCTTGAGCGGGGCATTCAGTTGGGAGCGGTTCTGGAACCTGTGTTGGCGCAGGAACCGACTGTGACGGAAGATAACACGGTACCGGTAGAGCTGGAGGGCGAGAGTCTCAACTATCGTCTACGTTAATGAATGCGCGTGATATACCCAATCTGATCAGCTTTCTGAGGATACTCCTGACGCTGCCTATCGTCTGGTTGTTGTTCGAGCGCGAGTTCTCCTACGCCCTGATGCTTTTCGCGGTAGCCGGCTTTTCTGATGGGCTGGACGGTTTCCTTGCCAAACGCTTTAACTGGCAGAGCCACCTGGGCGGTCTGCTCGATCCGTTGGCGGACAAAGCACTGCTGATGAGCTCTTTTCTGGTCCTCGGAGGGCTGGGCCTGATCCCGGTATGGCTGGTGATATTGGTTATTTTTCGTGATCTGACCATTATGGGCGGCGCACTTTACTACCACTACAGCGTGGAAGAAGTGGATGCCAATCCGAGTCTCATCAGCAAACTCAATACCCTGTTTCAGATCATGCTGGTTCTGTTGGTGGTGACCGATGCCGGACCCCTTCCCCTACCGCAAATCCTACTGCAGGGGCTAACGCTGGCCACTGGGGTGACGACCCTGGTCAGTGGTGGACTCTATGTTTGGGTCTGGACCAACAAGGCGCGGAACAAAGGTTGGCGGATGTGATTAATTCGTCCGCAATGCTTTAGAAGACCTGACGCGCATCGAATACCGGGCCGTCTACACAGACACGTTTCATGGCCGGTCCCTCGGGTGTTTCCACCTCCACGACACAGCCGGCACAACCACCCACGGCGCAGGCCATAAACTCCTCCAGAGAGACCTGACAGGGAATATCGTACGCTTTGGCCAGTGCGGCTACCGCTTCTAGCATTGGGTGAGGTCCGCAGGCAAAGATCTCAACAGATTTTCGAGCAGTCATATCCAACGCATCGATCCAATGACGCGCCAGGTCGGTAACGTACCCCTCAAAACAGCCGGGAAAATCTTGCAGACTTGCCAGCCGGCTGGGAATTTCCCAGTCATCGAGTAGTGGCATGGCGGCAATCACACCTTTCGGTATACCCGGTACCATGATGCGGGATGGGGCAGGTTTAAATGGAAAAGGGACCTCTGAGCCGAGGATGACCATCGGTTCTTTACCTGCTTCCTTGCGTAACGCGTCAGCGAGGAAGATCATCGGTGGCATCCCGACCCCACCACCAATCAGCAACGGCTTGTCACACTCGGGGGAGGGTGAGAAAGGTTTGCCGATAGGCCCCATGAGGCTGACTTTCTCACCCGCCTGGCGTTTTGCGAGCAGGGTCGTACCCCGCCCAACCCGCTTATAGAGTAGATCGACCCAGCCCTCTTCGGCTGAGACGCGCATGATCGATATTGGCCGCCGCATAGGTAGCTGGGGATCACAGGTGATATGTACGAAACTGCCAGGTTGGGCCTTCTGAGCACAGTGAGGCGCCAGCAGTCTCATGACGAACTGATCGCCCTCGAAAGCCTGGTGGGAAAGGATGTCCGCATCCTCGAGAAAGATCGTGTCGCGATGGGGTTTGTTCATGGGTGTTATTCGTTTATTGCAAGGCTGTAGACCAGTCGGCCTTTGAGCAGTGTGTGGGTAACGCGGGCAGGCATCTCCCAGCCCTGAAATGGTGTATTTTTCCCCCTGCTGAGAAGCGCGTCAGCTTCAACAAACCAGCGTTGCTCGGGATCGTAGATACAGATGTCCGCCGCACGACCGGGAGACAGTGTGCCCAGTGGCAAGCCCAGTATCTCTGCCGGACCACAGGTCAGTCTGGCAATGGCGTTACTCAGGTCCATGACATCTTGCTCCACCAGCTTGAGCGTCAGCGGCAGCAGCGTTTCCAGTCCGGAAATGCCGGGTTCGGTATCGGGGAAAGGTGCGGCCTTGGCATCTGCTTCGTGGGGTTGATGGTCGGAACATATCACCTGAATGACGTTATTTGCCACGGCATCTCTCAGGCCATCCCGGTCGGTGTCGGTGCGCAAGGGTGGGCGTACATGAAAGTTGCTGTCGAAACCCTCCAGATCCATCTCTGTGAGATGCAGTTGGTGGATCGCGACGTCGGCACTGACGCTCCTGCCCTCCCGCTTGGCCCAAGCCATGGTGCGGGCGGCGCTGGCGCTGGAGAGGGTATGAAAATGGATGACCGCGCCGGTGGTTTCAGCCAATGCCAGATCACGGGCAACGGCGACGGTCTCCGCCGCCTCGGGGATACCAAGCAGTCCCATGCGATCAGCCACTCTACCTTCGTGGGCACAGCCGTGATTGCTCAGATACTGGTCTTCCGGTCGGATGATGGTCAATAGGCCGAAGGTGGCTGCATATTCCATGGCCCGTCGTTGCACCAGCGTATTGGCCAGTGGGGTGTAGGCATTGGTGACGGCGACACAGCCGGCTGATTTTAAGGCAGCCATCTCGCTCAATCTTGAACCGTCCAGGTCATGGGTCACTGCACCCTGGGGCAGAAGTCTGCAGAAGCCTGCCTTGCGGGCTTTGTGACGGATCTGACCGGTAACCGCCGGTGTGTCGATCACGGGGAGGGTGTCGGGCGGACAGCAGAGTGTGGTGATACCACCACTGGTAGCAGCGGCAGTCTCACTGGCGATCGTGGCCTTGTGTTCAGCGCCGGGCTCACGCAGGTGAGCACAGAGATCGATGATGCCGGGGCAGACAACCTGGCCGGTCGCGTCGATGGTCTGGTCGGGTTGAAAACCTTCAGGGGTCTCGCCCACTGCGAGGATCTTGCCGCTTGCGATATGCAGATCCATAACCCGGTCGATGCCATTGGCCGGATCGATCACCCGGCCGCCCAGGATGCTGATATTTTTCTTCTTTTTCATACCGCCACATCCTGCATGCGAAGGTTCTGGGTACCGATGACCATGGAGATGACCGCCATGCGGATAGCAATGCCGTAGCTCACCTGTTGCAGAATCACCGATTTGGATCCGTCGGCCACCTGGGAGTCCATCTCCACGCCGCGGTTGATCGGTCCGGGATGCATGACAATAGCCTCGGAGTCGGCCAGTGCAAGTCGTCGCTCAGTGAGACCAAAGAGGCTGAAATACTCATGCTCGGAGGGCAGTAGTGCGCCTTTCATGCGCTCTTTCTGCAGCCGCAGCATGATGATGACATCCACGTCGCGGATACCCTCATCCATATCATGATAGACATGCACGCCCAGACTGCGGGCGTCAGCCGGCAGCAGGGTTCTGGGTGCTACTACGCGGACCTCGGAGACGCCGAGGCTGTTGAGTGCCAGGATCTGGGAACGCGCCACCCGCGAATGGAGAATATCTCCCACAATGGCCACCCGCAGGCCGACGAACTCGCTCTTGTGCCGGCGGATGGTGAACATATCGAGCATCGCCTGGGTGGGGTGGGCGTGACGACCGTCACCGGCATTGATGACGCCGACGCCTCTGTCGGCATGTTGGGCGATAAAGTGGGCGGCGCCGGTACTGGCATGGCGTACGACGAACATGTCGACGTGCATTGCTTCCAGGTTTCGTAAGGTGTCCAGTAGGGTCTCACCCTTGGATGTGGCCGAAGCACTGATGTTGAGATTGAGTACGTCGGCTGAGAGACGCTTGGCAGCCAATTCGAAGGTGGTACGGGTGCGGGTGCTGGTTTCGAAGAAGAGATTCGCCACCACCTTGCCGCGACATAGCGGGACCTTCTTGATGGTACGTTCCGAGACCCCGGTGAAGCCTTCGGCGGTGTCGAGTATCTCGGTCAGCATCTCCCTGCCAAGACCATCAATGGTGAGGAAGTGGAGCAGTCGCCCCGCTTCATCGAGTTGTAGTTCAGCGTTACTTCGGCTCATCCGTCCTACTCTTGCTCAAGATTACGGGAACTGCGATTGGTGTTGGTGCCGATGACCAGGCCCAATGGATCGGGTCCAATCAGGGTGATGTGTTGATCGGGTTCAAGGACTGGGTGGAGGCCTACAACATCCGGTTGGATAGGTAATTCCCGTCCTGGACGATCGACCAGGGTGGCAAGGATGATCGAGGAGGGCCTGCCGTAGTCGAAGATCTCATTGAGGGCGGCACGGATGGTCCGCCCGGTGTGCAGGACATCGTCAACCAGCACAATATGGCGGTCGTCAACCGGTATCGGCAGATCGGAAGGGTGGACTTCGGGATTCATGCCGATACGGGTGAAATCGTCCCGGTAGAAAGAGATGTCGAGGGTTCCTAGGGGCTCCTTCAGTCCGAGTTCCTGGTGTAATAGCTCGGCCAGCCAAACCCCGCCGGTACGGATGCCGACCATCAGTGGGTCGCTGATACCCCGCTCGTTCAACAGGGTCCAGATCTTACCCGCCATGACGTCGATCAGCGACTCCACAGCCTCGGTATCCATAAAATTCTTCGTGTTACTGTTCATCTAACCAGGTTTCCAGAATCAGTTTAGCCGCTACGGCATCATATGCTTCAATCCGCTTTGCCTTGTGTCCCAGCCTGTCCCTGGCCTCAAATGAGGTAAATCGCTCATCTGCCAAATGTACCTTGAGTTGAAACCGTCCTGCCAGTTGACGTGAAAAACGTCTGGCGGGTTCGGTGGCGTCTGTTTGACTGTCATCCACATCCAGCGGCAATCCAACCACCAGCGCCTCGGGTTGCCACTCCTCGATCAGCGCCGTGATACGTGCCCAGTCAGGCTTGTGGTTAACCGGTAGCAGTGTCTCCAGAGGTGTAGCCGTGCCGGTCAGGGTCTGTCCCACTGCCACCCCTATCTTTCGTGTGCCGTAGTCGAAGCCCAATAACGTTCCCACTAAGCGTGTCCGGTGTCGCTACTGAGCAGGTTGAGGTCTACACCCAGTAGATCGGCTGCCGCCTGCCAGCGCTCCTGACTGGATCGATTGAATATGATATCGCTTTTTGCCGGACCGCTGAGCCAGGCATTTTGTGCCAGCTCACTTTCGAGCTGCCCCGCACCCCAGCCGGCATAGCCGAGGGCAATCAGGTTTTCAGCGGGCCCTTTGTCCGTGGCGATGGCCTCCAGGATGTCCAGTGAGGTTGTGACACTGATTTCCGATGTGATTTTCAGGGTGCTGTTCCACTCCGTGGAGGAGTCGTGCAAGACAAAACCGCGATCACTCTGCACCGGTCCGCCCAGGTAGACGAGCTGTTCAGAGATTTTGGTAGAAGATATCTTAATCTCCAGTTGTTCGAAGATATCTGCCAGATGCAGATCCATCGGGCGGTTAATGACAATCCCCATGGCGCCATCACTGGTGTGTTCACAGATATAGGTGACGGTGTGGAAAAAGTTGGGGTCCTCAAGGCCTGGCATGGCAATGAGAAAGTGATTGGTTAAGTTGGTCTCAGAAGGCATGGCTATAGTATCCAACCGCAAGCGGACGGCTGCAACAGCCGTTTGCACTCATTCGGAACCGAGCCGGCCGCTACGCAGAAACTGCCAGGTGCGTGTGATGTCCAAAATATCGGTCTCTTTGCTGATCTCTACCGGGAATGGGGAGAAAGGGGCCGACATGCGCACGATCCGCATGGCAGCATCGTCGAGGATCTTATGCCCCGAGGAGTGCAGCACCCGAATACGCTCCACACTGCCGTCGGCCTTAACTGCCACGTGCAGCACGAGATTGCCGTAGAGCCTGTCCCGTTTGGCCTGATCTGGGTAGTTGAGGTTGCCGATACGCTCCACCTTTCGGCGCCAGGCATCAAGGTAGGCCGCGTACTTGTACTCTTTGGTGCTGGCGCTGATGGCTTTCCGCTTGGGCATCTTGGCATAGGCTTGGGTCTTGCGTTGCAGTTCAGCGGTAAGTCTCGCAATCTCCATGTTTTTGCTGGCCAGCAGCTGACTGGCGCTGGGTTGAGTCGCTATCTCAGGCGGTGGTTCGATTTCTGTCTTTACAGGAGAGATCTGGGTGGTAAGTCGGGGGCTCTCCTTTTTAGGCGGTTGCGGCGGCGAGGGCTGGATCTGTTGCGGTAACGGCATGGGCTCCGGTATCTGTTCGAGCTGAGGTTTCACCGGCTCTCTCTCCTCCCCACTGCCCTGTTGGCTGGTTTGTGCGAGGAAATCGGGTTTTTCATCTTCCGGCAGGGGTTCGGCCGGTTGGTTGACGACCATGATTTCAAGGCTCTGTTGGCGAAAATCGGGACGGCCTCTGTCGAATGGCTTGAAGGTAATACCGAGAATGACAAAGGCATGGAATGCCGCCGCCACCAGTAGTGTCACGCCGAGACGGTCAGGTTGTTGGCCGATTGTATTCATGAAGTGAGTTTGGCGCCGATGACATCCATCAGGTCGCCAGCGATATCCAGGTCGAATTGGGCATCAAGTTCGCGGATACAGGTCGGACTGGTGACATTGATCTCGGTGAGATAATCACCGATCACGTCGAGTCCTGCGAACAGGATGCCACGGGCTTTCAGCTCAGGGCCTACTTGGGCAGCTATCCAGTGATCACGCTCGCTTAGAGGAACGCCCTCCCCACGGCCCCCTGCCGCCAGGTTTCCCCGGGTCTCTCCCTCTGCCGGTATCCTGGCCAGGGCATATGGGACGGGTTCACCATCTATCATTAGAATACGTTTGTCCCCCTTGGTGATCTCAGGAATGAACCGCTGCGCCATGGTGTATGTGGTGCCGTGCTGAGTCAGAGTCTCTATGATAACGCCCAGGTTAGGGTCTTGAGGCGGTACGCGGAAGACTGATGCGCCACCCATGCCTCCCAGTGGTTTGAGAATGATATCGCCATGTTCAGCATGAAATGCGCGGATCTCTTCGGCACGTCGTGTCACCATCGTAGGCGGCGTGCATGTTGGGAAGAGGGCGGTGAAGAGCTTTTCATTGGCGTCACGCAGGCTGCTTGGTCGGTTGACCACCAGGCAGCCTCTGGATTCAGCCTGTTCCAGGAGATAGGTTGTATAGATGTACTCCATGTCGAAGGGAGGATCTTTACGCATCAGGACGCTATCCAGCTCATGGAGTGCCATCCGGCGGGATGCGCCAAATCTATACCAATCTGCTTTATTGTCCTCAACCCGGAGTTCCCGGGTTCGAGCGAAACAGGTTCCATCTCTGAGGCTGAGGTCCTGCTGTTCCATATAATGGAGTGTCCAACCCCTTGCCTGTGCTGCAAGCAGCATGGCAAAGGTGCTGTCCTTGTGTGTCTTGATGGTGCCGATTGGGTCCATCACTACGCCGATATTAATACTCATGATTGCCATCTTACTTGGGAAAAAAAACAGAGTTAAGTTTTTCCGCCAAATGCCGCTAAAAGGGCTTACAGATGGATAGGTTTGCCTTTAGCACCAATGATTAAGATGAAAAATGGGAAGTGTATTCTTGATGATGGAGGGCTCTCTTGCTATTTTGGGAGAGTTTTATGTGGTTATTGGATTGACCCAAAGTACGCGGACATATTTTTCGCCTCGGCATATGGGATGATGTCTGAATGGCACGCTTAATTGACCCAATCGACCAGAGGTATGGTGCTATGCAGGTACGACCTTCTCGTCTTAACCACGTGATTCAATTCGGGTTTAGATGCATGAGCTGGATTTTTATGTCCACTGCCATCCTCCCAATGAATGTGGTGGCGGAAGAGGATCCCTATTTGTCAGCTATTTCAAGCGAGGCCTCAAAAGTGGACTCTACTGAGCAGCCGACTCTTGATACGCCAGATGTGCAACCTACAAAGGATGACGGGGGGCTTGATTTACAAGCCTTTGAGGAGGATCTGAAGGCAAGCTATCAGGGAAGCTATACCTTCTACCAGAAATTACCCAGACGCACCCGTGAAGAGGTTTTTCAGGTATATAGCGATGGCGCCTCTATCGATGAGGTGCGAAAAATGATTATGGACAGGTTTTTACACCAGTGATTAATGTCCAAATACAGATAACAGACAACAGCGGAATTACCAGTTGCAGAAAATGAGGAAAGTCATGAAGCCAGGCGTTAGCCTTAGTTTGAGTCTCGCTCTACTACTCGTTGCCTTCCAGTCGGGGGCTGAAGAGGTTGTCGTGGGCGAGAGCAATGTCATTGGATTGACAGCTGATAAGCCCTACCTTCACGTTATTCATGAGGGCCGTTCGGTTAAAGTTCAACGGGTGCAGGATCCTGATTACGAACTCAAAGGGTATTTTGCCAAGACGGCGCGGAAATGCCCCCCTTTCTGTATTCAGCCTGAGCAGGTTGATCCCAGTGTCTCCACTGTGGGTGAGATCGAGATCTTCAATTTCATGGAAAATGAATTGAGAGACAACAAAGGCATCATGATCGATGCCAGAACTCCAGAATGGTTCCAGCGTGGCACGATCCCCGGGTCGATCAATATCCCCTTTACTCAGTTCGGTGATGGAAATTCACCGGAGATGGAGAAGGCGCTTCAGCTATTCGGTGCCAAACGCCGGGTAGATGTCAGCGCGATGTCACGCAAGTTGGAAGAGATGGGTTTCATGGATGGTGAAAGAAAGACAGAGAAGTGGGATTTTTCCAACGCCAAGAAGTTGGTGGTTTGGTGTAATGGCCCTGCATGTGGTCAATCGCCAAGAGCGATCAAGGGTCTGTTAAAAGTCGGCTATCCAACAGACAGTATTTTCTACTATCGCGGCGGTATGCAAATGTGGCAGCTTTGGGGCTTGACTACCGTGATACCAGGAGAGTGATTGTGTCGTGGAAGTTGAAAATGAAACTGTCAGTCACCAGAGAGGTATATCGTGAGTGCTGATGAGACTGAAATGGATATTTCCGGCGTCAAAGTCATGGTGATCGACGACAGTAAGACGATCAGACGAACGGCGGAAAGTCTACTGAAAAAAGCGGGTTGCGAGGTGACTACGGCGACGGATGGCTTCGAAGCGCTGGCTATGATTGCCGACCACCACCCCGATGTCATCTTCGTCGATATCATGATGCCGAGGTTGGACGGCTATCAGACCTGTGCGTTGATTAAGCACAATGAAGTATTTAAGAGTATCCCGGTGATCATGCTGTCGAGTAAAGACGGTCTGTTCGATAGGGCGCGTGGTCGTATTGTCGGCTCTGAGCAGTACCTTACCAAGCCTTTTACCAAGGATGAGCTATTGGGAGCAATCAGGCGATATGTCAAACGGGCAGCATGAACAGTGTTTAATGACACGATTCCGGATGATCTCTAACCAGCGAGTGGGCCAAGTCGATGATTAAGAATTTGTTTCGCAAGGGAGCGAGTGGTACTGAAGAGCCGATTGTCCATGAGGGCGGCAGGCAGACCGGCACGATTCTGGTGGTGGATGACTCACCTACCGAAGTGCATATCTTCAAAAAAATTCTCGAGAAACAGGGGTATAGCATCGTTGTTGCTAAGGATGGACGTGAAGGTGTGGATATGGCCAAAGAGACACATCCGGATCTCATTTTGATGGACGTTGTGATGCCGGTGCTGAACGGTTTTCAAGCCACGCGTCAGCTAAAGAACAACGAAGAGACCGCCGACATACCTGTGATTATGGTGACCACCAAAGATCAGAAAACTGATATTAACTGGGGCATGCGTCAGGGAGCGAATGAGTACCTGGTTAAGCCGGTAGCCCCTGCGGAGTTGCTGTACAAAATCAAGGCACTGTTGAATGAGTGAGCAGAACCTGCAAATGGCTGTGCTCGATACACCGCACGCCATCGTTGCGCTGCTGTCCGAACTGGAAACACGCAGCAGAAACCGTGCTGCAGGTTTACCGCAGCAGGAACTGATTCAGAGTTTCTGGGAAGGCGTGATGTTCTACGTTGGCGACAACCGCTTCGTCGCGCCTCTGAGTGCAGTAAAAGAGATTCTCAACTACCCCTCAGTTCTCACGCCGGTTCCAGGAACGAAACCCTGGATGCTTGGCGTCGCTAACGTACGCGGCACGCTGATTCCCGTTATCGATCTGCAATTGTTTCTTATCGGTAGAAAAACCCGGCGCGGACGGCGTAGTCGTGTTCTGGTATTTGATTTGGGAGACGGTTACACAAGTGTATTGGTGGGTGAAATGGTGGGCATGCGTCACTTTGCTAAAGAGACAGCAAGGGAGATGTCAACCACGAATAGCAAATTCGAGAAATACGTAAAGCTCGAGTTTGATCAGGACGGTATGACTTGGCCGGTATTTAGCCTCTCCGCATTGGCGGAGGATCCGGCGTTTCGAATTGCCGCAGTTTAATAGGTAAGAGATTCGGGAAATGAGCTTAAGCTTTCGGGAGAAAGAAGAATGAAAGGTAAAGGCGTGGGTGGTGCACTGCCCTCAAATAAAGTCATTACTACACTGGCTGTGCTGGTTCTGGTGAGTCTGATCTTGGCACTGGTGACTTTTCTGCACACAACCAAGCGTGAATCCTACGATGAACAATATCTGATTCGTGTCGCTGAACAGCAGGTATTGGCGCAACGGATCGCTAAATACGCCCTCTCGTCAGCGCGTGGTGAAATGCAGTCGTTTTCGACCCTGCAACAGACCCGCGACCGCTTCGAAACCATTATGTGGGAGTTGAAGAATGGGGCGAAAAAGGATGACCTGCCTACTGCACCCAATGATGTGATGCCCGCTGTTCGGGATCTGGAAAACAAGTGGCTGGAGTTGCGCCAAAATATCGACGAAATCATCAAGTCTCAGGAGAACATTCTAGCCATTGGTGAGTTCTCCGCCGTGATTTCAGAGTTTGTGCCGCAGATGCAGGAACTCTTGTCAGAGTTGGCAGAGGTCTTGATCAACAGTCGTGCACCCAGCCGTCAGGTGTTTACCACAGCTGAGCAGGAGATGTTGATCCAGCGTATTAATTCCAATGTTAATCAGGTGCTCGAGGGTGGCCAGAAGACTGCAGCAGCTATCGATCAATTTAGCCGAGACGCGGATCTGTTTGGACGTGTACTTGAGGGATTGAAGTCGGGTGACAAAGATCTGGGCATTCAGAAAGTGACCGACAAGATCGCCAGGCAACGACTGCAAGACGTGACCACTCTTTTCAGTACTATCCAGGACAATGCAGCTGAGATCATCTCAAACATTCCCGATGTTTTACCGGCACTGGAAGCTGCATCCACGGTTAATACCTCTTCCGATGCTACCAGTGATTCCGCTGAGGCACTGATCTCGGCGTTTGGTGAATCACCGGGGCGCTTCGCTATTTTGGGCATCAAAGCCGGCCCTATCATGATTGCTGTTTTCGGTGCTGCCGCCGCAATTTTTCTCGTGCTCCTCGGTGGGCAGTTGATCGTTGACGCACAACGCCGTGAGCAAGCGAGTAAGCAGCAAAACGAAAACAACCAGAAGGCCATTCTGCAGTTGCTGGATGAGATGGGTGATTTGGCTGATGGTGACTTGACCGTGTCTGCCAGTGTAACCGAGGACATCACCGGTGCGATTGCTGATTCCATCAACTACGCGATCGAGGCCTTGCGTGAGCTGGTAACTACGATTAACCAGACCTCGGAGCAGGTATCCGGTGCGACCCAGGAGAGTCGTGCAACGGCTATGCATCTGGCGGAAGCGAGTGAGCATCAGGCGGAGCAGATAACCCAGGCGAATGAGTCGATCAAAGAGATGACAGGCGTCATTGATCAAATGTCACAGGATGCTACTGAGTCAGCTGAGGTAGCGAGGCGCTCAGTAGAAATTGCCAGTACCGGTGCGGAAACTGTACGCAACACCATCGCCGGCATGGACGATATCCGCGAACAGATCCAGGAGACTTCCAAGCGTATCAAGCGCCTGGGTGAGAGTTCCCAGGAGATTGGTGACATTGTTGAGTTGATCGACGATATTGCCGACCAGACCAATATCCTCGCCCTTAACGCAGCCATGCAGGCCGCCATGGCCGGTGAGGCGGGACGTGGTTTCGCGGTGGTTGCTGACGAAGTGCAACGCCTCGCTGAGCGTTCCATCAACGCCACCAAACAGATTGAGGCGCTGGTAAAGACAATCCAGGCCGATACCAACGAAGCGGTCACCTCCATGGAAGCGAGTACATCCGGTGTGGTGAAGGGCGCCAAATTTGCGGAAGACGCCGGTGAAGCCCTGAAAGAAATTGAGAATGTATCCCAGTACATCGATGACCTGACCGGCAAGATTGCCCAGTCTGCGCAGAAACAGTCTGAAGAGGCGGTCAATGTCAAAGACACCATGAGCGTCATTCAGGAGATCACCCATCAGACCTCTGAGGGTACTCATCAGACGGCGAACTCCATCGGTGCCCTGGCTGATCTCTCTGACCAGTTGCAGAAGTCGGTAGCCGGCTTCCGCCTGCCTTCGTAGGAAACTGAGCGAGGCTTATGTCCAACCGACATCAGCAAGTGTCAAACCCATATCCATCTTTGGCCTGGAGAGCACCTGTATGACAAATGCCCAAGATTTTGGTGCACTGAATTGGGTTAAGGATGAGCTTGATGTCTCCATCCGCCAAGCCCGTCAGTCCCTTGAGGCATATGTAGAGTCGGCTAATGACGTCGGTGCGCTACAGAGCTGTGGTGATCATCTTCACCAGATTGCCAGGGTCCTGCAGATGGTGCAGGTGTATGGTCCGAGCATGTTGGCTGAGGAGATGGAGCTGGTTGTCCGCGACATGCAGGACGGGAGCGTACGCCAGCAGGAAGACGCCGCAGAGGCCTTAATGCTGGCCCTGATCCAGCTGCCGGATTATCTTGAGAAATTACAAGGCGGTGATGCGGATATTCCACTGATCATCCTGCCATTACTCAATGACCTGCGTGCTGTGAGGGATGCGCCTCTTCTCTCGGAAGCGGCACTTTTCAAACCTGAAATCGAGGCTGGCCGTGGTACAGGTCGTATAACGGGTGAGCCAAACGAGACGCTGCCTGAGCTGGTTAAGCAGATTCGTCAAAAGTTTCATCTCGGCCTGCTGGGCTGGTACCGTCAGCGGGATACTGAGCAGGCCTGGCCTCTGTTGGTAGAGGTCTTCGATTCCATACAGCAGAGTGCGGGCACAGAGCAAGTGCACCGGCTCTTCTGGGTGGCAGGCGCCCTTATGCACGGGCTCATGGAAAAGACTATCGCACCGGGCATCGCGGTCAAACAGCTTTTCAGTCGTATCGACCGAAAGCTGAAGATGATCATCGATGGCGGTGAACATGCTATCCAGCAGGATCAGTCCTCCGCCCTGCTGAAGAATTTACTCTACTATATCGCCCGCGCGCAGAGTGATGACGAACAGGTACGGCAGGTCAAAGAGGCTTATAACCTGGATCAGGTATTGCCCTCAGAAGACCAGTTGGCACAAGGCAGACAAGGTCTTTCCGGTTCCAATGCGGAGCTGGCTGAATCAATCAGGGATGCAGTCAGCATCGAGCTGACCCGTATCAAGGATATTCTCGATCTCTTTATGCGCGATGAGAAAGCGGATATGGAGATGTTGGCTCATTTGGAAGCGCCGATACGCAAGCTGGCGGATACGTTGGGCATGATCGGACAGGGAGCCCTGCGTTCAAGGCTCAACCGACAGGCTGACAAGGTTAAGGGGTTTGTCGACAAAGGGAGTATGCCGGAAGAGTTTGAGTTGATGGAGATGGCGGGTGACATCCTCTTTGTTGAGTCCTCTCTCAGTACCCTGCATACAGCACAACCGACACAAGAACTTGCGGCCGAGGACGGCTGGGGTCTTGATATGCCTGAGGGTGAACTCGAAAATCTGATCAAGCAGACCGTGCGTGAAGCCAAGGTGGATATCGCCAAGGCCAAGGAAGTCATTATCGGTTACACCGAAGCTACGGATGATGCTTCAGTGCTGGTCAGTGTGCGAGACGGATTCAAGCGTGTTGAGGGTGCATTGCGCATGCTCAACTTGTCGGATGCAGCTGATATCATGATGCAGACCGGCAGCTTTGTTCAGTCGCAACTGATTGAGCAGAATGAGCCACCCCAGCGGCACCAACTCAACTATCTGGCTGATGTTATCAGTAGTCTTGAATACTACTTAGAGACGCTAGTGGATGGGGCGGGTGATCGGCAGGAGATTCTCTCAATTGCCAGTGCCTCGCTGAGTAATTTGCTGAGTGAAGGTGGAGAGGTTACCGAGTACACCGAACCGGCTGAGGTCATAGACCTGAGTGGCTCAGCCGACCAAACCGAAGGCATCGAGCTGGATGAGGAGGCTGTCTCAGACCTGGAATTCGGTGAAAGCAGTCTCCATTTTGATACCCCGGAACTGCCGGATGAGGTGACGTTCGAAGCCGAGACAACTGAAGCAGCCGAACCGCCTGCAGCGCCAGACAGTCAGGTTGAGGAGATGCCAACCGCATCTGTCGACAAACCGGCTCTGGAGGAGATCGATCCGGAAATTCTGGAAATATTTATCGAAGAGGCACGGGAAGAACTGCAAACCATTCAACAGCGTTTTCCCCAGTGGCGTCAGAATCAACAAGATGAGGACGCACTGACCACGATACGTCGTTCTTTCCATACTCTCAAAGGCAGTGGTCGCCTGGTTGGCGCCAAGACCATCGGCGAACTCGCCTGGTCAGTGGAAAATATGCTAAACCGGATGATCGAAGGGACTATATCTGCCAGTCCGCAGATGATGAACCTTCTCGATAGTGTGAGCGATGCCCTGCCGGAGCTGATTGATTGCCAGGAACAGGGGATAGTGCCGACTATCGATGTCTCAAGGCTGGAACAGGATGCCTTTGCCTTGGCGGACGGGAAAACGCTGGAAGAGGAACCGACCACCTCACCAGCACCGCTTCCGGTGGAGGAGGCACTACCTGCAGAATCTGCAGAGGTAGTCGAACTTACAGTCGATGAGGCGCAACCAGAATCGGCAACCCCATCGTCGATTTCACTTGATGAGTCGGAAACCCTTGTCGAGATGGAGTTACCCGTCGAGATAGAGGATCAGCCACTTCCCCATGAGATTGAGAGTGATGATGAGTTGTCACTGAATATTGACACCGAGCTTTCTGGATTCTCGTTACTATCCGAAGATTCTGTTGATTCATCCGAAACCGGGGGAGCTGAGAAAGCTGATTCTCAAACGGAGGTGAATGATTGGCAGGATCTCGACGATTCTGAGCTGGATATTGAAGTAGACAGTGAGCTGCTCAGTATTTTTGCTGAGGAGTCGGAGACCCACTTGCAGGAGATAGAGACCTTCCTGCAGCTTGCAACCGGTACAGAGCCTCCCATTCAGGTGAGTGAAGAAGTGGCGCGAGCCTGCCACACACTGCGTGGCAGTGCCAATATGGCTGGCATCATGCCCATTGCCAGGCTGGCTGAGACCATGGAGAGCTATACGAGAATCCTGCATGAGCAACAGCACCTGGCAGAAGCACCGGTCACAGATCTGCTGAACAGCGGCGTGAGTTGCATTCGTGAATTGCTGGTCTGGTTACCTGGCGATACGCTGCCTGAGCCGCCGTTTGAGACCTGTCTGGATCGTATGCAGCGTGCACTGGCTGATCTTGATGAAGAATCTCAGGATATTCTCGAGTCGACTGATACTGAACAATCAACCGTACCTGAAGTCATCCTACTGCCTGAAACTGACGGCGAATCCATACCTGCTAATGATGAAGCAGAAGATACACCCTGGGATCTGAGTGATCTGCAGGAGTCTATTGAGCTGACAGGGGAGTCTGAAGCTGTCAGTGAGGGTGCCACTTATTCAGCACCGGTTTCTGCCGATGACGATGCGCTTTTCGAATTAGACGAAGATCAGGAGTTGATTGAAATCTTTGTTGAGGAATCCAGGGAATTACTGGAAACCCTTGACCAGGATTTTGAGAAATGGTCCGTATCGCCTGACGATGGTGCAATCACCGACGATATTAAACGTACTTTACACACACTTAAGGGTAGCTCCAGATTGGCCGGTGTTATGCCGGTTGGGGAGCTGAGTCATGCCCTTGAGACGCTGTTCAATCGTCTTACCAGCGGAGAGTTATCGTTCACGCAACCACTCAAAAGTGTGGTGAGAGAGGCATTGGACCGGCTTGCCAGTCAGACCGATCAGACAGCGGTAACCGGTCAGGTGGCACAAGCGGACGATTTGCTCGAGCGGATTGAGCAGATAGGCCAAGCCGAAGAAGGGCAGGAGACGCCCGATGAGGATACTATCGATCCTCTATTGCAACAGGAGCTGGAGGAAACTGAAGAGACAGCTGTTGAGTTGCCGGCTGCCGATGATGAAACTCCCTCTGACTACTACGAAGAGCCATTAAGTTTTATCCACGAAGGTGATTTGTATGAGTTTGAGGGTGATCCTGAACTGGTCGAGATCTTCATTGAAGAGTCCCGTGAGCTGCTCGGCGTTCTTGATGAAAGCCATGCCGCTTGGTCAGGAAATTTAGCAGATCATGGACCACTTGATGAGATGCAGCGGGCGTTACATACCCTCAAGGGGAGTTCCCGTCTGGCAGGTATAGAACCGGTCGGTGATTTAAGTCATGCCCTCGAATCGCTGCTGTCCGGCATCTCGGTGGTGAAGCTGGAACCCAGCGAAGCGGTTCTCAATGCCAGTCGTGAGGCGCTGGATTTACTCGCCACACAGACTGATGCGGCCGAAGGCTCGGGTGGTATTCCTGTGGCTGATGAGCTGATACAAAGGCTTGAATCATTGCTGCATTCACCCGCTATGGAGCAGGAAGAGACCTTCGACCCGCATTTGCAGGAAGAGTTGGATGAGTCGACATCGCCTGCGGATGACGCCCACAACGAAGTTGAGCCTCCGGCAATCACAAGTGATGAGAGCCTAAACATTGCGGATGATGTTTTAGCGCTTGACGATTCGGAAGCAGAATTGTCTGACGAGGCGGACGACTCCTTCGTTGTCATGGAAGAGGATATCCTGCTCGACGTTGGCGAGGACGAGGAACTGGTACAGATTTTCGTCGAGGAGGCTAAGGATTTTGTCGAGCAGATCGAGACCCACTTTCAGGCCTGGATGGAGCAGATTGAAGATCTCTCATTGATCGAAGGCGTGCAGCGGAATCTGCATACCCTGAAAGGCAGTTCGCGTTTGGCAGGTATCATGCCGGTCGGTGATCTCAGCCATGCGGTTGAGTCCCTGATGACAGCCCTGGCGCAGGAAGAGGTAGATCCTCTCCCGCTGGTGACAGATGCTGCCCGTCAAGCGATCGATTTTCTGGCTCATCAGGTGGAGATGATCGGTTCCATTGGAAAAGTGCCAGCCTCCGATGAATTGGTGACAGGCCTGCATACCCTGCTGGGCGGTGAGCTCGAAACAGCCGAGAGCGGTATGGTGGAGGCGATACAGGTCAAATCTGAGTCTGACGATAGCGAACCTGTTGAAACAGAACCTGATCAGGCTGATGAAGTCTCTGAAGAGACTGAGCGAAGAACCGCCGATATCATCCCGCTAGCCCCAGGACTTGAGGCACTGCTCGGCGAGGAAAACAAGGAAGAGAAAGAGGGTTTCAAACGCAGCAAGGAGCAGGTCAGGGTCAACAGCGAACTGATGGACCGCTTGGTGAATCATGCAGGTGAAGTCAGTATCTACCGTGCACGCCTTGAGCAGCAAAATAGTGTGCTCGGCTTCAACCTTTCGGAGTTGGAGCAGACCGTCTCCCGACTCTACACACAACTACGCAATCTCGAGATCGAAACCGAGGCGCAAATTCTCTATCGCTGGGATAGGGATCATGAGAAGGAAGATCTTGAGAAAACGGAGTTCGATCCATTGGAGATGGATCGATTCTCCACCATCCAGCAACTCTCCCGAGCGCTGGCCGAAACGGTTAACGACTTAGGTAACATTAATGAGTCGCTGAATGACCTGCAGCGGGAAACCGATACCCTGCTACTGCAGCAATCTCGTATATCGACGGATCTGCAGGATGGATTGTTACGCACACGAATGGTGCCCTTCGCCCAACTCGTGCCGCGTCTGCAGCGGTTGGTGAGGCAGACTGCGAGTCAGCTGGACAAAAAAGCCAATCTGGAGTGCTTTGGCATTGAAGGCGAGTTGGACCGCGGTATTCTCAATCGCATGATCCCGGTGTTTGAGCATCTGTTGCGTAATTCCGTCTCCCATGGCATCGAACGGCCGACAGATAGAGAGCAGGCAGGCAAACAGGCTGTCGGTCGGATTTCCCTCTATGTGGATCGGGAAGCGAATGATGTTCTGATTACCTTGTCCGACGATGGTAAGGGTCTCGACATCGGCGCTATCCGTCGACGAGCCATCGATCAGGGCATGATCGATGCGAATGCAGAGATCAGTGATGATGACCTGATTCAGTGTGTGTTGATTCCCGGTTTTAGTACCGCTAAGGAAGTCACGCAAATCTCTGGGCGTGGTGTTGGTCTCGACGTGGTGACCAGTGAGGTTAAGCAACTGGGTGGTTCTCTAGAGATCGATTCCCAGCCAGGTCGTGGCACCAGTTTTATTATTCGCCTGCCACTTACACTGGCAATCACCGATGCGCTGCTGATGCGAGTGGGTGATGAAGTCTGTGCTATCCCTCACGGCAGTGTGGACGGTGTGGTCAGAATTCGTCATAAAGAGTTGATGGCTTGTTATGCCGGCGAGCAGAGTGGTTACAACTATGCCGGTAAGAATTATAAGATTGAATACCTTGGCCGTATGATGGGTATGGGGCAGCATGAACTGCCTGACGCTTCCCGGTGGCTTCCCCTGCTGTTGCTGCAGACCGGTGATCACCAGGTGGCTCTGCAAGTGGATGAACTACTGGGCACCCGACAGGTGGTGGTCAAATCCCTCGGTAAACAGGTAGGCAGCGTTCGTTGGATCACTGGCGGCACCATACTGGCCGATGGCCGTGTGGCTTTGATTTTGGATTTGGCCGCCTTGGTGCGCATGGATGCGACGCATGCGGTAGGTACCGAAGCGGCCAGGGCCGGCGAACGTAAGCGTGCTGAGGACCGCCTGCGTGTGATGGTTGTGGATGACTCGATTACTGTGCGTAAGGTCACCAGCAGGCTGCTGGAACGCAATGATATGGATGTCATAACCGCGAAAGACGGCGTCGAAGCGGTCACCATGTTGCAGGAGCAGGTACCCGACATCATGTTGTTGGATATAGAGATGCCTCGCATGGACGGTTTCGAGCTGGCGAGACATATCAATAATTCCGTGGACTACTACGGTCTGCCGATTATCATGATCTCATCGCGTGTGGGCGATAAACATCGCAAGCGGGCCTTCGATCTGGGAGTCAAACGTTGTTTGGGCAAGCCCTATCAGGAGTCAGATTTGCTCGATAGCATCAATGAAGTGCTGGCGGAGACGAGACAGTGAATAGTGCAGTCGTCAGTGAAGTGAGAAGCGTGCTTATTCCTCTGGCTGACCGGCAGCTTTTGTTGCCGAATGCTGTGGTAGCGGAAGTGATGGGCTACCAGCCACCGGAAGCGGTAGAGGAGGGAGCTGAATGGTATTTAGGGAACATGGCCTGGCGTGGTGTATTGATACCGGTGATCTCTTTCGAGGCTATGTTGGGCGGTGAAGGTGTTGCCCCCGGACACCGAGGTAGAATCGCAATTATGAATGCGCTCAATGGCAATCCCAGGCTCTCCCACTTCGGTATGGTGGTGCAGGCCATCCCCAGCTTGGTAAGGGTAACAACGGATAACGTCATGCCGAAGCCAGAGCCATCGGCAGAGGAAGACCCGCTGATCAGACAAGCGGTGGAGCTGGACCTGAGTCCTGCCTATATCCCTAATCTTGATGAGATCGAACGTCGATTGTCTGAGGTGATATAAATACGCCCGGCAATCTCTGCCTGTCCAACCCATTTCCAATATTTACAGTCTTTCCTATTTCGACTATAGGTTACTGTCATATCTTTGAAATAATATGGTGACAATATAGGTAGGCAGCGATGTGGCAATGGATACTTGCATCAGCCCTCTTTTTTTTCGGATTTTCATCCCCTGTTGTTGGGCAACATATTGCCTGCTTTGATTTAACATCAAGCACACAGAACTATACTGTCGATGATCTGTTGTTTATCTCATCTTCCTGCAAAGTACCAGAAGTCTCCGATCTCTACTATAACCGGGCGAACCATCAGCGGTTGTTGCGAAAATACATACAGTTCGAGCATTCTCTCGCCCATACGGGTAGCAGGGATTACCGATCCTATATTGAGGCTTATCGCGTATATATTGGCCTGGCAGAGGCATTCATCAAACAAAGGCTGTCACCCGATGAGCCTGCTGTCCTTGAGCGGCTGAATCGTATCTACGAGGAGAGTGGGGAGATTGCGGAGATGCGATTTAAGGGTTATGACTTAATTGCTGATCAGCTGGAACGAAAATTCAGGTTGTGATCTCAGTGTTTGGGTTCATAGCAAGTTAGTCCATAGTTTTCAGGCTACGAACGTTACCTGATTTCGTCCCTGTTCCTTGGATATGTACAGAGCCTCGTCCGCACGTTTCAATAGACTGTCTGCCGTGTCACCATCCCGATAAGTGGTAACGCCGAAGCTACAGGTGACTTTTTCATCGGTTTCAACTTCATTGAACTCTATTGATGTTTTCAGTCTGTCTGCAAGTGTCATGGCAGCTTCGATGTCAGTTTCCCGGCAGACGACGATAAATTCTTCTCCACCCCAGCGCCCAATGTTGTCGTTGCCGCGTATGGTCTTTCGCAGGACTTCTGCAACAGTTTGTATGATTCTGTCACCCACCTGGTGCCCGTATTGATCGTTGTAAGATTTAAAGTGGTCAATATCCAACAGAATTAAAGCCACTTGAGAGTGTGGAGGATCGGCGCTTACCAAGGCCTCTGACATGAATTGGTCTATCTTGCGACGGTTGTATAATTGTGTGAGAGGATCGATTTCAGACAGGGTTGCCAGTTCTCTGTTTTTATTGGCAAGCTGTTTCTGTGTGGCTCTTAACTTATCTAAAGTTTCACTCACACGATCATGTCTGGCCTGAAGTAATTGTTTAGTGAGTGCCCTGGATGCAATTATGCGGAAGACCTTTGCGATATAGACAGCCAAAGCAATGAATGCGGAGAGGAATACCAGTCGTAACACGATATTGATAGCGCTAACCCGCTCGGTTGTAAACTCATCGGTAATCGTACCTAGGGTTATACTCTGAGAGCCTATGGCCGCAAAGATAATTATCAGATAGGCGCCGATACTCAGCAGGCCTGCCGCCAGCGTCAGTCGCGGAGAAAACCTTAGGGTAGAGAGACCGATCCACAGATAGTAAAGAAGAAAGGCTTCTGTTTTAAAGCTCCGAAAAGTACCAAAGCTGTAGATAACGACAGAGAGTAGAATAATATCGACACTGATCGAAGGATACTTTATCCAGCTTGGTGGGCGTTGTTCTTTGAGTATGAAGTAGACGGCTATCGCATAAAAGAGATTCATCAGGGAGGCGACGATGATCGCCTGAAACGAGTGAGTCGGCAGTTCATTTTGAATACCAAAGGCGACTGCAAAATAGAGAAAAGTAAACAACAGTCTGACATGGTTGGCGTAGCGCTCACTCTTCTGCTCTTCGTGTTGCAACAGCTCTTTTAGCTGTGCGTTAGAGTCGGCTGGATCTTTTCCGTGACTCACTTGGTTCTCCATGAAATTTTCACTGCGCGCTACCTCCTTGCCAGATTACTATTAGCGGTACCGACGCAGATACCACCATTCAAAGAGACGCTTGAGCCAGTGGAAAATGACCATACTGGGCAAAACGATATTCTGTTTCATGGTGCGGGCAACCAGCATGCCGCTGGTTTGACTATCGACAATACAGACTAACTCCACTTTGAAAGTCTCGGTCGGTGCACCACCTTTAAATTCAATCAATAGGTTTTTTGCCGCTGCGATGGCTTGAAGATCTGCCATGTGAGCCTGTTTAGGCAACCATTCAGGTCCTGGAAAGCTGCCTGAGTCTCCGGCTACATAGACTTTCTCCATAGCCTCTACCCGGCATAGGGTATCTGCTTTGATAAGACCACCGGGAGAGCGCTTCAGGTTGGTTTGATCAAACCACTGATTACCAGTCATACCCGGCATAAACAGAATAAGGTCGGCACTAAAAGCCCCCCCTTCGGTTGTCACCTGGGTTGGTGAGAACGCCACCATCTTATACCCGAGGTGAGTCTCAATATCCCTTTTCTCCATCTCTCGAACCAGACCTTTTACTGCTTTCGGTCCAAGCCTTTGCCCTGGATTTTCCGCTGGAGTAAAGAAGATGAGTTTGAATTTATCACGGCGCTTTTCGAGTCTGAGCTGGCGGTCGATACCAAACAGGAATTCGAACATCGGTCCCCCGCGCATCGCGCTGGGTTCCTTGGGATTTCCGGCGAAACCGATGGCAATGGTGCCGCTTTCCAGCGAAGCTAGGCGCTCGCGGATCTGCATCGTGGCAGCAATACCTTCACAGGGGGTGATTGCATGTTCGATTCCCGGTAGCTTTTTTATAAAACGGCCGCCTGAAGCGATAATCAGACCGTCGTTTTCGATATCTCCCTCGGTGGTTTTAAGCGTGCGCCCATCATCACTGAGACCGGTAGCCTCTCCGGCAATATGCCTGACATTCATACGCGTGTAGAAGCTTTGCAGTGGAATGATTAGATCCTCAGGTTCCCGAATCTTGGAGGGGATCCAGATCGAACCTGGCAGATAGTGAAACTCAGCTTTTGGGCTGACGACAGTGATCTCTATCGAACTGTCTTGTGAACGAAGGGTCTTGATAGCAGTCAGCGCGGCAAAGCCACTGCCTACAATGGTCACTCTCTGCATGCCCATGCTCCTGTTCGTCATAATTCTGTTATTTGGTTGTCTGGGATTGAAGCCTGCTGGATAGTTTACACCTCCTGGCGAGGAGGTGGTGATGTACTATTTGCCCGGCAACTAAATTCGGCATGTTCAGAGCTTCATGCATACCCAGATCAAGGCGTGGTTCGTCATCAGTGGCAATTCCCTTGGCAGGCACCAAAAAGTGGAGCGAGGGAGTATGCTTGAAGTCACTGACCGATTGGTCCTATAAAGACAGGGCAGTGTGCCATTTTGACAATGGAGTGCTATTCAGTGCCTGGAAGGCGGTAATGCCTTTAGATTCCGAGCGGGTTTCGTTATCTGCCGGTGAATCCAGGCAGTGGGTTTACAGACCGATAAGCTCTGCGTGCAATCCCTGAAACTGCGGGATTTTTACCAGGTCTTTGCTATTCACCAACTTGGGATTGTATTCCAAGACGAAGAGGTGGGGACGCCTTTGATCCACATGGACAGATACAACGCCCTCACGACTGCGAAATGCATCTTCCAGTTGAGACAAACCGTCTGAGTCGAGTGTTTCGTCTACATGTAGGGTGACGTCAGCGAGATCGATGTTCATGTGTTTCTCTCCTTTTTATAGGCGTTCAGCGGTCATTTTCATGCCACGGCTCTAGCGGCCGGTTGTGTCTCCAGGACACATTATGAGAATAGACCGAAATGGCAGGAAAGTATTAGTTGATTTCAATCTGCTTGGGTGGAACGCCATTGGGCACATATGGATGATAGTGTTTGACCTTGCGCCCGATATTTCGCTGTACGATGACACCGATAATTTTGTACTCACCATCGACCAGTTCGATGTCAGGGTAGCCAGCCTTTAGTGCTACCAGTCGTTTCCCTGCATCGCCTTCGGAGATGTACTGTCGAAACCAACGGTCGCCCTGGGCCTCGGCCACTACATATGCACCGGTGGCACAGACGTCAGCGGGTTCTATGACGATAATGCACTTTTCGGGAAACTCTGGTTCCATGCTGTCATCCAGCACCTGTAGAGGATAGAGTTCGTTGTAGCTGCAATCTTGGTTCATAGTATTCCGCTGAGATGAATTTGCCGGCAATTGTAACCGATTCTTGCCAATCTGCTCGACTCCAAACCCTTTGGATTATGCGTGTAAAAGCGCATGCTGGCCTGAAATCCGATAAGATTCACGTTTGTCGTTCAGATATTGTTTCATAACATGGTTCGCCATATCCAATCCCAGGCCCCGGTACACAAGGACCGGCGCGATTTTCATAATTTGCGAAATATGCTGCCTTTTCTCTGGGAATACCGGGGGCGGGCGCTGTTCGCCCTGGGCTGCCTGGTGTTGGCCAAACTGGCCAATGTGGGTATACCTCTGGTGCTCAAAGAGATTGTCGATGGACTCGAGAAGGGGGAGCAGACAATCTTGATACTGCCTTTGTTTCTCCTCCTTGGCTATGGGCTCTTGCGACTCGGTAGTGCGTTATTTAACGAATTACGCGATGCTATTTTTGCCCGGGTCCGCTATCGGGCCATGCGCAATCTCTCCAATCGGGTGTTGAATCATCTGCATGAACTATCGCTCCGTTTTCATTTGGAGCGCCAAACCGGCGCCATCAGCCGGGATCTGGAGCGGGGTACCCGTTCGGTCAGCACGATCCTTAACTATATGGTCTTCAGTATCATCCCGATGCTGGTGGAATTCGCCCTGGTAGCAGTCGTATTGCTGACCCAGTATGACATCATCTTCACACTGGTCACTTTCGGCACAGTCGCGGTCTATGTAGGCTTTACGCTAGCTATCACCGAATGGCGTATGGAGTATCGCCATGTCATGAATCGCCTTGATTCCCAGGCAAACAACCAAGCCTTCGATAGTCTGATCAACTATGAGACGGTGAAGTACTTCGGTAATGAACCCCTGGAGCTTAGGCGATTCGATAATACGCTTGCCGACTGGGAGGAAAATGCCGTAAAAAGCCAGACCTCCATGTCTCTACTGAATTTCGGACAGGGCGGCATTATCGCCGTCGGCGTCACCTTCGTGATGATCTTTGCTGCCAATGGTGTCGTAGAAGGGAGTATGTCCATCGGTGATCTGGTGCTGGTCAACGCTTTCATGTTGCAGTTGTTTATTCCGCTTAACTTCCTTGGCATCGTCTATCGTCAGATCAAATACTCCCTGGCGGACATGGACCTGATCTTCAAGCTGCTGGAGGAGAATCCAGAGATCACCGATGCTCAGGATGCGGCGGAGCTGAAACTTGATGGTGGTGTGGTGGGTTTCGAGCAGGTGGATTTTTTCTATCAGCCGGAACGTCAGATCCTCTCGAAGGTGAATTTCAATATCGCTGCCGGTGAGAAGCTGGCTGTCGTTGGCCACAGTGGTGCCGGCAAATCGACCCTTTCGCGTTTGCTGTTTCGCTTTTACGATGTCACGGGTGGCCGTATTACCATTGATGGGCAGGATATCCGTAAGGTGACTCGTAGGAGCCTGCGTTCCATGATAGGCATCGTGCCCCAGGATACTGTGCTATTCAACGATACCATTCTCTATAATCTGGCCTATGGTCGACCAGAAGCAAGCCTGGAGGAGATCGAGGCAGTGGCGCGAATCGCACACATTGCTGAGTTCATTGATCAACTGCCGGACGGCTATCAGACGGTTGTGGGCGAGCGGGGATTGAAGCTCTCCGGCGGAGAGAAGCAGCGAGTCTCTATCGCCCGTGCGATGCTCAAACGTCCACGCATCCTGGTTTTTGATGAAGCTACGTCCTCTCTGGATAGCAAGACTGAACAAGCGATACAGGAGACCCTGCGGGAGGTGGCGAGAGATCATACGACACTGGTGATCGCTCACCGTTTGTCCACGGTTGTGGATGCGGATCGTATCCTAGTGATGGAGAGGGGCCGCATCGTCGAACAGGGTACCCATGGTGAGCTGCTGCTGTTAGGTGGTGTTTATCACCAGATGTGGCAACTGCAGCAAAAGGAGCAGCAGGCGTTGGCATCTTTGCCGCCGGAGGTATCCCCTACATGATCTGTGTGCAGCAGTTTCCCATGCCCGGTGGCCAATCCGTCTGTGCAGTGTGGCGAGGTTGAAACAGTGAAGATCTACTTAGTGGGTGGTGCAGTTAGGGATCAACTTCTCGAGTTGCCCGTGCATGAGCGGGACTGGGTCGTGGTGGGTGCCACCTCAGCACAGATGCTGGCCCAGGGCTTTCGTCCGATCGATGCAGACTTTCCTGTGTTTCTCCATCCCGAGAGTCGGGATGAGTATGCCTTGGCGCGCACTGAGGAGAAGACCGGACCCGGCTACAAAGGCTTTCGCATCGCATCAGGTCCAGAGGTCACCCTTGAGCAGGATCTGTTACGCAGGGACCTGACAATCAACGCTCTGGCCATGGATGCGGCTGGAAACCTGATTGATGTCTGTGGCGGCCGCGAGGACCTGGAAAATGGTCTCTTGCGCCATATAACGCCAGCCTTTGCAGAAGATCCGGTACGGCTGCTGCGGATCGCCCGTTTTGCCGCCAAGCTGGGGCAGTGGGGTTTTCGTGTGGCCCATGGAACCCATGGGCTGATGAAACAGATGGCAGTCTCGCCGGATCTGGCCAATCTCAAGGCTGAAAGGGTCTGGCGAGAGATGAGTCGAGCCATGGCAGAGACACAGCCCTGGCGCTTTTTCGAGGTCCTGCATCGCAGTGGTGTCTTGCTGCATCTGATGCCCACAGTCGATCATACCCTGGGTATACCAGGATCCCACAAAAGTGATCAGGAGGCAGAAAGTTTGGCGGCACTTAAGCGTGCTGTCACACTGACAGGCGATCCCAGTGTCCGACTTTCGGTCTCACTTTACGATTCTGCTGACAGTGTCGATGATATCGATGAATGGTTAGGATCAATGCGGGCCGGACGGGATGAGAGTCAACTGCTCAATGATCTTCTAGGCTTGCGGAACGGCTTCCCGTCGCCGCAGGATTTCCGCGGTCTGCTGGAACTTGTGGGTCGCTTGAAGCCACAACAACAGCCACAGCGTTTCCAGCGCTTCATGCTTGCGGCTAAGGCACTATGGCCGGATGCGCTGGTGCAGCGGGAAGACGGATTGATGCTGGCCAGCGAGGTTCTTCTGAGCAAGCCTCCCGCATCTTTTTATCAGCAGGATTTACAGGGTAAAGCCTTGGGCCAGGCGTTGCAGACATGGCGGGAAGAGCAACTGCATGAACGCTTGAATGCCGGAGTAATCGTCAACGCCGATGAGAGTGGTTCGTGATAGAGTCCCATTATGCAAGTTGAAGAGAAACGGACAGTCCTGACGGCGGGTGGCGCCAGGGGTGAAGATTATCAGCGCGAGCATGGTTGGTTGACCTGGCTTGAGGGGATGATTGATTCCCGGCACTGGCCGAGTCTACGTATTTTGGTTACCGGCAATCTGCTTGTTCCGATCCTGATGTTAGGACTGAGCATCCTCTTTTGCCTGCTGTTTGCACTCATGCTGCTTGCGGAGCAGGGGAGTCGCCAGCTGCTACAAGGACTGCTCTTCGTTGCCAGCCTGATGGCGCTTTTCTCTTTACTGATGTTATTGATACGTTTGCGTAGCCAACTGCTGCGTCCGCTGGCGTCGTTGGAGCAGACTGTCAATCAGGTCTGCCAGGGTGAACCAGTGGCCAATCGGGTCCCGGAACAGACCGGAGTATTGAGTGGAATGGCAAAAGATATCGACAGCCTGAACGAGGAGCTAACTGATATCTATGAGGATATGGAAGTGCGTGTGGCCCGTCAGACATGGCGCCTGGCGCAGAAGACCACCTCACTTCAGGTGCTGTACGATGTGGCTGCCGGTATCAACCAGTCGGAAAATCTTGATGAGCTGCTGCTGGAATATATGGGCGTCTTCAAGCGCATGGTCAGTGCCCGCTCCGCCACAGTTCATTTAGTGCTTCAGGGTGACCGAGTGCGGCAGGTCGGGTGTATTGATCAAAACGGCAGACTCTACAACGAGCAGGAGATGTTACCGATTAAACTCTGCCAGTGCGGTATCGCGCTGTCGCCGGGAGATATCCTCTGCTCGCAGGATGCCGGAATCTGTTCAAACAGAAATGATCGTCGCATGTTTGGTCCGGATGAGGTGGAACGGGTCTCCGTACCGATGTGGTATCACGGTGATGTATTGGGTTTCTACCATCTCTACGTCGACAAACCGGGCATCTACGATGGCCGGGAAGATGTGCTGGATATCCTGAATACGATTGGTAGTCACCTGGGTATGGCGGTGGCCAAACAACGTTCAGATACCGAGGCTCGACGGCTATCCATTGTCGAGGAGCGGACCTCCCTGGCCCATGAACTGCACGATTCACTGGCTCAGACGCTGGCCAGTCTGCGTTTCCAGATCCGTATGTTGGAGGATACCCTGCAGGATGGCAATGCCTCGGAGAAGTTGATGTTTGAGGCTCAGCGAATCCACAATGGTCTGGATGAGGCGCATGATGAACTGAGAGAGCTGATCAACAGTTTTCGCGCACCACTGGATCAGCGGGGTTTGGTCCAGGCCCTGGAAAAGTTGGTGGAGCGTTTCCAGCAGGAGACAGGTATATCGGCTTTTTTTCAACCGGACTGTATCAAGGTAGATCTCGATACCACACAAGAGATGCAGGCATTGAGAATTGTGCAGGAATCACTGGCAAATATACGTAAACATGCTAAGGCGCATACGGTACGCGTCCTGTTACGTTGTCGCAGTCCTGGTAGCTATCTGATTCTGGTGGAGGATGACGGTGTGGGTTTTGAAGGCACTGCACCCAAAGGGAATCCGGGCGAGCATATTGGACTGTCAATCATGGAGGAGCGGGCGAGAAGGATTGGCGGTGACTTTTCCATTGAGAGCGAACCGGGAGAAGGAACCCGGGTTGAGCTGATTATTCGCAGCGCCAAGAGCGAAGCGAGTTTGCAGAGGTAGATGAGATGCGCGTGCTGCTGATCGATGATCATGCCCTGTTTCGTATTGGGCTTCAGGAGTTGCTGGAGCGACGGGGGATTGATGTCGTGGCCGAGGGTGATTGTCTGAAGGGCATAGAGATTGTGGCTCAGGAGAAACCGGATGTGGTGTTGCTCGATATGCGCATGCCGGATATGACCGGCACGGAAGTCCTGTCGGTGCTTCGTAAGCACTATCCTGACATGCCGATCAGTATGCTGACTACCAGCAGGGAGGAGTCGGATGTCATCGAGGCACTGCAGACAGGCGCTCAGGGGTATCTGCTGAAGGATATGGAACCGAATGAACTGATCGATGCCTTACAACAGATCGTCAAGGGCAATACTGTCGTCGCCAACGAGCTGACCAGTGTGCTGGCCAAGGCAGTACAGGGAGAGCCGCCCAGTAGCAGCAAGCAGACGTCATCGCTGGATGACCTGACGCCACGGGAGCGGGAAATTCTCTGTCATCTGGCTGATGGACAAAGCAATAAGGTCATCGCACGAAATCTGGGTATCTCCGATGGCACCGTTAAACTCCACGTCAAGGCGATTTTACGTAAGCTGGAGGTACATTCGCGGGTTGAGGCGGCAGTGATCGCAGTCGAACAGAATCTCTGCTCAAGAGGCTCACAGAATAATACGATTTAAATTGGGAGGAATGATTTCTCTCCCACAAGTGGAACAAACGACATGAAAAATTTTCTCGGCTTGATCAGCGAGTGCCTTGGTGCTGTAAAGGAGATCATGCCCTGGGATCTGGAAGAACGTATGGCGGAGAATCCCGAACTCATGGTTGTCGACGTTCGGGAGCCCTATGAGTACGATGCCATGCATATCGAGGGGTCTATCGCTGCACCCAGGGGAATCCTCGAGTCAGCCTGTGAATGGGACTACGAAGAGACGATTCCCGAATTGGTGAAGGCCAGGGAACGAGAGATCGTGGTGGTCTGTCGATCGGGTTATCGTAGTGTATTGGCGGCATTTTCCATGCATCTGCTTGGGTTCGGGAACGTGGCCTCCCTGAAAACCGGTCTGCGCGGTTGGAACGACTATGAGCAACGACTCGTGAATGAGGCAGGCGACCCCGTTGATATCGAAGTGGCAGATGACTACTTCACACCAAAGTTAAGGGATGATCAGCTGAGTCCGAAATCATAGAGATCTGCCTCAGGCAGTTAAAAATCGACCGGCGAGGTGGCCCCTTGATCCGAATGAGGTGGCGCCACGAACCAGGCCAGCTTCTCCTGCAACTCCACCACGTGACCAACGATGATCAAAGTAGGTGGTTTGGGTTTCTCCTTTTCTACAATCTGCTGGATGGTCTCCAGCGTGCCGGTAAATACCCTTTGCTTGTGGGTCGTACCTTGCTGGACCAGCGCGATGGGCATGTCGCCCCCTGCGCCGTGGTGTTGTAACTCCCTGCAGATAACAGGCAGCCCTACCAGTCCCATGTAGAAGACGATCGTCTGATTGGGTTGGGCCAGCATGGGCCAGTTGATGTTCATCGTGCCATCCTTGAGATGGCCTGTGACGAAAGTAACTGACTGAGCGTAATCCCTGTGTGTGAGCGGTATGCCTGCATATGAGGCACAACCCGCGGCCGCTGTGATACCGGGAATCACCTGAAAAGGCACACCCTCCGCGGCCAGGGTGTCTATTTCTTCACCTCCCCGCCCAAATATAAAGGGGTCACCTCCCTTAAGTCGGAGTACCCGCTTACCCTGTTTGGCCAGGCTGGCCAGGAGTTTGTTGATCTCCTCCTGACGCATGGTGTGTTTATCTCGCTCTTTACCTACATAGATATGTTCCGCATCGTGCCGGGTCATTTCGAGTATGGGTTTAGCCACCAGACGATCGTAGACCACTACGTCGGCCTGTTGCATCAGGCGCAAGGCGCGAAAGGTCAGTAAGTCAGGGTCGCCAGGACCGGCGCCGACGAGATAGACCTCACCGATATCCTGTGAAAGTCGGGTGTTGGTGAGGGCCTTCTCCATCAACTCGTTTGCCTCAGCATCGTGCCCGGAGAAAATGCGCTCAGCCACGCCGCTTTCCAGGGTTCGCTCCCAGAAGAGCCGTCGGTCGGCTGGTTTGGCAAAGGTCTCCTTGACGCGCTGACGAAAACGGTTGCAGAGCTCGGCAAGACGGCCGTACCCGGCAGGTATCATCGACTCCAGGCGAGCACGAATGAGGCGTGCCAGTACCGGGGATGCACCCCCGGTGGAGATGGCGGCCACTACCGGTGAGCGATCAATGACTGAAGGCAGGATGAAACTACAGAGTTCCTGTTGATCGACTACATTGACGGGGGTCCGCTGCTGGTTTGCCAACTCAGATATCAGTCGATTGATGGCGGGTTGGTCGGTTGCTGCGATGACCAGATGGCAGCCGTCCAAATCTTGAGCCGAGAACTCCCTTGCTTGATGCGTCAGCTGCCCCATATCCCGCCAAGTGGTCAGATTGTGGGTTAATTCCGGTGCTACCAGCGTGACATCAGCTCCGGATTTGAGTAGAGAAGCTGTTTTACGCTCCGCAACAGAACCGCCACCCACGACCAGACATGGCTTATTTTTAACGTCAAGAAAAATGGGGAAAAAATCCATGATATTCAGCCTGATAGTTGTATTCTTTTGGGCGAGATTCTGAGTTTGGAAGACTTTAACACGGCTCAATCATCTCGAAAAACTTGAAGGGAAAGTGATATTCCTGGTTGCAATATTTAAACACATTAATATACTAATAAACCTTATTTTTCTTTTTTTAAGGTTACCCACCCGTGATGATCAAAGAAATCGACGCTTTCGATCTGCAGACTCGCATTGCTGAAGGTGATGATTTGATACTGCTAGATATTCGCAGCGAAGGTGAATTGGCTCAAGGCGTGCTCCCTGAAGCACAGCATTTGCCGATGCACCTGATTCCTCTGCGCATTAGCGAGTTGCCGAAGGATAAGGACGTCATTCTTTATTGCCATAGTGGCGCACGTTCCTACCACGCCTGTGCTTACCTGGCGCAACAGGGTTATGAGAATACCATCAATCTGCGTGGCGGCATCTTGGGATGGGCTAGATCCGGGTATCAATTGGAGACACGCCTTGCAAGCTAAGTGTCTGATAATGAGTAATTTGAAATTTGGGCTTAATGAAACATAAAGGTTCTCAGCAGTGGGTTTGCTTGCGTTTCAGAGACGCTTGTCATATAAAAGCCCGTCTGAGTTTTTTCCAACATACTAAAACATCGATATAGCTGGAGGTCATACCATGGCAGATTTTGATCAAGAATTGGACGCGAGCGGGCTCAACTGTCCCCTGCCGATCCTGCGTGCAAAGAAAACCCTTAATGGTATGGAATCCGGCCAAGTGCTGCACATCATTGCAACCGACCCCGGTTCAGTGAAGGATTTTGAGGCTTTCGCCAATCAGACCGGTAACGAGCTGATGGAGTCCAAGGAAGTGGGTGGCAAATTCGAATTTCTGATCAAGAAGGCTTGATACTTCGGTCAGAACCTTTTTAGGAGACGTAAACGATGTCGGACGAAAAAAAGTTAGCCATCATTGCCACCAAGGGCTCGCTTGATTGGGCCTATCCTCCCTTTATCCTGGCATCCACTGCGGCTGCCCTGGGTTACGAGACCGAGATCTTCTTCACTTTCTATGGTCTGCAGCTGTTGAAGAGAGACTTGGCGCTGGAAGTGACACCGCTGGGTAATCCGGGTATGCCGATGCCCATGGGCATGGATAAGTGGTTTCCAGTACTGGGTCTTGCTTTGCCGGGCATGCAGGGCATGATGACCGGTATGATGAAGAAAAAGATGGCCTCGAAAGGCGTGGCTGACCTTGCAGAGCTGCGTGAGCTGTGCCAGGAGGCCGAGGTTAAACTGATCGCCTGTCAAATGACCGTTGACCTGTTTGAACTCAATACCGCGGAATTTATCGATGGTATTGAGTACGCCGGTGCTGCTCGCTTTTTCGAGTTTGCCGGTGAAAGCGATATCTGCCTTTACATCTAACCCTTTGTAAAATGCAGTCACGGCGCCGCCCCACAAGGGCGGCGTTTTTTATGCCTGAACAAAAAGAGGCCCCGCGCTATGCGGGGCCTCTATTCATCGATTCAACAAGTTTTTAGCGGTTACATAAAGTGCATCGTCACACCCAGGCCGAGCAAGTGGACGCTGGAATCATAGGTGCCATTGACCGCCGTTGTGCCGTTTGTCTCTTGACCGGCAACGGCTGCTGTTGTGCTGTTTATCGTTCTTTCGTCGAACTTGACGTACATGTAGCCCGCATCGATGGTCCAGCCGTTACCCAGCGTGTGGCCTAATCCGAAGCTGAAGAGTTGACGGTCAGAATCGGGGATACGTGGACTGAAGAAAGCATCGTCTTGTGGTGTCTCATCAAAGGTGTAACCGATCCTTAACTGAGTCGCCTGACTGATGTCATAGGTAGCACCCAGTCGGTAGGCGTTGGCGTCATCCCAATTATTATCGCTAGTAACGATGTTGACACCATACTGGTCGTGATCGACAACAAGTTTGTCGAATGAGCTCCAGCCTGTACGGGTAATATCGAATTCAATGGCGAGTTTGTCCGTGGTTTGATTCCTTACTCCCACTTGCAGACGATAGGGAAGCTTAAGGTCAGCATGGACGTTGTTTGAGAAAAAGGCAGGTAGGGCGGTGGCTGGTAGGTCAACTGTGCCTTCGATGGGGATGTTGGCTTCTGAGTGGTAACTACCGCCAAAACTCCAGTTACCCTGATCGACAATGAGCCCTAGGTTCAGACCGACACCCCGGCCATCCCCCTTAAGATCGGCTGCCGGATTGGCGCCAAGCGGGTTATTGACATCGCCGTTAAAAATTACCTCTCGCATCCAGTAGTAGTCAACACCACCGGCGACACTCACATTATCGTTGATTTTGTAGGCGACGCTGGGAGAGAACGCAACTATTTCCAGTTTACTCTGCGTGGGTATAGTTGACCCAGGAGGATACTGACTGTCGAAAGTTCCCGCCGGCCACTCTGTTTCCAAGCCAAATGGAGCATTAACCGAGATGCCGATTGACCAGGTCTCGGTAAGTTTCGTATGTGCAGACAGTGTAGGTATCCCCACAATGTCGTTGGCTTCACTGTCGACACTGCCTGCGCCACTGGTTGTGACACTCAGATCGGGTTTTACTAGCAAAGCACCAGCTGCGACAGAACTGCCCTCGTGGAATGACATGGCAGCTGGATTATAGGCGATGGCCGCAAGAGAATCAGGATTGGCCACCAGGGCATTGGAAAGCGCCAGTCCGGTGATGTTCAGCTCAGGTACGGCAAATCCCGATGCCTGGACCGATTGATTCATGGCCAGCATCGCAATGCCGCAGGAGAGCGCCAGTCGTGAGAGTTGAAAGGTTTTTTTAAGTTGCATCCGGTTACCTCCGCCGTGGATATCTATTATTGTTAACTCGCCATTAATCCATATTCTATGATCGGCGAGTTTTTGCCTTACATGTGACGATTTATTCTGTCCCATCTGCAACACAATGGGTACTTTTTTGTCAGGCTAGAGGATATTTCATCGAATTACCATAAATTTGGCACACGAATTTACTTAGAAGTATCTGGGAATATGGGTATGGAGAGTCTTGAGGCTGAGTGTGGCGTCACAGGATTTGGATTGAGAACTCTGCTGCCATAGCCTGTGGAGTTGTGGTATAAATTAAGTTTATTACTATAAAGAACAACTGAATTAGGCTTCTAAAAAATGGCGGATCGCAGATTACAGGTTTTCCACACCGTAGCCCGTTTACTCAGCTTTACCAAGGCGGCCGAAACGCTCCACATGACCCAGCCTGCCGTTACCTTTCAGGTGCGACAACTGGAGGAGTATTTCAATACCCGTCTGTTTGACCGGACGCATAACAGAATCAGCCTGACCGAGGCCGGGAGCCGCGTCTTCGAGTATGCGGACAGGATTTTCGATCTCTATGCAGATATGGAGAACTCTGTCAGGGAGATGACGGGTGAGATCCGTGGCGCGCTCACGATCGGGGCCAGTACGACAATCGCTGAGTATATGCTACCCGCGCTACTGGGTGACTTTGGCACCCGCTATCCTGAGGTGACAATTCACCTGCGTGTTTCGAACTCCGATGGCATCGTCTCGATGGTTGAGAACAACACCATCGATCTGGGCGTGGTAGAGGCCCCTGTGGGTAATAAAAACCTGGTGGTTGAGGTCTGTCGTCTCGACCATCTTGTGGCTATCGTACCGCCTAATCACGACCTTGCGGAAAAGGAATCCCTGAGTATTGATGCGTTATTGGAATATCCCTTTATCTGCCGTGAGGAGGGCTCAGGCACGCGTGAAGTCATCAATGAATATCTGAGTCAGCACTGTGAATCGACCCTGAATATCTCAATGGAGCTGGGGAGCCCCGAGGCAGTCAAGGGTGCAGTGGAGGCAGGCATGGGGGTTTCCGTCGTTTCCCGTGCGACGGTGCAGAAGGAGCTGAAACTCGACACCTTACGGGCAATCAATCTGGTGCCGACGCTGGAGCGTCCCTTCTCCTTTGTGCATCAGAAACAAAAATTTCGTCTGCGCGCGATGGAAGAGTTGCTCGATTTTGCTCGAAGTTACTGTGAAGATCATGCCGAAGAAGCGCTGTAATTGGTACCGAATCTAAATCTGTAATTACTGCTTAGCCACCCTAAACGGGGTTGTCTGGATGTTTTTTCATCAGATGAAACAATAAGTAGTTTGATCATGAAGGAGCGCTAACCGTGCAATTCGTGCCAAAACAGAAGAATCTGAGTGCCGATCAGAAGCAGTTGCTAGCGCTGTTTGGCGAGTTGGATGGCCAAAATCGTGATTCACTGTTGGCATTTGCCCAGTTCCTGGCTTCTCGAGCCGATAGTGCGGCTGACACTGAAGATAGTTCAGTTCAAGAACCCAAGCCGATAGAAAGGCCTGGACAGGAGTCCGTTGTTAAGGCGATCAAACGCCTATCTGCAACTTACTATATGCTGGAGAGAGAACATCTCCTTGATCAGACCTCGTCATTGATGATGTCACATGTGATGCAGGGACGGGATGCCGTTTCAGTCATCGATGAATTAGAGGTGATTTTTAGTGAGCACTACCAGCGCTATTTGGAGAATCAATAGGCTTTACCGCCTGAGACACTAATCTGTTAAGAGTTTAAGATGCAGGTCATAACCGACTGGTTCAAACGTTATTTCTCCGATCCGCAGATTGTTTTTCTGACACTCTTCCTGATTATATTTTTTGGGGTGGTTATCACCATGGGGGATATGCTCGCCCCTGTGTTGGCCAGTATCGTGATTGCCTATTTGCTGGAAGGCATTGTGTCGCTGTTGGAAAAGCGTTCCATACCCCGCCTGCTCTCTGTGGTCATTGTCTTCATACTTTTTATGCTATTCGTTGCGCTGTTTATGCTGGGGTTGTTGCCGCTACTCTCTCGACAGGTCACCGATTTTGTCCAGCAATTACCGGCCATGATATCCATGGGACAGGATGCCCTGATGCAGTTACCGGAGCGCTATCCGGAGTTGATACCTCAGACTCAAGTGGATCAGTTGATCGGCCAGATCAGAAATGAGATTGCCTCATTTGGCCAACAGGCTGTTTCTTGGTCGTTAGCTTCGGTGGTGGGTGTAATAACGCTCATTGTCTACGTGATTCTGATGCCGCTACTGGTGTTCTTCTTTCTCAAGGACAAGCGCTTGATTATCGACTGGATGGTTCAGCACATGCCCAGGCACAGAAATTTTGCCGGCACTGTCTGGAAAGACGTTGATCGGCAGATCGCCAACTATGTACGAGGTAAGTTTTGGGAGATCGTCATTGTTTGGGCTGCCAGCCTGGTAACATTCACCCTATTGGGCCTGAATTATGCGCTGCTGTTGGCAGTGATGGTCGGGTTGTCGGTTATCATCCCCTACATCGGTGCCGCTGTTGTGACCATACCGGTATTGTTTGTGGCTTGGTTTCAATGGGGTTGGGGGCCTGATTTTATCTGGCTGGCCGTGGCCTACCTGGTGATCCAGGCGCTCGATGGCAATGTGCTTGTGCCGCTGCTCTTTTCTGAGGTTGTAGATCTACACCCGGTTGCGATCATCGTGGCGATTCTGGTTTTTGGGGGGTTTTGGGGGTTTTGGGGTGTCTTCTTTGCTATCCCACTGGCAACACTGGTGCAGGCGGTATTGGAAGCATGGCCTAAAACAGAAGATGAGGAGCTGCAGACCTAGTGGCCGGATGGCAGATTATTGCCTTATTTCACAACCGACCATATGGCCGGTTGCTTCATGAAAATAGGCTGGAATCGCAACAGGTGCCCTGAGCGATTCATCGAGTTAATTATTTTTTACTGCTGAAGCCTATGATGGGGTAAAGCGGACACCAACTGATTAGCCCGGTCAGCAAGGGTACAGCGCCGATTGCCGCCCACCAAACTGGCTCAGGGCTTATGACGAAACCCCATACGAGCAGTGCAGCGCCTGCTATGATACGCAGTCCGCGATCGATACCTCCGACATTCTGTGCCATGATTAACTCCTAAAAAATATTCACGTTTTGGATAAGTCTCAAATTGAAACTGAAGCATCACTTCAGTCAATGAGTCATATTTCAATGGTACTTGTTGTCAGATGGGGTGTATGTGACATTGTCACAGAGATTTCAGTTTAGTTTTCATGGGTTTTCTCGGCTAGCCCCTGGGCGTCATTCAAACGCACAAAGCCGCGGGCAACCGATATCAGTCCCTGATGCTCGAAGTCTTTCAGGATGCGGCTTATCACCTCGCGAGAAGTCCCCAGGTCTGAGGCGATGGCTTGGTGTGTGATTTTTATATCATCGTCACCAATTGAGGTGCCTCGCTGCAGAAGGTAACTTGCCAGTCGCCTGTCGACGCGCCGAAAAGCGATCTCTTCCACTACACTGATTACATCGCCAAGACGATCACTGATCAGGGTGAACATATAGTTGCGCCAAACGGTGAACTGATTTGTCCAACGTTTGACTTCTGCGGTATGAATCACCAACGCTTCTATGGGTGCTTCACAGATGGCGAAGGCCGGAAAAGGTTTGCCGCTGATGATACAGGAGGCGGTGAGGATGCAGCTCTCACCTGGACCGATGCGATAGAGTGTAATCTCGCGTCCATTTTCCCCCAACTTGTAGACCCTTGCCGTCCCCTCAAGAACCAAAGCGAGATGACTGCATTGTGTACCTTGATCACAGATGGGTTGGGGTGCATCGATTCTGGACAGGGTGGCGTGCTTGAAGAAAATTTCACGGAAATCCTCATCCGCCTCCTGCAGAAAGTTGAACTGCCGAATAATAGCTGAGATTTGCTGATTATCTGAGATCAATGTCTTGTTTTCGGGGGGTGTACAGTGTTGGGTGCCAAGGGCGTCCTGTCAGGGTATCATGATAAGCCATTTGTAAAACGACAGGACCGCATCAGGGGCTTGTGCTCAAGGCTGTGCTGGATTCGGTCGATATACAAACTTACATCATAATATATCGCAGTAGTCCTGTGAGACCAGCAAGTATTTGATTATGTCTGATCTGCACAACGAAGAGCTAAAGGTGAAAGAGGAGCGGGTACGCATTCTCTATACCAATGGTATTACGCTAATTGTGGCGAATATCATCGCCGGGCTACTGTTTTTCTATGTGAACCAGGGCTGGGCATCTCCCTTGGGACTCTTTTGGGGAGGGTTGCTCGCCAGTGTTCTATTAGGGCAGACCATTCTTACCCTCTTTGTTCGCAACGTCTCGCTAGTGAGATTGCAGCTCTGGCGATACGCTTTTCTGCCTGGTGTTTTACTACTGGGCGTTCTCTGGGGTGCTGCGTTGATACATGTCATGCAGTATCCTGCTTACGATGAGCATGCCACGGTGGATGTTATCCTGGTTGGCACCATTTTTCTTTTGACAACGCTACTGTTAACGGTTGATACCTTCTTTAGCATTGTTTTCGTGCTTTCAGCGATAAGCCTGTTGTTGTTAAATCTCTCGGCTCAAGGCAATATCATTTCGGCTGACTTCATTACCGGGCTCATCGCCTATTCCTTGGCGCTTCTCATTCTTTCGGCTTGGATGACCTATTATCAACAAGGCTACCTGCTAATGGCTGCCAACCGGGCGTTGTTGCATGAGCGGATGGTGGCGTCTGAAACCAATCTTACCGAGATGCGTAATCGGCTCACGGATGAGAATGATCAACGACAGACGGTGGAGCAAGAACTGTTTCTTGCCAAGGAGGCAGCTGAGGGCGCCAATATGGCGAAGTCTGAATTTCTCGCCACCATGAGTCACGAAATCCGCACGCCACTCAACGGTATCCTGCCAATTCTGGAGATGCTGCGTGAGACTCGTCTGGATGGTGAGCAGAAGCATTTCGTCACCACAGCCCTCAATTCTTCACAGGTACTGCTGAGCATTATTAACGATATCCTCGATTTCTCTAAAATCGAGGCGGGCAAACTGGATCTGGAGTTTATCGAGATCAACCTGGTCAATATCATCGAGCAGGTCACTTCACTGATGAAGAATGCCGCTGACAGGCGGGGCCTCAAGCTGATGTATAAGATTGAGAATGGCGTACCCCGGAACGTGAGAGGGGACCCGATACGGTTGCGCCAGATACTCACCAACCTGGTGAGTAATGCGGTCAAATTTACGGAGCAGGGAGAGGTCTGTGTTGAGGTGTCGGTCCGCCAGTCGTCTCGAACCGAAGTGGATCTGTTATTTGCTGTCAGGGACACAGGGTTAGGTATGACAGAGGAGCAGGTACAGAGACTATTCGAACCCTTCTCACAGGCCGATGCTTCAACGACGCGGAAGCATGGTGGTACCGGTCTAGGACTCGCTATCTGTAAGCGCTTGACGGAGTTGATGGGAGGGCGAATCGGAGTCAAGTCACACAAAGGCCAGGGTTCCTACTTCTGGTTTATTCTACCCATGCGCAAGTCGCTGCAGGACATGCCCTCAAGCCGTCGAAACCTGCGCGATATCCGAACCTTGGTACTCGCCTCTGAATCGTCTGCAGAGGTTCAGCCGTTGACGCATACCCTGCGCAATGCCGGCATGTTGTTGGAATTCGCTGCCGATCAATACGATGCTTTGAACAAGCTTAAGACTTCTGCGAATCTCGGGCTTAGTTGGCGATATGAGCTGATGTTGATCGATGCCGCCCAGCATGCCTCCGGTTTGTTTCAGCTGATTGGTAACGCCAGGGAAATAGCCCACATGCGAGATGTCCATATTCTGGTGATGAATGTGAAAGAGAGTGAACTCGCAAGCCTGGAGAGTATGGGCGTTGATGTTGTGGCCGGATCGATAAAACAGAAAGAGATCAGGCAGCGAATAGAGCGCATGCTGGATGTGGAACAGAGTTCGACTGTGCATACGGCGCCGGGTGATGAGCCGGTGCCCCGTTTGCCGGATGACCACCTGAACTGGCTCGACAAGCAGACAGGTGGAGAGATACCTGTGCCGGAAGATGATCTGGTGGAACAGGATAAGTCACCCGCTCATCACACAAAACTCGTCGGCAGGGTACTGGTGGTGGAGGATAATCCCGTCAATCAGGCGGTTGTCAAAAAGATGCTGGAAAAAGCGGGTCTTTCTCCTGTCACGGCCAATGACGGTGTTGAGGCCATGGAGATCCTGCGTGGGGAGCAGTTCGATGTGGTTCTGATGGACTGTCAGATGCCGCGAATGGATGGTTATGAGGCTACTGAGGCTATCCGTGAGCGGGAGATTCAGCAGGGGTTAATGCGGCTGCCGGTAATTGCCATGACGGCCAATGCCATGGCGGGAGACAGGGAGCGTTGCTTGGCCGTGGGCATGGATGATTATCTGTCAAAACCGGTTAAGCCTTCACAGCTGGAAAATATGCTGCGTCAGTGGCTGCCCATGGAGGAGGTACTTCCGGGGGGGGTGGTTGATCAAGCCGCACCGATGGAGGAAGCTGTGCCTGAAAGCCATCAAGCTACGGCGGATATGACACAAGCAACAAGCGATTTTGGAGTAGAGATTATGGGATCACATGGGGTCATCGATCGCAGTGTGCTCAAGGAGTTGTACGAGATCATGGAGGAGGATTTTGTCTCTATCATTGAGAGCTATCTCAAGAGTGCCCCAGGCTTGATGCACGGTATACGTGATGCGGTTAAGACAGGGGACATGGATGCCTTGGTGAAATCTGCACATCCATTGAAATCGAGCAGTGCCAATGTGGGCGCCATGGAGCTTTCAGTGTTGGCCAGGGACCTCGAGTTCAAGGGTAGGGAGGGGGATTCCAGTGATCTGGTGAACAGCTACAATCAAGCGGCCGATATTTTTCGCAAGACCGTTAGCGAACTCCGTGTCATCGCAGAGAAGGGTGATATTTAATCAGCCATGACTGGTTCAACGTTTCCTTTTAACTCCCACCCCTGCAACCTTGCCAGTCACTGTCGTCTCACAGGTTGTCAGAAGCAAAGTCAGCCAGCCGTGAACGCTCACCCCGCTGTAGCGTGATGTGGCCACTGTGTGGCCAATCCTTGAAGCGGTCCACAGCGTAGGTGAGTCCCGAGGTGGTTTCCGTCAGGTAGGGTGTATCGATCTGCGCCACATTTCCCAGGCAGACGATTTTTGTGCCGGGTCCGGCCCGGGTGATCAGCGTTTTCATCTGTTTCGGTGTCAGATTCTGTGCCTCATCCAGAATGATGTATTTGTTGAGAAAAGTACGCCCGCGCATGAAGTTGAGGGAGTGTATGCGTATGCGGCTGCGTAGCAGATCTTCCGTCGCAGCACGGCCCCATTCACCTCCTTCGGTTTGAGTAAGTACCTCCAGGTTATCCATCAAGGCACCCATCCAGGGGGTCATTTTTTCCTCTTCTGTACCCGGTAGAAAACCGATGTCCTCGCCCACAGGCACAGTCACGCGAGTCATGATGATCTCTCGATAGAGGTTGAGATCCAGGGTTTGCACCAAACCGGCAGCGAGGGTGAGCAGGGTCTTGCCGGTACCGGCACTGCCCAGGAGTGAGACGAAATCCAGCTCGGGATCGAGCAGCATATTGAGGGCAAAGTTTTGTTCCTGATTGCGTGCCGTGATGCCCCAGACTGCGTGTTTGGGGTTACTGTAATCTTCCGCCAGTTCGATGATCACATTGTCGTCTTGTTTTTCGCGCACGATGGCATGAAAACCCTCATCACCCGACATATAGAGGCATTGGCTGGGGTACCAGGCTTCGGTATCAGGTCCGGAGACACGGTAGAAGGTACGACCCTCTTCCTGCCAGGATTCCAGCTCCTTGGTATGCAGCTCCCAGAAACTGTCCGGTAGCTTGTCAAACCCGTTATAGAGAAGATTGACATCCTCAAGGACCTTGTCGTTCGAGTAGTCTTCCGCTTTGATACCCAGCACTGTTGCCTTGATGCGGAGATTGATGTCCTTTGAGACCAGGATCACCCGCTTATCAGGATGTTCTGTCTGTAAGCTGAGGGCAGTGGCCAGAATGTTGTTGTCGGGGGTATTGCCCGGTAGTGACGATGGTAACTCCACCTCGACAGGTTTGGTCTGCACGAACAGTAGTCCGGACAAATTCTCAACCGCACCGTTCAATTGCAGTGTGTTGAGCGGAATGCCCTGACTGATGTCGTGCTGCGGTACGTGGGACATGAGTTCGTCCAGAAAACGGCTGGTCTGGCGAACATTGCGCGCCACCTCGGACATACCCTTTTTACCCTTGTCGAGCTCCTCAAGTACCACCATGGGTAGAAAAATATCGTGCTCCTTGAATCGGAACAGTGCCGTGGGATCATGCATCAGCACATTGGTATCAAGAACAAAAAGCCGGGGTCTTTCCTGGGCTGTTTCAGGCATGTGATATCTCGAAAACTGGGATAGTGATAGATTTGCGGCGGTTTGTGCCGGCGTTAAGCCAACAGAACCGTCGCCGAAGGTGTAAAGGGATTGGACCCAAATACTGTCTAAAGCGCTTGTTCAGTGCAAGTTACCTGCACGCATGGCTTTCAGTGCATCCAAGACTTCATCCACGTGCCCTTTGACCTTTACCTTGCGCCAAGCCTGCCGCAGGATGCCCTCGGCATCGATCAGGAAGGTGCTGCGCTCGATACCTCTGACCTGTTTGCCGTACATCGATTTCATCTTGATCACATCAAAGGCCTGGCAGAGTGCCTCTTCTTTGTCGGAGAGAAGCTCGAAAGGGAAGCCCTGCTTGGCTTTGAAGTTTTCCTGCGCTTTGAGGCTGTCCCGGGAGGCGCCAAGGATGACAGCGGACTGTCGCCGGAATTTGGCGATGGCTGCTGTAAAATCGAGGCCTTCCTGTGTACAGCCAGGGGTGCTGGCTTTGGGATAGAAATAGAGGATGACGGGTTTGCCCCGGAAATCAGAGAGCTTGATCTGTTTATTGCCGGTGGCGGGCAGTTCGATGTCGGGTACGGGTTTGCCGATAGCAATTTTGCTCATGGCTTGCGGGATACTCCGGAATATTGTCTAGGAACTGTTAACACTGACGATATCACGAGGTCCGTCAATGCCTCAAACCGGTTATGCAACCTCGGGTCTAACCCTTGATAGGTTCGATGACCGCGTCGAGGTTGAGTCCGTCACAGTAGTCCATGAACTCATCACGCAGTCCTGCGATATGGATATCTGCAGGAATGCCGACGCTCATGTGAACGGAAAACATCGGCGTGCCGGTATGTGCCGCGGAATAGCTGGCGGTCATCATATCTTCGATATTGATATTACGTCCGGAGAAGAATTCAGCCAGCTGGTTGACGATGCCCGGGTGGTCCATCGAGACCACTTCGACCATGTAGGGCAGGAGATTGCTCGACGGCGCCTTCTCTTCAGTCCGTCTGCTGATAATGGTCAGATCCAGCTCTTCCTGTAGCTCCGGCAGGGCATTTTCGAGTTTGGCCAGGGTGTTCCAGTGGCCCTCTGTCAGGATCAGGACGGCAAATTCACCACCCAGCACAGTCATGCGGCTGTCGGTGATATTGCAACCCTCATCGAGGATCTTCTTGGAGAGGGCCTTGACGATGCCCGGGCGGTCTTTACCGAGTGCGGAAATGACCAGATAGTTATTGGGTGTTGAGGACATGTAAAAGTGCGCCGTTGCTAGGTAATTTAATAGTCGTATGCCAAGTGTAACATCTGGGGGCACTATCTATCGGAAAAAGCGTTATACGGCAAGCCCCGGTTTCTTTACTTGTCAGGATTGTGAAGCACAGGATACCATTGCCGATTGAGCCAGGAAGATTGAGTACGATTCTAATGTTTCAAGGCAGTATGGTAGCAATGATCACTCCCATGACGCAGGATGGCAGCGTAGATGCCGCTGCGTTGGGGCGTCTGGTCGAATTTCACATTGAGCAGGGAAGTGACGCTATCGTTGCGGTGGGCACTACCGGCGAGTCAGCGACCCTGGATGAGGCAGAGCACTGCGAGGTGATTCGCCAGGTGGTCAGTGCTGTGGCCGGGCGCATCCCCGTCATAGCCGGTACCGGGGCCAACTCCACCCGCGAGGCAATCGATTTGACGCGTTGTGCCAAGGCAGCGGGCGCGGATGCCTGTCTGCTGGTGACGCCCTACTACAACAAGCCGACTCAGGAAGGGTTGTTCCTGCATTATAAAGCCGTTGCCGAGGCAGTGGATATTCCTCAGATTCTTTACAATGTGCCTGGCCGGACTGCCTGCGACTTGCTGCCGGAGACTGCCGCACGGCTGGCAAAGATCGATAATATCATCGGTATCAAGGATGCCACCGGCGATCTCTCCCGGCTGACCAGTCTCGGAGCAATGTGCGGCGAGGGCTTCCAGCTGTATAGCGGCGATGATGCCACAGGCTGTGAGTTTCTCTTGCAGGGCGGGCATGGTGTTATCTCAGTGACGGCCAACGTGGCGCCAAAACTCATGCATGAGATGGTTGCTCAGGCATTGGCCGGCCAGCGGGAGGCTGCTGAAGCCACAGACGCCAAGTTGTTGGGGTTGCATAAGGCTTTATTTGTGGAGTCGAGTCCCATCCCAGTCAAATGGGCGATGGCAAAAATGGGTTTCTGCGATACTGGCATCCGCTTGCCGTTGACCTGGTTGAGCCCTGCAGCCGAGGCTGATGTGACAGGCGCAATGCAGCAGGCCGGCGTTCTTTGAAGCGCGTGAACCACTGCAACTTTTCATGCAGAGTGGAGGTCCGACTCTGGCATGTAGCTAGGGTGGAATGCCCTGTCTTGAGAAGTAAAAAATTCGATCCGTCGAGAGGCGGGAACTGATAACCACCACCAGACTGATCTATCCTGACATGCAGTTTATTCTCTATCCTTTTTCGATTCTCCTGCTGCTCCTCATGTTGACCGGCTGCAGTTCCAATGGCGGTTTCTTCTCTGACTCGGAGCGGGAATATCGCAAGCAGCGTGAGACAGTGCAGGATCTGGAAGTGCCGCCAGATCTTACCCGTTCCGCCATTCAGGATGCCATGGTGGTGCCGGGTGCTGGCGGCGCATCCTATGAGGCCTACACCCAGCGGGATAAACAAGTGTCATACGGTGTTGCCGTTGATGGCGAGGTATTACCCGATTTTGAGAACCTCTCTGTTCAACGTGATGGCGATCAGCGTTGGCTGGTAATACAGGGTGAGCCGCAACAAGTTTGGCCCAAGGTGGTCGATTTCTGGCGGAAGAACGGTCTGTTGTTGGTGGAGCAGGACCCAGCCATCGGTGTGATGAAGACGGATTGGCTTGAGAGCCGGGCCGATATCAAACAGGGAGCCATTACCGAGTTTTTTCGCAAAGCTGTTGGTGGTATTTACTCCTCGGCCACTCGTGATCAATTCCGGGTACGGCTGGAGCCGGGACAGCAGCCGGGCACCACAGAGCTCTATTTGACCCATCGCGGTATGGAAGAGAAACTGGTGGAAAACGTCAGTGGAGAGGCGGATACCACCTATTGGACGCCGAGACCCAACGATCCTGGGATTGAGGCGGCCATGTTGCGCAGCCTCATGCTGCATCTTGGTATTACCCAGGAACAGGCCGAGACCCTGCTTGCCCAGGAGCAAGAGGCACAACCACGTTCCAGACTGGTGAAGACCGCGCAGGTGAGCGAGCTCTATATCAGGGAGGGTTTTGCCCGCGCTTGGCGTCTGACCGGTGTTGCTCTCGATCGCGTCGGTTTTGCCGTCGAGGATAGGGACCGTAGCGCTGGTATCTACTATGTCCGCTACAATCAGCTGGACAGTGACAGGGCAGAGAAGAAAGGGTTTTTCTCCAAGCTTGCCTTCTGGCGTGACGATGAATCTGAAATTGATGACAAAGTCCAGTATCAGGTCAAGCTAACCGAAGTTGATGACGAGACCCAAGTCATCGTACGTGATCAGGCAGGTGAGCGGGATAATGCTGAGATTGCTCAGCGTATTCTCACACTGATTGACGAGCAGATTCGCTAAGTCTTGTCCCTTCGCTTCGCTTCACTGGGGAGTGGTAGCCGGGGAAACGCCCTGCTGCTGGAGACAGCAAACGTCAGGATATTGATCGATTGTGGTTTTCCGGCACGTGAGATAGAGAAGCGACTTGCCGGTTTGGCGGTTGATCCACAAACCCTGAGCGGTATCTTCGTCACGCATGAGCATGGTGATCATGTGCGTGGAGTGGGTGCGCTGGCAAGGCGCTATAAGTTACCAGTCTGGATGACGGATGGCACCTATCGTGCCGCCCGCTATGGCGATCTGCCAGTCCTGAACAGGATCGATTGTCACGGCGGATGGCTCTTGCATGGTGACCTCGAGTTACTCCCTTTTCCCGTACCCCATGATGCCCGAGAACCCTGTCAGTTTCTCTTGCAATCAGCCGGTTTACGGGTGGGTTTATTGACCGATACAGGGCATATCACCCCACATATCCAGGAAAATCTGCGTGCATGCGACAGCCTGATCCTCGAGTTCAACCATGATTCGGAGTTACTGGTCAGCGGACCCTATCCACCGAGTCTGCAAGCGCGGGTGGGTGGGCTGCACGGACACCTAAGCAATCATCAGGCGAGTGGCCTGCTGAAGCGGGTCGAAGAATCCCAATTGCAATATCTACTGGCGTCCCACCTCAGTGAGAAGAACAATACGCTTCAAAAGGTCAGGGATTCCGTCACTGATGCAGCGCCCAAGCTATTGGATACACTCTTTTTTGCCGAGCAGGATTGTCATAGTCGCTGGTTCGATCTCTCTTAGGGCCTGTTAACACTCAAATGAGTGTTAACAGGCCCTAGGGAAAAGGCTAAGTCTATGATTCGATAGGCTGGTATTGGCGCGTGTGCTGTATTTTTAGCTGAGATTGTTCTCTTCCCGACGCAAACCTAAATAACCTAAGGTTCAGTATTTACGCTGTATTAGAACATGCTAAATATATTAAATTACTTTAGTTTTCAGTGAGTTGTGTGTAAAGTGCGTGAGTTTGCAAACTGACGATGAGGCAATTCTCCTGCCCTCAGCGGTTACAGAGAAATAATGTAGGAGAGTATTTGGAGGGCTTAAATGGCACATATAGTTGTCATGGGTGCAGGTACCGGAGGTATGCCCTGTGCATACGAGCTTCGCATGGAGCTTGGTAGAGAGCACGAAATAACAGTGATCAATGAGAAGGATTATTTCCAGTTTGTCCCATCAAATCCCTGGCTGGCCGTGGGATGGCGTGACCGGTCTCATATCACGTTCGATATCCGTCCGCATCTTGAGCGCAAGGGGATCAACTTCATTGCGAAACGAGTGGACAAAATCGATCCTGATGCCAATCAGGTGACCCTGGATGACGGCGATACCATCGACTATGACTATCTTATCATCGCAACAGGTCCCAGACTGGCCTTTGAAGAGGTCGAAGGTTCAGGCCCGGAAGGTCATACGGAATCCATCTGTACCGTGGATCATGCGGAGAAGGCCTATGGAGCCTATCAAGCACTATTGGACGACCCCGGACATGTGATCATCGGCGCCATGCCTTTTGCCAGCTGTTTCGGGCCGGCCTATGAATTTTCGTTCATCATGGATTCTGACCTGCGTAAGCGGAAGATGCGCGACAAAGTACCCATGACCTTTGTCACATCTGAACCTTACATCGGCCACCTTGGTTTGGGCGGTGTCGGTGACTCGAAAGGATTTCTCGAGAGTGATTTCCGTGCACATCACATCAACTGGATCACCAATGCCAAGGTCACCAAGATCGAAGCCGGTAAAATGTTTGTCGAGCAGTTCGATGACTCCGGGCACAAAATCAAAGAACACGAGCTGGATTTCAAATATTCAATGATGTTACCTGCCTTCAAAGGTGTGGACGCTGTGGCGAATGTAGAAGGTCTGTGTAATCCACGTGGTTTTGTATTTGTTGATGACCACCAGCGCAATCCAAAATACCCCAATATTTTTGGCGCTGGTGTCTGTATCGCAATTCCTCCTGTAGAGGCTACGGCAGTACCGACCGGTGCACCCAAGACGGGTTACATGATTGAGTCGATGGTTACCGCTATCGTGCATAACATCGCTGATGAACTCTCAGGTAAAGAGGGTACGACGTTGGCTACTTGGAATGCTATCTGCCTGGCGGATATGGGTGATACCGGTGCGGCTTTTGTAGCACTACCTCAGATTCCGCCCCGCAATGTGGCCTGGTTCAAGAAGGGCAAGTGGGTGCACATGGCGAAGATCGCCTTCGAAAAGTATTTCATCCGCAAGATGAAGAAGGGTACTTCGGAGCCGATCTACGAGAAGTACATCCTCAAGATGCTGGGTATAGGCAAGTTGAAGTAAACGATATGTTTCTTGTGTCAGAAAGCCCGGCATGTGCCGGGCTTTTTTATGTTAAGGGCAGTGAATAATACGCAACGACAGTCATGTGTCATCTATGTGCTCAAGTTGACAGATAGGCTTTAACCTCAACCCGGCGTGCCGTGTCGTCTTCATTGAAGACGCTGGCGCGGACATAGGGACCCAGAACAGGGACGCGTAGGATATGGGTCAAATCAGTACCGCCAATCCAGGGAAGCCCACCCGTTGTGGTGAGATCATTGGTCTCGATCCGAATGGTTTTGTGGCTGGCGTTACCGGGATTGAAGTAGCTGTCGAAATTGAAGAAGTGGCTGGTTTCTCCAATCACGCCGACACCATAGACGAAGTCGTTCACAGAAAAGCTCAGTTCCAGCGTGAAGCCCCGCTGAGTCGTACTGTTGAGTGCATCTGATATGACATAGGCATTGATGGTTCTGTAACCGTCGATGTTAATCATATGGTAACCCTTGCCAGAGTGACCGTTGACCGAATCCTCTGGAAACAGGGTCATGACCTTTGTGCAGGGTCGATCGCACACTTTGGGGAAGATGGGTTTCTTTTCCAGCTTCTTGATGATGCTCTTATCAACCTTTGGCAGATAATAATCCCAGTCCGGTCGTGACTGGTGTACAGCTTTGGTGTAGCCCTTATTTGTCTGTCTCTTAGCCATGATAGGCCTCCTGTTGACGGGTATTTTTCATGGGTTGGGGAAGGACCCAAAAGTTGATAAGTCCATTCGGGTCCCTCTGCGTGCGCTTACCGCATGCTTTACTCCGGGCAAGGCGCCTCTTCTGATTCATCCACCGGACAACAACGGTACTCTTGTGATTTGTCCAGCAGATCGATCTGCTTTTTCAGCAGTTCATTCTGTAAGCGCTGGTGCTCCAGCTCGATCTTGATGCTCTCCTCGAGCGCAGGCTCACAGGTCTGGCAATCGTCGAGGCAACCTCTTACGACCACGCCGGGCGTGGGCAGGCTGGTGCGGAAAGAAAACTCCATTTCGGCACGGATCTCTTTCGTGACGTTCCCCTTGGCGTCGAGGATGCCGTTTTTCTGCAAGTCACCCTGTACGGCAGTTATGGCCTTGGTGTTGAGTTCCTGGCTGATAGGTTCCTGATTGGTGTTAATCCCACCCAATGTGGCGACATTGATGCGCCGAAAGCTACTCAATTGAGGTGTCTGCAATTCTGTTGTCAGATACGCGGCCTGCAACTCCGGCAGTTTGCTGGAGTTAGCCAGGACACCTGCGGGTATGGTGGTCAGTTGAGGGTCTCTGGCGATCGGGCGGTTTACCACGGAGTTGTTGCCGGCAGGATCAATGACCCGTGTGCGTACCGCCTGGATGGTCAATTTAACAGTCTGGACTTTGTTCACTTGATAGAACATGTAGCTCACGGCCCGGCATCGGTTGGGGTTCGAAAAGGTGCGGCTGCTGCTTTCCAGATGGCTTTCACTTTCCCCTTCCACGTGCTGGCGGGAGGAGACCTCACCGATTGAGATTGAACTCGATTCCCGGGTCATCTGTACTGAGCGGTTATGGGAAGACTCCGCATGCGCGTTGAGTTCACGTAGGAATGCGTGGGTCGATTGGGCATTGTAACTACCGGACACGCTGACCGATGGGCCGCTGAAAATAGTTTCAAAAATGCCGCTGGTACCACCTGAGCTGGAAGCAGAACCCGATGAGCTGGATGAGGATGAGCTTTGATCGCTGGATTCCAGATCTGACATAAATCGATCCACTGAATCCATGTAGAACTGCTCTTCGGCCATGCGCTCGTGGCGGTAGGAGAGCTGGGTCTCACTGTCGAATGTGAAACGGGAACGTCGATCGAGACTAAACAGACGGACTTTTTCTCCGGGTAGCAGGGTGGTGCTGTAGACCAGGTTCCCCAGCTCCATCGGTCCGGTACAACGTTCCAGACGGATATGTAGCGCGACCTCGACCGGTACCCGGTGAGTTCGATCATTGCCACTGACCGTGGCCAGATGCGTCAGACGATAGACGAAGTCCAGGTAGTCGCACTTCTTCCCGTCTGGGAGCTCGGGGCAGCAGGCTAACGAGTTTTCCATGTCAATTCTCCTTTGTGTGTTTGTGTAGCCAGAGTAGATGCCGGTACTTCGTCAAGCAGTGAAGTAGTTATCTCTGTCGATGTGAATTATTCACATGGCACAACGGGTCTCCCCTGTTACAAAGGTGGTGTTCGTTATCGCAGTCACGCAATCGTGATGTGTGGTGAAGGTATGCTCCGCCGTAGTTGCTGGTGGATCACTATATGCAGGGGCTCGTGTTTTGAGCCCGATCATGTCGAAGAAAGGAGAACGGATATGGCGACATCAAGGAAATCGAAGGGAAACAGTCTGAAGATCAATCTTGAGCTTCAGACGTTAGATGAAAAGCAATCATGGCCGGAGATATCGGCCTATCTCTATCACAAGTCCGGTCGCCTGTTGGCGAAAGCGGCGGTAAAACAGGAACCCAGGAAGTCAGGGATGGGAAGTGCGCTTTTTGAAGGCTTGGAAAGCGGTAACGAGAAGAGTTTGACGGTAAAGATCGGCCCCAGCATGGAGTCAGCCAGGGAATTTGTACGCCAGAAGCTGTCCACCCATCGTCTGGACGATCTGCCCAGGTTGGCGAATATTCCGACCATCATACTTCCTCATCCCGTCTGGATCTGTTGGATCAAAGTGCCCTATCTGGTTACAGGTACCGTGGACAAGTGGGCAGATGGGAAAAAATATCCGGTCTGCGTCGGTGAGGTGGATATCTATGATGTGGATGTCTACTGTCTGCTGAAAATTCCGGATATTGTGATTGAACGCATCCGTGACGGAATTATCGACCTGGTGTTGGATCCACCACCATTCGATATCCGGCAACCGGAAGAACTCCCCCAATGGTGCGATATTGATGACGATGACTGGTGTGGCACGCCGCCGCGACCCAGACCGCCCTTTATCGAAGATCTGCAGGCGAGACTCGCCAAGCTTCCACCAGCCTGGTCGTTCGCCACTCAGCGTGTGGCGGCCATGGACACGGCCCGCTTGCGATTGGATCAAAACCTGGCTGCAATGCAGGCAAGTGAGAAGCAGCTTTGGCTGAACTCGCCCATCAGCGGTGATGTACAGCTCTCGAAGATTCTCTATACGAACACCCAGCAATTTCGACATTTACTGGTAGAGCAGTTCCAGACATTTCGTTTCTGGCTCTGTTGGTATCCCTGGATTCATTGGCTGTGGTGGCCGTGGTGCCGCTTCTATGGTCTGGAAAAACTCGGCACAGCACAATTGCAGTCGGACGGCAGTTTTTCAACCTTGGTCCCGCTGTCTATCTGTCGCAAGGACCAGCCGGATCTCTGGTTCAAGGTCCGTCAGTCCATTGAAGGCGTCGATCGGGTGATCTACGCCCGTTATCCCGTGTTGTGTCATACCTATTGGAATCACCCCAGCGGTAAACCGGTCAGTCTGTTGACCCATGACGCACAAACCGTCGTCTGTAATCCCAATGATGATACCGATAAGCCGGGGATCTACGTTATGCCCCTGGGTATTGGTGACGACGGCTGGTACCAGATCGAGCAGGCCCACCTGAAGCCGGCTGATATCCCGAATGCCGACCGGGGACTCTACAATGCCACCGATCCCTACGGGACCCGTCTGGATGTACGGATGCAGTTCCATGACAGCCTGACAAGCAAAGGTGTTGCCCACTATCGTTGGTCGGTTGCACCGGAAGGTACATCGAGTTGGAGCTATCTGAATGCACCCATCACTCATCGGTATCTGACCCAGATCGGCAGCAACTTCTTTATTGTGCCAGAGGAGCTGGGACCCTTTGCCGTCGGAGGCGAACCCAGTCTGTTCAAGGTGCCCGATCCTGCCAAGGACTGGATTGCACTCAATCGAAACGACCGCGCCTTCGCACTGTGGCATACCGCCTTGTGGGACGCTGATCTAAACCGCTATGTACCCCAAGTCGCCGATGGCCGTTATGTGCTGCGTCTCGAGATGTTCGATGCCGCGGGTAATCGTCTTGACCCAACAGCACCGGGCGCTGACTGGACTTTCTTCCTGCCAACCTCGGATGCGGTCGGCGGTATCTGGCCGGTGGATGATAATCCTCACGTACAACCCGATGGCAGCGTGCATTTCAACCTGTGGGTGGACAATACCGACACCACTGCCGATATTCAGTCGGTGGGTTTGGGTGGTTCCCCCACCGGTGAATGTCAGTTCATCGAGTACAACGACGGTACGACCGATCAGGTGAGGGTGACCTATGTGGCCTACCATAAGCTGCCACCGGAACGGGATTTCCTCGCCAGCTACAGTCTGTCGATCAAACGGGGCATTTCGGGTACCACGGTGGAGAGTGATAGTTCCACCACGCCCGCACACACACCGACCAATCTGGATGCGGGTGTGGACCATCTGCTGCGCCAGATCGGCAGCAACGGACCCTATACCCGTTGTGCATTCGCGGTTGAGCTCCACGCCAATCCCCGGACACGGAATGGATTCAGTCGGATTCGTCAGTACGAGAGTCACGATACCTCAGCCTTCGCGTTGATGAAGAAGCCCGTCCCTTGCCCGCCTACGAGGGTGTTGTCTTCGTCAGTTGAACCAGTAGTGGAGGCCCGTCTGGTCAAAGAGCGAACGGAATAGCCCAGAGTCATTAAGGGTTTTAAGCCGCCTTCGGGCGGCTTTTTTCTTTTCGGGAAATCCTATTTATCCTGAAAACACAGGTAATCACGACGGGGCTATTTTGGTATCCTCAACCTCCAGTGATTGGAGTGAGGCAACGAGAGCGTGGCAATCGAGAGACAGGATACCCGTGCCGTCCTTATCGGCGGTGTGAAAGTCGGTGGTGGTGCTCCCGTCGTGGTGCAATCAATGACCAATACCGACACGGCTGATGTGGATGCGACCACTGAGCAGGTCATGGCGCTTGCCGCTGCGGGATCGGAGTTGGTTCGCCTCACGGTCAATAACGAGGCCGCAGCCAAAGCAGTGCCGGAAATACGGGATCGCTTGGTGGGTCAGGGCGTCGATGTACCTTTGATTGGTGATTTCCATTTTAATGGTCACCGGTTGCTGAGCGATTTTCCCGCCTGTGCCGAGGCGCTGGCGAAATATCGTATTAATCCAGGTAACGTGGGCAGTGGTGAAAAGCGTGACAGTCAGTTTGCCAGCATGATCGAGACCGCCTGCCGTTACGACAAGCCGGTGCGAATCGGTGTCAATTGGGGCAGTTTGGATAAGGGGCTGGTGGCCCGGCTGATGGATGAGAATTCCCGCTCAGACAATCCATTGGATGCCACACACATGACCTATCGGATCATGGTGGTGTCTGCGCTGGAGAGTGCGCAGCGGGCGGAAGAATTGGGATTGGGTCCCGACCGTATTGTGATCTCCTGCAAAATGAGCGGGGTACAGGACCTGATTGCAGTTTATCGGTCACTGGCGCAAAGCTGCAATCATGCGCTACATCTCGGTCTGACCGAGGCAGGTATGGGCTCCAAGGGTATGGTGGCTTCCAGTGCCGCACTGGCGGTGCTGCTGCAGGAGGGGATCGGTGACACCATCCGTATCTCTTTGACGCCGGAACCGGGTGGGGCAAGGACACAGGAGGTAGTTGTAGCACAAGAATTGCTACAATCCATGGGGATTCGTGCTTTTACACCGATGGTCGTGGCTTGTCCCGGTTGTGGACGGACCACCAGTACCTACTTCCAGCATTTGGCCAAGCAGGTGCAGCACCATCTGCGAGAGCGGATGATTCAGTGGAAAGCGGTCTATCCGGGGGTGGAGAATCTCTCGGTAGCGGTGATGGGTTGCGTGGTCAACGGGCCGGGAGAGAGCAAGCAGGCCAATATCGGTATCAGTCTGCCGGGTACCGGCGAGTCGCCTGCTGCACCGGTCTATGTGGATGGAGAAAAAACCGTCACCCTGAAGGGCGACAATATTGCAGACCAGTTCATTGAACTGGTGGATACTTACGTGAAACAACATTACGGGAGCTGAGCATTGGGGGAGAGCCCAGGCTGGCTAACCCCGTCTAATAAAAAAGTCGCGATACCAACTTAAACATGGTGGAGGATAGAGATGATTAAAAGCATTATTCCAATGGTTCTGGGGACACTCATGTGTTTCTCCCAAGCGGTGGTTGCTGAGGAAGAGGCATCGCCGACCGTTAACCTCAAACGCCTTTCTCTAGAGACAGCCACTGCGGTTGCTCGCGGCGCCATTGATGCCTGCCGCAAAGAGGGGATTCAGATTGGCGTCACCGTGGTGGATAGGGATGGTACGGTGCAGGTGGTCTTGCGCGATACCATCGCCGCACAAATCACGGTTCCGATCAGCCGTCAGAAGGCCTTTACGGCAGTTAACTTCAATGCGGCCACCTCGGCCCTGACCAGTCGTGCCGATTCTCCGATCGGTCGCATTGATGGTTTGGTAATGTCTGCGGGTGGACTACCGATCCAGGCGGGTGGTCAGCTGCTGGGTGGTGTAGGCGTCAGTGGCGCACCCTCGGGAGAGACCGATGAGCGTTGCGCCCAGGCCGGCGTCGATCAGGTGATCGATGATCTGGAGATGTCGATGTAGCCTAACCGGATCGTTGTGCCCGGCTACGGTCGAGGCATGACAGGTTCGTGGCTATGTTCGTGGTTATGGGGTTCGGCTGCCGGGAGGGATTGTCCGGCGAAAAGCTTTTCAGCCGCTGTCTGCGGGTCGGTTTCGCTTGTCACGATGACGCGGACACCACCCCGGGCCATGCGATTGACGAAACCCTGACCACTGCTGCCGGTGACCAGGATGTCGGCACTGAATAGGGGGTGATCGTCTCCCCGAAATTCATGCATCGACATCTCTTTAGGCAGATCGAGACGGCCGGTTTCCACTGCTTTACCCGTGGAACTATCTTGCTCGAAGAGAAGGAAGCGACGTGTCTTTCCCGCATGCTGAGTAATACTACGGAAGTTTTGGCTGGTGATGGCTATTTTCATGATAGGTGTTTTGCTTGCTGTGCTGGCATCATGCAACGTCAGATGAATGCGGGCTATTGGAAGACTCCGTATTGTTACATTGCAGGGAATTGGCCCACTCTTCCATCAATGCGTTCACCACGGGCATCGGGGCCTCGACGAACGAGATCGTAAAGCCGTTGTGAGCCTGGCAGATGCCAATGGAGCGAGGCCGGGTTGCCAACTGTATCGGGTCCTGCAATGTAAATCCGAAGCAAAAGACCACATTGAGTGCAGCTTCGATTTCTTCAGCAATTTGTCCTTCAGGTAAGCCTGCGGTGTGTTCGAGGTGGTTAAAGGTTGCGATGTAGCAAGCTGCCTTATGGGACTCGATCTTATCCTTAAAATAGGCCGCAATCGCATCCGCTGTATCGAAACGGCATTCTGAGTGTTTGAGTTGCAGCGTAATAAGTGGGAGTTCTATCTGCCCGATTTCCTGCTTCAAAGTGTGCTCTCCATGACGCTGTCGGAGTCTAATGAACGGCCAGTAGAGTACGCCCGAAGCCAATGCCTGGGCATTGAAAATGATCAATCTTCGGCGAGACGCGTGAGATTGGGTATGTCGAGTAAAAACTGGTTGGGAGCGGTTTCGACCAGGAGGCTTTGACGCTTGAATTCAGCGATGGTGCGGCTGGCGGTTTCCGTGGTAATGCCGAGCATGGCGCCCATGTCCTCACGGGCAAACAGGCTGCACTGACTCTCTTCCCTGTTTTTAACCAGGCGAAGCAGTAAACGGGCGATACGCTGTTTGGCAGAGCCGGTAGAGAGTTCCGTCAGCCAGGCATCGGCTTCGGTCAACGCACGCTGCCAGCGATTGAGAAGCTCTTTATGCAGGTTGGGGTTTTCATTGCTGAGATTGTTCACCACTCTGACCGGCAGTGCGCAGACCTCTGTCTCCTGCAGTACCACGGCATCGTGCTGGTAGGTCTCACCCACAAGGATTTCCAGCCCGGTGACGTCGGTGGTGCGAATGAGTCTGACAATACGCTGGCTGCCATCCGGCAGGTACTGCACCAGTTTGATGATGCCTGAACGGATGGTGTAGAGCCGTTCGCCTTTATCGCCTGCATGGTAGAGCGTGGCACCCACCGGCAGGGTGTACTGGTCTATCGGGTCGTGCAGTTTTTCAAATGCAGAGTCTTCCACGCCGGCAAAGAGTACCGACTCTCTGATTGAGCACTGGAGGCAATCTGCTGTGCCGTCTCTGGCTTCCTTGAATGTAACGTTTTTGACCATGATTACTTATGTGGATTCTTACTGCTTATAGTTCCACCAGAGACTGGTGACCTAACCGGGTAGACATGCAGAACAATACCAGATAGATACCTTAGTAGAATACCCTCTTTTTACAAAATCCCCCTGGATCGCTGTGGTTGTGGGGTATAATGTGGCATTCTGACCAGTGATTATTGGTGTTATTCTTCCTTCCAGGTGATCAATCTGGAATCCCAGAGAAGAGAGGTCTAGATGAATCAAAGTGGAAATGGAAGCTCGCTACAGCACATCCTCATCGTCGATGATCAGCCGGCCAACCTGAACAGCCTGGAACAAATCCTGGGCGCTACTTATCAGGTTTCAAAGGGGGAAAACGGTCAGGTTTGTCTCGATCTTACCAAGCAACTTACACCTGATTTGATCCTGCTTGATGTGGATATGCCCGTACTGGACGGATTGTCAGTCTGTCGCAAGCTCAAATCCGATCCCACCACCTCCATGATTCCGATTATCTTCGTTTCAGCGCTCTCACGCCTTGAGGAGCGTTTGGCCGGATACCGCGCAGGTGCGGACGACTATGTGGCCAAGCCTTACAATGTGGATGAACTGCTGGCAAAGATCCGCATTGCGCTCAACAGCAGTTATGATCTGGAAGCAGCCAAGGCGCGAGCCACGCTGAATTTGGGCAGTGTGGCCGACTCCCTCTCCACCTGTAATGAGCTGGATGCCATGCGTCAGTTTATCAATGGCGCTTTTGATTGCCAGGATCTGCGAACCTTGGGCGATCGACTGTTGGAGACGTTCGATCACTTCGGTTTGAGAGTCATCGTCCGCATGCTGGGCAACGGACACTACTTCTCCCATGCCGGCGAGGTGGGTGCCCTCGACCAGGAGATGATGGAGGCGATGTACGACAAGGGCCGGTTGATCGATTTCGGTCATCGGACCTTGATCAACGCCGATCATGTCTCAGTACTGGTGCGCAACATGCCGGTACATGATGCCGACCGTTATCGGCGCTGGAAGGAGAGTCTTACCTTACTGGTGGGGGTCGTCAACAATTGCGTGGCAGCGGTGGAGAACGAGAGTATGCAGCTGCATCAAGCCGGTCTCAACTCGCTGGTCAAAGGGCTGAACCAGCTGATCGAGCACCTGCAGGATCCCTCTCTGCAGATGGATCATGAACACGCCACCTCTCACCTGACCCATCTGATCAACGTCTGGGAGTCCAGTACTCAGTCATCCTGAGATTCATGCTGATCAGCGGGTCCTGGATCGGTAGCTAGCTATCCCACCTTGGGCAGATGGGCCAAGGACTCCTTGATGGCCGCATCCGGATAGTCGAAGTCTTCCAACTCCCCTTTGAAATAGCGGTCGTAGGACGACATATCGAAGTGCCCATGACCCGACAGGTTAAACAGCAGCGTCTTGGGTTCTCCGGTCTCCGCACACTTCTTTGCCTCCCGAATGGTCGCGGCCACGGCGTGACAGGCCTCAGGTGCGGGGATGATGCCCTGTGTTTTCGAGAAGAGCACACCAGCCTCGAAGGTTTCCAGCTGGGGAATGGCCACCGCGCTGAGCAACCCCTCATCATAGAGTTGGCTGATCAGGGCGGATTCCCCATGGTAGCGAAGTCCGCCTGCATGGATGCCCGGCGGCATGAAATCGTGGCCCAGGGTATACATCTTGGTCAGCGGTGTGAGGCCTTCGGTGTCACCGTAATCGTAGGCGTAGACGCCTTTGGTCAAAGTCGGGCAGGAGGTCGGTTCCACCGCCACCAGTTCGACTTCTTTACCGCTCGCCTTATCGGCGAAGAAGGGGAAGGCGACACCGCCGAAGTTTGAACCGCCGCCGCAGGGGGCAAAGATCATGTCCGGGTAGTCACCCACCAGCTCCAGTTGCTTCTTCGCTTCCTCACCGATGATGGTCTGGTGCAGCAGCACATGGTTCAGCACCGAACCCAGGGCGTAGTTGGTGTCGGCACGACCGGCCGCTTCCTCCACCGCTTCCGAAATGGCAATGCCGAGGGAACCGGCCGAGTCAGGATGCTTCTCGAGAATATGGCGACCGGACTGGGTCATATCAGTGGGGCTGGCAAAGACCTCTGCCCCCCAGGTCTGCATCATCGAGCGGCGATAGGGCTTCTGCTCATAGCTGACCTTGACCATGTAGACCCGCACCTCAAGACCGAACAACTGCCCGGCCAGCGCCAGGGAACAGCCCCATTGCCCGGCGCCTGTCTCGGTAGCCAGGCGCGTGATGCCATGTATTTTGTTGTAGTAGGCCTGGGCCACAGCGGTATTCGGTTTGTGAGAACCGGCCGGGCTGACCGCCTCATTCTTGAAATAGATCTTTGCCGGTGTCTTCAGGGCCTGCTCCAGGCGCTCTGCCCGGTAGAGCGGGGAGGGGCGCCACAACCGTAGGACCTCTCTCACCTCTTCAGGGATGGGAATCCAACGCTCGCTGCTGACCTCCTGCTCGATGATTGCAGGCGGAAATATGGCACCGAGGGCGTCGGGGGTGATAGGGCTTCCGTCAGGCGCAAGAATCGGCGCCGGCGGATTGGGCATATCCGCCACTACGTTGTACCAATGGGTCGGCATATCTGCTTCTTTAAGCAGGATCTTGGTCTTCATGCTTTGACAATCTCCTGGGGCTTGGCCCGGGCCTTGAATAGTGTTCTGATAGCAGCGCGCCGGCTTCGGCATCGAACCCAAGCGCCAGCAAGTAAATATACACAAACAGAGCCGGTAAGCGCCATGTGCATCCCACCTCCGTTTGAGCGAAATCATAAACATAACACCAGGTAACACAGTGCCCTTAATCACCCTGAGAAATATCCACCTCAGCTTTGGGGATGCCCCCCTGCTGGACGCCATCGACCTGAACATCGATAAAGGCGAGCGCATCTGTCTGCTGGGCCGCAACGGGGCGGGCAAGTCGACTTTGATGAAAGTCCTGCTGGGTGAACTGACACCCGATGATGGCGAGCGGGTCGTCAGTAAAGGGGTAACGATTGCCAGGTTAATCCAGGAAGTCCCGCACGACATGAGCGGTAGTGTGTTCGAGGTCGTGGCGGATGGGATCGGCCATCTGGCGGACAAGATCAAGACCTACCACCACATCAGTCATCAGCTGGCTGAGACCGGTGACGAGACCCTGTTGGACAGCCTCTCCCGAGCGCAACATGATCTGGAAGCGGCTGACGGCTGGCAATTGGAGCAGCGGGTGGAGACCGTCATCTCACGACTGGATCTGGATGCGGACGCTGAGTTTGGCGAACTTTCCGGTGGACTCAAGCGGCGGGTGCTGCTGGCGCAAGCGCTTGTCACCGACCCTGACCTGCTGCTGCTCGACGAGCCGACCAACCATCTGGATATCGAGGCCATCGACTGGATGGAAGAGTTCCTGCTCGGCTATGCCGGGGCGATTCTTTTCGTCACCCACGACCGTGCCTTTCTGCGCCGGCTCGCCACCCGCATCCTGGAACTCGATAGGGGCAGCCTGACCGACTGGCCGGGGGACTATGCCAACTACCTGCGCCGCAAAGAGGAGCGGCTCAATGCCGAGGTGCTGGCCAACGAGCGTTTCGACAAAAAACTGGCGGAGGAGGAGGTCTGGATCCGCCAGGGCATCAAGGCGCGCAGGACCCGCAACGAGGGCCGGGTGAGGGCGCTCAAAGCGATGCGGGATCAGCGCAGACAACGCCGTAGCGAAACCGGCAATGCCCAGATGCAGCTACAGTCGGGCGAACGCTCCGGCAAGCTGGTGGTCGAGGTGGAGGGAGTCGGCTACGCCTGGGATAACGAACCGGTGATTCGTGATTTCTCCACCACGATCCTGCGGGGTGACCGGGTCGGTATCATCGGTCCCAACGGCTCCGGCAAGACCACCCTGCTCAATCTATTGCTTGGCCGGCTGCAGCCCGATAGCGGAGAGATCAAGCTGGGCAGCAACCTGCAGGTGGCCTATTTCGACCAACTGCGCAGCCAGCTCGATGAGGAGCGTTCGGTTCAGGACAATGTGGGCGGTGGCAGCGACAAGGTGGAGATCGGTGGCCGAAGCAAGCACATCATCGGCTACCTGCAGGACTTTCTCTTCACCCCGGCACGGGCGCGGACCCCGGTAAAGGCGCTCTCCGGCGGTGAGCGCAATCGGCTGTTGCTGGCCAAACTCTTCACCAAACCGGCCAACGTCCTGGTGCTCGACGAGCCCACCAATGACCTGGACGTGGAGACCCTTGAGCTTCTGGAGGAGCTGCTGGCGGACTACCCGGGTACCCTGCTGCTGGTCAGCCACGATCGTGAGTTTCTCGACAACGCAGTGACCAGCTGCCTGGTATTCGAAGGGGAGGGCCGGGTGGCTGAGTATGTCGGTGGCTACAGCGACTGGGAACGCTACCGCAAGACAAAACAACCGTCAGTACCGAATACCCTCAGTGAAGAGCGGGTCAAGTCTGCCCCGGAGAAGCCGAAAAAGAAGATAGAGAAGCTGAGTTACAAAGATCAACGGGAACTCGACAGCCTGCCGCAGCAGATCGAAGCACTGGAATCGCAACTGAGCGAAGTGCAGGCATCGTTGAGCGACCCGGCCCTCTACCAAACCGAGGGAGAGCGGGTAGGGGCGCTTCAGCAACAACTGTCCGATGTACAAGCGAACCTGGATCAGGCCTATGAACGTTGGGAATATCTCGAATCTCTTAAAACGGGTGAGTGACAAAACCGGTCGTCTGATGCTGCTGGCGTTGCTGTCGGCTGTGCCGGTACAGGAGATCCTGGCCGGCGCCAGTTGCGTGGTGGCCAAGCGTCTTGGCAACTCCCTGGCCATCGAGTGGGTCGCCTCCCCACAGGAGAGCGCCGAGTCCGCCCTGCGCAAGGCCGAAGGCAAGCTGATTGATCAGGGCTACCGGACCAAAGGCCAGGATGTACACGCACAGGCCGCTACAGAGTTGTCCAATGCCTATATGGTGATAATAAAGACCGAGTACACCACCGCGACAGGCCGCACCCGCACCAGCTATGGCTGCGGCTACAGCGCCCGCTCAGAAAACCAGGCGGGACAGGCGGCACTCTACGACCTGCAGAACTACTCTTGGGGTTGGAAACCTGAGTACGGCTACGAAGTGGTTGAGTCTTTTCGCTACTGATTGCGAAGAGCTGTCTTAATGGCCCCCCGCAATTCAAGACATGCTAGAAAAGAGGCGCATTGGTACGCCGTCTATAGACCAAAGTCTGGCAACCGGCAGGCTATTGGAAAAGAAGTATAAGAAAAACATCCTTCATCTTTAGGCAATCTCTTCATAGGTGTATCGAAACACCCCGCCCTGTCACCAGGAAGCATGAATCAGCCAGCCAATGGCAGCCCCAGCGAAGTCAAAAACAGCCTTGATGTCATCCATCAGGTCTCCAGCGAAGTTATTTTCATATTGATCGAGACGTAAAGCACCTTTAACGAAGCCAATAACCTTGCTCACAGAGAAAATAGCATCACTAGCGGAGCGAATAACCTCGTTCGCGGAGAAAAAAGCACCGTTAACGAAGAAAATAACATCGCTCACGAAGAAAAAGGCATCGCTAACGAAGAAAATAACATCGTTCGCGGAGAAAAAATGGGTATGTAAAGTTTCCTGTGTAAACGGCCTTTCATGAAGTGGGGACCCTCTCCCCATACATAATAATGAACTGACTCATCGCCTGCTTCC
>JAHXIP010000008.1 GCA_025655575.1 Candidatus Thiodiazotropha sp. (ex Monitilora ramsayi) | reverse complement strand
AACTGATCAATTAATTGGTCATCTAATGGCATGGTTCTGTCCTTTCTCTAGGTTTACAGATTGCCATTTACACAGGGTTTTTTACACTCCCAAAAAAGAGTCAGTATCGAGTCTCTGAGAGTCATCGCTGGGTATAATTTTGTCAACGTTGACTAAATATCAGTCAATCACGAGTCCCGACAAGTCGTCGTTGAGTTAAATTCAGTCAACAGCGAGTAAAAGTGAACCAATGGTGAGTCAAAATGTGTCATACAGTTCAGTAATCCAGGTCAGGCCACAGTTAGACTTGAGAGAACCGCAGTGTAGGAATAAGCCTACAGACAACAGCCTATCAATCTGGCATCTTTTCAGGGATAAAAGAAAAATCCATGGTAAATCATATGTATCTAAGGCTCTATATGAATAATGTGTTCTTCACGGGTCAAATCTTAGTCAAGTGCATACTGAGAACTTTTGGCGGCATATCACAATATTGGAGCCGGCGGCATAACACGATAATAAGAGCCTGCTATATAAGCACCTGTTATGATCCATGATTAGCCCACCTACCAACGTGGTATCGAAGGGTGAGGTATCACAATAAAATATAACAATAGGCTTCACTGGATTCGCTCAGTTCGATCGCTCTCTAGTGAGCCTGGTCGTTATGTATTTTAGAATGAATAAGCCTAAATTTATTTTGAAACCAGCTGTTATTTTCGCGCTTCTAGCTTTGTCAGGGTGCTCCAGCTTACAACCCATTGCTCACGTATATAGTAAGCAAGCGCCTGAGCCAAACTATTTTCGATATCAAGATGATGAGATAAGCATCTTCTACACTTTCTTAGTCGGTGACAGTGCGCAACCAGATACTTTTATTTTCTTTTATGGTGGATCTGGTTGTCCAAGTTGGAAGTATGTCATGCCTGATTATGTTAACGGTTTATCCATCTCTGCCCGTATTTTTGTGCTCAATAAGCGTTTCGTAAGTGATCGTAGCACAGGCATGTTTGGCTGCAAGCAGGGTTTTCATATTGCAAACAATCCCGACCAGTGGGTCGTAGACTATTCGGAATTCATCACCGCGCAACTGAAATCAATCTATCACAAACCTAAAAATGTTGGTTTGGTTGGTGTCTCAGAAGGCTCATTGCCCGCTGTCAGGATTGCAGGATTGATCCCTGAAATTACTCATCTTGCAATCATTGGCGATGGCGGCTACCCAATGCGTCAAGTGCTCACTACCCTTGAGAAAAAAAATGGAATAGTGATTGATATTGATTCGGCCTGGAAAAATATTACAGCCGATCCTCGCAGCATTGAGAAAAGTTGGTTAGGGCACCCTTACCGCTATTGGTCAAACGTCATGGATATCGATCCTTTACCTGATTTCCTCAAGTTAGATATTCCGATCATGGTGGGTATTGGTGAGAAAGACAGAAATGTTCCAGTTGAGTCTGCCTATTTCCTGGAATCGGAGTTCAAGGAAGCCGGTAAGAAAAACCTTTTGCTTGTAGTATATCCAGGAGCAGATCACCGCTTGCAAAGTAAAGGTAACCATTACCGTAGTGACTTCTTTACAAAGCTGGGCCAACTACTGCAAGAATCGCATAACAAGTAGCGCCTTTCCGCTACGCTCCAAGTTGCCCCGATTTCACGAGCGGCGGAGTCAAACGTTATGCAATATATATAACTGGGGAATATATGGACATTAATATAGAGACCAATGGTCATATTGAAGAAGCAGAAGTCATAGATTTATATAAAGCTAATGGTTGGTCTTCAGCAAAATAAGCCAGATAAGTTAATTCTCGCTCTCCTGAACTCAGATACGCTCGTAACAGCTCGTATTAATGGAGAATTGGTTGGTATCGGTAATGCCATCTCAGATGGTCGCTTAGTTGTTTACTATCCGCATATGCTTGTGCATCCAAAATATCAAGGCAAAGGTATTGGCCGAAAGATGATGGAGGCGATGCTATTGATAGATAGAGACTTCCATCAACAGATGCTTACTGCCGACGGTAATGCAATCGAGTTTTACGAAAAAATAGGATTCGAACGTGCAGGTAATACAGAATCAATGTGGATCTATGCGGGTAAGGAACATTGATACATGGTACAAATGGGGGCAAAGTAATCATTTTAAACTAGAAGTTTCGATGGGTGTTTCTTAGAGGGCTGTTTTACTGTGAAATCAGTTCACCTCTATTATCGATAATGAGTCTGTTAACTGAGATGCCAGCCTTCCTTTGCTGATGATTAACCGCATTACTCGTTTATTCCCTGTTTGGGCATTGCTCTTCTCACTCGTTGCTTATGTGATCCCTGGTTTTTTTGTAGTCTTGAAGCCAGCAATCGTACCCCTGCTGGGCGTGGTGATGTTCGGCATGGGGATGACACTCACTTGGCACAGTTTCTCTGAGGTGCTTAAACGACCCGGTGTCATTGGTGTGGGTGTTCTGTTGCAGTATCTGGTGATGCCGCTTGCGGCCTGGTTAATTGCCGAGTCGTTGGGTTTGCCTCCTTATCTGATGGTGGGACTGGTGTTGGTGGGGGCTTGTCCGGGTGGCACGGCATCCAATGTGGTTTGTTATCTGGCGAAAGGGGATGTTGCGCTCTCTATCACACTTACCACGATCTCTACGCTGCTGGCTATTGTTGCAACACCGCTGCTCACATGGCTCTATGTGGGCCAGAAGGTACCGGTGCCGGTAGAGAGCATGCTCTGGTCTATCTTTAAGATTGTGTTGTTGCCTGTATCGTTGGGTGTACTGGTCAACAGCCTGTTCGGTCGTAAGCTAAGTGGTGTCAAACATCTCTTTCCATTGGTCTCTGTGCTGGCGATTGTGGTAATTATCGCTATCGTCGTGGCGCTCAATCGGGGCAATCTTGCAAACATGGGTATGGCCGTAGCGCTGGCGGTTATCTTGCACAATCTGTTCGGACTGGCGAGTGGCTATTGGCTGCCAAGGTTGTTGGGTTGGGATGAGCGAATCTGTCGAACGCTGGCTATTGAGGTGGGGATGCAGAATTCGGGTTTGGGTGTAGCGTTGACTGTGAAATACTTCTCTGCCGCAGCGGCCCTGCCGGGTGCACTGTTTTCTATTTGGCACAATCTATCCGGCTCGATGCTGGCAGGGTATTGGTCTCGACGTATCCGTTGAGTGGCAAACGGCTAACAATTAACGGGGTCAAGACAAAATCACTCTCCTATTATTGCTAGCTACGCTACGTGCTGACGATTTTTTAGCCATAATAAGGCATAGGTACGCGAAGAGTTTTACCGACCTTTGAGACAACAAAGTCTGAGAAGACGCCAGTCATACGATTATCCGGTTAACCAGAACCTCGCACACAACAACAACGACTGATGAGACGAGAGATGAACGCCGTATTGATTGCGCATCGTGGCGAACCGGTCAATCTACCGGAAAACTCCCTGGAAGGTTTCCGTGCCGTTCTTGAGGCGGGCGCGCACCTGCTGGAGACCGATGTGCAAATCACTGTTGACGGGGTACCCGTACTCTGCCATGACCCGGGCTTGCTGAAAATGACCGGGCATGACTTGCGGGTAACAGAGACAAGCTGGCGCGATATGCGCGAACTTCCAGCCGGTCAGGCAGAGCAGTTCGGCAATCATTTTCCACAGGTGCGGATTGCTCGCCTGGAAGATTTTGTTGTGCTACTCGGACAGTGGCCGCAGGCGCAGGCCTTTGTGGAAATCAAGCAGGAAAGTCTCGATGCCTTTGGTGTCGAGTCTGTGGTGTATCGCGTGCTGGAGCAGCTCTCTCCGGTTCATGATCAATGTGTCGTCATTTCGTTTAATGCTGAAGTGGTGCGACTTGTCAAAGCGCGTATCCCCAGTGGCTGGGTGTTGAGCGAATGGTCGGAACGCAGTCGGGTGCTGGCTGAACAGCTTGAACCTGACTACCTGTTCGTCAGCCGCAAACGCTTGCCGGGAGAAGACAAACCACTCTGGCCGGGTCGCTGGCAATGGGCCGTTTACACAGTGGATGAGGCAGCGGAAGTGGCCCGGCAACTGTCACGTGGCATCCAGCTGGTGGAGACGAATAACATCCGCTCCTTGCTGACCACCCCAGACTTATCTGGAACCCCCAATGCCTGAACACTATGATGTCGTCGTAGTCGGTGGCGGCATACACGGGGTCGGGGTAGCGCAGGCTGCCGCTTGCGCCGGACACTCGGTATTGCTGCTCGAAAAAAACGGGCTGGCTGCCGGCACCTCCAGCCGCTCCAGCAAGCTGATTCACGGTGGTCTGCGCTACCTGGAGGATAATCACTTCGGACTGGTGAGGGAGAACTTGCAGGAACGCACGATTCTGCTGAAGATTGCCCCGGAACTGGTACGCATGCGTTCATTCCACATTCCGGTCTACCCGGAGACCACACGCCGTCCGCTGGCGTTGCGCGCTGGCCTGATGCTCTATGCCGTTCTGAGTGGTTTCGGGCAAGGCAGCCACTTCCGCAAGCTGCGGCATAACGAGTGGGGTGATCTGGACGGTCTGGAGACACAAGGCTTGCAGGCAGTTTACCAGTACCATGATGCGCAGACTGATGATGCGGCGCTGACACGGGCCGTCATGCGGTCAGCCGAACGATTCGGTGCCGAGCTTGTCTGTCCCGCGGAGTTCCTGGCCGCACAGATTCATGCCCGCCAGTGTGAGGTTCAGTACCGTGCAAATGGCGTCGATAAACACTGCACCACCCATGCACTGGTCAATGCCGGTGGACCGTGGGTAGATAGTGTGGACAGTCGAATCAGCCCATCGCTAGCGAGCGTTCCGATGGAACTGGTGCAAGGTACACACCTGATTTTGGAGGGCCCGCTGTCCGCTGGTTGCTACTATATGGAAGCACCCTGTGATCACCGCGCAGTATTCCTGTTGCCCTGGGGCAACTCTTGCATGCTGGGCACTACTGAAAAACCGTACACCGGCAATCCTGCCGGGGTACATCCACTCGATGAGGAGATAAGTTACCTGCTGGATGTGCTGCACCACTATTTTCCGCAACGCCCGGACCGTATCATCGAGATGTTTTCCGGCTTGCGCGTATTGCCATTGGATAAGGGTGCGGCATTCTCGCGTTCACGCGAGACCACGCTGTCGGTGGACAGAGAGAGCCAACCCCGTGTGGTTTCCATCTACGGAGGCAAGCTGAGCGGCTATCGCGCTACGGCACAGAAGGTCATGCAGTGTCTGGCGAACAGCCTGCCGCAACGCAAACAGATTGCACGCACGTCGGATGTCACACTGGTGCCGGTCGATTGATGGAACGGGGACAGATTCTTGCACTTGACCAGGGCACGCATGCCACGCGCGCCGTTGTGTTTGACAGGCTCGGTGCTGTCGTCGCCATGGCACAGCAGAGCGTTGCGCTGCATCGGCACAGTCGTACCGAGGTGGAACAGGATGCACAACAGATACTCACTTCCATGCAATCGGTCATTGCCGAGGTGCTCGATTCGCCAGGTGTGCATCCCTCCCAGATCAGCGCCGCCGGACTAGCCACGCAGCGCTCTAGCGTAGTGGCGTGGAACCGGGTTGATGGCGAGGCACTCAGCCCGCTACTCAGCTGGCAGGACCGGCGCAACGAATCACTGATCGCAGCACTCACACCGCTGGATTCAATCGTCCAAAATAAAACCGGATTACGGCTCTTCGCACATTATGGTGCGAGCAAACTGCGCTGGTTGCTCGAACAGGAACCGGCAGTGGCTCGTGCGCTGACATCGGGCGAACTGTTGATGGGACCGCTGGTCACTTGGTTGATGTATCATTTGCTCGTCGGCAATCCTGCATGGGTGGATCATGCCAATGCCTCTCGTACCCTGTTGTGGAATCTGCAAAGTCGAGACTGGGATCCTGATCTGCTGGCATTGTTTGATGTACCCATCTCGGTGCTGCCATCCTGCCGGCCCATCTGTTCGGATTATGGCGTTACCCAGAGCAGTAATATTCCCTTGCGTGCGGTCAACGGAGACCAGACAGCCGCACTGTATGCGCAGGGGCGGCCAGAGCCCGGCACGATCATCATCAATCTCGGTACCGGCGCCTTCGTATTACTGCCGGTAGCGGATACTACTGTGCGGCCTGACGGGCTACTGGCGGGCATATCGCAAAGCCATGGGCAGACCGGCGACTACTACCTGGAAGGCACGGTGAACGGGGCGGGCGCAGCGCTCGACTGGGCAGCAAATCATCTGGCTATGACTAATCATGAGCAACATATGGCAGGGTGGCTGGCTGATATTGATGATCCGCCGCTGTTTATCAATACCGTGGGTGGTTTGGGCGCCCCCTGGTGGCAAGCCGGACCGGCGCCACACTTCCTGCGCGAGCCACCTTCACCGGCACATGCGATTGCTGCGGTAGTGGAAAGTATCCTGTTCCTGGTGCAGGTGAATGTCGTATTGCTGCAAGAGCATGCACCGGACACCCGGCGTATACAACTCAGTGGAGGGCTCGCCAGACTCGATGGTCTATGCCAGAAACTGGCAGACCTTTCCGGGCTGACCGTACTGCGACCGCCACAGATAGAAGCCACCGCACGCGGCATCGCCTGGCAGGCTGCCGGCTGTCCATTGGACTGGCATGCAAGCGTGAATGCAGATGCCTTCCTGCCCCAGCCCAACAATGGTCTGCACACGCGTTACCGGCAATTTATCGATGTCTTGAAACAGCAGTTAGGCGAGAAATAGCTCAGGGTTCTGAGTGAATTGACTCTGACCCGTCTGGTCGGCAGTTACCTTCACCACAGAAGGGAAGATACTCAAAATCATGAGAGTCGCCCCTCATAATCGGCATATCGAAACTTTCGGATTACTTCTATCGAGCCATCTTCATGCTGAATGGCAATAGACGGGTGCGCCACCCCATTGAACATGGTGGTCTTCACCATGGTGTAGTGGATCATGTCTTCGAAGGTCACCCGATCACCAATCTTTAGTGGTTGGTCGAAGGAGTAGTCACCGATGATGTCGCCTGCAAGGCAGGTGAGGTCTCCCAATCGGTAGGTATGGGCCTTGATGTCGGGATAATCGGCGCCACGGACTTCGGCGCGGTAGGGCATCTCCAGCACATCGGGCATGTGGGTGGTGGCTGATGTGTCGAGCATTGCAATCTGGATACCGCCGCGTTCGATGATGTCGAGCACGGTGGAGATGAGTGGGCCGGTGCGCCAGGCGATGGCGGAGCCCGGTTCCAGTACGACTTCCAGGTGGGGATGACGTTGGCGGAATGCTTTGAGGGTACGGATCAGTCGGTCCACATCGTAGCCGGGGCGGGTCATCAGATGTCCGCCGCCCAGGTTGCACCACTTCATTGAGGGCAGCAGATGGCCGAAGCGTGACTCCAATGCCTGGATCAGTCGTTCGGTGGCGTCGGCCTCGTTCTCACAGAGGGCATGGACGTGGAGACCTTCGATACCAGGGGGTACACCGTTGGTCAGCTCTTCCTGGGGTATGCCGAGTCGTGACTGCTCGCCGCTGGGGTTGTAGAGGTCGGTCTCCACTTCATTGATCCGGGGGTTGACCCGAAGACCGCAGGAGATACCGGCAGTCAGGGCCTGCTCACCGAAGCGGTTTCACTGGGTCAGAGAGTTGAACGAGATGCGGTCTGAGAGTTCGATCAGGTCGGGGAACTCCGTTTCGGTATAAGCCGGGGCATAGAGATGGATGTGATTACCGAAGTGTTCCCGGGCCAGCCGCGCCTCGTTGTAGGAGCTGGTGGAGCAGCCCGATAGATACTCCCGCACGATTGGGAAGCTTGACCACATGGCGAAGCCCTTGAGGGCCAGGATAATTGTGCAACCGCTCTCTTTCTGGACACGGTCGATCAGTGCCAGGTTGGCCCTCAGCTTCGCCACCTCCAGCAGGTAGCAGGGTGAGGGCACATGGGCCGGTATTTCCGTCATGTCTCGGGCAGGCTGTCGACGTCGATGTCACACGCCACATCTTTCCAGGGCAGACCATAACTGTTGAGGTCCTCCATGAAGGGGTCGGGATCGAACTGTTCCATGTTCCAGACACCGGGCTGTTTCCACTGACCTTCCAGCATCATCTTGGCGCCGATCATGGCAGGTACGCCGGTGGTGTAGGAGACACCCTGGGCATTGGTCTCTTGATAACAGGCCTCATGGTCGCAGACGTTATAGATATAACGGGAGACCGGCTTGCCGTTCTTCTCACCCTTGATGATGCAGCCGATGTTGGTCTTGCCCTTGGTGCGGGGTCCCAGAGTGGCCGGATCGGGCAGTAGGGCTTTGAGAAACTGCAGGGGTACGATTTGCTGGCCCTGGAATTCCATCGGTTCTATGCTATCGAGGCCCAGGTTCTGGATCACCTCCAGGTGTTTCAGGTAGCTTTCGCCGAAGGTCATCCAGAAGCGCATGCGTTTGACCGGGATGTGTTTGGTCAGTGACTCCATCTCCTCATGGTAGAGCAGAAACATCTTGCGCGGACCGATTTCGGGGAAGTCGAAGATCCGGGAGATTTCCATGGGCTGGGTCTCGACCCACTTGCCGTTCTCGTAGTAGCGGCCGTTGGCGGTTACCTCGCGGATGTTGATCTCCGGATTGAAGTTGGTGGCGAAGGCGTGGTCGTGGTCACCTGCATTGCAGTCGAGGATGTCCACCGTATCGATACGGTCGAAGTGGTGCTTGAGGGCGTAGGCGGTGAAGACATTGGTCACACCCGGATCGAAGCCGGAGCCCAATAGCGCCATCAGACCGGCATCTTTGAAACGATCCTGGTAGGCCCACTGCCACTTGTACTCGAATTTGGCTTCGTCCAGGGGTTCGTAGTTGGCGGTGTCCAGATAGTCGATGCCGGTTTGGAGACAGGCGTCCATGATGGTCAGATCCTGATAGGGCAGTGCGACATTGATCACCATCTTCGGTTCGATCTTGCGGATCAGGGCGACCAGTTCCGGTACTTTGTCAGCGTCCACCTGGGCAGTATTCACCCGGCCACCACCGATCTCGGAGGCTATTTGATCGCACTTGGAGAGGGTGCGGCTGGCCAGCCAGATATCGCTGAAGAGCTCAGGCAGTTGTGCACATTTGTGGGTTACCACCCGCCCGACGCCGCCGGCGCCGATGATTAGGATTCGACTCATGAAACTTCACCCGGAAAAAACTGCAAAAGACGGCGAATTTTAGTCTCAGAGATCCGTGTTTGTCTCCTGGTTTTTTTACGTTGGAATGACTCGTCGGCGCGCAAAGCAATATCTATCTGTTTGATCAGATCGAGTGGTTCTTTTCAGATGTAGAGTGTGGACCTGCCGTACCGAACACCGCACCGGTGTCCTTGCAAGGCACACCGGTGCGGGTCACGGATTTACTGTTGGGTCAGGAACTGGCAGATTCCCGCTGAGAAGAACGGGTAACCCTTTGCGTAGAGTTCCTCGGCAAGTTCATAGGGCTGCCAATACTTGATGTTCTCATTGCCGAGTACATAGAGGGTGGTATACCAACCCAGCTCATCAGCCTGCACATTCAGTCTGGCTGCCGTACAACTTCGATTTGCGCCTGGGCTGGCGAGGTTGGCTGCCACTGCCTCCACGTCGTTGAGATATTCACCTAACACCCGGATCGGCAGCATTGCCTGCAACGCCTCCTGGTCGTAGTCGAGTGGCCGTCCTGCCAGTGCACGGTTAACCTGAGTCCGCCAATAGCGGGGGGGTTTGGGATTACCCAGGGGATCTTCCACTTCGAAGGGTTCCTCATCCGGCGTGATAAAGACTGAGGTGGTGTAGATCTGGGGGATACCGGCCATGCCGGGGTAGGTCAGTTCCACCATGAAGGCGGTGTACCCTTCAGCAGGTGTGGGCACATTGACACGGAATTGCCCGTTACTGTCTGCGGCGATGATTGTGTCACTCCAGGCGCTGTCACCTACGATGGGGTAACGGAAATCCCTCGCGGTGGAATTGGTTGCCTGCCAGAGCTTTGCCACGGCCGGTGTCTGATCACTGCTGACCACCAGTTCGCCGCTCTCACTGAGTTGCCAGTCGATCTCTGGCTTATCGACACCGTAGAGCTGAACCTGATACCAGGCGATCAGCCCCATCAGCATATCCTCCAGCTTGCCTTCAAAACCGTGGTTGGTGTTGGGGATGATCCGCTGCAGGGTCTCTGCGGGAATTTCATGGATATAGGCTTCCGAGGCGTCCGGTAGAAAGAACTCGTCTCCGGTGACGTTCAGAATCAGGTGCGGCATGGTCAATGCCTGTTTATAGCTGATGGGGTCCACCAGCTTCTGCAACATTTTTCCTTCCGGGGAACGGATGTTGTCGGTGATGCGGTTGTTCTCGTATCCCGCCAGTGCCTCGGAATAGAAGCCATAACTGTTGTAGTGGTGCTCAAGCTGATCGGCGATATGCAGGATATTGAACTCTCCCGGTACCACCGCTGAGACACGGGGATCGACAGCCGCCGTCAGCCAGGCGATAGCGCCGCGCTTGGAAAAGCCGGTGACGATGAAGCTGTCGATATCAAAACCCAGGGAGCTGCTGACATAATCCTCGGTGGTATCCATGGCCCGCACTGCCGCTTTGGTCATGGGCAGATAGGCGGACCAGGTGGGATCTCCGGTTTCCATGTACTTGCGCCAGGTGTAGGAGACCAGCGTGTCCTCCGAGGTGGGTTGGTCCAACTCCGCAAACTGCAAGGGCTGGGCGGGTACCTGCTGCAGGATCACCTGAATACTGCCGGTGTAGGTGGCCAGCGGCACAAAGAGGGCGACATCCGCCGGATCAGGGGGTGTGGCCGAGGTCTTGCCCTGATAGACAATCAGATTGGCGGTGTTGGAGGTCAGCTGGTGGGGGACGATGAGTGTCATCCAGTGATTCCAGAGGTTGGGTGTCACCTCGTCAGCACTGCGCCAGGTCTGTGAATTCATGTTGATAAAGTAGGCGTCGAAACCCTCTCCGGGCAGTTGGCCGACCACTTGGTAGGAGTAGGCCGGGTCGTCTGTATAGACGTAGGACTTGAGCGGTCCCGTCTCCTGAGCCTGGAGCAGGCTGGCGAAGAGCAGTAGTAGTAAGAGGCTGTATGGCAGTAGATGTTTGAGTGAATTCCGATTCATTGCACACTCCCTGAAGTGTTATCTGTCTAGCAAGAGACCTGTTCATTCAGATCCACACTCACACACGGCACAGTTCCCACTCAAATAACGATACGAGAATGCGTTGGAGAGAGCTGGGTTTTTGAACGAGTCGTAGGGGGAAAGGTTGAGACACTGTAGTTCCCTGTGTGAGATATCACTCCATGTGGAGCGCAAACGCTAGCATAGGCCGGTACTCAGCGGCAAGGTGTTCGGGGTTGTCAGCGGTTAACGTATCAATGCTGTTGATACTGTTTTCGTGGGATCAATCTGCTTACTGCTGCATTTTTAGGGGTAGTTTAATGCACGGATGGCTGCCAGTCTGACTATGCTTGTCTGCATGGGGGAGACATCATGATCGATTTCAGCGGAAAAAATGTATTGGTTGTCGGTGGTACCAGCGGCATCAATCGGGGTGTGGCGGAGGGTTTTGCCGCACAGGGTGCCAGGGTAGCGGTGGCCAGCCGCAGTCAGGAGAAGGTGGATGACACAGTTCGGGCGCTAAAGGATCTGGGAAGCGACGCCTTTGGGTTTACAGCTGATGTGCGAGACATGTCAGCCGTCGAGGACGGGGTAGTTGCTGTTCATGATCGATTCGGTGAGCTGGATGTGGTGGTGTCCGGTGCCGCCGGTAACTTTCCCGCATTGGCCAATGATCTGTCCGGCAATGGTTTTAAGTCTGTGGTAGACATCGACCTGCAGGGTACCTTTCATGTCATGAAAGCGATTTTTCCCTATCTACGAAAACCCGGCGCCAGTGTTATCAATATCTCCGCACCCCAGGCCTCTATTCCGATGATGGCACAGGTACATGTCTGTGCAGCCAAGGCGGGTGTCGATATGGTAACCCGGACCCTTGCATTGGAGTGGGGTAAAACGGGTGTGAGGATAAATTCCATTGTGCCGGGTCCTATCGATGGTACGGAGGGGATGGCTCGTCTGGCACCGAATGAAGCCATCCGAAAAAAAGTGGCGGATGGCGTTCCGTTGAGGCGATTGGGTACCCCTGCGGATATCGGTAAGGCGTGTTTGTTTCTTGCTTCAGACTTGGCCGACTTTGTTACCGGCGCAGTGATTCCAGTCGACGGGGGATGGTCGCAGAATAATTGTGGGGGCATGAGCGACTATCTCGGCTCGTTGGTTTCTCGTCACTCGGACTAGCTGAAGATAATTGACTGTGGTCTTCATTGGCTTCCCGTGTTCACAGGCGCTATTCAGCGCGTTAACTTTTTAATCCCCTCATGCCAGCCCACTCTCTAAAAAATCGTGTCTCACTTCAGCAGGATATAGGCAAGCGATAACAGAGGGTATTTTTTCACACGGATCTTGTTAGTTATTAACAACAGTATTCTGCCTGCCAACAGTATATTTAATGCTATTAAACCAGTAACGCAATAGGGAGTTGCGGGGGACTGCTTTACACCATGAATAGCACTAGTGTTTATGTAGAAGTCATCATGGTATGTCCCTTCGGTGTTACCGGGTTAATAGAGGGTGAAAACATAGTTGAAGTTATGGACGCAACCGATGCTATTCGTTGAAGAAGGTATTTTTATACCAAGGAGATTAAGACCATGAAAATTTTACGAACTGGCCTGCTGGCCATGGTTACAACACTGGCAATTTCAACTTCGGCACTGGCTGTACCGCTCCTTCCGGGTGGTGTGGTACTTCCTGCAGGTGACACCGTTGTTACGGCCCCGAATACAGCGGGTGTCGTCCGCAATGATAACCTTTTACCATTTTCCTTCGATATCACGGCATTTACAGGGGTTGGCGGAAATGTCCAGAACCGTGTCGCAGAATCCAGCCTGCTCAACACGATGGTTTTCGCTCCACGTATCCGAGATACATTCAATAATGCAACACGTAATTTTGTGATTGCAGGATTTAGACTTGATGGCTATGCGGGCTGGGATACCGACGTTGGCTATCGTACCGATGGTCTGGGTGACAAAGGCCCTAGTGCTATCTCAAGATCAGCTGATGGCGACCTGCTCACGTTTCGGTATACAGAAGGAAGTGAGCTTTTTGTCTCAGGCCTGTTGGGTGGCGCCCAGGAAGAGAGTCTGTTTCCGTATATCACGACTGACGCACCCAGTTACGAGTTAACGGGTACGATGACACTGTTTGGTTATGATATCGCTGACCGATCAAATCTTTTATCGGTCGAATTGGCAGGGCTTGCTGTGCCCGCCTCAGTACCGGAGCCCTCAGCGATATGGTTGCTCGGCAGTGGCCTTCTCGGCCTGCTGGGATTTTCACGGCAGCGAAAACAAACTGTTTGATGTTTTGATTGATATCATTCTTGCCAGGAAAAAAGCCCCGGATGAGTTTCATCCGGGGCTTTTTAATTGTTTGATGTGTATATTCTGACATAGCGCTTTATGCCAAACAGGCCGGTATGCTGGAACGCCAACGCTTCTTATTACAGCTATAGTTCAGTGAGAGTGAATTTTGAACGGAGAGTAGACGCGTCATGTTTTCATTGATTAAACGCCTGATTTCGACAGACAAGAGTCATACTTCTGTCTACTCTCGTGATGAATTGGATAGCCACATCGACATGGCAGTGGAGCATTTCGATTCCCGCCTGAAACTGATCTCAGGTTATCGAAAAAAGCTCGCACCTGCGGTTGAACAGGCGCTCATACATGCTGATGCTTTGATTGCACGGCTTCCAGATTCAATTGATGTGAATCTCAAGGCCTATTCTAGTGATCCTCGTGTTTATGCCTATTTCGGTTCGGCTGATCAAATGGAACATCTTTTCAGCCACTCACAGGAGTTTCGTGAATTTGCAAAAAAACCAGAAAGTTTCCCGCTCACGCATGGCTATGCCTTGATGGTGATGAGCCGACAGGAAAAAAGTGTACTGGGCCATGCACAACGGGGGGATATGATCCAGAGTGAGGTCATGCAACAAGTGGTCAATTTTACCGGACACCAATTGGTGAAGCCGTCGGCTTCTGAGGAGGGGGTCAGGTACGATTTGCGTGAGCGCGCTTTCCAGCACATGGTGGCGGAGGCGGTACTCAAGGTAGCCCGACACGCGGAGAAGAAGGCCGATCTGGAACGAGAGCGTATCCATCTAAAGATGGCGCTGAAGACCCTGCAAGCTGAACATGGTGCATTGGATTTTGTGGCGGAGGAGGCTCATCAGACCCAGCACAAGATCGGCCAATTGAGAAAACAGCTGGCAAAGGTCGAGTTGAAGCACGATAAAGCCTCGAGAGGGCTGGAGAGCATCAACGAATATCTGGAGCTGTTGATAAATGTCCTTAATCACTCGGACGAGTATTGTGGACTCGAAAACAGATCGGACTGTTTGGGCCAGCATAACGTCGTGGTTGATCCCGATGTCGGTAGCGAAGTTCCCTATGCTGAGATCCGCATCGGTGAACTGCAACGCTATGGCGTTATTGTGAGATACCCGTTGAATGAACTGAAGGATCAAAGCCGCATCGCCAGCCAGGTGCATTCCATCTATGGGCAATGATAGCCACCATGAGTGTTGACTGCTCAAATCAAATTGGCGATCTCCAGCAAGTTGTTGTCAGGGTCGCGGAGATAGACGGAATGAATGGGACCTTCAGCACCGGTGCGTTCAACCGGGCCTTCGAACACTGCAACCTGGCAGGACTTTAAATGAGTGATGACTTCATGAATAGGGATTTCAGTTAAAAAGCAAAGATCTGCGGAACCTGGTGTCGGCCTCTCAGCTTTGGGTTCGAATTCTTTGCCGTGTTCATGAAGATTGATTTTTTGATTGCCGAACTTCAGCGCTTTGCGCCCACCGCCAAACTCAATGACCTTCATGCCCAATACGGTTTCATAGAAGCGGCAGGTAGTCCCGATATTTTCTACAGTCAGCACTAGGTGGTCGAGCTGTTTGATTTCCATTTCAAGTATAAAAATCAGGTCTCAACGATCGGGATCATCATTCATGTGCTGCTCACGGGGACCGAATTCAGCCTCCATGTGCTCTTGGATTAAACAACGAATACGATGTTCGAGGGGACTGTCGAGTTCATCATGCAGCATCTGTGAGATTCGGCCGACGGTTTCTGTGATGGCCGACTCCACTGCCTTGGCGACCATTGGACGCAGGTCCTGTACTAACTGTTCAGCAATGCTGTCACGCATGGAGAGTAGGACTTCGTCATATTCAGGTACCTGAGCCTCAGCCTCTTTCGGTGCTTCTTCTTCGAAGGTGATGTATTCAGACTCGATCTCCAGCTCTTCCGGTGTGACCACATCTTCAAGCAGAGGGATATCGGAGTCCTCGGTTTTCTCTGTCTCGTGGTTGTTCATTTAGCTGATGTCATGTTTGTTAAGGGTGTAACCCCTGTCCCGGTAGAAACGGAACCGCTCCCGCCCTGCAGTGACGACTTGGGGTTCTTTATCGATGATCTCCGCAACTCTTTCAAAGCGACTGAAGAAAGCCGGTATGGCGGCCGAGAGATTAATCAAAACATCATGTTCCTCTGCACCAGCCTCTTCCTCGTGGGTAATGATGACAGGAGTGACGGCAGGCTCACAATCCCCTGCTGTGCCATGAGGAATGAAACTTCCCTGGCGAAAGGTCCACAGTAGTCGGTCCATGTGGCGAGTCTCCTCGACGGACCCGGTGTGAATGAGAATCCGGCGTCCCTGATGATAGATCTTCTCACTCAGGCGGCAGGCCAGGGTGTAGCGATTGCCACTGGACCTCTCGTCGAGTACATAGAAGTCTACCTGAGTCATCAGTCACTGTACCCGCAGCGTTTCAGAAGGAACTGACTCAGCAGAGGCACCGGACGTCCGGTAGCGCCTTTGTTTGCACCGCTCCTCCAGGCTGTTCCGGCAATATCGAGATGGGCCCATTTGAATTTTTTCGTGTAACGGAAGAGAAAACAGGCTGCGGTAATGGTGCCGGCGCCTTTGCCGCCGATGTTGGCCATGTCGGCAAAGTTACTCTTGAGCTGTTCCTGATACTCGTCCCACAGGGGGAGTTGCCAGGCTCGGTCACCTGCATGATCTCCCGCGGCAAGGACTTCCGTGGCCAGATTGCCATTGTTGGCCATCAGCCCAGAAGCCTGGTTACCCAGGGCAACGATACAGGCACCGGTCAGGGTGGCGATGTCGATCACCGCCGCGGGTTCAAAACGCTCACTGTAGGTGAGGGCATCGCACAGGATCAGACGACCTTCGGCGTCGGTGTTGAGGATCTCGATGGTCTGGCCCGACATGCTGGTGACGATGTCGCCGGGTTTGTTGGCATCACCATCCGGCAGATTTTCCGAAGATGGGACGATACCGATCAGGTTAATCGGTAGCGCCATCTCCATGCAGGCCTGCATGGTACCGAAAACACTGGCCCCACCGCACATGTCATATTTCATCTCGTCCATGGCGGCAGATGGCTTGATGGAGATACCGCCTGCATCGAAGGTCAATCCTTTGCCTACCAGTACCACAGGTTTGGCGCCCGGTTTACCCCCCTTGTACTCCATGATGATCAGTTTGGCGGGTTGACGGCTGCCGCGGGAGACGGAGAGCAGGGCGCCCATGCCCAACTTCTCCATCTGCTTCTCTTCCAGGATCTGTACTCTCAATTTTTCGTTACCGCGCCCAAGCTTGCGTGCCTGATCGGCAAGGTAGCTGGGGGTACAGATATTACCGGGAAGATTGGATAGATCCTTTGTCAGGCTGATGCCATTGGCTATCGCCTCGGCGTGAGTCAGTGCCTTGCGGGCCGCCTTCAGCTGGCGACGGTCATGGATGAAGATACCGAGGCGCTTCAACGATCGCTGGCTTTTCTTCTTTTCACTCTTGGTTTCTGTGTACTGATAAAGGGTGTCCTCAGCCTGCAAGACGGTTTCCCTGATGATTTGGTAGAGGCTTTTATCATCCATATCCACTTCGCAAAGCCCGCAAATCGCTTCAACCGGATGGCTTTCATTGAGGACTTTGATCGCACCTGCGATAGCCCCGGCGTATTGCTTCATGTTAAGTTCCCGCGCCTTGCCGAGCCCGACCAGCAGGATACGTTCTGCGGTGACTCCCGGCACTTCGTAGATCATCAGCTGCTGTCCGCTGTTGCCGTCCATATCACCACGCTTGAGCAGTCTGCTGAGATGGCCCTTGCTGGCCTTATCCACCTGTTGTGCTAGGGGGGTCAGCTGACGGCGTGAGAAGACACCCAGAATCAGGCAGGCTGTGCGTTGTGTGGACGGATCGCCGGATTTAACGGTGTATTCCATGAGTACTTGGACCTCGCGGTGAAAATAAGTTTTTGTCGATGATCGTTATCTGTAGGATAAACAGGGTCGCCCGCAATGTCTGCGTTTGTTTATTGCGGGAATTTTTAACCCGGTAACTCAACTAAGTCTACCGAAAGTAAAACAATTTACCATCGTCCAATGATCAGGCTCATCGACCGTTATCTGCTAACAGAAGTGCTAAAGGCGCTATTGGCGATCTTGCTGGTGTTGATGCTGATCTTAATGAGTAATAGTTTTATCAAACTGCTCAAAGAGGTCGCATCGGGTGAGCTGAATACCCATCTCCTGTTCCAGGTGCTGGGTTTGCAAATGACTGGATATCTTGCCCGGTTGGTACCACCCGCTTTCTTCTTTGCTGTGCTCTATGCTGTCGGGCGCATGTATCGGGACAGTGAGATGGTTGCTTTGGAGTCTTGCGGTGTGGGGGGTATGCGCCTTTACCGTTCCTTGTTATGGGTGGTGGTGCCTGTGGTGGTTTTGACTGCATGGCTCTCCCTTTTCGTACAGCCCTGGGCCAATCGAGTAAGTGCCGAATTGATTGCTTCTCAGCAGGGACAGTCGTCTGAACTGGCGGGTATCAGTGCTGGGCGATTCAATGAGTACAGCAAAGGCGAACTGGTGCTTTACGTGGAATCGATAGCGAGCGATGAGCGACGCATGAGTAATGTCTTTGTGCAGCAGCGGCGACAAGGGGTGTTGAGCCTGATCAGCGCCAAGAGTGGCTTTCAACAAATTGATGAAACCTCAGGGGATCGCTATTTGGTGCTGGATGATGGATTTCGTTATGAGGGTAATCCTGGGCAGTACGACTACCGGGTGAGTGAATTTGATCGATACGCCTTACGTATCCAGGACAAGGAGGGCGGTGTGATCAAGCGCAAGAGAAAGTCATTGAGTAACACGGCACTGCTGGCATCAGATTTAGTCGCGGACCATGCTGAATTCCAGGTCCGACTATCTCAGGTCTTTGGCCTGCTGGTCTTTGCCTTACTCAGTCTTCCCTTGAGTCGCTCCTTGCCGAGACAGGGACCCTTCGGACGCCTTGTACTGGCGTTCATTCTCTACACGATCTATCTGGGTCTGCAGGGGGCGGCAGAGCGCTGGATGATTGAAGGCATGACACCTAGCTGGCTTGGTATCTGGTGGGTACATCTGACCTTGGCAATGGGCGGCATTCTGTTGCTGATACCCGACACAGGATGGTATCGAGGCTGGCAACGTAAATTCCGTCGGGGGATTGCATGATCAGTCTGCTCGATCGTTATATTGGTCGTGCGGTGTTATTGAGCATCACTGGCGTACTTGCTCTGCTGTTGGTGCTGATCGGTTTTTTTGAGGTGGTTTCCGAACTCGAAGATGTGGCGGGTGGCTACACAACCGCCAAGGCATACACTTATGTCGCACTGACACTCCCTCGCTATACCTATGAGATCTTCCCCCTTGCTACCTTATTGGGCAGTCTGATCGGATTAGGTGCGCTGGCCGGGAATTCCGAACTGATGGCCATGCGTGCAGCCGGGGTTTCTATTGGCAGGATTGTGCTCGCTACACTGAAAAGTGGCTTATTGATGCTGCTACTGGTGCTGGTGATTGGTGAAAACCTGGCGCCTCGTGCTGAGTTGCAGGCCCAACGGTTGAAAATGGAAGGCCTGTCGAATCAGATTATGTTGAAGACACGCTTTGGCTTCTGGTCCAGGGACGAGAATACCTTTATCAATATTCGTCAGATCCTGCCCAACCAGGTGTTGGTGAACGTGTCTGTTTATCATTACGACCACGAGCAGCGTTTACAACGGGCGCTGCATGCGAAACGCGCCGTCTATGAAACATCGGGCTGGGTGCTGGAGTCGGTGAGAGAGAGTCGTTTCAATAACGATCGGATAGAGGTGAAGAGAAGACAACGGATGCCCTGGTCGACACGGCTGGAACCGTCTGTACTCGACGTGGTATCGGTCAAGCCGCATATGCTGGCTGCCTGGGACCTTTGGCGCTATATCGATTATCTCAAACAGAATGGTCAAGCCGCGCAGACCTATGAGGTGGCGTTCTGGGGGAAGGTCGTCGCACCGGCAGTTACGCTGGTTATGCTGTTTCTCAGTATCCCCTTTGTCTTCGGTTCCCTGCGCAGTGTCGGTATTGGCCAGCGAATTTTCGTCGGGGCGATGATCGGTATTGCCTTTTATCTACTCAACAGGGCTTTTTCCTATCTGGCAGTGGTCTATAGCTTCAATGCCTTGTTCACAACACTCCTGCCGGTGTTGCTCTTTTTCGGCTATGCACTCTGGAAGTTTCGCCGGGTCGGCCTATAGGCTCAGTGCCAGCTCAGGGTTAATTCGACTCCGAGATAATCAGCAACCACAGGGTTGAGACGGCTCTCGTAAGGATCATTCTGCTGCCATGATTCAGTGGTGGTGATTGCCGGGCTCCGATAGAAGGAGCGGAATTCCAACTCACTCTCAACACCCACACCAAAAAGGTTGTCGGCCATGGCGTTGAGGGTACCCAGTGGGTCGGTAGCGATCAGGATGGTTTTATCCCAGCCGCTGAATTCATGTTGGCTTTTGATCTCTCGGCGTACATCCTCCAGGTACCAACCCAATGCGGAGCCGAGCACAGGTGTGAAGATGACGTCTTGGATGGAGACGGGCTCAAACAGTGCCTCCAGCCCGAACTCGTAGATTGACGAGAGGGTGAATGAGTACCAGAAAGCACCGGTTTCCGTCAGGCCGCGTTCACGTCCTCGTGTGTAGTACGTCATTCCCCAGTAGGGATGCAGGATGTAGTTGATGTACCACTCGTCCGGATCCCATCTGGGATGGGTGACGTTTTCCTTCCACTTTTCGAAGGTGTATTCCTCTTTCTGTTCCTCGGTCCAGGCCGAGACACTCTCCGGCAGGACATATAGTGCGCCGACAATGAAGAACTGATAGCCGAAGAAGTAGGCGGTGTCGCGCTTGAGACCATCCCAATCTGCCGGACTCTGGTCGTCCAGTTCCCTGCCGAAGCCATGGGGTCTAGATGGTGCACCGTTGAAGGGTTCATCCCATTCCGCTCCAACGTTGTCGAACCGTTGTGCCTGCAGTGTAGATGCCAAGAGCTGACGATCGATTTCCGTCTCATAGAAGGAGATCTGGCTTTCCGGTAACCACTCCTGACAGAGGGCAGTGCCAGCATGTAAGAGCGCGCAGGCGGCGATTAGATAAATCTTCATCTATACTGCCGTATCCAGGCCGTGGTCTGCTTTGTTTGGGCTCATCAACACCGCTCATCTCTCTGTCTTGTGAGAAAATGATCACAAATAGCTTCGACCGGCATGGGCATCTTGGATACACTCCCGGAATTCTTCTTTCTGATCATGTAGATACAAGTCTTCCTCCAAAGTGGTGGGAAGATTGTGGCAGGGCGGGATTATAACCAATCGACAGAGATCGGCCACCTGTGTATGCCATTTTCAGTGCTGTAGCGCAAAAGGAATGAAAAAAACTTCGAGACAGGGCATTTCTGACAAGATGTCAGATTAGTTTTTCGGCTCACTTTTACGGAGATTTTCGAGATTGTCCAACACACGCTGGGCCCGTTCTATCTTTTCCCTCGCACGCTTGTCCTGAGGGTCAAGTGAGAGTGCGGCATGCCAAGTCGCTTTGGCGCCCTCGATTTCACCCTCCCGGTAGAGACGATCACCGGCAGTGAGCAGATTTTCCAGATAGTTTTTCAGCCGGGATTCGACACTGCTGAGCAAGATCTTGGCGGATTGATTCTTGGCGTCTTCCTTTAAGACGATTTTAAGAATGCGTCTTGCCTCCGTCAGTTGGCCCGATTCGTTATACCGCTCCGCCTGTTTTAAACGTTTTTGATTGCGGTGCTTCCAGGCCATCTCCCGTTGCGCATGTTCCATGGTTTCTGTTTGCTTTTTATGTTGCTTCTGCTCATCCAGCAGATGCTCAATCAAGCGCTCATCCTGTTCGTCTTCTTCCAGGGAGAGTGAAAGTGTCAGGCAGTCCTTGGCCAGGGCATTGTTCTTTTTGAAATGCCGCCAGCCGCATTCTGAGAGGCTCTCTCTCAGCAGGTGAAGCTGCTCCTGTGTTTGCTTCAATTGACGGCTGTAGTTCGGATCAGCCGGATTAGAACGTATCAGCTGCTCGAATATAGGCACCTGGTTTTTTAGGGCGGAGGTCCTGCTGATCAGGAGTTGGTCTTTCAGCTCCTGCTCCAACACGGTTTGCTGCAGTCTGATTTTCCTGAGCGTTGTGGTATAGAGCTCGGCCTTGCCATCCTGACTGATCGCCTGCTCGATTAAACTGATGGCTTGTCCGTAACGCCCTTTGGCCTCTAACTGTTTGATGGCAGTGAAGGTGTCTTTATTCGGTGTGGCAATTACCGTCTGCTTGGTCTGCATCAACTGGCACCCACTGAGTAACAGGAGGCTGAGCAGAAAGGCCGGGTTAATCGAATTGAGATTCATTCAGCGTTCTTATGCAGGATGTGGGACATGGTTCGCATCAACCATTGACCAAATTCTCGCGAAGGCGTTCCCGCGATTGAGGGTTTTACCAGATTTTTTCTGCCCCTGATCTTAAGCGCGGGTTGTTGGTGGAGATCCACGATATCCGCGACGCCGGGGAATTCGGCCGTTGTTTCACTCATCATGATACCGTCAGCCGGTGCTGCACCACAGAGTCGAGAGGCGAGATTCACCGTATCGCCGACCACCGTGTACTCCAGGCGATCGGGAATACCGATGTTCCCCGCCAGCATGAGGCCACTGTTGATACCGATGCGCAGCATGATCGGTTCCTCTCCTTTCAATCTGCGTTGTTTATTGATATGTCTGACCATGGCCTGGATCAACCAGGCGCAACTGATTGCCTGGGTGCCGTGTTCTTTATCGGGTTCAGGGACACCAAACAGTATCATGGCGCTATCGCCGATGAACTTATCCACAACACCACGGCAGCGATGGGCTGCATCAGCAATAGCGCCGAGATAGAGATTCAACAGGTCGGCAACCTCGTCTGCAGGCAGATCCTCCGAGAGCTGGGTGAAACCGACGATATCACAGAACAACACGCTACCCTCCATCTCCTGGTTGGGCAGGCGGTGTTGAGAGAGATTGGAGAGAATCTTCTCTGCGATAACAGGAGAGACATAGCGGGAGAGGGCATCCTCAACTTGGCGTTTTTCCAGGAGGCCGACGGTCATGCGGTCAAAATAAGCATAGATCTGCCCGATCTCATCCTGACGCTTGATATCCTGTGGACTGACCAGGGCACCTGGCTCGGCGACCTTGCCGGCTGCAGCGAGTAGGGTGATGGGTCGGCTTAGCCGCTTACTGAGGATGTAGGAGAGCATGCCGGCGATCAGAATCAACCCGATCGTTGCATAACTGATAATTCCGATGGTTCGCTGCTGATCTCTATCGAGATACTCGCGGTCCAGTGTAATGATGGCATGCCCGGCGACCACGTCCCTGAAACTGATAGGACTGAAAAAAGTGATGGCGGGGTGACGTTGCTGTTGCTCATCCCGCCAAGACCAGATCATTGGCTCCTGAATAGTTGCCTCAGGTACTTCTCCAGGCACTTTGCCGGAAATGACCCAGGATTTACCGCTGGGTACGATAGCGGCACCGACCACGTTGTGATTTTGCGTTTGTCGGCTGACCAGCCCTTGCAGGTTGAATTGATCATCTGCAAGTAGTGGTTCACTTGCCGAATGGGCCAACTGTTCGACCAGTATTTCTCCGAAGCCTTTCACCTCTCGCATATGAAAACTGTTTTGTTGGGTGATGAGAAACCAACCCAAGATGCCCATGACAAGCGTGATCAGGGTGCCGATGTAGATCGTCCACTTAATGGTGATTGGCACCGGGGCCTTATGGAATAGTTGTACCAGCCAATTGAACACGTGAAAGAAATTCCTCGTTTTTCATTGAGATAAAAGCCTTTGTTGTTATCAGGAGTAATCAGGCTTGGAATGAAAACAGGCTTATTATAGCGCCATTCTTCCGGGGGGCGAGATGTGAGTTGTGTGCACTACGTCAATAGACCATAGTGCTGTGAAGATATTGCGGGAACCCGCTATAGCGGGTTTATCACTCAACTCCCGGCGACGGCTGCCCGATGGATATGCTGTAGTAGGCGGGCAGAAATCTCCTCGATAGACATTGATGTGGTGTCGAGGTAAGGAATCTTGTAGTGCTTGTAGAGCTGCTCTGCCAGTTTTACCTCCATCTTGCACTGTTCCAAAGAAGAGTACCGTTTGTCAGGGCGCCGCTCCTGGCGGATGCGCTGGAGTTGATGGGGATCGATGGTCAGACCGTAGAGTTTCTCCCGGAAAGGGATCAGTGTCTTCGGCAATAGATCACTCTGCAGATCGTCCTCCGTCAATGGGTAGTTTGCGGCAAGCACACTGTGCTGCAGCCCGAGAAACAGACAAGTGGGGGTCTTGCCGCTACGGGAGACGCCGACCAAAATCAGATCTGAAGTGGTGTAATTTTTTGTGATAGCGCCATCGTCATTGTTCATGGCGAAGTTCACGGCATGAATACGCTGATCGTAGGCACGGTTATTATCGGTGGTGTGGAAGCGGCCGAGAGCATGCGATGAGGGGATCTGCAACTCGGCTTCCAGGCGTGTGGTGAAAGACTCAAAAAAATCCATGACCGGTACGTCCAGGTTCTTGAAATAGTCCCGTATCCGGGGATCGACTAAGGTAGTGAAGACGATCGGCTTTTCCTTCGACTCCATGGTCGTCTGGTTGATACGTTCGGCCACACGCCTGGCTTTTTCCAGTGTGTCGATGAAGGGCCAGTGGACGGTTTCATACTCGAAACCCTCGAACTGGCTCAACAGGGAACGTCCCATCGCCTCGACGGTGATACCTGTGTGGTCGGCAAGGAAAAAGACGGTACGTTTCATATAAGGTTCCGGGTTTGTCTATAACGCATAGGGCGCGGAGAAGGACAGAGCCCGCGAAGCGAATGATTCTCGGACAGTCTGAAGAGTGCCTGGCGTCTGCCGTTGGACTTCCCTGTGCTCAGTACCAAACTATGCTCGGGAGCTATCTCCAGCGGTAAGTTGGGCCTCCACTGTCGGCCCAACCTACAAACGATTTGTTGCTGCGGTTATTTCTTCAGTCCGGTCAACAGACGCCAGGTATCCACCACCGTATCGGGATTAAGTGAGACGCTGGTGATCTGCTGCTCAACCAGCCACTCGGCCAGGTCCGGATAGTCAGAGGGTCCCTGACCACAGATGCCGACATACTTACCGGCATCTCTACAGGCGGTGATTGCCATACTCAACATTTTTTTGACCGCTGGATTGCGTTCATCAAAGCTCTTGGCCACCAGGCTTGAGTCGCGGTCGAGTCCCAGAGTCAGCTGGGTCATGTCATTGGAACCGATTGAGAATCCGTCGAAGTACTCGAGGAATTCCTTGGCCAAGACAGCGTTGGAGGGCAGCTCGCACATCATGATGACCCGCAGGTCATTTTCACCTCGCTTCAGGCCGTTCTCCTCCAGCAGCTTGATCACGCCTGCCGCTTCATCCAGGGTGCGAACGAATGGGATCATGATCTCCACGTTGGTGAAGCCCATCTCTTCGCGTACCCGCTTCAATGCCTGGCACTCGAGTTCGAAACAGGGGCGGAAAGTTTCGGAGATGTAGCGAGAGGCGCCACGGAACCCGATCATCGGATTCTCTTCTTCAGGTTCGTAGAGCTTGCCGCCAATCAGATTGGCGTATTCATTCGATTTGAAGTCGGACATGCGAACGATGACCGGTTTGCCGTTGAAGGCGGCAGCCAGGGTTGAGATACCCTCCACCAGCTTTTCAACATAGAAGCCGACCGGATCTTCATAACCGGCCATCTGTGCCTGAACCGTGGCTTTGATATCTGCCGGCAGTTTGTCAAATTCCATCAGCGCACGGGGGTGAACGCCGATGGTGGTATTGATGATGAACTCCAGGCGTGCCAGTCCTATGCCTTCATTGGGAATGCGGCTAAAAGCAAATGCCCGGCTCGGATTGGCCACATTCATCATGATCTTGGCCGGTGGTTCCGGCAGGTTGTCCACATCGCCCTGGCTGACCGAGTATTTCAGCAGGCCTTGGTAGATATAGCCGTCGTCACCCTCGGCGCATGAGACGGTGACCTCCTGACCCTCCTGTAAAGTCTCGGTGGCATCATTGCAACCGACCACAGCCGGGATACCCAATTCACGGGCGATGATGGCCGCATGGCAGGTCCGGCCGCCACGATTGGTCACAATGGCCGAAGCCCGCTTCATGACAGGCTCCCAATCGGGATCGGTCATATCGGTAATCAGTACATCGCCCTCGGCCACTTTGGCCATCTCGCTGGCGTTGTGAATAATTTTGGCGACACCGCTGCCGATGCGCTGGCCAATCGCCCGGCCTTGAGCAACAATTGTGCCGCGCTCTTCCAGCTGAAAGCGCTCGACTGTTGCCGTGTTTACCCGGCTCTCAACCGTCTCAGGCCGGGCCTGCAGGATATAAAGGTTGCCGTCACTGCCGTCCAGCCCCCACTCGATATCCATCGGGCGGCCGTAGTGCTTTTCAATAATGACGGCCATGTTGGCCAGGCTCTCAATCTGCTCATTGGTGAGAGAGAAGCGTTGTCGATCCTTCTCCGGCACATCGACGGTAACCACGCGCTCTTCATCTGCCTTGCCGTAGACCATCTGTATCGCTTTACTGCCGAGATTACGGCGCAGGATGGCGGGTCTGCCTGCCTCCACATTCCCTTTGTGCACGTAGAACTCATCGGGATTGACGGCACCCTGAACCACGGTCTCACCCAGACCGTAGGAACTGGTAATGAAAACGGCGTCTTTGAAGCCCGATTCAGTATCCAGGGTAAACATGACACCTGCAGAACCGATGTCGGAGCGCACCATGCGCTGGATCCCCGCGGAGAGCGCCACATCCTCATGGGCAAAGCCCTGATGCACCCGGTAAGAGATGGCTCGATCATTGTAGAGAGAGGCGAAGACCTCTTTGATTGCAATCAGTACGTCATCCAGTCCTTCTACATTCAGGAAGGTCTCCTGTTGGCCAGCAAAAGAAGCATCGGGCAGATCCTCTGCCGTGGCGGAAGAGCGGACAGCTACCGAGGGGGGATTCTCGGCATCACCGGTGAGTTTTTTGTAGGCGGCGGTTACCGCATTCTCCAGGGCTTCCGGAAAGGGAGCCTCAACCACCCATTGCCGTACAGTCTTGCCGGCTTCCGCCAATGCTGTCACATCGCTTACATCCAACTGCTTCAGCAGCGGGTCGATCCTTTCCGCCAAACGGTTGTGACGCAGGAATTCACGAAAGGCATGTGCAGTGGTCGCAAAGCCGCCCGGAACGCTGACGCCGGCATCGGCCAAGCCGCTGATCATTTCACCCAGAGAGGCGTTTTTACCCCCAACCTGGTCCACATCATTCATTTTCAGGTTTTCGAACCAGATGACTTGTTCGTTCACCGCTTGTCCTCGGTTTTCGGATTGATTGGATGGTTCACTCATTGTTCTTTAACCTCAGGGGTGGTCCTCTCGTCGTTGACAGCTGCTGCCGCTGCACAGGCAACTCTTTCCACAGCCCGCACCCTCTTCCCTGGGTGGGCCGAATTCGGGATGCATCTTTGCAAAACGTCGCGTGATCGACTGCACAATCAGCCAACCGAGCAGTAAAAGGGGAATGATCGTCATTGCGATGAGATAATCAAGCATTTTTATGCACACATAAGAAAATAATTCGTCTTTATACCGTATTTTTTATTCGGTGAGCGACTTTTCGACCGTTTGTTGTGCTGAGCTTCCATGAACATGCGCTTCTCATTCAACCACTTTTTTCCGTAACCTGGCCTCAGCCCCCCAGCCCGGCAAATCCCATGAAGGAGAGCGACAGCAGGCCGCCGAGCATCAGGCTGACGGCGGCGCCCTGGGTAATGGAGGGCATGGTGGAAAGCTCCAGTTTCTCCCTCAGGCCGGCCATCAGCACGATGGCCAGGATGAAGCCGATACCGGCGCCTATGGCATAAACCAGAGACTGGGTGAAATTGTACTCTTTGAAGGTCTGAAACAGGGCCAGCCCGAGGATGGCGCAGTTGGTGGTGATCAGCGGCAGGAAAATACCCAGGGAGCGGAACAGGGCGGGCGATAGTTTCTTCAGCGCCATCTCAACCAATTGCACCGCACTGGCAATGACCGCTATGTAGGCGATCAGACGCAGGAACTCGATCTCGAACGTGACCAGTACGATATTGATCAGATAGGCGCAGACGGAACTGACCAGCATGACGAACATGGTTGCCAGACCCATGGGGATTGCGGTGTCGAGTTTGCCGGAGACGCCGAGGAAAGGGCAGAGACCGAGAAACAGGGCCAGTACGAAGTTGTTGGCCAGCACGGCGTTTAAAAAGATAAAGCTGAGTGATTCTGTCATGTCACTGCGTTCCGAATTTTGAGTTTTGAATTTTGAATTTTGAATTGATGGGTTCGTGTTGCTCACACTCGTTTTGATTTGAATCGAGCGTGCGTGAAGCGCACACTGGCAATTCAACATTCAAAATTAACCATTCAAAATTCTTCATCGCGTTTCCGCCGCGGCTTCCAGTTCCAGCCGCTCTTTCCGCTGTTTGAGCCATTCAAACAACAACAACCAGGCTCCCAGTACGATGAAACCGCCTGCCGGCAGTATCATCACCACCCAGGGTTCGAAGCGGGGACCGAACAGATCGATGCCGAACAGGCTGCCCGCGCCGAGTACCTCTCGCACCACTCCCAGGCAGAGGAGGGCGATGGTAAAACCGGCTCCCATACCCAGGGCATTGGTTAACGACTTCAACGGCCGGTTGCGGGAGGCGTAGGCTTCTGCCCGCCCAAGAATCATGCAGTTCGCCACAATCAATTGGATGAAAGCGCCGAGGGCATTGTAGAGGTCGAGGGAGATCGCCTGGATAGCGTAGTCCACGATCGTCACAAAGGTCGCGATGATGACGATGTAGGTGGCAATGCGCACCTGCTTGGGGATACTGTGGCGCAACAGGGAGATAAGGGCACCGGAGGCCAGCAGTACAAAGGTGGTGGCCAGACCCATGGCGAGGGCGTTGATTGCGGAGTTGGTCACCGCCAGCACCGGGCACATACCGAGCAGCATGACGAAGACCGGATTATCGCGCCACAGGCCTTCGCTGAAGGTATCCCAGGTGATATTGTCGTTGCTTCTTTTACTCATTTCGATCGCTTTTCATCCGAACCTGCCGATTATCGTTTACCTATACGCTTCAAGCCTTGCGTGGGGTCAACCTAACCCGGCATAGGAGAATTAATTTACCTGTTCATCACCCTGTTCAGGTGGCTGACGGGGTGGATCCTCCCTCAATTTCTCCACCTGAGGTGCCAGTTTCGGCAGCAGGGCCTTAGCCGAGAGATTAAGCGCCTTACCCACCGCTTTGGCGGAGATGGTCGCGCCAGAGATGGCATCGATCTCCCAGGGATTCTGCTTGGTCCCGTGTTTAACGGTGACGATGTCGTTGGCCAGCTCGCTACCGGCGTCGTTCAGACTGGCATCCAGCGCATCGAAGTTGGCGACAAAGTTCGCATCGGTGATGATCTTGTCACCCAATCCGGGGGTTTCCGCCAGTTTAAGAACCTTGATGCCGCGGATGCACTGGCAATCAGGGTCATAACCGTAGAGCAGGTGGATCATGTCGGCATAGCCTTGTGCGGCAGCCTTGGCGGCAATACCCTTCAGTTGGCCTGACTGATCGTAGCCGGCATAGATCTGGATACCTTCAGCCGGACTCTCTGCCGTCACCGCGGTTACCCCGGTCTCGTTGACGACGAAGTCCTTGCGGGCGACGGCGCCGGGTATGACTTGAAATACGGCCGCCTCGATGGCGCGGCGCTGGTTCTCTTCAATGATCGGCTTGGTAAGCTGGTAGGTCAGCACCACCAGAAAGCCCGAGAGCATGGCAATACCCATCAGGGTGCGGATCATCGGACCGGTCGGTGTGGCCGGTTGCTGCATCACTTCGGTTTCGGGCGTACTCATTTATCTGCCCTCTGTTCGCCGAAGACCCTTGGCTGGGTGAGCTGGTCGATCAACGGCGTCGCCGCGTTACCCAACAGAATGGCGTACATCACACCCTCGGTCAGTCCACCAAAGAGACGGATGATGACGGTGAGCACACCGATCATCAGGGCATAGATCACCACGCCGAGCGGGGTCACGGGTGAACCGACCATATCACTGGCCATGAACCAGGCGCCCAGCATCAGGCCGCCTGAGAGGAGGACAAACAGCGGATCCGGATACTTCACCGGGTCGATGAGAAAAAAGATGCCTGCCGTCACGGCTGCACCCAGCATCACCAACACCGGGATGCGCCAGTCGAGCATGCGCCTGGCGGCCAGGTAGAGTCCACAGATCAGGATCAGCAGTGCGGAGGTCTCACCCGCAGAGCCTGCTGTGGTGCCCAGCAGCATATCCAGGGTGCCCATCTGTACCCCTTCAAATTTCTGCAGGGCCAGTGGTGTGGCACCGCTGAAGGCGTCTACCGTCACCGATGTGACCCAGTCGCCAATAACCGGTGGCTGCAGAAAAGGCGGTGTCAGGGTGGTGGGGACAAAACTGGTAAAGCGGCCCTCGAAGAAGGCCGGGGTCCAGGTGGTGATGGCGACCGGAAAGGCAGCCTGTACAAAAGCACGCCCGATCAGGGCGGGATTCATGGCATTCATGCCGAGTCCGCCGAACAGAGCCTTGCCCAGTGCGACTGCGGCGAAAGCGGCCACAGCACCCATCCACAGCGGGAAACCGGGTGGCAGCGTCAGGGCCAGCAGGATGCCGGTAATCGCCGCGGACCAGTCACCGAGGCTGCTGGGCTGGCTGCTCAGACGGTTGAAGAGCCGTTCGCTAGCCATGCAGGTGGCGGTCACCACGATCAACAGGGCGAGGGCGCTCAGGCCGAACTGCCAGATAGTAAAGGCGCAGATGGGCAGCATGGCGTAGACCACGTTGCGCATGATCCTAACCACGTCGCCTCCCGCATGGGCATGGGGAGAGGTGCGCAGCTCGATTGTCGGTTTCTTGCTCATGTGCTAACTGATATTGCCTTTAGCATTCGGTACGGCAAAGCCGCACCCTACATTGGATTCGTGCGTAGGGTGCGCCCCTGCCGCACCCTATATCTGTGGCGGCTGATAACGAACCTTTCACGCTGCCTGCTCCCGGTTGATCGCCTTGGCGATACGGAAGTACTGCACCAAGGGAATATTAGAGGGGCAGACGTAGGAGCAACAACCGCATTCGAAGCAGTCGTTGAGGTGGTAATCCTCAGCCATCTCCTCATATTTTCTTTTCGCCGCCATTTGACCGAGTATCGAGGGATTGAGGTGCATCGGGCAGGCCTTGACACAGCGGGCGCAACGGATACAGGGCCAGATCTTATGGCTCTCCTCTTCGATGGAGGGTTCGTTCAGCACCAGGAGGCCGGAGGTTCCCTTGGTGATCGGCGTATCCATGGCGGAGACGGCAGGACCCATCATCGGGCCGCCGAGAATGAACTCGGTGCGTGAGCCTTCATAGCCTACCTGTTCCAGGATGTGGCGGATCGGTGTGCCTAAAGGCACCAGATAGTTGCCCGGCTTGACGATGCCGGGTCCCGCCACGGTGATGACTCGCTCGATCAAGCCTTCACCCTCGGGCAGCAGGCGTCCGAGTCCGGCCAGGGTGCCGACGTTGTTGACCACAACGCCCACATCCGCGGGCAGACCGCCGGCGGGTACTTCCCGATTGAGCACCGACTTGATCAACATCTTTTCGGAGCCCTGGGGGTATTTGGTCTCCACTGACTCGACCTTGATCGCCCCGCCCTTGGGCAGATGGTCACGCAGGATCTCCACCGCGTCCATCTTGTTGTCTTCCACGCCGATAATCGCCTTAGTAGTGCCGGTGGCGCGCATGGCATAGCGGATGCCCCGCATCAACTCCTGGGGATGCTCCAGCATGACACGGTGGTCGCAGGTCAGATAGGGTTCACACTCGCAACCATTGATGACCAGGGTGTCGACGTTTTTGTCTTCAGGAATAGTCAGTTTCAGGTGGGAGGGGAAAGCAGCGCCGCCCAGGCCCACCATGCCGCTCTCCTGGATGGCCTGGATCGCTTCCGTCGGTGAGAGTTCGCTCATCTCCCGGGGTTGCTTCCAGAGCACCTCCTGGGTCGAGCCTTCGTAGACATCAATAACGATGGCGTCAGACTTCGGGCCCTTGGGGGTGGGCATCAGCTCGATCCCCTTGACGCGGCCGGTAGCCGGAGCGTGCAGCGGTACGGAAAATGCGCCGTCTGCCTTTGCAATCGGCTCTCCGCGTACCACCTCCTGGCCTTTCTTGACCAGGGGGATGGCCGGCTTGCCGATATGCTGATCCAGCGGCAGGACCAACTGGGCAGGGAAGGGCAGCCGACGAATCGGTTTGTCCGCCGTATCCTTATGGTAGGGCGGATGGATGCCGTGGGCGAAGGTCTTCAGCCCGGAAAACAGGTCGAACAGTCCCATAAATTTCCTTGCCGGTCAGCAGGCGGACCCGTGGGTCCGCCTGTGAAGGGAGAGGTGCATGATGCCAGTCATCAACGAGTATGCCATCGATCTACTGGTATTTCGCCGCACGCTTTACGAGCTTGTCCAGGTCCTTTTCCGACGCGTTCCAGGGTGTGCCGGGGTGGATGCAGGCAGCGGTGCATTTTTCCGCCGCCTTGACGATATCCTTGAAGTTGCCTGCCTTCGGATCGACGATTTCCGCCTTCTTCTCATCGTTGTAGGCAAAGATCTTCGGGTTGATATCGACACACTCGTCGCAGGCGGTGCATTCGGGCGTCTCGATCCAGACCGGCTCATAGTCCCCCATCTCGGCACCGCCACCTGCTACCCCACCGGCAGCAGCGCCGTTACCGCCGCCGTTGGCGGAGATACTGCCTGCCAATGCACTCGCATTGCCGCTGGCTGCCATGGAGAGCAGGGTGGAGCTGAGGCGGTTGGCCATATCGACCTTGGCCTGATCCACCAGGGCGTTAACGTCCACCTTGTTGAGTTCGCCGGCAATACCCTTGAGCTGGCGCCAGAACTGGCGGCGCTCGTCGCAGGAGCGGGCGATCTCTTCGGCGCAGATGACCCGCATCAGACGGTTCTTGCCGTCCACAGCCCAGACATAGGGGAACTTGCCTTCGCGGTCATCCTCATCCATATCGAGGAATTCGTGCATCGGCACCATATCGTCGTTCCAGGTCTCCGGCGGCGCCATGCGGAACTGCTTGCGGAAGCGGCCCTCGGTGATGGCGAAATCGGCGAAGGTCATCGGTGTTTCCAGCTTACACGCTTCGCCTTTTTCATCCTGGTAGCTGATGTTGTAGACAGGCCAATCGTCCTCCATCGCCGGGTTGCCTTCCAGGTCGATGCACTCCTCGATGGTCTCGCCAGCGTCCGGATCGTATTTCATCAGCGGATAGGCGCGTCCCTCCACAGCCAGTTTCGACTGTTCGAAGGCTACGTCGTCGCCCACGCCATGTTCCGGCGGGCAGACAGCGTAGATGTTGAAGAGTGCGGGCCGGCGGCTATTGAGACCGTCGATATAGCCCTCGATCAGATGGGTGGTATTGCTGATGGCGCTCTGCAGCACATAGGTGGTGCGGTGAGCGATACCGATCAGAGAGACCTCCTTGCGGATCTCCTCTTTACCCTTCCAGGCCTTGCCGTAGGGGCTCATGTCTGCAACCTGGCCGATGTAGCCTGAAGTACAGGCCTGGCCGCCGGTGTTGGAGTAGACCTGGGTGTCAACTACCAGCACCTTGATCGGCATGCCGGAGGCAAGGGCACGGGAGAGGTTTTGGAAACCGATGTCGTACATGGCGCCGTCACCACCTACGGCGACAACCGGTGGGCAGAGCAGCCATTCGTCATCGGTGAAATGCTTCCAGCTGAACTGCTCGAAGAACATATCGTCCTCGGCCATGTTGTACTTGCCCGCCAGTTCCATTTCCGCCTTGCGGATGGCGGCGAAACCATCGGCCATCTTGCGCATATGACCTTCGAACAGGCCCATGGCGACCGAGGGGCTATCCTGGAAAAGATGACTGGCCCAGGGGAAGGGGTAGGGGTTGAAGGGGAAGGTGGAGCCCCAGACCGAGGTACAGCCGGTAGCGTTGACGATGCCCATCTCGGCGCGGCCGTTGTTGGTGATACCTTCCTGATAACGCCATTTCAGATCACGCAGCTGCTCCAGCAGCTGGGTAGCCCACTGCAGCCACTCCCGGTCGATCACGGTCTTCTCGTGATCTGCGTCGAGATTCTCACTGAGATTGGAGAGAGTCAGGTCGCCTTCGGTATCGGTGGCCTGGTTGATGGCGCTGGCGCTGCTCAGATCGACACCGGCAGCTAGCTTGAGCCGTACGTGCTGCTCCAGCTGTTCGATCAGCTTTTCGATTTTGTCGACCTGCTGCTTCACCCGGGGCTGCATCAAGGCAGTCACCGTGCCGGTGAAGAGATGGATGATGGTCTTCTCGCCGCAACCCAGGCAAGCACCGTCGCCGCAGGCTAGGGAGTTGTAGTTATCCTTGTCCAGCAGCAGGGTGTGGAGGGCACCGATCTTCTCGTCCAGATCGTCGATACGATTGAACGAGCTGTCGGTGGTCGGCAGGTCGAGCCAGAAGGACCAGTCGCTACGCATGCGCTCGATGGCGGCCTCGTCCTGGTGGGTGGCGACCAGAGCGTCGTCCTCACAGATCGTGACACACTCCATGCAGCCTTTACAGGTGTAGGGATTGACGGTAATGGAGAAGAGACCGCCGCTGCCTTTGTTTTTCTTCTCCAGGTTGTTCCAGTAGGGCTTGGTGATGGAGAACTCGAACTCGACCATCGCCTGCAGGAAGAGACCGAATTCCTCTTCCATAACGGGGCGAGCGTCGTCGTCCACCTCGGAGGCAGCGATCGTTTCCAGTACCGCCTGATCGAGCAGGGTGCGGACCTGGGCCAGTTCGCCTGCTTCAGCGAGAAGTTCGCGCAGGCGCTTCTCCACGTTGCGGCTCTCCCGGCGCAGATACTGGGTTGGACGACCGCCGGTCTCAATCCGATTGATGGCGGTGTTGAAGACGTCGCTGATCTTATTGACCAGGCCGGGAATGGCGCTGTCGGGACAGATACTGTAGCAGTCACCGCAGGCGGTACAGTTCTCCGCCACCCATTTCGGATAGTCGAAACGGATCTGTGTCATGTCGCGGAAGACGCCGGTGGTGGCGGGCATCAGGGAGAGTGCCTGGTAGGGGTCGGCCAGGTTGTCGTTGCCCTTGCCGCTGGCGTAGAAACTGCCAGTCTGCTCCCAGAAACGGTGGACATCGGAGATGCCGCCGTCGGCTTGAGGCAGCTGCTTGAGCATCACTGGCAGTCCCGGCTCTTTTTTGACTGGTAACTGTGTGGCAGTACCGACCACCTTATTGGTGATCTCATGGATCTCATCAAAACCACGACGGACCACGCGCAGGTTGTCCTCCACCACGCGGCGGCCCTTGCTGCCGAACTTGCTTTCCAGCTGATCCTCGATGGAGGCGAAGAGTTTCTTCTCATCCAGCCCGGCCATCTCCATCAGCGGTGAGCCGGCAAAGAAGGCGCCCTGGAAGGCGTTGCCCTGCATACGCAGCTGGAGCTCGGCGTTACTGGCTTCCTCACGGGCGATCTTGAAACCGTCCACGTAGAGGACGTGAATCTCGTTGTCGACGATCTGCTGCTGCATCCAGCGGGGGAAGCTCTCCCAGACCTCGTCGGCGCTGGTGAGGTTGGACTGGATGATCAGGGTGCCGCCCTGCTTCAAACCCGCCAGCGGGTTGGAGTGGCCGAAGACGTTGGGATCGGGGCTCAGCACCACGTCCACATAGTGGTATTCGCAGTTGAGCGGGATCGGGGTCGGTGCTGCCGCCAGGTAGTAGGTGGTGGGCTGACCTTTTTTCTCGGAACCGTATTTGGGATTGGCCTTGATCTCATAACCCAGCAGATCGTAGAGGGTCATGACCAGGTTCTTACCGGTGGTGATGGCACCCCAGCCGCCCACCGAGTGCATACGCACGGTGATCGAGCCGTCCGGCATCAAGTTGGGGTTCTCGGAACCGTGTACCGCCATATCACCGATATTGGGATAGGCCTCCAGCACTTTCTGGATATGGATCTCCTGCTTGGGATTGGCCGCTTCGCGGACGAAGTCGATACCCAGGTAGAAGAATTTACGCTGCTCACCCTCTGGCAGCATGTTCTCGACAGCGCCGATCAGTGCCTCGGGCTGCAGGTCGCGGGAACCCAGACCGTAGGCGCCGGAGAACAGCCTCGGTGCATCGCTGAAGCCGGTATAGCTGTCGTAGCCGGGGTAGGGCAGATCCTGTTTTGCTGCGGCGGCCTGACCGTTCTCGATACATTTAGAGATGGAGGAACGGACCTCGCGCATCAGCGGCAGGTCCTCAGCCAGGGGCTGGTCGGTACGCTCCAGTACACAGACCCCTTTCTTGCCCTTCAGCAGCTTACCCATCAGGTCGCCGGGGAAGGGACGGAACATGGTGATGTCGACCACGCCGACCTTGAGCTTGCGGGTCTTCTCCAGGTAGTCGGCCACGCCATGAGCCTGGATGATCATGGAGCCCATACCGACGATCAGGTAGTCGGCCATATCCGCCTTGTAATCGCCGATACGGCTGTAGCGGCGTCCGGTCAGCTCGTAGTACTCGTCCATCACTTGGTCGGTGATTTCAGGGATGTGTTGGAAGAAGTAGGGACGCTGCGCTGCTGTGGTCTGCATGTAGGCGTCCTGATTCTGTACCGAACCCGAGAGCATGGGGTTGTCCACGTCCCAGATGGCGGGTACGCGGCGGCGGGTCTCGCCGAACAGCAGTTTCTGCGACGGGGTCGGGCACTCGATCTCGTCATCGGGGCGGCCGAGAAATTCGCTGATCAGTTCCCGCTCAGGTACCTGCAGGGGCTCGATCAGGTGGGTGGTGAGGAAGCCGTCCTGTGCTACCGCTGCCGGTGTCAGTGAGAGTTCGGCGATCTTGCGGCCGATCAGGTTGAGGTCGGCGGCACCCTGAGCATTGTTAGCGAAGACCTGGAAGAAACCGGTGTCGTCGATGCAGTGGAAATCGTCATGGCCACAATGGACGTTGAGTGAGGCCTTGGTGATCGCCCGGCAGCCGATGTTCAGCACATAAGGGAGACGCTTGCCGACGGCGGCGTAGAGCGACTCGTGCATGAAGGCGATACCCTGGGCGGAGGAGAAGTTGGTGGCTCGCAGACCGGTCATGGACATGCCGGCGGTCACCGCCGCCGCCGCGTGCTCCGACTCGGGCTCGATGAAGATCAGTGAGCGGTCGGAAATATTGACGTGGCCCTTGGCGGTCTCTTCGGCCCAGTACTCACCCATCTGGGTGGATGGGGTGATCGGGTAGGCACCCGCCGCATCCGAAGCTTCCCGCTCGCACATGATGACAGCGCCGTTGCCGTCCATCGCCATACGAATACCGGGGTACTTGAAGGTCTTTTCGTCTTTCTTGCCGAACATAGATTACTTCTCTTTATGTAGTAGTCATTTATATATAGTGCATTGAGCTTGCAGGTGATGAAGCGATACCGAGAACCCAATACCGATCTGCCAACAATGTCGCGCTCAGATGGGGAGCGCCTCTTTGCGAATAATACGCTTCGCCTGCGTACCTTTGATGACACCCCTGTCATCATCCAACCAGACAATGGCTCCGGTCGGGCAACGTTCCGTAGCGACCCGTGAGGCGAGTCCGTTCTTGCTGTAGTCGATGATTGCCAGGTTGTCATCGATGGTGATCAGGCCTTCCGGTGAGTCTTTTACACAGCGCTCGCAAGCGGTGCAGGCCACCTCACAGTCATTCTCCGCGGTGTCACCGTGTTCCAGGTTCATACAGGCCACCCACAGGCGGTGATCCACCGGCTGAATGGAGAAGAGACCCTTGGGGCAGATCTCCACGCAGTCTTCGCAGGCGGTGCACTTTGCTGCGTCCACAATGGGCAGTCCGTGTTTGTCCATGGTGATGGCGTCGAATTCACAGACCTCGGCACAGTCGGCCAGTCCGAGACAGCCCCAGGTGCAGCCTTTGGGACCGCCGGAGACTACTGCCGCAGCTCTGCATGAGGCCAAACCATCATAATGGGCGCGCATACGGGCTACATGGCTGCCGCCGGCGCAGGCTAGGCGGGCGACACGTTTAACGACATCGCCGCTGTCGACACCGAGATAATCGGCGATTTCAGTGATATTATCTGCGCTGCTGACTGTGCACAGGGCGGGTGCGACCTTGCCTTCGATGAGGGCTTCGGCAAAAGGTCTGCAGCCGGCACTGCCACAAGCGCCGCAATTGGTGGCTGGGAGAAGACTTTCGACCTCATCGATGCGGGGATCCTCAAAGACCCATAATTTCTTGTTGGCGAACGCCAAAAGGGAAGAGAGCAATAAGCCCAGCACACCCATAAAAAGGATGGCGCTTGAAACGTTTAGAACAATCTCAATATCCATTCCGTAACCTGAAATTCATTCACCGGTAACCAATCTGAAACCTTACTCAGTGTAATGTTGGCCTTAGTATTGATCTATGGAATGGAATCAATAGAAAGTATTAATTTACTGAAATATGGCACTCAGTGCCGAGTTGGTTACCTATCAACACAAAGCCTTTCCGCTGGACTCTTATCGGTCCATAACACTGATAACTCTAGACTTATGCTGTCCGAATTCAACCATGTTGTCTTATCGGAAAAAGCAGTTTATCGTCAATAGTTTATGGGCGCATAAAAAATCAATATGATTTTGATTGTGGTCGCTCGTTAGGAATGCGGCACTTTTGCAATGAGGGGAGAGAGGCTCGGTATAGCATTGCAAGCCAGGTTGCCCCCACTGAGGATGCTTGTCCGTACCGCACTAATGTGTGCATTGTGCTGGATCGCCCGATGATGTTTCGGATATCCAGCTTATGCCGCAACTGCATAGGACACAGTTAGCTGGTAGTAGTATTAGGAAGTTAACTTGGCTGTTCAAACAACAGCCAAGTCAGATGAGGAGGGAGAGGAGATCATCATCTGATCTCCGTCGAACCCAGATCAGTGAGCTACATGCGACCCCGATCACGACCGCCGGTTTGGACAGGCATGGTGCCCTGATTCATCGTACCCGATACACCACTGCCCGGTTCCGTGTTGTCGCTGTTGGAGCCGCCACCGGTCACGGCACCTGCGCCGTACTGTATCGCTGACAGAAATGACTCATTGTCATCTTTGTATTCAATCCTGAGATTGTGGATCTCATTGGGCATGTTGGCCCATCCCTCACCCCAGATACTCATATGATCCGCTAAGGCAAGCGAAGAGGCGGAGAGAGAGATCAATCCGACCACCAGGGTATGTTTATACAGTCTGCTATTCATAGTTCTGCTCCATGTCGTCTTTTTACAGGTCGTATGGAAACAACGGTATTGTTATTTCCTGTTGTCCTGTGAATGAATCTAGCAGTCGACCATTTCCAGTGGATTTCATACATGTAGCCAATTTGTATCGTCCCTGTTTCAACATGTTTCAGTGCTGGCATTCCCGCAAGCATTGCTGCTTATAATCTACTATGTTTGCAGGTCAGAGATAAAAGGAAGATGAAAGCACCACCATTCTGGATTTATATATTGATCACTGTATTGGCGGTTCTGAATGTGGTGGCGGCATACGCTGCCGACACCGGAGGTGCCACTGAGAGAGTGGTCGAGAAGAACAGGCAGCCAGGCTTTTATACAGACGGGTTCCGCATCCTCCCGGAGATCGAGGCCTCGGTGTATTACGACGACAATATTTATGCCACCAAACGGGCCAGGGAGTCTGATCTGGTGAGCGTGATATCACCCTCCGTCAAAGTGAATTCCCAGTGGCCGAACCATAAACTGGATCTCAGCGGCGGGGCCAATATCGGACGCTATCTGGATATCTCTGCAGAGAATTATGAGGATCTCTGGTTGGATGTGGACGGAGCGTACGATCTCAGCGACGAGAGCCAGATTTTTGCCGGTGCAGGACTTAGCCGCAACCACGAAAGTCGGGATTCCAAGGAGAGTTCAGAACAGCGTATCGATGAGCCCACAACCTACGATGCACAGAGATTTCAGCTTGGTTTTAATCAGATGCTGGGCCTGTCGGTGCTGAAAATCGGTGTGACCCATGAATCCCTCGACTACGATAACGTGGGTACTCTTATCAACGACGATAGAGACAGGACGGTCAATGGACTGGGGGTGCGCTTCAGCAGGGCGCTTTCATCACAGAACCAGCTCTTTGTTCAGGGAGTGGCCAATCAACGTCGCTATGACGAGCAACGGGACCAGGATGGATTCGAGCGCGACTCGGATGGCCACAATGTCGCGATTGGAATGAATCAGACCTATACCGGTGGTCATCGACTGGAAGCCTATCTCGGTTATTTAACACAGGACTATGACGATCCCCGTTTCAGTCGGGTCAGTGAGGCCGATTTCGGATTTGATCTTCGCTGGCATCCGGCAGCGAAAACCAAACTGACAGCGGCATTGGATCGCTCTCTCAATGAGACGACAGAAATAGGATCATCCGGTTATCTCTATACCGGGCTCGATCTGCAGGTGGACCAGAAACTCTCAACCAATGTGCTCGGCTATCTCAATTACAACTACGGACTGGCTGAGTTTCAGGATGTGGGCAGGGAAGACACCACGCAGACAATCAATTGTGGTATCAAATATTTCATGAGCCCGAAGATTATGCTCTCAGGCAGTTACAGCCATATCAATAACGACTCCAACGACTTTTCTCTGACGAGCAGTGCAACAGACACCAACGACTACGACAGAAATCTCTTTTTTCTTACCCTTAAAGTCAGATTTGCACGATAAATAGATTATTGGTCTGTGAGTGTAGTGGGTTCCGTAAACACCAATCAGCCGTTGATGTCATCATTGTCACTGATTTCCTTGCTATCTTGTATCGAAAGGGATAACTGATCCTCTGTATACAGTATAAGGCGCGCAAAAAAGGCAGTCCACGAATGCGTGGGCCGCCCTTTAAAGTGAAAGCAGTGGGGTTGGTTAGCGTTTCATGCCGCTACCGGGACCTCCGCGTCCACCGGGACCGCCTTTCCCGCCGGCGCCTGCTGCAGGCGATCCCTGAGGCGTGGAGGACGCGCGTCTGGATTCGTATCCCATACCAAACCAGGTCCAGGCATCCTTTCGCTCATCCTCCTGCCAGCTCTCCATATTCGATGTCTTCGGTCCGGGGGCAGTGACATCGCTGCCGGCCATATCCTCGATCGCTTCTGCACACCAGACATTCCCCAGCGGCAAACACAGGGTTATTGCAATGATGTAAACCGGGATAGTCGATCGCATGTTTTCTCTGACCTCAACGATTGCCGGCAGTTCTTAGCGGCGTCCGCCGCCACCGCTCCCTGCACCGCCACGCGGGCCTCCGCCGCGACTCATTGAACCACCGCTATTGAATCCTTGTCCAGCGGTCCTGTCCTCATATTGAAATCTGTGCTGGAACTGATGCTTCATCTGCTTCTTGAGTTCGTTTTGCTCTTCAGATCTAGTCTGTTCTCTCTCCTGCTCGTTGACGCGATGTCGCAGGCGATCCGCTTCGGACTCGTTGCTGAATTGATGACCGTCATTTTTCACTTCTTCGGTGACAGCCGCTTGCAGTTGATCTCTATCAACGGCTTGATCGATGTTGCTCTCAGCCATGGCGTTTGACACTGGTGCTGTCATGGCAAGGAGTAGTGAAAGGTGCAATACTTTTAAGGAATCATTCATGATCGTTCTCCTACTGTCTGATCTTTATTTCCATGACTTTTAGCGTAGAACGAAGCTGTTTCCGCCCGATTTCCATTCTGGGGCGATCTGTTACAGGATGTTTCAAGTGAAGCCGGATAGCCGTACGACATGCTAAATTTCCGTCACTTTCCCTCGGTATGAACGGTAATGGACACAGACAAGAAAAGCGTGCTGGTCGTCGATGACGACAGGAAATTGTTGGATCTGGTCATCAAGTTTCTCTCCAAGGAGGGTTATTCCGTCACCGGCGTGGGGAGTGGTCAGAAGATGGATGGCTATCTTGTCGAGCATCAGGTCGATCTGATCGTTCTGGATCTGATGCTGCCCGGAGAGGATGGCCTCTCCATCGCCAGAAGATTGCGGAACACCTGTTCGATACCGATTCTCATGCTCTCCGCCAGGGGAGAAGACATCGATAAAATCATCGGATTGGAGGTGGGTGCGGACGACTACTTGGCGAAGCCGTTCAATCCCCGGGAACTTTCCGCCAGAATCAAGGCGATATTGCGGCGTACAAACGACTTAAACCGGCAAGGCAGCTTCAATCCCCAATCGATGGAGACCTTTCGGTTCGGGGACTATGTTTTGAACCTGACCACCAATTCTATCTCCCACGATGGTGAGGAGATCAGTCTGACATCGGGGGAATATGCGTTACTCGAGGCCTTTGTGAAAAACCCGAACCGGGTATTGAGCCGGGATCATCTGATCGAACTGATCAAGGGTTATGAAAGATCGCCCTATGATCGCAGCATCGACGTCCGGGTCACCCGTCTCAGGAAAAAGCTGGAGTCCAATCCCGATCATCCGAAGTTTATCCGGACTGTTTGGGGTAAAGGCTATATCTTCACCCCGCAAGGGAATCAACCGACGACGTGAATCTTCGATTCAGCGCTAGCACCTTATTCGGTCGAACCGCACTTGCCTTCACACTGGCATTTCTGATCTTTTCACTCTTTTCACTCTCCCTGTTTATCTATTTTGTCACCTTACCCCTGACAAAACGGGTGGCCGACGACCTTTCCTCCATGGCGGTTTTGTCAGCCCAGATCTGGGTGGAGCTTCCTCCCGGCACACGTCCCGATTTTGAACGGGAAATGCGTGAGCGCCACCAGTTTCTGATTGGCTTGGCCGATTCGCAGTTGTCAGTTGATCCGTCGCCAGAATTCTACGAGCACTACTTCATCCAATCATTGAGCAGAAGGACCGGTCAAAGTCACGCACTTCTGTTTGACAATGTGATGCCTGAGTGGCGATGGGTCGATATTCCGATGGGTGGGAGAACTATGAGAGCGGGATTCAATCAATCGCGATTCATTACCCAGATCCCGCTGACCATGATCGTCATGGTTGTTGCGGGTACGCTCATTGCTGTGATTACTTCACTGGTTATCGTCAGACGTGTCACACATCCGTTGGCGGCGCTGGTGAAAGCGACGACGAGAGTGGGAGAAGGGCGGCGAGGCGCACCCCTTGAAGAGAAGGGGGCAGAGGAGTTGATGGAGTTGACGCAAAACTTCAATCGCATGGAGGATCAGTTGCAAATTTTGATGGAGAACAGGACCACACTGCTTGCAGGCATCTCCCATGATCTGCGAACCCCGATTGCACGAATGCAACTGGAACTGGAGCTGCTCGAAGAAAACCCGGATAAAACGATGGTCCAGGAGATGCGTGACGATCTTACAGAGATGAATGAGATCATCACCGCCACGCTTCAACTCTCCAAGGGACTGACTCAGGAAGCCTCGCAACCGACCGATCTATGCCGGGAAGTCAATGAGCTGGCAGCTGAGTATGAGAAACACGGCAATAAGATCGAGTGTGACTGTTCGGAGAAGATTACCCATAGCGTTCCAATCTCGACCTTTCGTCGCGTACTGAATAACCTGATTGATAATGCCGTTCGGTACAGTGGCGAAAAGCCGGTACGGATCACTTGTACCATCCAAGGCAAGCAAATCCATATCGAGGTCATCGACCGGGGGCCAGGAATACCCGTAGATCAACGTCGTGCTGTGTTTCAGCCATTCAAACGCCTGGAGGGTTCACGCAATCGCGCTTCCGGTGGTAGTGGACTGGGTCTGGCTATCGTCGATCAGCTCTGTCGTATGAACGATTGGCAGGTCGAGCTGGATCGAGCGGCGGCGGGTGGCACAGTGGCGAGATTGAGACTCCCTATCAACACAGCATAAAGTCAGTAGTGACGAGGTTGATGCCTGATCTGTGACACTCTTCACATGGGTCAGGGGCGGTAAAAAATATACCAATAAAATCAATAAGAAAGATGTCAGATACCACCCCCGGTATCTGTCTGATCATGACTCGATTGCGCTTATGAGGAGCAAAGTGTTTCAAGGGTTTCCCAAGTGCCGGGAGAATGAAACATATTGAAACCTTCTCCCTGATCAAAAGCCGTATGCTCCTCCGACACCAATCGACCCATTGGGCACTATTCACAGACAGCCCGTCATAATTTTGGAGCCGGAAATGACCATGAACACCCAGAAAAGCGTAATCACGCTTCTGCTTGTCGCTACGCTGGCGACTATCCCGTTATCACACGCGAGACAGAATGGCAGACCTTCCGCAGGCAATGGGGGGAACGCAACCGAAAGCACCACTTCACAAAGCGACTCGAACAGCGCCACGCTCGATTTCAACGAGGCCACACACATGATCTTCATGCGGGAAGAGGAGAAACTGGCCAGGGATGTCTATACCAAACTGGGCACCCTCTATCCCGATTCCGTGGTGTTCGGCAAGATCGACAATTCGGAGCAGCAGCATACGGATGCCGTCAAGAATCTGTTGGCCTCCTATGGCATCGACGATCCCAATACCAATGATAACGTCGGCATATTTACCGGTGCGGCGTATGGCGACTATTTCACTGAGAAGTACGACTATCTCGTTACCCTGGCCAGCGCAAGCGAACTGGATGCCCTCTATGTGGGCGCTTTTATCGAAGAGCTGGATATGTTCGATATCACCCAGTGCCCCAAAGTCATCATTGAACAGGACAACGGCATTGACGATGTCGCGTCTTGCGGCCTGGCCTACACGGACCAGAAGGATATCCGCAATCTCTACGAATCCCTGCTGGATGGCTCGAAGAGTCACCTGCGCGCTTATGTCCGAGCCATCGAATCCGTCATCGGCAGAGGCGGGTACACCGCCCAGGTTCTGCCGCAGGAGGAGGTGGACGAGATACTGGGGCACTGATCAAACTTAGCTGTTGCTTTGAGATGCCAGTGGAGGGCGTCTCAGCGATACCGATGCAGCAGGTCCCTGGTCAAAAGGGCCACAAACTCCAACCGCTCTCCAGCTCATCTTTACATTTGCCGATCTGTGCGCGATAGCGTTTGGCATTGTTGTCCACTTTACGGGCCACTTTCATCAACCAGGGCTTCTTTTTATAGGTTTTCCGTTTGAACCCTCCATGGCCCTCATGATAGGCGAGATATTGGTTGTAGGCGTCCCACTTGGAGATGCCCAACGTGCGTTGCGAGACATTGCTGTACCAGCCGATGAAGTCCACCGCGTCTTCGTAGTCGTCCCGGTCGGCCCAACGATTGCCCGTCTTGTCCCGATACCAGTCCCAGGTGGTGTCCTTGACCTGGGCATAGCCGTAGGCGGATGACTTGCGAAACCAGGGGATGAACCAGAAGAGCTTGTCCCGGGGCGGTTTGGCATCGTGCTTGAAACGGGACTCCTGGTGGATGATCGCCAGCTGGACGTGAACCGGTACGCCCCACTTGTCGAAGGCATCCTGGGAGGCCTCATACCAGTCGTCCTTCTCGGTGAATATGTCGCAGGCATTGGCGGTATTGCGCGGCGGGCTGGTTGAACAACCGCTCAACAGCATCAGGAACAGGCTGAGAGAGACTGCCTTAACTGTCTGTATTGAAAGAGATAAATGTCGTTCTTTCTGGTGCATCTGTGGTTAGACCCCCGCATCGTGCAGGGATAAAGGCTTCCCTAAAGGCTGAAATGCGTATAATAGCGCCCGGTTTTTAGCATTATGCCGGTAAAAAGGCGTTTACGACCGGTTCATCTTCAATACCGGCACAAATATAACAAAAGGAGCGATCAATGAAACTGATTCTACTGGGTGCGCCCGGGGCAGGTAAGGGTACTGTGGCCAAGCAGCTGACGAAGCTGGACGGTTCTGTGCAGATTTCCACAGGCGATATCCTACGCGGTGCAGTCCAGGCGGGTTCTGACCTTGGCAAGCAAGCTGAGGCATTCATGAAGGCCGGCGATCTGGTGCCTGATGATCTGATCATGGGCATCATGGAACAGCGCCTGCAGGAACCCGACTGTGCCAATGGCTTTCTCCTCGACGGTTTTCCCCGGACGATTCCCCAGGCGGAGGCCCTCAAGGATCTGCTGAAGAGAATCAATGTGGATCTCGATTTCGCGGTAGAGATCGACGTGCCCCGTGATGTGATTCTGGACCGTCTGACCACCCGCCGTACCTGTGTCGGTTGTGGCGCCATCTACAACGTCAAGAGCATGCCGACCAAGGTCGAGGGTGTCTGTGACAAGTGCGGCGATAAAGTTGTGCAGCGTGATGACGAGACGGAAGAGGCGATCTCCAATCGTCTGGATGTCTATAACGAAAAGACCGCCCCCCTGGTTGGTTTCTATAGCAACGAAGATATGTTGCTGACTGTCAGCGCTACATCCAGTGAAGCAGTTGTCGAGGCGATTCAGGATCGTTTAGGTAGCTAAAGTTTCATTTCTTAGTAGCACCGTGGTACATCTCGAAGCCCGCTCTCACTGAGCGGGCTTTTTTCGTTCAGGGCTGTGTCACGGGTAAAGATCAAAATAGGATGAGTGGTGATCAAGGCTGGGCATGCCGAATTGTCTCTGTGTTGAAATAGTGACAAGGTAAGCTGTGGTCGAAGATGACTTTGTTTGTAATACCTACGATAGCTGATTGCTTCAACGCATGATCGAGGGATATTGGAGATGACAGAAACGGATAACTTACGGGAACCCAATACCAACTGGATGCAGCGGTGGCAGGAGCAAAACATCGGTTGGCATCATGTGGAATTCAATCCGCATCTACTTAATTATTGGCACACGCTTCATCTGCCGCAGGGTTCGCTGGTACTGGCTCCCCTCTGCGGTAAGAGCCGGGACATGGTCTGGTTGGCCGAACAGGGCTACCGTATTCGTGGTGTCGAGTTAAGTCCACTGGCGGTGGAGAGTTTTTTCAAGGAACTCAACCTGAATCCTGAGGTTGAATCAGTTGATGGATTCGATCGCTGGCGTGACGGCCCCTTTGAGATTTTCTGCGGTGATATCTTTGATCTGGCACTGTTGGATAATAGTACTATCGATGCTGTTTACGACCGTGCCTCTCTGATTGCACTCAATCCTCAACAGCGTCAACACTATGTGTCATTACTAAAAGCGCAGCTGCCTGGGCAGGCCAAAATCCTGCTGGTGGCAATGGACTATCCTCAGGATGAGATGCAGGGACCACCCTACAGTGTAGCGGAGCTGGAAGTACGTAAGCTCTTTGAACCGGAATATTCCGTCAAGCTGCAACATACGCTTAACCTATTGGATGATACTGATCGCTATGGTGATAAAGGTGTAAGCCGAATGGTCGAACAGGTCTATCTTCTGAAGCCCAGACGGTTTAAATAATCATCACGTATGTTGACGTGACTGAAGCCCCGCTGAAAACAATGGATAGAGTGTGGGCAGGACAAAAAGCGTCAATAGGGTGCTCGATGCCAGTCCGCCGACCACGACAGTAGCGAGGGGGCGTTGCACCTCAGAACCTACACCTGAGGCGAGCAGCATCGGGGTCAATCCCAAAGCAGCAATAGCAGCAGTCATCAATACGGGACGAAGCCGGGAGAGCGCCCCGCCAAAAACCGCATCGGCGATAGACTCACCAGCCTCCAGATTCTGATTGATGGCATTCACCATGACGACACCATTCAGTACCGCGACGCCGAAGAGTGCGATAAAGCCGATAGAGCCGGGAACGGAAAGATATTGTCCTGTCCAGTAGAGGGCTGCGATGCCACCGATCAACGCCAGCGGTACGTTAAGCATGATCAAGAGCGCCTGACCCACGGAGTGAAAGGCAAAATAGAGCAGAAGAAAAATCAATCCCAGGGAAAGAGGGACCACGATCATCAAACGCTGTTGCGCCCGCTCCTGATTTTCAAACTGCCCGCCAAAAACCACGGAGTACCCCGCAGGCAGATCGATCTCATCAGCAATACGATTGCGTAGCTCTGTTACAAGCCCACCCATATCCCGTCCCTCCACATTGGACTGGATCACCACCCTACGCTGTACATCGTCACGTCGGATCTGCGGCGGACCGGACTCAATCACAACATCGGCCACATCCCCCAATTGAACCCAGGCGCCTGTCGGTGACTGAAGCACCAGCTGCTTCAGCGCCAGCGTATCTCGCCGATAGGGTTTTGCCAGACGCACTGTGATGTCGTAGCGTTCATTACCCTGGATGACCTGGCCCGCTTCAGTGCCGCCAATGCCATCTGACACCAGATCCATGACCTGAGAAACGGGAATACCGTATCGAGCCAGGACATCCCGTCGGGGCCGGATCGTCAGTTGTGCCTCACCGGCTATCTGCTCCATCTCTACACCACGGGTGCCATCCACCTCTCTTGCCAAGGCTTCAATGGCTTTTCCCTTTTCCGCCAGCAATCTCAAGTCAGGCCCAAACAGCTTGATTGCTAGTTGTGCCTTGACGCCGGAGAGCAGCTCGTCCACCCGTGTTGCAATAGGTTGGGAGAACGTCAGGAGCAGACCGGGATGTACCGAAAGTGCCTGTTCAAACCTTTTCTGCAGAGCGAAACGATCCTTGGCACTGGTCCATTCACTGACCGGTTTCAGTCCTACATATATTTCAATATTGGATACCGGCTCAGGATCGCCACCCAGCTCCGGTCGGCCCACCCGGCTGGATGCATAGGTCACTTCCGGAAATCCCATGAGGTGTTTTTCGAGTTGCACGGCGACGACCAATGCCGTATCCAGGCTGGCGGAGGGCGCCAGGGTGACTCGGATATTGATTGTGCCTTCCTCCAGCTCGGGCACAAATTCTGTACCCAAGCGAGGCACGACTAGCAGGGTACCCGCAAACATCAATACTGCCACCAACACAACCAGCCATTTTGCTTTCAACGCGAAACGCAGCGCATGCTGATAGAGCCACTCCAGTGGCAGGAATATCGGGCTACTACGATGTTTGACAGAGCGACGAAAGGCATAGGTGGCTAGGGCCGGTATTACCACCATGGCGACCCCAAGCGATGTCAGCATCGCGAGTACGATGGAGATGGCCATAGGTTGGAATAACTTACCCTCGACACCTTCGAGTGTGAATAGAGGCGCAAAGACCACGATGATAATGATGACAGCATAAAACACGGGTCGGCCCACCTCACGTGCAGCCTGCTGGATGCGTAGAGGAATACCGCGCCGGTCATGGGTAACATCATAGGGATTGGCATCATCCGGTGCGGTCCTCGACTTTGCGAGCTCTTCATGTGCAGAATCTGGATGCGAGAGGTGTTTAAAAATATTTTCCATCATCACCACAGAACCATCTACCATCATGCCGATAGCGATGGCCAAACCACCCAGTGACATCAGATTGGCCGAGAGCCCCCAATAACTCATGGCGGTCAGGGCCAGCCCGATGGAGAGTGGAACGGAGACCAGTACCAGCAGGGTGGCGCGAATGTTGAGGAGGAACAGTAATAGCACCACTACGATCAAAATGAAGGCTTCTGTCAGTGCCCGGCTAACGGTATTGACCGCCTGTTCCACCAAATCCGCCTGATCATAGAAGGGTTCGATAGTGACACCAACAGGTAGCACCTCTTGAATGGCAGGTAAGCGCTCTTCGACAGCGTCGATGGTTGCTTTGGTGTTTGCGCCCAGCCGCTTGAGTACGATACCGGCTACCACCTCTCCCAAGGGTTCAGCCTGACTTTCATGATTGCGCCTGGTCATGGTGACTGCACCCTGGCGGATTTCGCCACCGAATTTCACCTGGGCGATGTCGCCCACACGCACCACAACACCATCTTCTTCTTTGAGTGGAATATTGGCGATGTCACGTAGACCCTCTTCTCCGGCGCGCAACCAGCCTACGCCGCGAATCACCAGTTGTTCTGCGCCACGGTCCAGGTACCAGCCTCCGGCATTGCGGTTGTTGGCCTCGATAGCCTCGGCGATCTGGTCGATGGAGATGGCATAGGCCAGTTGTTTGCCAGGATCGATCTGTACCTGATATTGACGCACCTCGCCACCATAGGAGAGCACGTCAGTGATTCCATCCACGGGTAGGAGTAATAGCTTTACAACCCAGTCATTGAGACTGCGTAAAGCAATAGCATCATATTTTTGGGGATCCTCGGAGCGCAGAATGTACTGATAAATCTGTCCCAGGCCAGAAGTATTCGGTCCCATCTCCGGTGTACCCACACCCTCCGGAATCTGTTCCCTGGCATCCTGCAGTCTTTCGAAAACGAGTTGGCGGGCAAAGTAGATGTCAGTGCCCTCATTGAATACGACCGTGATGACGGAAAGCCCGGTCTTGGAGATTGAGCGAACTTCCTCCACATCGGGCAGGGCGTACATCACCGCTTCGATAGGATAGGTGATCAACTGCTCTACTTCCTCGGCCGCCAATCCCTGAGCCTCGGTGTTGATCTGTACCTGGACGTTGGTGACGTCGGGAAAGGCATCCAGGTTGAGTCGTGGGATCAGGGTGGCAGCAATCCCCAACATTGCCAGCAGACCGAGTACAACGAGTAGACGATTGGCCACCGACCAGTCGATAAGTCGATTGAGCATGGCAGCCTCCTAGTGGTTGTGAACTTCGAAGCCGGACTTTGCCAGCTCAGAGTGCACAAAGAAGGCGCCTTGAGTGACCACGCGGGTACCGGGTGCAAGGCCATCTATCACTGCCAGTCCCGGCAGTTGGCGAACAAGTGTCACCTCAATGGGGACATACTCACCGGGCTCCTTTTCCACAAAGACCTGCCAATCTCCATCGGGACTGCGCAACACCGCATCCTGCGGCAAGGTGAGGGCGGTCTCTCCCGAATCGTCGGTTTGGATTCTTACCGTCGCAAACTGTCCAGGATGGAGTCGGTGCTCCGGGTTGGCAATCTCCAGACGTACTGCCAGGGTGCGAGTGATTTCATTCAGCGCGTGGTATTCCTGGATGACCTTGCCGTCAATCCATGTCTCTCCCACCAGCAGGCGTGCGGGTGCACCGATCTCGATATGTGTAGCGGATTCCGGTTTGATACGGACTTCAACCCAAAGTCTGGATTCGTCAGTGAGTTCAAATAACAGTTCGCCAGGTTCTACCATCTGTCCAGTAATGAAACTGTCCTGAATGACCGTGCCATCCTGAGGTGAGAGCAGCGAGAAACTACCATCTGCCCGGCTGATGTTATTTTCGTTAATGAGCTTGTTTGTCTGCTTGGCGGTCATGCCATAAGCCAGCAGTTTGGCTTTTGCCTGCTGGTAGGCAACTTGGGTTTCCATATGGCGTTTTGCAGAAACCACACGCTTGCCTAACTTTTTGACCCTTTGCCACTCCTTTGCAGCCACTAAAAGCGCTCCCTGTGCCTCGGCCATGGAGACACTGGACAAGGTCACCAAAGGCTCTCCTTGTTTCACATGATCTCCAAGGTAGGCATGACGTTTGACGATCTGGGCCTCGATCCGTGGCGTGACTTGGCTGGTGGCATAGTCGTTGAGTCGTATCTCGCCCGGTGCTTCGATCTCTACAGGAACGGGGTTCGATACCAGGGCCTCTACGATGATGCCGGCACTCTGACGTTGCTCGTCGTTCAGGTGAACGCTATTTTCTTCGTCATGGCCGTGTTTATCCTTTTGTTCGTTTTGTTGCTCGTTGCTGTGCACTGATTCAGGCATTGTTTCAGCATGCTCGTGATCATGTTCTTCTGCAGCGGTCAATGGGTTGGCCAGAAGCAAGGCCAGGCTCAGGAGGCAGAGGCTCCAATTACGAAGGGTCATCATCTATTGCTCCTTACCATTATTGGATTTATCACCCAAACTGTCTGGTACGACTTCTGTGGTTTGGTTTAGCCATGTGATCAAGGTGCCAGAAGCATTCAGCCATTCAAACCAGGCCTTCCACAAGTTGCCTTGGAGTTCTACGCCTGCGATTTGTGTATCCAGCATCTGCTGGATCTGGAGCAGGTAGTCAGCTGTGCTCATCTCACCGGCTCGCCATTGGGTTTCGAGTAATTGAGTGCTTTGTTGCAGGCTGGGACGTCCCTGGGCTAACCAGAACTCCCAGGTACGCGCTACTAACTGGTAACTCTCCTTGGCACCGTTCAGTTCTGCGAGCAGGTTTTGGTAAGCCTGTTGCGCTTCCTGCTCGGCCTTCAATGCTTCTGCTTGTGCCGCATCCACACTGCTGCGAAAGTCATTTCTCACCTGCAGGGGAATGGAGAATGAAAGAGCGATCAGGTTTTCCTCGTCTTCGCGGCCTGCTGCCAAGCCGATTGTGGGATCCGCCTTGCGTACCAGATCTGCAGTCTGCATCTGCTGTCGAACCGACAAAGCTTGTTGGTGGGCGGCTTGAACCTGTGGGTGGTTCTTAGCAAATTGTTCAACATCCCGACTGTCTGGCTGTATAGCCGGAATCTGATCGGGAAAATTGATCTGTGTGACCTGCTGTTGACCACTGATGCTGAGGAAGCGGCTTCTGGCCTGGATCAGTTCTGCACCGTTGCCTGTCTGCTGCATGACAGCCTCTGCCAATGAGAGTTGTGCCAGCGCCAGTTCTGCCCTGGCAATATCCCCGGCTTCGTGACGTTGCTTGGCAAGCTTGGCAAAGCGGTTCAGTATTTCGGTACGCTGCTTGGAAAGTCTGTTGATCTCATCGAGTGCGGCAATCTTGCTGATTGTGTCGAGAATCTCGCTTGCCTTTGACAGTCGTAGTGCATCTGCATTTGCCTGGACTGCTGCCAGTTCTGCCTGGGCAGATTGTTTGAATGCACGTTGCTTGTCATGCCAATCCACTGTCTGGCTGAAGCCGAGGGTGTAGGTGCTGATGTCAGTACGCTCAGCCTCCACTTCGAGTTCGGGATTATTTAGCGGTAGTCCGGCGCCGGCCAAATTTGCTTGTGCCGCCTCTATGGCAGCTTGGGAGGCTTCGATATCAGGACTTGATGCAAGTGTGCGTTCGACGACAGCTGCCAGTTGGAGGATGAATTTTCGCTCGGAGGTGTTCTCCTTGGCTAGCACCGGTGGTATCCATGAAAAAAGTGTCAAAACGCAGGCGAGCAGGCCAGCGCTTCTGAATAGTGAAAACAACATTATCTGAGTTCCGTTGATCAGAGAATAGAACGAGTGCCTGCACTGGCCTGTTAAACATCAGGCCGCAACATGGCAGGCAAGGCGTGATGTCGGGATCAGACGGCTATGGGAGGGCGCAGGAGCGAGGGGGGAAAGAAAGAACTTGCAGACGCAGCATATGGCACTTTGTGAATACTGCGATCAATAACTGAATTTATTGTGGCAGTGTTGTTTAGGCCAAGAAGGTGGACGATACCGTGACAAGAGTGGTCGGAGTTCGAAGCGTCCTCCGTATCACCATGATGAGCCACATGTTTATCGACTGCATGAATGGAATCTGTGGGTGATTCATCGTGAATATGCGCAGTGACTGCCATCCCGTAACCGAGGATACAGATAGTAAGCCAAATGATGAGAAAGCGGCGTAGCATCGCTCAAGCATAGAACGAAAGTATTGTGAAATTCAAGATTGCTCGCTGTTACAACGGCCCGTTTCAAGGTGTTGCAGGAATAAAAGTCCGAGATGTCAGATTGAGTCTTCGCGGTTGCTTATGTACCTGTCCCGCTCCTTTGGGGTAAAGGTCGCCACTGTCTGCTCAGGCTTCTCAGAGAGAAGTATAAAAAAATTACACCACTGATATAGGTTATCCATTTTCCAGGTTCTCCCAGGCCTGCGTCGTTCCCGATCTCAATGGAAATACCCAATAAACCGACCAGCCAATTTGTCGCAAGACCCAGCAGGATACTAGATACAGAGATCCCTAATAGGTAGAGATACAGGGTCTTAATCCCCATCTCTTTCTGAATAACACCCATGGTGGCCAGATTAGTAGCCGGTCCCGCCAGTAGGAACACCAGTACTGTGCCAGGTGACATGCCGGCCAGGATCATTGCTGCAGCCAAAGGGGTGGAGGCTGTGGCGCAGATATACATGGGAATACCGATCACCAGCATCATCAGCATGGCGGGAATCCCGTCACCCCAACTGGTGAGGCTGTCGGTTGGTACAAAGCTCATGACCACCGCGGCCAGCAGCAAACCGGCAAACAGCCAAAGCCAGATATCGTCAAGTATGTCGTTAAAGGCGTATCGCATTCCATTCAGACTGCGCTGCCATCCCCCCGTCTGTGCCCTGCTGTTTGATACGGTACAGTCACCGGTATTGCAATCGCAGGTAGGGGTACCCGCAACCGGCAGTGGTTTTTCTGTCTCCGCTCTCTCCTGCTGTGCGATGAAAAGGGTGTTGAGAAAGCCGGTAAAGAGTGCGCTGACTATGGCGGCCACCGGTCTGACAACAGCCATGAAGGGGCCGAGCAGGGCATAGGTGACGGCGATGGAGTCCGGTCCCGTCTCCGGTGTCGAGATCATGAATGAAACCGTGGCACTTTTTGATGCACCTGAGCGTCTCAATCCCATGGCTGCCGGTAAGACACTGCAGGAACAAAGTGGCAACGGCGCCCCGAGCAGAGTCGCTTTCAAGATCGGTCCGTAGCGACCCTCACCCAGTTTTTTGCGTAACAGACCCTCTGGTAACCAGGCCTTCAGTAGACCCGCCAAGACCAGTCCCAGCAGGAGCCAGGGAGCAGCTTCCAGATAGAGGGTGAGTAGATTCTGCAGCAGGATCACGGATATTTCGACTCTTGGGCAGCATTTGGGAATCTACCCAGTTCGTGGTTAAGCCTTTGTTCAGTTTAGCAGTCGTAAGCTTTAGCCAAGAGTAGAAGAAACCCTTTGGTTTATTGGTTTGAACGGCTTACAGGAGACAAACGATGAAAAAGAAAGTGATCACCCTCAGTGTACTGTTAGTGGCGGCATCAATGACCGCGCAGGCGGGGCATCGGGATCGTTATCAGGATACCGCTAAAGTCATCGAAGCTGAACCGGTCTATCGTACCGTTGAGATCTCCCGCCCGGAACGTGAATGCTGGGATGAAGAGGTGAGCCATCACCATGCTGGCAACAGGAGCCACACTGGCACGATACTGGGTGGCATTATTGGTGGCGTGGTGGCCAATAAGATCAGCTCTGGACGTGGTCGTGGTAAAGATGTAGCTACGGTCGCCGGTACGCTGTTGGGCGGTTCTATCGGTCGTGACATTAGCCGTCAGAAAAGCGGTGGATACTACACAACTTCTGTGGAACGTCGCTGTGAGGTGACCCATCATACGACCTATGAAGATGAACTTGTCGGTTATGATGTAACATACCGTTATAAAGGACGGCTGTTTACCACCCGCACCGCTGAGCATCCGGGCAAGCGGATACCTGTTGTGGTGGATGTCAGGCCCGACAGATCTTATTAATCTAGTGTTTGTCGAACGGGTCGGGAGTAATGGCCGCGTATTGAATCGCTGAAGGTACGTGGGGAGTTCTCTCTCCACGTATGGCATAAACGCAGACCAGCAGACATCTAATGAAAAAACGAATCTCATTCATCAGCATTTTGCTCCTTAGCCTGTTGTTATCACCGCCGCTTTTTGCGAGAGGCGGCCTCAGCCTCGATCAGGCAGTGAGACAGGCCAAAGAGCGCGTTGACGGACGGGTGATCTCTGCTGAGACCCGGGAGAACAATGGCCACCGGACCCATAACATCCGTATCCTGACCGATGATGGAAAACTGAGGCGTTTACGGATAGACGCCGGTGGTGAGCGTCGTAAGAATAACAGGCGTTAGATCTGATGCGTGTCTTACTGGTCGAAGACGAAACCGACATTCGTGAACCGCTGGCAGAGCGACTTCGCAAAGAGGGCTATACGGTAGATGCGGCAGCGGATGGTCGTGATGGACTCTTCCTCGGGCGTGAGTACGCCATGGATCTGGGGGTCATCGATATCGGTCTGCCCGAGCTCTCTGGCATCGAGGTGATCCGCGAACTACGTAAGCTGGACAAGCACTTTCCCATTCTCATCCTAACTGCGAGGGGGAATTGGCAGGATAAAGTGGAGGGTCTGGAGGCGGGGGCGGACGACTATCTGGTCAAACCCTTCCATGTGGAAGAACTGCTGGCCAGACTCAATGCTCTACTGAGACGTTCGGCCGGGTGGTCCCAGCCAGTCATCAGCGGAGGCCCGGTTGAGCTCGATACCCGCTCCCAGAGCGTCAATCTGGAAGGATCGCCTGTCGATTTGACAGCCTATGAGTACAAGGTACTGGAGTATCTTATGCTGCACGCGGGTGAGGTAGTCTCCAAGAGCGATCTCACCGAGCATATCTACGAGCAGGACTGGGATCGGGACAGCAATACTCTGGAAGTATTCGTACGCCGCCTGCGTAAGAAGCTTGATCCAGAGGGCAGCTACAAGCCGATTGAAACCCTGCGTGGCCGCGGCTACCGCTTCGCACTCGAATGCAAACGATGAAGAGGCAGGCCCAGGCGCTATGGGACTGATCCGCCGTCTCTCCATTCATCAACGTCTATTATTGGCTGCCAGCCTGGTGTTGACGGCTTTTCTCGGATTCACCGGCTTCGCCCTCGATAAGGCCTTCCGTTCAGCCACCGAAGAGGCGCTGCAGGCCAGACTCTTCAGCAGTGTTTACGCACTGTTGGCGGCTGCGGAAGAGGATTCGGAGGGCATGTTGGCAATGCCGGAAGCGCTGACTGATCCCCGCTTCAATCGACCGGACTCGGGTCTTTATGCCTTGGTTTCGGGAAAAGAGGCTGCTTACCGCTGGCATTCAGGTTCCGCACTGGGACGAAATCTTGCCATTCCCCTACCGGTAGAGCCCGGACAATCAATGATACAAAAGGATGATTTGTCGGCAGGTGAGTCGGTGATGAGCCTCAGCTTCGGTGTTGTGTGGGAGGATTTCCAGGGGCGTGAGTTAGCTTATACGCTGACTGTGGCAGAGGATTTAAAACCCCTGATCGAACAGGTTTCAGCCTTTCGAAATAGTCTGTTTTTTTGGCTGGGTGGTGCTGCCTTGCTGCTTTTGTTGGCGCAGGGTTGGGTTTTGCGATGGGGGCTGACCCCGCTGCGCCAGGTAGCGGAGGCCCTGACAGATATCGAGTCGGGTCGTTCTCAACAGCTAAAAGGGGAGTTTCCCAAGGAGTTAAGCCCGCTGACCTCCAACATCAACTCACTGATTCGCCATGCCGCAACGCGCCAACAACGCTACCGTGACAGTCTGGGGGATCTGGCTCATAGTTTGAAAACCCCGCTGGCGATACTTCAGGGGTTGGCTGATCAGACGACTCCAGTGGAAGCAGAAGAAAAGCGTCTGCTAAACGAGCAGGTAGCACGTATGAACCAGATTGTGGGTCATCAACTGCAGCGGGCTGCTGCCTCGGGTCGAACCTCCCTGAGCCTTGCGCTCCCGGTAAAACCGGTGGTAGAGCGTATTGCTCAGTCTTTACAGAAAGTTTATGCCGACAAGGCCATAGAGTGGCAGCTCGATTTACCCGATAGCTTGGCTTTTCAGGGCGACGAGGGTGATCTGATGGAGTTGTTGGGGAATTTGATGGAGAACGCCTGTAAGTATGGTGTTGGCAGGGTCAGAGTGAGCGGAGCTCAGCTCAATGCGTTATGCCTGACAATTGAGGACGATGGTCCGGGAATCGCCACTGAGCGAGCAGAAGATGTGTTGCAAAGAGGACACCGTGCAGACCAGCAGCTCCCCGGGCAGGGTATAGGACTAGCCGTCGTTCTGGATATCGTCACCGCTTACAAGGGTAAGTTATTGATTGGTAGTTCAGAAACCCTCGGCGGAGCTGAAATGACACTTTCACTGCCATCAGAAAACTAGTCCATCCAAACCAATCATAATATTCGGCATATACTTTGGGGATGGATTCGGACATTTTCATGCATCTTGAAAAGCGTTTGGGCTCGGTGCACGCTCGCCTTCGCATCGGCATCGAAGAGGAGTCGATGCCTAAGGTTTTCGGCCGCGGGTTTAATTATTTTCACCCGGAAAACTGGTACTCCAGTCATTCCCTGATGCGCAATATATTGAAGGCAACAGGCTTCTACTGGCGGGGAAGGGGAAACACACTTAAATTCAAAATCACTCACAATACCATTCTGCTGCCTCATCTACCGCCCGCATTTGACGGTTTTACCCTGTTGCATCTCAGTGACCTTCATGCAGATATGTATCCGCCCGCAATCCAGGCGTTGATCGACAGGATTGATGGCATGACCTACGACGCCGTGGTGCTGACCGGTGACTACAGGGCCTGGACGTTTGGTGAGTTCGAGCAGTCTATGGACGGCATGCGTTCTCTTTGTGGCGGTCTCAAGGGACCGGTGTACGGGGTGCTCGGCAATCATGACACCATCCGCATGGTGCCTGAACTGGAGGCCATGGGGATACAGATGCTGTTGAACGAGTCGGTGCCGTTACAAAGGGATAATCAACAGATCCATCTGGCCGGTATCGATGATGCGCACTATTACAGGGTGGACAATATCGAGAAGGCTGCGGTAGAGATTCCCCCAAATTCCGTGTCGATTCTGCTTTCACACACCCCGGAAATCTTCAGACAGGCAGCCCATGCCGGTTTTGACCTCTTCTTTTGCGGCCATACCCATGGCGGTCAGATCTGCCTGCCGGGGGGATTCCCTCTCACCCTGGATGCCCGCTGCCCGCGTCGTCTCGGTTCCGGTGCCTGGCGTCACGGAGAGATGCAGGGATACACTTCAGCCGGGGCGGGAACTTCCATTGTTGAGGTGAGGATCAACTGTCCGCCTGAGATAACCCTGCATACCCTGAAAACTGCTACGCCTTAGTGCTTGTTGTCAGGCTTTAGTAAGGGCGACGACGCACCCCAATCAGAAAGAACAACCACGACAGTATCGGAACCACTACGGCAAATGCCGTGACCACGATCAGTACCGACCACCAGGGTAACGGGAAAACGGGTGCGATAAAGAGCAAGGGCACCAGAGACTCCGGTATCTGATCGAGACCAATGGCCTGGCTGCTGGGTGGATACCCGAGCCGGCGTTTGATGAAACTGGCGATGAGGTCCCCTAGCATGGCGAGTCCGCCTATCAACGCACCCCAGCGCCACTCTATACCCAGTAGCGGTGCGATTGCGGCCGTTAACAACAAAGCGGCAAAAAGCCCTCGCCAAGTCTTCGATGCGCCTAGTATGGGCTGGCCAGAGACAGTTCGCATACCACCATCCAGGGGCCAGGTACAACAATCCCGCATCAGATGCCGGGCGATGATGGGTGCACCATTCGCTACCACCAGCAATACCAGTAACTTGAGTTCAACCTCCATCATCCCGGCTTCCGATTTGAGGTTTGGCTCAATCGTCGGAAATTCTCCAGGCGTTGGGGGGAGAGTTTACCTTCTGACATGGCTGCCCGGATGGCGCAATCCGGTTCATGTTCATGCGTACAATTGTGGAAACGGCACTGGCCGATATAAGGGCGGAATTCAGGGAAACCCTGTTCAAGCTCTTCTCTGCTGAGGTCTGTCAGACGGAAACTGCGCACACCTGGGGAATCGATGAGTTCACCGCCCTGGGACAGGGTGTAGAGGGTTGCTGCAGAAGTGGTGTGGCGGCCGAGTCCGGTGGCTTGAGAGAGTATGCCGGTCTCCACATCGTGTTCAGGTAGCAGGGCATTGATCAAAGATGATTTTCCGACGCCTGATTGCCCTACCAGGATACTGGTTTCCCCCTTTAGTCTGTCGATCAATCCATCCAACCCATGCTCCTGCTTGGCGCTGACCCGCACCGTGGGATAACCGATAGTCTGGTAATGGGCGAGGTTTGCGTAAAACCTAACTGACTGTGCACCCTCAAGCAGGTCGATTTTGTTGATCGCAATGAGTGGCTTGACCCGGATAATCTCGGCGGTAACCAGATATTGATCAAGTAGGTAACCACTGGGCTCCGGTTTCGGCGCCAGCACGACAACCAGTTGGGTCAGGTTGGCTGCCAGGGGTTTTTCGCGGCCGCTGTAGTCGGGCCGGCTCAGTACGCTGTTTCTGGGCAGTAGCGCAGTTACCACACCGCTTGCATTACCCGTCAGCTGAAAAATTACCCGGTCCCCACAGACAGGGTGGCCAATGTTCTGACGGGTTTGGCACTGGATGAGACTGCCGGTCTCATCTTCAACTCCCAGGGTGGCGCCGTGGCGAATGATTACCCGGCCCTTGCTTGTATGCTCGCTTTCCGCCCCGGCTAAAGACGCATTGGCTTGAGTTTCCTGCCTTTTACGACGTTTGTCCTGTATGGCTTGGATTCTGATTTTCTGTTGATTCGTGAGGCGGCGTTTAGCCATATAGGACCCTGGGGAGATTTATTCGAATTTGTAATACTCCTGATTCAGATAGGTTGCCGTATTATCCACATCCTCGTCAAACCAGGTGAGTCCGAGCATCTGTTCACAGAAGCGGACTTGTTTGTGCAGGCCGGGTAGTGAGGTCACCCGGCGGTCGGGCCGGGTATAGATTTCGCTGCCGTGGCAACGCACGCAATTCGTTTCAACCAATTCATGTCCCTGCTGCACATCGGCAGCCTGGATATTTACACCAGCCGACAATGAGATGAGACCGGCGGCAAGAATGGACTTTTTCATACAGGTGCTCCTTTAGCCTCTGCTTGTTGAGTGATATGTGCAATGCGGACTGATGCCGGGGGATGGCTATCGTGAAACAGCGAATAGAGCGGGTCCGGTGTCAGGGTGCTTGCATTGTCTCGATAGAGTTTGACCAGCGCTTGAGTCAGAAACTCCCCACCAGCCTGCGTCACAGCATAGTCATCGGCCTGAAATTCATAGCGACGGGAGAGAAAACTGCCCAGTGGTGAGAGAAAAAGGGTAAACACAGGGAGCACTAGCATGAACAATAGCAAAGCCGTCGCATCGGAGGGTTGAGAGATGCCAAGTCCGTTATAGAACCAGTCTTGCTTCGAAAGCCAGCCAAGTAGTGCTAACCCACCCAACGATAATACCGACATCAGAGCCATCTGCTTGAGAATATGGCGATGACTGAAATGTCCCAGCTCGTGGGCCAGCACAGCCTCCATCTCATCCACGGAAAGGGTTTTGAGCAGGGTGTCGAAAAAGACGATCCGCTTGTTCTTGCCGAAACCAGTGAAGTAAGCATTTCCATGGCTTGATCGCTTGGAACCGTCCATTACGAAGATACCCTCGCTCTTAAAGCCGCAGCGGCTCAACAGGGCTTGTATTCGTTGCCGCATCTCACCTTCATCCAGCGGTGAGAATCGATTGAAGAGCGGTGCGATGAGGCGTGGATAGGCCCAGGTGAGGGTGAGAGTGAACGCCATCCACACTGCCCAGGCGGCAAGCCACCAGGTGTCACCGGCGCGTTCCATCAGCCAGAGAATGACCCAGAGTAGCGGACCGCCCAATGCGATGCCCAGCACGGCGCCGAGCAATCTGTCTTTCACGTATTGCTGTGGGGTTGTTCTGTTGAAACCGAAGGCAGACTCGATACGGAAAGTCTGCACCAGACTCATCGGCAGTTCCAGCAGGCTATTGATGAGAAAGAACGAAAAGAAGAGCAGCAAGCCGGTAGTCAATCCGTTCCAGGCATAGGTTCTCCAGTAACTGTCCAGATATTCGATGCCGCCGCCCAGTGTCCAGAGCAGGAGCAGAAGTAGCCCCAGAATAATCTCAATTCGTGCCAGGCGTCCCTTGGCCTGGGTATAATCGGCAGCCTTCTGATGAGCCTCGAGCTCCACTTTTCCTGTAAAGGCTTCGGGTACTGCATCACGATGCCCCGCAACATGGGAAAGATGGCGATTAAGCAACCAGAGTTGCAACAGGGTGCCCAGCACAAGCAAGGTCAGGAAGAGTTGTGTAAACAGAGGCATATATCTTTAGATTTCCATCATTCGTTAAAGTTAGACAGCAAGAATACAGTCTGTCTCAGCTTCCTGCTAGAATCTGCCCGCTAATCCAACACTACACTCGCTAAGGATTTACACATGCCCGTTGATGCCTCCAATTTGATCTGGATTGACCTCGAAATGACCGGGTTGGATACCCAGCAAGACGAAATTATCGAAATTGCCACGATCGTTACCGACGCCAATCTCAATACTCTGGCGGAAGGTCCAGTGATAGCGGTCCATCAGCCACAGCAGATATTGGATGGGATGGACGAATGGAATCAACGGCAACACGGTAATTCCGGTCTTATTGATCGAGTCAGGACCAGTACCTTCAATGAAGCTAAGGCCGAAGCGGATACCTTGGCGTTTCTGCGTGAGTTTGTGCCGGAAGGGGCCTCGCCTATGTGCGGCAATAGTATTTGCCAGGACCGCCGGTTTCTTGCCAGAACCATGCCGCATCTTGAGGCCTATTTTCACTATCGCAATCTGGATGTCAGTACGCTGAAGGAGTTGGTGAATCGCTGGGCCCCATCACTGGCTGAGGGTTTCAAGAAAGCGGGCAAGCATCTGGCTATGGATGATATCCGTGATTCCATTGCTGAGCTCAGATTCTATAAAGACCACTTTCTGCGTCTGCCTTGAGGCAGATGGCAGATGAAGCGCCGGGCGGGTATCGGTTGGTTCAACCGTCAGTTCTCTTTCTATTATTGGGTTGCGCTTGGATTCTGTTTCATCAACCTGCTCTTCTTTTCTTTTGTACAGCCCTTCCAGCCGGATGGAGAAGAGCTACTCTACAACCGGGATTTTACCCAGAGACTGAATAACTGGAAGCTCGAGGGCGCAGCTTCCTCCATTGCGATCGAGAGCGGTGTGCTGACAATAGATCATGGCACCAGTCGTCGATCGACAACGCTCTCTCAATGTCGGCCTGCCAAGGTTCTGCCAAGCCAACTGATGTTATCCGCCGAGGTGATGAGTCGTTCTGTTCTGCGGGGCGACAAATCTTGGCACGAAGCACGAATCGATCTGGTGGGATATGACAGTCGGGGAGAAGGAAACTACCGGGTAAAAACACGGCTGACCAGCTTGGAGGGGGATCGGGACTGGCGGCAATTTATCGGCGTGTTTCATGCGGATGTCACTGCTGAGCAGCTTTGCGCTGAGATATCACTCTACTCGGCATCCGGTAGCTTTCTGGTCAGGCAGATTTCGTTACAGCAGGCTCAGAAGGTTCCACTCCATGGTTTGGGCAGCGGTCTGCTCATGCTGGGTTGGATTTTACTGGGTCTTTGGCTGGCAAAGGCAATGTTCAACCACTATCGAGAGCGTATTCAGGGACGCTATCTCTTGTTGGTATTACCGATTGTGATTGCGGGAATACTCATGCCTCATGAGGTCCGTTTGCAGATTGAGCAACAGATTCTCTCACTGTTCTCCCATGTGGGGTTTCAGCCAGAACCAACAATCTTGCTCAGGAGCGAGGGGACATGGGCGTTGTGGCCCCAGTTGTGGGATCTATCGAAAATTTCACATCTGCTGGGTTTCATGCTTTTGGGAAGTATTCTGTTCAGCGAGAGGGCTGTAAACCCCGCGAGGATCATTTTCGGGCTTCTGCTGTTGGCTGTAGCGACAGAACTCCTGCAGTATTTCGTCCCGGAGAGAACTCCCAGATTGAGCGACATGATGGTGGACAGCCTCGGGATATGTTTGGGATGGGCTTTGGGTTGGGTTTTCCGTCGGTTTAGTCAGGGGCAACAGGGCCGATTGGATTAGTGTTAACAGGCCCTAGTCCTCTCTTCGCAGGGTGGGGGACAGGTTGCCTGGGCCATTACACTACACACTAGGTAATCACCGCTGGTGTGTTGAGGTCTTATCCCGCTGCTGGGCAAGCGCCCAGTTCACGTGTTCACGCACCAATGCAGAGGGATGGTCCCGATGTCTCTCCAGTGCCTCAATAACGGGAGATGAGCCGGGTGCATTGCCCAGTGCAACAGCGATGTTTCTCAGCCATCGCTCATGCCCGAGACGGCGGATGGCCGAGCCAGCCGTTCGTTCAAGGAATTCTGCCTCACTCCAGGAAAAGAGCTGGATCAGGCTGGTATTATCCAGTTGATGCCGGGCCTGAAAGTCGCCTTCATCTGTGAGTTGAGCAAACCGGTTCCAGGGGCAGACTTGCTGGCAATCGTCGCAACCGAAGATACGGTTTCCCATTGCAGTTCTATACACCTCCGGTATCGCACCTTTGAGTTCGATGGTCAGATAGGAGATACAACGTCTGGCGTCTAGCCTGTAGGGGGCGACGATTGCCTGGGTCGGACAGATGTCGATACAAGCCTGGCAGGTACCGCAGTGATCCTTCGCCGGGTTGTCTGGAATCAATGGCAGGTCGGTATAAATCTCCCCCAGAAAAAACCAGGAGCCTGCTTCTTTTGCAATGAGATTGGTGTGTTTTCCTATCCAGCCGAGCCCGGCCTTTTGTGCCAGTGGCTTCTCCAATACCGGTGCTGAATCGACAAAGACCCGGTAATTGCCGCCACAGATCTCCTTGCTGATGCGGTCAGCCAGACGCTGAAGCCGTTTGCGCAGGACCTTGTGATAGTCCCGACCCAGTGTGTAGCGGGAGACAAAGGCCTGCTGTGGATTCTGTAGGACTTGCTCAGAGAGCTGCTGAGGTTCTGGTAGATAATCAAGACGTACGGAGATGACGCTTATCGTACCGGGCAGCAGTTCGGCAGGCCGGCTTCTTTTGCTGCCGTGCTGGGCCATGTATGCCATCTCTCCATGATTTTCACTGGAGAGCCAGGCATTGAGCTGTTGCTCCGCCAACGATAGGTCGGTATCGGTAATGCCGACGGCATCAAGGCCCAAGTCAATGCCCCACTGTTTGATGCTATCTGTCAGTGCCTGCCAGTCAGTATTATTTTGGAAACTCGTCATCAGCTCACTATAACGGACAGGGTGTACTGACTGACAGTCTCTGGTACCCGTATGGGCTTCGCGGTATCTTTATCCTCTTTGTTCCATAAGGACTGTGCTCGATGCGGGTTTTACCAACTACCGATGAACTGCCCTATGCGCTTTACACTGCGGCACAGGTGCGTGAGTTCGATCGGATTGCAATCGAAGAGTTTGGCATCCCCGGTGCGGATCTGATGGAGCGGGCCGGTACACGTGCCTTCCACTGGATGCAGCAGCGCTGGCCGGTGCTGAATGAGATAGTTGTTGTTTGCGGTATTGGCAACAATGGTGGCGATGGTTTTGTCGTAGCGCGTCTGGCGAAGGCAGCCGGTCTGCGGGTGCGGGTGTTGTTGTTGGGTGATCCTCGCAAGCTTCAAGGCGATGCACTTTCCAAGGCTAACGCATGGATGGCGTCGGGGCAGGAGATTGAGTCTTTTGGCGGGTTGCCAGGTAAGCCCGATCTGATCGTCGATGCAGTTCTGGGCACTGGCCTTGAGCGAGAGGTGACCGATGAGTGGGCCATAGCGATTGATGATATCAACCGTCACCAGGCGCCGGTGTTTTCCATTGATATCCCTTCCGGGCTCAATTCGGATAGCGGAAAGGTGATGGGAACAGCCATTGAGGCTGCGGCAACACTCAGTTTTATCGGTCTCAAACAAGGCATGTTCACCGGACAGGGGCCAGATTGTTGCGGTGAAATTGTATTTGATGCCTTGGATTTGCCTGCGCGAATTTATTCGCGCCAACTGCTCGCTTCTCGGCGTATAGATTGGCAGAAAGTCTCCGGCCAGCGACTTCCAAGGCGGCGCACGGCCCATAAGGGGGACTTCGGTCACCTGTTGGTGATCGGTGGTGGGCCGGGTTATCCCGGGGCAATCCGTTTGGCGGCAGAGGCTGCCGCCAGGACCGGAGCAGGGCTGGTTACGGTGGCGACCCATAGTGATCATGTTGCCACCTTGAATGTCGGTCGGCCTGAGTTGATGTGCAGAGGTGTCAAGGATATGGATGATCTGGCCCCCCTGATTCAGCAGGCTACTGCTATTGTTTTGGGGCCTGGGTTGGGAAAATCTGATTGGGCAGAGCAAATCTATCTGGCGGCTACCGGCAGCGGCTTGCCGATGGTGGTCGATGCAGATGGTCTGAACTGGCTGACAAAGCATCCGGTCCGACGAGACAACCGGATACTGACTCCCCATCCGGGAGAGGCGGCTCGCCTGCTGGGTATCAGTACTGCCGAAGTGCAGATGGATCGCTTCTCTGCGCTTGAGGCACTGCAGAGGCGTTATGGTGGTGTGGTTGTACTCAAGGGTGCCGGTACACTGATTACCGATGGTACACGCCATCCTCCGGCACTCTGTAGTGGTGGCAATCCTGGCATGGCAACAGGTGGCACCGGTGATCTTCTGGCGGGGGTTTTGGGTGCTCTGATTGCGCAAGACTATCCACAGCGTGAGGCGGCGGACCTCGGCGTCAGCCTACATGCGGCTGCAGGCGACAGGGCGGCCAATGCCGGGGAAGTCGGTATGCTGGCCAGCGATCTGCTACCTGAGATCCGGTCGTTGCTGAATCCGGAGATTGCCAGTGCTTGAATTGGAGGTTGTCGGCGAGAAAAGGCAGGAGGCGCTCGGCCATGTTTTGGCAGAACTCATCGATCCTCCCTGTATTCTCTATCTCGAGGGGGATCTCGGCACAGGAAAGACAACGCTGGCAAGAGGTCTTCTGCGGGGCTTGGGTTATGACGGGAGAGTGAAGAGCCCAACCTATACACTGCTGGAACCTTATGACTTGGCGGATGTCTCTTGCCATCATTTTGATCTCTATCGTCTGGCGGATCCTGAAGAGTTGACCTTCCTTGGCATCGAGGATCTGTTGTGTGATAACGCCATCTTTCTGGTGGAGTGGCCGGAACGTGGAAAAGGTGTGTTACCGCCTGCGGATTGTGTGCTCCAGATTCGCTATCTGGGAGATCGCCGGCAGGTAAGCTTGATACCAGCGAGTGAAAAAGGTATGCAATTAATCAATAACTTACAAAAGGTTTGGCAACTTGATTAAGGAAAATTTACAGAAAAAGCTGCTATCATTCAGAAAACCTTGGAAAAATATTTTTATCATGCTATTTTTTAGGTGATGTCCATTCATCAGGTTTTGGGGAAAATGAGGAAGCTTGTCATATTGCTGGTCCTGGTGCTGTGCTACAGCATGCCACTCGCGGCCAAACAGTCTGAAGTTAAAAGCTTGCGTGTCTGGTCGGCACCGGACCATGTGCGGTTGGTGTTCGATGCCGATGCCATGATCGGACACAAGATATTCACCCTGAAAGAGCCGCATCGTCTGGTGCTCGATCTGCAGAACACTACCTTGACGGAGCACCTGCCGGATCCCACCAAAGAGAACAAGATCATAAAAGGCATGCGTACTGCGGCGCGTAACAAAAATGATATCCGTGTGGTTTTCGATCTGGCTAATGCGGTAAGGCCGAAAAGTTTTCTCCTGAAACCCAATCGTGAGTATGGCCATCGCCTGGTGGTTGATCTTTACGATCATAAGATATCAAGTAAAAAACGCACGACACCGGTGAAGACTGCCAAAGCCTCTGGTAAGCGTGATGTGGTGATTGCTATCGATCCTGGTCACGGTGGTGAGGATTCAGGTGCACGTGGGCGTAAGGGGACATTCGAGAAGGATGTTGTACTGGCGATTGGTCGGCACCTGGTAAAAATGCTAAACCAGCAGAAGGGTATGAAGGCTGTTTTGATTCGCGATGGTGATTATTATCTTGGACTGCGCAAGCGAATTGCCAAGGCCCGGGAGCATCAGGCGGATCTTTTTGTCTCCATCCATGCTGATGCTTTTAAGGACTCCAGGGTCAGAGGTGCATCTGTCTATACCCTCTCACGCAAGGGTGCATCGAGTGAGGCGGCACGCTGGTTGGCGGAGCGGGAAAACAGCGCCGACTTGGTGGGTGGTGTCTCCTTCGAGGGTAAGGGTGATACGTTGGTATCCGTACTGTTGGATCTCTCACAAATCGGTTCGTTACAGGCCAGTTCGGAAGTGGCTGATCGGGTGCTGGGTCAGTTGAAAACCCTGGGCAAGACCCACAAACGTACCGTGCAGCAGGCAGGATTTGTGGTACTCAAGTCACCGGATATCCCTTCTATTCTGGTGGAGACCGCGTTTATCTCGAACCCGGACGAAGAGCGACGGTTGAGAGATCCGGCACATCAGAAAAAGATTGCCAAGTCACTCAAGAAAGGAATTGTCGACTACTTCAAGTTCCAGCCCCCTCCTGGAACCTGGCTGGCGGCGAATCAGGCCCGCAAGCGGCCACGTAGTCATGTTATCTCCTCAGGTGATACGCTAATCGCTATTGCTAATCAGTATCGGGTCAGCGTCAAGCATCTGCGAAATGCCAACTCATTGAAGAGCGACACCATCAGAATCGGTCAGGTGCTACATATTCCGGGTAGCTGATAGCCCAGCTGACTCTCGCCATAGCCCAAGCGCCCACAGAATGGCACAATGGGCTCCCCACTTTTTTTATGTCATTGCCTGGTGACTCAAGCAGGCAGAGAAACACCCGTCCAAATAACTTGTTGAACCTGCATGCCGATTCGTAGACTCCCCAATCAACTGGTCAATCAAATTGCCGCAGGCGAAGTGGTAGAGCGTCCGGCATCCGTCGTCAAGGAGTTGATCGAGAACAGCCTGGATGCGGGTGCGCGACGAATTGAGATAGAGATTGAGCAGGGCGGCACCAAGCTGATCAGGGTGCGTGACGATGGGGTTGGAATCTCTTCGCAGGAGCTGGTGCTTGCACTCTCCCGTCATGCCACCAGCAAAGTCAGCTGTTTTGAAGATCTCGAATCAATCAAAAGTATGGGGTTTCGAGGGGAGGCACTGCCAAGTATTGGTTCAGTCTCTAGATTGCGTTTGGTCTCTCAGCACCAGGAGAGCGAGGCAGCCTGGGAGGTTCTCGGTGACGGGGAGGATAACGCCACCGAACCGAAACCCGCGGCACACCCCCAGGGTACAAGCATTGAGGTAAGGGATCTTTTCTTTAATACACCTGCCCGTCGCAAGTTTCTACGCAAGGAGAAGACCGAATTCGGTCATATTCAGTCTCTGGTACAGCGATTGGCACTGGTCCGCTTCGATGTGGGTTTTATCCTGACGCATAATCGGAAGGCGGTACTCTCTCTGCCGCCCTGTGACAGCCGCTCGGAGAGAGAAGCGCGAATTGGTGAATTACTCGGTGCAGCATTCCTGGAAAACGCTATCTATATTGAGGAGCAGGCCGCTGAGCTGACATTGGGTGGTTGGGTTGCCAAACCCACTTTCTCACGCTCGCAGGCGGATATGCAGTACTTCTATGTGAATCAGCGCATGGTCAGAGACAAGCTAGTGACCCATGCGGTGAGGCAGGCCTATCAGGACGTGCTCTATCACGGGCGACATCCCGCTTACCTGTTGTTTCTCTCCCTGGACCCACGCAAGGTGGATGTGAATGTTCATCCAACCAAGCATGAGGTGCGATTTCGTGATTCCAGGTCTGTGCATGATTTTCTCTTTCGCGGGCTACACAGAGTGCTTGCACAGACGCGACCGCAGACAGCCGTGGGTGAAGCTGAAGAGAGTATGAAGGTCGGCGTCTTCTCTCAGTCTGCGACTGTGGCCGACCAAGGGATGCCTCAGCAGCAGCAATCGATGAATTGGCGAGTCAGAGAACGCCCCGGGTCCTATCAGGCCGATTTTCGTGCACAGCAACCCGTCTCAGCACCTGGAATATCCGATAGTGAGAGTCTGAACTCTGGTGAGTCGCAGACGGTACCGCCGTTAGGTTATGCGATGGCCCAGCTTCATGGCGTCTATATCCTGGCGCAGAATCATTTCGGCCTGGTATTGGTTGATATGCATGCCGCCCATGAGCGCATTACCTATGAACGGTTCAAGCAGACCTATCGTCAGGGTGGCATTATCAAGCAACCACTTTTAGTACCGGTGACTGTGGCGGTAAGTGGTCATGAGGCCGATCTGGCTGAATCGCAAACAGAGATGCTGGCCTCTATCGGGATTGAGATCAGCCGGATGGGGCGGGATTCGCTGGCTATCAGAGGGATACCCGCACTCCTGCAAGGTACTGATGCAGAGAAGCTGCTCAGGGATCTGTTAGCGGATCTCGCCGAGCATGGAGAGAGTCGACGACTGGATGATGAGATAGACGGTGTGCTGGCAACCATGGCCTGCCATGGATCTGTACGGGCCAACCGGAAGCTGACACTGGACGAGATGAACGCCCTGTTGCGAGAGATGGAGCGGACAGAGCGGGCCGATCAGTGCAATCATGGTCGCCCAACCTGGGTACAGTTCTCAATGAACGAGCTCGATCGGTTTTTTCTGCGGGGTCGTTAGGCGTGGAAAATTCCCAACCACCGGCGATATTTCTCATGGGGCCGACGGCGTCGGGTAAAACCGATCTTGCTGTCGAGTTGCTCAAGCATCTGCCATTGGAAATTATCAGCGTGGATTCCGCGTTGGTCTACCGGGGTATGGATATCGGCACGGCCAAACCCGATGATGCACTTTTGCGAGAGGCTCCCCATCGCTTGATAAACATAAGAGATCCCGCTGAAAGCTACTCAGCAGCGGATTTTCGAGAAGATGCGCTAAGGGAGATGAGTGAGATCACCCACAGTCATCGAATCCCTCTGTTGGTGGGCGGTACCATGCTCTATTTTCGTGCGCTGGCACAGGGGCTATCGGACCTGCCCAAGGCGGATCCTGCCGTGCGAGCCCGTTTGGAGAGCGAACTGAGTGAACAGGGATTGGCGAAACTGCATGAGCGTTTGAAAATCTCTGATCCGGTGGCCGCAGGGCGCATTCACGAGAATGATCCACAACGCATCTTACGTGCACTTGAAGTGATAGAGATCACGGGCCGTCCTCTATCTGAGCTGCAGGCCGAGAATAAGAGAGAGCCACTACCGTATCGGGTACTGAAGCTTATCAGAGCACCGGAAGATCGTGCATTACTGCATCGGAGAATCGAGCAGCGATTTCATCAAATGCTGGCGGCAGGATTTGAAGAGGAAGTCAGGGGACTGTTGTCACAGGGGGGGTTGAGCCCATCTCTCCCCGCCATGCGTTCAGTGGGATACCGACAGATGTTGAACTATCTTCTCGGAACGTGTTCTAGGGAGGAGATGATTGAGCGCGCCATCATTGCTACAAGGCAGTTGGCCAAGCGTCAGTTTACCTGGTTAAGGGCAGAAACCGATGCGCATTGGCTCAATGAAGGAGGGGATGTGCAGCAACAAGCAGTTGCTCTCATTCAACGACATATCCAGGGGAAAATAAGGGCCGAAACCCCGCTTCATGCATTTAATGATAGAAATTCTCATTAAATGGTATTTAAATATTGAATACTGGGTAAAAAAAACTTTGTGCTAAACTTTGTGCTGCAGCGCGGTATTTTTTTAATATTTTATTATTAATAATTGTTTTTTAAGCTTTTTCTACGATCACAATAAGGAGAATCTCAATGTCTAAGGGGCAAAGTTTACAAGACCCTTTTCTGAATGCACTGCGGAAGGAACGTGTGCCTGTCTCTATTTTTCTTGTTAATGGGATTAAATTACAGGGGCAGATTGAGTCTTTTGACCAGTTTGTGGTGCTGTTGAAGAACAGCGTCAGCCAGATGGTCTACAAACATGCCATCTCGACGGTCGTGCCGGCGAGAAATGTTCGTTTTCAACAGCCCAATGGGCAATCAGAAGATACTGCACCCCCAGCATCCAGCCCCGGAAATTTCTGACGCCGGATGTCAGACAGATCGGGCACACCCTAGAACGGGTGTGTCCGGTAAGACTCGGTCAAGCCTAGCCATCAATACCCCCACTACGTATGTTTGAGCGTCCCAAATCGGGTGAGCGTGCCATTCTGGTACATATCGATATTGCCGGTCACTCTGATCGGGATGAGATTCAGGAGTTTAAGGATCTCGCCGCTTCTGCCGGTGCAGAGGCTGTGGCCTTTCTCGGTGGTAGCCGCCAGCATCCTGATCCCAGATTCTTCATTGGCAGGGGCAAGGCGGAGGAGATCAAACATACGGTCTTGGCAGAAAAAGCCGAGCTGGTGATTTTTGATCACGATCTGTCTCCCAGTCAGGAGCGAAACCTGGAACGGGAGTTCGATTGTCGTGTGATTGACAGAACGGGATTAATCCTTGATATCTTCGCCCAGCGTGCAAGATCGTTTGAAGGTAAGTTACAGGTCGAATTGGCACAATTACAGCATCTCTCGACGCGTCTGGTCAGAGGCTGGACCCACCTGGAGAGACAGAAGGGCGGTATCGGACTGCGTGGGCCTGGCGAGACCCAGCTGGAGACAGACCGTCGTCTGCTCAATCAGCGGATTGAACAGATAAAAAAACGTTTGAAGCGTGTCGATTCGCAACGTGAACAGGGCAGGCGGGGCAGAGAGAAAGCGGATATCCCTACGGTTTCTTTGGTGGGTTATACCAATGCGGGTAAGTCCACGTTGTTCAATACCTTGGTTGGATCCGGTGTTTACGCCGCAGACCAGCTCTTTGCGACACTCGATCCCACACTGAGACGACTGGATCTCAAAGGTGAGGGGCCTGTGGTCATTGCCGACACGGTGGGCTTTATCAGCCATCTTCCGCACGACCTCGTAGCGGCTTTCAAGTCGACGCTGCAGGAGACCACCGAGGCCTCATTGTTACTCCATGTCGTGGATGCTGCCAGCCCTCAACGCGCCACTTGTATATCGGAAGTGAATGATGTCTTGCAACAAATTGGCGCTGAAAGGGTCCATCAGATCGAGGTCTTCAATAAAATAGATCTGCTGGAAGGTAAGGCACCAGGTATCGATCGGAATGAAGACGGGCAGATTATTCGAGTCTGGCTCTCAGCTATTACTGGTGAGGGTATTGATCTCCTGCAGCAGGCGTTGGGCGAGTTTTTTCGCCACAACCACATCCGTCAGAGACTGAAATTACAGCCAAAAGAGGGCAGGCTGCATGCACTACTCTATGAACGTGGATCGGTGCTATCTGAATGCTGTACTGATAGTGGTGGCTGGCTGATGGAAGTGGATATGTCGGAAAGAGAATTTCTCCGTCTGCTGAAAGAGGTGCCGGAGTTGTTGCATTGTTGCGTTGACTAGTCTCTCTACTCTGAAAATGCCCAATTCATTGAAGGATTGCAAAATGTTTCTCGAGAGCTGTCGCTTCTCGTTTGCCAGAATTCGGCAGGCTGTTAGAATGCCGCCAGTGGTCAATGCGATGGAAAGCAGCCACCTTTTATTCATGGGATTGTTGAAAATTATTCGATCAGTCCTCAATTTGAGATTCAATGGCCGCATTTCGGCGGTAACGGAATCAATTACCTAAGTATTTGGAGTGTTCAATGGCCTGGAACGAACCGGGTGGTGGCAAGGATCCCTGGAGTGGTAAGGGTGGAGATCAGGGACCGCCAGATTTAGATGAAGTCGTAAAGAAACTTCAGGATAAATTCGGTGGTCTGTTTGGTAATCGTGGCTCGTCGGGGGGTAACTCCTCATCGTCTCCGGGTGACTCCGGGCCAGGGTCTAAGGCGATCAGTGTCGTGATTGCCATCGCAATCATCGGATGGCTGGCATCTGGTATCTATATCATCCAGCCGGCTGAACGTGGTGTGATCTTACGTTTTGGGGCCTATTCAGAGACCACAGAACCTGGACCCCACTGGCATATCCCCTATCCGATCGAACGTGTGATTCCCGTCAATGTGGATCAGATCACGTCGTTCAGACACAAGGCGACGATGCTGACCCGTGACGAGAATATCGTCGATGTAGAGCTGACAATACAGTCACGCATCCAGGATGCGGGGGATTATCTTTTCCAGGATCAGGATCCCAACAAGACCATGCGCGACGCCACTGAGACCGCCGTGCGCGGGATTATCGGCAAGAGTGACCTGGACTTCATTCTTACCCAGGGTCGTGGTGCCATTGCCGATCGCATTAAAGTGGGCGCACAAGGACTCATCGACGACTATAAGGCCGGTCTGATCATTACCAGTGTGAATATGCAACCGGCCAAGCCCCCGGAACAGGTTAAGAGTGCATTCGACGATGCGATCAAGGCCCGTGAGGACAAGGAGAAGCTTGAGAACCAGGCCGAGGCTTATGCCAACGAAGTGGTTCCCAAGGCACGTGGTGAAGCCGCTCGGCAGCTGGCTGACGCCGAGGCCTATCGTGATCGCGTCATCGCCGAGGCAGAGGGTGACGTCAGCCGCTTTACTGCTGTCTTGAAAGAGTATCAGCGGGCACCCGAGGTCACCAGAGAGCGTCTCTATCTTGATGCAGTTGAGACCATGTTGGGACAGACAAGCAAGGTCATGCTCGATACCGAGGGTAATAACAGCCTGATGTATCTACCACTGGATAAGCTTATTCAAGGCCGCTCGACGGGTACTGATGCTTCCGGTAGGGCGCCATCGGCAACGACACCCAGCAGCCGGTCGAGTACGACCAACCTGCGAAATGTCGATCGTACAAGAGGGAGCCGGTGATGAAAGCAACCAAATTATTGATACCCGTTTTTGCGGTAGTGGCAGTGGCTGTCTATCTCTCTGCCTTCATCGTCAATCAATGGGAAGTGGCGCTTAAGTTACGGCTGGGTGAGATCGTCGATACCGACTACGAGCCAGGCCTGCACTGGATGGTGCCGATACTGAACAACGTCAAGACCTTTGATGGTCGGATACAGACCATGGACGCCCGTCCGGAGCGTTTTCTAACTTCGGAGAAGAAGGACGTTATCGTCGACTACTTTGCCAAGTGGCGTATCTCCAATGTCGCCCAGTTCTTCCGTTCCACGGGTGGTGATGATGCGAAAACCTCCCGTCTGTTACAGGAGCGTATCAATACCAGTCTGCGTGATGAATTTGGTAAACGGTCGGTAAAGGAGGTTGTCTCCGGTGAACGGGCCGAGATCATGTTACTGTTGACCAAAGATTCGGATGCCAAGGCGGCGGAACTGGGTGTCGAGATACTCGACGTGCGGGTGAAGCAGATCGATCTACCACCTGAGGTTAGTGAGTCGGTCTATCAACGTATGCGCGCCGAGCGTGAGCGTGTGGCCAGAGATCTGCGTGCCAAGGGTGCTGAGGCCGCCGAGAAAATTCGCGCCAATGCCGACCGCGAGCGCGTGGTCATTGTTGCCGATGCTTATCGTGAAGCTGAGCAGCAACGGGGTGCGGGTGATGGTAAGGCCGCTGAGACCTACGCCAAAGCCTACAATCAGGATAGTGAGTTCTATGCCTTTTATCGTAGTCTCAACGCCTATAAAAACAGCTTCAGCGACCGAGGGGATGTCATGGTGTTGCAGCCGGATTCCGATTTCTTTCGGTACCTGAAAAGCCAGAAAGGCGAGTAAAGAGGGCACTTAACATTCAGTTTCCCAGAGCAGGCAGCATGCATGGACAATCGCTGTCTGCTCTGGGAGAATGACCGCTGCCTCAGGCAGCCTGATCAGGACCGGGATGTTCCCCGGTTTTTTTATGCGGTGAGATCTCATGTGGCATGATCTTTGGGTGGCGATGGCCTTGCTGTTGGTTCTGGAAGGGGTCTGGCCTTTTCTGAGTCCCGACTCCATGCGACAGATGCTGCTGATGGTGGCACAACAGGAGAATCGTTCGCTGCGTATCAGCGGACTGGTCAGCATGGTCTTTGGTGTGCTATTGCTCTACCTCGTGAATTGATTGAAAAAGATGCAAAACGAAAGCTGGATTCTGCCCGATGGTATTGATGAGGTGCTGCCCCGTGAGGCAGCCGTCATAGAGAGAAAACGTCGGGAACTGCTCGATCTCTACGCCAGTTGGGGATATGAGTTCATTATTCCTCCGTTTGTGGAGTTTCTGGATTCTTTGCTGACCGGCACAGGCAGTGATCTCGACCTCAAGACCTTCAAGCTCACTGACCAGATGAGTGGTCGTATGATGGGGGTGCGGGCTGATATTACACCTCAGGCCGCGCGGATTGATGCACATCATCTTTGCTGTGATGCGCCCACACGACTCTGTTATCTCGGCACCGTACTGCATACCCGGTCCGATGGGTTGGCAGGCACACGCAGTCCCCTGCAGATCGGCGCTGAACTCTATGGACACAAAGGTGTTGAGAGCGATATTGAAATACTGCGTCTGATGATGCAGACCCTGGAGAAGGCAGGTGTCAGAGACGTCTATCTTGACCTCGGACATGTGGGGATCTTCAAGGGCCTGGCCAGGCAGGCAGAACTCAATTCCGAACAGGAATCTGCGCTGTTTGATGCCTTGCAGCGAAAAGCAGCGCCGGAGATAGAGCAACTGCTACGCAGTTTTGATATCGACAGCTCGCTGACGCCCATGTTTTCACAGTTGGCCGAACTGAGCGGCGATGACGCTCTGGAAAGGGCGGAAGACGTGTTAGCTGGCGCATCTGCGCATGTCAAACAGGCACTGGCCTATCTGAGGGAGATGGCAGAGCAAATCAAGGTCTGGCTACCAGATCTCCCGGTCCATTTCGACCTGGCCGAGTTGCGTGGTTATCATTTTCACACAGGTGTCGTGTTTGCCGCCTTCGTGCCGGAAAATGGCAAGGAGATAGCCCGAGGCGGTCGTTATGACGATATCGGTAAGGTTTTTGGACGGTCAAGACCTGCCACCGGTTTCAGTACAGACCTGAAGACGCTGATACGTGCTGCAGCCTTATCTTCAGGAGAGAGTGAGGCGTCAATCCCCGCTATTTTTGCTCCCTGGTCTAATGAAGCGACACAGCAGGGGCGAATCGAGCAGTTGAGAGGGGAAGGCCGGCGTGTGATCTGCGGGCTTCCGGGACAGGAGGGGGGCGCCGCAGAAATGGGCTGTGGCGAGGAGCTGGTCAGTCGGGATGGCGAATGGCAGGTGATTTCTGTTTGAAACCTGAAGAAATTCTGTAAAAATCCATTTGTTGTTGAAAACGAGACCGGCATAAAGACCGGGCGAACAAGATTGAGAGAATCATGGGCAAAAATGTCGTAATAATCGGTACACAGTGGGGCGATGAGGGCAAGGGCAAGGTCGTGGACCTGCTCACTGACAAGGCGTCAGCCGTGGTCAGATTCCAGGGCGGTCACAATGCGGGTCACACCCTGGTGATCGACGGGCATCAGACCGTACTCCATCTCATTCCCTCTGGTGTGTTGCGTGAAGGTGTCCGTTGCCTGATCGGGAATGGTGTTGTGCTGTCGCCCGAGGCCCTGTTGGAAGAGATCGATATGCTGGAAGCCGGTGGTATACCCGCGGCCAGCCGTATGGGTATCTCAGAGTCCTGTCCCCTGATACTGCCTTACCATATTGCATTGGATGCAGCGCGTGAGAGAGCGCGGGGTAAAAAGGCTATTGGTACCACCGGACGCGGTATCGGGCCTGCCTATGAGGACAAAATCTCCCGCCGGGGTATCCGTCTGGGAGAGATATTCGATACGCCACATATTACAGAGCGTCTGCGAGAAGTGATGGACTACCATAATTTCTCCCTCAAACATTACTTCAATACCGAAGAAGTGGATGTTCAGCAGGTGCTGGATCAGCTATTGGTGATGGGCGAACGCCTGCAACCGATGGTGGCGGACGTGACGGGTGAACTGCATCGGTTACGCCGTGAAGGCAATAATGTCATGTTCGAGGGCGCCCAGGGTGCTTTGCTGGATATCGATCACGGCACCTATCCCTTCGTGACCTCCTCAAACACCACGGCTGGCGGCGCTGCTACCGGTACGGGTGTGGGTCCTCGCTACATCGACTATGTACTGGGTATCGTCAAGGCTTACACCACGCGTGTGGGTGCGGGGCCTTTCCCTACTGAACTTTTTGATGACGATGGCGATCATCTTGGCACCAAGGGCCACGAATTTGGCGCCACCACCGGCCGTAAGCGACGTTGCGGATGGCTTGATGTCGTGGCCTTACGCCGCTCACTGGAGATCAACAGCGTCACAGGCATCTGTATCACAAAGCTGGATGTTCTGGATGGTATGGAGACGATCAAGATCTGTGTTGCCTACAAATTCGATGGCAAAGAAGTGACCACACCGCCGGTCGGGGCAGATCATTTTGAGCGTTGCGAACCGATCTATATCGAGATGCCGGGCTGGCAGTCATCCACCGTCGGTATCACCGATTATGATCAACTGCCCCAGACTGCGCGAGACTATCTGGCGAAGATCGAGACGTTGTGTGAAACCCCCATTGATATCGTCTCCACGGGTCCTGATAGAAGTGAGACCATCATCAGACAACACCCTTTTGACAGCTAAACCGGCTTAATCCAACCTCTCCCTATTCTCGGGGAGGGGCTAGTCTTCTCCCATGACCCGCCGAATTCAGTCGCTGCCCTATCATCAAGACAGCGCTGATCTGTTTGAACACATTCGTCACGAGCCCTGGCCTGTTTTTCTCGACAGTGGCTTTCCTATGGTTGAGCAGGGGCGTTATGACATTCTCACCAGCTCACCCTACATGACGCTGGTGAAAAGAGGCGGTGAGACAGAGATCTGCGAGCATGGGAAACGATGGTTTTCCACTTCTGATCCTCTGGTGTTGTTGAGAGAGGCACTAGCTCCGGATACAAGTGAACCGGTAGACGATTTACCTTTTACCGGTGGCGCGTTGGGGTACTTCTCCTACGATTTGGCCCGGCAATGGGAACGCCTACCGTCGCTTAACCCGGCAACTGACGAGCCGGCGGAGATGGCAATCGGCCTCTATGATTGGGCGCTTATTGTGGATCATCACGAGCAGGCCAGTTGGCTGGTCAGTGAGGGACGGGATGAGCAGACGGCAGGGCGCTGGGCGTCCTTGGTCAATACACTCTCCCGGACTGAACCTGTCAGCAGAGGGGAGTTCCAACTCACTCGTCCTATTCAGTCTGACTTGACCCGAGAACGCTATGCTGAACAGTTTGCAGCCATACAGCGCTATATCCGGGATGGGGACTGCTACCAGGTTAATTTCGCTCAGCGTTTTCAGGGTCGAGTGCGGGGTGACCTGTGGCAAGCCTATCGTCAATTGCGTCTGACGAATCCGGCACCTTTCAGCGCTTTTTATGAGACACCCTTTCTGTCCATCCTCAGTTCATCACCGGAACGGTTTCTTCATCTTCGGCAAGGGCAAGTCCAGACCAGACCCATCAAAGGCACATCGAGACGTAGTTCTGATACCGAAACAGACAAAAGACTACGCGATGAACTGAGGTCCAGCGCCAAGGACCTTGCTGAAAATCTGATGATCGTCGATCTCCTGCGCAATGATCTTGGTCGGGTCTGTAGACCTGGCTCCGTTCAAGTGCCACAGTTATTTGAGATCGAGTCATTCGCCCGGGTACATCACATGGTCAGTACCATAGAGGGGCAGCTGGAGACGGACAGGGATGCGTTGGATCTGCTGCGTGCCTGCTTCCCTGGAGGCTCGATTACCGGTACACCCAAACTGCGAGCCATGGAAATCATTGAGGAACTGGAGGATTGTCGGCGCGGAATCTACTGCGGTAGTATCGGTTATATAGGATTTAATGGGGGTATGGATACCAATATTGCCATCAGGACGATCACTGTTCGTGATGGCAGTCTGGAATTCTGGGCAGGTGGTGGCATCGTCTCTGACTCAAAAGAAGCGGCTGAATACCAGGAGACACTGGATAAGTCGTCAGCTATTTTCGAGGCGTTTGCCATGCGGGACTCAGAGGGATGAAACAGGAGGCAAAAATTATGCGGATGCTACTACAAGTGACTGGACTGGTGATCCTGCTAGCGTCATGGGCTCACCTCTCTGCCGGAGAGAATGCAGTGGCGGGGTCCTCGATTCCTCCATTGAAAGGGACCCCCCAGGGTGGAGACTTTACCCTCCTATCAAAGTCCGGGCCGCTTTCCACCAAGGCATTTCGCGGCAAAGTGCTGATGCTATATTTTGGCTACACTCAATGCCCGGATGTCTGTCCCACTTCTCTCTCTTTCATGACCCAGTCACTCAATGAACTGGATACCCCTGAACTGGAGAAGGTCGCTGGGTTGTTTGTCAGTGTGGACCCAAAGCGTGACAGTGTGACGTCATTGGCTGATTATGTCGGGTACTTCCATCCAAACTTTGTTGGCGTGACAGGGAGTGCTGAGGCGGTAGCCAGTGCAGCTGAGTTGTATGGCGCCCAATACAGTTTTACGCAAACCAATGACTCTGCGATGGGGTATATCGTCAACCACTCGGCTACCATCTATCTGATTGACCAAGCAGGTGTATTGCGTTTTGCCTTTCCCCATGAGACACCCCCTGAAACCATGTTGGGAGCCATGCGGATGCTGTTTGAAGAGGGTTCGACCTAGTACGGGTATCACTTCAGTAGAATCAGGCGGGTTTTGGAAAGGCTATCATGCCAGGCGAGACCCTTTGGGTCGATCAGAATCCAGACAAACCCAAGACCAAAGACCAGACATGAGAAGAGGGCAGCCAGATGGCGTTTGAATGCGTCATTCCACCCAACTTGACCCCCATCATCCCGCACAAGCTTCATACGCCAGGCGCGCATACCCAAGGTTTGACCACCCCGACTCCAGAAGCCGGTAAAAAACAGTAAAGGTATGATTTCAAAAATAAAAAACTGGTAGAGGACAAACCAGCCGCCGGTCGGTAACCCCAGGGGGAGCGTTATCACTGTGGTGGCAACTGCCATCAGTGCCAGCAGCAGCAGAAGATCGTAGAAGATACTGCCCAGCCTACGCAGAAACCCCGGACTCTCCCATTCATCTGTGCTTTCGGATGTCGTTTGAGGCATAGCTTGGGTTGGTGAGGAATTCTCTGTGGTAATGGTTCAATAGTGCTGGGTTAATTATATAGGGTAAAACCCTAATTCGAGAGAGCAATCATCCGTATTTTCAGATTGTCCCCCGAGATCCATAATGTTAGTTCGGCGGGTGAGCTATTAACAGCAGGGGCAGAAAGCATGGAACACAGATGTGACCACCGCAAGTTACTAACACTAGAAATCATCATCAATGATCGCCAACAGGGAAAAATCACGGGAAAAACCCGCAATGTCAGCTTAAGTGGCATGCTGGTTGATATTAGTGATACGCCCTTACCATTAAATACCATTATCGATATCTCATTTCCAGTTGATTGTGGCGACGAGTCCCGTGAGTGCAGCGCAAAGGCGTATGTGGTTCACCAGCAGGCTGGCAGTGTGGGCCTTATGTTCAGTGAGATCGATTCAAGTGTCAGGCAGATGCTCAGAAAGCTGATCTTCGGATATGCCACGGTGACAGAGCGCGCCTACCACTCGCATAAACAACCTGAGATTACTGCCAATAGAGCGGTTGCCTGAGAGCATTTATAGAAAGAGTACCTCCTGTATAATTAAAACTAGTCCAGCTAGCTGGAACTCTATATTTTTGTAAAGACGCGATTCAGCGTCTTTTTTTTATTGCGGGGATGATTCCACTTGGCTTGTTTTAAAGGGTGCTTATGATGTTTTCTGTTAATGTGGGTACTTCCATGAGTTGATCGACTTCTACAGTCGGCTCTCTTATGGCAACCTGTACCGGGTATTGTTCACATATAGCAGAAAGTATTATTGGTGTATCTCAGGTGATGAGAGAACTAACAACATCACTGCAGCAATCTTGGCTGGCACGTATTCCCCTGCCATGGATTTCAGTTGTGGTAGGTTTACTGTGCGGTCTTGTGACTTGGCTGTTTCTTGATCCCATTTTAAATCAGCGCCTTGAAAAAATTTTCCAGGATAATCTGGTTTCCAGGCTAGAAGTCAGATCTATCGAGACCCGTCATCGTTTTGAGAGTTTCCTGCAAGAGTGGAGTAGTCTCGGCCACAGATTCGCCCAGCACTGGCAAGTGGTTGATCATCTCAGCTCCTCAGCTTGGGAAGACTCACTAGAATCACCCATCCGTTATAATCGTCGGCACCCGCCTGCATGGATTGAGTCCGGTCAACTTATTCTGAGTTCCATCGAACCTGATCAGGTTGTGCTGTTGGATTCAGATGGCGGACCCCGTGAAATATTTCAATCAGAGGCACTGCCTTTCCCGTTGGAACGCTTAACGGACTTCTTTTCTGGTAGGGAAGAAGTGGTGATAACGACCATCCAGCGGAAACCCTATCTTCTGGTCTGGTCCGGCATTCGCCGAACAGAGGGCTTTGACCCTGCGTTTCTGATGTTGGTGGTGGAAATTGACGACCACTTTCTGGATGAATCACAGCAGGCGGTTGGAGATCCCGATACTGTCATTGCGCTACTCGATTCAGAAAACCAAGAACTGATTGTAAGCAGTAACCGTAAAAGTGTTTTCACTACCTCGCCTTTGGGGATTTGGAAAGAAGCTTTTCTTGTAACTTCTCAAGCCCTGGTGGGCTATCAGGGTGTCGATCAGAACCTGTTGTTCACAACCTTGGTTTCCCGTGAGGCGACCATGCGGACCATGCAGAATATCTTGAGTTTGGCACAGCAAGATCGCTTTATTGCAGCTTTAGTATTCATGGCGGCTTTTTCGCTGGTCTTCTTCCTTATTTCCACAAAGATCAGTCACGTGCTTCAGCGTATTTCACGATTTGGGCAGCAGGCTCTGGGTATTGAGCAGCCAGTGGTGAAACGTGGCAATCAGATGCTTTTGCTGGAGAGCTGGATCAAGGCCTTTTTCAGGCAGGTCATTGTCGCTCGCGACAAGCTACGCTTGCAGCAGGAGGAGCGACTCAAAGAGTCCGAAGTTTTCAAAAGTGCATTGTTCGACAATTCCATGGATGCAATCATCACGCTGGATGAGCAGGGACAGGTGATTGAGGTCAATGGTACAGCTGTCAGAGCCTTCGGTTTTGATCGGGAAAATTTGCTTGGAGGCCTCTTCGACGAGATCGCCATTCATCCGGACTATCGGGCTAAATATCGTCATATGTTGAGTAGTTGTGCACGCAAGAGCGGTAGCAATTTAGAGTGCCGCGCACAATCTATGGTCGCTGTCACAGGGCATGGAGAGGAGCGGGCAATTGAGTGTTCCGTGATATCGATTCACCTTTCTCAACAGACAGTATTCAATGTCTACCTGAGGGATGTGACAGGACGCAAACAGGCGGAGCGGGAAATTGCCAGTCTGGCTAAACTGGCCAGTGAAAACCCCAGTCCCGTGTTGCGCGCCAATAAACGCGGTGTCATTGTGTATGCAAATACTGCAAGCAAGCCATTGCTCGACTACTGGGGATGTGAGCGTGGCCAGACACTGCCGCGCTATTGGCAAAACTTGGTTAACCGGTCACTTACCGCTGGTGAAACGGAGGAGTTTGAGATCTCATTCGATGGACAGGTTTTCTCCCTCCAGCTCGCACCGATCCAGGAGCTGGATTATGTCAACCTTTATGCCCGCGACATTACCCAAATGCGTAACGCGGAGATGCAGAGTCGACAGCATCAGTCGGAGTTAGTGCATGTCTGCCGGGTGAGTACCATGGGTGAGATGTCGACGGGTCTGGCACATGAACTCAATCAACCGCTGTCTGCAATCATCAATTTTGCCAGTGGCTGTGTCAGGCGTATTCAATCCGGTGTTGGCGGTGAGGCAGAATTGGTGGACGCCATGGCACAGATCACTGTACAGGCGGAGCGGGCGGGAGAGATCATAAAGCGGCTGCGTGCACTGGTGGGCAAACGCCCCCAGGAACATGAGGTGGTGAATCTGAATCATATGGTGTTAGAGGTTGCTTCATTTATCGAGTACGAGGCCAATAGGCACCGTGTTGAAGTGACTCTCGAATTGAGTAAGGAAAGCCTGCCCGTCAAGGTCGATCTGGTTCAGATCGAGCAGGTATTGCTGAATCTGGTGCGTAACGCCATCGATGCGATGAAAGTGGTAACATCCGGAGACAGAAAATTACTTTTGAAGACAATGCGTCTCGATGACTCCAGAGTAGAAGCCATTGTGATGGATAATGGTCCAGGTATGGCGCCGGATACGTGTGAACATCTTTTTGATGCGTTCTTTTCCACCAAGGAGACGGGTATGGGTATGGGACTACCTATCAGCAAGAAGATAATTGAGGCTCACTATGGCGAGCTCTCTGTTGAAACCAGCGTGGGGGAGGGGGCGATATTTCATGTCGTGTTACCCACTGACCCTGCACTTGAATTACCGGGATTTTGATTATGAGTAGCCAAACGACTGTATTCGTTGTCGATGATGACCAAGCCATGCGTAATTCCCTCAAATGGCTGATCGAATCTGTGGCCATGAATGTTGAAACTTACGAATCTGCCGATGCTTTTATCCACAGTTACTATCCTGGGCGTTCCGGATGCCTGCTGCTGGATGTCCGTATGCCCGGCATGAGTGGCCTGGAGTTGCAGGAGTACCTCACCGCCCATCAGATTGCGATACCGGTCATTATCATTACCGGTCATGCTGATGTGCCGATGGCTGTCAGGGCCATGAAAAGCGGTGCAGTCGACTTTATCGAGAAGCCCTTTAATGATGAATTGCTGTTGGAGAGCATCCGTCATGCCCTGATGCTGGATGAACGGCAACGTGATATGCAATCACAGCGTGCTGAGATCGCCACGCGCCTGGCCCGCCTCACGCCGCGGGAGCACGAGGTGATGGTGATGGTCACCAACGGCAGGGCCAACAAAGAGATTGCCTCCTCGCTAGGAGTCAGTGCAAAGACCGTGGAAGCCCATCGGGCAAGGGTGATGGAAAAGATGGAAGCGGGCTCTCTGGCCGAACTGGTCAGGATGGCGATACATGCCAATCTGACTCTTGGTGAAGAGACCCTCGAGGAATGAACCGCGACATAAGCTTCCCTCGTGGGTGAAAGACTCATACGCCAACCCAAGGTATTGGCGTGGAGTTTCTATGACTGGGCCAACTCCGCCTTTGCCACCACGGTGATGGCGGGTTTCTTTCCGCTCTTCTTCAAGCAGTACTGGAGCGCCGAGGTCGTCGCTACCGAGAGTACCTTCCGTCTGGGCATGGCCAACTCCCTGGCCAGTATTCTGGTGGTTTGTGTGGCGCCGCTGCTCGGGGCAATGGCCGATCAAGCGGGGGCAAAGAAACGTTTTCTGCTCATTTCCGCCGCCATGGGCATCGTCATGACCGGATCGCTCCCTTTGGTAGCCGCAGGTGCCTGGGTGATGGCGCTGGTGCTCTACGGACTCGCACTAATCGGCTTTTCCAGTAGTAATATTTTCTATGATTCATTGCTGGTTTCAGTGACAAAGGAGAGACACTACGACAGGGTTTCCGCTTACGGTTTTGCCTTTGGTTATCTAGGGGGCGGTCTACTATTCAGTTTCAATGTGTTGATGATTCTTTTCCCAGACTCTTTTGGTTTGGCTGGGGCCGCAGAGGCAGTTAAAGTCTCATTTCTTAGCGTTGCCGTCTGGTGGGCACTCTTTTCCATACCACTTTTTCTCTGGGTGGAAGAGCCTGTGACAGGTGAAGAAAAAAGAGGTTGGGTCACGGCCGGTTTTAAGCAGTTGTTCTCCACCCTGAGTAAAGTCCGCCAGCTAAAGATGACCTTTCTCTTTCTTCTGGCCTATTGGTGTTACATCGATGGTGTCGACACCATTGTTCGCATGGCGGTGGATTACGGTCTGTCGATCGGCTTCGATGCGAACAATCTGATGGTGGCGCTGTTAATCACGCAATTTGTGGGTTTTCCAGCGGCACTGGTCTTCGCCACAATTGGTGCAAAAAGAGGACCCAAGCAAGGTATTATGCTGGCCATATTCGTCTATCTGTTGATCCTCCTATGGGCTTATCGGATGGATGCCATCTGGGAGTTCTATTTGCTGGCGGTGGCTATTGGGCTGGTGCAGGGAGGGATACAGGCACTCTCACGTGCCCTCTATGCCAGACTGATTCCCCGGGATCAGGCGGGAGAATTTTTTGGCTTCTACAATATGCTGGGGAAATTTGCCGTGGTCCTGGGTCCACTACTGATGGGTTGGGTCGGTGTACTGACCCAAGATAGCCGTCTCTCGATACTGGCTATTGGTATTCTCTTTGCACTCGGTGCGTTTTTACTCAGTCGGGTGGATGTGGATGCAGGGCAAAGCGCGGCCCGTGGTTTGGAGCAAAATTAACCCTGTTAGATCCTATGGCAGTTACAGCGAAATGGGAGATCCCTGCCAACTTGGGAGATTGTCTCTATGGCCGCCACTGGGTCGTGTTCGAACAGATCCAAGCGGGAATCACCCTTCTGAATAAGCTGCCTCACTAGGGATTCCGTGGCCGCTCGAAACGCAGAGGGATTTTCCGCCTCAGTGACATCGTGGCAGACCGGACACATGACAAACAGGCCACTCTCGAGGCCGATCTCTTTGGCGACCATGCGTTTTTTTGTCTTCTTGCTAAACAGGAAATCGAATAGTCCCATACAAGAACGTCTCCTCCGGGCTGATGTTTGATAGACTCTGCAACCTTGAATACCATCCTATGGTAATTACTTTTATCCCGGCAATCTAATATGCCGTGTTGAGGACGACAAGCATCTACCAGAACGCATGACCGATAACCCAGACAAAGATAAACTCTATGCCCGTCATCGAGAAGTCGTCGCGGACTTCGTCTTTGATGAACGGGTGGCCGAGGTCTTTCCGGATATGATTCAACGATCGGTACCTGGATACACCACGATTATCAATATGATCGGTACCCTGGCGGCTCGATGCGTTACTCAGGACTCCCACTGTTATGATCTCGGTTGTTCCCTGGGCGCAGCTGCGCTGGCAATTAACCGGGGAAGAGGGGAGACTCCCTGCCGGATCATTGCGGTAGATAATTCCCCTGCCATGGTGCAGCGGGCAAAGCATTACCTGTTCCAGACGGGCGAACCCTCGGTTATTGAGTTTGTCTGCGCCGATATTAAGGATATCTGCATCACATCGGCATCCATGGTGGTACTCAATTTTACCCTGCAGTTCATTCCCGTTGAGAAGCGCAGTCAGCTTCTTACTTCGATATATGAGGGCATGCAACCGGGCGGCGCCCTCATCTTGTCCGAAAAGATTGCACTACCCACCGGGATGGCGCAGCAGCTCTTCACCGAGATGCATCACAGTTTCAAAAAGACACAAGGTTATTCCGAGCTGGAGATCAGTCAGAAGCGTACCGCATTGGAAAAAGTGCTGTTGCCAGAGACCCTGTCTACTCACCAGGCACGTTTGCGCGACGTGGGTTTCCAGACCGTGGAGGTCTGGTTTCAGTGTTTTAATTTCGTCTCCCTGCTGGCAGTCAAGTGAATAGCGACTGGTCCTGGACCGAAGCGTTGATGGAGACACCACTGGCCCGCTGGCTGGAGGTTTTACCCCAACAGGTCGAAAGAGTATGGCGAGAGAAACCTCATGGGGATATGTCAGCCTGGCAGGAATCCATCTCACAACTACCGGAGTTGGAGATTTCGACAATCTCACTGAGCACGCCCTGCATACGTGTCGGTGAGGCGGCAGATTGTGACGACCAGGCCAGAGAACACATTCGACAGCAGCTGATGTGTCTACATCCCTGGCGTAAAGGACCATTTGAGATCTGTGGTCTACACATCGATACCGAATGGCGCTCCGATCTGAAATGGAAGCGGCTGCAACCGCATATTCAGCCGCTGCATAATCGTCTGGTACTCGATGTGGGGTGTGGCAACGGTTACTACGCTTTGCGTATGGCAGGAGAGGGAGCCAGGCTGGTCATCGGTATCGATCCCACCCAACTCTTTCTTCACCAGTTTGAAGCCCTTCGTCACTTTCTGGGACAGCAATATCCGGTACATTTGCTACCGTTGGGTATCGAGGACATACCCCCAAATCTACAGGTCTTCGATACGGTCTTTTCCATGGGTGTTTTCTACCATCGGCGCTCTCCGTTTGCCCACTTGTCGGAACTCAAGGGCTGTTTGCGAAAAGGTGGGGAACTGGTGCTGGAAACCCTGGTTATCGAGGGCGGCCCCGGCGAGGTATTGGTACCTGAAGGTCGCTATGCCAAAATGCGTAATGTCTGGTTTATTCCTTCCCCCGCCACCCTTATCTCCTGGCTTTCCCGCACCGGCTTTGAGGATGTGAGACTGATCGATGTCACAACGACCTCTGTCGAAGAACAGCGAGCGACAGCGTGGATGAGATTCGAATCGCTGGCAGACTATCTTGATCCCATGCAACCGGTACAAACTGTTGAGGGTCACCCGGCCCCAAGGCGTGCCATCATTGTGGCTCGTAGCTAAGGAACATCCGATTAATAAGCCAAATCGGCGAATGTCGGAATAAACTAACCATCCCTAAATATTTACAAAGCCAAAGGTCTAAACTATTTCCATCCGGGTTATGATTACCTGATTGTTACTCTCACAAAGCCTGCCCATGTCTACGCGATTATTGATTACCCTCGATTACGAACTCTTTTTCGGCCGTCAAACAGGTACGGTTGAACATTGCATGATTCGTCCCATTTCCGAGCTCAAACAGGTTGTGGATCGCCATAATGCCAAGCTGACGCTATTTGTTGACGCGGGTTATCTCTATCAGTTGAAGAAGCAGGTGAATGGGGTATCCGCTTTAGAAGATGACTATCGGCAAATCAAAAATCAGCTACAAAGCCTGGTTGAGGCGGGACACGATGTACAACTCCACATCCATCCTCATTGGGAGGATACGGTCTATGAAAGTGATGGCTGGCAGATCGATACCCGCCGCTACAGACTGCACGATTTTTCACCGGATGAGATGGAGCGAATTGTCGGTGAGTATAAACAGGCACTGACCGACATCGTCGGGGACCGGGTCTTCGCATATCGGGCAGGTGGTTGGTGTATGCAGCCCTTCGATAAGATTGGAGATGCCTTGCATCGACATGGCATTTGGCTCGATAGCACGGTGTATAGCAGGGGTTATTCGCCTGACGATATTCGTGGTTTCGACTTTCGTGGCGCACCGGAGCAAGCAACCTGGTGGTTTTCCGATGATCCTCTGCAGAATCAGACCGAAGGGCGCTTTTACGAGGTGGCTATCACCGGCTGCAAAGTCAGTCCTCTATTTTATTGGAAATTGGCATTGCAGAAGAAATTGGCTCGTGGTGCTTATAAGGCCTTCGGTGATGGTCAGGCCATGGTCGCCAACAGTGCCTATTATCGTGCCTTATTGACCAGGCCCAGCTACTCGGTAACCTCTATAGATGGTGCTAAAGCGGGTCTTTTGGAGCAGTCTTACCGGCAATTAAATAGAGAAGTTGAGAATCCTATTTTTAACGTCATGGGCCACCCGAAGGCGCTGACGCCCGACTCACTTCAGCGGCTGGATCGTTTTCTGCAAAGGCATCCGGAGCTGGAATCAGTAACTCTGCAGGATTTCAAAAGTCAGCGACCAGCCTGACAAAAAGGTTTTTTAGCTGTTAATTTTCACCGTGAACTCGGGTGACTGTTGCATGTGCCGTTTGACTGCACACTGCTCCATGGCCCGGATGATCCCCTGATGGTATTTCTCCGGAAACCCTTCAGGCAGGGTCAGATTAAATCTGATCTCACCGATCATTTTTTTCTGAGGATCATCGACACACTCCATGTTGAGCACCAGACCCTCGGTGGAGAGGTGGCGCATTTCACAGAAATTCCAGGCGAAAATACCGGCACAGGTGGCAATGGAACCCAAAAACAGATCGAAGGGGGCGGGAGCTGAAGCCTCTCCACCGTACTTGATGGATTGATCTGTCTGAATCGTGAAATCACCTACCTGGGCATCGATGCGTTTACCACCGGGAAATGTAACCTTAATGTTTTCCATCTACTGCTCCGTATTCTGCCTGTCTTGAGCGCTATAGCCCACCGCTGAGCTATTTTCTAAAGCTGCTGGAGTTCCTTGATCGGGCTCTCGTTTTTCTTTTCTACCTGGGCATAGAGATTGTTGAGCGCTGCCTGCAGGGCCTCTTCGATGACCGGATGGTAGAAGGGCATCTGAAGCAGGTCTCCCACCGTCAGTTGTTGTGTGACAGCCCAGTTGAGCAGGTGTGCCAGGTTTTCACCCCGTGTGGTGATCATCTCAGCACCCAACATTACCCCACTGCGTTTGTCTGCATAGACCCGGATAATGCCCCGGTTCTGGCCCATGATCATGGCGCGACCCACCGGTGCCAGTTTGACCTCGCCGATGGCGGTATTCTCAAGGTTGAGTGAATCGTAGCTGGCGCCCACCAGGCAGATATTGGGATCACAGAAGTTGATCGCCAGCGGGACTTTGCGCTTGAAAGCGGTGACTTGACCGCTGGCAGCATTGTAACCGGCAATCTTCCCCTCATCTCCCGCCTCATGCAGAATCGGCCGTTCACCGTTGACATCGCCGGCAATAAAGATGTGGGAATCGCCGCACTGCATAGTGTTGGGGTCGTAGAGCGGAATGCCACGCTGATCCAGTGCTATGCCGGCATTCTCCAATGCCAGACCTTCTACATTGGGTGTTCGGCCCAGACTGGCGAGCACCTTATCGACTACCACCGACTGGTCACCGGCGGTGACTTTCAACTGATCGCCGGCCTCGGTGATCTCCACGGGCTGTCCCAGATGGATAGGAAAGCCTCTCTGCATGATCTCCAGGGCCATTTTTGAGACTTCCGGATCGCTAGCCCCACCGATGTATTCGGCCATGTCAAAACCGGTTACGTGAACACCGAGCCTGCTGAGGGATTGACCCAGTTCGAGTCCGATGACACCTAAACCGACAACGGCCACGGACTGAGGGAGATCTTCCTGTTCGAAAAAGGTATCCGTTGTCAGGACTTTGTCGCCAAAAGCTGTCCAGGCTTCCGGTACCAAGGGCCTGGACCCGGTGGCAATGACGATACGCTCGGCGACAATCCTATCTCCATTGTCGAGTGCCAGGGTGTGTGGGTCGACGAATTGGGCATAAGCCTCGACAAATTTTTCACCCATATTGTCGGTGCTATTGGTCAGTACTCTGTCAACGAAGTTGTCTCGCAGGTCCTGCACGTGTTCCATTGCCTCAGGGATGTCGATGCTCAACGCCTCATGACCATCCACACCATAGCGGCCCAGATGTGTGCGACGATGGTAGTCCTCGGCAACCTGAATCAGCGCCTTGGACGGCATGCATCCCACTCTGGCGCAGGTCGTACCTGGCTCACCGCCGTTGATCAGGAGGAAGCGCTTGCCGGCGGGGCCGACCTGACCAGTTGCGTTGAGTCCGGCAGTGCCGGAACCGAGAATGGCTACATCAACTTTCTTTTCTGCCACGGTTCTCTCCAAGAGTGGGATGAGTGTCTGATTCGAAGAGGGGATTCTAACGGGATGCGCCCTGGATTTCAGCCTGTAGCGTGACGGGTTGAAATGTTAGGGGGTCTCAATTGGTAAAATACCGTTGGATTGGGGTATTGTCGTAGCGGATTACGATAAGGAGGCTAATAACCATGAGAATTTTGTCACTATTGCTTTTAATTCCCTCGCTGGCTGTTGCGCAACCGCCTGCAGGCCAGATGGATCCACAGCAAATCTTCGAGCAGTCGAAACAGATGATGCTGCCGATGATGGAAGAGAGCCTGCCCGCCATGAAAGAGGCAAAGGCCTGTCTGCAGAAAGCTGATGATCAGTCATCGTTTGAGAGCTGTGCCGAGATCATGGCAGATTTGGATAAAAAGATGCGGGCGAGAATGGGACCCATACCAGGTAATCAGGATCAGCCAATGAAGGATCCCAAAGATATCGAGTGGAATGCAGAGACAAAGAAAGACATGCTGCATTTCCTTGATCGGTCAATCCTAATCGGAACGGCCATGAGTGACTGTTTCAAACAGAGTTCATCCATGGAGCAGATGCAAAAGTGTTCACAAGCGAGCATGCCAAAGAAGTAAACGGTGGTCGCAGTGCTGGCGGGTCAGCGACGTCGGTCCATCTGTATGACTAAGGGTGGAGCGTGGTTCTCTGTTCTCTCGAGAGGACGAAACCGATAGCCCTGGATGATTTCGGGTTGTCGCTTTTCAGGTTTTATCGACGGTAGTCGCGTCTCATATTCTGATCGTGTGCTGGGCAATGGGGCCGGGTAGGCGATAGGTGGTGGAGCTTGAAAAGCCATCCAGCGTCGGGCGTCGAAACGCTTGTTTGCTGAACCTTGGGAACCGAAGTTAATACAGAAGAAGGCCTCTGCCGGCAGGTGCCAGCAGAGTGCCAGTACTATGATGGCGAGACGTCCCAAGGGAACTCCTGTGGTTTGTTATTATTCGGCCATGGAGTTTTAAAGTCGTGATAGATAGCCATGACGCAAAGTATGGCATCTGCAGAAGCTTTTGCCAGCATTGCCCCAATCTTGACTTGCGTCTGTCAGCGGTTGGGAGCTTGATTCAAAGACCAGTCGTATGCGTCATCATCTATCTTTGTGATATTCATCAACTGCTTGTGTAGTGAGTCATTGGCATATTGCCTCAGATGCTGGATCACCGCCGCATCATCTTTGCCGAAATCGTCTTTGAACCAATCATAGATACTGGATACCACCAGTCTGTCTCCACTTACGGAAGCCCCTCGGCGGTGATTGATAAATGCTTTTGCAGCCTGTTCAAGCAGCCCGTCGGCGTTGTCTGCAGTAAAGACAACCGTCTGCAGATTGGGACATCCCAGGGAAGCGCAATTGAGTCCGTAGTGAATCAGTGGATTACGCCAGAGGGGGCGTAAGATGCGGTGCTCGATGTCATCCAGTGAAAGCCGCTGGCCATCGATGGAGAAGAGCTTCTTGCCCCAAGGCCCATTGCTGAACAAGCCCGGTGAGATATCAATATCAAGAATCGACTTCACGGGGTAGTGATCCAGTATCACACTCACCGTGCCTGCGTTGTAGAGATTGATCCAGAATGCCAGTTGCTGATTTCTGGTCATGGTGTCAACAGGCAGCTGTTGGAGCTGGTCCAGGTAGCTCGTGAGTGATTGTCTGTCATTTTGAGAAACATCAGCATAGTTCAGCCGATTGATACCATCCTCGGAAAGCACAAGATACTGGTCAAGAAATGCCTGCCAGGGTGCGTGGCTGATCTCAACTGTTTTGTTGGGCTGGCTCTTGTTCCAGTGTAACCAGGCCTCTGCACGGGGGGCTGCGTTGAGGCCGGGTACCATCGAAATCATCACAAGTAGCAAGAGAATATTTTTCAACATGACAGGTTCTATCTCATTTTATGACATTTTCATATCTACTCGGATAAATGCCTTTTGGATGCAGAAACCTACTGATAAGACGATATCTCCATGAGCGGTAGAAAGGAGATATTGTCGCTAAAGCGGCACTGTGACGCCTTCCAGATATAAATACTGAAAGGCTCTGCTGCTGATAAGTGTGGCATATGACTTATCCGAGTGAGTTATATGCCTTATACGGCCAATTCAATTTTGATGTAGTTCAAAAAAAATACATATAAATACAAAGAGATAAATTTTTGGTTCGATGCTTGCTATAGGTTTCTGGATCTAAACCTTGAGGTATCAATAATGCAAAAAACGTCTCTGACGCTGGCGATCAGTGCAGTCCTGGCCAGCCAACTCTCTTTACCTGTTACTGCCTCTGCCGAAGAGGCAGCGCTACCCACCATCAATGTTGAGAGCACAACACTGAGTGATGTGAGTGGTGAGCAGGTAAAATCTGCCGATCTTGCCGAGGCGTTACAGAAAAACGTGCCGAGCATCTCCATTGTGCGCCGTAGCGGTATTGCCAATGACATCATTCTGCGTGGACAGAAGAAAGACAATATCAATATTCTCATCGACAATGCGAAAATCTACGGCGCTTGTCCCAATCGCATGGATCCACCCACCTCTCATGTGCTGACTAACAATATCGAGGGTATTGAAATCACCGAGGGGCCCTACGATGTGGAGAACTTCGGTACCTTGAGCGGTGCTGTAAAAATTACGACGAAGAAACCCTCGAAGGAGTTTGAGGGAGAGGTCAATGTCAATCTGGGAAGCTGGGGATACCGCAAGGCCTCGACCACATTGAGTGGCGGCAGTGACAAGGTGCGTGCACTGTTCAGTATTTCAAAGGAGACCAGTGAGCAGTATGAAGATGGTGATGGAAATGATTTCTCCGAGCAGCTGGCGGCCGTTGGTGCTCCTGCTGGGAATCGCTATAAACCGGAATTTGTCGGGATCGACGCCTATGACAAGCAATCCTTCATGGGCAAGGTCTACGTGGATGTGACAGAAAACCAGGAACTCAAATTGAGTTATACGGCGAATCGCAGTGATGACATTCTCTACCCATCGACACCCATGGATGCGCTCTATGATGATTCCGATATCTTTACTGCTGAGTATGCCATCAAGAACCTGGGTGACTACTCCAAAGAGCTGGACATTCAACTCTATAATTCAGAAGTCGATCACCCCATGTCGACCTTCTATCGTAATGCGTCCGGCCCGAATTCAGTGAATGAAAAGGTGAGCCACCTTGAGACTCAGGTTCGGGGTCTCAGGGTCAAGAACAGCTTTGATTTAAGTGAGACGGCAGAGCTGACCTACGGTGTCGATTTCAGTGTAAGAAACTGGGATGGTAACTATAAGGGTACGGGTACCCAGGCATTGATTGATGGCTTCCACAGTATCGATGATGTGGATACTGAGAATAAGGCCATTTTCGTGGTGTTGGATAAGGATTACACCGACTTCAATCTCAAGGCAGGTGCTCGCTATGACGATACGACGATTGAGACTGGCGGTAATGCAGCGAATCAACCCGACAACGACTACACGGCATTCAGCGGCTATCTCTTCGGTACCTATCAGCTGAATGATGCTACCAAGTTGTTTGGCGGTTTTGGCCGTGCACACCGGGTGCCTGATGCCAGAGAACTCTATTTCCGTGGAGCGATGATTGTTCCACCTAACACACCGCCAATGCCAGTGCCAGTAGCTACTGGAAGGAGTCCTCAGATTGGTACGCCGACACTGGAGCAGACCCGAAATGACGAGGTCGATTTTGGTATCGAGAACAATTTCGAGAGTCTGGTCTTGAAAACCAAGGTCTTCCACAGTTGGTTGTCTGATTTCATCCACTACAGATCGACACCGGTTCCTGGTTCGATGATGAATCTCAACCGCTTCGAAAACGTTGATGCGACGATCTATGGTCTGGATGTGAGCGGATCCTATTTCATCAACGATGAGATGTACCTTGATTTCGGTGTGGCCTACCAACGGGGCAAGAAGGATCAGCCATTATCCGGACAGACCGATACGGATCTGGCAGAGATTCCACCGCTCAAGGCGAACCTGGCGTTCAACTATGAGTATGCCCATAAGAGCAATGCCCGAATTGAGATGGTGGCTGCCGATAAATGGGATAACTTCGACGGCGACAATGGCGAGCAAGCGCTCGACAGCTATGCCGTCGTCAATCTGAAGGTGCAGCATCAGCTGACAGATCAATTCGAGATCACTGCTGGGGTCGATAACGTCTTCGACCGGACCTATGCCGCCAGTAATACCTATAATGACCTGACGCTGATCGCAAGTGGCGCCACGGGTGAGGTAATGCTGATCAACGAGCCAGGCCGCTATCTCTATGTCAATACAACCTTTCGTTTCTGATCTGAAAGCTGTTTGACAGTTTTTCACTCACCCCGGTCTTGTTGATGGGCCGGGGTGGGCGTGACTCAAAGCGTGATGATACCTGCCTTTCCATCGGCATCGACTTGAACTGACCAGCCGCCTCCTGCGACTATGTCGCCAATCCTGCAAATCCTCAGAGATTGGCCCTTACGTGAAAATCACCCCCCCTTTTTTACATGACCGCCATGTGCTCTTTGCGATCCTGTCTACGATAATGGCGGGGTTCATTCTGGCGGCGATGGATGGTCTCGCCAAGTGGCTGATGCGTGAGTTACCAACCGAACAGGTGGTTTGGGCGCGTTACTTCTTTCATACATTGATTGTCGGTATTGTCTTTGCCGCTCACTCCGGTGTGGGCTTCATGAAATCTCAAAGGCCTTTACTACAGACAATACGCGCGATCTGCCTGCTATGCGTAACAGTCTGTATGTACTATTCGATTCGTACTATTTCGCTGGCGGATGCCACGGCGATTATCTTCTTTGCACCCGTACTGGTTACCCTGCTTGCCGGCATCTTCCTCAATGAGCGGGTGGGTATTCAGGAATGGTTGGCTGTGTCGATGGGTTTTGTGGGTGTGTTATGGATTGTCAGGCCGGGTTTTCGAGAGATACAACCGGCCATGTTGCTGGCACTGCTGGCCGCGGTTTCACTCTCTTTCTACTTTGTGCTGACCCGTGCATTGAGAGGCAAAGACAGTGAAAAAACCACACTCTTTCATACAACGGCAATGGGAGCTGTATTACTCACCTTACTCATGCCGCTCTGGTGGGTTGCTCCCACACCGGAACAGTGGGGATATCTCATCATGACAGGGGCAATGGGTGCTACCGGCCATTTTCTTTTAGTCAAGGCCTTTCATCTGGCACCTGCTCCGGTCTTGTCACCGTTTTTAAATGCACAGCTTGTGGCGGCGGTGCTCTACAGCATGCTTTTTTTCGACGATAGGTTGGACGCCGGTTTTTTTATCGGGGCGACGTTGATCGTTGGGGCAGGGCTGATCGTCTGGGCACACCAGCAGGTGATGGCCAGTCGTGTCAGACGACGATTGGAAACAAAATAAGATCGGCGGCTGGCCGGGAATGGCCAGCCGGTTAGGGCCTGTTAACACTAATCCAATAGGTTCTGTTGCGCCTGAAAAAGCGCCAATCAAGGCGCACCCCAAGGGCACTTCCTTCGGGGCGCGAGGAGAGAAGTTTGGTTATTCCAAATGAACGACGAGCAACGCCGAGTGGTGCTTTTTCAGGCGTAACCCGAAGGGCTGGGGCTGTTTTTGCACCCAGCGGCGTTATCATTCGCTCATGTAGCCGGGCTACACCACGCTCATTCTGCCTTGCTGGGTACAAAAACAGTCCCAGCAGAACCTATTGGATTAGTGTGAACAGGCCCTAGCAAGCCCGCTCAGTGAGAGAGCATCTGGTCGATAATGCTTTCACAGTCGAGCCAGTCCTGGACATCATGCCCAGGCTCAAAGTTTCTTTGTTCAGCACGGTAATAGGCCATGGTGGCAATCATTTCATAGCGTTCACGCGGGCTGATTACCGATGATGATTTAGTGCGTTTTACAGCAGCCTTTTTCCTGGCTACGGTTTTTTTACTGGTAGTTTTCTTAACCACTTTCTTTTTGGTGATCTTTTTCTTGGCGGCCACTTTTTTCTTGGTGACTTTCCTCTTTTCCTCGTTTTTGCTCACGTCTGGCTCCTGGTCAATATGCCCTTCAAATAAAAAGTCTGTTACGTAAAAGTTATTGTTATTTTATGACGGGATTCTAGGTGCTTTAATCACCTACGACCAGAAAATAATCGATTAGTGTTAACAGGCCCTAAGTAATGACGGTTGGCCGGTTTCTTCCGGTTCGAGCTTCGATTTCTGCCAAGCTTGTAGAAATCGAAACCAAGGGTTCCATGACATCTGCTGTCGGTAGCATTTGCTTCGATGGATCGGCTTCGAATGCCTCCAGATAAACCCTGAGTGTCGCACCTTCAGTACCGGTGCCGGAGAGTCGATAGACGATACGGGATCCATCGGTGAGGCCGATTCTGATGCCCTGATGCTCAGAGCGACTCCCATCCACTGGATCGGTATAGGCGAAATCGTCTGCATACTCGACCTGATATCCCTCTAGCTCCATACCAGGCAATGTCGTTAATAGGTTGCGCAGATGATCCATCAAGCCTTCAGCAGCTGATTTGTCGATACCCTCATAGTCGTAGCGGGTGTAGTAGTTGCGTCCAAAGTCGCCCCAGTGTTGTTTGACGATGGACTCGACAGATCGCTGTTTAACGGCCAGTAGATTAAGCCAGAACAGGACAGCCCAAAGACCATCCTTCTCACGCACATGATTGGAGCCGGTACCGAAGCTCTCTTCCCCACATAAGGTGATCTTGTCTGCATCCAGCAGATTGCCGAAAAATTTCCAACCCGTCGGTGTTTCATAGCAAGCCAGCCCCAGTTGATTGGCCACTCTGTCGGCTGCCTGGCTGGTGGGCATGGAGCGTGCAATACCTCTAATACCGTCGGCGTAGCCCTTGATGTGATGGGCATTTGCCGCCATGACAGCCAAGCTGTCGCTGGGTGTGACGAAGAAATCATGTCCAAGGATCATGTTGCGGTCGCCATCCCCGTCGGAGGCTGCAGCGAAATCGACACCCTTGGGACCGCTAGCCAGTTCCACCACTTCATGGGCATGGACCAGATTTGGATCCGGATGTCCCTGGCCGAAGTCCTCCAAAGGCTCACCGTTAATGACCGTACCGGGTTCAGCGCCCAGCATGTTCTCGAGGATTTGTTTTGCATAAGGTCCGGTAATGGCATGCATGGCATCGAACCGCATGCTGAAATGCCCGGAATTAAAGAGTTGGCGGATGCGATCAAAATCGAACATGGTTTCCATCAGCGCTGCATAATCTTCAACCGGATCGATGACCTCGATAGTTGCAGCGCCGATCGAGTGGCTGCCTTTGGTGTCCAGGTCGAGGGGATCGCTATCGGTCGTGAGGTAGCGGTCGATAGTTTGGGTGCGTGAGAAAATGGCCTCGGTAACCGCTTCCGGTGCAGGACCACCGTTCGGAGTATTGAATTTAATGCCGAAGTCTTCTTCAGGGCCGCCGGGGTTATGGCTTGCCGAGAGGATGATGCCCCCGTTGGTCTGGTATTTGCGGATCACGCATGAGGCGGCCGGTGTGGAGAGTAGACCGCCCTGACCGACCAGAACCCGTTGTACACCGTTGGCTACAGCCATTTTCAGTATGATCTGAATCGCCTCGCGGTTGTAGAAACGCCCGTCACCACCCAACACAAGGGTGCCACCTTTAAGGTCCGTCTGAGTGTCAAAGACAGCCTGGACGAAATTCTCGAGGTAGTGAGGCGCTTGAAAAGCCTTTACCTTTTTTCGCAGCCCGGAGGTCCCGGGACGCTGATCGGAGAATGGCTGTGAGGGAACGGTGAGGACATTCATGATGTGGATATTTCCGTGGTGTATTAGAAATTTTGGTTATATTCAATCACCCTGAGACTATTTATAGAAGCCATCATTCATCAAGTAATGTCCCGTCGGGTGAGACGACAGGCAGGCCGAAAATTCTCCAAAGCTGCATGCCGCCACGGTAGTAGCGGATTTGATCGGTGGGATAGCCTTGACCGATCAGCCCTTTGATGGCGGTAGGTGACTGGCCGCACCAAGGGCCGTTGCACCAGAGGACCAGGTTTTTTGCTTGGCTGAAATCCCAACCATCCACTCCCATTACGGCTCCGAGTTTCTCTAGTGATGTCTCCAGCGTGACCTCATCAGCGCCCTGGTCGGGATTGAGGTGATTGAATGGGATATGGATGGACCCCGGTATGGTACCCCGTTCATGCCAGTCCGATGTTCTGGCATCGATCAGCAAGCCCGAGCCGTCTGCGAGCGCATCTTGCATGAACGCGATCAATTCGACCTCGCCAATGGTCTCAATTCCCCGTGCTACCTGCATGGGCTGGGCGCAGAAAGGGGGGCAGGGCCGGGCTGTACGGGCGAAATTAAACTCCAGCATGGCCTCGGTGTCCTGTTCACGCCGGATCACGACCTTCTTGGCGCCGTGCTGGACGGTGAATTCACCAATTTCGGGCGTTATCATGACCTCGAGCCCCAATACTGGAGAAGATAACAAGATAAGACAGGCCGACAGGCCAAGGAGGTGTATGGATTTGAGCGGGGTAAAAAACAGCAAGATTGGACTCCTGAGAACTAACTTTTTCGTTACTTTATCAATGGATAACATGGTATCTGATGTGTGCCACGTATAGAAATGGGAGTTCTTATGGCCTGTTGAATATTGCCGATGGCTGATCGGATAATCCACTCGACTTCTCAATGTCAGATGCGTAATCTTTGCAACAGGTTGGGTAACCTTCGCATGCACGCACACGACCTATCTCCGCAAGACGGGTACGTCAGTGCAAAAGATGACCCACGGAAACAGGAAGGCTTCCAGATTTCATATGAACGGGCGGATGCAATGATGACTTTTCACTCTATTCCATTCCACATGAAAAAACTCCCCTTGCTGTTGAGTGGCTTGGGACTTTCTATCATACCAATGACCGGTTCTACTGCTGACTGGATCATTGCGCCAGCCATTACAGTCGAGCAGGTTTACACAGACAATTCACTGCTGAGCCATGACAGTGAGGAAAACGAATCGATTACCCGTATCACCCCCAGCATTTCAGCCTATCGCGAGGGGGCTAGAGCCCGTGTCGATTTCAACTACGCCCCTGAGTATCGTCACTACTGGGAAGATACCGAGGATAATGAGTTGGTCCACTTCCTCAGGGCTGAGGGTAATACGGAACTTGTGGAAGACCACCTGTTTCTGGATGGCTGGGGAACTGCCGATCTGACAAATATCACCAGTTCAGGCAGGACGGGTATCGATGGCTTGACTGGAAGATCAGACAGTACAGAGGTCTACACCGCTGGTATCAGTCCCTATTTCACTGTCCGCATGGGCAATTACAGTACCTTTGAAGCACGCTATACGGCTGACACGGTCAACTACTCGGCTGATGGGGTCGATGACAATCGCGGGCAACAGGTCGATCTGGTGTTGGGTAGTGGCAGAGCCTTCACTCATCAGATCTGGGAATTGTCGGCTATGCAGAATGTGGTGGATTACGACAATTTGGATGAAGATAATGAAATCAAGCAGGTCAGGGCGGAGTTTGCCCAGCAACTGACTCGTCAATGGGCCATCGCTTTTGCTGCCGGGTATGAGGAGTTCGATCTTGCTCTCAATACCGATCTTGATGATTCACTTTGGACCGTCGGTATTATCTACACGCCCAGCTCCCGAACTCGTCTAGCCGTAGGCGGAGGAGAGCGGGCTTTTGGTGACGACTACTATCTCGATTTCAGCCACCGTTCTCAACGGACTGTCTGGACGGCCACCTACGAGCGGGACTTCAGCAGTGCCCGCGATGAGCTCATAAGACCCAGCCTGTTTCAGCGTCAGGATGCTTTCGGCAATCTGGTGCGTAATGCAGTACTTGAGAGCCCACCGAATGTGGAACGTAGCAGTTCGGCAACGCTGAGTGCTGAGTTTTTTGAAGTTGAACGTGTCGTCACCAACTTCACCTACGCAACGGGTAAATCCACACTCAGCCTTGGCGCAGTTCACACAGATCGCACCTATGAGGATCCTATTCTTGATACCCAGGATCTGGACCTGAGTGCAAGCCTCGACCGGGAGATCACTCAACGGATCAGTGGATATCTGAGTCTGCGTTGGTCAGATCATGAAGAGCAGGCCTTAGACTATGACCAGTTGGTGACTACACTGGGTGGTGATTATCAGCTTGGCGCTTTTTCAACACTCGGTATGAGCCTGTCGCATCTTGAACGGGATGCGGTAACGGAAACCTCGAGTTATGAAGAGAATCGGTTCAGTATCTTCTTTACCCACACATTCTGACATGTAATATTTTTAGTGACACCGGGCCCCGAGAACGGAATGTTCTCGGAGTTTGGGGCGTGCCCTTGAAATAAACTCCCTTTGCCCCCATGTCTCTGCCGGATATGCAGAACCCTTATTGATTCATTGACTTAACAATCACAGACGTTGGAGACCGGAAATTACCATGACCGTAGAAGCCCAAAAGGAAACCCTCGCGTTTCAGGCAGAAGTCAGCCAGGTACTGAACCTGGTGATTCGTTCCCTCTACAGCAATAAAGAGATTTTTCTGCGAGAACTTATCTCCAATGCCTCAGATGCGGCAGAAAAACTGCGCTTCGAGGCCCTGACCGATGAGGCCCTGTTTGAGGAAGATGCCGACCTCAAGATACGCGTGACGGCAGACAAGGAGAGCGGCACGGTTACCATCTCGGATAACGGCATCGGTATGAGCCGTCAGGAGGTAACGGAGACTATCGGCAGCATAGCGAGTTCCGGGACCCGTAAGTTTTTTGAATCCATGTCGGGCGACCAAGCCAAAGACAGTGAGCTCATTGGTCAGTTTGGTGTGGGCTTCTACTCGGCCTATATCGTTGCGGATAAGGTTACTCTAGTGACCCGGCGGGCCGGTCTGGGAGAGGAGCATGGCGTACGCTGGGAGTCCGAAGGCGAAGGTTCCTACTCCATTGAAAACGTCGATAAACCAACCCGGGGGACCGATATTATTCTTCATCTGAAGGAGGATGAAAATGAGTTCCTGGAGAGTTACCGTCTGCGCAGTGTGATTTCAAAATTCTCCGATCACATCACCATTCCTGTTGAGATGGAGAAGGAGTTTTACGGCGAAGATGAAGAGAAACCGGAGACGCCGGAATTTGAGCGGGTCAATAAAGGCACCGCATTATGGATGCGTAACCGTTCCGATATCTCGGAAGAGGAGTATCACGACTTCTACAAGCATGTTTCACACGATTTTGAAGAGCCTTTGACCTACGTACACAATCGTGTCGAGGGTACCAATGAATACACCTCCCTGTTGTTCATCCCCAAACGGGCGCCCTTTGATCTCTGGGATCGGGATCAGACGCATGGTGTGAAGCTTTTCGTGCGCCGTGTCTTCATCATGGATGAGGCGGAGAAGCTGATGCCTCGCTATCTGCGGTTCATCAAGGGTGTCGTGGATGCGGATGATCTGCCGCTAAACGTCTCCCGTGAAATCTTACAGCACAATCGCAAGATCGATACCATCCGCCAGGCGAACGTGAAGCGTATTCTCGGTGCCTTGGAGAAGATGGCTGAGAACGACAAGGAGAATTACCAGGTATTCTGGGATCAGTTCGGCAAAGTCATGAAAGAGGGGCCGGCTGAGGACCACGCAAACAAGGAGCGGATTGCCGGATTGCTGCGTTTCATCTCGACCCATAATGATAAGGATGAACAGACCGTCTCCCTGGCCGATTATGTCAGCCGCATGCAGGAAGGTCAGGAGAAGATTTTCTACATCACCGCTGATTCTCCCGCTGCTGCCCGCTTCAGTCCGCATTTGGAGGTGCTCAAGAAGAAGGGCATCGAGGTACTGCTACTCTCAGATCGGGTCGATGAGTGGCTGGTGACCAGCCTGATGGAATTTGATGGTAAGTCCATGCAGTCGGTTACCAAGGGTGAGCTCGATCTGGGCGACCTGGAGGACAAGGAAGAGAAGGAGAACAACGAGAAGGCCACAGAGGCCCATAAGGATCTTTTGGAAAAAATGCAGAAGACGTTGGGTGAGACGGTCAAAGAGGTCAGGGTCAGCCATCGTCTTACCGACTCTCCCGCCTGTCTCGTGGTTGAGGAGCACGACATGAGCGCCAACCTGGCGAGGGTGCTCAAATCTGTCGGTCAGGATGCCCCGCAGACCAAACCGATTATGGAAATCAACATCTCTCACCCGCTGCTGGAGCGGCTGGAGAGCGAAGGTGACGATGACCGCTTTGATGATCTGACCCAGGTTCTCTTCGACCAGGCGCAACTGGCTGAAGGGGGGCAGTTGGATGACCCTGCGGCCTTTGTCCGACGTCTTAACAGTTTGATGCTGAAATTGGCGGGTAATTGAATTGACCGAATGTGGTCAGTAAAAAAGAGGGCATTTGCCCTCTTTTTTTTCGATCATATTAAAGTGATAATGGTATTACCTTATAAATATCAATAGCTTATAGGCTTTATTTTTGTGTTGTAGAGCGAAAAATCACCCAATAAGCCAATGTTGTATATAGCGACTATCTTATAAGGCCCCTGAATCCACCCATTGATAGCCTAGACTGGCTCACCGGTGCCGACCGTGGCAAACTCCGGGCAGTACAATAATATCCAAGGGAGAACCAATAATGCGTATCATTCTGCTTGGCGGGCCAGGTGCCGGAAAGGGTACTCAGGCAAACTACATCAAAGAAAAATATAACATTCCGCAGATTTCCACTGGAGATATGCTGCGAGCACACGTCAAAGCGGGCACCGATTTGGGTGTCGCGGCAAAGAAAATAATGGACGAGGGCGGTCTGGTTTCTGACGATATCATCATGGGGATGGTCAAAGAGCGGATTAAGGATGATGATTGTCAAAACGGCTATCTGTTCGATGGCTTTCCCCGCACCATTCCCCAGGCCGAATCACTCAAGGCTGCAGGGGTTCCCATCGATGCCGTGGTTGAGATAGACGTGCCCGATGAGGAGATCATCAGCCGCATGTCTGGTCGCCGGGTACATCTGGCTTCTGGCCGTACTTACCATATCGTTTTTAACCCACCCAAGGTGGAGGGTAAGGATGACGAGACAGGAGAGGACCTGATTCAGCGTGATGATGATCAGGAAGAAACCGTCAAGGCGAGGCTCAAGATTTACCATGATCAGACAGAGCCGCTTATTGGTTTTTATACTAAAGAAGCTGAGGCGGGTGCCTGTAAATATGTGAGAATCGTGGGTGTTGGGAGTGTGGACGACATTCGTGACGAAATCTTTGCAGGGCTGGGTTAAGTCGGCTGCTGTTTACTGGGTTTTTTCGTAAAAAGGCTGCAAAAAGCAGCCTTTTTACTTAATGCATGGTTGATAGGATTTTTACAACAATCTGAGAATGTGAATCCTGCAGGCATTTACTGGCTGTTTTTGATACTATTCCACCGTTTTTTACAACTTAAGTATGGGGCTCAACGTGGCTGTCGTAGAATTGACCAAAGAGAATTTTGAATCCACCATCACCGAAAGTGATTTCGTCATCGTCGATTTCTGGGCGCCCTGGTGTGGTCCTTGCCGCTCATTCGCACCGACCTACGAAAGTGTCTCGGAGGATTTTCCGGATATCGTTTTCGCCAAGGTCAATACGGAAGATGAGCAGGAGTTGGCTATGCATTTCCAGGTTCGCTCCATCCCCACCTTGATGATCTTTCGAGACAATATCATCATCTTTTCTCAACCAGGCGCCTTGCCGGAGTCTGCCTTTCGCGAACTATTGGGTAAGGCTGGTGAACTGGATATGGATGAGGTACGAGCGCAGATCGAGGCGGAACAGCAAGGCACACAAGACGCCTGAGCATCGGTTTTTAGCCTAAATCAAGACCCTGGATGATTGGTTAATCATTCGGGGTTTTTCTATTTAGGGCTTTTTTCGTTACTAGGGGGATAGTACCCTGCAGACTACAGCATGATTTAGTCCGCTTATGGTTCGCATGAAAAAACCCTATTATCCCTGGAGTCTTCGATATCTCAGTTTAAGCCCATCGACGATGGGAATGGTGCAGGCTCAAAGTGAGGAAAACTATCGGCATCTTTTGCGCTTGGCGCCAGACTTGTCTCTCATGGAGGGTAAGCATCTCTCCAGTCTTGGGCGGGGGGTGGATCTACACTTGGAGGTTTACGAACAAACGCCCTACACCAGCCTCATTCATCTCACCTATTTTTTTCCCCATGCGGTCGGGCACTATCCGGATCCCGATGCCTCCCTCAGGGTCTACCATGACTTTCAGCAAGTGGATGTTATGGATATGCGGCAATCAGCCTTGCCGCTACAGCGTTGGGGCAGTCATCCTACCCTGGAACAGCGTTGGAAAATTAACCTCTTCTTATCTAAATGGCTGAACTACTGTAATACTCAGGGACATAGATTTTCACTATCGGCTCAAGAAGTTAAAGGTACTTTCGATATTCAGGAAGTAATTTAATCAGATGTTCGAGAAATGTGTGAACATCCGGCGAAAGTTCCTCGCGGTGGCTGGCTAGTTCAGGTAAATTACCACTCTGAGATTTGAGTGCCGTCGACAGCTCGCTGTATGGAGGTTTCTGCCGGCGTCAGGTGAAGGAATGGAACCTGATGAGAAATAGTCAATGATAAGTGTTCTGCTGGTTGATGATCACGAATTGATCAGGACCGGAGTTAAAGGAATTTTGGATAATGCACCCGATATTGAGGTTGCTGCGGAGGCGTCAACAGGCGAGGAGGCACTTGATCTGATCAAAGCAATTTCGGTCGATGTCATACTGATGGATGTCAATATGCCTGGGATGGGCGGTATTGAAGCGACACGCCGGGTGCTGCGCATTGATCCGAAAGTCAAGGTTATCGCACTGACGGTACTAGATGATGACCCTTTTCCCAGTCGACTCCACGAGGTTGGTGCAGTGGGATTTCTTACCAAAGGGTGTCCTGCAGACGAAATGCTTCGAGCCATTCATGCTGTCTATGAAGGGCACCACTACATTGCTTCTGAGGTCGCCAGAAAACACACCCTGTTAGAGTGGCAGGGATATGTAGACAACCCCTTTAAACAGCTCTCGTCCCGGGAGACTCAGGTTTTGCTACAGATTCTCGAAGGGCAGAAGAATCAGGAGATTTCCGATATTCTCTCACTCAGCCCGAAAACAGTGAGTACTTATCGGCAGCGCATCTACGATAAACTGGGTATCAAAAATGATGTGGAGTTGACCCGGCTTGCTTACCGCCATGGTATTCTCAAGGATAATCCCTCAAATTAAGACTGCATGCAGTCTCTCTAAGAAACCTCTAAGATACCCCCCTTTCTCAGACTCATATTAGAAGATTCAGTAAAACAGATGACATTTGATCCGAACTGCCGCCGTTGCCAACGACTGGCGGGATTTCTCAGGCAGGTTAAAATTGATCATCCTGACTATCATGCGGCACCAGTCGCACCTTTCGGTGATCCTCATGCTCATCTTTTGATTGTAGGTCTGGCGCCAGGTATGCATGGGGCCAACGCGACAGGGCGGCCGTTCACCGGGGACCACGCTGGGATCTTACTTTACCAGACACTTTATGACAGGGGTTTTTCCAATCAGCCAGAGGCCTGGGCAGCAGATGATGGACTGATACTTAAAAACTGTCGCATTACCAATGCCGTTAAGTGCTTGCCACCACAAAACAAACCGGTGGGTGCAGAGATCAATACCTGCAATGACTTCCTGCTTCAGGAGCTTGCGGGTATGCCAGCTGATAGCATTGTGGTGGCGTTAGGCTCGATTGCCCATCGGGCGGTGATCAAGGCACAGGGATTGAAGCAGAAAGCTTTTCCGTTTTCCCATGGTGGAGAACATCGGATCAATGAAAAGCTGCGTCTGATCGACTCTTATCACTGCAGTCGTTACAACACACAAACGCGCCGCCTGACGGCAGAGATGTTTGATGCCGTCTTCCTGCGAGTCAACGCCTTGCTCGGTGAGAAAACCAGCCGCTGATATCTACATGTAGCGCATGACTGCTATTACAGGATTTTAAGAGATGTGGTTCGCGTAGATATCGTATAATCGGTGCATGCCTCTATCCGGTTTTGATCACAAATCCTTTATTGCATCACTGACTTCACGACCCGGTGTCTACCGCATGATCGACGCGGAGGAACAGGTGCTCTATGTAGGTAAGGCAAAAAACCTCAAAAAACGGGTCAGCAGCTATTTCACCCGGAGCCTGAACCGGCGGATACAGTTGATGGTTTCGCAAATTCAGCGGATCGAGATTGCCGTTACTCACACGGAAGCAGAAGCCCTGATTCTGGAAAACCATCTGATCAAGTCCCTCAAGCCGAAATATAATGTGCTGCTGAGAGACGATAAAAGCTATCCCTATATCTATCTCTCCTCTGACCTTGATTATCCAGCGCTCTCATTCCGGCGTGGCAGCCGGCTCGGCAAAGGACGCTATTTTGGACCCTACCCCAGCGCCGGATCGACCCGCGATACCTTGCAATTGTTACAAAAACTCTTTCCAGTGCGTCAGTGCGAGGAAGGTTTTTATCACAATCGTTCACGTGCCTGCCTGCAGTATCAGATTAAGCGATGCACAGGCCCGTGTGTGGGTTTGGTCGAGCCGTTAGACTACGCTGCTGATGTACGCCATGCAGTGATGTTTCTCGAGGGCAAAACCAGTGCAGTAGTGGACGACCTGGTGGCGTGTATGGAGAAGGCTTCTGAAGCCTTGGCTTTTGAACAGGCAGCGATCTACAGAGACCAGATACAGACCCTTAGACGTGTTCAAGAACGGCAATATGTAAGCGGTGAACGCGGGGATTTGGATATTGTCGCATTGGCCAAAAAGGGCGGTAGTGCCTGCCTGCAGGTTTTCTTTATCCGTTCAGGGCGCAATCTTGGTAACAAGGCTTTTTACCCATTGGTTCCACCCAATGCCTCGGATGAGGCCGTGCTGTCAGCTTTTGTCTCACAATACTATCTGGAAAAGCCGGTGCCCTCAGAGATTATCCTCAGCAGAAGCCTCGAAGACGTAGGGTTGATAGAGGAGGTCCTGAGTCGGCAAGCCGAGCGTCGGGTGCGTGTCAGTTGCCGGGTAAGGGGGGAGCGGGCGAGATGGTTGAAAATGGCCAAGGGCAATGCAGACATTGCGCTTCGGGCGAGGCTCAATGCACGTATGGACATGGAGGGCAGGGTACAGGCGCTCCAGCAGGCCCTTGATTTACAAGCGCTACCTGAGCGGATGGAGTGTTTCGATATCAGCCACACACGGGGTGAATCGACCGTAGCGTCATGTGTCGTTTTCAACGAGCAGGGGCCGTTGAAATCCGATTATCGGCGTTTCAATATCGAGGGGATTACCGCAGGTGACGATTATGCTGCCATGCGCCAGGCTTTGGAGCGTCGTTACCGCCGTATCAAGCGAGGAGAGGTGGCGCTACCTGATCTGTTGCTGATCGATGGTGGCAAGGGGCAGCTGTCGGCAGTGGATGGCATTCTTCAAGAGCTGGGTATTTCCGGTCTTACCCTGGTCGGGGTAGCCAAAGGTGCCGATCGCAAGGCCGGTATGGAGCAGCTCTTCTTGTTGGGGGCAAAGTCACCGATTATACTCCCACCTGATTTACCTGCGTTGCACCTGATACAGCAGATTCGAGACGAGGCCCACCGGTTCGCCATCACTGCCCATCGGCAGCGGCGCTCAAAAAGTCGCAAACGGTCTGTTCTGGAAGAGATCCCTGGTATTGGCCCCAAGCGTCGACAGCGGTTGTTGAAGCAGTTTGGCGGTTTGCAGGAGTTGACCCGAGCCGGCGTTGAGGATCTTGCCAGTGTTGAAGGGATCAACCATGTGCTGGCAGAGCAGATCTATCACGCCTTTCACGATAAGGATTGAATGACACGATTATGTGGAATATTCCCAACATATTGACGCTGCTCAGGATTGTTTTGATTCCCGTATTCGTCCTCCTGTTCTACCTGCCGGTGGAGTGGGCCCGTTTCAGTTGCGCCCTGGTCTTCTCCATTGCCGCTGTCACCGATTGGTTCGACGGCTATCTTGCGCGTCGTTGGGGGCAGGTCTCACCTTTCGGCGCTTTTCTGGATCCTGTGGCTGACAAGTTAATGGTGGCGGTTGCATTGTTATTGCTGGTGCAATCAGACCCAACACCGGCACTGGCTATTCCTGCGGCCGTGATTATCGGTCGGGAGATCACTATATCAGCCCTGCGGGAGTGGATGGCTGAGTTGGGCGCTCGGGCTGAAGTGGCGGTTTCCATCATCGGTAAGTTCAAGACCGCAGTACAGATGGTCGCCATTCTACTGCTGATCTACGATGAACCCATTGCCGGCATACCAATTTTTACAGTGGGTTTTGTACTGCTTTACGTGGCGGCTATTTTGACGCTCTGGTCGATGATTCTCTATCTGAAGGCAGCCTGGCCCAGTTTGCTGGGTGAGCGGAGTCTCAACACTCAGCTAGAGCATGACGAATAACGGCAAGACTATCAGACATCATTCCCCGTCCTGACTGAGCTAAACTAGAAAGCGAGTAAAAATGAATAGAGGAGGTTCAGGATGAAAGTCACGGCCATCGTTAGTAGTGCAGTGATGCTGTTGTCGCTCAGCACGGTACTCCAGGCGCAACCACCTGGTGGTTACAGTCCGCATAGGTCTTACGGGCCAGCACCGACTTCAAACTCATTTAGTGTACAGAGAGGCATGCGATTCGAGAGGACACGTGACGAAAATGGCTATGTCCTCAGAATACACACACGAGGCCTCACACCGGACGCCGTTCAGGTGAGTGTGCGTGGTCATGCGTTGATGGTTCAAAATCAAGAGTCCCGTCAAGTGGAACAGCGGAGCGACCGGGGCAGTTATCAGTTTTCTTCTGCGTCATCCAGCATGCGCCGGCGCATCCCTATCCCACCTGATGCGGATGCGAAAGCAATGCATCGGATGGTAGAAGATGGGGTGATTGTGATTACCTTGCCGTACACCAAGGAACGTCGTTATTGAAGGCTTTACCGTTCAGATTTGTAGTTGACAGCAGGCGATGTGCCGCTAAAATACGCCCTTCCTAAGTCGTGCGGGAATAGCTCAGTTGGTAGAGCACAACCTTGCCAAGGTTGGGGTCGCGAGTTCGAGTCTCGTTTCCCGCTCCAAATTATAACTAGACCAACCATGACTAAGCAGATCATAGGCAATCGCAGCCGGTTCTGACATGAGATGGAATAGTGCATGCCTCGGGTGGCGCCGAGGCTTTTTTATATATGTCATTCGATTATTCACCATTAGGTGATAGAATTCACAACCATTGGCTGAGTGGCAGAGTGGTTATGCAGCGGCCTGCAAAGCCGTGGACCTCGGTTCGATTCCGGGCTCAGCCTCCATTCCCCTTGCAACAATCTATTGCTAGCCGATCCCTGCCCGGGTGGCGAAATTGGTAGACGCAAGAGACTTAAAATCTCTCGACCCTTGGGTCGTGCCGGTTCGATTCCGGCCCCGGGCACCAAGTCTTGAGATGGCTTTTCAGTGCACTTGCTGCGATTTGCTCCAGTTGTTGAAAATCGAAACAGTGACTGTCCCGGATCAAATCATTTCTTCACGCTTTAACGTAAACTCTTAGCCAAGTAGTGTTTTTGGGCATGACGATCCTCATGTCTACTACGGCAAGGGTCTGATTTCCCTAGCAAAGAGGAATCGGGCTGCTGTGGATACTCATACCTTTTTGCTCCATCTTCTGCTTATTTTAATAGCCTCACGGCTGATGGCAGAAATTGCAGTGCGCTTTCAGGTGCCGGCAGTGATAGGCGAACTGATGGCCGGTGTGTTGTTGGGACCCAGTCTGCTGGGGTGGATAGAACCCACCACCACAATTCAGCTTCTCGCTGAGATAGGCATCATCCTGTTGCTTTTTAAGGTGGGTATCGAGACCGATATCCGTCGTCTTATCTATGCTGGCAGACAGTCCCTGATCGTTGCATTGGGCGGGTTTGTGATGCCTCTGATCAGTGGATTTGCGCTGGGTTATTGGGTTTTCGGTCTTTCCGGTCTGGTCTCTCTTTTCATCGGAGGCACACTCACAGCCACCAGTATCGGTATCACCATCAGGGTGCTCAGTGATCTCAATCGTCAGCACGAAAGGGAGGGTGAAGTCGTCCTGGGTGCTGCTGTGATCGACGATGTGATGGGCGTGATACTGCTTGCGATACTCTATGAGTTCTCCGTGAGTGGAGGGGTGAGTGTCGTTAATGTGAGTAAGGTACTGACCTTTATATTGCTTTTTTTTCTGCTGGCACCGATTGCTGCCAACATGATCTCGCTATTGATCCGTCGGATCGATAACTATTCGGATATCCCAGGACTCATTCCCACGACAATCATCTCCCTTGTGCTTTTCTTTGCCTGGTTGGCTCACGTGGTGGGTGCGCCTGAACTTTTGGGAGGCTTTGCTGCAGGACTGGCACTGTCACGGCGCTTTTTCCTACCGTTTGGTGTCGCATTGCATACAGATCGAAAGTTTGCCGGCCGTATCGAGGTTCAGATGAACCCAATCGTCTATATCTTCAGCCCAATCTTTTTTGTCACGGTAGGACTCTCGCTGAGTTTGAGGGAAATCGATTGGTCATCACCTTTTATCTGGGCATTTGCTGTGAGCTTCTTCATTGTCGCCGTGTTGGCCAAGTTTGCAGGTGCAATGCTGATCAAGACCAGTATTCAACAGCGTATAGCCATCGGGCTGGCTATGGTTCCAAGAGGTGAGGTAGGTCTGATTTTTGCGGAACTGGGGCGCTCTACCGGTATTTTCAATATGGAAGTTTATGCAGGCATGGTTATTGTGATCGCCTTGACGACGCTTCTTTCGCCTTTTGCTCTCAAGTGGTTTTATGTCCGTTTTGGAGAAGACATGGCGCTACCTGATGAGCGTTATGTCAACGGTAGGCCTGCCGTTCGATAGCGCAAGGGAAACACTAAATGTGTCTTGCTGCATGGCCGCCACTACTAAGGTGCCAGGCTAACAAATTGTCGAGAGCTTCCCTAAATACCCATCATTCATCTGTTTACCGAAGGTACGCATTCCACTAGTTTTGTTAAAACCGATTGCGGCAGGCAAAACAGAATGCAGGCACAGTTCCATCACAGTATTGAAGAGATCAGCCCAAATGCATGGAATAGGCTTGTTCGGGACGAGAATCCGTTTTTAAAGCATGAGTTCCATGCCGCGCTTGAACGCAACAATTGCGTCGGTCCGCAATTTGGTTGGTTACCCAGACACCTAACAGTCAGCCAGAGGGGACGTATCATTGGTATATCCCCACTCTATATCAAATCCAACTCATACGGAGAGTTTGTCTTCGACCATGCCTGGGCTGAAGCCTATCAGCGAAACGGTCTGCACTACTACCCGAAGCTGATCAGCGCCATGCCCTATACCCCAGCGTTGGGTGAGCGTTTACTGGTGGATCCTGAGGTTGATACAACTGCTGTCAGATACACGCTGGTGACAGAGACGCTTCGATTGGCCAGGGAAATGGGTCTCTCTTCCATGCACTGGCTTTTTACCACGGGAGAGGAGGGTGAACTGCTAAAATCCGCCGGCATGATGGAGCGCCTGGATGTACAGTTTCATTGGGAGAATCCAGGATATGGCGATTTCGCTGATTTCCTTGGTGCACTTACAGCAAAACGGCGAAAAAACATCCGCAGGGAGAGACGTAAGGTCTTTGATGCGGGTATTACATTTCGTGTTGTGCATGGACCTGATGTAACAGAAGCAGAATGGCACACATTCTCTAACTTTTACACCAAGACCTTTGAAGAGAGATATAGCCTGCCGACATTGAATACCGGTTTTTTTAGAGATATCGGCAAGAGTCTCGGAAGTCAGGTGATTCTGGTTCTGGCCTATGAAGCTGAACAGTGTGTTGCAGGGGCATTACTCTATCGCGGTAGGTCGGCGCTCTACGGACGGCACTGGGGGGGGATCTCAAATCGAGATAGTCTGCACTTCGAGGCCTGCTACTATCAAGGGATTGAATACGCCATTTCACACCGGATTAGCAGATTCGAGCCGGGCGCTCAGGGCGAGCACAAGATATGGCGAGGCTTTTTACCCATTCTGACACGTTCCTACCATTGGATAGCCGATCCACAATTCAGTGCAGGCATTGCCTCATTCCTTCAGCGGGAGCGTCAGGCGATCCATGAGTACAAACAATCACTCCTACTGCATTCCCCATATAGCTTTGATAGGGAGAGGTAGTAGTCGCTAAGTTACTGTATTAAAAGTCAATAATGATGATTTCCACAATAAAATGAATTTTATCCAATAAAAAGTTGACTAAATTACTGAGTTAATCTAGTCTAATTACCAAGTGATTTAGTAGGAAATGCTTTCAAAACTATTTGGAGATGCAGAAATGAGATTATCAACTAAAGGTCGCTACGCGGTTACGGCAATGTTGGATCTGGCCCTGAACGGCAAGAATGGTCCTGTAACGCTGGCAGAGATTTCAGAAAACCAGGGCATTTCGCTTTCCTATCTGGAGCAACTGTTTGCTGCACTGAGAACTAAAGAGCTGGTGCGCGGTGTACGGGGGCCTGGTGGTGGTTACTATCTTGGCAAGAGTGCTGATGATATCTCCATCGCAAATATCATCTGTGCTGTGGATGAGTGGGTTGAGTTTACCCGCTGTGGTGGACGCCAGAACTGCAGTGGCGGTGCACGCTGCCTCACACACACGTTGTGGGACGACTTAAGTACTGAGATTTTTAATTTCCTCGCCGATATCTCTCTGGGTGATCTGGTGAGACGGAATCTGGGCAAGAAGGATGAGGAAGAGAAGCTGACGGTTGTTGCCTCCTCTGATTCTCAGGCTGCCTGATTCATCAAGCAAAATATTGCATCTAGACGGCGGCTGAATACAGCCGCCGTTTTTTATGTTTTTATCCCATGGATGCTTTCTACAAGACGTATAAGTGTATTATGACTGCCTCCTCAAATGGGCTATGATGGGCCGTTTTACGGATCGGAACGCCATCATTGCAGTCACTATCCACCATCTCGGACTTTATTCGCTGGGGCGCCAGTCGATTTAATGAAGCGGGGCTCTTTTTTGGGCATGGCACTGACAATGCTATAGATGAAGCAGCGGCCCTGGTCCTCTACGCACTGCATCTTCCCCATGATCTCCATGCCAGCTGGTTTCAGAGCCGACTGACAGCGGAAGAGTGCGATTGCGTGCTCGGTCTGATTCATCAGCGTATTGAGAAAAGATTTCCACTGCCCTATCTGACAGGAGAAGCCTGGTTTGCCGGACTGAGGTTCACCGTCAATTCTCATGTGCTGATCCCGCGATCCCCCATGGCTGAGCTGATAGAAGGCGGTTTCTCTCCCTGGCTCGATGCAGAGCATGTTGGGCGTGTGCTGGACCTTTGTTGTGGTGGTGGATGCATTGGGATTGCAACAGCAGTCTACCTCCCCGATAGCCAAGTCGATCTGGTTGATATTTCAACGCAAGCACTGGCGGTAAGTGAGGAAAATATTCAGGAATATGGCCTTTCCGACCGAGTTCATGCCATTCAATCGGATCTTTTCAACTCCCTCGACTCAACGAGGTATGATCTCATCATCTCAAACCCGCCCTACGTGGGAGCAGAAGAGATGGCTGGTCTTCCCCAGGAGTATCGACATGAACCCACTCTGGCGCTGCATGCCGAAGAAGACGGCCTGGATATTGTGAAACGGATATTAAGGGATGCGCCCCAATATCTCGCACCTGACGGAATTCTTATTGTCGAAGTGGGTAATACCGCGTCATTGCTGCAGGATACCTACCCTAATATGCCCTTCGTATGGCTGGATTTTGCAAAAGGGGGTGATGGGGTGTTTCTGTTGAGGGCAGAGGATCTGGCACAATATACCGATAGCATCTGATTGAGCAGTCCTTTTGGGCATCAAATTGAGCATAGAGAGTGTGGAAAAGAGATGAGTTTACAACGCGCCCGTAGCGCAGAAGAGTATGTCGAGTGGGTTAAGCAAGCTGTCTTCGAGGTTGATGACCTGAGGGACTGCTATGATTTTCAAATGGAAGAGTTGGGGCGTTATCCGACATTTCTGGAGCCTCTCGAGCAGACCATCAAAGCCCTGCAGCAATCAATGGTGGATGGCGAGTACCATTTCGGCCGGGAAGACCTAGCTTTCATAGAACTGGTCAACCGTCATGGTGAGGATATTCCCTTTGCCATCCTGCTGCGCCAGATCAATGAGACCCACCGAAAGGGAATCGATGTGGATTCCGACTGATTTTCCACGAGAGGAAATCAAAATTCCTTAAGAGAACATGACATTATGGATCATTCGACACTTTTCGATCTTGGCTTGATCTCCAAGTATGACCAGAGTGGACCGCGTTACACCTCATATCCTACTGCTGTGCAGTTTGATGAGAGTTTCGGCGAAGCGGCATATAAACAGATTGTCCGGGAGAGCAATGCAACAGGCAGTCCGTTGTCGCTCTACTTTCATATACCGTTCTGCGACACCATCTGCTTCTACTGCGCCTGTAACAAGGTGGCAACCAAGGACAGAAGTATGGCTGCCGACTATCTGGCCAGAGTCTATGAAGAGCTGAGAATGCAGTCTGAACTGGTCGATAATACCCGAGTTGTGACTCAGCTCCACTGGGGAGGGGGAACGCCAACCTTCATCAGTCATGCGGAGATGCGTGAGCTAGTGGCTCAGACGCGTAAGTACTTCACACTGCTGGATGATGACACTGGGGAATACTCCATAGAGATAGACCCCAGAGAGGCTAAAGGAGACACGATCAAGTTGCTCCGCGAGCTAGGTTTCAACCGCATGAGCCTGGGCGTTCAGGATTTTGACGAAAAGGTGCAAAAGGCGGTCAACCGTATCCAGACTAAGCAAGAGACCCTCTCTGTGTTGCAGGCGGCAAGGGATGAGGGTTTCCGTTCTACCAGTATCGACCTGATCTATGGTCTGCCTTTCCAGACCGTGGAGAGCTTCTCCGGTACCTTGGATGAAATCCTGGAGGTCGATCCCGACAGATTGTCAGTCTTCAATTATGCGCACTTGCCTACACGCTTTAAGCCGCAGCGGCGTATCAACGAAGATGAACTGCCACCACCTCAGGAGAAACTGGATATTCTCCAAATGACGATAGAAAAGCTATCGGATGCAGGTTATGTCTATGTCGGTATGGACCATTTCGCCAAGCCTGAGGATGAGTTGGTGCTGGCACAGAAAGAGGGCACGCTTTACAGGAATTTTCAGGGCTACTCGACACATGCGGATTGTGATCTGATCGGATTGGGTGCTACGTCCATTGGCATGGTCGGTCCCAGCTATGCACAGAACATGCGTTCCCTGGATGAGTACTACGAGAGGATCGACAGTGGCAGACTGCCGGTCTTCAAAGGCATCAAGCTCAATCGGGATGACCTGATTCGCCGGGATGTTATCACACAGCTGATCTGTAATTTTTCACTGACAATGGCGGATATTGAGAAAAAATGGCAGATAAGTTTTGCGGACTATTTCGCCGGTGAAATGGGAAATTTCAAGGGTATGCAGGACGATGGACTTGTGGAAATCAGTGAGAATTCCATCCATGTACAGCCAAAAGGCCGCCTGCTTATCCGCAACATCTGTATGCAGTTTGATGCTTATCTCGATACGAAAGCATCTAAAGGCAGTTTTTCCAAGGTGATTTAAGCGTCAAGTTAGTGCCGCATCTGCCGATGTGATCTCATTAATAATCAAGTAATAAGTAACAAAATTGACTACTTTAAATAGATGATAAAGTCCGGGTATCTTTTTGATGAGAAGTCTCGAGAGATCAGCAGGTTGCTGTTTCTTCTTGATGTTCTATTAACTTTGTTGGTGCTGCTGCTGGTATACCGGACACGTCAGTATTTAGGTCTGGAATCCAGCACAGGTCTGGCTGCACATGTGGCGTTATTGCCAATTTTAGGTGTTCCGTTGGGTTATTTTCTGACCCGATTCGGTGCCTATCAGGGACTCAGGGTTGTCTCTCTCGCCAAATACGCCTATATGGTCGTCAAGGCGTTTGTCATCAGCCTTGCAGTGTTGGTTGGGATACTCTTTTTTCTCAAAGTCGATTTTGTCAGTCGTTCTTTTCTGATCGGGTTTTCACTGTTGAGTATCCTGGTAATGGTAGTCGTCCGTGGAGGACTAATTTGGTGGTATTTCAGAAGATCGGTGCAGAAGGGTGAGAATTATCTCAAAGTCCTGATTATTGGGACCGGACGCAGGGCAAAACGCTTGACTGAAATGCTCAATCTCCATAATGAGTGGGGTATCCATATTCTGGGTTATATGGATACTGAATCCGAGCAGGTCGGTGAGCCGGTACTCGAGGGCAAAGTGCTGGGTACCGTACATGAGATCGAAAAGATATTGACCAGCCAAGTCGTCGATGAGGTCATACTGGCGGTTCCCCGAAGTAGCCTCAGCTTTATGGAGGAGATTGTTAGTGCCTGCGAGGAGCAGGGGGTTCGTTTCCGTTTTATGGCGGATGTATTCGATCTGCAGGTCGCGCGCATGCAGATGGTGGAGATGGATGGTATACCACTGCTGACTTTCGATCCGGTAGCGCAAAATGAAAAGATGCTGCTAATTAAAAGGCTCATGGATTTGGCTATCGTTCTGGCAGCCATGCCTCTTATATTGCCACTGATGGGACTGATTGCATTGGCGATTAAGATTGATGACGGTGGACCTATCTTATTTGTGCAGGAACGGGTTGGATTGCGCAAGCGCCTGTTTCCCATGTTGAAGTTTCGCTCTATGGTTGTGGATGCAGAAGCAAAACTCAAAGAGATCGAGCACCTGAATGAGGCCGAAGGGCCGAATTTCAAGATCGCTAAAGATCCAAGAATTACCAAAGTTGGACACTTCCTTCGAAAAACCAGTCTGGATGAACTGCCTCAATTACTGAATGTCATTCGAGGGCATATGAGTCTGGTCGGTCCCAGGCCCATGTCCCAGCGTGATGTGGAGCTTTTCGACCGGGGCATACAACGCAAACGGTTTAGTGTAAAACCTGGCTTGACTTGTATCTGGCAGATATCAGGACGCAGTAACCTCTCTTTCGAGAAATGGTTGGAACTTGATCTGAAGTATATCGATGAGTGGAATCTGTGGATGGATTTTAAGATCCTGTTTCTGACGATTCCGGTTGTATTGAAGGGAAGCGGGGCTGTGTAATAACACAGCACAGGCATTGACGAGAACAGAAGAATGAACAAGAAAGTGGTCGATTTATTTGGTATTCCTGTCGAAGCGTTGACGATGTCTGAGACGCTCGATCAAGTGGATGAGGCCATCCAATCAAAAACGCCACTCCAAATCGGTGTCATTAATGCAGCCAAGGTAGTCAATATGGATAAGGACCCTTCCCTGAGGGAAGCTGTCCTCTCATCCGATATTATTCTTGCCGACGGTGCCGCCGTAGTTTGGGCCAGTCGCTTACTGCGTACACCACTGCCTGAAAGGGTTGCCGGTATCGATATCATGTTCGGCATGTTTGAGCGGGGAAACGAGCGTGGCTACAGGGTCTATTGCCTGGGCGCTACAGAAGAGATTTCAAAAACAGTTGAAGAGAATATCGCGAGAGATTATCCAGGGCTGACACTGGCCGGCAGACACCATGGCTACTATTCAGAGGATGAAGCCCAATCGGTTGCTGATGCGGTGAAAAATTCCAAGGCTGATATTCTGCTTGTGGCCATGACATCCCCTAAAAAAGAGCGTTTTCTTGCAAAGTGGATGACGTATATGGATGTGCCGGTCTGCCACGGTGTGGGTGGCTCATTCGATGTCTATGCGGGAAAAGTGGAGCGAGCGCCTGAGAGTTGGCAGAAGTTGGGACTTGAATGGCTCTATCGGGTCAAGCAGGAGCCAGGCCGGCTCTGGAAGCGTTATCTTTTCACCAATCTCAGTTTTATTTGGTTGTTGACCAAATCTCTGCTGGGTTTCAAAAAAGCCGTAACCTCATAGTCGTACTAAGCAAGGCTCCGGCGCATAGCTATTTCAAAGCATGTAACGCCTTCTTGTTTCCCTGAGCGGCCGCCCGCTGGATCCAGTTCATCGCCTGGCGCTCACTCTTTTCAATACCCAGCCCATGGAAATATAGGTACCCTAAGGTGTATTGGGCCTGGTCATTCCCCGCAGCCGCCAACGGAAATACCAGCTGGAAAACTCGCTTGTAATCCTGACTGGCGTAGGCCTTGTGGGCTTGTTCCATGATTGCTTGAGGATCTTCTGGCTGGTCACTCTTCGGAGTAGTAGAACAACCGCTTGCCAAGAGGGTGACAATGAGCAGGCCGGTCATGAAAAGAATACTGTGGAAGGGTGAACGCTTGGGCATGGTGTCAGCCTATCAATTGGTTGAGATCAAAGATGGGTAGCAGTATGGCCAAAACGATGATCATTACAATACCCCCCATAATCAGAATGAGAATCGGCTCGAAAAGTCCCTGAATAGTGGAGACCAGTGTTTCGATCTCCCGCTCCTGAATATCGGCCGAACGTTCCAGCATTCCTTCAAGATTGCCACTCGCTTCGCCACTGGCGAGCAGGCTCAATGTCATGGGTGGAAAATAGCCGGTCTTTTCCAACGCCCGATAGAGGCTGGTTCCTTCCCGTACCCGTGAGGCTGCCTCCTCGACAGCTTGTCTCATAGGGAGATTGGTGAGGACCTGAGAGGCGATATGCAAGGCATCGAGGATAGGCACACTACTGGCAGCCATGATACTCAAGGTTCTTGAAAAGCGGGCAGCGTTGGCGGTACGGATCAGCCGGCCGGCCAATGGCAGCCTGAGCAGAAATCGATGCCAGGCAAATTTAGGTCCAGGACGTTTCAGCAGGTAGCTGACAAAGAGACTTAGCATAAGTACGCCAAGGAGTATCGGTATGCCATAGGCGCGAAAGGCGTCACTGGTGGCCATCAAGGCTCGGGTGATCCAAGGTAGCTCAGCCGACATGTTTTCGAACACACGGGTAACTTCAGGCACGATGTAGGTCAGTAGCCCACCCACAATGAGCAGCGAGACAATGCTCAATAGGGCTGGATAGAAGAGGGCGAAGATCGTCTTCTGCCGGAGTTGTTGCCGCTGTTCCGTGTAGTCCGCCAAGCGCTCAAGCACTATATCCAGGTGCCCCGATTCCTCACCGGAATCCACTGTCTTGATGTAGAGCTCGGGAAAGGTCTTCTGGAATTCACTCAGACCGTCGGCCAGACTGCGTCCCTCGAGAACCTTGGCGCGGACAGCCAGCAGTGTCCGCTCCACGTGCCTCTTCTCAGTCTGCTGTGCGGTGGTTTTCAAGACGTGCTCCAGCGGTAGACCGGAGCGTAGCAATGTCGCCATCTGTCTCGTGATGAGGGCCAGTTCCATGGCATTGATGCGCTTCTGAAACAGACCTGATTTGCGTTCTGTCGATTTTCCTCCGGCAGAATCGACTGAGAGGGGTGTCAGGCCAGATTCTCTTAATTGTTGACGAACCTGACGCGGACTATCGCCTTCTAGTACACCACGACGTTCTTTGCCGGTGGGATCGAGCGCAAGGTATTCAAACGCGTCCACGACTTGTTACCCCTCCTGGGTGACACGGATGATTTCATCAATGGTGGTGGCACCTTCAATGACGCGTTGCATACCATCCTGTCGGATGCTGTTACTGGATTGTCTGGCGTGAAGCAACATTGTGTCTTCCCCCGCGCCCTGATGGATCAGGTTACGCAGGGTCTCATCGATGGTGATGAGTTCGTAGATACCCGTCCGGCCAAGGTAGCCGTGATTGTGACACTTTTCGCAGCCGACAGCTGAGTAGAGGGTCAGTTCGCTATCGATTGGTTTCTCAAGCAGAGTCAATTCACCCTCGCTGGCGGGCGCCGGTTTTTTGCAATGAGGGCAAAGTGTCCGAACCAGGCGTTGGGCCAGTACGCCGATGAGACTTGAGGAGAGCAGAAAAGGCTCAACCCCCATGTCACGCAGGCGGGTAATACTGCCGATGGCCGTATTGGTATGCAGGCTCGACATGACGAGGTGGCCGGTCAAGCTGGCTTGCACGGCGATCTGGGCCGTCTCCAGGTCGCGTATCTCACCGACCATGACCACATCAGGGTCCTGGCGGAGGATGGCGCGAAGTCCACGGGCAAAAGTCAGATCGACCTTGTTATTGACCTGGGTCTGCCCAATACCATCGAGAAAGTACTCGATGGGATCTTCGACAGTGACGATATTGCGGCTCTGCGTATTCAGGCGGCTCAGGGCGGCATAGAGGGTGGTGGTCTTGCCTGAGCCGGTAGGGCCAGTGACCAGAAAAATACCATGGGGACGCTTAATAACACCCGGGTCCACTTGCTCCAGCAACTTTCTCGACATACCAAGCTGTTCCAAATCGAGTCTGCCGGCCTGCTTGTCGAGCAGTCTGAGCACTACCCGTTCGCCATAACTCGAGGGCAGGGTGGAGACACGAACATCCACCGGGCGATTGCCTACCTTGAGGGAAATTCTGCCATCCTGTGGAATACGCTTTTCCGCGATGTCCAGCTGAGCCATAACCTTGATACGGGAGACGAGAAAAGGCGCCGCGGTGCGGGGTGGCGTTAAAACTTCCCTGAGTACGCCATCCACGCGAAAGCGGACAACCAGTCTATTTTCATAGGGTTCGACGTGGATATCCGATGCCTGCTCTTTGATCGCCTCAGTGAAGAGGGCGTTGATGAGTCGGATGATTGGAGCGTCATCGTCACTTTCAAGGAGGTCTTCGGGTTGATTGAGCGCGCGGGCGGCATGATCCAGATCGATATCGTCGCCCATGGTCTCCATGATTTGAGAAGACTGCTTCGAACCTGATTCATAGATCAGCGAGAGTTGCTTCTCCAGGGTTTCGCTATCCACCTGTTGAAGCTGCAGGGGTTGTCCGATCAGACGGTGTATTTCGCTGAAAATGTTTAGCGGAATCCCTGGCTTATGGAGCAGTTGGTAAGTCTCGTTTTCCTCATCCCGTAATACAACCACGCCATGCCGGCGGGCAAAGGCGTAGGGTAGCTGGCCCATGTGATATTGATCTTCAGCCTCAGTTGTATCGGATACCGGAGTGTCGGTCATGTTTGACGATATCTGTCTATTGATCTCGCAGGCATCAGAGATCGTTGTCCGCTGGAAGGTCGTCGAATGGTGGCAGCAGTGTGTTAAAGCGAGCCGGGAGTATTGGGGTCTCCTCATCGTCCATCAGTTTGACGCCCTTCTGTTTCATGTCTACCTGCTTGGCGCGGAAGTAGTTGTACTTCGAGCTGGCAATCTGGGTATTGGTCGCTGCATCCCGTAAGATGATCGGCCGTAGAAAGACCATCAGGTTACGTTTCAGCTTGGTTGTGGAGGTAGAGCGGAAGAGTGCGCCCAGAAAGGGTACATCACCGAGTAGCGGTACTTTCTCTTCTACCTGCTGAAGGTTTTCATCAATCAAGCCGCCCAAAACGATGGTATTGCCATCCTCCACCATGACCACGGTCTTGAAGGTGCGCTTATTGGTGACGATATCACTGGCGCCGGCAATGGCTGTAGAATTGATGCTTGAAATCTCCTGTTCGATTTCAAGCTGGACGGCATTGCCTTCATTGATCTGGGGCTTGACTCTCAATGTTAGGCCCACGTCTTCCCGCTGCACGGTTTGAAAAGGATTCACAGAGCTGCTGGTGCCGCCAGTGGAGGTGAATGAGCCTGTGATAAAAGGGACGTTCTGACCAATTACGATCTCCGCTTCCTGGTTGTCCAATGTCATCAGGCTCGGCGTGGAGAGTATATTGGATTGACTGTCGCTCTCCAGGGCTTGAACCAAAGCGGCGAAGTTAACCGAGGTACTGTCGAATTTGCCCGCACCGATCAGGGTGCCGGATCCCAATGAGACCCCGGTCCCTGTTGCGGCGGCGGCAGCGATGTCAGTGATGGAAGGTGATCCCAGATTGATCACACCGACGGGACCTGAGCCGTCCGGTGTGCCATCTACAATCCATTGTACTCCCAGTTTTTTTGCTTTGTCGTAGGAGACCTCTGCAATGATGGCTTCTACCAGTACCTGGGCGCGTCTGATATCCAGCTTGCGAATAATCGCTTCGAGAGAGCGGAATATATCCGGCGGGGCTGTGATAATCAGTGCATTGGAAGCCTCATCAGCCTGAATATTAATGGGGACCTGGGGCTTGCTTGCCTTCGTACCTGCCTGCTTGTTCTGGTCCATGCTTTCGCTGACACCGGTGAGTACGCTCACCAAGTCTTCGGCATTGGCATATTTAAGGTAGATGACCTGGGCGTTGCCGGCATTATCGAATGGGGTGTCGAGATGTTTTATGACTACCTTGGAGCGCAGGCGTGTGGTGGGATCTCCACTGATCAGAATACTGTTGGTGCGTTCGTCAGCGACCAGCTTGACTGGGGTGGCGCCACCACCTTTGGCAGTCGCTGGTGCCTGTAGGCCGTTGAGGATGCGCACCACCTCGGCGGCGGAGGCGTGCTGAAGTGTAACCACCTCGATGGAACTGTCGCTGACCTGATCGATCTCCTTGATGATCTTCAGCAGCCGATCCACATTCTGCCGCCGGTCAGAAATAATGAGGACATTGGTGGCAGGATAAGCGGCCAGGTGTCCCTCCTGGGGAATCAATGGACGTAGGATCGGCACCAGTTGTGCGGCGGTCACGTTTTGCACCTGGATGATGCGGGTCACAACCTGATCCCCAGGCAGCTTACTGATACCGCTGATGGTCGGGATGCCGGTCTGCTTCGCCTTGACGTTCGGTACGATCTTGATCAGGCCTTCGCTGGGAATAGTGGAGAAGCCATGGACTTCCAGGATAGAGAGGAAGACCTGATAGAACTCTTCGCGATCCATCGGGTGAGCCGAGATGACCGTGACCTTTCCTTTGACCCTGGGGTCTATGACGAAGTTTTTACCGGTATGCTCTGAGACGGTTTTGATCAGCGCCTCAATGTCGGCATTATTGAGATTCAACGTAATCTGCTCAGCCTGTATGGTTGAGCAGAAGAGACTGACGATAAGCAAAAAACTGGCGAAAAAGTGCCTCGAGGTACGACGTTCCTTTGCGCTATAACCAGCAGCAGAATCCTTGAATGCACGCATAATTAAGTATGCTCTCCTGTAATACCACAGCGCAATGCAGCTGCACCCGGCCGGGTGTTTTTCGGCGCGACTTTCTGTTTGGTATGAATTTCTTTATTCATCATGAAGTTATGCTGAATATGTAATGTTTTCTATGATAGCAGATGATCGGCAACCGGCCTACTCTATATAACCGACTACGCTGTAAGGCGTGAAGTGAAACCACAATTTCAAATCCTGCCGGAGTATTTCAATTGAAAACTGCCGTCGGGTTTTTTTCGACCGATGGCACCGAGTGCTGAGTTCAGGCCGGGATCTGTCCGGCTGCTGGGTTTGACGGTGCCGTCGATCTGGAAGTTTCCATCAATACTGAGACGTGCTTCTGCTTTAATTGCAGTCGCGCCTTTCAGGTCCTTGATCTCTGCAGCGATAGTGCCGTTGTCATCTGTTGTCAGGTCAGCCTGTAGATCACCCACTTTTAGATTAAGGGGACTCTCTATGGTTGCATCCAGCCAGCGAACCTGACCTTCAGTTCTGTTAAGCCGGCCATCGTCGTAACTGAGACTGACGTTATTCATATCCACCCTGCCGCGAATACTGAACTGCTTCTGTCCGATCATTTGGGGAATGCTTTCAGCCAGAATGAGGCCCTGAACCTCTTCCAGCCAATAGCCGCCACCCAATCTTGCCTGTGCGGTTCCGGTGACCTTCTGACCGGCGTCTGTCAGCTCGATTTCATAACTTAGCCTGCCCAATAAAAGGCTGGTTGGTTGGAATCGCCACTTGATCTTACCCAGAGGCATCCTCTGATAGATGGCTTTTTCTGCCTCACCGGACCAGATAGTACCGCTGGGTCGGTCAAACGTGAGTGGAATCTCCGATCCACTACCGGATACCCAGCCAAGTATTTGTTGCGCAGGTAGATTGAGCAGGAGAAAAAGCAGGTAGCTGGCGATACCCAGGCTGATCGTGGCCGGCAAGCGCATCAGGCGCCTCCCCCACGTTGCAGTACCAGTCGGGCATTTACCAGACCGGGTAACTCCTGTCGATCGATATTGAGTGAGTCAATCTGAATGCCATACTTCTGTGTCAGCTCCCCGAGCCATATCAGGAGAGTATCAAATGCAACTTGCTCGACCCACAGTTGAACAGTTTGGTCTCCCTGGGGTTTGATGCGTTGTATCCGCTGACGCAGTTGTCGCTGTTTGGCGGTTCTATCAACCAGGGTGAGCAGGGCTTCATTAGAGGCGGCTTTTCTACTGGCACCGCCACTTCCTCTCAGGTGCTGGATTTCCGTGAGATTGTTCTGCATCCAGTTGAGTGTGGATTGTTGGCTTTTTACCAGTAGACGTTTCTGTTCGACTGCCTGACTGAAAGGTTGCCAGGCCATCAGATAAAGCAGAAATAAGAACAGGGCAGCAGCAGCCAGGATGAGTGCCAGCTGCTCCCGGGGTGTTTTTGTGAGCCACCACATCTTCATTTGCCATCTCCGCTGATGCGTAGGTGGGAGGTCACTTGGTTACCCGAGGCATTGGCGGCTCGTATCTCGACCGAGAGTGCCTTTTCCTCGATGGTCTTTTTCAGATTCTCAAGCGCCTGCAGCTCCTTGATAGTCAGCTGAAGATCCAACTGGCCGTCACGAAAACTGACGCTCTCCAGTCGCGTGTTGGGACTGCTCTGGATTACGGAAGCGGCCGGGATGAAGAGGCTGGCAAACTGTGCGGCGCCACCACGTTGGCCGCTACGCATCGCCTTTAATTGTTGTTCCATCTGTGCTTTGGGATCGACAACCCGCTTGATATTAGGGAATGCTTGTTGAAACACCTGCCGGATGCGGGTATCGAGTTCGGCACTCTGTTGCTTGTAGCTGTAGTAGTTGGTGACATTCATAACAAGTGTCAGTAAGAGGGCAATACCAGCCAGGATTGCAGCGGGGAGCCATCGTTTCCACTGGAGTGTGAGTTTGTCGACTCTTTGGTAGTCACCCTGTAGCAGGTTGATCTGCTGTTTTTCCTTCAGATTGCCAGCCATTAGTTCGGTCAGCTGGACTTGGCTCTCGAGTGGGATGATATGGGTCTCAGCTTCTACAGTCTCCAGGCCGGACAGCGATTGTGCACCCTCCAGCTGGTGGACATCCAGGGCCTCCGGTGGTGTCTCTGACTGCTGTAATGCGAATTGAATCAAATCCACGCCACTGGCCGGGCCAACACTGAAACCCTCAAAGGGACCGGTGCGTACCAGCAGGGTGGCGTCATCGTGATAGAGACTCCAGTGTTGCTGACTCAGCGGCAAGCAGAGCAGATCGATATAGATACCCAGGGGTTCGATACCAGCCGATTCCAAATGTGATAGCCATGTATCCAGCCGACTCCGATTGATCACAACAACGGGTGTGATGTTATCGCTATCCGTGGCGCCGATTGCGAAATGGACTTGCTCGACATCTTGGGTGAGTTCGGTTTCCAGGGCAAAAGGAATGGCCTGCATCAGCCGCTGTCGGTTTTTGGTGGGTAACTGAACCTTTGTGACCAAGACTTCGCTGGCTGGAATCAGTAGCAGTGTGCGCCTGCCTTTGGCCATTTCGGCAGCGGCCGCTAAGTCACCTTCACCGGATAGGGTTTGAAGGCCCCCCTGTAATTGCCAGGTAACTGCCTGACCCGCCAAACCGGAGGCATAAATGATCAGCGTCTCAGCCATCAGAAGGTCCCGATGGATCTGGAGAGGGTGACGACATCTTTATCGCCCTTATAGAGCAGGCTGTGCAACTGTTGGCTGATAAATTCCATGCTTACCGTCGTCTCCAGCTGATAAAAGCGGCTTGTTACTGAGATGAGTGGATCGATATCTTGAGATTTTACTTTATTTTCATCCAAAAGGTCTTTCAGTCTGTCGACAAAACTTTTTTTGTTTTTGAACGGGTTCTCTTCCCGCTCATCTTTCAGTTGTTCTGCGGCCTGTTCATCCAGCGTGTTCACCAGTGCCTGTAGCAATTGTGGGCTGGCCGTATTGATATTGATCGGCGTGCTCTCCGGCAGGGCGGTGATATAGGGCGCCAGCGTTTCATAGGCTTCAGCCGATACGCCTTTTACCAGGCGTATTTCAGATGGGTTGCCCATGGGGCTATTGCCGGTACGATATGGCTGTTCAGTGTTGAGGTATTCGTTGTCTTCTGCACCGTCGGGAAATTGCAGGTTGACGTCCTGATCCAGCCAGTCCGCCGTCGCCTGGGCGATGGACTCATCGAGTTCGAGCAGGGCCAGCAGGCGCTTGAACAGGGCAAGCTGTAGGGCAAACTGCTGTTTTTCCTCCGCAGTGCTTTCATTTTGCAGATAGAGGTTGTTGAGATTGAAACGGGCTTGCAGGTCGGTAGTCAGGGCCTGTACTTCACCGCCCTCAACGGGCGTGGGGGGTAGTTCTTGTGCCCAATCTTCATCCAATCCGTCATAGGTTTTTAGCTCATTATCTTGAAGGTCGCGTATCAGCATGCCGCGTGACCAGGCCTCGCTGCCCAAGGTGTAGAGAAATCCCTGGTCAGTGGTCAGAATATTGGTCGTACGGCGGATACTCAGTTGCATGTGATGGGCCATGGCAACAGCGGCCAGGGAGGCCAAGGAGACAATGGCGAGTGCGGTAATTAGAGCGACGCCCCGTTGTTTTTTACTGAATTTGATCGGTTGACGCTGCATAGGGGGTCAACTCGGTTGAACTTGCATCGTCTGGGCTACACGAAACAGTCGGCGCAGCTTGCCCCACTTATCCAGTTCAATGATCACCTCAATCGCCTTAGGCAGGGCGGGTGTCTGAGTGCTTTGGTTGCCGGTATTTTGTACCGGCCATGTGATTTGTTTCTTCATCGCCTGGTCGTAATAGACTAGTTCGATGCCTTTGATCTGATCGAAAAGTTTCTGGCGACGGGGTTTGCTGTCCTGGGCACGATCCAGAGTTGGCCAGGTGATGCGGTAGAGGACTTCGTCTTCCAACTGATAAGCCACACGCTGGAGATGGCTGCGCGTCAGTTTCATCGGGTTGGCATAGCCGCCCCGTGTCAGTTCCAGTAGTAGATCGGACAAGCCGCCACTCTGCAGGGCGGGTTGTGAATCTCCATATTCGTTCCGGATAGGACGGTTGACGGATTGTTCAATATCCCGTTGCAGCAGATGCAATCCCAGTTGTAGCTTGGAGAGTCGATCAAGATGCTCGTCCGTCTGGTGTTTGGAATCGAGCACAACGTCGAGACCTGCATAGACGAAGGTCGCAATAATAGCGAAGATGATAATTGCGATCATCAGTTCCAGCAGTGTGAATCCGCATGCTTTTCGCCTGTTATGAGTTAGCTGGCTCTTCATATCGGCTGGGAGAGGAAACTGACCAGTGTGGTGACGGGGCTTTGATCCGATTTGACTCGAAAGATGGCGATCTCGACCTGTCGTACCCGGTCATCCGGGGTGTCGGTGACGGTTCTCACCCAATGCCATTCATGCAGGCCCATCTCCTCATCACCCTGTTTTTTACCCTTGGCGGGCCACTCGCCAGTGAGCTGTAGTTCAGCAATTTTGTTCAAGGCCAGCCAGTGGGCAAAAGTCTTGTCCCGCAGATGTGCGGTATTCAGTGTCTGGTTGGATGCCAAAGAGATAATGGCGCCCAGCGCGATAGCCAGAATCGCCAGCGCTATTAGGATTTCGAAGAGGGTGAATCCTTGGTTTCGAGCGGGGTTCGGGTACATGGGCGCTTCAATAGGGGGAAACCTGGTTCAGAGTCAAATCACCGACTTCGTTACCACTCAGCCGATAGTAGTCGTCGATATTGATCGAGTTGATTTTGATATCAAAGGGTGTCATCTCTCCACTGTTCAGCAGGATGATTTCCGGCGTTCGTTTGTCATCCTCATCACTATTATTTTCCTGTGGCTGTGATGTGATGATGGTTAAAAGCATGTCGTCAGGAAGGTGGCGATTTCTGAACAGGTCATCATCTAGCGGCTGCCATTCACCCTCTTCAAGACGTAAAAAGCCGTAACTGTCTTGCAGAATATCGACCCCGATGAAGGAAGATCTGAGCAGAGCCTCCTCCCCAGCGATCTGAATCAGACTCATCAGGCGAGTTGATTCTTTATTGAGACGATCGGCCGGTGAGTTACTACCAAAGGAGACAACGGCAAAATTGATCACGATGCCGATAATGACAATGACCACCATCAGTTCAATGAGGGTGAATCCTCTGCTGATTCTGCTTGGATTGACGGTGGTATTCGTCATCGGGTGACAGTTACTCCTCCAGATTCCAGTTGCCGATATCATCATCACCTGACTGGGGATCCAGGCCAGCACTGTAAATGTCGATAGAGCCATGGGAACCAGGACTGAGATAGAGATAGGCATTTCCCCAGGGATCAGCAGGCAGACGGTCCAGATAACCCCCTTCCTTCCAGTTTTTGGCTTCAGGCGCACCCGAAGGAGGTGAGACGAGTGCCTCCAATCCCTGGTCGGTGGTGGGATAGAGCATGTTGTCCAGACGGTAGAGGTTCAGTGCGGCTTCCAGTGCCCGGATGTCGCTTTTCGCTTTGGTTACGCGAGCCTGCTCGGGCCTGTCCATGATTTTGGGTACCACGATGGCTGCCAGTATGCTCAGGATGACCACCACAACCATTACTTCAATCAGCGTAAAACCACGGTTTTCTCGCATCGTAATGGTTTGATTGCCATGTGTTTTTTTGTGTTTCGGTAGTTTGGCGGCAGATTTTGGGTTGTTGAGTCGCATATTAAAACCTAGTGTGACATGTATCCATGTTGTCAATATTGGGGAAGAGGTATTATCTGGGGAAACGGTGCAGGAATCTAGGATTCTTGAAGTGGGTGATTCCAGACACCTTTATCTATAATATACCGTTTATGGTTGAGTGAGAATCAGAAGAAGCTCACTTTTAACTTCCTGATTATCATACAATAAAATATCACGTCGTCTGTGACCAATCTTCCGTTTTATGGGTATCTCTCAAGACACATCAGGATTTGACGATGTATTACACCAGGGGTGGCGCTTCCGCCACTGGTCAAATAGAGGTTGGACCTTTTGCATATAGGCATCATCGGCTACAGTTTCGCCGCGTTCCTGTTTCTGCTCTTTAGTACACTTCTCCTGACGACTTGGCGGGGAAGAGTCGAGGGTACTTATCTTCTGGTGGCATCCGTGGTTTCAGGATGTTGGGCGCTGTCTGCAGTTGCGCTCGAGGTGAAATATTCCACCTTGACGATGTCGATCTACCAGGTTCTTGAAATCGTCAAAAATGTCGTTTGGTTTACTTTCCTCTATAAGTTATTGAAAACGCTGAAGGAAGCGGGAGGGCAAGACGGCGGATTTTTAATCTATGCACCAGGTACCATCGTACTGGTTGCGGCTGGCTTGATAGTCCTGGAACTGCTTTCGTTGTTTTTTCCAACAACCTGGGGATGGAGTGGCATGGCCAGCCTGCAGCTTGCCGGTCATTTAGGCTTTGCAGTTGCCGGTCTGACTTTGATCGAACAGCTTTTCAGAAATACCCGGCCTGAATCCAGGTGGGCGGTTAAATACCTCTATTTCGGCATTGGGCTCTTGTTCTCCTACGATTTCTTTCTCTATGCGGATGGACTGCTATATAAGGAGATCGATAGAGACTTTTGGTTGGCGCGTGGCTTTGTCTCTGCCTTTGCGGTTCCCATGGCTGCCATCGCAGCAGCTAGAAATCCGAGTTGGTCTGTGCGGGTCTTTGTCTCACGAAGAGTCATCTTTCATGCCACGGTGCTGTCCGCCGCAGCCATCTATCTGCTGGTGATGTCGGCAGTGGGTTATTACATCAAATTTTATGGCGGAACCTGGGGTAAGGCTGCTCAGGTCATCTTTTTCTTTATGGCAATAGCCATCCTGATTGCGCTGCTGTTTTCTGTTCATCTACGCTCACGTCTCAAGGTGTTTCTCAGTAAGCACTTTTTTAACTATAAATATGACTACAGAGATGAGTGGTTGCGTTTTATTGATACCCTTTCTGCTGGGGAGCTGGATGAACGTTTGCGCGAGCGTGTCGTCAAAGCGATTGCTGATATTGTGGACTCCGGCGGTGGCAGTCTATGGTTGAGAGACGATGCTTCACTCTACCGTACTACATCACAGTGGCAATCTTCACCGACGAAAGAGGTGTTGACCGAGAATAGCTCAATCATAGAATTTATGAGAGAGAGGGACTGGATTATCGATCTGTTTGAGTACACAAGGTCTCCAGGGCTCTATGATAATTTGGATATACCTGACTCCATTCTCTCACTCAAAGATGCCTGGTTGCTGCTTCCCATCAACTTTCACTCTAATCTGTTGGGATTCATTGTTCTGAATCGTCCCAGGTCGCCAAGAACCATTAACTGGGAAGATAGAGATCTGTTGAAGACAGCAGCGCAGCAGGCAGGCAGCTATCTGACGCTTATGCAGACAACACGAGCCCTGCTAGAAGCCAACCAGTTTGAAGCGTTCAATCGATTGTCTGCCTTTGTGGTACATGACCTGAAAAACTTGATTGCGCAACTGGAGCTGGTGGTGAAGAACGCCGAGAGACATAAGCACAATCCAGAGTTTATGGATGATGCTGTGAACACAATCGGCAATGCTGTCAACAAGATGAGTAAATTGCTTGCCCAGCTGAGAAAGGGAAGATTTGAGATTGGTAACAGCAAGGAATTTTATATTGAAGAGGCTGTAGCGCAGGCGGTCAATGAACTCTATCACTATAAACCGAAGCCAAATCTGACGATCAAATCAAATTATCTGAAGATAGTTGCGGACAAGGATCGGTTTACAGCCATCATGGTCCACCTGATAAAGAATTCCCAGGAGGCATCTCAGTCGGAGGCAGGACGAATCGATGTGACAGTCGAGGAAAAAGACGGCTTTGCCACGATAGAGATTGATGACGACGGTATAGGTATGGACGATGATTTTATTGAGAACAGGCTTTTTCGTCCGTTCGAAACAACCAAAGGAAATGCGGGTATGGGCATAGGGGTGTACGAGACGCGTGAATATATTAAATCTCTTAACGGCAGTATGTCTGTGAGGAGTCAACGTCAAGTAGGAACGACGTTTACAATCAAGGTTCCATTGGAAAGTGGCCCGCTTGAGATGACAAGTGAGAATAACTCCGACTCAGAGGCTGTACTGTGACAAAGACAACAACTGAATTGAAACCACTTATCGTCGTTGAAGATGACCCGGGTCTGCAGAGTCAGCTCAAGTGGAGTTTTGATGGCTATGAAGTGCATGTGGCCGGAGACAGAAATACAGCTATCAATCTTCTCAGAAAGACCAATGCACCGGTTATTACCCTTGATTTGGGGTTGCCGCCTGACCCAACTAATGCATCAGAAGGGTTTACCGCACTACAGGAGATCCTAAACCTCCAGCCGCAAACGAAAGTCATTGTCGTAACCGGTAACGATGATAGAACGAATGCACTCAAAGCCATCGAAATGGGCGCTTACGACTTCTATCAGAAGCCGATTGATCCCGATGTATTGAAGATTATTATCGAGCGAGCATTTCATCTGCATACTTTGGAAGAAGAAAATCTTACGCTGAATGCCAGTCAGGATAATTCTCCGCTCAATGGGGTGATCGCCAATAGTCCGGAGATGCTGGAAGTTTGTCGCGTAATTGAAAAGATCAGTCCAACTGATATTACGGCCTTATTGCTAGGCGAGAGCGGCACGGGTAAAGAGGTGCTGGCGAGGGCAATTCATGGTTTGAGTGATCGGCGGGATGATCGATTTGTTGCCATTAACTGTGCTTCCATACCGGAAAATCTGCTGGAAAGTGAGCTGTATGGTTATGAGAAAGGCGCTTTTACCGGGGCCTCAAAGAGGACGATCGGTAAAATAGAGACAGCCAATGGGGGGACACTTTTTCTTGACGAAATTGGAGATATGCCCATGGGCTTGCAGGCAAAGCTGCTGAGGTTTCTCCAGGAACGTGTGATTGAGCGAATCGGCGGTAGAGATGAGATACCCGTCGATGTCAGGGTCATCTGCGCCACCAATCAGGACCTGGAGGAAAAGATAAAGCTGGGTGAGTTCAGAGAGGATCTCTTCTATAGAATCAGCGAGATCACCGTCGATATCCCTCCATTGAGAGAGCGGGTTGGTGATACCGTGCTTTTAGCCTGGTCATTCCTGAAAAAGTATGACGACCTGGGATCATCGCGCCTGACTGGCTTTACCAATGAAGCACTTCGTTCTATCGAAGAGTACAATTGGCCGGGTAATGTCAGAGAACTGGAGAACAGAATTAAAAGAGCCGTGATCATGGCAGACGGGCAGGTTGTTACACTGGATGCGCTACAATTAAATTCCGAAAGCACGAATACAATGCCGCTCAATCTCAGAGAAGTCCGGGAAAAAGCCGAAGCATCAGCGGTGCTCAGGGCTATGAACTACGTGGGTGGAAATGTCTCTCGTGCTGCCGAACTCCTCGGCGTCAGCAGGCCAACGCTATATGACTTGGTGAATAAATATGGACTCAAGTGAGCACTTGATTGCATCCCCAAGGAAGTCGCTGGATGCGCTCCTTGTGGCTGTATCACTTGTTTTGCTTCTGATTGTCTACTCAGACACGCTTCTGAGTTTTTACCATGTATTTTCCCAAGAGGGTTCCGGTCAATCGCATGCACCGCTCTTGTTACTTGTCTGCTTGTTTCTGGTCTACCGTGCATGGTCTGCTGAGAAGGAGAGGGTTAGCATTCAGGTTAACTATTTCTTCATCCTTTTATTAGCCGGCTTTTCATTGGCCTGGACGGCGGCTGGCCTGGTATTCGTAGAAGCGGGTCAGCAGGTATCTCTAATATTAATGGCTACATTGGTTGTACTCAGCTTGCTGGGTCTCAATGCCGGGCGCAAATATATCGTGCCCCTGCTTATTCTTTTGAGCATTGTGCCTGTGTGGAGTCTATTGACCCCTTATCTTCAAACCCTATCGGCACATTTATCATCCCTCCTATTGGATGTGGCAGGGATAACCTCTACCCGAGAGGGATATTTACTGATTATCCCCAATGGTACGTTCGAGGTGGCGGATTCGTGTAGTGGATTAAACTTCCTGATAATCGGTATCACACTGGCCCTGATCCATACGCAACTGACAAGGGTGCATGTGGGAACAGTGGTTTTATATGTGTTGTCTGCTGCGATATTGGCCGTTATTTCCAATATGGTAAGAATTTTTGTGGTTGTGACCATCGGGTATTTCTATGGCATGGACCATCAACTTGTACAGGACCACAATAGTATTGGATGGGGCATATTTGCTTTACTCTTCTTTATCTTCCTCTTTTTTGGTGAGAAGTTTCTGCAACAGCGCCGAGTCGGGGAAAGGCGTGTCAGTGACATCTCCAGAGAATCAGGTTCAATGAATCAACGCGTGATGAGTGTACTCATTGTGATCGCTGCATTCTCTTCAGGGCCTGCTTTAATGGCCTATTTTTCTAATGTTCGGGCCGAAAATGAGCTGAATTGGATTGATACAAGTGGCGAAATGGGTGGTGGCTGGCGCAAGTTTTCAAACAAACTGGCGGAGTGGGCACCATTATGGACGCTTGGGGATAGCACGCTGCGGGGCAGGTTTCGTTCCGACACTGAAGAAGTTGATCTTTTCGCAACACAATTTCACAGACAGTATCAGGGATATGAGGCGGTCAATGTCAGTCATCGGGTGTATGATCTTGATAAATGGTCACGTATTTCCAGATCTGCTAAAGTCATCCAAATAGAGGGGGAAGGGGAAGTTGCTTTTGAAGAGACACTCCTGCAATCCCCGAGGAATAAAAAAAGACTTGTCTGGCTGTGGTATCGAACAAACGATCAGCATGTTCATAGCAACGTCCAGGCTAAAATAAACAACCTGATAGGTGTAACGCGAGGGCAGCCTGATATTGCTGTCTATATGATTAGTAAGGAAGTGATTAGGAATGAACAGCATGCCTCCGAGGTGCTCGCAGGATTTGTTCGCCACTATCTCACTGCAGTCGGAGAATAGTAACAACTTGGAGTATCCGCAAAGCTCGCTGTCATTCGTGAATTGTAGAATTTAACTTTGAAAGCCGTGTACTCATTTTGAATTAATTATTGATGGTAAAACGTATGAAACAGACAAAGCTTCATCTCGTCATTGCACTTCTGTTCGCCATGGTCGCACTGGTGGCATGCAGTCAATCTGGCACAATGCCGATTCAGCAAGATATGAATCGCACAGATAGTGGCGCAGAGTCCTCTTCACCAATGTATGTCATCGGACCGGGTGATACCCTCAATGTTTTCGTGTGGGGTGACAGTGAACTCTCAACAGAAGTCGTCGTCAGGCCGGATGGTTTGATTACAACGCCACTGGTAGAAGATCTGCCGGCAAGCGGTATGACACCAACCAAGCTGGCCCGGACTTTGGAAGCCAAGCTGTCAGAATTTGTCAAGAATCCAAAAGTGACTGTCAGTGTGACTAATTTTGTCGGGAGATACACCGAACAGGTCAGGGTCGTCGGGCAAGCGGCTCAACCTCAGTCACTGCCTTATCGTGATGGGATGACGCTTCTGGATGTCATCATTACTGTAGGTGGACTGACTGAGTTTGCTGCTGGAAATAAAGCTACGATTGTGAGGAAGATCAGCGGTAAAACACAGCAATTTCGCGTGAGACTGGATGATTTGATTCGTGATGGCGATATCTCTGCCAATACCAGAATGATGCCAGGCGATGTCCTCATCATTCCTGAGACATGGTTTTAGTGTTAACAGGCCCTAGAACCCGATAGTAACCAGATAGTTGAGTAAATAATTAATGAGCAGCATAGAAAAAGCGATCGAACGCCTGGCAAAGTCAAAGGCGGCGAGTGCAGATTCGGTAGCTGGCCGTGCTACAACACAAGCAGAAGAGAGCAGTCAGAGCAGTAGTGGGGCAGTTGGAGACTCAAAGGATCTTTCCTCTGATAAGACCCAGGCATCCAAATCCATTCCAGGCTCTTCCTCACTGGGTCGAATGGAAAAGGGTTCAGGTAGTGTAAAGAAATCTCCAAACAACAAACTCACGTTGGATTATCGGGTACTTTCCGACTTAGGGTATGCCGTACCCGAATCTGAGAATAAACAACTGTTGGAAGAGTATCGAATCATCAAGCGTCCCGTGGTGATGAATGCATTCGGCAAAGGCGCGGCGCCGATCCCGCACGGTAATCTGGTGTCGATTGCGAGTTCTTTGCCCGCTGAGGGAAAATCGTTTACCGCATTGAATCTGGGTCTCAGTATTGCGTCTGAAATGGATGCAACCGTGCTGTTAATTGATGGCGATGTCATCAAGGCGTCACTGACGAAACTACTTGGTGCTGAAAACAAGCGAGGTTTGATAGATTTACTGGAGGATCCCAATTGCGCTGTCGGTGATGTTATTCTCGATACGCAGAATCCTAAATTAAAAGTCATTCCGGCCGGCACCAGCTCCACGAAATCGACAGAATTACTCGCAAGTCAGGCAATGGAACGCCTTCTGACTGAATTAGCTGAACGGTACAGCGACCGGATCATACTGTTTGACTCACCTCCGATACTGGCCACCAGTGAAGCCCGTGTGTTAAATCACTTGATGGGCCAGGTTTTGCTCGTTGTGGAAGCAGGGCAAACACCAGTAGGCGCAGTGAGAGACTCGCTATCACGATTAGATGAAGACAAGGCTATCGGACTGGTATTAAACAAATCGAGAAGTTCCAAGGTTGGAAGTTACTTCGGTACTTACTACTAGGACCTGTTACAGGCATTTTGTGCAGCCATGGCCAGGCGTTTATTGCTTATGGGCTGTTTTAAATCCCATAAATTATGTGAAATAATTCCCAAAAGAATCATTAAGTTATCCTTAAAGCTTTGTCGGAAGTTTGCCTGACCGGCACAAATAACAAACTACAAAATACAACCCGGTCATGATCTATCATATTGTTTAATAATAAAATTATTGTATTTAATCGGTAATAATCCCGAGTGTGGACATTGCACTTTTACCAGTATGCATGCCGTCTATCCCCGACTTGAGAAAGCCGGGCGTAGTCTGGATAATGCGCATCTCAAATATGTGACCAATACGGGCTCATCCTTGGTGGGTAACAAAAAAAGATGAAACTAAGCCTATTAAAAGAGTCGATACAGGGTGAAAACCGTGTGGCGCTCTCTCCGGATATTGTCAAAAAACTCGTCGCTAAGGGTTTCAATATTTCCTTAGTGTCTGGTGCAGGCGAAAAAGCTTACTTCAGCGATGATCAGTACCGATCAGCGGGCGCTGAAGTCGTCACCGAGGAAGACGCCATGCAGGCGGATATTCTGCTCAAGGTGCGTAAGCCGACCGATGATGAGGTGAAACGCCTGCCTTCTGACAAGATACTGATTGCCCATGTGGAGTCCTGTGAGGTCGATGACACACTCAAGTCGATTTTAGATAAAGGCATTACCTATCTTGCCATGGAGAGAATACCTCGCATCTCCAGGGCACAATCGATGGATGCGCTTTCGTCGCAGAGTAACATCTCTGGTTATCGAGCCGTGATTGAAGCTGGCGTCCACTACGGGCGCTTTCTCCCCTTGATGATGACCTCGGCAGGCTCGGCCAAACCGGCTAAAGTGATCGTGCTGGGTGCTGGTGTCGCCGGCTTGCAGGCAATTGCCACCGCTCGTCGTTTAGGTGCTGATGTCGCGGCATATGACGTGCGGCCTGAGACAAAAGAGCAGATCGAGTCACTGGGTGCGAAAGCTATCGAACTCGATGTGGGTGAAAGCGGAGCAGGTGAGGGTGGTTACGCCAAGGAGTTGTCGGATGAAGCCAAGGCCAAGCAGCAGCAGTTGCTGGCTGACGAACTGAGTAAGGCACATGTCATCATCACCACGGCCCTGATTCCCTGCCGACCTGCACCTGTGCTTGTCACCGAAGAAGTGGTCAAGAAAATGCGGGAAGGCTCTGTGATTATCGATCTCGCAGCGGCCAATGGCGGCAATTGTCCGCTGACAGAACCCGATAAGGTCGTCACCAAACATGGCGTGGTTATCGTGGGACACACTAACTATCCGTCGATGGTACCCTCCGATGCCAGTGGCTTCTATGCAGGCAACATCATGAATCTACTCAATATTATGGTAGATAAAACAGATGATGGCCTGGTCCTGAAGGATCTGGAAGAGGATGAGATTACGGCTGCCATGCGCGTCAAACCTGAGGCGTGAGCCTCTTTGTACCATACATCCATTAGGACTCATGCGGCTTTTATAAACGAAGGATAAACCGATGCCTGATACACTGGTTGCTCTCTATATTTTTGTCCTTTCCTGTTTTATCGGGTATTGGGTGATCTGGGGCGTTACGCCCTCACTGCATACCCCGCTGGTCGCTCTGACCAATGCCATTTCCGGCATCATCATCGTTGGTGCCCTTTTGGTGACCGGGCTTGATGCTGTCGGTACCGCTGCGGAGCTGTTCGGCTTCATTGCAGTGCTGCTTGCATCGATCAATGTTTTTGGTGGCTTTCTGGTGACCAACCGCATGCTTGCCATGTTCAAGAAAAAAGACAAATAAAGGGCTGCTTCCATGGAGATATCCGCAAATACTCAGGCAGTCGCCTACCTCATATCCGCAATTCTTTTCATCCTGGCGTTGAAAGGTCTTACCCATCCGGCATCCGCCAGACGGGGTAATTATCTCGGTATCGCAGGTATGGCCATTGCCATCATCGCCACCCTACTGGGGAGTGAGGTTCAGTCGTACGGCTTTATTATTGCCGGTGTTGCAGCCGGTGCTGTTATCGGGACGGTTCTTGCTTCGAGAGTACAGATGACAGCCATGCCGCAACTGGTGGCGGCATTGCATAGTTTTGTCGGTATGGCCGCGGTTCTGGTAGCGATCGGAACCTATCTAAATCATGATGCTGCCGGCACACTTAACCCAGTGATGATGGGCGAGCTTTCCGCTGGCATCATCATCGGTGCGATCACATTTTCCGGTTCCGTGGTGGCTTTCGCCAAGCTGCAAGGATTGGTTAGCGGCGCCCCGGTTAAATTCAAAGGGCAGCATATGCTGAATGCCGCCATGGCGGTGGCGACTGTGCTGCTGGGTATCCATTTCGGTATGACCGAGAGTATGACCTCACTGGTGCTGATGACACTGATCGCCTTCGTGCTGGGCTTTACCCTGATCATCCCAATTGGCGGTGCTGACATGCCGGTCATCATCTCCATGCTCAACAGCTACTCGGGTTGGGCGGCGGCCGCTACCGGTTTTACCCTGGGTAATCTGCTGCTGATCATTGTCGGTGCACTCGTCGGTTTCTCTGGTGCGATTCTCTCTTTCATCATGTGTCGCGCCATGAACCGCTCGATCATTAATGTGGTATTCGGTGGTTTCGGCAGCGAGAGTGGCGGTGAAGTGAGTGCTGCCGGCCAGGCGGCGCAGAAGGGGGTAAAGTCCGCCTCAGTGGATGATGCCATCTACTGGATGGAAGATGCGAACAAGGTCATTATCGTGCCGGGATATGGCATGGCAGTGGCCCAGGCTCAACATGCTTTGAAAGAGATGATGGAGTTGCTGGAGAAGCATGATGTCAGTGTTAAATTCGCCATTCATCCTGTCGCAGGCCGTATGCCGGGGCATATGAATGTGCTACTGGCTGAGGCAGATATACCTTATGACCATGTGGTGGAGATGGATGAGATCAACTCAGAGTTTCCGACTGCAGATGTCACGCTGGTTGTGGGTGCGAATGACGTGGTCAATCCGGCGGCGAAATCCGATTCCTCCAGCCCGATCTACGGTATGCCGATTCTTGAGGCTGCAAAGTCGAGGCAGATTTACTTCCTCAAACGCTCCATGAATCCGGGTTACTCCGGTGTGGATAATCTGCTGTTCTACCAGGACAACACATCGTTAATTTTCGGTGATGCCAAAGATACCATCGAAGGTATGGTCACTGCGCTAAAGGGTGGTGGGCACTAGGTTTACCAAAACCGAGAGTTTACACACGACGGTTCTAGATGAGGCATTTTTAGGCTACCTCTCGTGTGAGTGCGTTTTATCTCGCAGAGTACAGCTAAGCCGTATGGCATGTTTCCCACATGCAGCCTGAATCCTCGGGGGTGAGGAACAATTTCGGTGTGTTAGAATCCGCATCTATTCGCCTCCACTAGCGTTTAATTGCGGACACAGCCCTCCCTTGCACGAAAAGTCCCCACATCACCAACCGTTGAAAACAGCAGGTTTGGATCTCCCCGAGACGTCCGAGATTGACGGCTGTATGCCGGCGGACAGGTATGCTCTACGTCGTCGTCTTATAGGTTTACAACGGCGAGTGAAGAACAATCAGCCCTATGAAGAGGGGTTGTCTAAGCTGTGGAAATCCATTGTCATTTCACAGCAAAGGTTGGCACAAAGACGTGCACGACAGCCGAGTCCGGCGTTTCCTCAAGAACTTCCCATTACCCAACGGCTGCAGGAGATCAAAAACCTGATTGAAGCGCATCAGGTGGTGATCCTGTGCGGCGAAACGGGTTCCGGTAAATCGACCCAGTTACCGAAAATCTGTCTGAGTCTGGGGCGTGGAGTCTCTGGCTTTATCGGTCATACACAGCCCCGGCGTATCGCTGCACGCAGCCTGGCTGCACGGGTGGCCAGTGAGCTGGGCACGGAAACGGGTGATATCGTTGGCTATAAAGTGCGCTTCAATGACCGGATTGGTCCACACAGCCTGGTAAAACTGATGACTGACGGCATCCTGCTGGCTGAAATCCAGCAGGACCCAAGGCTTAGTCAATACGACACACTGATTATCGACGAGGCCCATGAACGCAGCCTCAACATAGACTTTCTGCTGGGGTATCTGAAAGAGCTGCTGCCCAAGCGCCCGGATCTCAAAGTCATCATCACCTCAGCCACGATTGATCCTCAACGCTTTTCCGACCATTTCGATGGTGCCCCGGTAATCGAAGTCTCGGGCAGGACCTATCCGGTGGAGACACGCTACCGTCCACCAGAAGAAGAGAGTGGGTATGAGCGTGACGATATTATGCAGCAGGCAATTCTCGATGCGGTGGATGAACTCTCACGTATCGATCGTGGAGACATTCTTATTTTTCTCAGTGGTGAAAGGGAGATTCGTGAGACTGCTGAGACGCTCCGCAAGCACAAGCTACCACTGACCGAGGTACTGCCACTCTATGCGCGCCTCAGTCCGGCAGAGCAGGGAAAAGTGTTCAAAGCCCATGGGTCTCGCCGAATCGTTCTCTCGACCAATGTGGCCGAAACTTCCCTGACTGTTCCCGGTATTCGCTATGTCATCGACAGTGGTTTTGCACGAATCAGTCGCTACAGTCATCGCAGCAAGGTTCAGCGGTTGCCGGTGGAGCGAGTCTCCCAGGCATCGGCGGATCAGCGTAAGGGACGCTGTGGCCGGGTCGCGGCCGGTGTCTGTGTCCGGCTCTACCCGGAGGAGGATTTTGAGTCGCGTCGAGCCTTTACCGAGCCTGAGATACAGCGAACCAATCTTGCGTCTGTCATTTTGCAGATGAAGCTGTTGGGGTTTGGGGAGATCGACAGTTTCCCGTTTATCGATCCCCCAGATCACCGGCTCATCAAAGATGGCTATCGGGTATTGGAAGAGATCGGTGCAGTTGATGGAGAACGACGTGTCACCCGCATCGGCCAGCAGCTTGCCCGTCTGCCGGTGGACCCCCGTATCGGACGCATGCTGCTATCGGCGGCAAAGACGCACTGTCTGCGGGAGGTGATGATTATTGCCGCCGCTCTCACCATACAGGACCCGCGGGATAGGCCGATGGACAAGCAGCAGCAGGCTGATCAGGCCCATGCGCAATACCGTAATGAGCAGTCGGACTTTACAACCTATCTCGATCTCTGGTCGGCGATGGAGAAACAGCGACGTCATCTTTCCAAGCATAAATTCCGACAATGGTGCCGTAGTGAGTTTCTCTCCTGGATGCGTATTCAGGAGTGGCATGACATCCATACTCAGCTGCGGACTCAATTACACGATATGGGCTTTAAGGAGAGTGAAAAAGAGGGTGGCTATGAGGCTATTCATCGTGCGCTGCTTAGCGGACTACTCAGCCACATCGGCTTCAGGAGCAAGGATCGCGACTATTTAGGTGCACGTAACAGTCGCTTTCACATCTTTCCCGGCTCCGGACTGTTCAAAGCGCAACCCAAATGGGTTGTTGCTGCTGAATTGGTGGAGACGACAAAGCTTTATGCCCGTGGTGTTGCCCAGATCGATCCAAAGTGGGTGGAGCAGGCGGCGGGTCATCTGGTTAAACGTGGTTACTCAGAACCTCACTGGGAAAAGAAGCGGGGTCAGGTGGCAGGGTATGAGAAGGTCACCCTGTTTGGCCTTGTGTTGGTCAACCGACGAAAGATCAATTTCAGTCCTATTGACCCCGCCGTCGCCAGAGAGATTTTTATTCGATCGGCTCTGGTGGATGGGGATTTTCATACCCGAGCGCCCTTCTGGCGGCACAATCAGAGTTTGATTGCAGATGTCAGGGACAGGGAGTCCAAGGCCAGACGGCGGGATATTCTGGTCGATGAGGAGCGTATCTACAGTTTCTATGATGAGCGGATACCGGAGGGGATCTCAACCACGCCAAATTTTGAAAAGTGGTTGCGAAGCGAGGCTAAGACAAACCCCAAGCGACTCTACATGAGTGAGGTCGACCTGATTCGGGAAGAGGCAGGTTCTATCGATACGGCGTCTTTTCCTGATAGTCTGGAAATCAACAGTATACAACTCCCCCTTGAGTATCATTTTGAGCCTGGTAGAGAGGTGGATGGGGTGACGTTGTTAGTACCGCAGGATGCACTGAATCAGGTCACTGAGGCCAGGCTCCAGTGGCTGGTGCCCGGTCTGCTGAAAGAACGCATCATCGCGCTGATCAGAGGCTTGCCCAAATCACTCAGGCGCTCCTTCGTGCCTGTTCCTGACTACGCCGATGCCTGTATGAAAGACCTGCACCAGACAGACCGCCCGCTGGTGCAGGTACTTGGAGAGCGGCTCAAGTCTATGAGCGGTGTGCATATTCCTGAATCTGCCTGGAATGATAACGAGTTACCTATACACCTGCGGATGCAAGTTCGTGTGGTAGACAGCGATGGTAAGGCTTTGCAAGAGAGCAGGGACCTTAGCAGCTTGAAAGATCAATATGCTGGACAGCCCGGAAGTGCGCATCGGCAGCTATCTGCCCCCGACCTGGAAAGACAGGGTATCCGTGAATGGGATTTTGGTTCACTGCCAACAAATCTGTCAATCGAGCAGGGACAAATCTCACTCATGGGTTATCCATCATTAGTGGATGAAGGAGAGAGTGTTGCGATACGGCTCATCGATGCTGAGGCGAATGCAAAAAGGCTGCATAAGGCTGGTGTCAGGCGCTTGATCATGCTCAATCTGGCGAAAGATATACGTTATCTGCGTAGGAACCTGCTACATCTGGAAAAGCTACGTCTCTACTATGCAAAAGTACCCGATGCACCAGATGATTTAAACGCCGAAATGCAGTCAGGTCTTGAGGGTGAACTGATCAGCTATGTCGTGGATCGGACCTTCCTCAATAATCTACCGGAGATTCGAGATGAGGCGACATTCCGCCAGCGGATCAAAGGGAACCGAGGAGAGATGGTGCAGCAGGCAAACAGGGTTTGCGAAAGCTTGGATCAGATACTTGAATACTATCACCAGGTGCGAAAATCGCTTGCAGCCATTACCCAAAAGCACTGGATGATTTCCCTGATGGATATGCAGCAGCAATTAAACCGTTTGGTTTACAAGGGGTTTCTTTCTCAAATCCCGGAAGTGCAACTGGTCAATTATCCACGATATCTCAAGGGCATATTAAAACGTGCGGAGAAGCTGACCCACGCGGCGGGCAGGGACCAGCAACGAATGGGAGAAATGGCGGACATACAACAGAGATGGGCGTCGTGGGAGGCACAATGCCGACATGCGGGTAGCATCGATGAGCGGGTTGAGGAGATTCGTTGGCAACTGGAGGAGTTGAGGGTTTCACTGTTTGCCCAGGAGTTGGGAACCGCATTCCCGGTTTCCGTGAAGCGGGTGGAAAAGCGGTGGGAGGCGCTTGGCCTGTGATCAGGACTGTTCGGTATTCAGTTTGGCCTCTCTGCGTTTAAGGTCATGAATGAGTCAGCAGTCTGCCATCAAATTGTCATATCATGGCGCTAAAGTCACACGGGTAGGGGTGATTTCCGAGCCGGGCCGATACGGTTTATTGAAGAGCGCCTGACTCAACCGGGAGTCATTCCTGATTTCCAGTCACTCTACCCCAGTCATTGGGGAACTCGAGGTGGGCCTGTCCCACCTTTTTTTATGGCTTCAGGATAACTTCTCGTGGTGGCATCCACTTTACGATTTTGGGGGGATATCACTCCTTATGTTATTGTTCGTATGTAAGAAAACTCTTCAGGAGACGTAAATGACAGCGTGTTGTTGTGGTTCCAGCAGCGAATATGATCAATGCTGTGGTCCCATTCTTTCCGGCACAGTCAAGGCGGAGACGGCGGAAGCGCTCATGCGTGCCCGATATGCGGCCTTCGTAACCAGGCAGACCGATTTTCTCCACGAGTCACTGCACCCGGACCACCGGCAGGACCATGATGTGGCCGCAACCCGGCGTTGGGCTGAGGCGGCCCAATGGATGGGGCTGGTGGTGGTTGATGTCAACGGGGGTGCTGCAGGAGACCAAGAAGGGAATGTGGAGTTCATTGCCACCTACAAAGAAGGCGGCATGATCAAACCCCATCACGAAATCAGCCGTTTCAGCAAGCTGGATGGCAACTGGTATTATGTCGATGGCCGTCTGGTAACGCCGAAAACAACCATGAGAGACCAGCCAAAAATAGGGCGGAATGACCCCTGTTCCTGCGGTAGCGGTAAAAAATATAAAAAATGTTGTGGGGCATGATTGAGAATGGTGCTGTGCAATTGAAGCTCAAGTAGCGGAGAAAAATGCCGAATATAGGGGTATGCCGGGCAATACCGGAGGTCGACGATCAGGGCGAGGACATGTTTTCAGGACAAGCGAAGAGAAAAATTACCTATTGCCTGATTGTGGCTGCTGTCATATCGCTTGCGCCACTTTCCGTTCACGCTGAGATTTATAAGTACCGCGGTAAAGACGGAGGTTTTCATTTTACAGATCGGCCGATGAGTGGAAACTATCGCCTCATCTGGCGTAGCGGCCCAAGTAAGTCCCGCAAGGGTAACTACAGTCTGGCCAAAATGCGTGAGAATAAATCAAAATTCACCCCGATAATTGAAACGGTAGCGAAGGAGCTGCGCCTACATCCCGGTCTGTTACATGCCATGGTTAGGGTGGAGTCCGCTTACAATCCCAAGGCAATCTCAAAAAAAGGTGCGCAGGGGCTGATGCAGCTCATGCCGGCGACAGCCAGTCGCTATGGTGTAAACGATAGTTACGATCCGAAGCAGAACCTGGAGGGTGGTGCGCGCTATCTCAGCGATCTGCTGATTCAATTCGAATATGATATCCGGCTGGCATTGGCTGCCTACAATGCGGGTGAGAATGCAGTGAAGCGATATGGCAACAAAATCCCACCTTATCAGGAGACAATGAACTACGTCGATAAGGTGATGGGCGAGTACGAGCGTAACCGCCTGGCTATGCTTGACTGATTAGGGTCTGCTTGTACTAACTGGAATACCAATCAAGAATCAGCTTGTCGATCAAGAGAACGTCTTCTGGAGAAATATCGACAATATGCAGGCCAGTCCAGAAGCTGTTGGGTTGTGTTGCCTCGGTGCTCCAGACAGCTTCGGCACGGAACGAAACTTTTTCATCCCCGCCTGTCTTGTTTGACAACATCATGTCCATCTGAAACACGGATCCAGCGACAATAGGGTCTTCGCTTAACAGCATCAGACCATCAGCACTAACATTGACAACCCGGCCAATCTGCAGGCCGGTTATCTGGTCGGTGACTTCTAGAATCTCATTGGCGATCTTACGAGGGGATTTTCTTTGTTCTTTCATTAATGCTAAGCCTTGCCACTATTTGGCTTTCGTTCCTTCGTTGTCCTCATTGACAATATCGCTGGCGATATCTTCAGTTGTTTTCAAAGAGCGTTGTAGCATGCGACGGATAGCGTGCAGCGTTCTCTCAACAAATGGATCACTGCTGTCTTCGAGAATCTTCGATTCGCCAGACAGAATCTCTTGAGCCAGCGTTCTGAGAGGCTTGATGGCCGTCTGCACACCCGCTCTGTCGACAAACATACAAGATGCCGTCAATGGGCTGAGCCAGGAAAGCTTCACTTTGCGAGGTTCCCCGCCACGGGCATCTACGACTTCGAACCAGGTGCCAAATTGGATCTTGCGCAATTTTTCCATCATGGCCTCTTCCTGCTCCGGAATCTCTTCCTCTTCCGCTTCCTCAGCTGCTGAGGGCATCTCTTCCGTAGATGGAGTTTTGGGTACTGCCTCTAGTTTTGGTTTTTCCTCACTGGCAGCTGATGGCTCCGGTTGTGGCTCAGTTTCCGGTGTGGGTGTCGTTTCTGGAGCAGCACTCGAAGAAACATCTGCTGCGGCCTCAGCTATCTGTTCTGGTGTAAGAAGTTCAAACAGTGCCTTGCTTTTCTCCTGATGAAATCCACCTAAAGAGGCGAGGCCGTCTTCTATGGATTTTCGTAGATCCGGCAGTGCGGCTTCCATATCTTTGGTTTCGCCTTCACTTTTCGGTTCAAAGGCCCAGGCAATCTCATCGGAGATGCGAAGGGCTTCTTTCCAGTCGTCGCTCATCTCCCCATCGGGATGACGAAGCAGAACGAAGATAAGCTTGTCGACCCAGGTCTGCTCCAGAAACTCCTTGACAGGCTTTGGCAGGTGGGCGCTGAAGGAGCGAGCCTTCATCTCTTGCGATGCACGCTGACGGGCTATGTTGAGTTTTTCCCGTCCTTTGAGTGAGTCCTGTGCACGTTTTTCAAGGATATCCGTCTTGCGACGGAACTCATCCATACGCTTTTTGAATGTAGCCAACAGATTGCTGAAGAGGTCGACATTATCAGAGAACTCTTTGAGTACTCTGTCGATCACATTTTGCATATCCGGATAGATGCCACGCTTGAGGTTTCGCTCATCAATCCAATGACTTCCCGCCTCCACCAGCGAGTCCAGCAGCTGTCTTGCGTTGTGGTTGCTGTCGGTCAGCAGCTTTCTGTCGATGATCGCCACTTTGAGATAGGGAGTGTGCAGATGACTGATCAGTGCCTTCGCTACCGCGGGTAGGACTGGATCATTCAGCATGTACTCGAACAGCATACCGACCAGGTCAATCGTATCCTCATCGGCGGAGTCCAGACGGTCGGCACCGACCTCGTCGTACAGTTTGTGTCTTTCCTCGGCAAGGGTATGTTTGACCCTGACCAGGAACTGCTCGTCGATCTCAATGTTGGGAATGATCGCACCGGGTGCATTGGCATCCGGGATATAGTCGGCGCGCTTGGGAGGCTGGATATCATTCAGCGCATCGACCAGATTGGCCGGTGTGGCCGGTGGTGCGGAACCCGGTTGGCGGCCAGCCGCAGCTGCCGCTGCTGCTCTTGCCCGTGTCTTCTCCGGAGAGTGCTGCCGCTGGTGGGCCATCATATCAAGGATGTTGGTGAACAGTTCCTCGCCCAACTCTTCTTGGGTCTGCTCCTGTACCGGCTCGGTATCCTCGTCCAGTCTATCGGACTCACCTTTTCCGCTATCGGGAGATTTTTGGATGGTCGGCCGTAAGTGAGGCAGAACACCGGCCTCTTTTAGACTGTTATTGAAATCTTCGTAGATAGAGCCGAGCTGTTTCAGCACATATTTATCGAACAGGGCCAGCACAATGAGCTTGATCCGGGTCTCGAGACCCAAGGCATCTATGGCCTCGTTAAAAGCGGTAGTCAGATGGTGTGGTCCTGCCGGAATCTGCTTGTGCTTGATGCTCTGTCCACCTTGGACTACGCTGAGCCGCTGTCCCAGTGCATACAGCTGTGAACGATGGTTGCCGACGGTTTTACTGATCATGTTTTCCAGTGCCGTGGTGATATCCATCGATTCATGATCGATCAGCTCTAGTTCCGAATCTTCCTCGGGATCGGCAAAGGGATTGTACTCGTGCTCATCTTTCCAGAATTGATCAAAGCCTTCACTGACCAGTTCTCTGAATTCATGCTCCACCAGCCCATGGCGATTTCGGATCATGGCCATGGCTTCGAAGAAGCGGTTTTGCATCTCATTGGTATCCGCTTTCTGTGCGAAATCAGTGAGCGCTTTATCGGCATTATTAAAGAGTTCTGTCAGCAGGGCATTGATATAGACAATGGCAGTGTCCTTACATCTGTTGAGTAAGGGCTGAAACTGACTCTGGTATTTATTTTTTCTGCTATTCAGGGTCGACACGGGTTTGTGGTCCTTCAGCGGAGCCATTTATGCAGCTGCCTTTTTGTACGGCAACACAGGCTTTTGTATATCAAGTCGTTTCTTGAGAAGCCATGCTTCTCGCTAAGAGATTAGCACGAAGAATACCCTATAGGAACAGAATCTTAGTGCTAAATCCTCAGTTCCAGTAAGGCTTGTCAGTGAAATAATGTGACATCTTCCGGAATAAATCGAAGAAATACTGGTAGTTCAGTCGTCTCCAATGATCTTGTCGTCATGTTCAGTAGTAGCAAGTAGTTTTTCTCCCTGTCCCACCGTCTTGGCGAAAACCATGCGATAGGTCACGCCATCCCCGGCTTCACTGGCAGCCCGTAGCTGGCGGACTTTCTCTCTGGCAGGGCGGTATTTCTCCTCTTCTCCGAGGTATTCAAAGTCATTTTCACCGATAATTTTGAAGACAAAAAAAGGCATATTGAAACTCCCAAAATGCTGGCAACCGGTCAAGAACAGGATAGAGTTGCCGATACAGATAATTGCAGTAGTAGATACTATCTGAATGCCTTTTCGCTGAATATCATAATATCCTTTGTCTATCAGTGTATTAAGGACAAGAAAGGCATTAGGTTCCCAAACGAGTCTATGAGGTTGGTGATGATGACCCCGCAAGAGCTGGTCGAAAATGTTGAGAAACTGGTGGCGTTACCGGATGTGTGTATCAAGGTGAACCGGCTGATCGATGCGCCAAACTACTCCGCAATCACACTGGGTGACCTGATCGCTCAGGACACCGACCTGTCCGCTCGGCTTTTACGCTTGGTTAATAGTGCCTTTTTCAATCAGCAGGTGCCTGTAGATACTATCTCCAGGGCAATCACTGTTATCGGTACCAATGAGTTGCGCAATCTGGTGATGGCCACCACTGCTGCCAGAGTGTTCACAGGTATCCCGGGTGACCTGGTGGATATGGCTGAGTTTTGGAGATATTCCATGACTGCTGGTGTTATCGCAGGTGAGTTGGCAGGACGCTGTCGGGTGCTGCATGCTGAAAGGCTTTTTGTCATGGGTGTTTTACACGATATTGGCCGACTGGTGATTTACCTCGAATTGCCTGATTTATCCCGGGATATTCTTCTCGTAACAGGAGGCGATGACAGGCTGTTGCCTGATGTGGAATCTGACATGCTGGGATTTACCCATATGGATGTGGGCGAAGCATTACTTGAAAAATGGGGTTTGCCTGAGAGCATTATTACCGTTATTGCTCATCATCATCGGCCGGCACAGGCCGAAAACTATCGATTGGAGTCTGTACTGATGCATATGGCATCGGCACTATCCGTCGGTGAAATGGCTGGGGCTGACCTTGAAGAGACCTGTGAGCAGATTGATCCTTTCTCCTGGGAAATTTCGGGACTGAAGCCCGAGGTAATTGAAGAGATACTTGAATCTGTGCCTCAGAAGGTGAATGAAATTATCGATGTCGTTTTATCGCCAAAGTTAAGTACCAAACAGAATCAGTCGAAATAAATTTCGCTTGGTAACCCAGAGCGCTCAGGACCGTATTCTGAGCATCTGTTTACAGATGGCTCCATAGACTCAGGATTTGAGTCCCATCCGGGTTAGAATGCATTCAGCATGCTGACCCTCCACCAATCCAATCGACTTGATCGACTCGCAAAGCAGCTCTCATTGCTGTTGAGTCAACCTGTGGGACGACCGCTGGATCCTGAGATTGTTGTGGTACAGCATCCCGGCATGGCTCGTTGGTTTTCCCTGGAGACAGCAAGCCTCCTCGGGGTCAGTGCCAATCTCCACTTTCCACTACCGGCAGCATTCATCTGGCAGATATTTCACGCTTTATTACCTGATGTGCCATCGCTTGATCGCTACCAGCCCAATCGCCTGGCCTGGCGTATCCATAGTCTGTTGAAGACAGTGGAAGCAGCAGATATCTACCAACCGGTTACCGACTATTTGAATGACGGAGATGAGGTAAAGCGTTTTCAGTTAGCCCAACAGCTTGCCGTGCTCTATGACCGCTATCTTGTCTACCGTCCAGCGTGGACGCTCGCCTGGGAAGCCGGTCGTGCAGTGCTCCCGGGTGATGCGTGGCAGGCAGATCTCTGGTGTCGGCTTGTGGCAGAAGAGCCTGTTCACTGGGTTAGTCTGCAGCAGCAGTTTTTCAACCTAGATAATATCGCCGAGCTGCAGGAATTACCTGCGCGAGTCTTCATCTTTGGTGTGCCGACGCTTTCTCCTGGATATCTCGAAATCATTCATCGTTTGGCAGAGATGATTGATGTCCATCTCTTTCTGCTTAATCCCTGTGAGGCGCACTGGGCTGAGATTGTTTCACCACAAACTCAGGCACGGCTAGAGAGCGGGGGCCAGGGAGAGCAGCTCTATCTGGAGGTGGGGCATCCGCTGTTGGCCAGTCTGGGGCGCCAGGGCCGCGACTTTTTTGCTGCTATCAATGAGTTGGATCCCGGTAGTGATACATCCTTTGAAGCCGCAGTGAGTGAGGGACTTTTACAGCGATTACAGAACCAGATCCTGCAATTGGAACCGCCGTTGCCGGAACCACAATGGGATCACTCCATTGCTTTTCACGCCTGTCACAGTCCCATGCGTGAGGTGGAGGTGCTCTACGATCAACTGCTGGCCATGTTGGAGGAGATGCCTGATCTCGCACCTTTGGACATCCTGGTTATGACCCCGGAGATTGATCGTTACGCACCTTTGATCGAGGCAGTCTTCAGCGAGCCGGGAGACCGGCCGGGTATCCCTTTTCGAGTCAGTGACCGCAGTATTCAGCAGACCAACCCACTAGCCACGACTTTTTTGGAGATTCTACAGTTACCGGGATCACGCTACGGGGTTGGTGCCATGCTCTCACTGCTGGAGAACTCAGCTGTCCGATGCCGTTTTGGTCTGGAGAGTACAACACTAGATACGATTACCGATTGGATACAAATGGCATCGATCCGTTGGGGACGGGACGGTAAGAACAAAACAGCACACGGCCTGCCGCCGGATGAGAACAATACCTGGCAGGCAGGGCTACGCCGGTTGCTGCTTGGCTACGCTATGCCTGGCAAAAGTGATTCGTTGTGGCATGGCAAGCTTCCGCTGGATAGTGTGGAAGGTGCTGCAGCCGAAAAACTTGGCGGCTTATTGTCTTTTTGTGATGCGGTGTTTGGACTCGAATCTATATTGCATAAGAGCCGCTCTGTGAGTGACTGGGAAGTTCGCCTGGTTGCGTTAATGGAGCAGTTCTTTATGCCTGGGGAGGATAGCCTGGGCGATGCGGAAGCGCTCAGGACGGTCATTCATCAATTGGTGACAGAGGCTCAGGAAGCCGGGTTTGGCGATGAGATCTCACTGGATCTGATTCAGCTTCGCTTGCAGGCACTACTGGCAGCTCCGGATAGCCGTGGGTTTCTTGGCGGTGGGGTAAGCTTCTGTGCGCTGGCGCCCATGCGCAGTCTGCCGTTTCGTGTGATCTGCCTGCTTGGTATGAACGACGGTGCATTTCCCCGTCAACAACCGGCACTGGATTTTGATCTGATGAACAGGCAGTTCCGTTTCGGTGACAGGTCACGCCGTGTGGATGATCGCTACCTGTTTCTCGAAACTCTCATTTCGGCACGTGACCGCTTTTATGTCAGTTATGTGGGGCGCAGTCAGCGGGATAATTCACTTATGCCACCCTCAGTGGTGGTAGACGAGTTACGGGACACGCTACTTCTGATGATCGGAGAAAAGGGACTTGAGGCAATTACCTGTCAGCATCCCTTACAGCCTTTTAGCGCTGACTATTTCTCACAAGAGTCCAAACTTTTCAGTTTTTCACAACAGCGCAGGGAAGCTGCAATGTTGGTGGGTCAGGGGCCTAACAAGTTAGCGCCGTTACTGGGTGCGCCTCTGCCATTGAAGGAAACTGATGCAGAGGTTTCACTACAGACATTGATCCAATTCTTTACCAACCCACCCCGGTCATTCGTGCGTGAACGGTTATTGCTTACCCTGGAGGCGGCTGAGAGCCTACCGGATGAGAGAGAGCCCTTTGCCCTGGAGAGATTCGAACGGCTCGATCTGGAACGTGGGCTGGTGGAGTCTATATTGCAGGGAGAAACGGCTGATACCCTCTTTGCCAACTTCCAGGCCGCTGGCACACTGCCACATGGTCAAGCCGGTCGTGCTGACTTTCAGCACATGCTATCCAATGCTTTATCCATAGCCGATCGTGTGAAACAGCTGCAGCAAGGCGATGCGCCTAGCGTACTCGAACTCAACCATCAGTTTGATGGGATTCGCCTGACGGGGCAGCTTATGGGTGTTACCCATGGAGGTTTGCTGGCATACAGTACAGAGAAGCTCTATCCCTACCAGTTGCTGAACCATTGGATCCGCCACCTGACGCTCAATCTGATTGCACCTAAAGCAGTCGAACTTCAGACACAATTGCTGGAGGGAAACAGGGCAGGGCATTTCCGGCCCGTGGAGGACCCACAACACTTTCTTGAGATGCTGATTGGACACTACCAGGAGGGTTACAACCGACCATTGAGGTTTTATCCAGCCACCTCTTGGGCCTACGTTGAGGGACTGAAATCGGGTGATGAAGAGAAAGCCATGGATCGTGCACAGGCTAAGTGGTATGGCAATCGGGGCATGACCGGTGATGCCCAAAAACCCTATAACCGTCTGCTTTGGCCTGATGAGAGCTTCTTTACCCAAAGCTTCGAGTCGAACGCCATTGAGATACTGCAGCCCTTGATGGATCACCTGGAGTGGACATGATGGGTATGGATATCTCATCGATCAGCTTGCAGGGGATCAATCTGGTAGAGGCCAGTGCCGGCACTGGCAAGACATACACCCTTACCACCCTCTATCTGAGGTTGCTGCTGGAACAGGGACTGGAGCCGGAGCAGATCCTGGTGGTGACTTATACTCAAGCGGCTACCGCAGAACTCAAAGGGCGAATCCGGCAGCGGTTACTAGCAACTCGTCAGATGCTCGAAAAGGGTGTTTCCGGGGAGGCCGATTTTGCACCTCTGATTGATGGGATAGCAGATAAAAAGACTGCCCGTAAGCAGCTCGATCTGGCTATTGCAGGATTTGATCAGGCATCCATCTTCACCATTCACGGCTTCTGTCAGCGTGTTCTGACTGAGCATGCCTTTGAGACAGGGCAGGGATTCCAGGTTGAGTTGGTCCCTGACCAAGCTGCACGCCTGCAACAGATCGCGGATGATTTCTGGCGCTGTGAAATGGAGCAGCTGCCGACACGCTTTCTTGAGGCTTTTCGTCAAAAAATAGCTACGCCGGAAGCCCTGTTATCCCGCTTTAGGTTGGCGCATGGCAAGCCATACCTTCAGGTAAGAGCGGCCGACTGGCCTGAGGATCTCGACAAGCTTGAGGCAGAGGTGCTCAGTCAGCAAAGTCAGCTGCGTGATCTCTGGATAGAGGCACGTGGAACCATCCGGGAGCTGTTAAGCGACTCTCAGGTATTGAAGGGCAATGCCTATCGGTCGGACTGGGTCGCCGGGTGGAGCAGGCGGATGGATGACTGGCTGAAAGCTTCCCCCTATACGCCTGCTTTCGACAAAGCAGAGCGGTTTACACCTGAGGTCATTGCGGCTGCAGTCAAGACGGGAAAGAATCCCCCCGATCACTCCTTCTTCGCACAATTCGACAGCTACCTGCAGCAGGCAAGGCGTTGTGTGGTGGCGGGTGGTCAGGCCATGGTTGCGCTACAGAAGCGCTTCCATGACTATCTTCTGGAGGAGCTGCCGAAGCAACAGACTGCTGCCGGCGAGTGGTCCTATGACGACCTGCTTTTACAGCTTCATCAGGCGTTGCAGCATAGAAATGGTAATCGCTTGGCAGCGTTGCTGCGCAGACGATATCCGGCTGCCCTGGTGGATGAGTTCCAGGATACTGACCCCATTCAGTATGAGATCTTGCACCATATCTACCATAAAAGTGAGCTGCCATTGTTTCTCGTCGGTGATCCGAAACAGGCAATCTATAGTTTTCGTGGTGCCGATATCTTTGCCTATCTGAGAGCCCGCCAGGCGTCTGTTTCCGCCATTCACAGTCTGGATGAAAATTGGCGGTCGACACCTGGGCTGGTGCAGGCGGTGAATACTCTCTTCAGTCAGCCTTCTCATCCCTTCTTTTATGATCAGATTGGGTTTCAGCCGGTTAAGCCGGCCAAAAGGAAGATAGATCAATTGAAGGTGCGAGGAGATGCGGATGCCGGTTTGTGGATCTGGCAGCTGCCTTTTGATCAGCAGACCCAGATAGAGCAGGTACGTCAATCTGTTGCGGAAGCCACTGCCGAAGAGATCGCACGCATACTGTCTGGAGATGCCCATATTGGCAAAGCTCCCCTGTGTGGTGGGGATTTCGCTGTTTTAGTTCGCACTCATCAACAGGCGGAGCGTGTTGCCTCAGCGTTGCACGAGCGTGGGATCAATTCGGTTCGCAGCAGCCAGGAGAGTGTCTTCTGGAGCGACGAGTCGGAAGCCCTGGAGCGGATATTGATGGCGCTGCTGGAACCCCAGCGGGGAAATCTGCTGCGAGCTGCACTGGCCACGCCACTAATGGGCTGGAATGGGAATCGTATCGACGATCTCAACCGGGATGATCGAGACCTAGGTGAGTGTTTTACCCGCTTTTACGAATACCACAAGACTTGGGAGCGCCGGGGATTCATCGTGATGATTCGCCAGTTGGTAATGGAGGCGTCGGTTGAAAACCGATTGCTCGGTTACCGGGATGGGGAGCGTCGTCTTACCAATCTCAACCATCTGCTAGAACTGCTACATCAGCAGGAACGTGCGACCCGACCGGGTATGGAGGGGCTGGTGAAGTGGCTGAGCCGCCAGCGCCAGTCTGCCGATCAGAGCGAGGAGCGGCTGCTACGACTGGAGAGTGACCGTCATCTGGTGCAGATCGCCACCCTGCATGGCAGCAAGGGGCTGGAGTATGACATTGTTTTCTGTCCCTATTTGTGGGATGAGGGCAGCACCCGGGTGGACGACAAGCCCTATCTCTTTCATGACCCGCAGGCGGAGTACAGTGCCGTATTGGAACTGGGTTCCAAACGTTTCGCGCTGAATCGGCTGTATCAGAAAGAGGAGACGCTGGCGGAAAATCTGCGCCTGCTCTACGTTGCGCTGACAAGGGCGAAACAGCGCTGCTATCTACCCTGGGGTCGGGTAAAAAACTGTGAGCGGTCGGCACTTGCCTGGCTGTTGCACAGCGGTAGTCTGACTTCCGAGGGGTCTCTGCTTGAGGCATGGGAGCAGCGTGCCAAGGCTTTAAACAGTGAGGTGCTGGGACAGGATTTAGCAGCACTGGCGCAGGCATCGCAAGGCAGCATTGTCCTACAAACCCTGCCGACCCCAACCCCGTTATCACAGATGCCCCTGGCCATGCCCCCTATGTTGGGAGCGGCACGCCATTTCACGGGCAGAATTGAGGTGACTCGCAAGGTGGCCAGCTTCTCCTCACTCATCGCCGGGCAGCTGGAAGATCAACCCGACTACGATGCCCAATCAATCCGGGATTTACCCTTGCCGATAATTTCGAAGCGTGAGGATATCCACGGGTTCCCACGAGGGGCGGGTCCTGGCAGCTGTCTTCACGCTATTCTTGAAACACTCGATTTTACTGCGGTTGGCGATGAGGCGGAGGATTTGCTGATCCGGCAACAGCTGAGACTACATGCCATTGACGAGCGCTGGCTGCCGGTAGTCAAAGGGATGCTAAAGCATCTGACAGCCACGCCACTTAATTTGGATGGATTGAGTCTGGATAAAATCACCCCTGCACAGCGGATCAATGAGATGGAATTCCACTTTCCGGTCTCTCATCTTGCTCCAAGTGCGATTCGTCAGCTGGCCGATCAGTATCGATTCAGTGATTCGCCAGCGATGGTTGAGGGGTTGGCAGGGGTTGATGGCAGGAAGGTCAACGGTTTCATGAAAGGTTTCGTCGATCTGATCTTCGAGGCGGATGGGCGTTACTATCTGGCTGATTATAAATCGAACTGGCTGGGTAGCTCGATCGAAGATTATCATCAAACGGCAATGCAGGCCGCTATGGTGGCGCACAGCTATCCCTTGCAATACACCATCTACACATTGGCACTGCACCGCTATCTGGCGGTACGCCTGCCTGACTATGATTACGAGCGCCACTTTGGTGGTGTCTACTATCTTTTTCTCCGGGGGATGCGTCCTCAGCGTGGCCCGACATTCGGGGTAGTTGCGGAAAGGCCTTCACTTGAATTCGTCCTGGCACTGGACTGTCTGATGAGGGAGGCCGGTCGTGAGGTCTCCTGAAGCTCTGTTGCGTGGCCTGCTTGATCACAAGCTCATCAGCGATCTTGATCTCCACTTTGCCTTGTTCGTTCTTGCTGAGTCGCCCAGGCCAAGTGAAGCCTTGGCATTGGCTGCAGCTCTGACCTGTCATGCTACCGGTGAAGGTCATGTCTGTTTTACTCTACCGGTTCACGCAGGGCAGCAGCTATTTCAGGCATCACCAATTGTTGTCGATATCCCACCACTGGAAGTTTGGCGTGGGTTATTGCTGGAGAGCGGTGTGGTAGGCAAGCCGGGTGAGTGGCAGCCCTTGATTCTCGATACCTCAGATCGACTCTATCTTCATCGTTATTGGGATTACGAACAACGGCTTGGGCAGGCCATACGCAGCAAAGCCGATGGACTGGTTGAAGAGATAGACGAGAAACAGCTTGCGACTGACATCGGGCATCTCTTCGATAATGCCTCCGAGGTATCTGTCGACTGGCAGAAAGTCGCATCCGCTACCGCCCTGATGCATCGGTTTGCCGTGATCTCCGGGGGGCCAGGCACCGGCAAGACCTCCACAGTGGTGAGAATCCTCGCTTTGCTGCGTTCTCAGCCGGGAGGGGAATCACTTCGCATTGCGCTGGCGGCGCCTACCGGTATGGCGGCTTCGCGGCTGCAGCGATCGATACAGGCATCGAAAAGCCATCTGCCGCTGGCTCCCGATGTGCTGGAGATGATACCGGAGCGTGCGACTACACTGCATCGGTTATTGGGCGTCCGTCGACAGGGCACAGGCTTCCACCATGACCGGGAGCATCCGCTGGCACTGGATGTACTGGTGCTGGATGAGGCCTCGATGGTAGATGTGGCTTTAATGACGAAATTATTCGATGCCTTACCGGAAGCCTCACGTTTGATCCTCCTGGGGGACAAAGATCAGCTGGCTTCAGTCGAGGCGGGTGCAGTGTTGGGCGATATTTGTCAAGGATGTGAGGGACCCGGGCATGATTTTGCTGCCATCTTGCGTACCTGTACAAATGAGCCGATTCCGGATACCTCGGTAGTCGGAAGCTCTCTCAGTGACAATGTGGCGCTACTCAGAAAAAGCTACAGGTTTGGTGGGGAGAGCCCTATCGGTCGGCTTGCGGCGGCAGTCAATCAGGGAGATGGTCAAACAGCCGAAAACCTATTAAAGAAAACGGGATCAGATTCGGACATTGCCTGGATAACTGAGGATGTTTCCATATCGACTCTCGCAACCGAGCACTATGCAGCACTGTTTCACCAGATTGATCAAGGTGTACCGATCGAACAGTTGTTTGAGTTATTGCGAGGGTTTCGGGTGCTCTGTGCCTTACGCAGCGGCCCGGCCGGAGCTGAACAGATTAATATCGATATTACATACCGTTTGCGCCAGATGGGTCTGGTGGAGGGTGACAACGAATGGTATCCAGGCAGGCCGGTGATGATTACGCGCAATGATTATCAGCTTGAGCTCTATAACGGGGATACCGGGATCGTTCTGCCACTGCCTGATGACCCACAAAAGCTTTCGGTTGTATTTCATGGCACTGATGGACAGCCCCGCTGGATACCACCAGCGAGGCTACCTGATTGCGAGACAGTCTTTGCGGTAACCGTGCATAAAAGCCAGGGGTCTGAGTTCGATCATGTCGTGCTGAATCTGCCGGATCAACTCAGCCCGGTGTTGTGTCGTGAATTGATCTACACAGCCATTACCCGAGCCCGCTCTCGTTTCTCGTTGATCGGCTCGACAGAGATATTTCAACAGGCGGTCGTACGGCGCCTGGAGAGGCACAGCGGCCTGTCAGATCTACTCAGTTTTCGTCACTGAAGTGTTGCCTTGCAGCATAAAAGTAGAAGCAGATATTTTGCTGAGTACATAAAAATAAACTGGGGTTGGATAATCCCTGGTTGTGATAGGGTATGGGCTGTTTGAAATCCATGCTGGGCATTAAAACTTAATATTTAAATATAAAACATTAAGTTAAATGCCATTATAAAGAGATTGGATTAAGTCTGATGAATGCGTGACACAGGTAATGAAATGTCACAGACCAGGGCTTTAGGGAGGCTTGGTAATGGGTTCAATCACCAGGCAACCGTCCACATCCAGCGATCATAAAAAAACGAAGGAGACGAAACGTCATGATCAACCCAGTAGGTTCAGCTGAACTGCAACCTTTGTTTGTCTACGACTCGGAATTACACCATCAGCTTTCGCATGAGGCGGAGTCACTGCCATCGGTGGTGATCAGTTCTCAGGCTGCCGGCAATGCCGTCATGATGGGTGCCGGTTATTTCAACCCGCTGAAAGGATTCATGACAGTCGCCGATGCCATGGGCGCCGCTGAGAAGATGACCCTCACTGACGGCAGCTTCTTTCCGGTACCTGTGCTCTGTTTGCTGGAGAATACGGATGCCATCGGCGATGCCAAACGTATCGCACTGCGTGACCCCAATATGGAAGGCAATCCGGTTCTGGCCATCATGGATATTGAGTCCATCGAAACTGTCAGTGATGATCAGATGGCGGTGATGACTGACAAGGTCTACCGTACCGACGACATGGAGCATCCCGGCGTGCAGGCTTTCAACAGCCAGGGTCGTGTGGCTGTTTCGGGTCCGATTCAGGTGCTCAACTTCTCCTATTTCCAGGCTGACTTTCCGGATACCTTCCGCACGGCTGTGGAAATCCGCAATGAAATCAAAGAGCGTGGCTGGAGCCGGATTGTGGCCTTCCAGACCCGTAATCCCATGCATCTGGCACACGAAGAGTTGTGCCACATGGCGATGGATCGTCTCGATTGCGACGGACTGGTCATACACATGCTGCTCGGCAAGCTGAAGCCGGGCGATATTCCTGCACCTGTACGTGATGACGCCATCCGCAAGATGGTCGAGCTCTACTTCCCACCGAACAGCGCCATGGTGACGGGTTACGGTTTCGACATGCTTTATGCGGGACCTCGCGAGGCGGTACTGCACGCGTACTTCCGTCAGAACATGGGTGCTACCCATTTCATCATCGGTCGTGATCATGCCGGTGTGGGTGATTATTACGGGGCATTCGATGCCCAGACCATCTTTGATGATGAGGTACCTGAGGGTGCGCTGGAGATCGATATCTTCAAGGCGGACCACACTGCCTATTCGAAGAAGATGAACAAGGTGGTAATGATGTGCGAAGCACCTGACCACACCAAGGAAGACTTTGTGCTGCTCTCCGGCACCAAGGTGCGGGAGATGCTGGGACAGGGTATTGCGCCGCCGAAGGAGTTTTCTCGCCCTGAAGTGGCTCAGATCCTCATGGACTACTATCAGTCGATTCAATAAGCTTCGGCCAATAGTAAAAAAGCCCGCCGGATGGCGGGCTTTTTTTATGCTTTGAGATTGCGACGCAGTTCAGCTGAAATCTGTACAAAGCTCGGCTTCAGCTTCAATCATCATCTCAACAATCACTTCAAGCTCATCCGGGTTGGCATCTGCCATCTCCCGCAGCTCGGCGCAGCTGATTTGTAACATCTCATTCATTGCGGTCACCTGCATAGTAAATAATAATTTACTTATATAGATGTCTGTTAGCGATAAATCAAGGGTATTCCTTATCTTTTGTGATCAATAGTCACAAAAAAATCAGTCTGTTTAGACACGAAACCCAATTAATTTATTTGTAAATAGATTGTAACTGATTGTTATTTATTTGACTTTTGATGAGACCTGGCAGCTGGCCTAGGGGGTGTGTTTCGAGAGCAGGCAAACAAGGTGGGTAGCTCAATGAGCTGATCCCCACCCCGTATGACCTATTTAGGCAGCTGCCGATGTTTTGTGTTTACCTCGACCCGCCACGGTTGCTTCCGGTACCTCTATGAGGCGTCCGGATTTTACGTCGTAGATATAGCCATAGACCGGTATCTCAGGTGGCACTAATGGGTGTTCCTTGATGCGTCTGACATCTTCAACAACACTTTTGGCGTTATCAGAAATGGTCAACCAGTCGATGAAGTCGCCTTCAGTAGAACCCGGACCTTCACCGGAGTCGTGCCAGCCCGTTTCATCAACGGATGATGTTTTCAGACTGCTTGCCAGCAGATCCCGCATAATCTCATCTGTGAAAGTTTCCATTCCACAGTCGGTGTGATGGATGACGAACCATTCCCGGGTACCAAGCAGTTTGTATGAAATAACCAGGGAGCGTATGGCGTCATCACTGGCGCGTCCCCCCGCGTTTCGGATCACGTGCGCATCGCCTTCTGCTAGGCCGGCATATTTTGCCGGGTCAAGTCTGGCATCCATGCAAGTGAGAATGGCAAAGTGTCTACCAGGAGGCATCGGTAGATTGCGCTTATCACCGAAATCGCTTGTGTAGGCTTTATTGGCAGCGAGAACTTCTTTGAGGATCTGGCTCATTATTCTCTCCTATGGTGGATGTCACCTTGGGTATATAGCAGGCGTTACCCATCTGCATAAGGGAGAGAAACTCGGTAAAAAGTGGCGGAATATACTGTCCGTCTATGGATGGATGCTCACTTTCCAGACTCCCTCACAAAGTGAGGGTGCTTGTGTACCGCTATGTTGTCAGCTCATTTTGGACGAATGAATCATCCGCTATAGGCTGCCTTGTCATCCGTCAGACGTAGCCAGCCTTTGACGATCCGGTAGATGACCCAGACCGTATTGGCCAGAAGAATAAAATAGCCGACCACAATGAAGACGGTAATCAAGCCGATGATTCCCCATAGAAGACCGTACCAGAATGTTTTGATCTGCCAAGTGAAATGAGATTCGAGGAAGGTCCCCTGGACATCCTGCCGTTTCACGTAGTTGATAATGACGGCAACCAGAAAGGTGATGCCAATGAGTAAAGAGGCCGCCTGTAATGCATAGATTACAGTGGTGAGTGTTTTCAGGGATCTCAGTTGTTCATCGTTCCCTGTGACAGGTGAGTTTTCGGTTGTGGTGGCGTCTTCGCTCATTTGAATCATTCCCTGGGGATTTAGGCGTTGGTAATCGAATGCCGCTCATTATGGCAAAAAATCAATAGGAATGTGCAGAAAGCATAGGCAAAACTCAATGGGTACCGAATGCCTTCCCGACATCACGGGATCCTCAGATTTCTGACTTGAGGTATTTTTTTCTCTCCACCTGCGGAAACTTCTCAATGGCATAACGAAGCATGGTGCGGGGCATGGTCAGGTAGTGTGCTTTCAGAAAAACTCTCTCCACTTTTCCATCTCGATTGCCGACTTCTCTCAGCATCCATCCGACCGCTTTGTGTATCAGATCCTCCTCATCGTTGATCAGTAGTGCCGAGAGCGCCAAGGTCTCGTCGAACTGTCGCTGCCGGATGAAATGGAGCGTCGACATGATGGCGATACGCCTCTCCCATAGATTCAATGATGCAGCTAGTTGATAGAGTGGTTGTCTATTCTTGTCTTCCAGATATGCACCGACGATTTTCGGTGCAGAACTGTCAACCAAGTCCCAGTTATTGATGTATCGAGTATGAGCCAGATACAGGCGGTAAATATCCTCTCTCTCAATGGTGCTGCCACGGGAATATTTTTCCACTAGGAGAAATAGGGCGCACAGCCGCTCCTCATGGTAGGTGGATTTCAGCAGTTGGCGGGTCTCTTGCAGAGATATCTGTTTGAATTTCCTGGCCTGCTCTCGGAGTATGGGGACTCGAATGCCGAGAAATTTATCGCCTTCGCCATACTCTCCCGGACCGGTTTTAAAGAACCTTTGCGAATGATGCGCAATGGCGGGGTCAGCGAGTTCTCTCAGGTTTTTACTCAATTGTGAGATTGACATAGGTTGATACCAGGGATTAGCCGTGGAAATACACAATCTGCCTCAGTGAGCTTATCCGACAAATAAATGTTCACAACCGACACGGCTTGGATTGTATTGAACGGCTTGCACAGGCGCCGTTAACAGGAGGCTTTTATTCGGTTTATCATGTTCATGACAATACAAAGAAAAGGGGCGCCATGAAATACCGATATGAGATCCTGCAGGAAGATGCGGTCTATCGAGGCTTTCTCAAGGTCAATCGATACCGCTTGCGGCATGAGCTGTTCATGGGCGGTGAGAGTGAAGAACTCATACGTGAGCGCCTGGAAGGCCTGAGGGCTGCCTCTATCCTGCTCTATGACCCAAAGCTCGACAAGGTGGTACTGGTGGAACAGTTCCGCATCGGTGCCGTTGGGCATGAGACAGTGCCCTGGATGCTGGAGATCGTCGGTGGCTTCGTACCGGAAGATGAAAGCGATGAGTCCGTGGCCCGGCGGGAGGCGGTGGAGGAGGCCAATTGCCCGGTCGGGCGTATCGAGGCTATTTGTGAGTTCGTTGTCAGTCCGGGTATCTCTGTGGATCGCATCGCACTGTTCTGTGGTGAAATCGATGCCTCCCAGGCTGCCGGGGTGCATGGTCTGGATCATGAGGGAGAGGATATTCGGGTTGTGGTGATGGATACGGATGACGCGATCGGTGAACTCTACAACGGACGCGCCAATTCTACGAGTATCACTATTGCCCTGCAGTGGTTGGCGTTGAATCGGAAGGACTTGAAGGCGCGTTGGCAGATAACTGGTTAATCGTACCCGATTACAGATGCAGTCTGGCCAATTCCCGGTCAGGTGTACCGGTCTCCCAGGCATCACTAAATAGGGCCGACAGCCGATTCACCCGGTGGCGGTTGTGATAACAGGCAATACCGAGGTAACTCTCGGCAGACTTACGATGCAGATAGCCGCAATCATCCACCAGCAGGAAAGTCTCCGGTGTATCGATAAAGTCTTGGCTGGGTTTACGGATCTCGATGACAGAGGGCAGACGCTGGGCCAGTTCGACCAGGCGGTGGCCCTGCTGTAGAACCAGGGTGTTGTCCTGCAGGATGATTTGGATACGAGTAAAGCGGGATCTGAGCGCCAGGGCTTTGAATGCCTCCAGAAAGGCGGGTTGATCGAAGACCCTGGGGTCGAGGTCATGGGTCATAATTGCCAGTTCGCGCTTTGCTTGTCGCAGCAGAGAGGTGGCGTGTACCAGGTTCTCTTCCTCGTCATGAAGATGAAAGAGGTCGCTTGTCTCCCCCAGGACAGGCAGTGTCAGATCCACCACTGAATCAAACGCTGAGGGATGAAGCACCATCTTACGATGAGGAATGTCGGCTTCGTAGAAGATCTTACCCACAGCAGTAAAAGCCGCCTTGGCGTAAAAAACCTCTGCGTCGGTTTGTGCATGCAGAAAAAGCTTTGTGATGCCGTTTGTCTCGGCCTGCGCCAATATCCGGTCGAGCAGTGCCCGCCCTATGCCTCGGCCTCGCCACTCTGGCAGTACCGCCATACGGCCGATCTGGCCGCTGCCGAGCAATCGGGCGGTGCCTATAGGTCGCTGTTCAGTGTCGAGTGCGAGCAGGTGGTAAGCCGTGAGGTCGTCATCGTCCCACTCCATCTCCATTGGGACGCCTTGTTCTTCGACAAACACCGGTTCACGGACCTGTCTCAGGTATTGGCGATCCTCTGGCCAAATGGCCTCACGAATGGTGTATTCAGCACTAGTCATTACCGAACTCAAGATGACCGTCGTTGTAGAGTCGGCAAAGCAGGGAGAGGTAGACCGGCTGTGTCAGCCACTCCTGCAGATAGCCGAAGTGGAGTTCCCGGTAGCGAGTGACCACCGGCAGGAAATCCCCCGATTCGCTCGGTAGGGTGTAGTGCTGGCCATTGGCATAGAGGCTGTCCTGCCCATCACCATCGTTGCGGCTGAATGCCAGACGGGTATAGCCATGACGATGTATGACCGCTGCCTGCCGGAAGCGGTTAAGAAAATCCTCTTCCCCCAAAGGTTGTTCACGAGGCTCAACATGCAGATGTTCTTTGTGTTCTGTAATGAAACGGCCGAACCAGCGATTGTCCTGCTTTAAGTTATTCAGACAATCTGCTAGTTCCTCTTTGAATGCCATCAAAGCAGCCGGTTGGATTTCGCCGGGTGATGCCTGCGGCTTGAGCGCCGGGTCTCGGTAGCGTTGTGGTGGCAGATGACGTTCGATAGTACTCTCAAACCAGGCCGCTGCCATTTCGCGCAGGGTAGGTGCACGAAACCCCACAGAGCAGGTCATGCACTCCCCTTCGGCAATCCCCCAGTGGGCGACATTGGGGGGCAGATAGAGCATGTCGCCGGGTTCCAGCAACCACTCTTCCTCGGTTTCAAAATCGGGCAGGATGCGCAGATCGAGACCGGGGATGAAATCCTCTTCGGAGACTGTCTGGTAGTGGATCTTCCAACGCCGCCGACCTTTCGCCTGATAGAGGAAGACATCATAGTCATCGATATGGGGACCTACCGATCCCTGATCGGCAGCGTAGCTCACCATCACGTCATCCAACCGCCAGTCGGGGATGAAACGGAAGTACTCCAGCAGGCCGGCCACTTGGGGCAAATGTTTGTCCACGTCCTGTACCAGCAGGGTCCAGTGGCTCTCTGGCAAACGACTGAAGGTCTCATCGTCAAAAGGGCCGAAGCGGGCCTCCCAGGGAGTTGCTCCATGCTTTTCCAACACCATGCGTGATTCGATACCGGCTTCGCAGGCCATGCCGGCCAACTCGTCTGGTTGCAGGCCACAATGAAAATCGGGTAGGGCCTGTTTGAACAGCAGGGGCTTGTGTTGCCAGTAGCGGGAGAGGAATTTTTCCTCGGTTATCCCGTGTGGGAATTGCAGCTTATGCATAGTGTTCCTGTGAGCATAGATTACAGGTAGCCCGGTCTAACGTTTGCCTATCACCGTGCTAGTGGTGATTAGACTGGAATGGTGTTGCAAGCCACAACCTACTGGTGAATAAGCTGTAGGGTACGGCGCTGCTGCACCACCCACGATAGTGCCATGTATGCAGTGTATATCGGGAATACCACAGGCGACACAGGTAATCCCGTGTTGTTTTGACGCGGGTCAGATATTGGCCGCCTGCTCTTTGGCATTACCGATGTAGTTCATCGGTGTGAGACGTTTCAGCGACGCCTTGGCTGTTTCGGGGATATCAAGCTGGTCGACAAAGGCCTGAAGCTGATCGGGGGTGATGCGCTGTCCCCGGGTCAGTTCTTTGAGCTTCTCGTAGGGTTTTTCGATACCGTAGCGACGCATGACGGTCTGGATCGGCTCGGCCAGTACCTCCCAGTTGGCGTCGAGATCGGCCAACATGATCTCACTGTTGGCTTCCAGTTTGCTGAGGCCGCGCTGGATCGACTGCAGGGCGATGCTGGTGTGGGCGAAGCCGACTCCCAAATTACGCAATACGGTGGAATCGGTCAGGTCACGCTGCCAGCGGGAGACCGGTAGCTTGGCGGCGAGATGGCCAAAGAGGGCGTTGGCGATGCCTAGATTTCCTTCACCGTTCTCGAAATCGATGGGGTTCACTTTGTGTGGCATGGTGGAGGAGCCCACCTCACCGGCGATGGTCCGCTGTTTGAAATAGCCCAGGGAGATATAGCTCCAGACATCCCGGCTGAAATCGATGAGGATGGTGTTGAACCGCGCCACGGCATCGAACAGTTCTGCGATATAGTCATGGGGTTCGATCTGGATGGTGTAAGGGTTCCAGCTGATACCCAGGCTTTCCACGAACTGCTTGGCGAAGGCGGGCCAGTCGATCTCCGGATAGGCGGAGAGATGGGCATTGTAATTGCCCACAGCGCCGTTGATCTTGCCCAGTAGTTCGGTGGCGGCAATCTGTTCGCGCTGCCGTTGCAGACGATGAACCACGTTGGCCATCTCCTTGCCCAGGGTGCTGGGAGAAGCTGGCTGTCCGTGGGTTCGGCACAACATGGGTTGATCAGCCAGTTCCAGAGCCAGTTTGCGAATGTTGTCTATGACTTCGTCGATCTGTGGCAGCAGCACCTGTCCGCGTCCTTCCCGCAGCATCAATGCATGGGAAAGGTTATTGATGTCCTCAGAGGTGCAGGCGAAGTGGATAAATTCACTGATCGCCTCCAGCTCCTGATTACCGGCGATTTTCTCCTTGAGAAAATACTCCACCGCCTTGACGTCGTGGTTGGTGGTGCGCTCGATGTTCTTGATCCGCTGGGCATCTTCTTCACTGAAATTGTCGATGATGGCGTTGAGAATATTGACCGCATGCTCGCTCAGTGTGGAGATTTCGAGGATGTCATTGTGTGCGGCCAAAGCTTGCAGCCAGCGAACCTCAACCAGCACACGATGACGAATCAGGCCGAATTCACTGAAGATAGGCCTAAGATCGGCACTTTTGCTGCCATATCGGCCATCAATAGGGGAAACCGCAGTGAGTGAGGAGAGTTCCATGGTGTCTGTCCGCCGGATTGCTTGCTGAAAAGGGCGGGATTATACCTGCTTAGGGCCGTCCGGGTGTAGCGGCTCCTGTGCTTTTCCTGATCTGCCACTGTTTGACAAGTAGATCATGATAGAGAGAGGGTCAATCGACTCCCCGTACGCACTGCATGATAGGTAGTGGTAAGCCGGGACTGATCTCTTCAATGAGCTTGAAAATCACATAGGGTTGACCTGATTCAGGCCTGCAAAGTGTTGTGTAATGCCGGGAGAGAGGTATTCATCGCCACCCTCCCAGGCATTCCAATGGTAAGTGATACTAATGAATGGGGAAGGAGATCACTGTTTGTTCATGTTATCCATCATCTCAGCCCCTTTCTCCTTAGTGGCATCGATTACTTCACCGGTTGTTTCCTTAGCTGAGTCGTAAGCATCACTGGTAGCATCGCTGACGGCAGTTCCCATTTCTACGGCCTTGTCTTTCACTGCAGTACCGGCATCAGAGACTGCTTCCTTGGTGCCTTCGTAGACCTCTTGACTCTTTGTGGCAACTGCGTCAGCCGCATCACTGGTGACCTCTTTGGTCTTTTCCCAGGTCTCTTTGCTTACCTCGGCAGTCTTTTCAACTATGCCGGTTGCGCTCTTCTCACTGACAGGAGCGGCGTTGGAGGCGGGGGCACTCATTTCACTGTCACCGGATTTTCCGCAGGCGGCCAGGGCGATGGTGCTACTCAGTGCGATAGCAATGATAGTTTTGTTCATTTTCGAATCCTCAGAAAT
>JAHXIP010000007.1 GCA_025655575.1 Candidatus Thiodiazotropha sp. (ex Monitilora ramsayi) | reverse complement strand
GGAAGCAGGCGATGAGTCAGTTCATTATTATGTATGGGGAGAGGGTCCCCACTTCATGAAAGGCCGTTTACACAGGAAACTTTACATACCCTCGAATAGTGTCGATGCCGGGCAAAATAGACTCGATGGCGAGTAAATTAGTCTCGCTGACGACTAAAATTTACTCGGTGTTGACTAAATTTTAGTCAATCACGAGTCTCGGAGGCTTGTCGCCGAGCAAAATCATCTAGGCACTAACTAATTTTTAGTCAATGGCGAGTCTCAGAGACTCGATGTCGAGTCAAAACAACTCAACGCCCGGTTTCCAGCATCGTTGCTTGGCTTGCTGGTCTATTGAGGAAATTTTGCCCAGCAAATGGGTATTGTCACCGCTGGTTCCACCGAAGAACACTGACCCAGCCATATCAAGTACCAGACCCGCCAAATGGCTGACATTAACGCCACATTCACCCATAATACCGCCCCCATGAAGCCATCAGCGTTTGCAGGAAGCAGACCCGATAATCACAAACGACCCAGGAGTTGCCCCATGAGACCATCCGGACGTCGGCCCGACGAACTGCGCGCCATTGAAATCACCCGCCGTTACACCAAGCATGCCGAAGGCTCGGTGCTGGTCTGCTTTGGCGACACTCAGGTGATCTGCACCGCCTCCGTACAGGAGCAGGTGCCCCGCTTTCTCAAGGGGGCCGGACAGGGTTGGATCACGGCCGAGTACGGCATGCTGCCCCGTTCCACCACGGACCGCATGGGCCGCGAGGCAGCCCGCGGTAAACAGGGTGGTCGCACCCTGGAGATTCAGCGTCTGATCGGCCGCTCTCTGCGGGCAGCCGTGGATCTGAAAGCGCTGGGCGAGCGCACCATCACCCTCGACTGTGACGTGATCCAGGCCGACGGGGGCACCCGCACCGCCTCCATCACCGGCGCCTGCGTTGCACTGGCTGATGCCATCAACCATACCCGCGAACTTGGCCTGCTGGATAACGACCCCATGATCGGTATGGTGGCCTCGGTCTCGGTGGGCGTCTTCAACGGCACGCCGGTACTCGATCTCGATTACGCGGAGGACTCCAATGCGGAGACCGATATGAATGTGGTCATGAACGATAAGGGCGGTTTTATCGAGGTACAGGGTACCGCCGAGGCCGCTGCGTATTCCCGGGATGAGCTGAACGCCATGCTCGATCTGGCGCATCAGGGTATCGACAGTATCGTACAGATGCAGCGGGATGCGTTGCAGGGTTAATAGTAATAACATTCAGAAAGAAAGCAGAGGATTCAATGACAGGACACCACACCGGCGAGAAGATAGTCCTCGCAAGCAACAATGCGGGAAAGGTACGTGAGATCAACCAACTGCTGGCAACCGAAGATATTGAGGTTGTTCCACAGAAGGCGTTCAATATTCCCGATGCGGTGGAAGACGGTCTGAGTTTCGTGGAGAACGCCATCAAAAAGGCGCGCCACGCAGCCAGTCTCAGTGGTCTGCCGGCGATTGCCGACGACTCCGGCATCGAAGTGGATGCACTCAACGGCGCTCCCGGCATCTACTCTGCCCGCTTTGCAAAAGCCGGCGCGACGGACCAGGAGAATCTGGAAAAATTATTGGATCTCATGAAGGATGTCCCCGAGGAGAAACGTACCGCCCGTTTCCAGTGCCTCATGGTATACATGCGCCATGCAGAAGATCCAACCCCGCTGATCTGTCAGGGCACCTGGGAAGGCCGTATTCTTAGCGAACCAAGTGGAGACAACGGCTTTGGCTATGATCCGATCTTCTACGTCCCCACGCACAAATGCAGCTCCGCAGAACTATCGGCGGAAGTGAAGAACAGTCTGAGCCATCGCGGCCATGCACTGCAGAAACTCCTGCAGGTGCTTTCACAATAAGTAGCGCTCATCTCTCTGACTGCATCGCGCGGTTGTGCAAACGACGAAGGGATAGCGAAACATACCACCCGCCTCGACGCCATGGATGGCTCAGTCCTCTACATATGATTACCGCCGGGACCCAGTTCTTCTCTTCACTTTCTCAGTCAGTATTTGGCTGATCGATTGATGTCCCGTTAGGTCCGTCACATACCACGCGTCACTCGCCACCCCACCAGGAACCACAATCGCTTATCGCTGTCGGAAGTGGTGTCTTTCTCAATGACACCGGATTGGGTCGTTTAAGCATTATATAAACCGTCAGCTGTGACTGGGGAGCGCGCACCTATCCTCTCGTCAACCCAATGACGCCTCTCCCAAACCAAACAAGCTGAAACAGGAGCATTCCATGAGACAGCAAACCCGAATAGCAATTTTTTTCCTGCTTATCGCTACCCCTTTCGCCACTGTTATGGCCGATGACTATCAGGACACGATCACAATTTTCAAAGGTGCCGGTGAGAGTGGCCGGTTCTTCGACACCGCCTATGGCTATGCCCTGTTTCCCACCATCGGCAAAGCAGGCATCGGTTTGGGCGGCGCGTATGGCAAAGGCCAGGTCTTTGTCGGCGGACAACAGACCGGTGACACCAGCGTGACGCAGGTGACGTTGGGATTTCAGCTTGGCGGTCAGGCCTACAGTCAGATCATCTTCTTTCAAGATAAAAGGGCCTATGAGGAGTTCACCGGCGGAAACTTTGAGTTCGGCGTGCAGGCGACAGCCGTTGCGATTACCGCAGGCGCATCAGCAGCTGCAACCACTACGGGTAGTTCCGCCGGCGCCAGCGGTGGCAAGCACGACGCAAATACTGTGGGCAACTACCACAAAGGCATGGCCGTATTCACCGTTGCAAAAGGCGGCCTGATGTACGAGGCCACTATCGGCGGACAGAAGTTCGAATTCACACCCAAGTAACGGCGTACTGATCTGAAGATCCGCCAACAAATCCGACAACGCCTTTTGCATCCTATTGAAGGCGTTGTCGTTTCTGAATGGCTATCAAGGCTGCTTCAGCACCCAAGTACAGGTTGCTTTGTCGGTATGCAGATAACGACTTTTGTGTTCGTTACAGAGATAGTTGCCTGACTTCACCACACTCCTGATGTGGATCGCATCACCATAGCGGATCTTGCTATCGCACTTCTTCTTTTTAACGATGCAGCTTTTGAGAATTACCCAGTCCTGTTTCGAGCTGCGTTGAGGTTCATCGTAGAAAACACGCGATTTCGATGTCCAGGCTCCAGGTTCAAACATTCTTTCCAGTTTCCTGCCTTGCGCCTTCTTTTCCAGTGTGGCGAAGCGGATCTGGCTACCGTGCTTCAGGTCATCCCCGTTACCGCGAAACTGCATGGTAATCGCCCGCTGCTGCAGCGTGGGATAGGGTCGCTTGGTGAATGAATCACCCGGTCTCATCCATTCTGCAATAGAGACATAGCGGCCATCACCAGCGTACTGCAGATGAAACCTACCGTTCTTTTTGACCACGGGCGCTGAGGCCAGGTGACAATCCCGTTCGGAGTAGTTCGTCGTCTCGGCAACAGCTGCCGATTTGCCCCTGGCAAGTGTATTCAAACGGTAGCTGATAGGGACAGCGGTACTCAGCGGCGCATCCTTTTCATCGAAGTAATCGCTCAGTTTGGCCGAGTTGATGAGCTTGGCTGCGTTCTGCCAGGGGCCGCCATAGGGCACGACTCTGACCTGTGAACTATTGAGAATCTTCTCGTAGTGGGCCTTGGTTTTCACATCGATATCCGCGCCGCCCCGATAAGCATAATCGAGTGCAGCCTTCATGTCGGTATGAGTCGCCGTTGAGGTAAAAGTGAAATAGAGCAGACGTCCGTAGGTTACGCTCTCTACATAGAGCGGCGGGTTCTCGGCACCCATTCTGCCCAACTGTTCCTGGTCGGTAATCTGCGACAGGGTCAGGTTGTCGAAAAAAGCACTGGGTGTGGTCGGCGGCGGCACTGACACGGTAAACATCTGCTGCACGAAGAAGGCGGCGATGGTCCGGGTTTCAGCATTCTGTTGCCATTCAAGCGCGGCCTTTGCCTTCTGACTGGCAAACTCGGCAGAAAGCCCCAGGTCGAGGCTGAACTGCTCCACAGAGTAGGCCTCTCTGGCATTGTAGATGGCCTTGGCACCGATAGGCTTGCCTTCCGATGTTGCACGACCCCTCAGGGTCTCAATAGCTTTGGCCATGCTGGCGGCAGAGGGCGACTCCACGACCACACTGGGATCCGAGATCGGCAGGTCGCTGGTTAGGGTGAGGCTGGCGCGAGGCTGCAGCGGTAACTGTTCTATCTGGTACTTGATATAGGGACCACCCTGCCAAAGTGCCCCAGGCCAGAGTGCGGCGGAATTGGCATCGAACAGTACCACTTCTTTTGGCGTTTTTGTCAGATCATAGTCCTGGACATCGCAAACATACTTCCCCTCGCTCTCCTGGTGTTTGCCACCAATCTTCTTTGTGTCATCACGCTGCTTTCGAGTGAGATCCGACCAGGGTTTGTAAGCAAGCAGATGCTCATCGATAGGATTCAAGGTCAACCCGGACGACACGCCAGAACCCTTGTCTGCTGCCAGGACCGGTGGCGCATTGCCAATGACAATAGAAGAGAGGATTGCTGTGAATGCAGCGTGAAGAATCCTTTTCATCAGGACACCGTTTTTGTTGGAATTTCCAAAAAAGGATAGCCGCTACCGTACAAACTACGAGAGACTATACCCACGCAGTAAGATGGGTATTCATCGGCTTTGACAGGTCACCCACACAAGATAGAAGCGTGTCTTACAGTTTCAGCGAAATTTGAATGATGCTCTCTGCTCGGCAAGACGTCCGCAGGTTATCCGTAAACCAGGCTTGGTAACCAGGTCGCTAACTGCGGCCAATAGGCGAGCAGTGCCAGCATCACCAGCTGAATCACTATGAAAGGCGCCACGCCCCGGTAGATGTCGCCGGTGGTCACCTCTCTGGGCGCCACGCCACGCAGATAGAAGAGGGCAAAACCGAAGGGGGGCGTGAGAAATGAAGTCTGCAGGTTAATGGCGATCATCACCCCGAGCCAAACTGGGTCAAGCCCCATGGAGAGCAGCACCGGCCCGACGATTGGCACCACCACAAAGGTGATCTCGATAAAGTCGAGAATGAAACCGAGCAGGAACATCACCAGCATAACCACGATCATCGCGCCCACCACGCCACCGGGCAGGTCGGTCAACAGATCGGTCACCACTTCGTCACCACCGAATCCCCTGAACACCAGTGAGAAGAGAGAAGCACCGATAAAGATCATGAAGACCATGCTGGTGACCTTGGTGGTACCGGTCACCACTGCCTTCAAAGTCCTTAGGTTTAGTTGTCTCTGAGCCAGTGCCAGCAGCATGGCGCCGATGGCACCGACCGAAGCTGCCTCCGTTGGCGTCGCCAGACCACCAAGAATGGAGCCGAGCACGGCCACGATCAGCAACAGAGGCGGTACCAGCACCTTAAGCACACGGGTCAGCAGTAACTTTAGATCCTGTTCCCGCTCTTCCGGGGGAATGGCGGGCACCGAAGCCGGCCTGATAAATGCCACACTGATCTGATAGAGAAGATAGAGCAGCACCAGGAGCAAACCGGGCAGAAGTGCTCCAACAAAGAGATCCCCCACCGAAACAGTATCAGGCGAGAAGATGCCCATGTCGAGTTGCGCCTGCTGATAAGCGGCGGAGAGTACATCGCCCAACAGCACCAGAATGATCGATGGCGGGATGATCTGTCCCAAGGTACCAGAGGCGCAAATGACGCCGGTGGAAAAACCGGGATCGTAGTTACGCTTGAGCATGGTCGGCAACGACAGCAGGCCCATGGTGACCACCGTGGCACCGACGATGCCTGTGCTCGCCGCCAGCAGCATCCCCACCAGGGTCACAGAAATACCCAATCCCCCACGCAGCGGACCGAACAGGCTTGCCATGGTGTCGAGCAGGTTCTCCGCCACCCGGGAGCGCTCCAGCATCACCCCCATGAAGACGAACAGGGGCACGGCAATCAGCGTCTCATTGGTCATGATACCGTAGAGCCGGTTGGGCAGCGCCTGCAGAAAAGCATCGTCGAAATAGCCGGTCATGCCGCCGATCCAGGCAAAGGCCAGCGCGGTGCCACCGAGGGAGAAGGCCACCGGATAGCCCAGCAAGAGCACCAGACAGACAACCAGAAACAGCAGCAGGGGGATGAACTCAACCATCAGGTCTCCGCCCCCTGCGTCTCACCGTCGGACAGCCCCAGAAGTTGCAGCAAACAGCGGATGGCGATTGCCATACCCTGCAGCACCAATAGCCCCGCCATTACCAGGATCAGGCTCTTGAGCAGAAAGACCCCTTCCAGCCCTCCCGCTTCCCTGGACCCTTCATACAGCGACCATGACTGAGCCACATAGTCCCAGCTGATAGCGAAAATAAAGAGGCAGACCGGCAGCAGCAACAACAGGCTGCCCAACAGATCGACCCATGCCTTTCGCTTATGAGAAAAGCCGCGATAGAAGATGTCGACGCGTACATGGCCCTCATGCTTTAGGGTATAGGCGGCCCCCACGAGGAACAGGGCGGCATGCATGAAGGTGACCGATTCCTGCAACCAGATCCACCCCAGATCAAAGGCATACCTGAGTATCACGACTGAGACGCTGACCAGCACCATCAACAGACTGAGCCAGGAAACGGCACGGCCCAGCCACTCGTTGATCGCCTCGAAAAAACCGGCCAGGCGTTCAAGCAGTAACGCCAATCCCCTCATGCTGACAGTCGATCCATCACCAGCGCATTAATATCCATTGCGGTACTGAGATGCTGGTCGGATCATTGGAGCGGGCATCGAACTCCCCGTCGCCATCCCGATCGACCATGTAGTAGGCGGGACCGTTCACGGGCTGTACTTTTACCATATAGAGCTGCCCGTTGACCCGGTACTCATAGATGGTGCCCTCCTCCTGCTTGATGATCTTGACCTCGGGCTCGATCACCTCGCCGTCCACGATCACATCGGGCAAGGGCAGTTCGGGGGGCTCAGGCACCGCTTCCGGCTCAGCTGAGGCAATGCCCATTCCGAACAGCAGTCCCACCAGGGGAATAATCACAGGTTTACCAATCAACATCTCTCTCGGACTCCAGGGAACGGGTGGGCAGACTTATAGCTCAAGCAGGATCTCCTGCTCAGCCGGCGAAGGCTCGAAACGGCGGGTCTCGTAGTGGGCAAAGATGGCATCCACTACTTCCTGAGGCTGATTACAGACCTGCACCAGATCGAGATCCTCAGCACCGATGGTACCCGCCGGACATAGGCTATTCCGGAACCAATCCAGCAAACCCTGCCAGAAGTCGCCACCCACCAGGATAATCGGGATCTCCCGGGTCTTGCCGGTCTGCACCAGGGTCAGAATCTCCGCCAGTTCATCGAGAGTGCCGAAGCCGCCGGGCAGCACCACATAAGCAGAGGCGTGTTTGACGAACATCACCTTGCGGGCAAAGAAGTGGCGGAAGTTGAGAGAGATATCCTGATAAGGATTGCCCGACTGCTCCATGGGCAACTGGATATTGAGGCCTATGCTCGTCGACTTGCCCTCGAAGGCACCCTTGTTGGCTGCTTCCATGATTCCGGGACCACCACCGCTGACCACGGAAAAGCCACTGTCTGAAAGCAGCCGTGCGATCTCCTCCGCCAGTGCATAGTACGGATGCTCTCGGGGGGTACGGGCGGAGCCGAAAAAGCTTACCGAAGGGCTGATCTGTGATAGTTGCTCGAAGCCCTCCACGAACTCCGCCATGATCTGAAAAACACGCCAGGATTCTCGGGTCAAATGCTTGTCTTTACCGGCTCGGGGTTGGTGGCGCCTGTCTCTGGTCAATGCCATCGGGTCTCTACTCGTTCTCGTTATTGCGACACCCCTGGTAAGGCGTCCTGATTAACCGGAAGCCAATACAAGGCGTGTCGTTATATGCAGATGTGAAACCTCATCATAACAAGCTGGTCCGGTTTTCTCATCAGGCACAGAATACCCAACCACGTTTTAACCGTATGCTGGGGGCGGCCCTGCCACACCTTTTCCGTAACCCATTGACCAAACTAGACCTTCCTGAAAATCACCCTTTTCCATGGTTGAATTACGCTTCACCACTGCGTAACCTTCCGCCTCTTCAACCCCTCTTTCACAAGACTGACGCCTGCCATGTCCGACCTCAACCCGCATCAGCGCAAAGCCGTGCATAACATCGATGGCCCTCTGCTGGTACTGGCCGGTGCGGGTAGTGGCAAGACCCGGGTGATCACCGCCAAAATCGGCTATCTGGTCAAGCAGTGCGGCATCGAACCACAGCATATCTTCGCCGTCACTTTTACCAATAAGGCAGCCCGTGAGATGCAGTCGCGTGTATCTGCCGTGCTGGGTCAAAACAAGGGCGAGGGTCCCAACATCTCTACCTTCCATAACCTGGGATTGAATATCTTGCGGCGGGAGCTGAAACGCTTGGGCTATAAAGCGGGCTTTTCGATCTTCGACCAACAGGACGGGGCTGCCCTGTTGAAGGATCTCTTGCGCAAACAGAACAGTGGTGACGAGTCGGTGGTCAATGCCGCTCAGTGGCAGATCTCCGCCTGGAAGAATGACTTGATCACCCCGGAGCAGGCCCTGGCTGCGGCAGAGGACGATCTACAGACCCATAGCGCACTGCTTTATGCCGCCTATCAGAGAAGCCTCAAGGCCTACAATGCGGTGGACTTCGATGACTTGATCCTGCTGCCGGTCAACCTGCTGCGCGAACATCCCGATGCCCTGGAGCAGTGGCAGAACCGGGTCCGCTATCTGCTGGTAGACGAATATCAGGACACCAATCAGGCCCAGTATGAGCTGGTCAAGCTGATTGTCGGCGTGCGTGCCGCCTTTACCGTGGTGGGTGACGACGACCAGTCGATCTACGCCTGGCGCGGCGCCCGACCGGAAAATCTGGTGAGATTGAAGGACGATTTTCCCCGTCTGCAGGTGATCAAACTGGAGCAAAACTACCGCTCCAGCGGGCGTATTCTCAAAGCCGCCAACCAACTGATCGGCAATAACCCGCATATCTTCGAGAAGCGACTCTGGAGCGAACTGGGCCCCGGCGCGGAATTGCGTGTGCTGGCGTGTCGCAATGAGGAGCACGAAGCCGAGAAGGTGATCTCGGAGATCATCCATCTCAATTTCACCAACAAGGTCAGCCACGGTGACATGGCCATTCTCTACCGGGGCAATCATCAGGCAAGGATCTTTGAAAAGGCCCTGCGCACCCACAGCATCCCCTACTTCCTGAGTGGCGGCACCTCTTTTTTCGCCCGCACCGAGGTTAAGGATGTGATGGCCTATCTGCGACTGCTGGCCAATCCCGACGATGACAGCGCCTTCCTGCGTATCGTCAATACCCCACGCCGGGAGATCGGCCCCAATACCCTGGAAAAACTTGGCACCTATGCCCAGCAACGGGGTATCTGCCTGTTGAGTGCCTGCGAGGAGATGGGGCTTCAAGCGCAACTCAACACGCGTGCTCAAGGTCGTCTGCAGGCATTTACACAACTCATCCAACACTACACCCGCGAGGCTGACAGTGAACCGGCCATGTCGGTAAAACGACTCGTCGATGAGATCCACTACCTGGATTGGTTAAGAGAGAATGCCAGCAGCGATGCCGTGGCTGACCGGCGCATGGAGAATGTCACCGACCTGATCGATTGGCTCAATGCACTGCAAAAGGGTGAACTGCAGGAAAAGACTCTGGCGGAAATGGTCAATCACCTGACCCTGATGGATCTGCTCGAACGTCAGAACGAAGAAGCAGAGCAGGATCAGGTCCACCTGATGACCCTGCATGCCGCAAAAGGACTTGAGTTCCACCACGTCTTTCTGGTCGGTATGGAGGAAGATCTCCTGCCCCATCGCAGCAGTATCGAAGAGGACAATATCGAAGAGGAGCGGCGACTGGCCTACGTGGGCATCACCCGCGCTCAGCGCAGCCTGACCCTGACCTATGCGGCCAAGCGCAAAAGATTCGGTGAGATGTCCCCCTGTGAACCCAGCCGTTTTCTACAGGAACTGCCTGAGGAAGATCTCCGTTGGGAGGGTAGAGGCAGTGAGCTGAGTTCTGAAGAGAAACAAGAACGTGGTTCGGCTCATCTGGCCAACCTGAAGTCGCTACTCTCGTAGCAGGCTACGTGGTCCCATGTGTGTGTAGGACAGCACAGGAATACCGATAAAAGCAAATGTGTGGAGGCCGGATAGACACTGTGTTCTGCACAAACCGTTGTAAGGTGCGGCAATGCCGCACCCTACAGAATTTCAGCTCATGTGAGATCGCTAGAAATATAGAAATTCTGGTTTAGAGCGTCAGTATCCACGCCACGACGGCACGGATATTCTCTTCAGGGACATGCAAATTCGGCGGCATCGGAATCTGCCCCCAGGTACCTACGCCACCACTCTTCACCTTCTCCACCAATGCGTCCACGGCGCCAGCATCACCTTTATACTTGGCAGCCACTTCCTTGTAAGCGGGACCGACAACCTTTACCTCAATCTGATGACAGGCCATACAACCCGAGGTGGTTGCCAAGGCCAGTTGATCACCGCCAGCTGCCGCGGGAGCGGGGGCAGCGGCCGGTGCTGCAGCTTCTTCAGCTGCTGGGGCAGCGGCCTCGGTGGATGCCATTGTCTCTTCAGCGGCCGGTGCCGTCTCTTCAGCCACAGGCGCAGCAACAGCCGGTGCAGCCTGACCTTCAACAGCCACCTTGCCGACAGGTGCGATTCTCTCCAGTACATCTGCCCGCTCTTCCGCTAACAGCTGGGTACTTACCAGCAGACATGATGCGCCCAGCAGGGCCAGGGCCAGGCTACGTAACTTTGATATAGCAACAATCTTCACGGGCATCTTCCTCCGAAATTCAGCTCATATTCGCCCAAAGCACTGGGCAATCCTGCAAAACCCGGCGATTATACCCGCAGGCGCTAAAAAGATCGAACAGGGTTGGACGGCAACAACTGCGCCCGCTAAACTACGCCATCCTTCTTCTGCGCCCGTAGCTCAGCTGGATAGAGTACCGCCCTCCGAAGGCGGGGGTCACAGGTTCAAATCCTGTCGGGCGCGCCATTTTCCCCCTGCCACAGACACTGAACGATTTCGCAGTACTTAAAGATAAAATCCTGTTGTGAAAGAGATACTTCCAGTGCCAAGAAACTGCTTTTGAGAATTGCGTAATGAACAATCTGGAGGGGAAACCAGTGTCGACTGACATGGCAAAATCAGGCTTGAGATCAAGCGGATTAATCTCATTCACCACAAAGAAATCCGCAAGAAAAAAACATCATTGCCACCTATTGAACCGATAAGATAGGTGGCCACTGAGAACCTGCTTTTGCAGTGTATGAGGAGTCAGTTACCCCAGCATACACTGCGAAAAACAGATTTAGAGACTTGCCGTTTGGCAGTTGGAAGTGTAGATCGCGGTCACTCTGTCTTTCGTCACCCGAATATTATCGACAGACAAATCAATCTTCTGAGCAACACCGGCATCTTCAAGCCTGGCGGGATGAGGCGCATGATTTCGATCCATCACATAGACGGTATCGTCTAATACGGCATGAAGCTGGCGATAAGTGCCTTTCTCACGGATCGCCTTCCCATTTAAATCATGTACGGCCTGATCGATATTATCCAAGCGGTAAATACGGCCACTCTCTCCATCGTACAGCACCTGAGACCGACCCTGCTCGTCAATACCGATAATCTTCGTCACAACAACCAGACTGTCAGCATTTGCCTGCCCATTGTTTGGCATTTCTGCAAATACGACCTGGTTAAGACCAAAAACCAGGAATAGCGTGCTGACTGCACGCAAAAAGTTTGAATTCATCATCATTTCTCTCCAAATAGGCGCATTTCATAAGGAAAACTTAATCGCTAATGCCCATACTGCTGTTAGCTACAAACAGAGACTAGCATAGAATGATGTAAAATTTGGGACTTATTTCCCAAAATTTAATTAATAGATCTTAATTCTTTTCGTATCATGTCGAATGTTGCAGCTACAACTTCCGCTCAATTTATAGAACAATTATAAATACAATCAAAGAGATAGGCGCTCTTTCCCTCCACCGACATATCAACAAAGACAAAACATGAGGTCTTTTCGAAGATGGTGAGAAAAGTCCAGCAACAAGAGATCATCTCAATGTGCTGCCATAGGTACAGTTGCTTCACATAGTGATTACTTCGCTTGAGAAAATAAGTGGGACGCCCAGCACTGGTTAAAAATGTATAGGCAGTTCGATATGCAACCACAATAAGAAAGCCGTGGCGCAATCTCCATTTAAAAAGTACTGCCCTCCCTAGAATTGAGCCCATAGCTATCTACTGATATTGTCAGTACGAAAGGGCGACGTTCCTTTTAGGGGACTGGTTGATATTCATTCTAATTCCAACAAAGGCACTTCCATGAAGATTAAACTTCTGCTTACGGCATCCTTTCTCACCTCCCAAGCACTACTGTCAGGTTGTACGGGGATCGCCAATGTCTCCGGATCCGACAGCTTAAGCGTCAAATCCAACCCTTCCGGTGCCCAGGTTTATGTCATGGATAAGCTGATTGGTGAAACGCCCATCGAGATCTCCCAAACTACCCTTTACCCAAACACTTATGACCCCGACAAAGAGGCGCTTTACGGGGTCGTTGTGATAAAAAAAGAGGGGTGCAGGGATCACAGTCAACGTATCGGATATCGTGAACTGATTAAAAGCATCAATGCTGACTTAACTTGTGGTTCTACCATAAGCAAAGCAATCGAAAAGAAGGAGAGTGCAGTGCTGGCACCCATCCCACAAGAGAGCCCGAGCACGCCTAAGCCACTTGAAACTGAAAATATCGCACCGAGCAATACCATGAGCATAAATAAGAGCGCCAAGCGACGTCTTATCGAAATAAACCAATTAAAAGAGGAAGGTCTGATATCCGAGGGTGAGTTTCAGTCGATCCGGCAGCGCATTCTGCAAACTCTTTATTAGTTGAACGAAGCCAAATAATGGACATAAAAAAACCGCCACCAATAATGGTGGCGGTGAATACTTCATCTCTCGCTGTTGTTTTTCTTATTATTCAGTCATCTATAGTTTGAGAGTAATCGGATATAACTGACCACACCATCGATCTCCTCTTTCGAAAGCTTATCTTTCCAACCCGGCATCAGCGACTTACCAGGTGTTCCGTTCGTCACAATCTCGATCAGCTGACTGTTTGGATGCTTATTCATCTCCATACTGTTGGTATGATCTGCCGCATTCATCTTCATGACAGTCGTTAAAATACCGTCCCCCTTCCCCAATCGGCCATGACAGGCAACACATCTATCTATATAAACTTGCGCACCCACTGTTGGATCACCGGGCAAGGCATGCTTTGAACGCTGTAAAAAGCGCACATAAGAAACGATAGAATCGATCTGCGGTCCTGCAAGCGCCAGACCCCATTGCGGCATTGTGTCTCCCGAGCCATGCTTGATGGTTCCCTGAATCAGACGAAACAGCCGTTGATCCGATGCATCCTTCATCATGCTGCCATCCGTCAGATCGGTAACGTCCGCATCGATCTTATTGGCCAAGGGGCCATCCCCTTTACCACTGTCTCCATGACACAAATAACAGGTCTGGTTATAGAGCAGGTATCCCTCGTAAGTATTACCCGCCTGTACATTCAATGAAATCACTGCCAGCAGAAAAAAGCTGACAATAAATTTCACACTATTGATTTCAAATGAGTTCATCTGATAACCCTCTTTATTCGATAGTACTGCAATCCCTACAGGATCACTGCCTAATGATAATGAAAAACTTACCTAGGATTGCCAACTTGTTCAGTAACCCGCGAACAATTGCAGCATCCATGTACTATCACGTTCATTGGTACGGGCATCGACACCGGAACCGCTCTCCTTTACATAGAAAAGTTCGAGCACCACATTCTGTGACAGCATGTACTTACCGCCAACGGTTGTAGAGTCAAAATCAGACTCGGTAGCTGTTCCGACATCCTTTGCTCGATATGCGGCAAATATATTGGCTTTATTTGGCACAATACCCAGTTGGGCCAGGATACCGAAGGCCTTGGCGTCATCTGTATTGTTGCAATCACCAAGATGATGATCAGGATCAGCTGTACACTCACCATAGCTGGCATAGATTCCTAGGGGCATACTGCCGACACTGCCTTGCATCTGTCCATCGATAATCCAACCATCTGTCACCAGTAGTGTCTCGCCACCTGCGCCGTCAGACACCTCCGCATCACCTGCCCACAATTGCACGCCGATTCCCGTATCCCAACTACCGATAAATGGCGTGTATGCAGCCCGAAAATAGTGTGCCAAACCGGATGGCTTCACATTCATATTGGTCCCACCCCATCCCGGTACCCAAGGCGTATAGTTAATGAAGTAGTTGTGGCTGGATGCCACCAGCGCTATACCTGTCGCCTCACCGCTAGCCAGGCCGAGAGTTTGCGCAGCACTGAATCCCCTGCGATCTTCAATCGGTCTTTGCGAACGCTGCGCACCAGTATTCAACAGTTCAAAACCGTATGCTGAACCCAGACCATCAGTGGAAAAGGGAATAACGCTGAATTGGGTATTACCCGCTTTTGCCACATTGAAATGGACCTTAGTCGAGAGAAATGAGTTGCTCTCACCTGAACCTGTACCTGTCACTTCACCAGTCGTCAGGTCCGCAGTTCCCTCCACTTCAGTTTCAGCCGCTCCAAGTAATCCCAATTCCATCAGGAACCCGGCATTCTTCGACAACTTTCCACCAATCAGCAACGCCGCTTCGTCAGGCCACTGAATTTCACCATAATCAGTACCTTCATTGGTATTGCCATTCGACTTCGCATAACGAAGTTTCGTGATAACAGATGCGTTAAGCATCATCGGTAGGGAGATATCGTCCCCTTCGATCATCCCCTGCCCACCGGTAAGGGTATACCCACCGGACCTGAATGCACGGCCGAATGAGTTCAAGGTGGGAAAATTCTGAAAATGACAAGCTGTACAAGGCATGCTTGTCTGCCTGGCAAACGCAGGTACTGCTTGTGCTTCCATTGGGATCATCACGCTAACCAGAGACATCAGCATGCCCAACATCAAAAATCGCGTCATGAATCTTTGATTAATCATATGCCACTCCACTTTTATTAAAGATTTGTATGGCCTAATTGCTATTGTTATTACGGCCTACAGACTTACAGTACAGATCCGTCTCATCCCGCCAATGGCGTACAGATCAGTTCAAAAGAGATGGAGTGAAAAGGCGAGGGAAACAGTTCGGTTAGCTCGCGTATCCAAACACGCGATCAACCAATGATTAGAAACCCCTATACCTGAAGAAGATTCCCCTTTAGGTAAGCACACCCTTCATCCCCTTAAGTATTCATTTTTTATATCCGATTCGATTTCCCGTGCCAATTCGATGCAGCAATCGTGAAAAAAACGGATTTTGTGATTTATTTCACAAAAATAATACCTTAATAATGGTGTAACTTTTATGGGTTCATTACCCCAGTCGAAATAGGGATATCCCTTGGTTTCTGGCCTTAATAACCACAGATTGTCGTGAGATTACCAGTATCAGATAACACTAATGCAATTACCGCTGTTACAGTTCAAGCTCAGCAAGAACCCCTCTCATGATTACCCGTCAGCGGCACAAAAGACACATCAAGGATTTTGCGCTCGCTCACCTCTCCCGTGTCATGCTTCTCCACCAGCACTAACTCCTGATAGCCAAATGACGGGCCAACAGGCATAACCATGCGAGCGCCTGATTTCAATTGACTGATCAATGGCGGGGGTATCTCCGGGCAGGCCGCCGTGACCAGGATACCGTCATACGGCGCATGCTCAGGCCAACCGAGATAACCATCACCACAACGGCAATCCACATTCTCGTAGCCAAGCCGGCTCAAGGTTTCCGATGCGCGTTGAGAAAGGGTCTCGATAATTTCGATGCTATAGACCTGCCTGACCACCTGCGATAACACAGCGGCCTGGTAGCCGGAACCCGTACCCACTTCCAATATCACATCATTGGAATCAGCGTAGAGCAGATCAGTCATCAGCGCCACAATGTAGGGTTGGGATATCGTCTGCCCACAACCGATCGGCAAGGGACCATTATAATAGGCGCACCTTCGTTCACTGAGCGGCACGAAGGCGTCACGCGGCACCGCTAGCAAGGCGTCCATTACCTGCTGACTCAAGGCTGAACGACCAATCATATAGCGCGTGCTGTCCACCTCTCGTTCGATATCCTGCAACATCTGTTTCTGGCTGGACATGCCTCTCACTCCCACTGATCTACAACAGCACTAACCTCAAGTATGGCCCACACTACAGATTTTGAGGGTACGTTAAACATGCACTGACAAACATAAAAGTTCACAAACCAGGTCAGACGCCCAGTTCCGCCTGGGTAAACATTGCTCTAGACTTGAGTCATCCACCCGTATCGTTTTGTATTTACCCAATGACCACAAAACATGATCAACCTCCCCCTAATTTCTACCCTGCTAAAATTCGCTGACAAGCTGAGATTCCCTCAGTTGTTTCTAGTTACGGCGGGGCTCTTCGTCATCGACCTGTTGATTCCCGATGTGATCCCCTTTGTCGATGAGCTTCTGCTCGGATTACTCACATTACTTCTGGCCGCCTGGCGGAAAGATAAGGCAGAGGATCCACAACTCGAGGATCAGACAAGAGATCGACCATGAGCAAAATCAAAGCAGATCCGCACAGCCAGTCCGATTGTACCGTCCGGCAGTGGCAGCAATGGCCGGCGGGACTCTTTTTTCGTTTAACAATCATCCTAGCCCTCAGCCTGACACTCGTTGCATGCACTTCGCTGATGCCAAAACGTGATCAGATAAAGGTCACAATGGTAGATGTCCGCCCGCTGGAGTCCACCCTTATGGAACAGCGTTTTCAGATCAAATTGAGATTGCAGAACCGCTCGCGCAAGGCATTGGCATTCGATGGTATGAGCTTCGATTTGGAGCTAAACGGTAAGGATTTCGCCTCCGGCGTCAGCAATACTGCAGTGACAATACCCGCCTTCGATGAAGCTGTGATCGAACTTAAAGTCAGCAGTTCTCTATTCGGTGTGATACGCCAGGTCCAGTCACTGCAGGAAATAGAAAACAAACCCTTCCAGTATGAAATCAGCGGCAGTCTGAGTCGTGCGGACAGTCTCTTTAGCCTACCTTTTCAAGAAAGTGGTGAGATTGATCTCGGCCTCTCCCAATAACAGATCCGCGTCTATCAAGGCAGTAAATTTATCCTTAGCGAATAGAGCACAACGCCTGCTTCAGCACCCGAATAGCCGTTTCTTTCTCACCTTTCATTCCGAACATACTTGTTCTCCATCAACCAACTCCAGTCTGCGAAAGCTATACTTTTAACTGAGATGTAAAATGCAACCGGCGCCGATGCAATCGTCCAATTGGAGCCGGATGTTAAGGACAGGAGCAAGCAGTGTCCGAATCAGATCAGCGCCAAATCACCCTGTCGGGTAATACACTGACCAAGACATACCACACAGGAGCCGTAGACGTTCAGGCATTGCGTGGCGTTGGCATACAACTTTTTGAAGGTGAGCTGGTTGTTTTACTCGGGCCTTCAGGCAGTGGCAAATCAACCCTGCTGAATATCCTCGGCGGTCTCGACACCCCGAGCAGTGGCCAAGTGTATTTTCATGAGTTAGAGATTACTGCAGGTGATGAGTCGGTCTTGACCCGCTATCGACGGGACCATGTAGGTTTCGTATTCCAGTTCTATAACCTGATCCCAAGTCTGACCGCGAGAGAGAATGTCGCCCTGGTCACCGAGATAGCCATGCAGCCGATGGACCCGGCAGAGGCATTATCGATGGTCGGCTTGGGTGATCGCCTCGATCACTTCCCGGCACAGCTCTCCGGCGGTGAACAACAGCGGGTAGCGATTGCTAGAGCGATTGCCAAACGTCCCGATATCCTGCTGTGCGATGAACCCACCGGTGCCCTTGACAGCCATACCGGCATTCTGGTGCTCGAGGCCATCGAGCGGGTGAACCGGGAGCTGGGCACGACCACGGCGGTGATCACCCACAATACAGTGATCGGCAACATGGCTGACCGGGTACTCCATTTTGGCGACGGCCAGGTGGTCGACAGCGTCAACAACACCAGCCGTCAACCGGCTAAGGAATTGAGCTGGTAGAAAAAATGCGCGCACTGAACCTGAAACTGCTGCGTAATCTGTGGAAACTGCGAGGTCAGGTGTTGGCGATTGCGGTAGTCATCGCCTCCGGTGTTGCGGTGCTGGTCATGTCCCTATCAGCACTACAGGCACTACAGGACACCGCCACTGCCTATTACGAGCGCCAGCGTTTCGCTGATGTGTTCAGCAATGTCAAACGCGCACCCTATCGGCTTGTCGAATCTATCAGCGCCATCCCCGGTGTACGCTCGGTAGATGCACGCATCAAACAGATTGCCACCCTGTCGATCGAGGGATTTGATGAACCGGTGATCGGCCAATTGGTCTCCATACCGGAACAGGGAGAACCGAGTCTTAACCGGCTGGTACTACGCAGTGGACGCCTGGTCACTCTGGGCCATCCCGACGAAGTGGTGTTGAGCGAATCTTTCGCCGAGGCCCATCGGTTGAAGCCGGGGGATCAATTGAAGGCGCTGATGAACGGCAATCAACGCACACTTACGGTGGTTGGCGTTGCCCTTTCACCGGAGTTCATCTACGCCATCGGACCGGGGGCACTAATCCCGGATGACCTGCGCTTCGGCGTGATGTGGCTGGGTAACGAGGCACTGTCTGCGGCCTATGATCTGGAGGGTGCCTTCAATGACCTGAGCCTCGGGCTGCTGCACGGTACCAATCCTAAACTTGTCATCGAACATCTCGATCGCCTGTTAGAACGTTATGGCAGCAGCGGTGCGATCGCGCGCAAGGACCAGATCTCCAACTGGTTTCTGATGAATGAGATTGAACAGCTGAAGACCATGTCTACGATCCTGCCAACCATTTTCCTGGCGGTAGCCGCCTTTCTCAGTAACATGGTTTTGAGTCGATTGATCGCCACAGACCGCAGCGAAATTGGCCTGATGAAGGCGTTTGGCTACAGCAACTGGCAGGTAGGTTGGCACTACACCAAGCTGGTGATGGCAATGACCAGTGTGGGTATCCTGTTGGGATGGCTGCTCGGTGCCTGGCTGGGGCGGGTCAATACCGAAATTTATGCAGACCTCTTCCGCTTTCCACTACTGATATTCCGTCCTGACCCGGGGGTCTTCGCTATCGGGGCTTTGGTCAGTCTGATTGCCGCCCTGGCTGGCAGTCTGGGCTCGGTAAGACAGGCTGCGACCCTGCCACCTGCCGAAGCGATGCTGCCACCTGCACCACCACTGTTCCGAAAAACAGGACTTTCCCAAAGCCGGGTGTCTCATTGGCTGGATCAACCCACCCGGATCATCCTGAGGCAGATCTTTCGCTCACCGCTACGCGCACTATTCACCAGCTTCGGTATTGCACTGTCGGTAGCAGTGATGGTGATGGCCCTGCAGTGGATCGATTCTATCGAGAAGATCGTAGAGGTCTATTTTCACGATGCCCAACGACAGAACATGATGGTGGGTGTGGTCGAGACACAATCGGACACAACGCTGGAGGCGTTCAAACGCATGCCCGGCGTATTGGCGGTGGAACCGATGCGTTTCGTCAGCGCAGAATTCCATGCCGGCAACCGCAATCACCGGGGGTCGATTGAAGGCGTCCTACCGAACCCTGAACTGCAACGCGTCTACGATGCCAGTGGGCGTGTGCTCGATGTACCACCGGATGGACTGATACTCTCCACCAAGCTGGCGAAGAAGCTGGATGTTGGGACGGGTGACGCCCTCTGGGTCGAGGTGTTACAGGATCGACGACCCCAGCGGGAAATTCCTGTGGTGGCGCTGTTCGAGACCTACATGGGTACGCCGGCGTATATGAACATCGATGCCTTGAACCAATTGATGGGGCAGCGCCCAAGTCTGGATGCAGTCAATCTGCTGGTCGATAAGCGCCAGCTTCCACGTCTCTATCAGCGTCTGAAAACGATCCCCAAAGTCTCCGCGGTAGTACTCAAGGATGCCGCAGTGCAGGAGTTCAACGATACCATGGCTGAAACGCTGATGATCTATATCAGTTTCTTTGCCGCCTTCGCCTGCGCCCTGGGCTTTGGCGTGGTCTACAACAGCACCCGTATCGCCCTTTCAGAACGGGGACGTGAACTTGCCACATTAAGAGTGCTGGGCTTCCATCGCGGTGAGATATCCTACATCCTACTGGGCGAGGCAGCCCTGTTGATCCTGGTCGGTCTGCCACTCGGTTGTTTTGTCGGGCATGGTCTGGGCTGGCTGATGACCAGCGCCATGGATTCGGAACTCTATCGTATCCCACTGGTGATCAAAGCCGCCACCGACGCCACGGCGGTAGTGGTCACTTTAGGAGCCACCGCCTTCTCGGCCGCTGTGGTCAGGCGCCGACTCGACCACCTCGACCTGATTGCCGTACTTAAGACACGCGAGTAAATGTCATGAACGCACACTGGAAACGCATCCTGCTCTGGACGCTGCTGGGCCTGATCCTGTTAAGCACGCTGGTGTGGGCCTTCATACCCAAACCGGTCGCGGTGGATCTGTTGACCCTGACGCCCGGAGAGCTGGTGGTGACTGTCGATGAAGAGGGAGAGACCCGGGTGCAGGATGTATTTGTCTTATCGGCACCGATCAGCGGCAGAGCGATGCGCATCGATGCGGATGTTGGGGATGAGGTAGTTGCCAACGAGACATTGGTAGCCGAGATTGAGCCGATTGATCCGACGTTGCTCGACCCCCGCAGTGAAGCCCAGGCCCGGGCGGATATCCGCGCCGCAGAGGCTAACCGGATACTTGCCGAAGCGGCAGTCAAAGAAGCCAAGGTTGAACTGGAATTCGCCCTCAGTGAATTAAGGCGTGCCCGCAGCCTGCGAAAAGAAGCCGTAATCTCAGCACGAGAGCTGGAGTCGGCAGAGCGCACCCAACAGACCCGTCAGGCGGCCCTGGAGACAGCCGTCGCCACCCGCCAGGCACGTCAGGCCGAACTGGAAAGGGCGCGGGCCGAGCTAATCTCGCCAACGGAATCGAGGAAGAAATCCGAAGACTGTCAGTGCGTACCGATCATATCCCCTGTCGATGGCCGTATCCTGATGATTCTGCACAAGAGTGAAGGTGTGGTGAGTGCCGGCGAACCCCTAGTGGAGATCGGTGATCCTCGCAAACTGGAGATCGTCGCCGACCTCCTCTCCACTGATGCCGTCAAGGTAGAACCAGGCCAATCTGTGATCATCGAAAACTGGGGGGGTGAAGCGGCTTTGTCCGGCACTGTCCGACGGGTAGAGCCTTATGGTTTTACCAAGGTATCTGCCTTAGGTATCGAAGAGCAACGCGTCAATGTAATCATCGATTTCACGACCCCTAAAGCACAGTGGACTCGTATCGCTCATGGCTACCAGGTCGATGTGCGGATTATCCTCTGGCAAGGCAGCGATGTCTTGAAACTACCCCTCACAGCCCTCTTCCGGGACGGAAAGAACTGGGCGGTATTTATTGAACAACAGGGTAAGGCCAGCCAACGTCGGGTAGAGATCGGCAGGCGCACCGGGTTGGAGGCGGAAATCCTTCAAGGCCTCTCTGCTGGTGAGCGCATTGTGGTGCACCCCAGTGACAAAATCGCCGAGGGGATCGCTATCGAATCACGAAACCTGGAATAACTTGAGGCGCTTTTGGGGGATTACTTTTCCGATTTCGCAATCACAGCCCGCTATTCTCATTAACCATGGTATGACGACGCTTAGGGCCTGTACACGCCCTTTAAATTACCAAACAGTGATAAGGCGCTGATGATAGAATCGCCAATGATCCTCATCCGATCCCTTCCGGCTATTGGGACTGCGAAACCCCTGCCCAGAGTAATGGCTCTCCTCCTACCCCGATACTGCGAGCCCGGCCATTTGTTTTTGCGGTATACATACGATGGTCCGCGAGCTCTACCATAGTCTTCCAGTCCTTAATTGTATCTGCCTGAATTTCGGCCAAACCAATACTAGCCGTCACAGGATCTCCATCAGGGCGTAATCCCAAGCCGACATTCATGATCCTGGCAACCACATCATTGGCCTCATTGGGATCGGCAGTAGGGAGAATGACGATAAACTCCTCTCCCCCCCAACGGATGACGCTATCACCCTTACGCACAGCCTTGCACATTTTTTCAGCGGATGACTTCAACACCCCATCACCCGCTTCATGACCGAAAGTGTCATTGATGGCTTTGAAATTATCCAGGTCGAAATAGAGGATAGAGAGAGGCCGCTCCGTCATCATCGCAAGCCTGAACTGCAGATCAAGCATCTCGATGCCGGCACGGCGAGTGAGAACCCCCGTCAGTACATCATAGCTTGCATGGCTTGCCTGGGAGAGCATGTATCGTAGCTGACTCAAGGAAGCGAACAGCGCCACGCCCAGGATCAAAACAAACAGCCAGATGGTCGAGACTGCTTGTGGAATCTCACCGTTAGATTCGGGATATGCGGTGAGTACCGCCACCAATAGCATGGGGATAGCGTAGACAAGAAACTCTACCAGAGTAAGTGGGAACAGCGTCAACCCGGCAACCATGACGAATGGTAAGAGCGCGTAGAGTTCCGCCACCACAAGCTCGGTACCGTTCAGCTCATAGGCGTGAATCCAGTGATCGGAAACGAGATAGAAAAGCGGTGTCACTGCCAACATACCCGCCAGCAACAAACGAGCGCGTTTAAGATCGGGCTCCCTACGCGCCTGCCAGGCAATCAGGGCAAAAGCAGCAGCGGAAAGCAGACGAATGAATAACAGCTCACCCCATAGCCCATTGGGCAGGAACAGCAAATCGATAACCGACCAAGTCGGTACAATTACGGCAAAAACCACACAGAAGAAAAAGACCCGGCTCTGCATGATGGCCGACCGATGGCGGGTAATAGGCATACTGTGATGCCTGTTGGTGAACAGCTCGTAAAGCTGATCGACCGTATAAATACCTAGTGATTCACTGAGTGTTACGTACATTTTGACCAAGTAGTTCATTCCCTTGCATCCGACACAGATCAGACTGCAACAATATAGCGCCTATCATCATGGTTTCTTCACAAAAAAATAGAGCTCTACTGATACAGATCAAACATTCTCATCGATCAACCTACTGTTGTGCCACACATGAAAAGCTGACTGACGAGAAAGGCAATACAAGGAGATTAAGAGTATTTGTCTCAATGCACGAGAATGGGTATGTTATGCCACATTGAGGTACGATTTTAGCTGAATTCAGAAAATTCATCACTAAGATATAAGTACACGATTTAAGGGATCCGCTGGAGGCATTTTTAATAGGGAGCAGCGCATGGATAGTCTGGCGCAGAATTTCACACAATACTTTCGCGTAGGTCTGGCATCGACTCGCCAGCAGAAACGATATGCCTACGCCATCCGTTATCAGGTCTATGCTGAAGAATTGGCATGGGAGCCACTCAACGAATCGCGCCAGGAAATCGACGCCTGCGACGATTACGCTATTCATTGTCTACTGGAGCACAAGCGCTCAGGAGAGATTGCCGGCTGTGTTCGTCTGGTAATCCCCCCCACTGACAAACCTGAGGCAAAACTGCCCTGCCAGTTTCATGAAATACCCATGGATGAACAGCAACAGCGCCTGATGGCGAAGGAGGCAGGGGAGATCTCGCGACTCGCAGTTCCCTCTAACTTTCGACGCCGGGCGAAAGAGGCCGGCAAGCCGTTCATTCTTGATGACAACAACACCACCAGCATTTATACCGAAGATGAGAGACGCAACTTCCCCAATATTTCCATAGGGCTCTACCTCTCAGCCATCGCCATGGTTGACCTATGCGAACTGGATAGAGTGCTGGTCGTCATGGAACCACGTCTACAGCGATGCCTAAAACGCTATGGACTGATCTTCCACAAGATCAGTGAGACATTCGACATGAAAGGCCAGCGGGCCTTGTTTGAACTGCCTCGGGATGAATTGACGATCAATATGAATCTGCCGATTCTTGAGCTCTATCGACACATCCGACGCGACCTCGCCAGTCAATGGCACGACGGCCTGCTGGAAAGTGTGGATTCCCATGACGCCTTTTGACTATCGAGTGGCCTTCTCCCGTAACATCGGGTGGGTTACCGAGGAAGAACAAAATAAACTGCGTAATTCCCGTGTAGCGATCGCCGGCATGGGGGGCGTTGGCGGCAGTCACCTATTAACACTCACCCGCCTGGGTGTGGGCCGGTTCAATCTGGCCGATTTCGACAGTTTCGCCGTAGAGAACTTCAACCGCCAGGCAGGCGCCAATCTCAATACGGTGGACCGACCGAAACTCGAAAGCCTTTCAGAGATGGCATATTCAATAAATCCGGAATTGGAAATCCAAGCGTTTCCTGATGGCGTATCACCTGAACAGGCCGAAAGCTTTCTCGAGGGTTGTGATATCTATCTAGACGGTCTGGATTTCTTCGCGCTAACTGCCAGACGTGCAGTCTTTGCCGCATGCGACCGGCTCGGTATTCCCGCAGTTACTGCGGCACCTCTGGGTATGGGATCGGCACTGCTCAACTTTCTACCGGGCAAACTCACATTTGAGGACTACTTTCAGTTGGAGGGGCATGGTGAATATCAACAGTATCTGCGCTTTCTCGTCGGCCTCGCACCATCAAGACTTCACTCAGGCTATCTGGTACTGCCCGAACGAATCGACCTGATTGGGAAAAAGGGGCCATCGACCGCCATGGGCTGTGAACTATGTGCCGGATTCGCCGCCACCCAGGTACTCAAGCTGCTGCTCGGCAGAGGCAAAGTCCTGCCCGCTCCCTGGGGTCAGCAATTCGATGCGTATATGAATCGCTTGCATCGCACCTGGCGACCGGGAGGCAATCGCCACCCCCTGCAACAGCTGGCAATCCATTTCGGTGAACGCGCCTTGGCAAAACAACTCAACACCCTGTAACCCGGGCTTCATCCTTCTTAAACAAGCGGGTAACAAATCAGGGATATCCTTCTCGGCATCCAGTCTGTATCCGTTACCTGCAGAACAGAACACCCTGAAAAATATCTCACACATTAGCATCAGCTCATGCCGCCAAAAAGCCAAGTACAGACCTTCATCAATCCACAACTTTTTAACCGAATGACCCGATTGTTGGTTGGCGGCTTAATCGTTTGCCTGGGACTATGGATCATCGCCGGTGTCATTCATCTCGGCTACATGCTCTATCTGGCATTGATAGGTGAGTGGAGTCATGAAGCCGAAAAGATGATCGTCGATGCAGTCATCATCCTGGCTATCCTGGAACTGGTGCGCACGTTGCAATCCTATCTGGAATTAGGCCGGGTCAAGGTTACGCTGATTCTGGATGCGGCACTGGTCGTGTTAATCGGTGAACTGATCAGCCTTTGGTACCGGGAGTATACCGCCCTGGAGGTCTTGCTCAGTCTGGCAGTCATCGTGCTACTCACACTCCTTCGCATCCTGACAGCCAGGTTCTCACCGGAGACACTGACTGCGGAATAGGTACACCGCGGTACCCCATCGATTCAGTGACCCAATGTGTGTATAAACTCTTCGTAAGTGGTGCCTTTGCTTTGCAGCAACTCGACCAACCAATTGACGGAGGCATTGGGGGCATCTCGCGCGCCTGCCTGTTGTTCAACGCGCATCATCTCCTGATAGACAGGAATAATTGCCGAAATCCCTTCCCGGCTGGGCTTGCGCCGTACAGAAAAATAACCAATGGGTTGATTATTGGTATCATAATCCACCGTCACATTGGCATAAACCCAGTAGTAATCCCCACTCTTTGCCATATTTTTCACATAGGCGAAACACTCCTGGCCCGACTCGATCACATTCCACAGCAGACGGAATACACCGCGCGGCATATCAGGGTGACGGATAATATTATGCTGCACATTTAGCAGCTCTGACTCTGTATAGCCGGCCATCTGCATAAACACCCGATTGGCATAAGTAATACGCCCCTTAAGGTCCGTCTTCGAGACAATGAAATCCTGATCTTTCATGAGAATCTCGCGATCAGTTGGTGTAATTCCACTTTTCATCGTTTCACCTCCTACCCGTGCTTCTCATTAATCATGGCATCGATACGATCCATCACGCGGTCACTGGCATGTTCCATATCTTGGTAGGTCACCAATATCTTGCCCTGTAATTCAGTATCTTTTTGCCAATCATCACTGAGATAACCAAGCGCGGAATGGCCTGCATTGTGGACCTCCATATGTGGTGTCTCCAGGTCTCTGAAGGCCTGCGTATGACCAAAGGCCTCCTTACCGATACCTTCGTAATACCACTTGCCGAGACGGCAGCTATGATGATCCACCTGGACAGCGTCAGCATCCGCATTCTGTGTACCGGCATGAAAGGATTTATAGGCTTTCTGCTTATAGATCATGTGATCCACTTTGACCAAAGAGGCGTAACAGATATCGTGGGCAAAATCGACCGAGGTAAAGGTCATCTGCGCCTGTTCTGCAAATACATTGAAACTGCTATTCATATCCTCTACTGCGATCTGCACGCTGTTGGCCATTTCCAGCATCTCATTGGAGTTGGTCTGCATAGCGGTTGTCTCACCCTGAAAGGTAGTCACCACCTCACGAATCTCATCCGTGGCTTTCTTGGTGCTCTCCGCCAGTTTCTTAACCTCGTCTGCAACGACAGCAAAACCCCGGCCATGCTCGCCTGCTCTGGCTGCCTCAATCGAGGCATTCAGCGCCAGCAGATTGGTCTTATCGGCAATCTCACTGATCATGCCGAGAATACCGGTAATCTCATCACTCATAGTATTCAATTGCGCCATGGTCTGGTGACTCTGCTCGATCATCCCCAGTGTTTTCGTCTGTGCCCCAACCACCTGAGAAACAGCGCCTTGGCTCTCCTGGGCTTTCTGCATATTGTCAGTCGCAATCTGTGAGACCTTCTGCATCTCGCTGGTGATGCGCGTTAAATCATTCTGGCTCAGCAGCAGGTTACTCATCGTCTGGTTGGTATTGAGCTCCTGCAGTTTTGCGGCCATCTCATTCCGATTGATAAAGATGGCGTTGTCGGCCATGGCTTTCAGTGATTCATTGATTCGAGTGAGTGTTTTTTCCAGCTCTCCATGAAGACCTGCGGGCAACGTACGGCGATAGTATTGCCCTTGGGAGACGCATTCGAAACTGGTCTTGACCTCTCGAAAGAAGGTCTCCAGCTGGTCCAGCGTCTCGTTCAGGTTCCATGCAACATGTCCTGCCTCTCCCATCCAGGGCACATCAGTTATGCGTGAAGTAAATTGCCCCTGCAGCATCTCCTGCAGAACTTCATCGGTCCGTTTCATGACAAGAAACGGCATCTTCATCCGGTAGGAGATAATCGCTGCCACCCCAATGGCAAGTAAGGGAAACAGCCAAAACCAATGCCGATACCCATCGACCATCAATACAGAAAGGATACTGAATAGATTCAGCAGCACGAAGACCACCACATAGATCTGCAATCTTGTGGCCAGGTACAAACGTTTCATAGTTATCAAGCCTTAATCATGTGTGATAACGCACTCGAGCAACTCACGGATACCACCTCTGCACCCCGGAGTTTTCACTGACAGTTCCGCTCTCGACAACACCTCGAGTAACATAAAAAGGCCACCCTCCTCCCTGCCTCGCCGATACATAGACGAGCGGCGACCGGCTGCGCTTCCTACAATAGTATCGCCAGCCGCAGAATAATCTTTAGGTTCCTGAGCGATTAGGCCACCTGGAGTTGATGGGGTCATGACAGCTATTAAAGCCAATCTGACTGAGGTGTATTTCAGCTGCGTCTACTCAATAACCGGCATTGACTGGGCTATACTTGCCGCCACCACAGGTTTTCAGTGAAGATATCCGAATATAGCGCCACCTAAAGCGAATTAAGGAGTGCATTATGCACATTCAGTCCACCTGGAATCATTTTCTGCCCCTCATCTGCCTGCTCATATCATCAATATCATTCGCGGAAGAGCAACCTGTTCGCTATGACCAGGTCAATCTGAGCGCACAGGCCTCTATGGAGGTGGATAACGATACCCTCATTGCTGTCCTCTATGCTCAAAAAGAGGGCAGTGACCTGAGTGCACTGACCGATTGGGTCAATCAGGAGATAACCAGTGCTCTAGAAAAAGCAAAGGCGACCGAAGGCATCAAGGTACAGACACTCGGCTACCAGACATCACCCATCTATCAGCAAAAGCGATTGACCGGCTGGCGCGTAAAACAGTCGATCAGGCTGGAGAGCCGACAAAGTGAAAAGTTGAGTCAACTTTTAAGCCGACTACAGTCATCTCTTGCTTTGGAATCAATCAGTTACACGGTTTCGAACGAGCAGCGCCTGAGCGTGGAGGAGGCACTGGTCAAACAGGCAATCAGTGCCTTCCAACAGCGGGCAAAGCTGGTAACGACCCAGCTCGGTCACAAGACCTTTAGACTGATAGAGATGTCGATCAACACTTCGGGGCAACCGATTCAACCCATGCGTATGCGGGCCAGCATGATGGCCATGGAGGGTAAAGTTTCCGCACCCAGCCTGGAAGCCGGTAGCCAGCGCTTACAGGTGAACATTAATGGACGAATCGAACTACAGGTTCAATAGTGGGATATTACCGCCACCCACACAGCGCCGAAAGATGAACAAACTTCCTGAATAAGCACATTCAGCCGGTTTTACACGGAGACTGATCTTAAAAAGAGTCGTTACCTGCCGATAGACTGACTGCATCAGTCACAAGACTTGACCCCACCAGGCAATGTCCATGTTGTTACGCAGTACTGTTGCATGGATGCTAGTTTTCTTTTTCTTAGGCATCTATCTGGCTGACAACGCAATTGCAGATATCACAGCAGCCGGTCAACGGCCGATCACCATCGGTGTACTTGCAAAACGCGGCACACAGGTAGCCATCGATCGATGGTCCCCCACAGCAGACTATCTGAATCAGCAGATTCCACACCTGCACTTCCACATCTTACCTCTCACTTTTGAGCAGATACCTCAGCAGATCAAATCACAAGGCATTGATTTACTGCTCGCAAATTCAGCCATCTATATTCAATCTGAGCACAACTTTCATGCATTTCGTATCGCCACCCTGATCAATCGCAGTGGTAATTTTCCCCTGGCGAGCTTTGGCGGCGTCATCTTCACACATCATGATCGAAGTGATATCAATTCACTCATAGACTTAAAGCAAAAACGCTTTGCAGCAGTCAATTCCACTTCACTTGGTGGGTACCTGATGGCTTGGCGGGAACTGGAAGAAAGTGGCATCTATATCGATTCGTTGGATGTAAGTTTTTACGGTACCCATGATGATGTCGTGCGTGCTGTACTTGATGGTGAAGTGGAAGCAGGCACGGTACGTACAGACACCCTGGAACGCATGGCGGCATCTGGCCTTATTGACCTGCATCAGATCAAGCTGCTGAATCCCAAGCAGGTGGAGGATTTTCCATTTCTGCTCAGTACACGCCTCTACCCGGAATGGCCGATGGCCGCTCTGCCGCATACACCAAACAAACTTGTAAAAAAGGTCACCCGAGCACTATTGAATATGCCTCATGATCATCCCGCCGCAATCAGCAGCCACAGTTTTGGCTGGACCGTGCCCTCTAATTATCAACCGGTGCATGTCCTATTTGAGGCGCTCAATCTACCTCCCCACAAGATCCCGCCGCCCACACTTATTGCATGGGCAAAAATCCATCCGATAACTGCAGCAAGTACAACGGCATCCTTCCTGTTGATCACAGTGTTTCTACTCTATCTGGTAAAACTGAACCACCAGTTAAATCACTCACAAAAATGCCTGGCAGTTTCCATGGAGAAGCAACAGCAAGCTAGCAATCAATTGGCTGATAATCTGGCACGACTGCGAGAGAGCGAGGAAAAATTCGCCAGCTTGGCAAAATCGGCTCTTGATGCAATCATCATGCTCAATTCACAGGGTCGAGTCGAGTTCTGGAATCTGGCAGCTGAGAAAATTTTCGGCTACTCGGCTAATCAAGCCATAGGGATGGAAATTGCTCAATGGTTGTTACCCACGCAAAAGAAGCCAAACGATCAGGCCGGCAATGTATTGGCAGGCATTAATAAACCTGAGCGCTTCTTGAACGGCACAACTTTGGAACTATCCTCAGTTCGACAGAACGGTGAGCTATTTCCTACCGAAATCGCACTATCATCCGTTTGCCTGAATGGCAGTTGGCAAACTATCTGCATTCTGCGTGACATCACGCGTCGCAAGCAGATGGAGGCAGAAAGACGGCAAATGGAAATCAAGCTGAGCCAAAACCACAAAATGGAAGCCCTATCCCAGATGGCCAGTGGTATCGCCCATGAAATCAATACGCCGATTCAAACCATCACCAATAATCTGCGATTTTTACAAGAAGCCATCGACGACATGGAGAGCCTGTTTGAAACCTATGAGCCACTGCTTACTGGCGCACAGGAGATCACTCAGCTCGCCAGTCAGGTCAAGGAATGTAAAAAGGTACAGGAGGAGCTGGATCCCGAATCCCTCATGGAGGAGACAGGAACAGCCATAGAACAATCTTTTGATTGCACCGAACAAGTTACGCGCATCGTCCGTTCGATGCGTGTTTTCGCACATCCGGAAAAGCCAATCGCTGAAAAGAGCGACCTAAACAAGCTGATACACGATGTCGTTGCCATCTCACGTCATCGTTGGTCAGGTGCCGCAACCATTGAATTTGACCTGCATGAACCGACTCTTGAGGCTTACTGTTTTCCAGGCGACCTCTCCCAGGCACTGCTAAATCTACTGGTCAATGCCGTTCAGGCAATAGAGGAGCGAAGCGACGGACCTCCCGGCGTGATTCACATCAGCAGCAGCAAACTACAGACATGTGTTGAGATTTGCGTGGGTGACAATGGATTAGGTATCCCGCCCGAGGCAAGAGATCATATATTCAACCCCTTCTTCACCACACGGGACATTGGACAGGGATCTGGACAGGGGCTCACACTGACCCACGATGTCATCGTACGCAAACACCGGGGCCACCTTTGCTTCGATACGGAGATGGAACGCGGCACCGTCTTCAACATCCGTCTACCGATTTATTCAGATGAAGAAAGCCTATCATCTGTGGTAGATGCCGTATAAAGCTGATCCCCAGGGGGTTTTACCTTCGTCCATCCGAGACGAAAATGCACCTCATTTTCCCGAACAACATCCGCAGTGTCTTCTTCACGCCTTTTGCTGAAGTAACCACTGAATAGCTGAAAGCGTTTCACTCTTTTTCATCGGTTTGTGCAACAACATGCCGATATTTAATGAACCGATGAGGTTGTCCTCCAGCGCATCACCATAGCCACTACATAGTATCACTGGTACTTCGTTACCCAGATTCCGCAGCTGTCTCACCATCTCACTGCCACTCATGCCTGGCATCGACTGGTCACAGATCACTAGATCGAATCGTTCGGCTGCCTTGGTGAGGCGTCCCAGGGCCTGAAATCCATTATCACAACAAACGACTTCAGCTTTGTAATCAGACAATAGCGCCTCAAAATAAGCTTGAATCTGCGGCTCGTCATCCACAACCAGAATTATTTTTCCCGTCAAGTTAACACCCGAGTCCAATGCGGTTAAGTACTCGGTTGTTTTCCTCAAGGAGACCTCTGCGGGGGGTAACAGGATTTCAAAACAGGCCCCCTCACCCGGGGCGGAACTGACCAGCATATGGCCTGCATAAGACCTGATAATCCCACTCACAACTGCCAATCCCATACCTGAACCCTCACCCACTTCTTTACTCGTCACAAAGGGCTGAAAGATATCCTCTTTTAGCCCCTCCGGAATTCCCTGGCCGGTATCCTCTACCCGGATACTGACCCAATCACCCGTCGCTGTCTCACCGCAAATATCACAACTTGCCTGAGTCTGCATACGCGTTGAGACACTGATTCTTACCACGCCAGGACCATCAATGGCATCCCTGGCATTGATGCAGAGATTCATCAACATTTGTTGAATATGCAGCGGATCAACCTTGACACTTGGTGACTGTCTGGGTAATTCAGTATGAATCTCGACCGTCGCAGGCAGCATAGGTATCAGCATCTTGACGATCTCTTTGATGAGAGGTACCAATGGCACTGGAACCGCCGATTTAATGTTTTCGCCACGACTGAAGATCAGTAACTGCCGGATCAGATCGCGTGCTCTGCCACCGGCAATCTCTATCTGATAGAGGTAATTCTGTAGTTTTTCATCCTCCCTGCCAAAGCGTTCCTGCGCCAATTCAGTAAAGCCCAATATGCTCCCGAGGATATTATTGAAGTCATGCGCGACGCCGCCTGTGAGTTGACCCACTGCCTCCATCTTTTGAGAGATGATCAACGCCTCCTGGAATTTTCGCGCTTCCGTATTATCGCTGATCATTGCAATCGCACCGGTATAGTTCCCCTGTTCATCCCGACGTGGGGCGGCGGAGACATAGGTCCAAAGATCACTACCATCCCTGCGCCTGAACCTGAATTCATGTACCTCCCCTTTACCCGATCGACGATTCTCTAGCTTCTCTTCAGCCATTCTCCGGCCCTCTTCATCCATGAAATCGAAGAGTGATTTACCGATTATTTCTGCTTCTGAAAACTCCAGCATACGAGCCATACTGGCGTTGACAAAAGTGGTGATTCCTCCCGCATCGATAACCCACACACCTTCGAGCGCAGTCTCTACAATCTGCCGATACTGCTCTTCACTTTTTTTCAATGCAGCCTCTGCGTCCTTACGTCCCGAAATATCCTGATGGGTGCCGATCATACGCAAGGGCTTGCCGTCCTCACTCCATTCCCGTGCCTGCCCGCGCGCAAGGATCCACATATAGTCCCCATCCTTACGGCGGAGCCTGGTTTCTACCAGATAGATATCTTTATCGCCCCGAAAGTGACTCTGAAGTTCTTCATAACATTCAGCGAGATCATCTGGGTGTACTCGAGACTCCCACTCATCGAAAACGCCGCTTATCTCATCCTCCTTGTAACCCAGCATCTCCTTCCAGCGTTTGGAATAGAACACCTTGCCGCTTTGGATATCCCAGTCCCACACACCCTCACCTGCCCCCTCCAGGGCATATTGCCAACGCTCTTCACTGGCCATCAAATCCTCCTGAGCCTGTACGAGATGGCTGACATCCCGCTGTGAACTCATGTAGGCAATGATCTCGCCATGATCACCTTTCAATGGTGATATTCGATGTTGACAAACAAACAGACTGCCATCTTTTTTTCGATTCAGCATTTCCCGAAAAACCTGTTTTCCCTCCATCAATGCCCCATAAATCTGAGGGTGCATCTCTTCTGCGTTCGGCTCACCATTAAGCAGGTCTGGTTTCTTACCTTCAAGGTCCTTTAAGGCGTAACCATACAGTTGCTGAAAAGCTGCATTGATATATGTGATATGAAATGCCTGATCGGTCAGCAGGATAGCATCCGTTGATTGCTCTATCATCTTAGACAAACGCTGCTGTGCCTGAGCCGTCTCCATCTGTTCTGTGATATCAACCATTACACCAACCAGATTGACAACACGACCTTCTTCAACGATCACACTGGTGGTATCGTGCAGCCAAACTTCTCGGCCGTCAGCTGCAATCATACGGTAATTGAAACTATGGTCTTGCTGATCACGCGTCGACTCAACACAATACTCTGGCGCCCAGTCACGATCATCCGGGTGTATGTGTGAAACCCAGAAATCAGGATCATCCAACCAGTCAGAGAGTGGATAACCGAGGATCGATTCAGCTTCCTTACTGACAAAGGTGAATTTGAACGATTCCGGATCTGCCGAAAAAAGAATAGCCGAGGTAGACTCGACCAGTGTGCGGTATTGCGCTTCCTGAGATCTGACTAATGACTCGAGACGTTTTTGACGGGTGATATCGGTCACTGTGCCTATCAGCACTTCCTGCCCTTTCAGCTCAACAGTTTTTGCACTGACCAGAACATTTATCATCGAACCATCTTTCCTTCGGTGCAATGATTCGAAGGTCACTCCCTCAGTATTCCTTACTCGCTCCCAATTGCTCAGGAAATTATCCTGTGTAATCCCGTCAATGATATCCCAGGGTGTCAGCCGTTTGATCTCATCCTGTGTGTAACCGTATATCTTCAACGCGGCCTGATTGATGTCTATAATCGAAGCATCCTGAAAATCGAGAATACCGATACCAATCGGCGTATTATCGAAGATGGCACGGAACTTCTCTTCGCTCTCTTTCAACGCTACCGTGGCATTGCGTATTTCAGTAGCATCTCTCAGGCTGACAACAACTCCCTGAATCTCTCTCTGCTTATCCCTAAAGGGACTCCAGGTTGCCTCAATAAAACGGTATCCCACAGGCAAATGAAATACCTCAATCTCACTGCTAACAAATTCACCGGCAGTACATCTCTCGAAAATCGGTTTAACTTTTTCTGTATAGAAAGCGGCACCGACAATCTCCTCCACCCGATGACCCTCGATCTCATTACTCTGCTTATCCCACAAATCGCAGTAGGCTTGATTGACTGCCCTAAAGACACCATCACGGCTGATATAGATAAGCGGGTCTCCACTATTAGAGACAATTTCTTTATAAAGTCGAAGTCGGTCTTGCTCCACAACCGCAGCAGTGACATCGCGACTAATACCCATGACTCTTTGTTTTCCCGCCTTTTCAACCAACTTGGCCGAGACTTCCAAATAAATCAATTCACCATTTTTTGTATAGACGGCATGTTTCCACTCGGCAAAGGGGTAGGAGCCAGAAAACAATTCCTCAAAGATTTCAATGGTCCTGGAACGATCCGGTTCCGGTATAATCCCCATCCATTTTTGGAAAGTCCCCAAGTCATCCGTCTGATCGTAACCAAGCAAACGCCTAAGCACTATGTCCTCGACAATATTCGCACCATCAACATCTATCTCCCAAAGAGCAAATGCGGCAAATTTCGCCGCTTCATTGAGGCGCTGCTGGCTGTAGCGTAGCGCCTGCTCAGCCAGGTGGCTTTCCGTGACATCCTTTACTGTCAGTAAAACACCACTGATCGCACCATGTTCATCCCGATAGGGATCATGTCTCGCTTCTGCATAGATGCTCTTACCTGGGTAGTTGACAAGGGTTGCACCAAACCGCACAACCTCTCCATCCAAACATCTTTGGAAGGAGGGCGCAGATATCGAATCATAAAACCCTTCCCCCACATTCTGGGAAATATGCTTGCCAATGAGCTCATGTCTGCTCTTTTTCCACAGGGAGAGATAGGCATCATTGGCGACAAGATAGCGATGATCCTTATCCAGCAGGACCAGTGCATCGCTGCTGGCAGAAACCATCTGTTCGTACTGCCGTAATTTTTCAAAATCATCCAGCTGATCAGTGACGTCCTCTATTGCGGTCAAATAGCCTGTGAGCTGCCGTTCATTATCATAAAGGGGAGAGACCTGAATACGCCCTTTAAATTCGCGGCCACTCTTTGCTATCAAATCAACAATCACAAGTTCGCCGGGGCGGGATGAATAAATGATTTCGCCAGCATGTCTGAATGCTTCATCACTGGGATAGACCATGCGGGTCGAACTACCCACCATCTCGGTTTGTTGATACTCGAACAGATCCAATGCCGCATCGCTCATTTGGACAATATTTCTGTGTTTATCTGAAACACCTAGTGCGAAGGGAAGTTGACGGAAAATCGAATTGAGCATTTCGCTCTGCTCGCGTAAATCACTCTCTAGACACATCTGATCAGTGATATCCCTCAGCACCTCAATATAACCCAGCAACTCACCATGCCGATCATGCAGTGGCCCACCCACTGTCGCGGCAGAAAAAGGCTGTCCATCCTTTCTGCGGTACTCGGTCACATAGGTTGTATAATCAGGTGCCTTAGCAGGATTATAACGCAGTCTTCCCTGGAGATCGTAATCCTCGTCTTTGGCATATAGCATTTTGATACCACTGCCAACCAGTTCGGTCTGCTTATAGCCAAAGACGGCTTCAACTCCCATACTGACTTTCAATATTTGTCTTTCAGGGTCCACAAAAATCGCTGCGTCAGGTATCCCGCGGAACACAGCATCAAAAAGATCTTGCGCTTTCTCTGCATAGGTCAGCGCATTTCGCTTTTGCGTGATATCACGAACGACCATCATATAAGCCGACGTCTTTCCACAAGCGGCCGGGCATCGACGTACAGTAAGATCGATCCAATAAGGAGCACCATCACGCATCAGGCAGAGCGCCTGCTCAAATCGCGTTTCTGAAATATTTTCTTGAAATCGATCGAATGAGGTCATGAAATCCCGGCAAGGGGATTCCCAAAGTATGGACACAGGCCCACCTACTGAAGCCGCGCTCGGCAGTTGCATAAGCCGAACACAACTTTCACTCAACGAGGTGATGCGCCCTTCAGCACTCCAGGTAACTAAACCGACATCCTGAATTTCGGCCAACAGAGCATTGAGTAAAATCTCTGCATCCAGATCAGGAAACAGACTGTCAGGCATTAGAGCTCCCTATTCGCATACATAAGGATAAGCACACCATATGAGGGTACATATTAGATCCAGCTGTTGGAATAGTAGCACTTAAACAGGATCCAGTAGCTGATTCAATTCGCTTCGCTTTTCTGATTATTGAACTCGAAGAAAAGAATAGCTCAGAATAGTAACCTGACAGCAATCAGCGCGCCAGAAATCCACAAATCAGGACTTAGATTCATCATTGAGGCGCCCCCGATCGAGGTTATACAAGCAGATATATAACGCACTTAACAGTTCATCCAGAACCACTGGCTTATCAAGGTAATATTTTATCCCTCGCTCTGCAGCATTGTCAGCGTTAATTTCTGTACTGTATCCCGTACAGAGCATCACAGGCATTTCCGGTCTGATTTCATGTATCTGCTCAATCAACTTGAGGCCCGTCATTGCCGGCATTGCCTGGTCCGTTATTAAAAGATCGAACGAGGCAGGTGCCTGAATGAAATGTTGTAACGCCTTCTCACTATCGGTAAATGCTTCAACGCATAAACCCTTTAACTCAAGATACTCCTGCATAAACAAGGTAACAGAGGCTTCATCATCTACCAACAGGACACGCTGTGAAGTGAATGGATGATCAAAGGTGGTTGTTTGGTGAGTGTCACATTGCAAGCTTTCCTCATCTACCTCTTGTTTCAGAAACAGACGAAAACACGCGCCATGACCAAGCTCAGATTCTACCAACACATGACCTCCGTAACTTTGCAGCAAACCCTGCAAGGCACCCAGACCCATGCGACTTTTCTCGATATTTGCACTCTTCGCCGTAAAGAACGGCTCAAACAGATTACCGATCTGTTCATTCGACATCCCTTTGCCACTGTCTTCCACACGTAGTTCAACATAATCACCATAGACTTTAGAACCGCATGCAGTGCAAGTCACATTCAGGTTCTGTACCTTGTCAAGGGTGATTCTAATTTCACCATTACTACCGATAGCATCTCTAGCATTGACACATAGATTGACTACCATTAGATCAAGGTGCACTGAATTGATCACAACTTTAGGTATTTTTTCGCCACATTCAACAGAGATCTGAATACCGGGAGGTAAGGTTGCACGTAGCATATTTACTGCTTTTTCAATCAATGGAGGCAAATCCTGTGCTTTTGCCCTAGTGACAGATTCATCACGGCTCATGGACATTAGATGAGCAATCAAGTCCCGTCCTCGGACAGCCGACTCACTGATATGTTGCAAATAATACTGTAACTTTTCATCTGAGATGTTATCTGATCGACGTGCCATCTCAGAAAAACCAAGAATCGGTGCAAGTATATTATTGAGATCCCGTACTATCCCTCCTGTCAGTTCACCAATTGCTTCATACTTTTGGGCTTTACGTACCGCCTCCCAAGCACGATTTCGTTCATCTTCAGCAACCTTCTGTGTAGTAACATCCTGTAACGTCCCCATCATGCTGAATTTCTGTGCACTGTCTTTAGCGACACGACCCCGTGTTATTAAATGCCGCATCTCTCCGCCAGGCAGAACAATCCTATGTTCTTTATGGAATTCATCAACCTTGCCTGTCTTTAGCGCTTGGAAGATCTGCTTAATCTGTCTCCTATCTTCTGGCAGGCAGCGTTGCAGAAAATGTTTAAAATGCGGCGCAATTTTGTCTTGATTAAATCCAAGAATCGAATATATCATCTCTGACAGTTGCATCTGACCAGTATTCGGATCATAGGCCCACGAACCAAGATTCGAGAGACGTTCTGCATTCTGCAGAAGCTCAAGGGTTTGCTGCTGTAATTTTCCAGCCTGATATTCAGCCGTGACGTCACGTCCCACACCGATCAGGCCCATCACTTTACCGTCTGCGCCACGATAGGGACTTTTTACAATATCCATCAGTACCCTGCGGCCGTCAGGGTACTCCATCCAATCCGAGCTTCGTCTTGCGGAACCGGATTGAAGTATTTGCTTGTCTTGTTCATAGAATTCACGCGCAAGATGTTCTGGAAAAACATCTTGATCCATACCACCAACCACTTTCTCTTCAGGCATAGCAACAAGCTTCTCAAAAGCGCGATTGCAACCCAGGTAGGTCTGAACGCTATCTTTAAAGAAAATCATATCCGGTATGGTATCAATCAACGTTCTGAGCAGAGCACGATCACCTGCCAGTCTTTGTTCAATTTGCCTGCGCGCAGCTTCCTTATCAAGGGTATCAAGCGCATAACTGAGATCAGCCGCCATCTCCCTCAACAATTGAATGCCAGACTCATCGAGCAGAGCATGATCATCCAGCATTACCACCAAACCACCTATTTTCTTGCCACCTCTAGAGATGGGTAACGCTGCGCCTGCAGTAAAACCATTCAATTTTGCCTCAGCATGCCAATGGCTCTCATTGGCATTGTCAGTATCAATACTGATAACCTTTTCTTCACCCAGCTTAACTGACATGGCAAGTGGATCATTATCCAGCCCGATATGCCTGCATACCGTACTGAGCCAGTCAGTATCGTCGCCAGAGGAAAATGCAATCCTTAAACTGTCAGCACGTTTGTCTAAATAGCCAATCCATACCAACTTCATCCCCGCCTTGACTGCCGCGTGGCAAACACCCTGTAAAAGCGCATCTTCACCTTGAGCATGAAGGATTGTCTGATTTGTTTCACTTAATGCCCGATAGAACTTTTTCTGACGCTTCAAGGCCAAATAACGCTTACTGATTTCCCGATCCATTTCGTTGAATGCACGAGCAAGGTGAGACAGTTCAAGGCTGCCCGTTTCCTGAATACCACCTTTTTTGTTACCGCTTGCCAGTGTCTTAACAGCACCTGTAAGCACCGACAATGGAATCGTCAGATTACGCGTCAGCCACCACCACAGCAGAAAAGAAAAAATCAACACAACAACGGATGCAGTCAAAACATGCCTGACCGCAGACAGGTAATGATCAGTCAATACTTGACTTATATCGAGTTCGAGATAGAGCCACCCAACTCGTGCAATATCCACATCGTCTGCTTTCAAATCAATAGCAATCGGATGGTAAGCCCCCATCCTTGCATCACTTTCCTCATACCTTACGAAAGCTTGATTCCTGTCTGGCCAGGTTGACGCAAGCATTGGATCAACATCACGCAGAAACTCTCCAACCAATACTTCTTGCGATGACAAAAATACCAGCTGCTCATCATTAACACCGACAGCGCGTGAAAAATATGGGTAATCAGCCAGACTTACTACCGCGTGGTCCAGTAACTCATGTTGATCCAGAGCCAGCCCTTTCTCAACAAATCGGTGAAAACTCACCATGTCTATTTCTGCTTGCCTATGATAACGCTCCAGAAGCGCTTCTCGCCCAACCTGGTAATGCCAATAAGAGAGCAAGATCACCGGTGGGATAATGAACACCACAAGCGCCATAGGTAGCAATCTGCGAAGCGGAAGCCTACCGATCATATGTCCCAGCCTCAACCCGAAGGGAGGTTTTATCAGAGAAATCCATACAAAATCGAACAAAATCATTAACCGTCAATGGACGACTGTAAAGATATCCCTGAATATGGTTGCAACCCCTATCCATTAACCAGGCTTTTTCCTCAGGCAACTCCACACCTTCTGCAGTAACAGCTAACTGTTGAATTTTTGCCATTGCAAGAATCGTCTCAACAATTGCAGCATTGTGGGTATCCGTATTCACATCAGTAATAAATGAACGATCAATCTTTAACCGTCCCACCGGCAAACGTTTTAGATAGGCCAGTGAAGAGAAACCCGTTCCAAAGTCATCGATAGCAAAGCGAACACCCAGCGCCTTGACGGCATTCATCTTGATAACAGCTTCTTCGACGTCCTCTAACAATAGATTTTCTGTAATCTCCAACTCGATCCTATGTGCAGGCATATTGAACTCCTGCATCAATATCTTTAGACGACTTAAAAAAAGAGGACTACGAAAATGTCGCGGACTGACATTGATAGCAAGACTCTCCAGACCGGGACAGGGTCGCTCTTCAAGCAAGCGTTGGAGAATTGAAAATCCTTCACGCAAGGTCCATTCGCCAATCTCACCAATCAAACCCAATTCCTCTGCATGAGAAATAAATTCAGAGGGCGCCAGCAATCCCCGTACTGGATGATTCCAGCGGATCAATGCCTCTGCGCCGACAACACACTCAAATTCCACATCAACCTGGGGCTGCAGATATAGCTCTAACTCTCCCCGCTCGATCGCTTGACGCAACTCCTTACCAACCCTGAGCCGGTCATTTACCTCAGCCTGCATACTCGGATGAAAAAAACGTATGGTGTTTCGTCCAGATGACTTGGCCCGATACATGGCTGTATCGGCCTGCCTCAACAGATCATCGGCATTTGTTCCTTCTGACGGTAATAACACGACACCAATACTTGGGGTAATGACATACTCATGACCATCCAGTAAAACAGGCTGGTTGAGTGCCTGACGTAGTTTTTCTGCAACGTCGCGAGCCGTGACCGAGGCTTGATTCTGATCTTCGTCAAGCATCGGCAAAACCACTACGAATTCATCTCCACCGAGACGGGAAACCACATCTTCACTTCTCAAGGAGTTCGTCAACCGCTCAGCCACCCGACACAACAATACATCCCCTGTCAGATGCCCCATGGAATCATTGATATTTTTAAAATTATCAAGATCCATGAAAAGTAAAGCACCAAACGTTTTACGACGCAGGGACAGCGTGATAAGGGACTCCAACTTAGTACGCAATAAAATACGGTTCGGCAGATTAGTCAGATCATCAAATAATACCTTGCGATGAATCTTCTCTTCGGAAGCCTTACGATCAGAAATATCTCGCGCAATAGCAATAAGCTGCCTGCCTCCATTCACCACAGTCTCTGTTAATGACAGTTCCAACGGGAACCACTCATCATTGAATCGCCTGGCATTGAATTCACGACGCAGATTCAACATTGATCCGTCTGGCGTGCTCAGTTGTTTTTGCAACAGTTGACTAAGCTCACTCTCTCCATCCGGAATCAAATCCTGCAGACGTGAGTGGCTGAAGGTCCTCGCATCGCAGGCAAACATTCTCAATGTTGCCATGTTGTAGGAGCTGACCATCCCATCGCTATCAAATGAGAGAATCGCATCTGACGTCGTATCCATAACAGCCTTGAGTCTCGTTTTTAGACCGACAACCTCATGCTGATATCTCTGATGAGACTGTAATAGCCTGACGTAGAACAGAAGAAATAAAAGTAACAATACGCTGACAGCAAGTCCGATGATCAAGGTGGCTTGCCGCAGGCTTTCCACATCTCTCGTTACCGCCTCCTGCGGTATAACCCGCAAAAACACCAACTCTTGTTCACCACCATATTCAATTCCGCTTAAACTTTTGTTGGAATACTGTATTCTTCGAAATGCATGGCCTAAACCATTTTCATACACAACACCAGTAGTGGATTGATTGATACTAGACCAAGTCGTGGGATAGTAATCCTTAAACTGCTTTACTTTATTCGTATCTGAATAGACAAAACCCCACTCTTGGTTTATATCTGCACCATATACGAAGTTGCCTTTATTATTCAGAATTTTAAGACCGCCTGTATCCCGAACTTTTTTTCCCCCATACCCAGACAGTAAGGATTCTACTGAGAAACTAATAACAACCACCCCTCCCTTTTTTTCATTGAAAAAGAAGGGGGCGGCGATATGAACAGTTGACTTATTCGGCGTTTTGAGAGAATTATTCTCATGACTCAGACTTAGCGGGGATAGAAAAACACCCTCCCCGGTCATCCTCATACTCTCACTAAAATAGCTTCGATGAGATACCGATCGCAGCGCTTCTTTTGAAACGATAGTGGTGTGTTCCTCATCATGATTTATCAGGACACGCTCCATACCCTCAGCATCGATCAATCTCACCTGATCATAGATACGCTTACTCGCTAAAAAGTAGAACATGGCGTTTTTCAGATCAGAAGATGTCTTTACATCACCATCTCTTAACCAATTTTGTAATGCTTGGTGCCCTGTCAGAACCTGAAGGTCTTTTACACTCTCATTCAGCTGGCTCAGCCAATCACCTTCAACATCCACCAGTTGTTTTGCACCCTCGTTACCCAAACGAGTTTCTACGGCACCCTGCTCAAACCACAAGGCAACCATAACTCCCAGCCAAAGAATCAATAAAGCGGGCAGATAAACACACATTAAAACTCGGCCGAGCAACGTCATGAATGCATCTGGGGCATGATGACTCTTAACCGTTAATCGCTGGTGCACCCAGGGCCAGAGACTCAACACGACAATGCCTGGCTTTGATGAGCGTTATTTAACCAACAATCACAAGTCATCCACCCCTTCATTTGTTGTGCCTCTTGGACGCTGAACCGGATAGCGGCGCATCCTTGACATCAGCCAAATTGAGAGCATCGAATAACTGTGATGTCGTGAATGGTTTTTCCAGGCAAGCCTCAGCTCCTGCCTTAAGAATGCGGTTTACATTCTCTATGGTGTAGTAACCGGTCATGGCGATGACCCTGATTTGACGGGTCTCAGGATCATTATGAAGCTGCTGGCAGACAGTAAAGCCGTCGATACCGGGCAGCATAATGTCAAGGAGAACGATTTGTGGAAGAGACTTCTGCAATTGCCTGCCCGCCTCGAAGCCATCATTCGCAACGATTACCTCAAGGTCGAATCCATCTCCGGACAGTGCTTCATAGAGAAAATCAGAGAACTGCCTATCATCCTCCACGATCAGAATACGCAAGGGGGCATCTGACTCAAGAAACAAAGTCATGCCTCGATCACGGGCAAACCGCTGAATCTCCGTGTAGGTAAAACGCCGGTGGCCACCCTGTGTGACATGCGCCTGAAGCAGACCTTTGCGGGCCCATTTACTTACGGTGACGGGTGAGACCCCGAGTAATCCTGCCACAGCCGCAGGTGTCAATAACTTCACATTTGGCATGATATCGGTCCAGATCAACTACAGCGGAATGGAACGACTGGAACAATTAGAACGATTAGATCAGTTTTAGTCTAGACGCTGCCTGGACAAATTTCCTTATTTTTTACTGGGTTTTTTAACAAAATTTAATATTGGAAAGACCATAACGCTCAATCTCACGCTCTTCTCAATCATTCATCCTGCAGAGAATTGGTGATTCTTTGTCATAAACAAACCCCATCGACCAGATGTTTTTCTCTTCATATTCAACCAGATAACCCTATACCCACAAACCAGCATCCATCCTCTTTAACAACACGCACATTAAAGCCAAGTACGTTTTTTAGAGATGGCTCAATAATCGATATGCCATGCCGCTAACTATTGTTAGTAATACAGAAATTACTGATTTTTTACCCTCTACAATCTGAGGACAGACCCAAGATGTTCCAACTCACCAACAATAAGCACCTCAAGCAATGTGAGGAAAAGGCAGCCCAGCAGGAGGCAACAATATCTGAAATGGAACGGGAGCTAACCTCATTACGCAATGAAAACGATCAGCTCCGTCAGCAACTCGAAGGACGCCAGGCCGCAGATCAGGGACAACGGGCGTTGTTCAAGAATTTTGAATCTCTGGGGGATTCATTCAGTGAACTACAACAATCCCTCATGCACACAGCCAACGCCATGAAGGCAGAAAAACAGAGTGCGATTCGCAGCTCGGAGATTTCGACCCAGGCAATCGCCAGCGTGGAGACCATGACCCGTGGCATCGACCATGTCAGCGGCATCTCCAAAGAGAGCTCTGACAGCGTGGTCAGGCTAGCCTCCATTGCAGACAAAATCGGTGATTTCGTCTCCATCATTCAGGGCATCTCGGAGCAGACCAACCTGCTCGCGTTGAATGCAGCCATTGAGGCTGCCCGCGCGGGTGAGACAGGTCGTGGATTTGCCGTAGTCGCTGATGAAGTTCGCAATCTCGCGGGAAGAACCCGTGAGGCCACTGCCGAAATCGCAAGCCTGGTAGAGACGATCACACAGGAAACCAAAAAGTCGACGGATACCATGTCTGCCGTGATGGATGCCACATCGGGTTTTCAGGGACAGATTTCCACCTCTATCGACATGATCAACCAACAATTGGACAACTCAAAATCGATGGAAGCGGCTATTTCCTCAACTGCACTACGCAGTTTTGTAGAGCTGGCCAAACTCGATCACTTGATCTACAAGTTCGGCATCTATAAAGCCTTCATGGGACTCACCACGACCAAACCAGAGACACTTCCTGATCACAGACATTGCCGACTCGGTAATTGGTACTATCAAGGAGAGGGTCAGGCCTGTTTCTCTCAACTACCCGGGTATCGAGAGATTGAGGCGCCCCATAAACAAGTGCACGAACAAGGCATGCTCGCTCTCACGCTACACAACAAGGGAGACTGGGGAGCCGGTGTACAGGCCATCACTGCGATGGAGAGCGCGAGCATGGAAGTGCTCTCGCATCTGGAAGGACTCGCCAGGGCCGGTGAGGCTGATTCCCAGATACTCTGCACAGATGAAATGCACTAAGGTCATCTAGTGCTCAGCTGACTTGCTGATACGACGGCAGCGCCGAGGCTCTTTCGAGCATCTTCTCGACAATCGCATAGATACCGACATGCCGATTCGGACTGAGATGCTCCTCAAGATGCAGGCGCTTGAAGAGACTATCCACATCGATACTGCGTATCTCTTCCAGGGAACGGTAAGAGAGCAGATCGATCAGCAGCGCCAGTACGCCTTTGATAATCGCCGTATCACAGTCGCCGATGAAACGTATCAGTGCAGGATCTTCAGGCACCTGTTGAGCTGCCACGTGGACCGTACTCATACAAGGCTTGACCCAATTTTCGTCGGTTTTAAGGGCCTTGGGCATCGCTGGTAGATCTTCACCGATGGCAATCAGATACTCATAGCGGGCATCCCAGTCTTCGAGAAACTCGAAGGCATCCACGATTTCATCGATTTCACTCATAGCTATCTCCGAGGCGGTTCGGTAAGTGTCAAACGCTGAAGGACTCTCCACAGCCGCACATCTCCTTGATATTGGGATTGATGAAATCGAAACCCTCATTGAGAATATTGGTTTTGACGAAGTCAATAGTCATACCATCAACCAAAGGCAGACTTGCACTATCCACCACGACTTTCAAACCCATGGTCTCGAATACCCTGTCATCGTCTTCAATCGTATCGGCGTAGTCGACCAGGTAGGCGAAACCGGTGCATCCACTCTTCTTTGTTCCCAAGCGCAACCCAACACTTTGCGGCCTTTGTGCAAGCATTTTTTCGACATGCCGAGCAGCTCGCTCAGTCAATTCAATTGCCATAGCCACTACCTCCTACGGTTGGATGAGAGCACCGCTAATCTCTCTTCTCAGTCACCAAACCTTTAAAAATACAAGCTCAAATCAGCTCAACCATTCAGAAAAGCACGCCTTCACAGCTAAAGCATGCCAAGCTGAAGCAACGCCTCCTCGCTCATTCGCTCCTGCGTCCATGGAGGTTCCCACACCAGTCTGACAGTGGCATCCGTGACACCCGGCACGCCATCGATAACCCGTCCCACTTCATGAGGGAGGGTGCCTGCCACCGGACAGGCGGGCGCCGTCAGTGTCATATCCACTTCCACCACACCCGATTCGTCAACCTCGATTCGGTAGATCAAACCCAGATCATAGATATTGACCGGGATCTCCGGATCGTAGACCGTACGCAGTGCCTCGATAATTTGCGTTTGATTCAGCATCATCATCCCCCGCAATACTAACCCCGCACCTGCTGTCTTATCACTTCAGTCAGTTGAAGTCTCAGCGTTTCGCTTTCGAATCGGTCGATCACCTCACTCGCAAACCCAAGGCACAACAGATGGCGTGCCAGCTGCTCGTCAATCCCCCGGGAACGCAAATAAAAGACCGCCTGAGGATCAAGTTGCCCCACCGTCGTACCATGACTGCACTGCACATCATCAGCGAGAATCACCAGCTGTGGTTTAGTATCTATCTCCGCCTGACGCGACAGCATCAGATTGGCATTGTGCAGATGCGCTTGACTCTTCTGCGCCTGTTCACGCACCTGTATCAACCCATCAAATACCGCCTTGCCGGCGCCGTGCAATATCCCTTTAAAGCTTTCACGACTGTCACAATGTGGCACTGCATGGTCCACATCGAGATGAAAATCAGTCAGTTGTCCATCACCCGCCAAATAGATCCCATCCAGTTCACAGCTGGCACCCCGATCTAAAAAACGGTTATGGATAACCGTGCGGGACCAGGCCGCACCCACCGCAGCATTGATACCATGGTAGCGAGCATCTGCCTGCAGCCCGAGATGGATATCGCTCAAATGATAGGCTTTAGGACTCTCGTGCTGAACCCGTTGATGAGTGAGCCTCGCACCTTGTGCCAGAGAGATCTCGCAAACCAGGTTGTTGAAATAAGCCACTCCATCCAGCGCCACATAGCGTTCGATCAGATTGGCCGAGGCGCCAGTCTCCAACATGACAAGGTGACGGCTCCTTAAGGCCTGTCCCTCGGCACTTTTAGTCGCCATATGCAGCAACTCAACAGGCTGCTCCAGGCTGGTCTTTGCGGCAACACGAATGACGGCACCATCATGAACCGTAGCAAGATTCAGTGCAGCGAATCCGTGATCACCAACGCCTGAGAGACTACCGATTGCTTCCAATACCGTACGATCGGATGCGGCCATCGCAGATCGCAGATTTCCAACTGTAATCCCCACCGCATCGCAGGTAGAGAGATCTGCTTGATAGACACCATCGACAAATACCAAGCGCCCGGCTACAGGCTCCGGAAGAAACTGGTTCAATACTGCATGCTCGGCAAACTCCGGTGATTTGTCTAATGTCTCAAAACCCTGCTTGAGCAGACCTTCAATACCGGTATATTTCCATGCCTCGAGTTTAGCGTGAGGAAAGCCGAGTTCTGTAAACCGTTCTGCTGCTGACGATCTCTGTGCAACAAGCCAGTCACCACCATCATTCGGCAGGTTTCCAATATATTGCGAAACTACCTGGCTGTAATCTTTGAACTGCTGGTTCATGCGGCGGCCTCCTCCAACAGCCAGCCATAACCCTTGGCTTCCAACTCCAAAGCCAATTCCTTACCGCCGGATCGAATAATGCGACCACCTGCCAGCACATGCACATGATCCGGTTCGATATATTCCAGCAATCTCTGGTAGTGGGTCACCACAATCATCGAGCGTTCCGGAGAACGCAGCAGATTGACCCCATCGGCCACTGTGCGCAGCGCATCGATATCGAGTCCTGAATCGGTCTCATCAAGAATTGCCAGATAGGGTTCCAGCATAGCCATTTGCAGGATTTCGTTGCGCTTCTTCTCACCACCGGAGAATCCCGCATTGACTGAACGCTTCAATAGTTTCTGATCAAACTTTACCGAAGCGGCCTTCTCCCGTACCAGCTTCATAAAGGAGACTGCGTCTATCTCCGCCTCATGACGTGACCTGCGGATGGCATTCATCGACTCACGCAAAAACGTCATGTTGTTCACGCCTGGCAGTTCAACCGGGTATTGCATGGCGAGAAATATGCCTTGCTGCGCCCGCTCTTCAGTCTCCAGCCGCAACAGGTCTTGTCCTTTATAAAGAATCTCACCGCCCGTCACCTCATATCCATCCCGACCCGACAGGATGTGCGCCAGCGTGCTTTTACCTGAACCGTTGGGGCCCATAATGGCATGAACCTCTCCGGCCTTTACATCCAGATCGACTCCCCTAAGGATTTCTTTGCTATCCACATTGGCAGTCAGATTCTTGATCGTTAACATCATTACAACCTCATTTAAATCATTTATGTCTGGCGTGATCTAACCCACTGCACCTTCAAGACTGACAGCAAGTAACTTCTGTGCCTCCACGGCAAACTCCATGGGTAATTCGTTGAACACCTCTTTACAGAAACCGTTGATGATCATTGATACCGCATCCTCTTCCGACAGGCCCCGTTGGCGGCAATAATAAAGCTGATCTTCACTCACTTTTGAAGTCGTTGCTTCATGCTCTACCTGTGCTGTCGGATTCTTCACTTCTATATAGGGAAATGTGTGGGCGGCACAACGATCACCGATCAACAAGGAATCACACTGAGTATGATTGCGGGCATTCTCCGCCTTGGCTGCCACCCGTACCAATCCGCGATAAGCGTTACTGCCGTGCATGGCTGAGATACCCTTGGAGACAATCGTGCTACGACTGTTCTCACCGATATGAATCATCTTGGTGCCGGTATCCGCCTGTTGCATCCCCTTTGTTACTGCCACTGAGTAAAACTCACCTACCGTATCTTTACCGCGCAGGATGCAACTGGGATATTTCCAGGTAACTGCTGAACCAGTCTCCACTTGAGTCCAAGAGATATGGGAGCGATTACCTCGGCAGTCACCCCGCTTGGTGACAAAATTGTAGATACCACCGCGCCCCTCGTTATCTCCCGGATACCAGTTTTGAACCGTGGAATATTTGATCCTGGCATCTTCCAACGCCACCAATTCAACCACGGCTGCATGCAGTTGATTCTCATCGCGCATGGGTGCAGTACAACCCTCCAGATAGCTCACATGGCTGCGTTCCTCTGCAATTATCAAAGTGCGTTCAAACTGGCCAGTGTTCGCCTCATTGATACGGAAGTAGGTCGATAATTCCATCGGACATTTGACGTCTTTTGGAATAAAGACAAAAGTACCATCACTGAATACTGCGCTGTTTAGCGCGGCAAAAAAATTATCCTTATGGGGCACCACACTACCCAGATACTGTTCTACCAACTCTGGATATTCACGAATCGCCTCAGACATGGAGCAGAAGATGACACCCGCCTCGGCCAGGCTCTCGCGAAAGGTCGTTGCCACCGAAACACTGTCAAACACTGCATCAACTGCCACACCAGCCAGGGCTTTCTGCTCTTCAATAGGTATGCCAAGTTTTTCATAGGTTGCCAACAATTCAGGATCTACCTGATCCAAGTCATCCAGTACGGGTTTCTTTTTGGGTGACGAGTAGTAAGAAATATCCTGAAAATTAATCGGAGGATGCTTCACTTCGGCCCAGTTGGGTTCTCGCATGGTTAACCAATGGCGATACGCAGTCAGACGTTTTTCTAGCATCCACGGTGGCTCACCCTTACGTTCAGAGATAGTGCGGACAACCGCTTCATCAAGTCCGGGGGGCAAAGTATCAGATTCGATCTCGGTCACGAAACCCTGTGCATATTCCGTCTCGACAAAATTTTCCATTTCTATATTGGGTAAGCCCATGTGAAACTCCAGTAATTCTTAAGTGTTTTGACTGTGCTGCACAGTCACACTGTATTGTCTTAACTTGGCTAATCGTATTGGCGATGACAGCGGCTGAGCCCGAGATAGAGACAGAGCCCCTCTGCGAGTAACCCCGTAGAGAAAAAAACTAGGCCCAGCAGGCTGGCCGAAAGAAGCTGAAAGAGAATGCCAAACCCTATTAAAAGCATGGCTATGGCAAGCACAGGCCCACCACAACATCGGCCTGATAAGAGCTGTGAGTACAACTTCATGAATACATCCCCGGCATAAATCGGCCGCTACAAAACTAATAACATAGTAATATAGTCAGGTATTATGTTTTGCAAGCGTTAAACCCAAGCGAAAATCAGGGAAAATCCAGTAAGAAAAAAGAAGGGAAAATAATAAGTTATGGAATCAGTCAGTTAGCAAACCACACTTCAAATGAGCCTGCTCAATACCGCTTATCCCACAGGGACATGAGGCCGTGCCACATTGAACTGAAAGAGACGACCTCAGACTGAGAAGAAAACCAGAAAAGCCCTTAACATGCGCTGAGCTTATTTAAACCTTATGTCGACTGTTGAGATATCTCACCCCTTCGGAGATAAGTCTTTCAAAGACAAATTTACTTTTGCCTTCGGTAGATATCCCCAGGTTACCCAGCATATCGAACAGCTCATCAATGAAAGAATCGGACAAGTGGTGCCACTCTTTTGTGTAATCCACACCCTTTTGTTTGGCGAGTAAACAGGAGAGCGCACCTACTGTGCGGAGTAAATCCTCCTCTCTCTCCAGCTTTTTTGAATAGGGAATAGATTCCGCTTCGGCACCCGCCGGACTGAGACCGAACTTGTCGCAGATTCTCGCCAGATCCGATTCTCGGAAGTAGATACTGGATGGGTAGTCCAGGTCGTTATCAGAAGAACTCTTACCACCAACCCCGATGGTCAGCTCATCATCAAAAACAATGAATTTTTCCAGCAGCTCTTTGGTAAAGCTGCCGTTAATCGACATAAAGCCATTGACCAGTGCACTGTTACAGCCCACGGGCATGTGACTTCTCAAATCTTTGACATCTGCCGGATAGAGCCGCAGGAAACCGTTGACGTGCACCCGATCATAGGACTTTTCGCCCATCTCCACGGAAGCGAACCCGTTGTATTGGAAATAGAGCTCATCGGTTTCATTCAGAACACCCTCATCCCCTACATAGCGGCAGGCCTCACCCCAGGTTAAAAAGCGTTCATTCCTGACTATCTCAGACATGGCAAATCTTCCCTATTAATCCTTCGTCACGAATGCACATGATTCAATCATGTTGATTAATAATAATTCTAAACAAATTAACACGCAGGGAGAATAGGTGGATATACCCATTCAGTTTTTCCTGGAATTTCTAGCGTGCAAGAACGCGCATGGATCCTAAGAAAGCAAACAATCGAAAATTTATCCGTCCTGTTAACATCCGCTCCCTGCTCGCAGTCATCTATCAATATCTACGTCTTCATCCCTCTATGCAATGAAACATATGCCCACCCTTCTCATCAGCAAAGCCCTTCAAACTGCGATCAAGGCTTTTTAAACTGCCCCACTCAATCCTGTCTTTACCCCTATCCTTTGCCAAGTAGAGTGCATCATCGGCACATCTAAACAGAGCCTCTACATCCATAGAAACACCATGTTCGTATGCCATCATTCCAGCACTGACTGTGATTCGCTCACCCCCGGTGTTGTTAAGCTCCAAATCTGAAACACATAGTCTCAATCTATCAATGAGATCAGAGGCATCATCAGTAGATGTCTGTGGCAAAATCAGTAGAAACTCTTCCCCGCCATATCGTCCAGCAATATCATAGGTTCTTAGACTACTACTCAGGGTATTGGCGATCGCAACCAACACCTCATCCCCTACCTGATGGCCAAACTGATCATTGATTTGCTTGAAGTTATCCACATCAACAATGGCGATGCAGAACGATTGCCCATGCCTCTCAGATGCATTGATAACACCCTCCAACGCACGCAGCACTGCATGATGATTCAGCAAAAGCGTCAAGCTGTCATGGGTGGCTAGCTCCTGTAAACGTTGATTACTCGCCTCTAGCTCTGATGTACGTTCTTTCACCAAAGATTCAAGCTTTTCGTTCAACAGGGTCAAATAGCCCCTTGCCTGCCGATCGGCTTGCTCTTTCTCTCTGTTTAATAACGCCACCCGCTCAGCCAGTGCCACACCCAACATCGTGACTTCGAAGACTGAGCCTAATTGTAATGCGTAGGCAGTCACAAAATTATGCGGTAAAACTCCCCAATAGTAGAGGCCGGAGATAAAAACAAAAACCAGAAATACACCCCAGGCAATCAGAAAGTAGCGCGCAGCGAGATTACCACCACGATAGGCGATGACAGCTGCCAACATGACAATAGGAACAAGCACCAGACCTGAGAATGAGCTGACCCGCTTGGCAAATCCCGTGTAGCCTGTGAGAGATAAGAAAATACCAATTGCCGCCAACACAGCGGTTAACCAAAAAAGATGGTAGAAAGTGCGACTATATTGTGCAATATCGAGCAGCTTGCTCGAGAAAATCATGGCGGTTATCACCACAACACCAACAAAGAAACTGGGTGCCATGTCCTGCCACAAGGGAAACCCCGGCCAGATGAACTGAAAACCCAACCCTGTCAATGTGAAGTTGAGTAATCCATAGAAGGTTAAGTACAGGGCATACCAGAAAAAAAGCGGTGATTTAAGAAATAGCAAACCGCCTATTGCAGATGCCACCAATAACACGATAGCGCCAAAATAGAGTCCAAGCCAAAGCTGTGACTGTGCAACATATTCGGCAAAGGCAATCTGATTCCACAGTCGAACCGGCAATTGAATTGCACCATTCGTTGTCAACCGCATATAGAAAGTCTTGATTTCACCCGGCACAAGATCAATGGTGAAGACATTGGTGCGAAACTGTACATCACGTGCAGAGAATAAAAATGCATCTCCCCCAAGGCGCTTTCTGAAACTTGCCCGACCATCGGGCTCGTAGAGCTCGATTCGATCCATGAGTGGATAGTCAAGCTCGAGTAAAAAGGTCTGTGCGGAAGACAGATGGGAAGCCAGTGTGAAGCGCGTCCATACAGCAGCGTCGGTAAAACCGATTTTTCCGCCGTTAGACACATCCTGATATTGTGAATGTTGTGTTGCTGCACTGGCGCTATCAATATCCAGCTGGCGCTCAGGGTCGAGCAGAACCTGCATCACCCCAGTCAATGTGGCAAAACGGAAATCATCACCGACATCGGTCGAGTCGAGGTGTGTTTGTCCAAATACTGGAGGGCTCAGAATAATCAAAAGCAGTAAGATCGCTGGAAAAACTCGCGATAACCAGTGACTGAACATCACCCACCCCAGAGCAAATCTGTGTATTTTGAGTTCCTGTCTCGCTAAATTGCCTCCCTTCGCTAAGCCGAGCCACTGAAAATAGCGCGCACAAGCCTATTATGTGCCGATATCAGGGTATTTACTATGTCCACGCGGGAATACACTTCCGCAACACTACATATGAAACTCTTCTTATCTGAGCTGGATCAACACTCCACGAGATTCACCGCTAGCCCGCCTCTTGAGGTTTCCTTATATTTTGTCTGCATGTCGGCCCCTGTCTCCCGCATGGTCTTTATCACTTTGTCCAGGGAAACGAAATGTGACCCATCCCCCCTTAGGGCCATACGTGATGCATTGATTGCCTTCACTGCTCCCATGGCGTTTCGTTCGATACAGGGTACCTGCACCAGCCCACCTACCGGGTCACAGGTCAATCCCAGATTATGTTCCATACCGATCTCAGCAGCATTCTCAACCTGTTTCGGTGTACCGCCCAGTACCTCTGTGAGGGCGCCGGCCGCCATGGAGCAGGCAGCACCCACTTCCCCCTGACAACCGACTTCGGCGCCAGAAATCGAGGCATTTTCTTTGTAGAGAATACCGATGGCGCCGGCACAAAGCAGAAAACGCATGACACCCTCTTCGCTCGCACCCGGTGAATAGCGCCAGTAGTAGTGCAACACTGACGGAATAACACCAGCGGCACCGTTGGTCGGCGCGGTCACCACCCGTCCACCAGCAGCATTCTCCTCATTGACGGCCAAGGCAAACAGATTGACCCAATCCATAGTACCCAGCGGTACATTGTTCATCTCCGCTTCGCTGCTTAACTGACGAAACAGACGCGGCGCCCGGCGCTTCACTTTGAGACCGCCAGGCAGAATACCCTCAGTGGCACATCCTCGCTCAACGCACTGCTGCATGACACGCCAGATCTTCAGCAGCTGATCCCTGGTTTCAGTTTCATCCCGCCAGGCTTTCTCATTTTCCAGCATCAGTTGGCTGATCGACAGGCCGTGCTCCTCACACAGGGCCAGCAGCCCATCCCCGCTGCTGAATGGGTATCTCAGTGGAGTTTGGTCCTCAATGACGACAGGCTCTCCCTGTGCATTCTCCTGCACAACAAAGCCACCTCCCACCGAGTAAAAGCGACTTTGTCGCAGTTGCCGCTCACTGTTATCCCAGGCAGTGAAGCGCATGCCATTCGCATGGAACTCCAATTGCCGTTCTCTGTGAAAATACAGATCTTGCTCCGGATCGAAAGATAGGACCACATCGGGGGAAATTGTAATTTCACAACACTGACGAATTGACGCTATACGCTCGGGTATCGATGTCACATCCACCGACTCCGGCGTTTCCCCCATCAGCCCGAGCATCAATGCCTTATCGGTACCGTGACCCTTTCCAGTTGCACCAAGCGAGCCGAAGAGCTCAATTTTTATTCGCGCCATATCTTGGAGATCGCCGGCTTCATTCAACTGGTCTATGAACCGACCCGCCGCCAGCATCGGTCCCACAGTATGGGAGCTGGAGGGCCCTATACCTACCTTGAATAGATCAAACACGCTGATGGCCATGTCACACACCTCTAGCCTAAACGAATTACAGGCTTGTTCAGAGCTTCCTTAATGCCACTGTCTCATAAATGACCGCACTCAATAACCCATACACTACAGTGTTTACTTCCACCAATCGGCATCTTGTCTAGGCATCGTTGAAATTACGTCCCAACTCTAAAAATTTAAGCAGATAGGCCAACTCAGCATCTTCTGTACGAAATGCTGCGTAGAGCGACCGTTGAACGCCCGCTTCACCAAGGTGTAGAAGTTTCAGTGGCAGAGTCTGGCTGACCCTCTCCGCCAGCCACAACGGCAATGCACAAACCCCGCGCTCGAACGCAACCAGTTGCAGCATAATTTCAATGGACTCGATCTGCTTCTGTGATACCGATCGTACTCCCCCCGGCCAGAGAAACCGGGTCAACACATCCAGTCGCTCCGGGGCCACCGGAAAGGTAATCAGGGTCTCTTCTCGTAGCTGTTCCGGCATCACACGGGACAGGCCCGCCAAATGATGGGGCTCTGCCACCAACAGGACAAGCTCATAATCGAACAGGACCTCAAACGTCAGACCAGGTTGATCGACACTGTCAGGGGTCACCAGCAGGTCGATGCGTCGATTTAAAAGTCCCTCGAGCCCGGCAAACTGAAACTGGTGGACGATATCCACATCCACATCCGGCGCCTCTTTCAGATAGGTGGCGATGACTCCGGTGAGCCATTCATAACAGGGATAACACTCCACACCGATCCGCAATTGTCCCTGCCTGCCCTCGGCCATTGCTTTCAGAGTAAGCTCCGTCTGCTCGAACAGTGGCAAGATGCGTGACGAGGCATCAAGCAGGTATCGACCCGCCCGGGTCAGTCTCAGTCTGCGGCCCTCCTTCTCCCAGATAGTGATACCCAGCTTTTTCTCCAGATAGCGAATCTGATGGGAGAGCGCCGACTGACTCAGGCAGAGGGCATTGGATGCAGCGGTGAGCGTGCCATGGCGTGCCAGGGAGGCCACGATCTTGAGGTGTGACAGTTCAATCATCTATTAGATATTCTCATTGGTTAAGCAATAAACATCATTATATTTTCATAAATGAAGTTCATACAATCCCTGCTTTTGATTCAATAGACAGGGTAAGCAGATGGCCACCACACACCTCTTGGGATTTCCCCGCATCGGCAGAGAACGGCAGTTAAAATTTGCATTGGAAGCTTATTGGAAGGGTGAAACCGGCCAGGACAAGCTGGAGAAGGTTGCACAAGCACTACGCAGCGAGAGCCTGCAATGTCAGCAACATCTCGACTGGCAGACCGTCGGCGACTTCTCTCTCTACGACCATGTATTGGACACCAGCTTCCTGCTTGGCAACCTGCCGTCCCGCTTTCGACACACGGACGGGATCACCCGCCTGGATAACTATTTTCGTCTGGCGCGTGGACGTTCCACCAAAGAGACACCATCTGTGGCAGCGGGTGAGATGACTAAATGGTTCGATACCAACTTTCACTACATCGTGCCTGAATTCGACCGGGAAACACGCTTCCAGCTGAACCCGGAAAACCTGCTGGCCCAAATCCAGCAGGCTAAAACCGATGGACACAATGTAAAACCGGTCATCCTGGGCCCTGTGACCTATCTCTGGTTGGGCAAGCACAAGGATGGCGGAGGCCGTCTGGAACTACTGGATCAACTGCTCCCTGTCTATGGTGAACTTTTATCCCAGTTGTCCACTGCCGGCTGCGAATGGGTGCAAATCGATGAACCTATCCTGGTAACAGAACTCTCCTCCGATTGGCAACACGCTCTGCGAAAGGCCTACTTCCATCTCCAAAGCCGTGAAATAAAGCTCTTACTGACCACCTATTTCGGACAGCTGGAGGAGAACCTGCAGCTGGCCTGTGAACTGCCGGTGGCAGGTATTCATATCGATGTCAGCCGACACAAGGAGGAGACGGCTCAAGTCATCGACTGGCTGCCGAAACACAAGATACTCTCTCTCGGCGTCATCGATGGGCGCAATATCTGGAAAACCAACCTCAACGACCTGCTGGATTGGCTGGAACCCATCCATGGCAGACTCGGTGATCGCCTTTGGCTGGCCCCCTCCTGTTCACTGCTCCACGTACCCGTCGACCTGGAGAGTGAAACCGAGCTCGATCCCGAGATCAAATCCTGGCTCAGTTTTGCCCGGCAGAAGGTATTTGAATTGGAGGTCCTGGCCACCGCACTTGCACAGGGGCGCGAAGCCGTGGCGCCTCTACTGGCGGAAAACGCCACAGCCCTGACAACTCGTGAGCATTCTCAGCGTGTCCATAATGATGATATCCATCAACGTCAGGCACAGGTCACCCAGTCGATGACTCAGCGACAAAGCGACTACCCGACGCGCAGCCGTCAACAACAGAAGACTCTGTCGTTACCGTTGTTCCCCACTACCACCATCGGCTCATTTCCACAGACAACAGAGATCCGTCAATGCCGATTCCGCTATCGCAACGGCAGTCTCACAGAGGGTGAATACCGAGATGCCATGCAGTACGAAATTCGTCATTGCATCGATCAGCAGACATCCATTGGTCTTGAAGTCCTGGTGCATGGCGAAGCGGAACGCAACGACATGGTGGAGTACTTCGGCGAACAGCTAGGCGGTTATGCTTTTACCCGTACAGGCTGGGTGCAGTCCTATGGATCACGTTGCGTCAAACCGCCAATCATCTACGGCGATATCACGCGCCCAGCCCCAATGACAATTGACTGGATCAGTTATGCCCAGTCACTCACCGAAAAGCCGGTAAAAGGCATGCTGACCGGTCCTGTGACCATGCTCAACTGGTCCTTCGTGCGTGATGATCAGCCTCGTGCCAACACCTGCCAACAGTTGGCGCTCGCCCTGCGGGATGAGGTCCTGGAGCTTGAAAACGCCGGCATTCAAATCATCCAGATCGATGAGGCCGCCCTGCGCGAGGGGCTGCCCCTGCGACGCCGCGAATGGCAGGCCTACCTGGACTGGGCTATCGCCTCATTCCGCCTCATGGCCAATGGCGTGAAAGACCACACCCAGATCCATACCCACATGTGCTATTCAGAATTCAATGACATCATCGAGGCGATCGCAGATATGGATGCCGATGTCATTACCATCGAAACCTCGCGCTCGGATATGGAACTGCTGGATGTCTTCGAGGCATATGCCTATCCCAACGGGATCGGTCCCGGTGTCTACGATATCCACACACCCAACATCCCTGCTACGACGGAGATGGTCTCTTTGATGAAACGGGCAATGAAACGCATACCGCCGGAGCGTCTCTGGGTAAATCCCGACTGCGGTCTCAAGACCCGTCAGTGGGAAGAGGTGGTGCCGGCACTCACCCGCATGGTCGAGGCTGCAGAAAGGCTACGCCAGGAATTGCAAACACAACCGGCTCCCGCTGAACAGGCATCTACCGCGTCTGATCACTCCGGCAATTAAATAGTCGGGTCAATACTAAAAAAGTCGCTTAAGTTCTGGTCAATGGCCACGACAGTGGCCATATGTACCAGGTTTACCGTTAATGGATCGAATGGTGGGATACTGATGATATCTGCCGGGAGGCCGAAGCCGGCCTTGCTGCCGATTCTGCTCCTGTGTGCCGCCTGCAATAATCCGCGAATTCCCTGTCGCTGTTGAGCACGTGATCGATCTGCCAATGCTTGAGAGCGGTCAGTGTCTGCATGGTGAATTCCCGCGTACCCTCTTCGATATGGCGAATCAGGTCCTGCAATTCCGCCAGCAGTAGCGCATGTTCACGATGGTGATCACCCAGGCCGGGGTAGCCCTGATCACGCATGACATGCTCCTCATCACGGAAGTGTTCCCGCGTCATCTCCGCAAGATCCAAAAGACGCCGATAGGCATCCGAACTGAATCCGGATTCAGTCCCTCCGGCACTCAAAGAATCATGGATACTATTCAGCAACTCTGCCAATGCCAGGTGCTGTGCATCCAACTCATCCAGTCCAAGAAGCCAATCATCACGCCAACGTAGAAATGGTTTCATTTCGTCAATCTCCCTATGAGCATGCAGAACGCCAGTGATGACACCATTGAGAAGACTTAAAGACGGACCCCACTATTTCCATTACCTGTGATCTCCGTCATCTTCGGACTCAGAAACACACATGAGTCAGGGTTATCTAATCTGGCCGTGCTGGTTTTGTTGACCACCGGTCGTGGCTCAGCCTATGGCAGGCTGGGAAATAAACTATAGAGCAGAACCCCCAATACTGAGGTGCCGTGATGCGCAAAATCAGTCGAAGATCACGACCAAGGGATGAAAGCGTGCCCTGGATCACTTTTTCCCCACACACTAGCACCTGACCTGATCGCCATGGGTCAGAGCCTGCTAACGTCCATTTGATCACCTGCTATAGTTGTATCGAGCTAGCTTTTTTAACACCGCATGTACACACGGATAATTCGACACAAACCGATCAAACAACCGGCAATCTGGCTAATCCTGGGCATTCTCATGCAGAGTTGCCTGGTAGGGTGTAGCAGTACTCCCACCGTCAGTACTCACACTCAACCCACAATTAAAAACACCCCTGGCGTACGGCTCACAAGTCCATCACAAGCCGGGCATCCTGCTGTGGAGCTTGCCCTCGGCCAGCTGGATAAACCCTATCGGTATGGCGGATATACGCCCAAGGGATTCGACTGCAGCGGTTTGGTCTACTTCGCGTTCTCACGAAGCGGTATCTCCATCCCCCGCACATCTCACGAACAGTACCGCCATTCACAACCCATCGCCGCCGACCGGATTCAGCCGGGAGACCTTCTCTTTTTCCGTATAGAGAGAAAGCAACCTTCCCATGTGGGGCTCTATATCGGCAGCGGTCAATTCATTCATGCCTCGACCAGCGAGAAAGCTGTCACCCTGTCACAGCTGGAGAATCCCTACTGGAAAAAACGGCTGATCAGTGCAGGACGCTACTAGCGCCATATCACACATTGCCCTTATCTGGTCTGGCTATTCTTGATCAGTTAACATAGGGTGCTTGACACTGCATCGGTAGCACTCACACCTGCGATGCAACGTGTAGCCCTGAGCCTTGATATCACTGCACCCGATACCTTCGCCAGGCCCCCACATCATATATGCCGCGAGGAACCCCAACGTGTTTCGTAAAGAGCTCAAAGTCCTGGACTGTACCATTCGTGATGGCGGACTGATCAACAACTACCACTTCACCGACGATTTCGTGAAGGCTGTCTATCGCGCAGGCTGCGACGCCAACGTGGATATCATCGAACTGGGTAAAAAACTGGCGGTCAGCGAAGAGTATACCCGGGACAAATATGGCAAATGGAACTTCTGCGACGACGATGACTTGAAAATGGTCATCGACTCCCACGAAAGCGAGAACCGGCCCCTGGTGGCGGTCATGTTCGACATCGGGCGGGTAGATGTCGACAATCTCAAACCACGGGATCAGAGCCCGTTCGACATGGCCCGCGTCGCCTGTTATGTCTCCGATATCGATAAGGGCCTCGACCTGGTCAAGCGATCCAAAGATCTGGGCTACGAAACAACCATCAACATCATGGCGTGTTCTGCCGCCATCCGGACCGATTTGATTGAGGGACTGAATCAGGTGGAAGAAACAGCGGAACTCGACTACCTATACCTGGTCGACAGTTACGGTGCGTTCTATTCCGAGCAGGTCACCGACTATCTGAATCTTTACAAAAAGTATGCTCCCAGCAAGGAGCTGGGCTTCCATGCCCACAACAATCAACAGCTGGCCTTCTCCAATACCCAGCAGGCCATTATTGACGGCGTCAACCTGCTGGACGCTACGGTCAACGGCATCGGCCGGGGCGCCGGTAACTGCAACCTGGAACTGTTGCTCAACTTTCTCAAGAACCCCAAGTTCGATGTACGTCCGATCTACAAGGTCATCCAGGAACAGTTCGTACCACTGCGAAAGGAGATTGAGTGGGGGTTCAATGACATCTATGGCATCGGTGGTCATTTTAACCAGCACCCGCGAGCTGCCATGAAGGTTCGCGGTGACGAGCAACTGCGCGATCTCTGCTATGACTTTCTACTCGAGTCGTCCCGACTCGACGATGGCACCATATCCTGACCCTTCTGACTGAAGGCCTGACCGGATCAGGCCTTCAGTACCAGTTTAAGCCATTACCGCATTAATTGATTTAACGACCTTTGCACAAGCCTCGGCGCAGGCCTTGCACTCCATGTGCTTATCCTCATGCTTCCTGCACTCCTCCTCGCAATCGGCACAGACCTGACTGCAAACCCTGGCATAATCCTTCAGGTAGGTGGAGTTGGCAGTCACCAGGTATGAAAACCCCTCGCAGATTGCCAGCATCTCCTGTGCCTTGGAGGCACAATTGGCTAATGTCAGGTCACCCTCTCTGAACGCTACAAAACAGTGGGAGATACAACGCTGCCCTTTATCAAGACAAATGTTTACATCATCTAGCAACCCACCATGTTTGGGCGCATGATCCTCATGCCGATGCCCTGCATGATCACCATGCATATGTTCTGCCGACGTAACAGTGCCACTGGCCACAAGGGTTGCTGCTGCTCCCGCTCCAATCAGTAGCTCACGCCGGGAAAGACCTTCACTGAGGTTTTTTTTCATTATTTTCTCCATTGGGGTAAAAAACGCGTATCCGCCAAACAAAGCTAGGCGAAGAACCCTTCCAGGTCCAGCAGACAAACACCCAATGAAGATATGGTTGAAGGCCCGTCAGTTGCGATAATCCTCAGATCATCGAATCACTCACGCATGTAGTCCTGTTGCTTGGACAACTCCTGTTCCAGCTTCTGAGTGAGCTGCCTAGGTGATCCGGTATATCTCGCTAACAGATGATAGGCCACTGGAACGATATAGAGCGTGAAAACGGTGGCTGCAATGACGCCGGATAGAATGACGGTACCGATCACCGCCCGGGTCTCGGCACCCGCACCGGAAGAGAGCAACAACGGGGTTGAACCGGCAGCGGTGGTAATACCGGTCATGAGAATGGGACGAAAACGAACGTGTGCTGCCTCCAGAAGCGCTTCGCTGAACTCTTTGCCTGCGTCCCTGAGCTGGTTGGCGAACTCCACAATCAGGATGCCATTCTTGGCCGCCAATCCCACCAACATAATGAGACCTATCTGGCTGTAGATATTCAGGGTCTGGTCGGTCATATAGAGCCCCAGCAAAGCGCCGGCCATGGCCAGAGGTACCGTCAACATGATCACGAACGGATGTACCCAGCTCTCAAACTGTGCAGCCAGCACCAGATAGACCACCACCACACCCAACAGCAGGACGAACACAACGGAACCGCCGGCTATTTTGTAATCACGCGACTGCCCCTTGTAATCGATGATCACCCGCTCTGGCAGATGCTGGTCCACCAGATCTTCCAGGTAGCTGAGCGCGTTACCCAAGGCCAGTCCATCCTTCAAGTTCGCCTCAATCGTAATGGCGCGCACTCGGTTGTAACGATTCAGGGTAATGGAATCGGCTGCCTCATGCAGATTGACCAGGTTGGAGAGCTGTATCAACTGCCCGCTGGTATCTGACCGCACATAGAGATGACTCAGATCGGATGGCGTCTGTTGGTCAGAACGCTCGCCCTCAAGAATGACGTCATACTCTTCACCTGCCTCGATGTAGGTGGTAACTCTGCGTGAGCCAAACATGGTCTCCAGGGTACGGCCTATGTTCTCCACGGTGACGCCCAATTCTGCCGCGCGGTCGTAGTCGATATCCACCTTGAGCTGTGGCTTGGTCTCTTTGTAATCCCAATTGATGCCCTGCAGTCCGGGGTTGTTCTCATTGATCTTATCCAGCAGGATATCCCGCCACTCAGCCAGCTCCTCATAGGTGCCACCGCCCAGCACAAACTGGATTGGCTTCTGAATGCGCCTTCCAAAACCTTGGCGCATCACCGGAAACGCCTTGATGCCGGGCAGGTCAGATAACTTCTTCTTCAGCTCTTTCATGATCTCCCAGGCGGAGCGCCGGGAGTCCCAATCGCTGAGTACATTGATCACAATGCCGCCGTTGAAAATGGCGAAGTTACCGAAGGTCCTCGGTGCACGCACCAGCAGCCGTGAGATCTCGCCTGATTCCACATAGGGCATCATGCGACGCTCAATCTCATCCATGTAGGTCTTCATGTAGTCGTAGGAAGCGCCTTCGGGACCACTCACAATCAGATAGAAGGCACCCCGGTCCTCCTTGGGTGCATACTCATCGGGAATCTGCTCAAACAGCCACCAGGCTGCAACCAGGATGCCGAAAAAGACCAGCAACATCAGCCAGTAGTGACGAATCGCACCATGCAGGGTCTTGATGTAGAAATCACGCACATGACCAAGTAACCAGTCCACACTGCGACTGAGACTGACTCTGCGTGTACTTTGTGCCGGCAGAATCTGGGATGCCAGCATCGGAGAGAGAGAAAGCGCTACCAGACTGGAGAATGTCACAGCGGCGGCCATGGTCAGAGAGAATTCCGCAAACAGCTTGCCGATATCTCCGCCCAGAAAGGCAATGGGCGCAAACACAGAGACCAGCACGATTGTCGTAGAGATCACCGCAAAGGCCACCTGTCGCGCACCTCTAAAAGAGGCCACCAGACGGGATTCACCATAAACCTCCATGCGACGGTGGATGTTCTCCAGCATGACAATAGCGTCATCCACCACCAAACCGATAGCCAACACCAATGCCAGCAGCGTCAGAATGTTGATGGTAAAGCCGAGGACCAACAACACCAGGAAGGTGGCGATCAGCGAGACCGGCACCGCCACCGCCGGTACAAACATGGCGCGTACGCTGCCGAGAAAGAGAAAGATCACCGTCACCACCATGGCGATAGCGATGAAGAGCGTTTTGTAGACCTCGTCGATAGCCCCATCGATAAAGACAGAACTGTCGAAGCTCTGCTTGATCTCCATACCCTCGGGCAAGCCGGCATTGATGCGCACCATCTCCGCTTTGGCCGCCGCCGCCACCTCCAGCGTGTTGGCGGTGGAAACCTTGACGACACCGATGCCAACCATCGGCACGCCGTTGCCGCGGAAGAAGGTACGGGTCTCCTCCGCCCCCTTCTCCACTCGTGCCACCTCACCGAGCCGGACCAGATAGCCATCCTCACCCCGTGCCAGCACCAGACGGGAGAAGTCTTCTGCCGAGTGGAAGCTGCGATCCACCCTGACGGTAAAAATCCGCTCATCGGAGTCGATGCTGCCGGCCGGCAGTTCCAGATTGCCGGCACGTAGCGCCTGCTCCACATCGGAAACAGTCAATCCCCTTGCAGCCAGAGCCTGGCGGTCTATCCAGACTCGCATGGCGAAAGTCTGTCCCCCACCCACGCGCACACGGGCGACCCCGTTGATCACTGAGAAGCGATCGACCAGGTTCCGCCTGGCATAATCCGACAATTCCGGCACAGTCATGCGGTCACTTACCAGATTGAGCCACATGATCACATCTTCGTTGTCGTCGACCTTTCTGATCTCCGGCGGTTCCGCCTCCACAGGCAGGTTGCCGAGGATGGCGGAAACCCGATCACGTACATCATTGGCAGCGCCGTCGATGTCACGCTCCACATTGAACTCGATCGTCACTACCGAGCGACCATCCTCACTCTTCGAAGAGATAAAACGGATACCTTCAACACCAGAAATCCGGTCCTCAATGAGCTGGGTGATGCGTGTCTCAACCACATTGGCAGCCGCACCAGGGTAGATGGTCCTGACAGAGACTACCGGAGAATCGATGTTGGGATATTCACGCAGGGGCAGTTGATCAAACGCGACCAATCCAAAGGCGATCAGCAGCAGAGATATGACAGAGGCGAAGACCGGCCGCCTGACCGAAATATCTGAGAGAATCATGTACCACCCTGCAGTGCTTTCTCGTCAGCCGGTTTTAGCAGTTCTGAAATCGGTGCTCCGCTGTCCTCTATGCCTTTGATACGAACCGGCTTACCCGCTCTCGCCTTCTCGGTGCCATGGGTGATGACCCACTCGCCAGCCTCTAGTCCCTGTGTCACTTCGACCTCACCAGGTCGACGGGAGCCAATCATCACTTGACGCTTGTCCACCAGATGCTGCTCCCCCGACACCCGCATGACGAACTGCTCGCTACCCTTGGGCATCAAAGCCGACTCAGGGATCAACAAAGTCTTGCGTGGGTCACGCAGCAACTCCACGGTCATCAACATACCCGGTTTAAGCATACGCTGTGGATTGGCAATCACCGCGCGCACGACTACCGACCGGTTGATGGGATCGACACGGCTGTCCACCACTTTCACCTCGCCATCAAAGCGCTGCTCCCGATAAGCACGTGTGCGCGCCTGAATCGAAAGGCCGGGACGCAGGCTGGTCAGATAGGTAGAGGGCACTGCGAACTCCAGCTTCATGACGCTGTCATCGTCCAGTGTGGTGATGGTATCGCCCGTCTCAACCAGAGCGCCAACACTGGTATTGCGTAGCCCCAATACACCGGAAAAAGGCGCCTTGATCAAACGGTCGGCCAATCTCGATTCGATGGCGGACAACCTTGCGCGGGCGGTATCCACTTCACGAAGACGCTGATCCAACAGCGATTGCGCCTCAATACCTTGAGACTCCAGCCGCTTGACCCGCTTGAACTGACGCTTTGCTTCGTCGAGATTGGCCCGCGCCTCCCTTAGCAAGGCATGCTCCTCGCGGTTGGTCATCTCAACCAGTGTCGCGCCCTTCTCGACCCGCTCGCCATCATCGAAATGAATGGCTGTAACGTTTTCTGTCACATTCACCGTCAGCTCCACTGACTCATTAGCCTTGAGCGTACCCAGCGCCTCAATACGGTCAACGAAATCCGCCTCACGCACTTCTGCAACAATAACCTGGGGGGCGGGCTTCTTCTCAGCCAAGGCATCAGAAGCCGTCCACAACATCAACAGGAGTAGAGAAAAACTGAGACTGCTGCTTCTGTTCATGTCCATGGGCTCTTAAATGTCACAAGTATTTAATCCAGACTGATGCTAATGCAAACAGATTGTTAAACCTACGTTTTTTTCACAATAAAATCATCTGCCACATGAGGGTTAGAGCAGGTCATTGATTAACCGTTCCAGGATTTCATCCCACCCCAGCAGCTATTCATCCGGCTTCTTGATAAGCCAAGTTCACAACCTAGCTTCGTTCACTTTTTCCATCAAATAGGTATCCTATAGCATCATCTGTAGGCAGACGATGATTGAATTGAGTTGTAATCATGACAAAAGGCTGGGCTGTATTCACCGATCTCGACGGCACGCTGCTGGACCACAACACCCACGACCACACCCCCGCGCTGCCTGCACTGAAACGCCTGCGCGACTTGGGGATACCCGTGATCCCGGTCTCAAGCAAAACCCTAGAGGAACTCAAACACATCCGAGAACAGCTTAAGCTCAAGGGTCCGGCGGTTGCAGAGAGTGGAGCCGTGATCGCCTACCCTGGGGAAAAAACGCAAATCGCGCCTCCGGGATACTACCTGTTACGGGACTTCCTCATCGACCATCGCGCCAATCCCGCCTTCGGCACTTTGGGCTTCGGTGATATGAGCCTGGAAGAGGTCATGGAGAATACCGGACTCAGCCGCGACGATGCCAAACGCGCTATCAAACGTCTCGCTTCCGAACCTTTCCTCTGGCAGGGTGACTCGGCAGGACTCATAACCTTCCGACGTGAAGTGCAAGCGGCAAAGTTGCGGCTTCTACAGGGCGACCGTTTCATGCACCTGCTGGCAGATACAGACAAAGGCGTTGCCGTCAGGCATGTAGTTAACCACCTGAGGAGTAAAGGTAAATCGGTCACCCGGACTATTGCACTCGGTGACAGTGACAACGACAGAGATATGCTGCTCACGGTGGACAACCCGGTTATCATCCGAAAACATGATGATTCACACCTATCGCTGGCGGAACGTCCCGATGCGATCATCACCGATCAACCCGGCCCAGCAGGCTGGAACCAGGCAATCAATCAACTACTGGACCAATACGTAGATCAAGGTTCCGTGACCCATCTTTAAAGGGCATCGCTATGACTGCTCTCTTTCAGGGCAGCAACTCAACGGATCGTGCCTCTCCATACAGCAGTGACAGGTGTCATTGCAGCACCTCACCACACCCAACCTCTTGTTTTAACTCAATCAAACGACCAAGCTTCACAATCAGCAGCATCCTTTAACCATGTGGATTAAAGAAAATGATGGTGCAGAAAAAACAAACTTATATCTTTTAGCTCATAAGGTCTGACTATATTCAATACCTCTTAAGTATAAAAATATTGACGCAGATCAACGCCCACTCAGAAAGCATAAAAAAATCCCTGCTACTTTTAAAAGTACAATAATTAAAAAACCTTAATAAAACCATTCTGACTACCAAAGGAGCGTTTAATGAGACTTGAATACCAAGACACCCGAAATTCGCCCGGCGCATTGGAAGCTACCCGCACAATGGATGTGGCAGGGAAACTGATTGAACTCGACCCCAAAGGCTATCTTTTAAATCTATCCGACTGGAGCCCTGCTGTCGCTGAGCAGATGGCTGAAGAGGATAGCGTGGCACTGACCGATGATCACTGGCTGCTGATCAGCTTTCTGCATCGCTTTTACAAGGAGTACGAGATCGCACCTGAGATTCCGATCCTCTCCCGTAATCTCTGTAAAGATCAGCATGACTGCCGTTGGACTAAGCGTTACATAGAGAAGATATTCCCCAACGGGGCGAAATCGGCCTGCCGTTACGCCGGCCTGCCAGCCCCAGTTGGTAGAAGCTGCCTGTAGAACTATTTCCAGGGTTAGCTCAGCGCAGCATCCGTTCTAACCCCTTTTTCCCCAACCTTCTCCAAATCTCTCAAATTCCGAAAATCTCTCTACCAAAGGGTTCGTTTCTCTCTGCATCACGTCATCATAGAGAGAATTCGCGTATTATGTGTGGGTCGATACTCTGAAAATTTTTTTCCGGACCCATGACCAGAAAACTGCCAATCATCCTGCTCCTCACCCTGTTCAGCCAAGCCCTGCCGGCAGATCGGCTGGGGGAAGTCAGCACAAAATTCCGTATGCTCGGACCCAATGACAAAGTCGTCATCGAAGCCTTCGATGATCCGGCCGTGCCCGGCGTAACCTGCTATCTCAGCCGGGCCAAGACCGGGGGTATGTCAGGTGCAGTAGGACTTGCTGAGGATACCTCGGATGCCTCCATCGCCTGCCGACAGACCGGTGCTGTCACCTTGAGCCCCGATATCAAAAATAATTCCCGCGACGGGGAAGAGGTCTTCAAGCAGCGTACGTCCATACTCTTTAAAACCATGCAAGTGGTGCGTTTCTATGACGCCGGGCGGAACACTCTCATCTATCTGACGTATAGCGATAAACTGGTGGATGGCTCACCTAAAAACAGCATCACGGCGGTTCCGCTATATCAACCTGAGCCGGTGATGCCTGCTGCAACCATTCCAGCAACACAATGAACCAGCGCCTGCATACCGGCCGACTGGTACTGACACCCAAAGACCCCTGTTTCCAGCCCAACGACCTTGCGGCCATTATTGAGAAACTGCAATCCATCGGTCTCATTAATGGGAATATCCCTGGAGAGGCATCTCGTTATCTGCTGGGTGATCGGTTTATGCAGCTGGTGACCTTCATGGGATGCTCCCCTTCGATTCAACTCGAACCCAATGGGGCAGATGATGCCTACTGTTATCTCGCCATTGCAGGTCCTTATCAGAGTCCCCACTTGCTTTACGGCAAAAACACCACACCCCCCCGTTGTAAATCCTGCCGCAAACGAATAACTGATTGGCGGACTGTTATCAAAACCTGGCACGATTCAATGCCGAACTGGCTTGCCACCTGTCCACACTGCGGACACCGGCAGAACCCCATCAGCTACGACTGGCGTCAATCTGCAGGCAGCGGGCGCCTGTTTCTCCTCATCGAAAACATTTTCCCACAGGAAGCCATCCCTGCACCGGCACTCTTGAACCAGCTCTGCAAGGCAACTGGCGACCAACCCTGGCACTATTTTTATCAACAGGAAGAATATTAGACACCACCCCTGAAATGAGACCGAGTCGGAAAACATGAATGCCTGATAGTGTGGCTATCCCCGGCGGGATAAGTCAGGCTTTATAAAGCAGCAACAGCCTCACTCAGGTGGCTTCTGTTTTTACCCGACTTTTTAGCCGTATAAAGCGCCTTATCTGCGCGCGAGAAGACCGTATCGACAGTATCATCCAATTGAAAGCAGGCAATACCGCAGGAGATGGTGACACGAACCGGTTTCCCGGCAGAGTGAAATCCGTTTTCTTCCACGGACTTTCTCATCTCTTCAGCAACACTTAACGCCTCTTCTCCCTCAGCACCACAGAGCAGGCAGACAAACTCTTCACCACCGAAACGGGCAATAAAATCGGTTTCCCGTAGTCGGGCACTGAGACTTTGTGCAATCACCCGCAGCGCCTTGTCGCCCGCCTGATGGCCGAATCGGTCGTTGATGGATTTGAAATCGTCAACATCCCAGACCAGCATCGAGAGCGGCTCTTTAAAACGCTTCCAACGCGCATACTCCTGCTCCATCCGTTCCTCATAGGCCAGACGGTTAGGCAGTCCCGTCACTGTATCCTGCAGTGCCAGATGGTGTGCTTCCAACATGCGCGAACGCAGATCGTAGGACTCTTTTTCAAGTTTCTCCAGGCGATCACGCAAAGCAGCTTCGCTTTCATCCGCCTTTTTATGCCACTCGAGTTCTTCCTGCAGATATTCGTCAATGCTCCCTTTGATCAGGCTCAGGCGTTCAGTGATAGCACCTTTCAGTTGATGCAGATCGGTAGCCTGATCAACCTTATCCCCAAGATCACCGACATGATCATTGACCCGCTCACTCAGATTCCGACCATGCTCAACCAGCACGTCACGACCATCGTGAGCCGTCTGCAAATGGAAGCCCAAATCCTGCAACTGCTGGGTAAGCTCGTCAAGAAAACTCTCTGCCTCTTTGATCTCCGACTGGATCTCATCGTATGACTTTGCCGAGAGTTCCAATAGCTCCCGTAATACGGATGTCCAGGCATCTTTCGGTGCATCTCCTCTCAATTGCTGCTTAAAACCATTAACCCGCTCTTCCCAATGGCCAGGCCAGGTTGCTTGTTCCAGCAGATTCAAAAGAATGCCATTCGGCTTCAAGGTGCCTTCGCCTTCAACACGCCCACCACCCAACAACCTGTCGAACAAGCCTGTCTTCTTCTCTCTTGGCAGCCGATGACCCAGCATGCCTAGGAGGTGACTGAATTTCTCCGGATCGAAGGATGCCGGATCTTCACCCAGCGAATGTAGCAGCCTCTCGGCCTCATCGAGCTCCTTCTTCGAAAGTTTGAGCGGAGATAGAAGATGAAGATACTCATCCCGTGCTACTTTATCGGCGGCATCAGGTGTCGCATCAGCAAAATGTAAAAGGTCATCGGAGAGGGCATTGAGCCGGTCTTTCAGACGATGGTCGACACCATTTCGAATGGCATCACGTACACCCTTGAGATGGGGATCGAGACGATTATCAAAACCACCAGCCGCAAGGGTCAAGCGAACGATGGTCCGACTGAGAAGCTCTTCCAGCTCCCGACCAGCCGCCTCTTCACTCTCGTGCTTTTGCAGCAGATCATCGTATAGATGTTTCCAGTCTTTATCGTTCATTGTTCAGTAGCGTTGGTCTAACCATGATACAAATTGCCGAACGCATTTCCCCTTGCCCCATCTCCAACTGGGGCTTGAACTTATCAAGCAGCAGCAGGAAAAACTACGTCCTTGGGTAGCTCGATTTCCAGGCTGATCGGTAAATGATCGGAGTGCGCGTAGTTCAACACCTCCGACTTGGCTACCCTGAGGCTCGGTGACGCCAAAATATGATCAAGCTTGCGGCTCGGTCGCCAGCTGGGGAAAGTCATCATGTCACAGTGAGCGCCCTGTAGATTAGTACGCTCGATCAGGTAGCGAAACTCATGCGAACTGCAGCCGCAGTTGAAATCCCCCATCAACACCAGGTGGGAGTAGTGGGAAACCAGATCACTGACATAGGAGAGCTGCCGGAGACGCGCCCGGCGGCCCAAGGCCAGATGCATCATACAGATGCCCAGAGGCTTCTCGCTGGTCTGAAACTCCATCAGTACGGCGCCTCGACCCGGCAGGCCAGGCAAACGGTGCTCGGTGACCATACTCGGCTGTACCCGGCTCAACACACCGTTGCTGTGTTGCGCCAGTTTACCCAGCTTGCGATTGACCTGACGGTACCAATAGGGGAAACCTGCGCGCTTGGCAAGATAGGCCGTCTGATCGACGAAACCACTGCGAAAACTACCGGAATCCACTTCCTGAAGGCCGACCACATCATAGTCTTTGAGTAAATGAGCGATATGGTCCAGCGTGTCGCGCTGCTCCCTGTGCGGCAGCATCTGTTTCCAGCTATGAGTGACATACTCGCGATAACGGCGGGTATCCGCACCGGCCTGAATGTTATAGCTCAGGAGTCGCAGCCGATGTGTACCATCAAGGTAGGACTGATTTTGGCAGAATTGGGTCGTCATTTTTTATCGATCTTTTCTCAGTTGCCTCTCAAGTTTACGGCAATGTGGCCAGAAAACTTGAGCGCGACAGCACAAGTTTTTAACTTAAAGCCTCAGATCAATGCAGGCATGCCGCCCCATTTAATCTTCAATACCCAGATAAATCATAGTCTGTGGTTAGCCAACTATCTGATTGAATTTGCACTGTTTCAACTTTGCCCCCCTTCCCTGAACACAAAAAAAGGCGGCATTTAGCCGCCTTTCTCCATTTGGCTCAAGGTGTAAGTATTATTTACTGAGACCCTGAATATACTGGGCTACAGCCGCCACCTCTTCATCAGTCATCCGTTCGACCACACCCTGCATCATTTTGTTCATATCATTGGCACGGGCACCCGAGCGAAAATCTTTCAGCGCTTTCTCAATATAGGCAGCATTCTGCCCGGCAAGCGCAGGGAATCCTGCCTCCGGAATACCGAAGCCTGCCGGTCCATGACAGGCCATACAGGCCGCCACACCGGTCTCCGCATTACCCGCACGATAGAGACCTTCTCCCGTTGCCACCGCATCGGCTGAAGCGGTACCCGTGGTTCGTGTCTGGCTGGAGAAATAGGCCGCCAGGTCTGCCATATCCTGCTCGGAGAGCGGCAACGCCATGGGAGCCATCAGCGGATCTGTACGTTCACCATCCTTGAAAGCCTTAAGCTGTTTTTCAATGTACCCCGGATGCTGACCGGCAATCTTGGGCCAGAGCGGATTGAGACCGCTATTACCATCAGCGGCGTGACAGCCCGCGCAAACAGCGGATTTAGTCTTCCCCTCGTCTGCGTTACCCGCAGCCTGGGCGCCAGTGACGGCGAATGTGAGGGCGATAGATGCAATTACGAGCCATTTATTCATGATCAATCCTGCTCTAAATTTTTGCTGGATACTTGAAAAACAGGTCTCAAAAGATGCTGCCGCAGTAGTGCCGGCGCAGCCTGAAGACCCTGAAAAAGCTGCAGAACTATACCAGAAGTCTCTAATAAAGGTCAAAATAGCAAGATCTGAAAATTCACCCACTGTGGGTCGTCACGGATTCAGTTAATATAACAACCCAACAACCAAACATACCGCGATGCAAGACGATCCAGACAGCACCATAGTCAAGACCTGCTACGCAGTTATCTACACACCCAGCCGACGTCGCAAACGCTTTCCGGAGAACTGTGTCACACCGGTAGAGAGTGCCGAGCTGGCGATAGCACGGGCCGCAGAGAAGAATGACTCCCATCCCGCTAAAGTGATGGGGCCCTCCCGCTCCTCAGAGGGTTTCCGGCTCTACTACCTGCTCGAATGGCTAGATGGCGGCTGACAAATTCAGCCCGTATTGATCACAGCGAGTTTGCTCAGTTCGGATCCTACCGCCTCGTCATCCAGACTATCAAAGTCTGCGTGCCGGAATGCCGTAAAACAACCGGCCAATTCATACCAGGCTAAGCCGTTGCTCCAGGTCGCATGAGAGAAACTCCCCTGTGGTTTACGTGGCAGGCAGTAGAGACGACCCGGTAGGTAGATTAGATTGTAAGGGGTCTGCTGGGCATGCAGCATCTCAAGCCGCTCCCAGGCCACCTCAGGCTCAGTAAAGGTCTCACAGGCCAGTGGGTAGGCCCGATTCCCACCATTGTGTCGCCAGTGATCTTCAGTGATCGGTAGCGGCTGCTGACGAATAAAGGATTGAAAATGAAGATGATTGACCGATGCCGAAGCACCGAAGCTATTGTAGCCGACCCCCCAGCCAGGCAACTGTTCAGTCAGCCGCTCACTCAATGACCAGATAAATTCATGATACCGCCGACGCATCATCTGGGGATGCTGGGCTTCACGATCGGGTACCAATAAACCATGCAGCGGCACGAAGGGGAATTTGTTATAGAGCAACTCCACCGAAACCCCCAATATCTCACCCGCCCAGAAGACCTCTTTGCGCAGGAAGGGCTTATTAAAGTGAAACCCCTGTTCATTGAACGGCAGACTGATACCTGTCACTTCCTGCTCACTCATGCGAGCGGGACGAAAGGAGCGAATATGGTTGAACTGAAGCTCCCAATTCTGCAGTCGGCGGAACTCTGTGGTATGCAGACCTTCGAATCCGATAGCCATGAGTTTGAGAAAGACCATCTGATCATCGCTGGAGCCACCCATACCGAAACCATGGAGCAGCGCATCACGGCAGCGATCAGCCAGTAGATTAAAACTCTCCCGAAGCGCAGGGCGCAAAGACGCGTAAATCTGCTCATCAAAGATGGCATTGGCATGCGTCAGGATATGGCTTCCCAGGTCGGAATCCCGCAGAAGACCGGACAACCCGTTGTGAAAGGCGCCCCGAAACTGGTCCGGTGAATGAAACGGGCGATCGAACATGAGATAGGAAGACCTGTCTGACCCTATGGGCAGATGAGTCTACCTCAGTTTTGCGTCTGTTATGAGGATAGCGTTTGCCTGACTGTGACAGCTCGATATATCTACCTGGCTGTCACAGTCCTAACGTAGACTGGATCAGTGGCCCATATGGTTATGATCCATCTTCATTTTTTTCATCTTCATCTGCAGCTTGCGGATGGGCGCATCGACAGTGATCTCTGAGCCATCTTCGAACTGCAGGGTCAGTGAAACATCCTCTCCCGGCATCAGCTTCTGCTTCAGACCGATCAGCATCACATGCAGGCCACCCGGCTTGAGACTCACGCTTTCACCAGCCGGAAGATCGATTTTCTCAACCTGACGCATCCGCATCATTCCACCTTCCATGGTGTGAGTATGCAACTCAACCACTTCTGCAGCGGGACTGCTGCCACCAACCAATGCATGATCCGCACTGCCTGTATTTTTTACCGTCATGAAAGAGGCGGAATTGGGTTGTCCCGGCGGAACAGCCCTGACATAGGCGTCAGCGACAGAGACCCCATCGGCTGCTGACTGCGCCAAAGCCACGCTACTCAGGCTCATCAGACAGAACGCCATCAGGCAGTAAATGTAGTGCGTTTTCATACAGATCTTCCTCAATTGACTTCAAGTTTATGCAACCCTCCTGCTGAGCAGGAAACTTGCTGTTAAATAATGACCGCATTCAGCGGGAAAAAATTCATGCTTAATGCATCCTAGGGCCGTTCAGACGTCGAAGAATGGCACCAACAGTGCACGATTGGCAATCAATAATCGGACCTAATCTTTATTTTTTCTATCGTTATCGCCAAATCACACAGTCTGTCATGGCATTTGGCCCAGTCCCGGGTCATAACATCATCAAATCAAGATGCTAAAAATATCCATATCAATCCCATAGTCAATAAATACTGGGAGACACAAACAAAAACGCCTGCCGGATGGCAGGCGTTTTCAAGACTTATCAGGGATTCGATCAGAGGGTCAGAATCCAAGCAACGATAGCCTTGATGTCTTCATCGCTGACATGTGCGTTAGGCGGCATGGGAACCGGGCCCCAAGTGTCCTTACCACCAGCTTTCACTTTAGCGGACAACATATCAACAGCGCCATCCTGACCCTTATACTTAGCGGCAACTTCCTTATAAGCCGGGCCGACTACCTTGGTATCAAGCTGATGGCAGGCCATACAACCACGCTGGGTCGCCAGCGCCTGGTCAGCAGACGCACTAGCCACAGCGCCAAGGGACAGGATTGCTGTGCTGGCTGCCAGCACGAATACTTTCATCTTTTTCATCAGGAACTTTCCTCTAAATTTATCAGCTGAATAAACTGTTGTACCTGCAGGGATGAGTTAGGCCCGTCCCATGTTAGGCGGCGATTGTAAAGTAATTGGCATCAATTTGCCTATCAAAGACATTTATCAATCACACAAATTTACAATATACCGCCGCCTGGCCACCCAAATCAGCATACTGCAGTGCTTGAAAATGCTCACAGTCAGGTTTGACCGCAGAAAAAAACAGATGACTCCCACAATCACAATCTGATGCACCAAACCTGTGCACGGGTGTGCTCAGTCGCATAGCCGACGCCAAACATCGCGCCCAATGGTGCTCGCGGCGGACCGGGTCGTGGGTAAACCAGATCTCACGCAACGCCAAGGCAGCACGCAAATAGTCGACATGCCAATGCGGGCGCACGCTAATCCGGCAGTGATGGTTGCAGCGCGCAGCCACCCCACCCGGACCGAAGGCACTTCCCACATAGAGGTACCAGCCAGGTAAAAATGGGAATTCCCCCAATTTTCCTATGCGTATAGTCTGCTGCTGCTTGCAATGTAACAGCAGGATATAGGTACCCGGCGAATTACCCGGGTCGATCTTTGGCGATTGTGTCAGTGGCCCGTGCTCTTATCCGCCAAATGCGCAAGATAGAGCGCTAGACCCAGCAGGGCAATGCCACCGGCAAACTGCAGTAGATCCAGTGGCGTTTTGAAATGCATACTGAGTGCGTATTCAAAATAACGCACCACCAGAATCATCATCACCACCTTCGCCAGACGACTCTTGAGATCGTCCAGACTGGTGATTGTCAGTACATTCGAGGCGCTCTCTGAGCCCTCTGCCTGATCTATTTTGCTGATGAACAGCTCGTAGAGGCCGAGAGAAAAAATCAACAACACGGTCGCCAGCAGGTAGCCATCCACAATCTCGACCACATGTGTCACCGTGGTAGCACGCAGATCAACCCGCTCCACCACCGACAGTGCCGGAGAGGCATAGTGAGCCAGATGCGAGATCATGTAGACTGCGTCCACAGAAGCCATGTAAAACATCGCAATGGCAGCCAGAAGACTGGCTACCACTGCCGCCAATACCACAAGACGGCTATTCCAGAGTATTTTTTCGAAAGTCTTTTCCACAGATGATCTCTCCCCTTCTAGAGACGCTTATTATTCCCAGCCGGCCGTGAGACACAACCCATAATTATCTTTTTATCCCAGCACCGTTGGGGCAATCAATCTGGATCGCCACCGCACAACCGACTATCATCGGCATCTTTTTTCCGGAAGCCGCCGATGCCACCCTTCATCCCTGGTCAACGCTGGATTAGTGATACCGAGTCAGAACTGGGCCTCGGTAGGATAGTGTCCTGCGAGGGACGCAGAGTCACGCTGCACTATTCCGCCGTAGATGAGCAACGGGTCTACGCCCTGCAGGGTGCGCCGTTGACCCGCGTTGTTTTTGCCATCGGTGACCGGATCAAAAGCCGGGAGGGCTGGCACCTACAAGTCGAAAAGGTACAGGAGACCGACGGCCTGATCACCTACGAAGGTCAGAGAGAGGACGGTTCCAAAGATCACTTACCTGAGGAAGCGCTGAGCGACGCCATGCGCATCAGCCAACCCAAGGAGAGATTACTCGCGGGCCAGATCGACCCGCCACACTGGTTCAACCTGCGCTACCGGACGCTCAATGCCCTGGCAAAGCAACAGCAATCATCCGTACTGGGTCTGGGCGGCCCACGCATCGACCTGATCCCCCATCAACTCTATATCGCTCACGAAGTGGCAAACCGACCGGCGCCACGTGTCCTGCTGGCAGATGAGGTGGGGCTGGGCAAGACTATCGAGGCCTGCCTGATCCTGCACCACCAGTTAATTACCGGTCGCGTCTCCAGAGCACTGATTCTGGTCCCCGACCCCCTGGTACACCAGTGGCTGGTCGAGCTGTTACGGCGCTTCAATCTCAGGTTTCGCATCCTGGATGAAGAGACCTGTGAGGCCATCCAGGCTTCGGGCCAGGGCGACAACCCATTTCATGCGGAACAACTGGTCTTGTGCAGCCTCGATCTGTTCCATCACAACCCGGCCCGACTCAGTCAGGCCCTTGATGGCGCCTGGGATCTATTGATCGTTGATGAGGCACACCATCTGACCTGGTCCGCAGACGACCCAAGTGCTGAATATTTATTGGTGGAATCGCTGGCACTGACCACACCCGGCGTCCTGTTGCTGACAGCAACCCCGGAACAGCTTGGTCAGGCCGGACACTTTGCCCGCCTGCGTCTGCTTGATCCTGACCGCTACTACGACCTTGAGACATTTCTACAGGAAGAACAGCACTATCAACCCATCGCAGAGGCGGCTGAATACTTGCTGAAGCATGAGCCCCTCCCCGAAGCAGCGACCCGCCAGTTGCTGAGCACGCTGGATGAGGGAGAGAGCGCGAACTTGATCGCCAAGGTCGCAGACCCCAATGTGGAAACAGCAGAAAAAGAGGCTGCGAGAGAGGGCCTGATCCGACTACTGCTCGACCGTCACGGTACAGGTCGCGTCATGTTTCGCAACACCCGGGCACGTATCAGTGGTTTTCCGCAGCGAGTGCTTCATACCTATTCCCTACCTCGGCCTGAGGCCTATGAAACCTTCCAACCCGAGGCTAACCAATTTGATGCGGCACTCTGCCTCACTCCAGAGCGGCGCTATTCCGCACACCACCATCCAGACTGGTGGCAGATCGACCCGCGAATACCCTGGCTGATCGAGTTCCTGCGGCAACAGGCAGAGATCAAATTATTACTGATCTGTGCTCACGCAGAGACCGCTATCGAACTCCAAGAGGCACTCCGGGTGCAAACCGGTATCCCTGCTGGTCTGTTTCATGAAGGTATGAGTATCATCGAGCGGGATCGGGCTGCCGCCTGGTTCGCCGACCCTGAGGGTGCACGGCTGTTGATCTGCTCCGAGATTGGCAGTGAAGGTCGCAATTTTCAGTTTGCCCACCATCTGGTGCTATTCGACCTGCCGGCCGATCCCGACCTGCTTGAGCAACGCATTGGAAGACTCGACAGAATCGGGCAACGGGAACAGGTACAGCTCCATGTCCCCTACCTGGAACCCGGACCTCAATCTGTCATGTTGCGCTGGTACCGGGACGGACTTAACGCCTTCAGCCGACAGGTTCAGGGCGCTCAAGAGATCTGTGAGTCACTCTTCGACAAACTTTGGAAAACACTGGAGGATAACGCGAGCAACACCGATATCGATGACCTGGTTTTACAGACACAACACCTGAGACAAGAGACGGAACGCCGTTTACAGCAGGGGCGCGATCACCTGCTCGAATTAGGTGCCTGCCGTCAGCCTGACGCAGACAACCTGGTCGAATACCTGAGAAAACAGGACCGCGACGCTGAATTACACAGCTATCTGTACGCCCTCTTCGATAGCTACAACATAGAGACGGAAACAATCGGTGAAGCAGGATTGATTCTGCACCCCGGTGAGCAGGTGATAGCCGGTCAACTGCCGGGACTACCAGCAGAGGGCCTCACAACGACCTTGAACCGCAGTGATGCGCTGAGCCATGAGGACCGACACTTCCTCACTTGGGAACATCCACTGGTGACTGGCGCCATGGAACAGGTCATCAACCAACAGACCGGTAACAGTACCGCCATCGGAGTCCGCCATCCCCAATTAAAGGCTGGGCAACTGATGCTCGAAACGCTATTCGTTGTCGAGTGCTTGGCGCCAGCTCATCTTCACGTAGGTCGTTTCCTGCCACCGACGTTGATCCGCATCCTGATAACCCTCAAGGGTACTCGATTGGATTCTGTCCTAGATTGCAGCGCACTATTGGACACCGCCCAGCCGCTGGAGCCACAGCAGGTGGTGTCTGTCATAAACAGTTACCGAAAGCCGATCCTGCACATGTTGGAGATATCTGAAAACCACGCACTAAAAGACCTGCCCGGTATTACCAAACGCGCCGAGGGCGAGATGATGTCCACCTATACCGAAGAGATTGAGCGCATGACTGCCCTGAAGCGACACAATCCCAGTGTCAGGGGGGAGGAGATTCGCCTGCTGCAACAACAGGGAGCCGATCTGCATCAACATCTGCAGGCTGCCCGATTACGCCTGGATGCAGTACGACTGATCGTTACGCTGTAGAGTATATTTTGTCAGCACCGCGTCAGCACGTAAGATTTCTTTCAGTCACTTTCCTTGAGCAAATCGTCTAGCGGGAAGGGATGGCGGATACCGTAACCCTGCGCATAATCGACTCCCATGCCGACCAATCGACCCAGTATCTCTTCGTTCTCGACGCATTCGGCGATGGTCTCGAGCCCCATGATGTGGCCAATACGATTGATGGCATCCACCATTGACTCGTCGATCCTGTCATCGATCATATCTTTAACAAAGCTCCCATCGATCTTCAGATACTCCACCGGCATATGCTTTAAATAGCCGAAGGAGGAGAGACCACTGCCAAAATCGTCCAGTGCGAACTCGCAGCCGAATCGCTTAAGGGTATGCATGAAATGTTTGGCTGAGGAGAGATTGGATATGGCTGCGGTTTCCGTTACCTCGAAACAGAGCAGACCATCCGGCAGATCGTAATGACGGATCTTGTCGAGAATCGTCTGTAACGTCTGCTCATCACATAGTGATTGTCCTGAAAGGTTGACGAACATACGCCTTTGCTCCCCGACACAACAGCCATTCTCCACCATTCGATCGATAAGATGACTGACCACCCAGCGATCGATCGCAGGCATCAAATCATAGCGCTCCGCTGCTGGAATGAAGGCGCCAGGCGGGATCAATCCCCCCGACTCATCGATCATTCTAATCAGCACTTCATAGTGCTGTAGGTCCTTACGCTTTCCGTTCAACCCTCGAATCGGCTGTACATAAAGGATAAACCGGTCCTCTTCCAGTGCGCTGCGGATGCGTGTCACCCATTGCGCTTCACCATGACGAACCGCCGCCACACTCTTGTCTGGATGATAGACGTGAATCTGATCCCGACCTGCCTCCTTGGCTGCATAGCAAGCCGTATCGGCAAAGCTCAGCACCTGTTGCAGCCCTTCACTTGCATTGTCGATGGACACCAGTCCGATACTCACGCTCTGAGAGAACGTCTTGTCCTGCCAGGCGAAACGGTAACGTTGAAACTCCAACCTGATGGCATCGGCTATCCGCTGCGCCACATCCAGCGCGCAGTTACTCAGCAGGATTGCAAACTCATCTCCACCCACACGCGCCAACAGATCGCTGCTGCGAATGGCCTGCTTGATCAACGAGCCGACCTGACGCAACAACTCATCCCCGGCCACATGACCACAGGTATCGTTAACCACTTTAAAGCGGTCGATATCGAGATAGAGCAAACAGTGCTTGGTGCCCTCGACCTCTGCCTCTTCCAACAGTTGGGATAGCCTGCGGTCAAACTCTGTGCGATTGTAGAGCCGGGTAATGGGATCGTGGCTTGACTGCCAGTTCAACTGTGCCGCCAGTTTTCGTGACTGGCTGACATCCTTGAAAACCAATACCACACCCTCATCCACACCCTGCTCATTTTTCAGGTGAGAAATCGACTGCTCTATCGGAAAGGTGAGCCCTTCCCGGTGCATCATCAACAAGATTCGATTGTCGACACAGACAATCTCTTCATAGGATAGCCGGGCACGTGCGTTACCGGATTCATCAAACACCTGATAAATTTCAGACAGGGGCTTGCCCGCAATCTCCCGGTTTTGATACCCGGTCATCCCCTCCGCTGCCAGATTGACGAATTCGATGCATCCTTCTGTGTCGAGGAGGATTACCGCATCTTCTACAGAAGAGAGCATGGCAAGAGAGCGCTGTTCCGCAATACTGGAGCTTCTGGCTTGCTCCTGTATTGCAGTCTCTGCGTCCACATCGGAAATCTGAATCAGACAACAGCCAGGATGCATGACCAGCGGCCTGACACTGACTCGCTTGAACTGGCCATCATCATCCTTGAAGAACTGCCGCGTCTCACTGGGACCCGAGGTAATGGACATCATGCCATCTGAGTCATTAATCGGTTGAGCCACTGCATGAATAAGGGTGACAAACTGTGGAGAACCCAGTTGCGGTAAAATACAATCTATCGGTTGTCCCAGCACCTCTCCGCTCGCCTTGCCGGTGAGTTCGGAAAGACAGCGATTCCAGGCCAGGATCCGCATTTCCTGATCGAGCATGCAAAGCCCAACATCACAGGCCTCGATGACTTCCAACAGCTGCGCATAATCCGATTTTGAAAACTGGTCAGGATGAAAGGTATCCGCCGGAGTCGTCCCCTGCGTCATTGAGCTCCCCTTGTGACCCACCAGATCCGGTGGGGAAAAAATCAAAATACTGTCTTTTTGAACACCACCGGTATCTCCTGGAACGACATCCATTACGATCTCTTGAGCAGTCGATCAGCTGACCGACATGGGATCATCCGGTTTTTTCAAGCACACCCGGCAGCCAGCCAGCTCCTGTACAGCATGCTCGAACTACTCATCGGCTGGTACGCCATAGAACTTTAGTGGCAAGTTTTACACGCAAGGATATGAGTGTATTAGAAAAATGCGACCTCGGCAGGCGACAGGGGACGGTATTCACCCGCAACCAGATCAGGATCGAGCGATATGGCACCGATTGACTCACGATGCAGCCGGATCACTCTATTGCCCAAGGCAGCAAACATCCGTTTAACCTGGTGATAACGACCTTCGGAGATCGTCAAACGAAACTCTTTGGATGATAGTCGCTCAATCTCTGCTGGCCGGGTTGGCTGTTTCTCTCCCTGAAGGGTAATCCCCTTGGCAAGCCGCCCTGCCTTTTGTTCATCTAATGGGTCTGCCAGCCAGACGCGATAGGTCTTGGCACATTGGCTGACTGGAGAAACGATACGATGGGACCAGTGTCCATCATCCGTGATTAGCACCAAACCCGTCGCATCGATATCCAACCGACCAGCAAAATGCAGGCCCGCCGGGTTCGGCAGATCAAGCAGATCGATAGCTGTCCGATGGGTAGGATCCTGCGCAGCACAGACTACACCGACCGGCTTATGCAGCATCAGATAACGGGGTAGCGGTGCAGCTACCAGGACTTCATCGAGAAAGATCTGAGCAGAAAGCTCAATGCTGGAAGAGGCCTGTTTGACCACAACACCGTCTACAATCACTCTTCCAGCGCGAACAACCCGCTGTGCTTGCGAACGGCTCAATGCAGTGGCATTACTGAGAAAGCGGTCGAGCCTGATCATGTTCCTTAATTTTGAATGTTAATGTTGAATTGCGAATTGATGAGCTCGCTTTGTTCGCATTTGCCCTTATATCGTACGAGCGCTCGCGCACACCACCAATTTAAAAATCAACATTCATAATTCATAATTTTTTATAAAGCTCCGCCCCTTGCCGTTTAAATTCCACAGCCTTCTCTTCCATTCCTTGCTGTAGCGCTTCACCTTCACTGACCCCTTGGGTCCGGGCATACTCACGCACATCCTGGGTAATCTTCATGGAGCAGAAGTGGGGACCGCACATGGAGCAGAAGTGGGCCACCTTATGCGCCTGGTGGGGCAGAGTCTCGTCATGGAACTCCTTGGCGCGCTCCGGATCGAGGCTGAGGGCAAACTGATCATCCCAGCGGAATTCAAAACGGGCTTTGGACATCGCATTGTCCTGTACCTGGACACCCGGAAACCCCTTGGCAAGATCAGCCGCGTGGGCAGCAATTTTATAGGTAATGATACCTTCCCGGACATCGGCCTTATTGGGCAACCCAAGGTGTTCTTTGGGCGTCACGTAACAGAGCATGGCGGTACCATACCAGCCGATCTGGGCTGCACCAATGCCTGAACTAAAGTGGTCATAGCCAGGGGAAATATCGGTAACCAATGGCCCGAGGGTATAGAATGGCGCTTCAAAACAGTCCTCCAGCTCCTTGTCCATGTTCTCCTTGATCATCTGCATCGGCACATGACCCGGACCTTCGATCATGACCTGTACGTCATGCGCCCAGGCGATCTTGGTCAGTTCGCCCAGGGTCTCAAGCTCACCGTACTGGGCTGCATCATTGGCATCGGCGAGACAGCCGGGACGCAGACCATCACCCAGGGAGAAGGCCACATCGTAAGCCTTCATAATCTCGCAGATCTCCTCGAAGTGGGTGTAGAGAAAATTCTCCTGGTGGTGAGCCAGGCACCATTTGGCAAGAATCGAACCGCCACGGGAGACGATACCTGTCACCCGTTCTGCCGTCAGTGGCACGTAACGCAAGAGCACACCGGCGTGGATGGTAAAGTAGTCAACACCCTGCTCAGCCTGTTCGATCAGGGTGTCGCGCATGATCTCCCAGCTCAGATCCTCTGCCTTACCATTGACCTTCTCCAATGCCTGGTAGATGGGCACGGTACCAATGGGCATAGGGGCATTTCTCAGAATCCACTCACGGGTCTCATGGATATTATTACCCGTAGAGAGATCCATCAGGGTATCGCCGCCCCAGCGGGCAGACCAAGCCATCTTCTCCACCTCCTCTTCAATGGAAGAGGTGATTGCGCTGTTGCCGATATTGGTGTTGATCTTCACCCTGAAGTTGCGGCCGATGATCATCGGTTCCAGTTCCGGGTGATTGATATTGGCGGGAATAATGGCGCGACCGGCAGCCAGCTCCGAACGTACGAATTCGGGGGTGATCTCATCCGGTATGCTGGCGCCAAAGGCCTGCCCGGCATGCTGCCTAAGCAGTTTGGAATATCGTGTGTCTTCCCGCAGGGCCTGCAGATGACAGTTTTCGCGGATAGCGACGTACTCCATCTCTGGTGTGATGATACCCTGACGGGCATAGTGCATCTGAGTGACATTGCTGCCCGGTCTGGCGCGACGGGGGGCGTGAATATGCTCGAAGCGTAGATTTGCTAAAGTCGGATCTGACTGTCGTGCACGTCCAAATTCTGAAGTCGGTCCTTCCAGTTGCTCAGTGTCACCACGCTCCGAAATCCAGCCTGAGCGCAGATCCGGCATCCCCTGCATCAGGTCAATTTTCTGTTCAGGATCGGTAAACGGCCCTGAGGTATCGTAAACCGGTATCGGCGGATTCTCCTCCTCTCCAAAACTGACTGAGGTCGGCTCCTGGCTGATCTCCCGCATCGGTACACGGATATCGGGACGGGAACCCTCAACATAGATTTTGCGGGAATTGTAGAAAGGACGCGTCACCTCTTCCGAAAGGCTGGCTGTCTTCTGGATAAAATCATCAGGAATGGCGCTCATGGAAACCTCGCTGTCGACGGGGAAACACAGACCCAGCGGGGCTCCAGCTTCCCTACGCCGGTATGAACCGGATCAGGTGATAAGGGTCTCTCTCAGCCCGCAAGCAAAAATTGAAGCGGGCACCCCCAGCACTTGGAATCCCGACAGTATAAATCAGGATCTAGGACCTGTTAACACTAATTTGATCGTCACTGCCAAAACCATTTTTTTGTCCAGCAAGGCAGAAAGAGCGCGGTGTAGCCAGTCTACATAAGCGACTGATAACGCCGCTGGGCGAAAAAATGGCCTTGGCCCTCCGGGTTGAACCTGAAAAAGCGCCACTCGGCGTTACTCGTCGCTCATTTGGAACAACCAAACTACGCTCCTCGCGCCCCGAAGGAAGTACCCTTGGGGTGTGCCTTGATTGGCGCTTTTTCAGGTTCAACAGTGGCAATCAAATTAGTGTTAACAGGTCCTAGCCATTGCAATTGCTCTTACGTGATTGAAACTCATACGGCGACAGGGGTAATGCGTTTGTCGACCGTCGGCACCCCGAAATCTTGCCCACAGAGGATAAAAACCGTAGTCTAGTCGTCTGCCACCTTAAAACCATAAGATTAACCAGGATATTCCTCATGATGGCACAGAGTGTTGAACAGGCCCGCTTCAATATGGTGAACCAGCAGATTCGCCCCTGGGAAGTGATTGATTCTCGCGTCCTCTCCCTGATGGAGACCCTGCCGCGGGATGTCTTCGTGCCGGAAACCTATCAGGACCTGGCCTATGCAGATATCGAGATCCCTCTTGGTGATAACTGCCAGATGATGTTTCCCCGCATTGAAGCGAGATTGATGCAGGCCTTGGATCTGCAACCCAGCGATCAGGTGCTGGAAGTGGGCACCGGCAGTGGCTACCTGACCGCCTGTCTGGCACAGCTCTCCCAGCGGGTTGTCAGTATCGAAATCAACCAAGACTTCTCAGAGAGTGCTGCACAAAGACTTGATCAGCAAAGTATCAGTAACGTCCTGCTCAAACAGGGGGATGCACTTGCCTCACCCCTGGATGAGGGTCCGTTTGACGCCATCGCCGTTACCGGTTCGGTAGCAACTTCAGAGCAGGCTGAGATCTTCCGCCAGCAGCTCAAGATTGGTGGGAGACTATTCATCGTCATCGGCACTCCGCCAGTCATGCAGGCCATGCTTATCACCAGGCACCAGGAACGTATTTTCAGTGAAGAGGCATTATTCGAAACCGATCTCACGGCGCTCACCAATGCCGACGCCCCCAGGAGATTTGAATTCTGATCGCTGAGGCTACCGCCTGATCGACCGTACAGCACAGCGAAAGATAACCGCCACGGAGGAAGATCATGAGCAACAGCAAAAACAGCCTGCCGCTGAGTCATGCAAAAGGCAGTCAGTTACTGATTATCAATATCCAGGAGAAACTGGCGCGAGCCATGCCCAAGCCGGACCGGGACTTGATGGTCTCCAACATCACCCGCTTGAGTCAGGCAGCCAGTCTGCTGGATATCCCCATCGTCCTCTCCGAGCACTACGGTAAAGGGTTGGGCAAAACGCTGCCCGAAATCGCCCAGCACCTGCCGAAGCACACCAAGGCCAAAGACAAACTCACTTTCTCCTGCTGCACAGCTCCCGGCTTCGAGGAAGAGCTGGGGCAACATGATCAACGCAAGCAGATCATCATCGTCGGACTGGAAGCCCATATCTGTGTCCTGCAGACCGCAGCCGGGCTGCAACAGTGGGGTTATCAGGTCTTCGTGGTCGAGGATGCCATCGCCTCACGTCACGCCTTACATTGCAAGAACGCACTTCACCGTATGCGTCAGGGAGGGGTACAGATCACTAACAGTGAATCAGTTGTCTTTGAATGGATGGGAGATGCCGCCCAACCGAATTTCAAAAAGGTCTCAGCACTATTTCGGTAGAAGTCTTCTAGTGCCTGTTGGCAATAAGCAAGTCCTGAACAATACGTCTGCAGTCATCTCGCAGCCACTGACCGCCGCCTCATCGTTGTCAATCCTGGCAATAACCCGATTATTTGGTTTCAACCTGTCCGTTGGCGGCCTCTTGCAAGCTTTTTAAAATCATCAGAAAGTGAGTGGGACCTGATTGGTAGCGTCCAGGATATTCCTCGCTTCACCAGATCGAATACCACTACCAGAAAAAACCTCTCTTAAACAAATAGTTGCATGATGTGAGGGCGATTAATTGGTAAATTTTTCACCATTCCTGGCTTTGCAAAAACCACTCGCCTTTAGCCCTTCAAAATATAATTTTAGAAAAATATTTCCTAAAGTGTCGACACATTGAGAGTATTAGTCTATAAATAATCCATCTTCTGCACTATTACACAAATATTGTCGACACTTCGACAGTCAACAAGCAGACTCGACCAAAGGAGCTCAACCATGCCAAGCTATGCGGAGATCTATCAACACTCCCTGGATAACCCTGAAGATTTCTGGGGAGGTGTCGCCCAAGGATTACATTGGGACAAACCTTGGGACAAGGTGCTGGACAACGACGCCAAACCCTCTCCCCGCTGGTTTGCCGGTGGGCAACTCAACACCTGTTTCAATGCGCTGGATCGGCATATTGAGGCTGGGCACGGCGATCGTCTCGCACTGATCTACGACAGTCCGGTGACGGATCAAAAACAGCGTTATACCTATCTGGAATTACGTGACACTGTAGCCAAGCTGGCCGGTGTCATCGCCGCAAATGGTGTCGGCAAGGGGGATCGGGTCATCGTCTATATGCCGATGATTCCGGAAGCGGCGATTGCGATGCTCGCCTGTGCCCGCCTCGGCGCGATTCACTCTGTGGTGTTCGGTGGCTTCGCAGCCAAAGAACTGGCCACGCGCATCGACGACTGCCAACCGAAAATGGTGCTCTCTGCCTCTTGCGGTATCGAACCCAACCGGCTGGTGGCATACAAGCCATTACTGGATGAGGCCATCGAGCTCTCCCAACACAAACCCACCTGCTGTGTCATTAAGCAGCGTCCGCAACTGGAAGCAAACCTACAAGCAGGGCGCGATCTGAGCTGGGATGATGCCGTGGCACAAGCTGATCCGGCCGATTGTGTTCCTGTTGAGGCCACCGACCCCCTCTATATTCTCTATACCTCCGGCACCACAGGCCAACCCAAGGGGGTCGTAAGGGATAATGGCGGACATGCCGCAGCCCTACTCTGGTCCATGAAGAACATCTACAACGTTGAACCCGGTGATGTCTATTGGGCCGCCTCTGATGTGGGCTGGGTGGTCGGTCATAGCTATATCGTTTACGGTCCGCTGTTGGCTGGCTGTACGACCATGATTTATGAAGGTAAACCCGTCGGCACGCCTGATCCCGGCGCCTTTTGGCGGGTGATCAGCGAATACAACGTGAAGGTATTGTTTACCGCACCCACCGCGTTTCGTGCCATCAAGAAAGAGGACCCTCAAGGCGCCTACATGTCGAAGTATGATCTCAGCTGCATGGATACCCTGTATCTGGCGGGTGAGCGATGTGATCCGGATACCCTGCATTGGGCCGAAACCATGTTGGAAAAACCGGTTATCGACCACTGGTGGCAGACGGAAACCGGCTGGGCTATTGCCGCCAATCCCATGGGGATAGAGCAACTACCGGTCAAGGCGGGATCACCAACGGTCTCTATGGTTGGCTTTGATGTCCAGGTTCTGGATGACCAGGGAAATGAAAAAGAGGCTGGAGAGATGGGTGACATTGTCATCAAGCAACCGCTGCCACCCGCCTGCCTGCCCACACTGTGGAACAACGAACAGCGTTTTGTCGACGCCTATCTGCGTGCCTACCCCGGATACTATTTAACTGGCGATGCGGGCTACAAGGACGAGGATGGTTATCTGTGGATCATGAGCCGCACCGATGACGTCATCAATGTTGCTGGACACCGCCTATCAACCGGACAGATGGAAGAGGTACTGGCCAGCCATTCGGATGTCGCCGAGTGCGCCGTTATTGGTGTCGCAGACGCCCTCAAGGGTCAGCTGCCTCTCGGTCTGGTGGTACTCAAAACAGGTGTAGATCGCCCCATCGACGAGCTCTGCTCCGAACTGGTGAAACTGGTGCGCAACCAAATCGGCCCGGTGGCAGCCTTCAAGCACATTGCCATTGTCAAACGCCTGCCGAAAACCCGCTCCGGCAAAATCCTTCGCGGCACCATGGTGAAGATTGCAGATGGTGATGAGTGGAATATGCCAGCCACCATAGACGACCCGGCTATTCTGGATGAAATCTCTTCTTCCTTGCACCAGATGGGTTACGCCAAATAACCGGGCAGTGAAGCGAGAATGGTGATTAAAAGCCATTCTCGCTGATTTGCTCGGCAGATCAATTCTCAAGAAAAAACCCGACGAAGTGTCGACACTTTGAGAATTTTAGTCTATAAATAACCCATATTTTGCTTTTACAGGCCAATATTGTCGACACTTAAATGGGCATTATGCAAAATCAACCGGCAACAAATTCAACTGACTCGGTCAGCATTACCCTGACGGATCGTCTCTTTGACACCCTGCAGAGAGCCATCGTCGAAGGGGAGATACCCTCAGGCAGCAAGATCAGTGAACCGGAACTCGCCCGCCAGCACAGTGTCAGTCGTGGGTCTCTGCGAGAGGCCATTGGCCGGCTCGAAGCGAGAAAACTGGTGGAACGAAAGCCCAACCTGGGCGCACGCGTGGTCACCCTTTCCTATGAACAACTGATCGAGATCTACCAGGTGCGTGAAGCACTGGAGGGTATGGCAGCCCGGCTGGCGGCACAGAATATGAGTGAGAAGGAGATTGAGGATCTGCAGGTCTTGCTGAAGGAACACGGGCATGAGATTGAAGAGCAGCATGGTCAGGCCTATTTCCAGAAACAGGGTGATCTGGATTTTCACTACCGCATCGTACAGGGCAGTAAAAACCAGCAACTGATCGGCCTTCTGTGTAACGACCTTTACCACCTGCTACGCATGTACCGCTTTCAGTTCGGCATGCGCAGCAAACGTTCACAACAAGCTTATGACGAACACCACTATCTGCTTAATGCCATCGTTTCCAGAGACCCCGAGATGGCTGAGCTTTTAATGCGCCAGCATATCCGCTCTTCACGCCGCAACGTAGAGCGAATGCTGCTGGAAAACTAATTTTGAACAGCGAATGTTGAATGCCGGAACGCAGTTGAATAAAGCTGTGAGCAGAACCGGCAGATTGATTGAAAACTCAACATTCAAAATTTCTTAACCTCGAGGTGAAAGAATGACGACCAAGACAAACCCCGGCGTACGCTTCCGTGAGGCGATCGCGAATGAAAAGCCACTGCAATGTGTAGGCGCCATCAACGCCTACCATGCCAGACTGGCCGAAGCCTCCGGCTACCGTTCGCTCTATATCTCCGGTGGCGGCGTTGCCGCAGGTTCCTGCGGCATCCCCGACCTTGGCATCACCACCATGGAAGATGTGCTGACAGATCTGCGCCGCATCACCGATGTCACAGAACTACCTGTGCTGGTGGATGTGGACACTGGGTGGGGTGGTGCATTCAACATCTCCCGCACCATCCGCAATATGAACAAGTTCGGCGCCGCTGCCGTACATATCGAAGACCAGGTGCAGCAGAAACGCTGTGGACATCGTCCCAACAAGGCCATCGTGCCCCAGGCTGAAATGGTGGACCGCATCAAAGCCGCGGTAGATGCCAAACTGGACGATGATTTCGTGGTCATGGCCCGTACCGACGCCCTTGCAGTGGAAGGTATGCAATCTGCCATCGACCGGGCTTGCGCTTGCGTGGAAGCGGGGGCTGACATGATCTTCCCTGAAGCCATGACCGAGCTTGACCAGTATCGGGTGTTTGTCGCAGCGGTGAAAGTACCGGTCCTGGCCAATATCACCGAGTTCGGCTCCACCCCGCTCTACACCACCGAGCAGCTGGCCTCCGCCGGTGTCAGTATCGCTCTTTATCCATTGAGCGCCTTCCGCGCCGCCAACGCTGCAGCGCTTAACGTCTACCAAAGATTACGTGCCGATGGTACCCAGCAGGGCGTCATCGACACCATGCAGAGCCGGGCTGATCTCTATGATTACCTCGGCTATCACGACTATGAACAAAAACTGGATCAACTTTTCGTATCTGAGGAGGTTTCCCAATGAGCGAGTCCAATCAAGTCCTGCCAAAGGCGAAGAAATCAGTCGCCCTCTCCGGCACCGCGGCCGGTAACACCGCAATCTGTACCGTTGGCCGCACCGGTAACGATCTGCACTACCGGGGTTACGATATCCTCGATTTCTCCGAAATCGCCGAGTTCGAGGAGATCGCCTACCTGCTGATTCACGGTCATCTGCCGACACCGGCCGAGCTGACCGCCTACAAGGCCAAACTGAAATCGATGCGTGGTCTGCCCCTGGCGGTCAAACAGGCATTGGAGGCGATACCGGCCTCAGCACACCCGATGGATGTGATGCGTACCGCCTGCTCCGTGATGGGCAGCTGCGTCCCCGAGAAGGAAGACCATCCGGCGTCGGAAGCTCGGGATATCATCGATCGGCTGATGGCCAACTTTGGCTCCGCCCTGCTCTACTGGTACCACTTCGCCATGAACGGCAAACGTATCGAGGTGGAGACCGATGACGACTCCATCGGCGGCCATTTCCTCCATCTGCTGCACGGAGAGAAACCCAAAGATTCCTGGGTCCGTGCCATGCACACCTCTCTGGTGCTCTATGCGGAACATGAGTTCAACGCCTCCACCTTCACCGCCCGTGTGGTGGCCGGTACCAACTCCGACATGTACTCCGCCATTACTGCAGCCATCGGCGCTCTGCGTGGTCCCAAGCATGGCGGTGCCAATGAAGAGGCCTTCCGCATCCAGAGCCGCTACCACACCGCCGACGAGGCCGAGGCCGATATCCGCGAGCGTGTAGGTCGTAAAGAGATCGTTATCGGTTTCGGCCATCCGGTCTACACCGTGGGCGATCCACGTAACGAGGTGATCAAACGGGTGGCCAAGGGACTCTCCGAAGAGGCCGGGAATATGACCATGTTCAACGTGGCCGACCGACTGGAATCGGTCATGTGGGAGGTCAAGAAGATGTTCCCCAACCTGGACTGGTTCTCCGCCGTCTCCTACAACCAGCTCGGCGTGCCGACGGACATGTTCACCCCACTCTTCGTCATTTCCCGTGTCTCCGGTTGGGGCGCCCATGTGATCGAGCAGCGCGAAGACGGCAAGATCATTCGTCCTTCGGCCAACTACACCGGCCCGGAAAACCGCTCCTGGGTCCCGATCGACCAACGCTGACGAGTGTAAGGGACCATAGTGGAATGGCACTGTCATAAGACCATATGGCGGGACTTCCAACACAAGATGGTGGGGCTGAGCCCCACCCTACCTTAATGTCCGAAGCGTACGGTGGGGCCCTGCCCCACCAGATTAGCGAAAGGTCACTCCATCCCCACCCTCTGCGACACTTAGAGAAACGACCGATGAACACCGATTACCGCAAACCCCTGCCAGGTAGCGACCTGGACTACTTCGACACCCGCGAGGCGGTCGAATCGATCCAGCCCGGCGTCTACGACAGACTGCCCTATACTTCACGCGTGCTGGCGGAACAGCTGGTGCGCCGCTGTGATCCGGCTGCGCTGGAGGATTCCCTGAAACAGATCACCAGGCGCAAGCGTGATCTGGACTTCCCCTGGTATCCGGCTCGGGTGGTCTGCCACGACATCCTCGGTCAGACCGCACTGGTTGATCTGGCCGGCCTGCGCGACGCTATCGCCGACAAAGGCGGCGATCCCGCCAAGGTCAATCCGGTGGTACCGACCCAACTTATCGTCGACCACTCCCTGGCGGTGGAACACGCCGGGTTCGATCCGGAGGCGTTCGAAAAGAACCGCGCCATCGAGGACCGTCGTAACGAAGATCGCTTCCACTTCATCGAGTGGTGCAAGACCGCCTTCGACAACGTGGACGTGATTCCCGCCGGTAACGGCATCATGCACCAGATCAATCTGGAGAAGATGTCGCCGGTGGTCCAGGCGCGGGACGGCGTCGCCTTTCCGGATACCTGCGTGGGCACCGACAGCCACACCCCGCATATCGATGCACTGGGCGTTATCGCCATCGGCGTGGGCGGCCTGGAGGCCGAGACCGTGATGCTGGGCCGTCCCTCCATGATGCGACTGCCGGATATCATCGGTGTGAAGCTGACCGGCAAGCGTCAGCCCGGCATCACCGCCACCGATATCGTGCTGGCCATCACCGAATTTCTGCGCAAGGAGCGCGTTGTCTCCTCCTACCTCGAGTTCTTTGGCGAGGGGGCGGCAGATCTGACCATCGGTGACCGCGCCACCATCTCCAACATGACACCGGAATTCGGCGCCTCCGCCGGACTCTTCTATATCGATCAGCAGACCCTCGATTACCTGAAGCTGACTGGACGCGATGCCGATCAGGTGGCGTTGGTTGAGAACTACGCCAAGACAAGCGGCCTGTGGGCGGACAGCCTCACGGAGGCCGAGTACGAGCGTGTGCTGGAGTTTGACCTGTCAGCCGTGTGCCGCAACATGGCCGGGCCCTCCAATCCGCATCGCCGACTGCCGACTGCCGACCTGGCCGAGCGCGGTATCGCCGGCGAGTGGGAGGAGAAAGCCGGTGAAATGCCCGACGGCGCTGTCATCATTGCGGCCATCACCAGCTGCACCAACACCTCCAACCCGCGCAACGTAGTCGCCGCCGGCCTGGTTGCCCGCAAAGCCAATGAGCTGGGTCTGCTGCGCAAGCCGTGGGTCAAGTCGTCGTTCGCCCCGGGTTCCAAGGTCGCCAGGTTGTACCTGGAAGAAGCCGGTCTGCTGCCTGAACTGGAGAAGCTCGGGTTCGGTATCGTGGCCTATGCCTGCACTACCTGTAACGGTATGAGCGGCGCGCTGGATCCGAAGATCCAGCAGGAAATCATCGACCGTGACCTCTACGCCACCGCGGTACTCTCCGGCAATCGAAACTTCGACGGCCGCATCCACCCCTACGCCAAGCAGGCCTTCCTCGCCTCGCCGCCGCTGGTAGTGGCCTACGCCATTGCCGGTACCGTGCGCTTCGATATCGAGAAGGATGTGCTGGGTCAGGACAAAGACGGCAACCCGATCACTCTGCACGATATCTGGCCGAGCGATGAAGAGATCGATGCCATCGTTGCCGAGCACGTGAAGCCGGAACAGTTCAACCAGATCTACAATCCGATGTTCGATCTGGGTACGGTGGAAGCGGCAAAGAGTCCGCTCTACGACTGGCGTCCGCAGAGCACCTATATCCGTCGTCCGCCCTATTGGGAGGGTGCACTGGCGGGAGAACGCACACTGAAAGGCATGCGCCCCTTGGCGGTACTGGGTGACAACATCACCACCGATCACCTCTCCCCCTCGAATGCGATCATGCTGAACAGTGCCGCCGGCGCCTATCTGGACAAGATGGGTCTGCCGGAAGAGGACTTCAATTCATACGCCACCCATCGCGGTGACCACCTGACGGCCCAGCGCGCCACCTTCGCCAACCCGAAACTGCTCAACGAGATGTGCCGGGACGATAACGGTGAGGTGATCCAGGGATCCCTGGCCCGCATTGAACCGGAAGGCGAGCGGAGCCGCATGTGGGAGGCCATCGAAACCTACATGGAGCGTAAACAGCCGCTGATCATCGTGGCCGGCGCCGACTATGGCCAGGGCTCCTCCCGCGACTGGGCGGCCAAGGGCGTGCGACTGGCGGGCGTGGAAGCGATCGTGGCCGAGGGCTTCGAGCGTATCCACCGTACCAATCTGGTCGGCATGGGCGTGCTGCCCCTGGAATTCAAGGCGGGTGAAACCCGCGAGACCTACGCGATCGACGGCACCGAGACCTTCGATGTGATTGGTGAACCTACCCCACGCGCTGATCTGACGGTGATCATGCATCGCAAGAGCGGAGAGCGCGTGGAAATCCCGGTCACCTGTCGGCTGGATACCGCGGAAGAGGTCTCCGTCTACGGGGCCGGCGGTGTACTACAGCGCTTCGCCCAGGACTTCCTTGCCAGCGCTTGAGACAACCGTAGGGTGGGCCAAGCCGGAGGCGTGGCCCACCCTACCGAATTTACAGGACATAGCGTTATGCCCCACGCACCGCAAATCAAAATCCCCGCCACCTATATTCGTGGCGGCACCAGCAAAGGCGTCTTCTTCAACCTCACCGACTTACCAGAGGCCGCACAGGTACCAGGTGAGGTACGGGACAAACTACTGCTCCGCATGATCGGCAGCCCCGATCCCTACGGAAAACAGACCGATGGTATGGGTGGCGCCACCTCCAGCACCAGCAAGACCGTGATTCTGGCCAAGAGTGAGAAGGAAGATCACGATGTGGACTACCTGTTCGGTCAGGTCTCCATCGACAAGCCCTTTGTCGACTGGAGCGGCAACTGTGGTAACCTCACCGCCGCGGTCGGTTCCTTTGCCATCAGTAGCGGTCTGGTTGATGCTGAACGCATCCCCGATAACGGGACTGCTGTTGTGCGAATCTGGCAGAAGAATATCGAGAAGACCATCGTCGCCCATGTGCCCATCACCAACGGCGAGGTGCAGGAGACTGGCGACTTCGAGCTCGATGGCGTCACCTTCCCGGCAGCAGAGGTACAGGTGGAGTTTCTGAAACCGGTGGATCCCTCAGAGGCCATGTTCCCTACCGGCAATCTGGTGGACGATCTGGAGGTTCCCGGTGTCGGCACCCTGAAGGCCACCATGATCAATGCCGGTATTCCCACGATTTTTCTCAATGCTGAAGCGATTGGTTACGAGGGTACCGAACTACAGGAAGCCATCAATAGCGACGAAAAGGCCCTTGCCATGTTCGAAACCATTCGCGCCCACGGTGCCGTGCGCATGGGCCTGATTGAGAAAACCGAAGAGGCAGCCGGACGCCAGCACACACCCAAAGTCGCTTTCGTTGCTAAACCGCATGACTATGTGGCCTCCAGTGGCAAACCGGTAAATGGGGCGGAGATCGATCTCAATGTCCGTGCCCTGTCGATGGGCAAACTACACCACGCTATGATGGGTACTGCCGCAGTAGCCATCGGTACAGCGGCAGCAATTCCCGGCACCTTGGTCAATCTTGCCGCCGGAGGCGGTGAGCGGGATGCAGTAACCTTCGGTCACCCCTCAGGCACATTGCGGGTCGGTGCGGCTGCCAGTCAGAATGATGGCGAATGGATTGCCGATAAAGTGGTGATGAGCCGAAGTGCACGTGTTTTGATGGAGGGTTGGGTGCGTATACCGGGTAATGTGTTTTAGTCGATACAACTGATCGACCCAATTCCTAGACGATTATTGCTGTACTGAATGGAGTCCATGATTAGTACGACAAACTAATACTGGATTCAGTATCTACATTTGCACTGAATTAACTCATACAATCACGCAGAAGCTCACATGCAGAGGGTTCCCACACCTTATACGACTTCGGAAAGTTCATAGCGTCCCCAGGAGAACTCTCAAGCCAAACAGGACAAGTCATGATGTAACGAATCCGTTACAATACCCCGCCAACATCTGGCCTGGTGACCATATCACTGACCAGCCATAAGATATTCCAACAAAAGAAGATGGATCTACTTAAAACAACAACTCACATATTCCTTTGCGCAGGCCTCGTTCTCATGCTTCCCGGAACCTCCCTGGGTTTTGAGGGCCACCTTGAAGTAGGCACAGGAACAACACGAAGCAAGCCGAACATCGAATACTTGTCTGATGGATTAATGGATGACTCGTTATTCGATAAAACGGGAGATGCCTCTCATATTCTGCTTGGAACCTCAATAGCAAAAGACCTGATGGTGGAGATCGGTTACCGGGACTTGGGTACAACGCTAAGTGATGTAGAGGATTTTTTACTGAAACAAGAAACGAAGACTTACGACCTCCAATTGAAGTACCGCTTTTTCAACCAGGGAAAACTATCACTGCATGTATCGGCGGGCATCACCAACTGGCACTCCAAGCTGGAACAGCAGTTTTGGTTTACAAGCACATTAGACCCTCTCTGGCGCTGGGGTGCCAAGACAGTGGAAAAAACATCAGGCTACACACCGAAATTTGGACTGGGTCTGAGTTATATGATATCCGATAGAATAAGCATCGGTGTGAAGTACGACTACTATCGGCGCCTTGGGAATGGCGAAGAAATCGTTGACGTGGAGAAAATTCCATATGGTGACTTGGTTGGGGCTCTGACCGGGCATCAGCCCCTGAAATTCAGTCTAGAGACCTACAATTTGACGCTTGGATATCGGTTCTGAGCCACGCGTAGACTAATCATTCACATTAAATCAGCCCTAACAAAACGAGTCACAATCTCTTTTCTAAGTCACACTGACTCGTAGCTCAACGAACCATCTAACCGACTCTTTAACACTACAGGCTTCCAACTATCTGTAGTGGGCATACATTGCTTACTTGCGTAATCCAGAATCATCCAACGACCTCTTTGCTATGCTTGTTTTCAAGCTTCCCATTTCTGATGGTATCCCCCCATGGAATCGAAAGCACACCACAATTCCATCAAGCAGGCCATTCAGCACCTGCCGATCATCGCTGTTATCTGCTTGCTTGGGCTCTTTAGCAAGGACGCGAAAGCACCGCCCTTCTGGGATCCACCGGTGATGCTGACCCCCGCCAACGCTTGGACCGCCAATTTAACTCGCCAACCCACGCTGATATATGCCGACCCACAGGGACAGGCCTCGACCCTGACCTGGTCCGCACACGGAAACACCTGGCGCTGGGACGGTACCCAATGGCACTACCAAGGACTTTCCGGCTCCCTGAACATCAATAGCTTTACCATCATTGGTATGGTTCCCACATCCTCCATCATGTACTACGACGCGATCCTGGTGCCTGTTACAGCCTGTGTCCCGACAACCTGTCAGTCACAAGGGCGGAATTGCGGTTCCATTCCCGACGGTTGTGGCGGTACCCTTTTCTGCGGAACCTGTGGTGCCGGTTTGAGCTGCGGCGGCGGTGGGATGCCAGGGGTATGCGGTAGTCCGGCATCAGCCTGCACGCCAGGCAGCTGGATGCTTTCTACTGTGGATTCCGCTGGTGACGTAGGACGGCGTTCCACCATTGCGGTGGAGTCCGGGGGGAGGATTCATATCGTCTATTACGATGTGGATAACCATCGGCTGAAACATGCTGCGAAAGATCCCGCCGGTAACTGGACCATTGAGATCGTGGAAGTTGCAGCCAATTTTGAAGACTACGCAGAAACCGCCTTAGCAATAGATATCGCCGGAGGATTGCACTTGAGTTACCAGCGCCGATTCATCACCGGTGGTGAGGAGCTGCGCTATGCCTATCGTTCACCGGCGACGGGATGGGGAACACCCGTAACGGTGGAAGCCGGTGGACGAACTGGATTCGGTACCGACTTACTGATCGACAACGGCGGCGGCCTGCATCTGAGCTACCATCGCATGAACCCGGACGAGATCCGTTACCGCTACCGACCCCCGGGTGGCGGTTGGCAAACCCCAGAGATTGTTGGTTGGGGTTACGGTGACACTGCCCTGGATCGGGATCCCGGTGGCGGCATGCACTTCAGCTATAGCAACAGCAGCGGACTCTACTACCGTTTTCGTGAGCCTGGCGGCAACTGGCGCAGCGAGGAACTGGTAAGCGATGCGGGTCAGCCGATCAACAGGGATCTGGCATTGGACAGTCAGGATGGCGTGCATTTGGCATATCAGGGTTTCAGTGGCCAGACCCTGGATCATGCCTATCGCACACCAGGCACGCCCCCCACTGGAGGCCTGTGGAGCCGTCGCAACCTGGATAACAGTGGTAATTTGGGCTCCTACATTTCCATGGACCTGGACAGTGCCGATCGGGTGCATATCGCCTATCGGGATCACGGCAATGATGATCTAAAATATATCGGATCCACATTACAAGGGACTTGGAACGCACCCGTAGTGGTGGATGCTCAGGGACAGGTGGCCAATTACGGCATTGGCCTGGATTATTCAGCGGGGCAGGTTTATGTCAGCTATTTCGATTGGACCCAAGGAGACCTGAAAATCGCCATCGGTTGCCCATGAACTGAAGAGGTAAGTATCACGTGCCGTCTCTCATTCCATTGTTGCGATCAACTATCCTGAGACGCTCTGGGTACTTATCGAAAAGAACTCCATTTCCACTGAGCATCATTCACCAATCTGCGCTGACCAGACAAAGCCAGACGATAAACGCTTAACCCGCCGCCTTCACTTTCGGTGGTTCGACAGGTGGAAACCGTTCATCCAAGGCAACTGAAGGTCCATCCGCAGTGACGATTCTGGCATGCTGGCGTCTGAGTTCCCGTGGGGACTTCACGCCGCATGAGTGGGCGATGACCCCCACTTCATGGACCAGATGACCGACATAGTTGGCCACTCTTACTGCCTTCACCTCAGGCACCAACCCTTTCTGCAATTTGGGGTCGTGGGTGGTGATACCTGTAGGGCAACTATTCTTATTGCACTGCAGGGCCTGAATACAACCCAAGGCAAACATAAACCCCCGCGCGGAGGTGACAAAATCGGCACCCACACAGAGCGCCCAGGCCACATCGGCCGGGGTGATTAGTTTTCCCGAGGCGATGACCTTAACCCGATCACGCAAGCCGTGCGCGTTGAGCCGGTCAACCAGAATATATAGGCTCTCACGCAGAGAGAGTCCCACGGCATCGATCAATGGCATGGGAGCCGCACCGGTCCCACCATCACTGCCATCAAGGGTGATAAAGTCCGGCGCGGAGGAAATACCGCGCCGCTTGATCTCGGTAAAGAGGCTGTCGAGCCATTGCGGCCCGCCGATCACGGTCTTAAAACCAACGGGTTTGCCTGTGATACTGCGCACCCGCTGAATCATATCCAACAGGTCTTCATTGCATCGAATATCAGGATGGCGATTTGGGCTGATGGCGTCCTTACCAACTTCAATGCCTCGTATATCGGCAATTTCGTCGGTGACTTTTTTCGCGGGAAGAATGCCGCCTTTACCTGGCTTGGCGCCCTGACTCATTTTGATTTCGAACATCTTCACCTGCGGGAGAACAGCGACCGCCCTCAACTTATCATCACTGAGGTTGCCAGCCAGGTCACGAACTCCGTTCTTTGCTGTGCCGATCTGAAAAACGATATCCGCGCCCCCTTCAATATGATAGGGCGAGACCCCACCCTCTCCGGTATTAATCCAGCATCCTGACTCTTTGGCTCCCATGGAGAGTGCCTGTACGGCCGGCTTGGATAATGCTCCAAAACTCATACCGGAGATATTGAACAATGAATCAGTGGTATAGGGAGACCGGCAGTTCTCTCCAATTGTAATCGGCCCTGGTGGTACGGCATCCTCACCCAGTGTGGGGAAAGGGCAATTGACGAACAGGATGGACCCGGGACGACGAATATCCCTGGTTGAACCAAAGGCGACGGTGTTCGGTAGATCTTTCCCCGCACGATAGACCCATGCCCGCTGGGCACGATTAAACGGTAGTTCCTCCCGGTCCATGGCAAAGAAATACTGACGAAAGAACTCACCCAGGTGCTCTAAAAAATAGCGGAAATGACCAATTACCGGATAGTTTCGGCGGATGGCCGTCTTGGTCTGTGTGATGTCGAAGATGTAGGTAACAATGACTGCAACAACCAGCGCACCAAGTACCAAAACCAGGAAAATGGAGAAAACCTCCAGGGCACCCAGGAGAAATGTCTGCATGCTGAAGCCTGAATCACGCATTTCAACCTCCCCAAGTTAACAACCATCACCGCAACTCTCGCGGTCATGTGTTGAACGGTATCGGATGAAACTACAGCCTACGGGGGCCTAATCAGACAATCTCAGGAAACTGCATTCGCCCATGGGCAAACGGGGCTCGACCTGGATCCGGTGAGAACTCCCTCTCGGACCGGCCCGAAGTTTCTCTCAGTATATCGGCTGTGCCTGATGGAACTTGATCTAGGGCTTGTTACCCAGCGAAAGTAAGTGGGGAATCACTCTATCAGCATAAAAAACCGGCTATAGAATCAGTTATTCACACTAACGTCGAATCAAGCAACCGTTCCGCCAGTCGGGTCAACCGTTCCAAAGCACCGCGGTTCTTATCCACAAGCTCCCTGCCCACTTCGCCAATGCGACTGCGTTCACTGGCATCACTAAGCCATTGGCTAACCTGTGCAGAGAGCGTCGATGTTGAATCAACCTGCACCGCTGCCTGCTGTCGAAGAAAAAGCTCGCTAATATCAGCGAAGTTGAACATATGAGGGCCAAACACAACCGCCACTCCCTGGGCTGCCGCCTCAAGGATATTATGGCCGCCGTGAGGGACAAGACTGCCACCGATAAACGCCACATCAGATGCCCCCATGAAAAGCGTCAACTCGCCCATGGAGTCTCCAAGAAAAACGGCTGTTTCAATATCACAGGCAAGCTGCTCGCTCCGTCTCACCATTGAGAATCCCGCCTCCTCGACCAGCTGCGCCACACGATCAAATCTCTCCGGGTGGCGAGGTACCAGTACCAGCAAGGTATCCGGAAGTTGCCGGCGTATCTCCGTATGCGCTTGCAGAACTATCTCATCCTCTCCCTCATGAGTGCTGGCAGCCAGCCACACCGGCCGCTGCCCTCCCCAATCCCGACGCATGACATCGGCGCGCTCACGCAGACTACCGGGAAGATGGATGTCGTATTTGATGCTACCGGTCACCTCGATCTGGTCGGGGCGGGCACCCAAGGTGAGAAAACGTTCGGCATCCGTCTCAGCCTGCGGTGCGATGATGGTGATGTTACGTAACGCTTCCTGGGTCAGGCTGGCGACACGACGATAACGCTGGGCGGACCGCCCGGAGAGACGGGCATTGGCCAATAGGGTCGGCACACCCGCCTGCTTTGCATAGCAGATAAGATTGGGCCAGATCTCAGTCTCTACCAACACCAACAGACAGGGACGAAAAGTCCGCAAAAACCGCCTGACCACCCAGGGCAGATCGATGGGTGCATAACGATGCTCCACTTCATCCCCGAACAACGCTTGAACCCGCTCTGCGCCTGTGGGCGTTGCCGTGGTAATCAGAATCGGCAGATCGGGAAACCGTTCCATCAATTGTCTCACCAACTGAGCAATCGCCAACACCTCCCCTACCGACACGGCATGTACCCATATCCCGCGTTGGCTCGACTGTCCCTCAAAAAATCCAAAGCGCTCCTTCCATCGCCCACGATAGGCCGGCGCCTTGAATCCCCGCCAGTAGAGCCTCAACAAGTAGGCGGGAATCAAAAGGGTAAACAGTGCCGTGTAGAGATAACGCATTGACTGGATACAGTCCAAGTGTGGTTGATTAGATCCCTAGTGTACCTCGACATCGGCTCTGTAACATTTCTGCTCAACAGCGACAGGTCTTTCCTCTGCAATTAACCGTTGTCGAAAGCAAACCGGGTCGCCTTGTTGGGTATATCGGCTTATACTTCATGGCCAGTCGATTGTATGTTCTAAACCAAATCAAGCCTTTCTCTCAGTGTCATCCAAGCCTACAAGCTCACACCATGCACCACGTTACTGGCCAACCCATATGGGTCTGGCGCTGCTTTGGTTGATCTGCCGCTGGTTTCCCTATTCAGCCATTGTCTGGTTGGGCCGTCGATTGGGACATCTTGTATTGCGATTGGGAGAACGACGCCGGCATATTGCCGAAGTCAATTTGGCCCTTTGCTTTCCAGAACATGGTGAGCGGGAACGCGCAACCCTCCTGAAAGACCATTTTGAAGCCCTTGGTATCGGCCTGCTGACCACGGGCATGGCCTGGTGGAGCAGCGACAGCAAACTCCGCCCCCTGGTGGAGATCGAGGGGCTGGAGCATCTGCAAGCTGCTATCAAGGATGGCAAGGGAGCGATTCTCCTGAGTGCCCACTTCGCCGATCTGGAGATGAGTGGCCGTCTGCTGAGTCTGTTTCACCCTTTCGCAGTCATGTACCGCCCCCATGAAAACCCAGTCATAGAGGCTGCCTTCCGGCGTAACCGGGAACTACGCTTTGATGCTGCGATATCCCGTGGCGATGTGAGGCAGATGATCAAGACCCTGAAACAGAACCAGGCTGTCTGGTACGCACCGGATCAGAGTTATAGCGATCCTAACAGCACGTTGGTTCCCTTTTTCGGCGTGCCTGCATCGACCAACCTCGGCACTTCCCGGCTGGCTAAAGTCAGTGGTGCTCCAGTACTGCCATTCTTTGGTTACCGATTACCGGGGAAACAGGGTTATCGACTGGTCATCCAGCCACCGGTCGAGTCATTTCCGACAAATGACACAGATAGCGACACAGCTTGTGTCAATCAAATCATCGAAGCTGCAGTCAGAGAAGCACCTGAGCAATATTTTTGGGTCCACCGACGCTTTAAGAATCGTCCCGGGCTGCCCGATCCCTATTGAGAATGTCTTAGCCGGATCTATTAAGCACCGTATCCATCAGCCTCACATTCGAGGCCAGATGATCCGGATTGATAGTACCCACGATCATGCTGCTGACACCCGGCTGAGAGAAGATGAATTCCATTGAGCGCCGCACACCTTCTTCTCCCTGAACATGGCCACTCATCAGTCCTTTTTTCACGAGAACGCCTTTCCCCTCTCTCTCTGCTGCCTGCAGAACCGGCAGTTCATCGTTGTAATCGAGATTGCAGGTGGCCATGACCAGATCGCACGTCTCCACAACCCGTAAGCCGCCCTCAACCGTCTTGCTGGACATGCCGATGGCGCGCACCAGTCCCTTACGTTGTAAATCACGCAGGGTCTCCAGCACAGGCTCATGTTCAAGGATCTGCATATCGTCACCATGGGAATGGATCAGCACCACATCAAGATAGTCTGTCTGCAGACGTCGCAGACTATTCTCCACCGATAGCCGGGTATGTTGGTCTGAAAAATCGAAGCGTGACTGGCCCTGTTCGAAAATTTCTCCCACCTTGGTGACAATAACCCAGTCCTGGCGATTGCCGGGCAGTAACTGGCCGAGTCGCTCCTCACTGGTGCCGTAAGCTGGCGCAGTATCGATCAGGTTGATACCGAGATCCCTTGCCATGGACAACAGCCGACTCACGGCAGCATCGTCAGGGATCTCGAAACCGGCAGGATATTTTACCTGCTCATTGCGGCCGAACTTGACTGATCCCAGCCCCAAGGGACTGACTTCGATACCTGTCATGCCCAGGAGTCTCAGGTCCATAGATGTTCCTTTTCCCAAGGTGGTATTGCGGCTTGCGCAAGGGCAATGCTCAATGAAACATTTGTCGACTCTGAGGTTGGAGGTATGTCTGCCTCCGACAGCTCTGCCATGACCTGCTCGGCGAGCCGTGGTGCAAATGCAAGTTTGGTGGGCCAGGCCACGATCAGGCCCTCATGTGCCTGTACAAAACCACTCTCAGGTCGCTGGCCATCTGACTGACGGGGTTCCGCCCGGTCGACATTCAGCGTACCCCATGCCACTTTCTGTAAATCCACCCAGGGCAGCAACTGATTGAGTTCCCGCTTTGCGGCTGCTATCTGTTCCTCATGGTTACGCCCTACACCCTGCTCGGCCACATCCCCGCCCAAATACCAGAGAGTCTTGTCGCCGGCGAGGGGATAACTGGTCACCGTCAGTCGCGGATTGGCGCTGGCGCCCAGACAATGCGCATAGAGTGGCGGCAAGTCTCCTTTGAGCATCACCATCTGAAGTGGGCGCTTTTGCATGATGGGTTTATCCCGACCCAGACATTTGAGTAGCGCCTCATTGCCTGCACCTGCAGTGAAGACGGTCTGTCTTGTCTCCAGCGTCTGCCAGGCACCATCTGGACCAAGCAGACTGAAGCGGCGGGCATGGTCAAAGCGCAGGCCATCCGGCCAATTCAGCTTGTAGGCGCTATCACCAAACTGGCGGGACAACTCGCTGACCAGAGAGGCTACATCGAGAACCGGCTCATCCAGCCGGTAGACCGTCCCTTTGAAGCCAGGATTGCGGAAGGCGGCCGGACGGTCATTCTCCTTCACTTCTCGCACCCGGCTCTCCATCACCTTGCCGGCAAAGAATCCGGCCATGCGTGAAATCAATCCCGATGTGGACCAGAGAAACTGATGATCGGAGAGCACGCGTACCCGGCTCAGATCCAATTCACCCTCTCCTACCAGACAGTCTCGCCAGATTCCCGGCATGGCCTTGATGGCCTGAGACGAGCCGGTCAGTTTACCGGTCAGCGCATACTTGGTACCGCCATGAATAATGCCCTGGGAGGCGAGTGTCTGCACACCCCCAAGCCCGTAGGGCTCCAGCAGAATGGCGCTGTATCCGGCTTGACGCAGACGAGCCAGCAGCCACAATCCGGCAATGCCGCCACCGAAGATGGCCACATCCACTTGAGTAGAAACTGGGGAAGCTGAAACGGAACCCACGATGGTTATTGATCCCTGGCGCGAATTTCCCTGATCAGGCCGGTGGTGGAGACATCATCGACATACTCCATCACCATCACCTTGCCGCCGCTCTCGCGTACGCATTTTGCGCCGGGAATCTTGTCAGGATCATTGTCTCCGCCTTTGATGAGAAAGTCGGGCTTGAGCCGGCAGATCAGACGCTCAGGGGTCTCCTCGCTGAACGGCACAACCCAGTCGACACAGGCCAATGCGGCAAGTACCGCCATACGTCTTTGCAAAACATTGACTGGCCGGTCATCGCCTTTCAACTGGCGCACCGTTTCATCCACATTCACTGCCACCACCAGGCGGTCGCCGACCCGGCTGGCCTGCTCCAGATAGGTCACATGTCCGGCGTGGAGGATATCGAAACAACCGTTGGTAAAGACCAGGCTTTCACCCTGCAGTCGGGCGATCTGAGCTAGATGCACCAGTTCGTCTTCCCCGACCACGCCGCGGTGAGTCACATGCTGTTCCATCAATGCCGCCTTGAGCTCATCCATACTGACAGAAGCTGTGCCCAATTTACCCACTACGACACCGGCGGCCACATTAGCCAGGTGGGTAGCGGCATCCATTGGCAACCCGGCAGCCATCGTTGCAGCAAGTACAGAAATCACGGTATCACCGGCACCGGTCACATCGTAGACTTCCCTTGCATGGGTCGGCATGTGGCGGGGCGCCTGATCTCGCTGTATCAAGGTCATACCCTGCTCGCCCCGGGTGACCAGCAATGCCTCAATCTCATACTTGGACATAACCTCCTCACCCCGCTGAACAAGCTCGTCCTGATCGCGGCACTCACCAGCCATCGACTCGAACTCAGCCAGATTGGGCGTGATCAGGGTTGCACCGCGGTAGCGCTCAAAGTCTCTGACCTTGGGATCGACCAGCACCGGCTTACCCTGATGGCGCGCAATCTCGATAAATGCCTGGGTGCTGTGAAGCGTTCCCTTGTTGTAGTCTGACAACACAACCAGATCACACTCGTTCAATAACGCCTTATAGCGTTCGGTCAGAGATTCACTGCTGACATTCGGAAACCCATCCTCAAAATCGAGCCTGATTAACTGCTGATTCCGACTGATGACCCGAAGTTTTGTAATGGTAGGAAAACCTTCCAGCCTATCGAAGGCACAAGTCACACCGGCAGCGTCAAGAATACGCTCGAGGGTTTCGCCAGAATCATCATCACCCACGATACCGGCAAGCGTAGCCCCGCCACCAAGCGCCGCAATATTCAGCGCGACGTTACCCGCACCACCCGGACGCTGCTCATCATCACTCACCCGCACCACGGGTACCGGCGCTTCGGGCGAAATTCTGCCCGTATCCCCGTGCCAGTAGCGATCGAGCATGATATCGCCGACAACGAGGATTCTTGCCTGATCGAAGGAAGGTAAATCAATGGACATATTGAAGGGCATCCAGCTTAAAAAAGAGAGGTATATTAGCACTTTCCACCACATTCTGGCGATTGGGCTCGGTCATGCGTAAAATCACCAAACCCCGATTCACCAGCAATCACGTATCGTAAGCAGGCCAATTATCACTCATGACCAGTAAACAGCTCTATCTCCGCCTGCTCGGTTACGTTCGCCCCTATCGAAAGACTTTTATACTCTCGATTCTGTTTACCGTTCTGCTGGCATTGACTGAATGGGTGTTACCGGCACTCTTCAAACCTCTGCTTGACGGCAGCTTCGTCGAGAAGGATATGCAGACCATCCGCCTGATGCCACTTGCCCTGATCGGTATTTTTATTCTTCGCGGCATCGCTTCCTATAGCAGCACCATGGCCATCCAATGGGTCGCCAACAAGGTTGTCATGGATTTGCGCAACGAGATGTTCCAGCGCCTGATGACGTTGCCCAATCGTTATTACGACGACAATCCCACCGGCACCGTCCTCTCCAAGATCACCTTCAACGTGCAGCAGGTGGCTTCTGCTTCTACTGAGGTACTCATTGTATTGGTACGTGATTCAGTCGCCGTTCTCGGACTGTTGGGCTGGATGCTCTACCTGGACTGGCGCCTGACCCTCTCCATTTTGATCATTGGCCCACTCATTGGGCTGTTGGTCAACTCTATCAGCAGGAGATTACGTCAACTGAGCGAGTCGATTCAGAGCTCCATGGGCGACATGACACACGTACTGGAGGAAGGTATCCAAGGCAACAAGGTGGTGAAACTTTTTGGCGGCCAGGAGTATGAAACAAAACGCTTTGCCCATGTCACCAACTGGGTCCGCCGCTACCACATGAAGCGTGTCGCGGCCGCTGCGCTCGCCTCTCCGGCCGGTCAGCTGATCATGGTGCTGGGTCTGGCCGGTGTAGTTTATTACGCCTCGCTACAGTCTTTGGAAAACAAATTCACGGTGGGTGCTTTCGTCTCCTTTATCGGTGCGTTGGCAATGATGATGTCGCCGATAAAAAAGCTGATCCGAATCAATGAACAGCTTCAACCCGGACTGGCGGCTGCGCAAAGTGTGTTTGAACTTGTCGATCAGCTGCCGGAGAAAGACGAGGGTGATCATCGTGTTGAACGCCTGCAAGGACAGGTCAAGTTTGACCAGGTCTGCTTCAGTTATCCGGGATCCGAAAAGCCGGCAGTTGACTCGCTATCCCTGACAATTAAACCTGGTGAACGAATCGCCTTGGTAGGTCCGTCAGGGGGTGGTAAAACCACAATCGCCAACCTGATTCCTCGCTTCTACAATCTAGACCAAGGCAGCATTCTAATTGACGGCATCGACATCCAATCGATGCCACTCTCGAGCCTACGCAAGAACATTGCACTGGTCAGCCAAGAAGTCATCCTTTTCAATGACAGCGTGGAGGCCAACATCGCTTATGGAGAGATGCGGGATACCCCAAGATCACAGGTCATCGACGCTGCAAATGCGGCCTATGCGATGGATTTCATCGAGAAGATGCCCGAGGGACTCGATACGTTAATTGGAGAAAAAGGTGTCAGGCTCTCCGGTGGTCAGAGACAACGACTGGCGATTGCGAGAGCCCTGCTGAAAGACGCCCCCATCCTGATTCTGGATGAAGCCACCTCGGCCCTCGACAATGAATCTGAGCGCTACATCCAGCAGGCGCTGGAAGCTCTCACAAAAGACCGCACGACAATAATCATCGCGCATCGACTCACAACCATCGAAAATGCCGATCGCATTGTCGTTATTGCTGATGGACACATTGAGGAAATCGGCACCCACCAAGAACTGATGGAAAAAAAGGGATTTTACAGCACCCTATATGAGAATCTGAATTGATCCCCACTAGGGTCTGTTCTTAGATTAATGCAACTTGAACAAAAACCGATAGATCACGCCTGAGGCATGTAATGTTTCGTCAAATCAAAACCTATCTTCCCACTGTAGGCTTACGTGGCTCGCTCTATGCTTTATGGGGCAGTATAAAAAATAAGACATTTGATCTTAAGATCGAAGAGCCCGGCATTCGTCACCCGTTCTACTTAAGGCTACCCTCATCAGATGCGCCAACATACAAACAAGTATTCATGAAACATGAATATAATTTCGAGGTTGATGCAGAGCCGAAAATCATTGTCGATGCAGGTGCCAATATTGGGCTCGCCTCAATCTATTTCGCTAACAAGTATCCGCAAGCCACCATTTATGCTATTGAACCTGAGCAGAGCAATTTCAACGCCCTACAAAAAAATACTGCCGGTTATGAAAACATCATAGCAATTCACGCCGCACTATGGCATGAAAAGCGCAGAATAAACCTGGTCGATCCCGGCCTGGGTAATTGGGGATTCATGACTCAGGAAACCGAAACAAGCGAGCAGATCGGAGAAGAACGACATCTGGTTCAGGCAATTACCGTTGACAACATTCTCAGTGACTATGACATTAATCGTATTGATATCCTGAAAATCGATATCGAGGGTGCCGAACGGGAGGTTTTTTCAAACACCTCATCCTGGCTGGATAAAGTCGACATGATCATTATTGAGCTACATGAACGGATGAAACAGGGCTGCAACCGAAGCTTCTATAATGGGTCAAACGGCTTTGCTTACGAATGGTCGCAAGGTGAAAATGTCTATCTTTCGAGGCAGCAGAAAAAATAGAAGATTTCTCCCCCAATCTCAAAATATCGCCTGGTCAGGAACCACTCTCATAACTTGTCTTCTTATTGGACTTAGAAGTCAACTGGAGCGACATTGCTCCCATCATTCCCATCCAGAGCAGAATAAATCGCCCTTCACTGAAGGTAGAGAAATGCGAGCTAAATAGGCTTGTGGCGCACCAAGCAAGCAGCACACCCCCTCCGATTACTTTCCACGGCTCATCAATTTTCTGCATAAAAAATGAAGCGATAAAACCAAGAAAAATCAACAGCCCAATAACCCCATGTTCAGCAACAATCTTTAAAAACTGGTTATGTGGATCACCCGTTGAAATTCTTCGCCAACCAATTTCATCATCTATCTGGTTTTTGTATCCCTTTTCAAAACCACCTGTACCAAAACCAAAAAGCGGCTTTTCAAGCACCATATCCTTCGTGTTTTCCAACATCACCATACGCACACCAAGAGACGTTATTTCAGGGGCTGAGTTATAGTTCACCACTTCATCGATAGCCTGATGTATCCTTTGGTTGGCAACTGGCGATATCATTAATAGTGACACTGCCATCATAGGAACAGCCACAAAAAGCAACCACTTCTTCCAGCCTTCAACAAGAGACAAGACGGCCACCGCAAGCAACACTAGCAACACTAGATACCCGCTTCTACCAGGCGTAATAAAGATGACATTCGACGCCAAAACCAAGGCACTAATAACTAAAATAGTTCTGCGCACTGGGACGCTAATAATATTAAACATCAACAACATCAACGCGACGAATGCAGCGGCAGAAAAAAACATGCCCTGAGCGGCGTGATTTTGGATAATAATACCGGGAGAGTACTTATAAACACCCATGCCAATAAAATGTGATGCATATGACGCAATGGCACACATTGTTACGACCAAAACAAACAACCATGCTGATCTTTTCTTCCAGCTCTCATCATCGAAAATCGCCAACGCCATCACTACCAGGAGAAGCTTTCTCCACCCCCATAAAAATCTACCACTCACAGAGAATGTCTCAACCGAGTAAAGTACACCAACCGCCAACACCAAACCGAAACAAATCGCCATCACCATCAGCGGCTGCCTGAGGATAAATGTCAACCTCATCCTCAGATCGCGAGAAAACATAAATGCAAGATATAGCATTAATTCCGCTAACACCGCCAGCGGCGGCGAAAACATAATTGCCACTAATTCAAAAAGGAGTAAGTATCTAGCAAAAGATATTACAGAAAATCTTTGTAAGTACTGTTGTATAGGTGACACGATCAATATCGTCCCTTAGTCAATTTTCATTCCAAGAAGCAATTTCATTCTGACCAACCAACGCCTCAACTTTCTACGCTGAAATCTATTCCAACGATAACGAAGCACATTGTACAGACGGCCATGCTTGCTTCGGCTTGAATCAAGCTCAGTATCAAAGTAACCAAACACACTCCCCTGCTCGACCAGTGGCTCTCTAAACCAATACTGCCGAATATCTATCAGGCTATCAATGCTTCTGACAAGGTGATCCGCAGGCAATGTGACTTTGTTCGTATCAAGCCAATCAAGACGCTTATTAATTGCAGTAAGATCAGTAATATACCCTTCCGTTGTCGCAATTGGCTGAGGCACAAGCACATCATCACTCAAAAAGAACGAGTCCGTAACCTTAGTATCAGATCCGCCAAGATACACAAGATATCCCTCATCAAGCTTATCAATATGCGGCACACCAGCGCATAGCTTTTGTGTAAAATCTCGACACAAAAATACATCATCCTCAAATATAAGAATTCGTTTGTATGACTGCTCTCTAGCCACTTGCCAAGCCTTAATATGCTTCAGCACGAGAGATTTATGCGGCAGTCTCATTGAGCTTTCCGCAAATACATCATCCAGCAATTGTTGATCGATCTCAGGTGGGTCGTAATCAAAAACAAAGTTGAAAGCGATACCATGATCCTGGAACTGCTTTTTGACATGCTCAATACGCTGAGTAAAAGATGCAACGCTTAAAACAAAAACGGCATCCACGCAGTCACTGACCTTATTCAATACTTCACTCATCAGAATACCTCAAAGCAAATCCTCGCTACTCGCCGGCCTCTCTTGCAGAGATCTCTTAACTTCCTCGATCACAACACTGGCGCCAAGACCATCAAGACATTTACTGCGACTCTGTCTGTGCCTCTCGCAGCCCTCCTCTCGACACGGTACGCAATTATCAGGCAAGTAAGCCCCCTGTATCAGACAAACATTACCCACCCTTTGCGGCGTTGAGGAGTACATCTGAAAAGGCGACACGCTTTCATTGAAATCTTTTGGCCAAGGCCCCCACTTTACAGGATTACTGGGACCGTAAATAGCGACAACAGGCACCCCTGTCGATGCGGCAAGGTGAGTAACTGAGGTATCCGGCCCGACAAAGACAGCAGATGAGGACACGACATTCGTAATCTCACCGAAACTTAACTTACCCGCCAAGTTAATAACATCAGCCTCGAAACCAACGGTCAATCCCTCACAGAACACCTGCTCTTCTTTGTCTGGCCCGCCGGTTAAAATGACATCCATTCCCCGCCCGATTATCCAGGCGATCAACTCTCTCCAGGCTTTCGCCATCCACTGTTTGTAGGGCCATTTCGGAAAGGGGTGTATTACAGCATAGGGCTTCTTACTTCGATCGTGACCTAGAAACCATTTTTTTTCCTTGCCGGATATATCAACGCATGGAGGCACCACATCGCGCACAGGCTCAATACTTAACACCCTTGCAAGAGCAAGATTCTGCTCTACGGTATGGGTATTGATATCATCCAGCATTGCCCAGCCCTGATTCATCCTTCGCTTTAATGCGTAGTTACTGTCTTGATCTGAAATCAGACTAATTCTCTTTGCAGATGCCAAAAATGCATAAATGTTTGGCCGATCACCGGCCAGTGATGAGACTGCCAGATTATAGCGACGATAGATTTTACGTAGCAGCTTTACGTTATGCTTAAACCCGGACTTTGCTTCAACTTCAATCAGGTTCGTTATATCCTGATTACCCTCCAGGATTGCCCCAGTATTTCTAAATACCAGAACATCAATTACAGATGCAGGCCAGGCTCTCCTCAAACTGTGAATCAGCGGCGTTACCAAGAGCACGTCACCAATCCTTCTCGTCGCGATCACCAGCACCCGCTCAGGACCATTCACGACAGGATACGCAAAGGACTTGATGGTAACCGGCTCAGTCATTGAGGCCATTTTCTCTAACATGATTTGAGACGCCACTAGATGCCACCAGGTCCCGCTTTCCCGCCAGTGCATCATTGAGCCGCTTTAAATTATCCGGTTCGAGATCGCGATTATTTTCTCTATGCCATAAATGCAAAACCGGCACTGAAAAATGGCCGTCTTTGCGTAGAACGCCATTTCCCATCAGCCGAACAACCAGATCGGCATCCTCATGTCCCCACCCAGAAAACTGTTCATCAAAACCGTTGACTGCAAAAAAATCCTTTCTCCAGATACCCAGGTTACAGCTTTGGGCTCCCGACCACTTATATGCCCTTTTCTTTCGCCAAGCACCTTCTCCCAGACGTAGCAACGGAAGCAGTCGATTGACCTTGCCCATCAATCTGCTTCTAATCCAATGAAACACCCCCCAGCAATACGGCCTCTCTTCCCCTTCGAGAACTGATTGACTCAGTATCTCGCTCATCAGGATTCGATTACCCACCACCTGGCAATTGCTCTCTGCCAATGCCTTATGACGTTCTATAAAATCAGGAAATACCAGGCAGTCCCCATCAAGAAACACCAAGTAGTCACCCTCTGACACAGCTACGCCCCGGTTTCTGGCTTGGCCAGCGCGAAAGCCATCATCCTCTTGCCAAAGGAATTTAACGGTACAGTTCATCTTATCTTGCCACGACTCAACGACTGCACGAGTTTCCGGGCCCGAACCATCGTCAGTCACTATAATATCTGTCGGCATTTCTGTTTGAAGCGAAAGTGACTCAAGCACACGGTCCAATGCCTTTGGCCAATCATAGGTAACAATGATGATGCTGACTTTTTCCGCCCTGCTCATGTCATCTCTTTTCATCAAGATAGAGCAGCTTGAGGTACTTATAGTAGACACCTTCGGCATTCGATACTGCCAACAAAAAACCTTCACGCCCATCGAGAAAGCCTGCCTTCAAAACATAGGTTCTGAAGAATGCCCAGAGGCCACGAAACACTGCCGTGGGTAAACTGCTTTTTTTCTGCTGGCTGAATAACTTTTCGGCACTCGCACTGGAGTAGCGATTCACTTTATCCAGTACTTGCTCCAAAGAATCGAAGCTTCGATGCAGGATGGAGTGATGCAATTGCCCAGGCTTACTTTCAAAAACAAGTCTTTCGTGAACCACATCGTCACTGAAAGCGGCACTGCTACGGCGAAACAGCCTTGCCACATAATCGGGTCGCCAGCCACTATGCTGAATCTCTCTACCGCAATAGGACGAAAGTCTGGGAATCTCATAAACATCTGCAGACTCGGCATCTGTGATAACCGCCTCAATCTCTACCCGAAGATCCGGCGGTATACGCTCATCGGCATCGAGCGAGAGCACCCACTCTCCACTGGCATGCGACAACACCCGGTTCTTTTGAACGCCGAATCCCTGCCAGTCCCGATCCTCAAAAACATGGCTGGTGTATTCTCTACAAATACTCAATGTGTCATCTTCACTACCTGAATCAAGCACAATGATTTCATCCGCCCAGGCAACACTACTCAGACAGTCCCTGATTCTTGATGCCTCATTCTGTGTAATAATACAGACGCTTAGACGGGCCATGTCGATACCGTTTGACTCATAACAATTAACACAAACTTATGCCGTACCACTTTATTCACCGCTCTTTCATACATTCACGAAGCGTATCAAAGATCTGTTCGGGGATCAGAGTATCAAAACAGACCGGATCTCCATTTCTTGTGAGTCTGTGATTACAGGTTCTTTTCAGACAAGGCATACACTCATACTCAGTCGAGATATTTCTTTGTCCTCGCCCTACAACGCCAGTCATTACCGGATCGGTGGGGCCAATAAGGACAACCACCGGGATAGACAGTGCGCTGGCTAAATGCGCCAGCCCCGTATCCACTGCCACTACACCGGCAGCACCTGAAATAATGCCAGCCAAGCGACTAAGCTCCATCCTCGGTAACAATGTTATTGCAGACTTATCCTGGCGTAACCGCTCCCCCCGCAATCGCTCCTCATCATTCCCCCAGGGAAGCAACACTCTATACCCTTCTGACACCGCAACATGAGCCAGCTCTCGCCAATGATTCTCCGGATAGTGCTTACTCTGCCAAGTCGTACCATGTAAAAAAACCAGGTACGGTGTTTCTAGTTGTGGACGGTCAAGCCGTTTCAGATCAATACCATAATCCACCGTCGACAGTGACACATCGTAACCCAATACCTGCGCAAAAAGCCGACGTACCCGATCGATTGCATGTTCACCCTTTGCAACTTTAATTGGATGACGATAGACCAGCGATGCCAGCGATTCACGTGCCGATTGCCGGTCAAGCCCAAAACTTGGCCCACGGCTCATTGTCGTTATCAGCGCACTCTTCAGCAAACCCTGAGCATCAATGACTACATCGTAGACAGATTGTTTCAGTGTCTGACGAAATGTCTGCCATTCGCCACTGCGCCAGCTGCTCCATGGGGACTTTCGCCAGCGGCGTAGGGAGACAGGAATCACTCGATCCACAGCAGGATGCCAGGCAGGAATTTCGGCAAAGGCCTCTTCGACCACCCAATCGAAACGTATACCGGGAATTGCCGCCATAGCATCGGTCAATGCTGGCAGTGTGTGAATCACATCTCCCAACGAAGAGGTCTTGATGACCAATACTCTCATGCCAGTAGCCTGTCCAGGTTTTCGATTACCTGCGCCGCAGACAGCTGTTTTAGGCAGTTGAGATGCGCCAGTGGGCACTCTCGCTTGAAACAGGGGCTGCATTCGAGTCCAAGCCGGACAATGCTCGATTTGCTGTTAAGCGGTGGCGTGAAGCCTGGGTCGGTGGAACCGTATACCGCTATCAGGGGACGCTGCAAAGCGGCTGCCACATGCATGAGTCCTGAGTCATTGCTCACCACCGCATCCGCTAAAGAGAGTAAGTCGACGGCCTGCTCCAGCGAAGTCCGCCCACTCAAATCGACACACTTTAATTCGGACTGTGTATTGATTTCAGCACAGACCTCGGCATCCTTATCTGAACCGAACAGCCACACCCGCCAGCCTTGATCAAGATAGTACCGCGCCACTTCAGCATAGGCTGATTCGGGCCAGCGCTTTGCCGGACCAAATTCGGCGCCGGGACAAAGTGCCAATATCGGAGCATCATTTTTCGTCAGCCCCAATGCCAAAACCGCCTCATCCGCCTCTCCTGATTCAACTATCAGGCTGGGAGGTTCGATCTCCGGTAGTGCTTTCTCATCTGACGGCAACGCCAGCGCAACGAAACGTTGAACCATCATCGGCAATCGCTGCTTGTCGAGCCGACGGATATCATTCAGCAACCCATAGCGCATCTCACCAACCCAACCGGTACGCTTTGGAATGCCGGCAAAGACAGGGATCAGTGCAGACTTGAGGGAATTTGGCAGGAGAATAGCCTGATCATAGCCTCCTGCACGCAACGTTCGGCCTACCTGCCAACGCTGAGACAATCCCAACCTGCCATGCCCCAGTGGCATATCGATCACACCCCGGACCTCCGGCATATGCTTCAACAGGGGACGGCTCCAGGCCGGCGCCAACACATCGATTTCAGCATCCGGCTGACGGCTCTTGATTGCTTTAAATAGCGTCTGAGCCATCACCATATCGCCAGCCCAAGAGGGGCCGACGATCAGGATGCGCATTGCGCTGCTCACTCAGTCGTGTGATCAGTCAGTGAGCTGGTAACGGGTACCGCAATAGGGGCAGGTTGCCGTGCCGCTCTTCTCGATGGGCAGATAGACTCGGGGATGCAGCTCAGCTACGGTATCGCCGGGACGCGGGCAACTCAATGGGAGATCGTTGCGCGTCACCTTGAGAGTCTCCTGTTGCGGAGTTTGGGTCTCTGCCTGTGCCATTTTTGCTTCTCCTGAATTCAGACCAGCGCCAGCCATTCCTGGTGAGCATCGAGACGCCCATGCACCAGATCGAAATAGGCCTTCTGCAACCTTTCGGTGATCGGGCCGCGGCTACCGCTGCCGATGGCCCTGTTGTCTACCTCGCGGATCGGCGTCACTTCCGCTGCCGTACCCGTAAAAAAGGCTTCATCGGCAATATAGACCTCATCACGGGTGATGCGTTTCTCGATAACCTGGTAACCCATCTCCTCAGCCAGTGCGATGACCGTCTTGCGGGTAATGCCATCCAGCGCGGAGGTTAAATCGGGCGTATAGATAATGCCGTCGCGAATGATGAAGACATTCTCGCCAGAGCCTTCCATCACGTAACCCTCGGCATCCAGTAAAAGCGCCTCGTCGTAGCCATCGTGCAGCGCCTCCTGCAACGCCATCATCGAGTTCATGTAGTTGCCGTTGGCCTTGGCCCGGCACATGGTGATGTTGACATGGTGACGGGTGAAAGAAGAGACGCGGATACGAATCCCCCTCTCCATATTCTCGGCACCCAGATAGGCGCCCCACTCCCAGGCTGCCACCATGCAGTGGACCCTGAGATTATCGGCTCTGATACCCATACCTTCGGAACCGTAGAAACACATGGGCCGGATATAGGCAGAGTCGAGATTGTTCTCCCGTACAGCCGCCTTCTGTGCCTCAATCAGGGTATCGGAATCATAAGGCATCGGCATATTAAGAATATGCGCGGAGCGGAACAAACGGTCCGTGTGTTCCTGCAGGCGAAAAATGGCCGTGCCTTGCTCGGCATGGTAGGCCCGCACACCTTCGAACACACCCATGCCATAGTGCAAGGTATGGGTCAGCACGTGGGTCTTCGCCTCGCGCCAGGGGACCATTTTGCCATCCAGCCAGATGACTCCGTCGCGGTCAGCCATTGTCGACATCATGGGAACATCTCTCGTTCAATTTTCTTGTTTTGCATTAACCAGGACCAAATATCCTGCACCAGCGCCGCCTCTTCAGCGAGTTTCTGACTATCCACCAGCGCCTCTTGATCCTGTAGCGCAGTGCGGTGATAGGCCGCACGCAGCACCTTGTAGACCCCCATCAGCCTGTCCGCAGCGTGATCGCTCAGCAGCCCGAGCCTGGAGAGGGTCTCCAGCAAGCGGATATTGTCACTCCAGACCAAAAGATCTGGATAATCATGCGCCCACCGAAGGACCGTGTATTGAACCATAAATTCTATATCGACGATACCGCCTACACCCTGCTTGAGATCAAACCTTTCCGACGTACTCTTGTCCAGACTGGCACGCATCTTTTCGCGCATCTCAACCACTTCTTTTTGTAGCTTATCCGCATCCCTGGATTGGCCGAGGATCTCATGCCGGATTGAGTCGAAGCGTTCTTTGACGCTTTTGTCTCCCGCCACCACCCGCGTACGGATCAGGGCTTGGTGCTCCCAAGTCCATGCGCTGTTCAGCTGGTAGGTTTCGAACATATCGAGAGAGCTGACCATCATGCCGGAATTACCGTTGGGACGCAGTCGCATATCGACTTCATAGAGGATGCCAGAAGGTGTCCGAGTGGTCATGAGATGAATGATGCGCTGAGCCATGCGGGCGTAGAAGACATCCACGGATACAGGCTTCGCGCCGTCTGTCATGGCGTTTCTATTTGGACAACCATGCAGGAAGACCATATCCAGATCGGAGCTGTAACCCAGCTCTATCCCCCCCAGCTTGCCATACCCTACGACGGCAAAACCTGTCTCATCCGGCGCTAAACCCGGAGGGTGGCCATGCCGCCTGGCCATCTCACGATAGGCCAGCCGGATCACCTGCTCCACCACGCTCTCCGCGATCCAGGTGAGGTAGTCGCTCACCACCATCAGGGGTATCTGCCCGGTAATATCCGCCGCTGCCACCCGCAACATATTGCTCTGGGCAAATTGACGCAGACGCTCCATCTGGTTCTCCAGATCATCCTCGTCGATGCGAGAAAGCTGATCGGCCAGATCAGAGATCAGCCCATCCCGTTTTAGCGGCGAGTAGAGCCGGCGCGGATCGAGTAGCTCATCAAGCAATATGGGATGACGTGACAGCAGATTGGCAATCCAGGGACTGACGCCCATCAGCTTCACCAACTGGGAGAGCACCATCGGATTCTCCACCAGTAGTGCAATGTAGGCAGTACGCTGAACTACCGCCTCCAGCAGATCCAGCACACGCTGCAGTGTTATGTCTGATTTCTCCGATCGACCTACCGCATCCAGCAATAACGGCATCAATTGGCCGAGCCGCTCATGCCCTTTGGTACTGAGGCGGCGACAGGCATGGCAACTCCGAAATATCTCCAGACGCTGCAAGACGGCTTCCGGGTCATGAAAACCCGCTTCCCGTAACTCAGCTGTGGCATGCCCCGCATCCGACATGCCTTGCCATACACCAGTAAGCGGTTGGGTCTCCTCTTCTGCCTCAGCCTGAGGCGCGGCAAAGACCATATCGAAATGACCCTGTACCCGCTTGCGGTGTGCCTCAAGTATGGGCACAAAGGTATCCCATGAGCCGAAACCCATAGCCCTGGCCAGTCGCAACTTATTCGGCTCATCGGCCGGCAGCAGGTGTGTCTGCCTGTCCTGCCAGGCCTGCACTCGGTTTTCCACCAGACGCAGAAAAGAGTAGGCCTCGGTCAACTCACGTACGACATATTCCGGCATCAGCTCCCGGGTTTTCAGGACCTGTAACACCGAGAGGATAGGCCGTATCTGTAAATCCTTGTCCCGGCCACCCCGGATCAACTGAAACGCCTGGCCGATAAACTCGATCTCACGAATACCGCCGGGGCCGAGCTTGATGTTTGCTTCCATACCTTTTTTATGAAGCTCGTTACTGATCATCTGCTTCATATCGCGCAGCGACTCGATGGCGCTGAAATCGAGATATCGACGATAGACAAATGGACGCAGCATAGCCATCAATGCTTTACCCGACTCCGGGTCTCCCGCCACCACCCGCGCCTTGATCATGGCGTATCGCTCCCACTCCCGCGCCTGAGAACCGTAGTAGCTCTCCATGGCAGCGAAACTCATTGCCAGGGGTCCCACGCTGCCGAACGGGCGCAACCGAGTATCGACACGAAACACGAACCCTTCCGCCGTATGGTTGTCCAGTGCTTGTACCAACCGCTGACAAAGACGGATAAAAAATTGCTCGTTTGTGAGCCGGCGGGGACCGTCTGTCTGACCCGACTCCGGATAGGCGAAGATGAGATCGATATCGGATGAGAGATTGAGTTCCCTTGCTCCCAGTTTCCCCATACCGAGCACTACCAGAGGCTGTGCCTCCCCCTCCGCATTGCGGGGTGTTCCCATATCCCGACAGGTCCACTCGTAGAGCAGCGCAAGTGCCTGGTCGATACAGGCGTCAGCCAGCGCGGAAAGGTCCTCCAGTGTCTCATCGAGGGGCGCCAATCCGCCGATATCCCGCCAGATGATGCGCACCATCTGCTCGCGCCTGAATTGTCGCAAGCAGACAGACAGCGCCGCTTCATCGGCAACACCCTCCAGTTGCAGCGCAAGCTTTGTACTGAGTTCATTCTCTGCATATTTTCTATCGAGTTCACCCGCCTGATAGAGGGTGAGCAGTAGCGAGGGGTACCTTAAGCAGGCCTGTGCCACATAGTCACTCGCCTCCCAAACCCGCATCAGTGTCTGCTGAAAGACCTCACTCTCAGGCAGATCAAGCCCGGCGTCAGTCAGCTTTTCGCCCCACTGCTGCCACTGTTTTTCTGTTTCGTTTTGCAGATCCAAAGCTCTTCTCATTATCCGGTTTCACACACTGACACTGCTGCCTACAGCAAAGAGCGGTAGGTACTGTCTATTACGTTCTCGCATAGGATGTTTGGTTATTCAGTGCTAGGTCGCTTCTCAATGCACCAGTCTATCAGTAATTAACACATCTGAATCAACCGGCAGTGTCATCAACATATTGGACCGGCTTGCATGAAAGCAGGCTTTTCTCTGAACGTGTTGCAGTTCATTGAGAATCTAAGTGCCATAATGACTCGTATCAACATAAGACAGCAGTAACTTTAAATAATGGGTATACAAGAATGGACTGGCTGAGTTTTTTTTCGATGCAGGGCGCGGCACTTTTCTCTGCACTGTTTATCCTTCTGATTGGTATCGGCGTACTGCTTGTCATCTCACTCTTCATCATCGATCTTTCCCAGACCAAGGATGCCATTCGCCATAACTTTCCTGTTATCGGACGATTTCGCACATTGTTCAGCCGTCTCGGCGAGTTTTTCCGCCAATACTTTTTTGCCATGGACCGAGAGGAGATGCCCTTCAACCGGGCAGAACGGGAGTGGGTCTATCACTCCGCTGCCGGGGTCGACAATACCATCGCTTTCGGCTCCACCAAGCCACTCAGCGCACCCGGCACCGTACTCTTTATCAATACACCATTCCCCACACTGGATGAAGACGCTTTCCATACCCCGCCGATATTGATCGGGCCAGGCTGCCGAGAACCCTATGAGGCCACTTCACTGATTCATATCTCCGGCATGAGTTATGGCGCGATTTCTATTCCGGCTGTACGCGCCCTCTCCCGGGGCGCCAAGCTCTCTGGGTGCTGGCTCAATACTGGCGAAGGGGGACTATCGCCCTATCACCTGGAGGGGGGATGTGATCTGGTGTTCCAAATCGGTACCGCCAAGTATGGCGTCAGAAATCCTGACGGAAGTCTCAGTGAAGAGCGGCTCAGGGAGATTGCTGCCGTACCTCAGGTAAAGATGTTCGAAATCAAATTGAGCCAGGGGGCGAAACCGGGCAAAGGCGGCATACTACCCGGCAAAAAAGTCACCGAAGAGATCGCTGAAATCAGAGGCATACCGAAGGGTGAAGACTCTATCTCCCCCAACCGTCATCCCGAGATATCCAACTTCTCTGAGCTGCTGTCGTTTATCAATCGTATACGGGATATCACCGGCAAACCTGTCGGCTTCAAGATTGCGGTAGGTGCACATGGCTGGCTGGAGGAGATGTGCGACATGATCCACCAATGCGGCACCGCCTGTGCACCTGACTTTATCACCATTGATGGGGGTGATGGCGGCACTGGCGCTGCACCTATGCCCTTAATGGACAGCGTGGGTTTACCGATTAAAGCAGCCCTGCCAAAAGTGGTGGACATTCTGCAGAAACACGGTCTGAGAAACCGCATCAAGGTGATCGCCTCGGGTAAGCTGATCAATCCCTCCGAGACTGCCTGGGCATTCTGCGCCGGGGCTGATTTTGTCACCTCCGCACGCGGCTTTATGCTGGCCATGGGTTGTATCCAGGCTTTGAAATGCAACAAGAACACCTGCCCAACAGGAATCACCACACACAACAAACGACTGCAGCAGGGACTCAACCCCCTAGAAAAGGCTGAACGGATCAAAAACTTTGTACATAAAATCCACTATGGCAGTGGTTTGATTGCACATGCCTGTGGCGTACCCCATCCACGCGCACTACGCCGTAGTCACTGCCAGATCGTGCAGGCCAACACGCAGCCTGTTCCGCTCGATGAACTCTACCCTTACCAGGAAACGCTAGCGGATTATCGGCCGTCAGCATCGCAAAAGACACCACAAGAAACAGAGATGGATCTGTAATCCACACACATAAAAACACTGCAGATACGAACTCAAAGAAAACGGCGCCCGAAGGCGCCGTTTCGCATCATCCCTACCTATCAAAAATAAGATCAGGTGCTTATCTTGGCTTGAATCGCCTGAATCAAGCGAACAATCTCTTCTGACAGAGGACCAACACGCTGATACTCTTTTTCAGCCGCTACCATATCACCCTGCTTTTTCAGTTCAGCAATCCGTTTAATCAGCTCGTGAAGTTCCTGGTGTGGCTTCTCGATCTGCCTTATCTCACTGAGGTGCGAGAACTCTTTTTGACCGACACTCTCATACCACTTACCGAACCCACACGCATGGTGGTTGAAGGCAACCTGCTCATCCAAAGAACCTTTGCCGTCAAGGAAGCCGCGGATCTTGGTCTTCCAACTCAAATGCGCCGCCATCGCATGCTGTAATTGCTGGCAATTGGCATCTCCGGTATTGAATTGACTCAGCAGTTTCCCCAACTCATCGATCTCCCGTGACATCTGCTCGCTGTTCTCATAACTGCGGGATGAGTCGCGGGCTGTCTCTTCCGCGACATGGGTGATCTCCACGATATTGCGATTGATATCCTCAGCGACTGCACTCTGCTCCTCAGCAGCCGTTGCGATCTGTGCGCTCATTTGAGAGATACTGTCGACCACCTGAGTGATCTCTTCTAAAGACTGATGCGCCCGGCCGGCCTGCTCAACGCTTTCCGCCGCCTGCTCTTGACTGGTCTCCATCACGGTGACTGTCTGCCGAACACCGGCCTGCAGACTCTCGATCATCTCTTGAATCTCCTCGGTGGAGTCCTGGGTGCGTTTGGCCAGAGTTCGCACCTCATCCGCCACAACCGCGAAACCACGCCCCTGTTCACCGGCTCGCGCTGCCTCAATCGCCGCATTCAAGGCCAACAGATTGGTCTGATCGGCAATACCCCGAATGACATCCAGTACGGAACCGATACGCTCACTATCCTGTGCCACATGGCGTACGGTTTCCACTGCATGACCCACTTCACTGGCAAGGGTATCTATACTGCGGGTGACCGCATTCACCACGTCACGACCCGCATTCGCCTGAGAGTCAGCCTGCCTCGCCGCCTCTGCCGTCTGTGTCGTGTTCTGCGCCACTTCATGCACTGTGGCTGACATCTCCGTCATCGCCGTCGCCACTTGGGTAGTCTGCTCATGCTGTTTGTTGATGCCGTCATTGGTATGTTCCGCCAACATGGCAAATTCACCGATCCTCATACTCAAATTACCGGCTGCCTTGGAGACACTGCCTATCATCCCTTCGGTTTTGTCCGCGAAACGGTTATATGCCCGAGCGAGACGCGACACTTCATCTTTGCCTGACTCGTCCATACGCACTGTCAGGTCACCTTCAGCCGAGGCAATACCTTCCATGGCGACAGCTGCCTGACAAATGGGCCGTACCACACCGAGACTGATGAGCCAGACAAGCCCACCAATCACCAGCACCGAAACCAAACCCAGTCCCAGCAGCAATAAGGATAAATTTGAGATCGAGGAGGCAAAGGCCGAGCGGTCCTTGGCTAGAACCAACACACCAAAAGGCTCCCCGGCATAGTTGTTCACTTTTCCCGCATAGAATGAGACGGGCTTGCCAGCCAGCTCACCTTCATTATAAAAATGCTCGCCATTCAGGATTCCCTTCAATTCGTCGGTCGAGATCAGATTGTTCCCCTCCATTGTGGAAGCAAAGCGCTCCATGCTTCCCTTGCGATCAATATAGAGCTCCAGGTCCACATCATGACTACGGGAGAAATCATCAAAAAACGCCTGCCCGAAAGACATGCCGAATTCCACCGTACCCACATGCTGTCCAGCATGGGTAACCGGCATCAAGCCACGTATACCTAAACCGGCTACGCCGACTTCCAGGCCATGTATGGGCTTCTTACTGCTGTTGCCTTCCACCACTGTGTGGCGAAACGACGAAAGATCATCACCGAATTTGGCTGGCTTGTGCACTCGCAGGAAGGAGGTGGCCGGTGGCTCGTGAAACTGAAACTGCCGCACGCCATACTCTTTTTTCAATACCTGGAAACCCGGCACAAACAGGGCATTCAAGGCATCGCGATCATGACCGGCAAAGCGCTCTTGAACGACAGGTATCCCCGCTACCAGTGCGCTCATGGCCTTTGCCCGACGCCCTTCCGACTCTACGCTTCCAACCACGTTCTTAAAAATCTCACTCATTTCATCCTTTTCAGCGTCCTGCAGAATGCCGCCCATGAAATGGAAGGTAGTAAAAAGCGTAATTGCAAGTACTGCAGAAACCGCTGAAACGGTCGCGATCACGAAACGTAGAGAGATACCGATATTTCTGAACATGAGAATGGGCCCCTGTAACTGACAACTCCTTTTGTATAAATAGCTCCAACCAGTATTGATAACGGCATCCGGGGCGAAAAGTTTAAGCCATATAAAGAAAAAACCCGCACCTTTGAAGGTGCGGGTTTTTCTGGCTCAGATTGGCTGAAAGGCGTGATTACATCATGCCGCCCATGCCACCCATGCCGCCCATACCGCCCATATCACCCATTGGTGGCGCTGCTGCGGCTTCATCCCTTGGTTCATCAGCCACCATACACTCGGTAGTGATCATCAGACCCGCTACAGAGGAGGCGTTCTGCAGTGCGGAGCGGGTGACCTTGGTGGGATCCAGGATACCCATCTCCATCATGTCGCCATACTCGTCATTGCTGGCGTTGAAGCCAAAGTTACCCTTACCGTTTCGTACCTTATCGAGCACCACGGAGGGCTCGCCACCGGCATTGGAAACGATCTGGCGCAGCGGCTCTTCCATGGAGCGGCAGGCGATGGAGATACCCACATCCTGGTCGTGGTTTTCGCCTTTGGTTCCCTTGATGGACTCAAGGGCGCGAACCAGGGCGACACCGCCACCGGGAACAATACCCTCTTCCACAGCCGCACGGGTCGCATGCAGCGCGTCTTCTACACGAGCCTTCTTCTCTTTCATTTCGACTTCAGTGGCAGCACCAACCTTGATTACGGCTACACCACCGGCCAGCTTGGCTACACGCTCCTGCAGCTTTTCACGATCGTAATCGGAAGAAGTCTCCTCAATCTGTGCGCGAACCTGCTCCACACGTGCCTTGATGTCACCTTCTACGCCGGCACCATCGATGACGGTGGTCTCCTCTTTAGAGATAGTCACCTTCTTAGCACTACCCAGATCATCCAGCGTGGCCTTCTCGAGAGACAGGCCAACTTCTTCAGAGATGACAGTACCGCCGGTCAGGATGGCAATATCCTGCAACATGGCCTTGCGACGATCACCAAAACCAGGCGCCTTCACAGCGGTAACTTTAACGATGCCACGCAGATTGTTGACCACCAGGGTAGCCAGCGCTTCGCCTTCAACGTCTTCGGCAATAATCAACAGCGGTTTACCTGCCTTCGCCACACCTTCCAGCACAGGCAGCAACTCACGAATATTTGAGACCTTCTTGTCGTGCAGCAAAATGTAGGGGTCTTCCAGCTCGGCAGACTGATTCTGCTGATTGGTCACAAAGTAGGGAGAGAGATAACCGCGATCGAACTGCATACCTTCAACCACATCCAACTCATTCTGCAGGGCCGTACCCTCTTCCACAGTGATAACGCCCTCTTTGCCAACCTTCTGCATCGCCTCGGCGATAATGTCTCCAATGTTGGTGTCGGAGTTAGCGGAGATGGCACCGACCTGGGCGATCTCCTTGTCATCAGAACAGGGGCGAGAGACAGACTTCAGCTCTTCAACGGCAGCCATGACGGCCTTATCAATACCACGCTTGAGGTCCATCGGGTTCATGCCGGCAGCAACAGCCTTCAGGCCTTCGCGCACCATGGCCTGAGCCAGCACGGTCGCGGTGGTGGTACCGTCACCGGCCACGTCGGAAGTCTGGGAAGAGACCTCTTTCACCATCTGGGCACCCATGTTTTCCAGCTTGTCGGCGAGCTCGATCTCCTTGGCTACCGAGACACCGTCTTTGGTTACGGTGGGGGCGCCAAAGCTCTTTTCCAGCACAACATTACGGCCCTTGGGGCCGAGGGTCACTTTGACCGCATTGGCCAGAACGTTGACGCCTTTCATCATGCGCTGACGGGCGTCGTCACCAAATTTCACTTCTTTTGCACTCATTATCTTGATTCCTTGGGAATTATTGAGATTCGTCTACAGGTTAAGTCTGCTTCAGGCGCGGGAGGCTTAACCCTCGATGACGCCCATGATGTCCTCTTCACGCATGACGAGAACTTCATCACCACCAACTTTCACTTCAGTACCGGAGTACTTGCCGAAAAGCACTTTGTCCCCAACCTTGACGTCGAGCGGACGGACCTCACCACTCTCGGTGATTTTGCCATTACCGACAGCCATCACCTCACCCTGAATTGGCTTCTCGGTGGCAGCATCAGGCAGCACAATGCCGCCGGGGCTAGTGCGCTCTTCTTCCATACGACGAACGACCACACGATCGTGCAACGGACGAATATTCATCTAATCTATTCTCCTTAAAGGAAATTTTGACGGGTAATCTCTAGTTATTAATCAGGGCGGCATTATTAGCACTCGCCCGAATTGAGTGCTAATAATAGAGGCAAAAATCGGTTAGTCAAGACTCCATAAAGAGATTTTCCCATTAAAAACATGATCTAGACGGACTCTGCCGCCAGTCTGTGTGATAATTGGCGTTTATCTAAATTATCCACACCAAAATTAAGGGGCTCATCATGAGGCAAGTCCAAGAGGGCGACACCGTCCGTATCCACTACACCGGCACACTGGATAACGGCACGCAGTTCGATTCATCAGCGGGCCAGGATCCCATTGAATTCACCCTCGGCAATAAAGATGTCATCCCCGGCTTCGAAGACGGCGTCAAGGGTATGCAGGTCGGCGATCAGAAAAAGATCCATATTCCGCCAGAGGAGGCCTATGGAGAGCGTAACGACTCGCTGGTGGAGCAGGTCCCTCTCCAAAACTTTCCCGACGACCTGGAGCTGCAGGTTGGCATGCAACTACAGGCTCAGAGCCCTAATGGTGAGAATTTCAATGTGATCGTCACAGCGCTGAGTGGGGAAGCCGCCACGATCGACGGCAATCACCCACTGGCAGGTGAGGCGCTCAATTTTGAACTCGAACTGGTCGAGATCGTTTGAAGCAAAAATTATGATCAGCCGTTTTCCTTAACCACAATCACTTTAACTCCAGGAGGCAGTCGTGGCGGAAGTGAAGAAGCAGAAAAGCAAAAAACCAAAGAAAATCGACAACAAGGTCTATGAGAAGGAGCTATTCAAACTCCAACTCGAGCTAGTCAAGCTGCAGGAGTGGATTAAACACAAGGGACTCAAGGTGGTTGTCATTTTTGAAGGCCGTGATGCGGCAGGCAAGGGTGGCGTCATCAAACGCATCAACCAACACCTCAATCCTCGTATCTGCCGGGTGGTTGCATTACCCGCACCCACCGAGCGCGAGCAGACTCAGTGGTACTTCCAGCGTTATGTACCCCATCTTCCCGCTGCCGGTGAGATGGTGCTGCTCGACCGCAGTTGGTATAACCGGGCCGGCGTGGAAAAGGTCATGGGGTTTTGTACCGACGAGGAGTACCAGGAGTTCATGCGCTCATGTCCCGAATTTGAACGCATGCTGGTGCGATCGGGCATCATCCTCATCAAATATTGGTTTTCCGTCTCTGATGAGGAGCAGGAGAGACGTTTCCAGAGCCGCTTGGAAGAACCCCACAAACGTTGGAAGCTGAGCCCGATGGATCTTGAGTCACGTTCCCGCTGGGTGGAATATTCCAGAGCCAAGGATGAGATGTTTGCCCATACCGACATCAAACAGGCACCCTGGTATGTGGTGCACTCCGATATCAAGAAGCATGCAAGACTCAACTGCATTGCACACTTGTTGAGCTTGATCCCCTACGAGGATCTGACACCGGAGCCTATCGAACTCCCTCATCGTACCGACAGTACAGGCTATGTGCGTCCACCGATCACCGATCAGACCTTCATCCCCGATGAGTATCCCTGACCGGATCAGTCAGTAAGATAGACTAGCGGGGAGAGGTGTCATCCTCTTCCCGCTGAAACTCTCCCTCGATCACATCCTGTTTGTGCTGTGCGCCTGGCGGTTCCGGATGCAACGGCCTAAGAATGCCGCTACCCTGCAGGCTGACCGTCAGCAACCAACGCCTGATAGGCGGTACCAGAAAAATAAACCCAACCACATCGGTGATAAAGCCAGGCAGCAGCAACAATATGCCGCATACCAGCAACACCGCCCCCTCCATCACCTGAATGGCAGGCATCTCACCCCGATCCATCATCTCCCGCACCCGCATCAGTGTGGAGAAGCCCTGAGCACGCACCATCATGCCGCCCACCAGTGCGGTAAAAATCGTCAGAAAAATCGTTGGGAAGGCGCCAATCTGAGAGCCAACCTTGATCAGAAAATAGAGTTCGGTGAGTGGGATACCGACGAACAGCAACAGAAAAATCAGTAAGGGTTTCATTACAAAAGCTTACGCCCAGCCCGCAAACAGAACAAGGGAATGGCCAGATCCACACGATTTTGCCTCAAGACGGTTGATAGTGTATTTTCCCCCGATGTCGACACCGCTTCTCTTGATCCTCTCGACCGCACCGGACAGAGAGACGGCAGCTCAACTCGCCAGTTCGCTGGTGAAACAGAAGCTCGCCGCCTGCGTCAATCTTCTGCCCCAGATGACATCCTTCTATGAGTGGGATGGAGAACTGCAGGAATCCGCTGAGGTCCTGCTGCTGATCAAGAGCACAAAACACAACTATCCCGCGGTGGAGTCGGCGCTCCGGGCACAACATCCTTATGAACTTCCGGAAATCCTTGCAGTCCCTGTTGAACAGGGGCTACAAGGCTACCTCGACTGGGTGGAGAGATGCACAAATACCGATACTTCCTGACTTTATTCCTCATGCTGCTGGGCCTGACTGGCCAGACCCAAGGTGCCTGGCAGGAGGAAGACCTGCTAATGCCCGATCAGGCCTTCCAGATCTCCGGCCGCGCCGACGATGATGATCAACTGATCGTCGAGTGGCGGGTAGCGGATGGCTACTACATGTACCGCGACAAGATCCATTTCGAGACCGACTCCATCGGTATCGAACTGGGACATCCGACGCTGCCTGAAGCAAAGATCAAGCACGACGAATTCTTCGGCGATGTCGCCATCTATCGAAACAAGGTAACGGCAGCACTCCCGCTTAAGCGCATAAAAGGCTCCACTGATACCATCTTGCTCAAGGCCCGTTCCCAGGGCTGTGCTGACCAAGGCATCTGTTTCCCCCCCCATGTGCAGGAGATACGGTTGGCACTTGCGCCTATCCAGGCCCAGGCCGAACCACTGGATGCGCCTCAAACCGGCGAGAATATTTTGTCTGGTGAAATCTTCTCCAACAATACGGACGAAGATGAGCTGCTTGATCCTGAGGAGGCCTATATCCTGACTGCCAGCGTAGAAGACGGCACCCATCTACGTCTCAACTGGCAGATTGCCGGGGGTACCTACCTCTACCAGGATAAGATCCAGCTTGCGCTACCGGAGAACCCGGATGTCATCATTGGTAGTTACCAACTACCCGAGCCGGAGATCAAAGAGGACTCCATCCGACCTGACGGCACTATCGGCGATGTCCCCGTCTATCACGATGCGATCGACCTCAGTGTGCCGCTGGTACGCAGCGGTACCGATCCCCAGACCATTGAGCTGGAGGCAAAATACCAGGGCTGCGCCGAGATTGGCGTCTGCTATCCGCCGATCACCAAAAAATTCAGCCTCTCCCTGCCCGGCATATCCCAGGCAGAAGCGAGTGAGGTCGCCACACCAACAGCCCCCGAAACCACAAGCGCTTCAAACGGCGAGCCGATTTCAGAACTGGATGAGATCGCCAACACGCTGCAGGGGGGATCAACCCTCTTGATCATCGGCGTCTTCTTCCTCCTCGGGCTGGGCCTCGCCTTTACGCCATGCATTTTCCCGATGATCCCCATCCTCTCCGGCATTATTGCCGGCCATGGGGACAAGATCACCACCCAAAAGGCCTTTACCCTCTCTCTCGTCTACGTCCTCGCCATGGCCCTGACCTATACCGCTGCGGGGGTATTGGCCGGTATGTTCGGTGAAAACCTACAGGCTTACTTCCAAAACCCTTGGATCCTCAGCACGTTCGCATTGATCTTCGTTCTACTCGCCCTTTCCATGTTCGGCTTTTACGACCTGCAACTCCCCAGCAGCCTGCAGAGCAGACTCACTGAAGTCAGCAACAAACAGGAAGGCGGTTCGTTGGCGGGAGTGGCCGTAATGGGCTTTCTCTCTGCCCTGATTGTGGGTCCTTGCGTAGCGCCCCCACTGGCTGGCGCACTGATCTATATCGGCCAGACCGGTGACGCCTTATTGGGTGGTCTGGCGCTGTTCGCTCTCAGCATGGGCATGGGAGCACCGTTGATTGCCATAGGCACTTCTGCAGGTAAATTCCTCCCCCGTGCCGGCAGTTGGATGGACGCTGTCAAAGCTGTCTTCGGCGTCGCCCTGCTCGGTGTGGCCATCATCATGCTGGAGCGGATCATTCCACCCGATATTGCCATGCTGCTGTGGGGTGTCTTGCTAATCTCCTCCGCCATCTACATGGGCGCACTAAGACACCTGGAAATTGAGGCCAGCGGCTGGCAAAAGCTCTGGAAGGGCCTCGGTGTGGTTTTCCTGGTCTATGGCTCGCTGATGCTGGTCGGAGCCGCTGCCGGTGGTAAGGACACCCTACAACCCCTGCGAGGTATCGCTTTCTCTGGCGGCGGAGGGGCGGCACACAATGAACTGGTTTTCAGCCGTATCAAGAGTGTAGAAGACCTGAACCGGGAGGTAGCAGCAGCTAGCGCCCAGGGGCAATCGGTCATGCTCGACTTCTATGCTGACTGGTGTGTCTCCTGTAAAGAGATGGAGAAATATACCTTCTCAGATCCCGGGGTCATCAAAGCACTTGAAAACAGCCGCCTGTTGCAAGCTGACGTCACCGCCAATGACGATATTGACCAAGCTCTGCTGCAAGGCCACTTTGGCCTGCCCGGTCCGCCGGCAATCATCTTCTACGGGGCCGACGGTCAGGAACGTAAAAACTACCGGGTGGTTGGATTCGTCCCTGCGGATGAGTTTACCGAACATATCAATAGAGCAATCCGCTAGTCTTTAATGGGCACCGTACAACCATTACAGGGATCGCCCCATATGCACCTGACCAGTGCACAAGCGGCGGACAATTGCTTCTCACCACTGAGAAAGACCGGTAAAACTGCTACGATCTTGACATGTTTTGCATTGAAACTAGACAAAATGACCGTGATCTTGCAGAATTTACATACTTTCCGACAGTTAATACCATTTGTGGCAAATACGTCTTCGAGGCATGGCTGTAACAGCCTGTCGGGTCTAAACACACTTCTGGAATTCGATACATGGCGACCCTGCTGGTACTCAATGGCCCGAACCTGAATCTACTCGGTACCCGAGAGCCATCCCATTACGGCCAGGAAACGCTGGAGACCATTGAAAAGCAGCTGCAGACGCAAGCAGAAGCCTCAGGACACAAGATTGCCTTTCGACAAAGCAATGCTGAACACGAGATGGTCGACTGGGTGCATGAAGCCGCCTCAAACGATACTGCATTCATCATCATCAATCCCGCTGCCTTCACCCATACCAGTGTTGCGTTACGGGATGCTCTGCTTGCTACCAAAATCCCTTTCATTGAGGTACATCTGTCGAATGTCCATGCGCGGGAACCATTCCGCGCACACTCATATTTTTCCGATAAGGCCGTGGGCACCATCACCGGCCTGGGTGCGCAAGGCTATGACCTGGCCTTGCAGGCCGCCATTGCGCGGCTCAACAAATAACAGCATAAGAGACCGAACAACATGGATATACGCAAAGTAAAAAAACTGATTGAGTTGCTGGAGGAGTCGGATGTCGCCGAAATCGAAATCCACGAGGGTGAAGAGTCGGTAAGAATCAGTCGCCACGGTACCATGCCCGCTCCCGCAGCCATGCCCGCCATGATGCAGCAAGCGCCTGCCGCCGCACCTCAAGCACCTGCGGCCGCGCCAGCCCCTTCTGCCGCCGCCGAAGAAGCCGACAATCAACTCGAGGGACACGCAGTAAGATCCCCCATGGTAGGCACTTTCTATAAATCTCCTTCACCAGGTAGTAAAGCTTTCGTAGAAGTAGGCCAACAGGTTGCCGTCGGCGACACACTCTGCATCATCGAAGCGATGAAGATCCTCAACCAGATCGAGTCAGACAAATCCGGCACCGTGAAGCAGATCCTGGTCGATAACGGTGAACCCGTCGAGTACAACGAACCTCTCTTCATTATTGACTGAGTGAACCCATGATAGAAAAGATCGTCATCGCCAACCGAGGCGAGATAGCACTGCGCATCCTGCGTGCATGTAAAGAGCTTGGTATAAAAACCGTTGCGGTTCACTCCGAAGCCGACCGGGATCTGAAGCATGTCTTATTGGCAGACGAGTCGGTCTGCATCGGGCCGGCGCCATCCAGCGAGAGCTATCTGAATGTCCCCGCCATCATCAGTGCCGCAGAAGTCACGGATTCAGTGGCCATCCACCCGGGCTATGGTTTTCTGTCAGAGAATGCCGATTTCGCAGAGCGTGTGGAGAACAGCGGCTTCATCTTCATCGGCCCAAAGGCAGATACCATCCGCGTCATGGGTGATAAGGTCGCCGCCATCGAAGCCATGCAACAAGCTGGCGTGCCAACCGTGCCGGGTTCAGACGGACCGCTCGACGGTAACGGTAAACGTACCAGGGAGATGGGAGCAAAGATAGGCTACCCGGTGATCATCAAGGCTGCAGGTGGAGGCGGTGGACGCGGCATGCGTGTGGTCCACAGCGAGGCCACCCTGCTCAATGCCGTGGCGATGACCAAGGCAGAAGCGGAAGCCTCCTTTGGCAACGCCATGGTCTACATGGAGAAATATCTCGAAAACCCACGCCACGTGGAGTTCCAGATTCTCTCCGACACTCACGGCAATGCCATCCACTTGGGCGAGCGCGACTGCTCCATGCAACGCCGCCACCAGAAAGTCGTGGAGGAGGCCCCGGCCCCCGGCATCACAGAACAGCAGCGGAACGATATCGGCTATCGTTGTGCCGAGGCCTGCCGACAGATTGGTTATCGTGGCGCTGGCACCTTCGAGTTTCTCTATGAGAACGGCGAATTCTATTTTATCGAGATGAATACCCGCGTTCAGGTAGAGCATCCGGTGACAGAATTGATCACCGGTGTTGATATCGTGAAGGAGCAAATTCTTATCGCATCGGGTGAGCCGCTAAGTTATAAGCAGGAAGAGATCACCTTGCGTGGACATGCAGTCGAGTGCCGCATCAATGCAGAAGACCCGGAAAATTTTCTTCCCAGCCCCGGCAACATTAATCAGTTGCACACCCCCGGCGGCCCCGGCGTCAGAGTCGACACACATATCTATAACGGTTACAGAGTACCGCCTTACTACGACTCAATGATCGGCAAGCTGATCACCCATGGAGAGACCCGTGAATCTGCCATTGCCCGTATGCGAATAGCACTACAGGAAATGGTCATCAGCGGCATCAAAACCAATATCCCGCTACATATCGATATCATGCGTGATAGCGCATTCAAAGCCGGTGGTGCAAATATTCACTATCTGGAAAAGAAACTGGGACTCTAAACTCAAGAGTTATGAGTGTTGAATTAACAAATCCACACGTTTTTCAGTTCACTCATCTCTAAAAGCTCAAAAGGCTTCGAATGTCCTGGCTACAATTATCCATCGATACCAGCGAAGCCGAGGCACCATTACTCGAATTGGTATTCGAACGCCTTGGTGCACTCTCTGTCACCCTCGGAGATGCCGGTGATCAACCGCTGCTGGAGCTACCGCCGGATAGCCAGCAGCTCTGGAACCAAACCCGGGTCATTGCACTTTTTGAGGGTGATAAGGATCCTAAAAAGCTACAACATGCACTGACCGAAGCGCTCGAAACAGCCATTGTCCAGCGATGCTGCTGGGAGCGCATTGAGGACAGAATCTGGGAGCGGGTGTGGCTCGAACATTTCAAGCCCATGCAGTTCGGGCAGCGCCTCTGGATCTGCCCCGAAGGCCAGACAGTGACGCAAAAGAATGGCGTGGTCATACAGCTTGACCCCGGATTGGCATTCGGTACCGGCACGCACCCCACCACAGCGCTCTGTCTGGAGTGGCTTGACGGCCTTGACCTGAACGGTAAAACAATCATCGACTACGGTTGCGGTTCGGGCATTCTTGCCATCGCGGCACTTAAACTCGGTGCAGAATCCGCTATTGCTATCGATCACGACCCACAGGCCCTGCAGGCCAGCCAAGATAACGCTGCAAAAAATGGCGTGTCTGAGCGGATAACCACACTGCTGCCAGATGAGATGTCAACAATGACAGCACACATCCTGGTGGCAAATATTCTCGCCGGCCCACTGATACAACTCGCACCGACCCTGGACGCCCTACTCCAGCCAGGCGGTGCGTTCGCCCTCTCGGGCATACTTGCCGAGCAACAAGCAGAGGTCGCCACCTCATATCAGTCATTTGCCCACTTGTCACAGCCACGGCAGTGCGATGAGTGGATACTCATCCCAGGCCTCAAACATCTCTGATGCTATTCTCAAGCCCATATGCATGAAAGGTGTTGCCTGTCCGGCCGCTTCCGTCTAACTTAGAGGTCCCGAAAGACGTCTTCATCTGAACCATGCTTACTCAGTGCCCACACTGCCAGACCCTGTTCCGTATCGGACCGGAGCAACTCAAGGTCGCCGATGGCAAGGTACGCTGCAATCAATGCAGCCAGATCTTCAATGCCCTGCATCGCCTGCACGACTCCCCCGCCCCTTTCCTTCAGCAGGACGATCAAAAAACAGAGGATGCCTGGCCAGAAACGGAAATAGAGCAGACACCCGTTGAACAGGCGGAAGAAGAGCCCACTTGGGAGGAAAGCTTTCCGACACAGGATGACACATCGCAAATTCAAGATGATGAGATAGCCGTTGGAGAAACACTCAATTCAATCGACAGCAAGCCAGACGAGGACAGTGACACCCTTCTGACAGTCGATGACACCACCGAGGAGTCGGATACCGATAGTGACTTAGAGTATGTCGTCGAACAGAATGACGGACTTGAGATCGAACCGGACTATCTCGCTGCCGATACCGAATCCCAGATGTCAGAACTGCTGGACCAGGATTCCGTCTCTACACGACTGCAGACAGACGATACAGATAAAGATACCGCTGAGGTGATTGACCTCAACATCCATGAAGAGCCGGCTGTCGAAGCCGAAGAGAAGGAGACGCCACCAGGTTACGACTTCGGCGACAGCATCCTAAAAGACGAGGTAATCGATATCTTGGATGGCAGGCCAGATTACGATTCCATACCCGCATTTCACTCCAACATCGACGAGCCCTCAGGTACCTCTCTCCCGCCTGTGGATGAAAAAGTCCTCGCCTTTGAAGCCGTGGAGACCCATGAGAAAGGCAAAAAAAGTCACGCCCTCTGGTTTTTTGGTTCTCTCTTACTTGTCGTCTTACTCACCAGTCAGCTTGCTTGGCAGTTTCGTTATGACCTGATCCACTATGATGTCGGCCGCCAGGTATTGAACGTCATATGCAAGGTTACCCGATGTGAAGTACCGAATCGCAGGGACACCAATAAGATCCTTATAGAGGGACGTAACCTGAGTACCAGCCCGAGTGAGCCGGATGTTCTCTTTATGAAACTCTATATGGTGAATGCCGCTGCCTTCGATCAACCCTTCCCCAAACTGCAACTGAGCCTCTATGACGACAACGGAAAACTTGTTGCCCGTCGTACCTTTTTACCGGACCAATACCTGCCAGAAAGTGAACGCAACAAGACTATGATGCCCAGAGCGCAGCAAATCCTTGCTGAAATGGAGGTAATCGACCCTGGCAAAGAGGTCACAGGCTTCACTTTCGATTTTCTGTAGTTTTTTATAATTACCATTCTCATCTTAGTGAGTGTTGGAATCCTTTACAGTCATATAAATTTCTTTTTTTAAAGGTATTTAATAGTTTACTTAGATGCCTTAGAGCCACTTCGCATCCATGCACTTTATTGGTACCGCATCCAGATCAATTGAACGTGATTTTATTTTTGATTCCGCACCATAATGGCGGTAGTATCCCAACCCCTCCTCAATCACCAACAGCCCCCGTAAGAAGGGCAGATTGAATGCAAATCGGACCCTATAAATTAGATAACAATCTGCTGCTTGCACCCATGGCGAGTGTTACCGACAGACCCTTTCGACAACTTTGCAGAAAGTTGGGTGCGGGCATGGCTGTGTCAGAAATGATATCCGCCGACGCTGCACTCTGGGGTACACGCAAGAGCGTAAAGCGATTGGATCATCGAGGGGAAGAGGGTCCGATTGCCGTACAGATACTGGGATCGGATCCGGCGATGATGGCCGAAGCCGCAAAAGCCAACGTGGCCTTTGGGGCACAAATCATCGACATTAATATGGGCTGCCCTGCAAAAAAGGTATGCCGAAAGGCTGCCGGTTCGGCACTACTTAAGAACGAGCCTTTGGTGGCCGACATACTGCGAGCAGTGGTGGACGCCGTTGATATACCGGTAACATTGAAGATCCGCACCGGACAGGACAAATCAGATAGGAATGGAATACGTATTGCGAAGATTGCCGAGGATTCCGGCATTCAGGCCCTATCGGTCCATGGCCGAACACGTGCCTGCAAATTTGCCGGTGAAGCGGAGTACGAAACCATTCGCCAGATAAAACAACAGCTCGGCATACCGGTCATTGCCAATGGAGACATCAACTCTCCTGAGAAGGCAAAGCAGGTACTTGAGCAGACCGGTGCAGATGGCCTCATGATCGGCCGCGCCGCACAGGGCAGACCCTGGATCTTTCGTGAAATCGATCACTTTCTACAGACAGGCGACCTGTTGCCAGCACCAGACACTCAATGGGTTGCAGACATCTTATTGGAACACCTGTCTCAGCTTTACGAATTCTATGGGGAAACGATGGGCACCCGGATCGCCCGCAAACACATTGCCTGGTACAGTAAACGGCACCCCGGTGGGGCGCGTTTCAGGGAGAAAATCAACCGAACGGAATCGGCCAGCCAGCAACTGCAATACGCACGCGCATATTTCGCATGTCAAAAAGAGAAAGGGGAACTGGCGGCATGAACATCGACGCAAGTCTGTTCAATAAAGAAGATGACAGCAGACTGACTGTCACGCATAGCAAAAAATCGGAACCGCTGCGTCAGTGTGTCAGCGACGCCATGCAGCGTTACTTCCAAAACCTCAACGGCCATGGCGCAAATAATCTCTATCGCCTGGTTATGAACGAGGTGGAAGCACCACTGCTTGAAAGCGTTATGAAACACACCGGCGGCAATCAGACATTAGCCGCCTCTATCCTAGGCATCAGCCGCAGTACATTACGCAAAAAGCTCTCCCAGTACGATCTGGACTGAGCCGTAGAATACATACCCATGCACACGGGCAGCTGTCCAATGCGAACATCATAAAACGCATTCGGCAACTGCCCGATTTACGTTCAACAAGATAGGGGAAACCCACCCATGGCATCTATTAAACGCGCCCTGATCAGCGTCTCTGACAAAACCGGCATCGTCGACTTTGCCCGCAGCCTCGCCGAAAAACAGATCGAGATTCTCTCTACCGGCGGCACAGCCAAGCTGCTGACAGCAAGTGACGTACCAGTCACCGAGGTCTCCGAATACACAGGTTACCCTGAGATGATGGATGGGCGGGTCAAGACGCTTCATCCCAAAATTCATGGCGGCATTCTTGGCAGGCGCGGTACCGACGATGGCGTGATGAAAGAGAACGGCATCGGTGCTATCGACCTTATCGCAGTCAATCTCTACCCCTTCGAAGAGACGGTGGCTAAACCCGATTGCGACCTGCCCACCGCCATCGAAAATATCGACATCGGCGGCCCTACAATGCTGCGCGCTGCGGCTAAGAACCATAAGGATGTCACTGTTGTAGTCGATGCTGCCGACTATGACCGGGTTCTGCAGGAGATGGCGAATAACGATAATGCGGTGACCGACGCCACACGTTTCGATCTGGCCGTGAAGACCTTCGAGCACACCGCCCGTTACGACAGCGCCATCGCCAACTATCTCGGGGCACGACTGGGCGATGAGGTGAGCGACTTTCCCCGTACGCTTTCCATGCAGTTCAAGCAGACCCAGACCATGCGTTACGGTGAGAATCCTCACCAGAAAGCCGCCTTCTTCGTGGAGAATCTTATCGAAGAAGCCAGTGTGGCTACTGCCACTCAATTACAGGGCAAGGAACTCTCTTATAACAATATTGCTGATACCGATGCCGCGCTGGAGTGCGTTAAAAGTTTTGACGAGGGTCCTGCATGTGTCATCGTCAAGCATGCCAATCCCTGCGGTGTCGCCTATGGCGCCAATCTATTGGAAGCCTATGACCGGGCCTACAGCACCGATCCGGAATCGGCCTTCGGCGGTATCATCGCCTTCAATGGTGAACTGGATGGAGAGACCGCCAAGGCCATCGTCGAGCGCCAGTTTGTAGAGGTGATTATTGCTCCCAAAGTCTCCGCTGCCGCAGTCGAAGAGGTCAGCAGCAAGAAAAACGTACGGCTGTTATCTTGTGGAGAGTGGACCAGCGAAGCCATCCACCGTACGGAATACAAACGTGTCAATGGCGGTCTGCTGGTACAGGATGCCGACCTGCAACTGACCAAAGAGATCAAGGTCGTCAGCCAACGCCAGCCCACCGAACAGGAGATGCGTGACCTGCTCTTTACCTGGCGTGTGGCAAAATACGTCAAGTCCAATGCCATCGTCTATGGTCGCGACGGCATGACCATTGGTGTTGGCGCCGGGCAGATGAGCCGCATAAACTCCGCCCGTATCGCCGGCATAAAAGCCGAACACGCAGGATTGACGGTTAAAGGATCGGTCATGGCGTCGGATGCCTTTTTCCCCTTCCGCGATGGCATCGACAACGCCGCCGAGGCAGGTATTGCCGCCGTTATTCAGCCAGGTGGATCGATGCGTGATGACGAGGCCATTGCCGCTGCCAATGAACATGGCATTGCCATGGTATTCACAGGCATGCGCCATTTCCGTCATTGAGTTTGCTGCCGGGGCAATTAATTATCCCCCCACTAAGGGGGATTTTATAACGCAGTGCTCACTAAGAATCGCAGAGAGCGCAAAGGGTTTTCATTAGTTACGTTTCTTTGCGAGCTTTGCGTTATATTTCACCGACCCCAGGTCGAGACTCAATCAATCCATTTCGCAGTCAGGTACAACCAGTAAAAAAATCATGAACATACTCGTCATTGGCGCGGGCGGCCGCGAACACGCCCTGGCCTGGAAGGCCGCACAATCCTCTCTGGCCGATAAGGTCTATGTTGCACCAGGCAATGCCGGTACCGCATTGGAGGCACGATTGGAAAATGTAGAGATCGATGTCAATGCGATTGATGAGCTGATCGATTTCGCCAAAGCCAATGATATCGGCCTCACCATTGTGGGGCCTGAGGCGCCGTTGGTCATAGGCATCGTCGACGCTTTTACAGCAGCCGGCCTACGCTGCTTTGGACCCGGTCGAGAAGCAGCCCAGCTGGAAGGCTCCAAGTCCTTTACCAAGGATTTCCTCGCCCGCCATCATATTCCTACCGCCGACTACCAGGCCTTCACCGATACAGATTCTGCCCTCGCCTATCTGCAGGAGACCGGCGCACCCATCGTGGTCAAGGCCGATGGTCTGGCCGCAGGCAAAGGGGTCATCGTCGCCATGGACCTGGAGACAGCTGAACAGGCCGTCAGAGACATGCTGGCCGGCAATGCCTTCGGTGAAGCCGGTCACCAAGTGGTCATCGAGGAGTATCTGGAAGGAGAAGAGGCAAGCTTCATCGTCATGGCTGATGGTAAGCATGTCCTGCCCATGGCTACCAGCCAGGACCACAAACGGATGGGAGACGGCGATACCGGTCTCAACACCGGTGGTATGGGTGCATACTCTCCCGCGCCTGTGGTGACAGACGAGATTCACCAGCGCATCATGGAGCAAGTGATCCTGCCCACAGTCAAGGGCATGGCTGATGAGGGCCGCCCCTATACCGGCTTTCTCTATGCCGGCCTCATGATCACCGCAGATGGCACACCGAAAGTCATCGAATATAACTGCCGCTTCGGTGATCCCGAGACCCAACCGATCATGCTACGCATGCGTTCTGATTTGGTGACTCACTGCCTTGCCGCGCTGGAACAGCGCCTCGACACAGAGACCACCGAATGGGACCCCCGAGCCTCAGTAGGAGTCGTTCTGGCCGCAGGCGGCTATCCAGGCCCCTATCAAAAAGATCTGCCAATCAGCGGCCTGCCAGAGCCGGAGAGCGATGATGCCAAGGTGTTTCATGCCGGCACAGCTCTGCTCAACGACCAAATCGTCACTGCCGGCGGTCGTGTTCTCTGTGCAACAGCACTGGGCGACACGGTGACCCAGGCCCAGCAACGCGCTTACGAATTGACCCGCTCCATCCATTGGGAAAAAGTCTATTTTCGTTCCGATATTGCCTATCGTGCCATTGCCAGGGAACAGCAGCACTGAACCATCCACCGCCAGCACTGAACAATATACCCCATAGCGGCCTCTTTCGGATCGCTTTCGCTCTCACACTGGTGTTGGTCGGTTATCTCTCATTCGGCCAGCTTGAAGAGACACCCGTCGCAGACATAAATGACAAATTCGGACATGCGGCTGCATTTCTCTGCCTGGCCTTTCTACTCGATTTTGCCTGGCCAAGGCACCATTGGGGGCCGCGAAAACTATTGCCGCTATTGGCATATGGCCTGTTCATAGAACTGGTCCAGTACTACCTCCCCTACCGCAATTTCTCGTTGTGGGATCTGGCCGCCGATGGCCTGGGGCTGATTTTATATCCTCTCTCCTTCCCCCTATTGAAACGATTACCTGTCTTGGCAGTGCGCTGGAATAGTGCTACCAATTAAAGGGGACGCCACCTGAAAATCCCGGCTACCTGATAGAGACATTCGACGCCGAAAAGATGAAGCATGCTTATGAGCAAAGACCCACAGAGCGCATTTAAGTACGACTACCTGGGCTCAGACACCAAGGCCATTCAGCGCTCTGTATCCAATCATCTGGTTTATACCATCGGTAAAGATCCCCTGACTGCCACAGAACACGACTGGATGATGGCCTTCAGCCATGTGGTAAGGGATCGCCTGATCGAGCGTTGGATGGAGACCCAACGCAGCTACTATAAACACGATGCAAAGCGTGTTTATTACCTGTCGATGGAGTTCCTTATCGGTCGTAGCCTGGTTAACAGTCTGCTCAACATGGACATCTTCGACGCCTGTACCGAAGCACTGCACAAACTCGGTATAGAACTGGAACGGCTACGCAGTCTTGAACACGATGCCGCCTTGGGCAATGGCGGCCTCGGCAGACTCGCTGCCTGTTTTCTTGATTCCATGGCGACTCTCAATATACCCGGCTACGGCTATGGCATTCGCTTCGAATACGGCATGTTCCGGCAGAAGATCGAGGACGGACAGCAGGTGGAGCTACCGGAAAACTGGCTGGCCCACGGTAACCCCTGGGAGTTCCCCCGCCCGGAGGTCTCCTACCGTATTCGGTTTGGCGGGCGCGTCATGGAGTATCAGGACCAGACAGGACGCCGCCACTTTGACTGGATCGAGGGAGACGTGGTCATGGCACAGGCCTACGACACCCCCATTCCCGGCTTTCACAACGACACCGTCAACAACCTTCGGCTATGGAGCGCAAAGGCCTACGAGGACTTCGACCTCAACTGCTTCAACCTTGGCGAATATACAGAGGCCGTGGTTGGTAAAACGCATTCAGAAAATATCTCCAAGGTACTCTATCCCAACGACACTTCGACCATGAACAAACTGTTGCGTCTGAAGCAGCAGTATTTTTTCGTCAGCGCTTCTCTGAAAGATATCCTGCGACGCTTTTTTATCGATCATGACGATCTGCGTGAGCTACCGGAAAAAGTCGCCATCCAGCTCAACGACACTCATCCGGCCATCGCCATCCCGGAATTGATGAGACTGTTGATGGACAAGCACCACCTCGAGTGGCAGCCCGCCTGGGACATCACCACACGGGTCTTCTCCTACACAAACCACACCCTGTTACCTGAGGCGCTGGAGACCTGGCCTGTTCATATTCTCGAACAGCTGCTACCTCGTCATCTACAATTGATCTACGAAATCAATCGCCGCTTTTTGTTGATGCTGGGCCATCTCAACCCAGGAGATATGGATCTCTTACATCGCCTCTCGATCATTGATGATGGGGGAGAGCGACGAATCCGCATGGCCCATCTGGCTATTGTCGGCAGTCATCGCGTGAACGGTGTCTCGGCGCTACACAGTGAATTGCTGCGCAAATACACCTTTAAGGATTTCAACCGTTACTATCCCAACAAGATCGTGAACGTCACCAACGGCATCACACCACGCCGCTGGCTCTACCTCTCGAACAAGGGACTCTCTAAGCTAATCTGTGAAGCCATTGGATCAGACTGGATCAAAGATCTGGATCAACTCAAACAACTGGAGCCGCTGGCCGAAGATGCGCATTTCAGAGAACGCTTTGCTGCCATCAAACTGGCTAACAAAAAAAAGCTCGCCACACAGATAAGCTACTATCTCAAACGAGAGATCGACCCTCACACTTTGTTTGATGTTCAGGTTAAACGCATCCATGAATACAAACGCCAGTTGCTCAACCTGTTACGGACCATTGCTCTCTACAATCGTCTGACTGATACCGATGCAAAAAAATTCGTACCCCGCACGATTATCTTTGGTGGCAAAGCGGCACCGGGTTACACACTAGCCAAACAAATCATTCGACTGATCAACGACGTGGCAGACGTTATCGACAATGACCCGGCGGTCAGCGACCGACTAAAAATCATCTTCATACCTAATTACGACGTAACCACTGCTTCGGATATCATCCCAGCTGCTGAACTGTCACAACAGATCTCGACTGCCGGCATGGAAGCGTCAGGCACCGGGAATATGAAACTGGCGCTGAACGGTGCGCTCACCATGGGGACTATGGACGGTGCGAATGTGGAGATGCAGCAGCATATTGGTAGCGATAATATCTTCATCTTCGGACACACCACCAAAGACATCGAGAGACTTCACATCCAGGGCTACAACCCTCGAAACCATTATGAGACAAACACCTGTCTGCGACGGGTCATCGACATGATCGCCAATGGTTACTTCTCACCGGAGGAGCCGGATCGTTATCGCACAATCACTGACAATCTGCTCAATGCCGACCACTTCAAAGTACTGGCCGATTTCCAATCCTATCTGGACATCAGCGATCAGGCGGATAAGGCATACCGTACGCCTGACGAATGGAACCGCATGGCCATCCTCAACACAGCCCGTATGGGCTATTTTTCCAGTGACCGCACGATTCAGGAATATGCACAGAAGGTGTGGAACGTTGCACCGGTGCCGAGATGACTGAGGGAGTTTTGAGTTTTGAGTTTTGAGTTTTGAGTTTTGAGTTTTGAGTTTTGAGTTTTGAGTTTTGAGTTTTGAGTTTTGAGTAACTCAGTGTATTTCCTGGCGACTTAATCGCAAGATATTCGTTTCCAGCCATTCCCTGCTATACGGGAAATTCTTACTCTAGTTAGAATTCGGCGTTTCTCACAAAAACCCTCAACATCCTCCGACAAGAACAAACACTGGATAACAAAAAACCCGCACATGGCGGGTTCTGTGTTCTGTTGGCTGGGGATGGAGGATTATTCGGCCCACCGGGCCTCACCCCTGCGGGGCCGGCATGCTGCCGTTCGCCGTCGCTGTGCGCCGTCGTCGAACCTCGGTGGAGCTTCTCACCTCCATCCCTCTGGCTCCGCCTCAAGCACAACAAAAAACCCGCACATGGCGGGTTCTGTGTTCTGTTGGCTGGGGATGGAGGATTCGAACCTCCACATACGGAGTCAGAGTCCGCTGTCCTGCCGTTAGACGAATCCCCAGTTGCAGGCCTGGCGCAATGCGCCGGGTCAGTCTTAACGCTTGGAGAACTGGGGACGCTTGCGAGCTTTGTGCAGGCCGACTTTCTTACGCTCGACGGCACGTGCGTCACGAGTCAGATAGCCTGCCTTACGCAGGGTGCCATGCAGACCATTGTCGAAAGCATCCAGTGCGCGGGCAATGCCGTGACGAATGGCGCCAGCCTGTCCGGTTGTACCGCCACCGTTCACGGTCACCTTAACGTCGACCTTATCACCCATTTCGGTGACATCCAGTGCCTGACGTACGACCATACGCGCCGTCTCGCGGCCGAAATATTCGTCCAGCGGTTTATTGTTCACCACGATGTTACCGCTACCGGCTGTGAGGAAGACGCGCGCAGTTGAACTTTTACGGCGACCGGTTGTGTTGTGCATATCTGCCATGTTCTTAACCTGGTTTGTTCTATCAGATGTCCAGCGGCTCTGGCTGCTGAGCTTGATGGGTGTGTTCGTTACCGGCGAAGACGCGCAGTTTCTTAAACATGGCACGTCCCAGCGAATTCTTCGGCATCATCCCCTTGACCGCATGCTGGATTGCCTGCTCTGGCGCCTTCTGCAGCAGCTTACCCAAACTAATGGACTTCAGGTTACCGATATAACCGGTATGGTGATGGTACATCTTGTCTGCCAATTTATTACCCGTGACACGGATCTTTTCGGCATTCACAACAACGATGTAGTCCCCGGTATCCACATGGGGGGTGTATTCCGGCTTGTGCTTGCCGCGCAGGCGACGAGCGATTTCAGTGGACAGACGACCCAAGGTCTTATCTGTGGCGTCCACGAGGTACCAATTACGGCGTACCTCTGCCGGTTTTGCACTTACAGTAGTCATTTAATGCCGCTCCGATGGGGAACTGTCATGTCTCGAAAAAGACGGCGGATCTTACATGATCCTTAGTTTAGACACAAGGCCCTATCAAATCGCAGACAAAAAAAAGCGCAGCCGGGGAGGCCGCGCTTAAGATAACCACCAAAGGAGGAATACTGTTACGATTAACGAATCAGTATGTTTGTATACTCTAATATTCTGATGGTTTTGTCAACCCTACATCTGTCACTCAATCTGATATTATCCTCCTGCCTATAATCTGCTGCTGCTGGTTGAAATAGAAAAATACAGGTGCTGAATCGTTTATTCGGCTCCCATCAGACAGGCAGATCAAGATTAACTACCCAGATACTCAATAGTTGTTGTTCCGATGTTACTAAACAGCCTTGCCATCCTTGTTGGACTCGCCGTATTGGTCTGGGGCGCAGACCGATTCATCAGCGGTGCCGCCGCCCTGGCCAACAACCTGGGTGTCTCACCCATGATGATTGGCCTGACAATCGTTGGCCTGGGCACATCTGCACCGGAGATCCTCGTCTCAAGCATTGCCTCCTACAACGGTAACCCAGGCCTGGCAATCGGTAACGCGCTTGGCTCCAATATCGCCAATATCGGCTTGATTCTCGGCTTTACCGCGATGGTCACTCCCCTTTCAGTCCATTCCGGCGTATTAAAAAGAGAATATCCGTTGCTATTGGCCATCACCCTTATCAGCCTGGCCCTGATGTGGGATGGGGTACTGGACCAGCTCGATGGCGCGATTCTATTGTTACTGCTAGTCGGCATACTCAGCTGGATGGTCCACTCGGCAAAAACCGCTCAGTCTGATCCCATCGCCGGTGAATTTGACGCAGAAATTCCCCACGACATCCCCACAGGCAAGGCAATCTTATGGTTGCTGCTGGGACTGGTTGCACTGCTCGCCAGTTCACGCACACTGGTCTGGGGCGCCACGAATATCGCCACTGCCCTGGGTATCAGCGATGTTGTCATCGGCCTGACTATCGTGGCTATCGGTACCAGTCTGCCAGAACTGGCGGCCAGTATTGCGAGCGCAATGAAGGGAGAGCATGACATCGCCATCGGCAATGTCATTGGTTCTAATCTCTATAACTTATTAGCGGTATTAAGCCTTCCCGGTCTCATTGCACCCGGCCCGTTTCTGCCCGAGGTACTGACCCGGGACCAGCCCACCATGATTGCTTTGACTGTCGCCCTTTTTCTTATGGGGTATGGTTTCGGTAGACAGGGTCGTATCAACCGACTCGAAGGACTGATCCTGCTTTGTGCATTTATCGGCTACCAGTCTCTGTTATTCTTTTCTCTGGTTCGAACCTAAGATAATTACCTTTTTCAAGAAAAACATGGCATCGGCATCATGACACATAAAGCAGAAGTCAACGCGCTGGAAATCTCACAGATGACCGATCTTGGGCGGGCAGTTATTGAGACAGAGGCCACCGCCATCTCTGCACTACTCGACCGCCTGGATGAGCGTTTTGCCCAGGCCTGCCGTTATCTATTGGATTGCCAGGGCAGAATCGTCGTCATCGGTATGGGCAAATCGGGCCATATCGGGAATAAGATTGCAGCCACCCTGGCGAGCACCGGCAGTCCTGCATTCTTTGTACATCCGGGAGAAGCCAGCCATGGAGACCTGGGTATGATTACTGCGCAGGATGCGGTGCTGGCCCTCTCCAACTCCGGGGAGACCAACGAACTGCTGACCATTCTACCGCTACTCAAGCGTTTAGGTGTGCCACTCATCGCCATGACCGGCAAGCCTCAGTCAACTTTGGCCAGAGAATCAGAAGTCCACATTGATGTCAGTGTCGAAAAAGAGGCCTGCCCACTGGGCCTGGCACCAACCAGCAGCACCACTGCTGCCCTGGTGATGGGTGACGCACTCGCAGTGGCCTTATTGCAGGCCCGTGGTTTTACCGCCAAGGACTTCGCCCTCTCCCATCCGGGCGGCAGCCTGGGCAGACGTCTGTTACTGCATGTCAGCGACATCATGCATACCGGGGATGCGCTGCCTGTAGTCGATACCAATGCCACGTTGCACGACGCCCTGGAAATGATGTCCGCAAAAGGACTCGGCATGACTGCTGTCGTTGACGCTGAAGGACGTGTGGCCGGTCTCTATACCGATGGCGACCTTCGGCGTACGCTTTATAATCCCGTTGACATTCATACCCTCTGTGTATGCGAGGTAATGACAAAGAACTGCAAGACCGCGCCACCCAACATGCTCGCCGCGGAAGCCTTGCAGATGATGGATAAAAAAAAGATAAACGGCCTGCTGGTGGTAGATGGGGAGCAGCAACTGGTCGGTGCGTTCAACATGCACGATCTGTTGAGAGCCGGCGTGATGTAGGAGGTTCAAATGCAAGATATTCAAGATAAGGCGCAAGAGATCAAGCTGGTGGTGTTCGATGTGGATGGTGTGCTGACGGACGGCAGCCTTTATCTCGGAGATGATGGTCAGGAGTACAAGGCCTTTAACTCCCGCGACGGACACGGTATGAAAATGCTGCAGCACAGTGGCGTCATCATCGGCATCATCACGGGCCGTACATCTGAGGTAGTGCGTATTCGCATGGAGAGCCTGGGTGTAGAACATGTCTATCAGGGCAAATTGGAGAAACTACCCGCTTTTAAAGCGCTGTGTAACAAGCTTGACCTACAGGCCTCACAAGTCGCCTATGTGGGAGACGACGTTGTCGATCTGCCTATTATGCGCCGTGTCGGCCTGGCGATAGCAGTCAACGATGCGCACCCACTGGTCAAACAACATGCCCATTGGCTGACGCCCAATGCCGGCGGACGAGGTGCTGGACGGGATGTCTGTGAAATGATCATGGAGGCCCAGGGCAATCTCAAGTCTGCCCTGGAACACTATCTTTGAAGCGGCAACTGCTCGGCATCAGTCTGACACTGGCCGCACTGCTGAGTCTTTTCTGGTGGATGCAAAAACTGCTTGCACCGCCAGAGGAAGTCCGTGTGGCGGGCGTCGAAACGCCAGACTACTATGCTGAGCAGCTGAAGGTACATACTTTCGGCACCGGCGGGCGTCTTCAGCAGACCCTGGAAACCCCTCATATGGAACACTTCGAGTCTACCGCTACCGCAGAACTCAACAGCCCTGTCCTCTGGCGCTACGATCCCGAAACACCTCCCTGGCGGATGCAGGCCGAAAAAGCGCTGGCCAACAGTGATAAAGACATTATCTTCATGCCAGGTGAAGTCATCATCGATCGGGAAGGTGGGGGGAAGCACGCGCCCTATCATATCGTCACACGGGATCTGACAGTGGCGACTAGAGATGCCCATACCACCACCGATGCCCCTATACGCATCGAGAGTGGCCAACAGTGGATCACTGGCGTTGGTATGGAAGGCTGGCTGAAGGCGCCGGTACGTCTCAATCTGCTCAGTCAGGTAAGAGGTCGTTATGAATTTAATTAAATCCCTACGCTATCCGGTCCTTCTGATGGGGTTACTGCTTCCTCTGACAATACAGGCACTCAGCGGGGACAGGGACCAGCCCATGCACCTGGAGGCAGACAGCGTCTCCATCGACGAGGGTACTGGCATCAGCCTCTATCAGGGCAATGTTGTGATCACCCAGGGCAGCCTAAAGCTGTGGGCGGATCGACTCTGGATCCACCGGCGTGACGGCAAAACCGACAAGCTGATCAGCGAGGGACAACCGACCCGGTTCCAACAAACAACCGATGAACAGGAGGAGGTTCGCGGGCGCGCCCTGCGGGCTGAGTTCTATGTCGATAGGGACGAGCTGCTGCTGTTCGATGATGCCCTCCTCGAGCAGGGTCCTGATCAATTCCGCAGCGACCGTATTATCTACAACCGCACCTCATCACAAGTCAAAGCCGGTACCAGTGCGGATGGAAAACAGCGCGTGCAGGTCATCATAGAACCACGGAAGAAAACGGCCCCATGAGCCTGCTACAAGCCGAAGGACTCAAAAAACAGTATCACAAACGCAGCGTGGTCGATGGCGTTTCACTATCTGTCAATAGTGGTGAAGTGGTCGGCCTGCTGGGACCCAACGGCGCAGGAAAAACCACCAGCTTTTACATGATCGTCGGGCTGATCCGGGCAGACCAGGGGCAAGTCTTGCTTGATGGCCAAGACCTGACCGATCTACCCATGCACCAGCGGGCACGACTCGGTATCGGCTACCTGGCCCAGGAAGCCTCGGTATTTCGTCGACTCAGTGTAGAAAACAACATCCTCGCCATACTGGAAACCCGCAAAGAACTGGATAAAGCCACAAGACAGGAACGCTGTGATCGGCTGTTAGAAGAATTTGGTATCGCTCATCTGCGGGAGAGCCAGGCCATGAGCCTATCCGGTGGTGAGCGACGCCGTCTGGAGATTGCCCGTGCGCTCTCAATTCAACCACGATTTGTTCTGCTCGACGAACCCTTCGCCGGTGTCGATCCCATTGCGGTTATCGACATCAAAAAAATCATCCAACACCTGAAGTCGTTGAAGATAGGTGTCCTGATTACCGACCACAATGTCCGGGAAACCCTGGATATCTGTGATCGCGCTTACATCATTAGTACCGGATCAGTACTTGCTGAGGGGCCAACAGCGGACATCCTTTCCGATCCACAGGTTCGCTCTGTCTACCTGGGAGAAAATTTTACCATGTAAATTAGCAGGATAGCCCTAACTGCTGACATTTGAGCCACTCATTTTGAGCAATTAATGGTCGGAAAACCCAATCAGGAAATGTATTTGGCGAAAAAGAATCTATTACCCCACCGTGTTTTTTTAGCTAGAATGAGATTAAAGACATACAAATAACATACCAGGTTTAATAGACACATCTGCAATGAAGCAGACTCTCCAGCTCCGTCTCGGACAACATCTCACTATGACGCCCCAGTTGCAGCAGGCGATTCGCCTACTGCAGCTCTCCGCGCTCGATCTCAGCCAAGAGATACAGGAGGCGCTGGAGACCAATCCTCTGCTGGATACAGACGAGGAACACAGGCACAACAATCATAAAGAAAACGATAGCGCCGATAGCAAATCCCAGGAAGATCGCACCAAAGAGGGCCAGGACGGCAACGACATCAACAACGAGAGGGAAATACAGACCGACGCCTCCCAAGTCACAGAGGATCTTCCTGTCGATAGTGAATGGGCCGATGTCTACGACAGCTACCTACCCAGCAACAGCGGCAGTGGAGAGGCAACCGACAACGATTACCTTGCTCAACGTAGTGGCGCCCCCACTCTGCATGAGCATCTCATCTGGCAGATGAACCTGACACCCTTCACACCCCAGGATCACCTGATTGCCACCAATCTAATCGACAGCATCAGTGACGACGGCTATTTTACCGGTAAGCTGGAGGATATCCTGCTCTCCCTGGATGTACAGGATGATGAAATCACCCTTGAGGATGTAGAAGCGGTACTACACAGAATCCAAGCCTTCGATCCGCCCGGTGTCGGCGCTCGCGGCCCCCAGGAGTGCCTGCTGATTCAACTGGAGCAGCTGCCGGCATCAACGCCCCATATCGACCAGGCGATTCATCTCTGCCGCGACCATTTCAACCATCTGGCGAACCAGGACCAGAACCAGATCAAACGACGCCTGAAGATTGGGGATGATGAACTCAGCGAAATCATGCAGCTGATTCGATCACTGAATCCCCACCCAGGCACCCTGATTGCTCAAAGTGAGCCGGAGTATGTGATTCCCGATGTCTTCGTCAGTAAACACAAGGGCCGCTGGCTGGTGGAACTGAACGGCGAGTCCACACCCAAATTACGGGTCAACAGCGAATATGCCAGTCTGATACGGCGTGCCGATCAGAGTGAAGACAACACCTTTCTTAAAAATCATCTGCAGGAGGCGCGCTGGTTCATCAAGAGCCTGATGAGCCGCAACGAGACCATTCTGCGGGTGGCGACTAAAATTGTTGAATATCAGCGTGGTTTCTTCGAACATGGAGAAGAAGCGATGAAACCACTGGTACTCAGAGATATCGCAGAGGCGCTCGAGATGCACGAATCGACGATATCCCGGGTTACCACGCAAAAATATATGCACACCCCCAGGGGTACTTTGGAGTTTAAGTACTTTTTTTCCAGCCATGTCAGTACCAGCGCAGGTGGCGAGTGTTCCTCCACTGCCATTCGCGCACTGATTAAAAAATTGGTTGCCGCTGAGTTGCCGAACAAGCCACTCAGCGACAATAAGATCGCCACCATTTTGTCGGACCAGGGTATAGAAGTGGCCCGGCGTACGGTGGCCAAGTACCGTGAGTCGATGAGCATTCCGCCATCGAACGAGCGAAAGCGCCTGATTTAAAGTGTCTGGCCATGCGGCTTTGCCCATAGTCGACCCAACGACCGAATGCGGATGCAAGCATGCACAAGGCATATCGCGTCGAAGAAGCGACGTCTGCAACGCAGACCAGCCGCTGAGATCAGGCAGGGTGATGAGTTGTCTCATCTAAGCACAGGAGATAATTATGCAAATTAGCCTGACCGGTCATCATGTAGACGTTACTGATGCCTTGAAGAACTATGTGGACAACAAGTTCGAGCGTCTCGAACGCCATTTCGATAACGTGACCAATGTTCACGTCATTCTGAGTGTCGAAAAAATGAGACAGAAGGCAGAAGCCACCATGCACGTCAACGGCGCCAATGTGTTTGCCGATTCCGTGCATGAGGACATGTACGCTGCTATCGATGTTCTGACCGATAAATTGGACAGGCAAGTGATTAAACACAAGGAAAAAATGAAGAGCCACCGCGCCGGCAGCGGCGTCAAGTATGCTACGGAATAGCTGCGACTCTGTTAACTGGCGAGGTCTTAATGTTTCCCGAAGGTTTTCTGCAGGAGAAACGCATCGGCTGCAACCTTGAGGCGGCCAGTAAAAAACGCGTCCTGGAACAACTCGGCCAGCGACTGGCCGAGTCGGTTCCAGACCTGACCCAGGACTTGGTATTCGATGCCCTGCTGGAACGTGAGCGGCTCGGCAGCACGGGGCTCGGAAAAGGGATAGCGTTACCCCATGCCCGTATGCCTGAGGTTTCTCAGGCGATGGGGGCTTTCATCAAACTACCCAAAGGTATCGATTTTGATGCGCTTGACGGCGACCCCGTCGACCTGGCATTCGCCATGCTGGTGCCGGAAGAGGCCACCGACGAGCATCTTCAACTACTCTCTAAGCTGGCGAGCATGTTCAGTGACAGCGCTTTTTGTGCTGCACTGCGCGAGGCAGAGACCGATCAGGACCTGTATCAGCTCATCCGGCAGCGGGAAGCCGCTATCGCCAGCAAATGAAATCCATACGCACCGTTCAGGAGCTCATCGACGCCCTGAGCGTCGAACTCGACTTAGAATGGGATGGCTGGTGCGGCGACAACGCCATTCTCGATGACAGGCATGAGCAAGAGATTGGGGCACCGGCAGGCCCGCTCAATCTCATACGCCCAAACCAGATTCAGATTATCGGCCCACCGGAGCAAGCACATCTGCTCAGCGGCGATCCGGAGAACTACCAACACTGCCTGAAGCAGCTCTTTACTCCCCCACCTGTTGCTCTGCTGTTTACCAACGGGCTTGAGCCCACCCCTGAATGCAAGACTCGCGCACAGAGTTGCAAAACAGCCATCATCACCACTGCCCGTCCCGATCACCTGGTCATCGACCGCCTGTTTGAACGGTTTTCTCAGTCCACCGGCGAGACCCTGTTGGTGCATGGCGTCTTCATGGAGGTCCTGGGCAAGGGCGTACTGCTCAGCGGCAACCCGGCTATTGGTAAAAGCGAGCTGGCCCTTGCACTTATTTCACGCGGACATCGTTTAATTGCGGATGATGCCGCCGAACTCTACAAGACACATAGCCACACAATCATGGGCCGTTGCCCGAAGGTACTGCAGGATTTTCTTGAGGTCAGAGGCCTGGGCCTAATCAACATTCGCGCCATGTTCGGTAATAGTGCAATCAAACCGGATAAGCGGCTCCACCTGATCATTGATCTGGTTCATTTCGACGACGAGAAACTGAACAACATGGACCGCCTGGAAGGCAGCCACTCACTGCGTACGCTGCTGGATGTGGAGATTCCCCAGACCAGCCTTCCCGTCGCAGCCGGCAGGAACCTGGCAATCCTGGTGGAAACAGCCGTGCGTCAGCATATGTTGTCGATCGATGGCTATAACGCGGCCAGGGATTTTATTCAGCGCCAGCAGAACCACATCGACCAACATCCCAAAAAAGCAGCAACTGACATAGGGCCCGATTAGGCAACTGACATAAAGCCTTTTTTTAATGACAAATATTCGCCGTACAGAAACAAGTATCCAGCAAAACAACATTATGAATTCTGGCATCAAACTACAAATTGTTACTGGTCTATCCGGCTCCGGCAAGACGATTGCACTGCATACCTTGGAGGACATGGGTTACTACTGCATAGACAACCTGCCGGTCTCACTGCTTGAGGCGGTTGCACTGCACCTGACCAGTGAACCCGAACCGATTTTCTGTAAAACGGCGGTAGGCATCGATGCGCGCAGCCAACCCAGCCAAATACCCCGCCTACCGGCACTGGTAGAGAATATGCGAAAACAGGGCATCGAGTGCACTATGCTCTTTCTCGATGCACAGCCCGATACGCTGATAAAGAGATTCAGCGAGACTCGTCGCAAGCACCCGTTAACTGATGGGAAACAATCTCTCGACGAAGCTATCCTGCATGAGCGTGAACTATTACAGCCCCTGAACAACACCGCCGATCTGCGCATCGATACCTCACATACCAACCAGCACGAGTTGCGTGATTTGATACGCAGCCGTATCAGCGGAGCGGATGACAATGCCTCTATTCTATTCGAATCATTTGGTTTTAAGCACGGGGTACCCAGAGATGCGGACTTTGTTTTCGACGTCCGATGCCTGCCCAACCCTCACTGGCAGTCCGAACTCAGGCATCTCAGCGGTCGTGATAAACCCGTTGCAGATTTCCTTGACGCACAGGCCGAAACACACCAGATGATGGCTGATCTGAAGGATTTCTTTGACCGATGGATTCCCACCTTCGAGGCGGACGGACGCAGCTATCTCACCATCGCGATTGGCTGCACCGGTGGTCAGCACCGTTCTGTCTATCTGGTAGAGCAATTGACCCAGCATTTTAAAGACCAAGACATGCAGGTCGTCAGTCGCCATAGAGAGCTATCATGACAATCTGGGATAGTTGCAGGGGTGAATCACCGTCGAGAAGCTTCTTCTGCGCGAGATAACAACGTCCATATTAAAAGCATGCTTAATCAAGAGATAGAGATCATCAATAAATTGGGGCTGCATGCCCGGGCGGCAGCCAAATTAGTCAGCTGTGCCAGCATTTACCGTAGCGATGTCTACCTGCTGCGCAATGGCCAAAGGGTGAACGGCAAGAGCATCATGGGCGTCATGATGTTGGCGGCCAACCAGGGCACCATGCTGCAACTTGAAGTAGACGGCGAGGATGAGAGTCAGGCCTTAGCAGCGCTGATTGAGCTGATAAACGACCGCTTCGGAGAAGAGCAGTGACGCTCTCCTGTCAAGGCATCGGGATTAATACCAGCCGGGAAGTCGCCATTGGTGAAGCCTACCTGCTGAATCATGGTGTGGCTGAAATCAGTATGCGGGAGATCTCAGAAGACCAGATTCAAGGTGAAATCGAGCGCTTCCAGGATGCCGTGAAAACCACCACCAACCACCTGCGTGAGGTACGCGATCAGATTCCGGGTGACACGGCACTCGATATCTCGGAGTTCATCGATACCCATTTGCTGATGCTGGAAGATGTTGCCATCAGCCAAGCCGCCATCGGTCTGATACGAGAGAATCGTTATAGTGCGGAGTGGGCATTACAGGTCCGCCGTGATGAGCTGGTCAGAGTTTTCGATGAGATGGATGACCCCTACTTGCGCACCCGCAAGGACGATGTCGATCATGTGGTCGGACAAATTCAGTTCGTCCTTGCCGGCGGACAGCCGACAAATCACGACAATCTCAAGGGACGTGTGATAGTCGCCCGGGATCTGACGCCCGCTGAGACCATCATGATGAAAAACCAGGGGGTGGCGGCCTTCGTTACCGAGTTCGGTGGCCCCCTCTCTCATACCGCCATTCTGGCAAGAAGCCTCGGTATCCCAGCTGTGGTCGGTATCCATCAAGCCACAACGCTCTTCCGCCAGGGAGAGACCCTGGTAGTCGACGGCGCACAGGGCGTGGTACTGGCAGACCCGACCGAGCGCATTCTGTATCACTATCGGGAACGTATTACGGCCAGACAGAAGCGGGAAGCTGACCTTCGACGTCAGGTTGACCTCCCGACAATGACCATGGATGGCTTCCATATCTATTTGCATGCCAATATCGAGCTGCCGGAAGACATCGAGATCACCCTTGAAAATCGTGCAGACGGTGTTGGCCTCTTCCGCACAGAATTTCTCTACATGAATCGCCCAGACCCGCCTTCAGAAGAGGAACAACTGGAGGTTTACCTGGCAGCGGTCAAAGGGCTCAAAGGCATCCCCATTACGATCAGAACCCTGGACCTGGGTGTTGATAAAACCACCGGCAGTATGAGTGATTCAGGTTGTATGCCCGCAGTTAATCCTGCACTGGGACTTCGCGCCATACGCCTCTGCCTGAAGGAACCCGAACTCTTTCTTCCTCAATTGCGCGCCATCCTGCGGGCATCTGCCGAAGGACCGGTGCGCTTGATGATTCCGATGCTATCCGGTCTGCAGGAGCTGCAGCAGGTGCTCAATCTCATAGAGCGCACCAAATCTGAACTGAGCCGACAGCATCTGCAATACGATCACCTGATTCCGATTGGCGGCATGATCGAGATCCCTGCTGCCGCCATTGCGGCCAAAGCCTTCGCCAAACAGCTCGATTTCCTCTCCATCGGCACCAATGACCTGATCCAGTACACCCTTGCGGTAGACCGCATGGACGAAGAGGTCAATTTTCTTTTCGAGCCCCTGCACCCAGCGGTCCTCTACCTGATCCAGAACACAATCAATGCTGCGGATCAAGCAGGCATCCCCGTCAGCATGTGTGGAGAGATGGCGGGTGACCCGCGATATACCCGCCTGCTCATTGGCATGGGATTACGGGAAATGAGTATGCATCCCAGTGCATTGTTGGAGACCAGAGAGGTTATTCGCCACTGCCACCTGACCGATCTGCAAGTACGAACCGAAACCTATTTCCGGCAGCTTGAGAGCCACACGGATTCAAACGCACTGTTCGAAGAACTCTTCAACCCCCATTAAAACTTCAGCTTAAACTCTCTATTTTCTACGAAAAGACTGCATCTATCCTATCTGGTTATCTTCACGCCCCATCGGCCCCCTGCTACACTGCCTGTCAATCACACACGGGGTACCTACATGCCAGCCAGCCTGCAGAACAATTCGGATGACAACCGACTGCAGGCGGTCACAGCGCTATTGGAAGGCGGTACGCTGACACAAGCCACACGCATGCTAAATGCCTTGCGGCCGGCGGAAATCGCCCATCTCCTGGAATCTCTGCCCCTCACCCAGCGTAAGGTCGTTTGGGATTTATTGGATGAACAGGCAGCCGGCGTGGTCCTGCTCGATGTTACCGACGAAGTCCGCGAGAGCCTCTTACAAGAGATGGATCTGGCGGATATCGTCTCCGCCACCGAGGGCCTTGAGATCGATGACCTGGCTGACCTGGTCAAAGAGCTGCCCCGCCATATCACCTGGGAGGTCATCGACTCCCTCGATCAGCAGAATCGTGAGCGACTCGAGGCGGTTCTGCACTATCCCGAAGATAGCGCCGGCGGCCTGATGAATCTCGACACGGTGACCGTGCGCGCCGAGGTAACCATCGACATGGTAATGCGCTACCTGCGCAGACTCGGAGACAAAGTGCCGAGAGACACCGACAAGCTCTTCGTGGTCAATCGTGACGGCTTTTATCTTGGCGCCATCTCTCTCAGCCGGATACTGACCAACGATCTGGATGACAGCGTGGCCGAGGTCATGTCGCTGGATATCCAACCCATCCCTGCCGACTGGAACGAACGTGAGGTCGCCAACCGTTTCGAGCAGCACGATCTCCTGTCCGCACCGGTGGTGGATGAAGAGGGACGCCTGCTCGGACGAATCACCATCGATGACGTGGTCGATGTCATTCGTGAAGAGGGCGAGCACCAATTCATGGGTCATGCCGGATTGAGCGAGGATGAAGATATGTTCGCCCCGGTATTGGTCAGCGCCCAACGGCGTGCGCTGTGGCTTGGCATCAACCTGCTGACTGCGTTCCTCGCCTCTTGGGTGATCCGTCAGTTCGAGTCAACCATCGATCAGATCGTCGCACTGGCGGTGCTGATGCCTATCGTTGCCAGCATGGGTGGCATCGCGGGCACGCAAACACTGACCCTGGCTATCCGGGGTATCGCCTTGGGCCAGTTGACAGTCAAGAACTCCCGCTGGCTGATGATCAAGGAGCTGGCTGTGGGGGGTATCAACAGCATCATTTGGGCGGTTGTGGTAGGCGTCATTGCTGGCGTCTGGTTTCAGGACACCAGCATCGCCTTGCTGATCGCAGCCGCCATCACCATTAACCTGATTTTCGCTGCCCTGGCTGGTGCCGCATTACCGCTGCTACTGGAGAAAATGGGTATAGACCCGGCGCTGGCGGGGGGCGTACTGCTCACGACCGTCACAGATGTGGTCGGTTTTCTCGCCTTCCTTGGGCTTGCCACTCTGTTCTTGCTCTAACTGGTACTCCTGCACGGCAATAAATTTAGGGCACTCACACAGGCTGGCTGCTCCCTGATTGTTTACCTTGAAGGCGTACTCGCTTCGAACTCAGCGACCGGTGGATGGTAGATAATCTGCACCACCGTTCCATCCGGGTCGTAGCAATAGAAACTTCTGGCGCCATCCCGATGGGTTCGTGGTGCATTACGCATCTGCACACCCATGCTGCCAAGAAACTCGTACCACTCATCCACTAACTCGGCTGTCGCGAGAAAAAAACCGATATGATCAAGCCGCTGTCCCGCCTCATCAAGCTCGCCGGCAGGCGCCTTGTGCAGCGCCAGATTGTCTGGTCCTGATGTGAGGTAGAGATTATCGGGATCGGGCCGCCACTCAACCCTCAGGCCCAGCAGCTCCACATAAAAGTGCTCGCTGGCGGGCAAATCTCTAACATTGAGTGCCACATGCCGCAAACCCAGATGACTATCGGGTCGCTTCACTTTATGACCTCTGCAATCATCTCCTCCCAGACCTCTTGACCAAAAGCCCGCTGCACCACCAGGGGCAACGCAACCGCGCCGTGGGCCAGCAGTCCCTCATGAAAATCCATTAGGGTGATTTCAGGTTTCTGTTGCAACAGCCGAGAACCCAGGTGCTCAATCAGATCTGCTCCCAGAAGCGCCATAAAAGCATCACTGGGTCGACGGGAGATAGCTGTCAGGCTCACTTCTGCCCAGCAGGGGATATCGGATAAGGCCTTCAGGCGCTCCAGGGCCTGTCGGCTATTGATCTCACCGGCATGAAACTCCAGATCGACCACCGCCTGTTCCGCCAGCGCCAGCCGTCGTTGATTGAGCATGACGCGATCGACCTCGCTGAAATATCCTCTCGCTTCCAGCACTCGGCTCATGTAGTGCGCCCAGCCCCTTTTGAAAGCTGCTGACGGGTTGATCTGACGTATTAAGCTATGAGCAGACACGCCACCAGCCCAAGCCAGGTAGTGGCGTCCGGCCCAACCGCCATAGAGGGAACGCATGCGAATGGCTGAGAGGGTTTCACCACCACCCACTTGCTGATCATGGGGTACCAGAAAGATGCCGCCCTGTTCACTACGCAGGTAACTGCCGCAATCCGGTTGTCGGAAGCAGCTGTCGGTAACCTTAAACTCCATCGGCTGCTCAATGAGTGGCAGCAGGGATTGTTCTTGCAGAAAACCCCGCATTTTATCCGCTTCTTCATGATAGGCCTGGAGACGCGCATCTCCTGATAGCTTCTCGCCGTCCATGCCCTTCAGGGCCTGTAAAGTCAGTCCTTGCTTCTCTAAATCTGTATAGCACTGCTGCAGCCTTTTCTGAGCATAGACAAGAGCATCCCCGGTAGTGAGGCTAAGCTGATCCCGGTGCTTGAGTAACCAGTCGAGCAGCTCCGCACCACAGTCTGCCGTACCACTGGCGGTCGGCGTCAGGTCTTTAATCAGTTTGACCTTATAGTCCTCGATTGCCTCGGCGGCCTGACTGCTCAGCGTCTGCAGTCTCCCCTGATCCGCACAGCACTCCTTGGTTTGCGGCAGATCCCTCCCCAGCCGCTTGAGCCAGGGTACCCCTTTTTCGGCCATCTCAAGTGCATCGGCCAACCAGAGGGTGGAAACCAGACCAGGGAGTTCAGACAGACGGCCGCGTGCGTCCCGCATATAGTTCGGCGTTTTCTCCAGGATTCCCATGAGGGCTTCGCAGAGCCTTTCCGGTTGCCGTACGACCAGTTCCTGCAACAGTCTCAAGGGGAGATACTTGGCAGGATCCCGGTGACGCCAGTCATGCTCCAACAGGACCCGATGTTCGATCATCACCGCACCATAGATCAGCTGTAGATCGAGCTGCCGATCCGGGTCCAATGCTGCGTAATCAAGCTCTTTAAGGCTCACCAGGAGATTGCTCAGCAGATGAGACAGGGCACCGACATCGTCATCCCCATCGGGCTCCAGCCGCCCTTCGTAGCCTGCCACACCCGCATAGATAGCTGCCACAGGATGGAATCTGAACCAGACCCGATAGAAGTCACTGACCAACGCATCAAAGTTTGCCGCCTCAGTCATTGTGAATCTCGTAGTCGTGTGTAATTTCCGCGCTCTTGCCCAGCATGATGGAGGCAGAGCAGTATTTTTCTGCGCTAAGTGAGATTGCACGTGCTACGTGTTTCTCGCTCAGCTCCCGTCCACGCACCACAAAATGGGCATGGATTCGGGTAAAGATTTTGGGGTTGGTCTCCGAACGCTCAGCTTCCAGCTCCACCACGCAGCTGGTTACCTGCTGGCGGGACTTCTTCAGGATTGAGAGAACATCAAATTCGGTACATCCACCCATACCCAGCAAGAGCATCTCCATGGGTCTGACACCCAGATTTCGCCCCCCATGCTCCGGTGGTCCATCCATCACGATCGCATGGCCGCTGCCCGCTTCCCCCAACATGGTGGCCTCCTCCACCCATTTCACCCGTGCTTTCATCCGCTACTCCGCTTTATATTGTGTCTGCGACGCAGTTCAAATCATCGCAGACAAAGGCCGTTGATTCTTGCTGAGCCAAATCCCCCAGGCTCGCTTTATTTGTTACACTATACGCAAAAGTACGCTATAGATAGTCGTAAATTCGACAAGTTGAAAAGGGTTGCTAAACTTATGCTTGAACTCTTTTCAACGCTTTTATAATAACTTAACCAAGAGGACTGGTGGTGACGACAGCGGTATTTTCAGGGGAAGCATCCCAGCTGCATTTCAACTGCAGCTACCGTCACTATCCCACACTCTGCATCACAAGAGTCATAGGATCATGTCGATCATAAAACCGCCGCCGCAGGAACCTGAGTATCTTCAAAGATTTCTCTCGTATTGCCATCGCCGACGCTATCCCAAGAATACAGAGATCATCCATATCGGTGATCCGGCGGATATCTTATATTACCTGACCGAAGGTTCTGTCGCCGTCTATATCGAGGACGAAGATGGCCGGGAAATCATCCTCACCTATCTCAACAAAGGACAGTTCATCGGTGAGATGGGCATCTTCATGCCAGAGCCGAAACGCAGCGTCATGGTGCGCACCCGCACCCCCTGCCAGATTGCCGAGATCAGCTATCAGCGTCTTGAGCAGCTGTTTGACCACGATCTGAAAGAGCACACCAAGGAGATCCTCTACGCCATGGGTGCCCAGCTCTCCCATCGGCTCTCCCAGACCAGCAGCAAGGTGGGACACCTGGCCTTTTTCGATGTCACCGGCCGCATTGCCCGCACCCTGCTCGACCTGTGCAAGGAACCGGATGCCATGACCCATCCCGACGGTATGCAGATCCGCATCACCCGCCAGGAGATTGGCCGTATTGTTGGTTGTTCCCGCGAGATGGCAGGCAGGGTTTTGAAGAACCTGGAAGAACAGGGACTAATCAGCGTTAAGGGCAAGACCATCGTGGTATTTGGCACCCGTTGATGATCCACCGCGCCGGCCCTGTCTGCCGGCTCAGCCCTTGAACGAACGACGGTGATTCCCCATATCAGCAGCAGCTGGGGCACCACAATATTTCAGTGCAGGCGAGCATGGACAATAGGACTCACTTAGCTAAACAGTTCCGCTAACTTGCCCCCCGGCTCCTCCGCTCGCATGAATGCCTCACCGACCAGGAAGGCATTGACCCGCTTACTGCGCATCAAATCAACATCATCATGCGTCAGGATGCCGCTTTCGGTGACCACAATACGGTCTGAAGGAATCAGCGGAAGCATTTCCAAGGTCGTATTCAGGCTCACCTCAAAGGTACGAAGGTTTCGGTTGTTAATACCGATCAGCCGGTTTTCTACCTGCAGGGCACGATCCAACTCCCCACTATCGTGTACCTCTATCAGTACATCCATACCCAGATGGTGGGCCAAATCGTTGAGTGTTTTCAGTTGCCGGTCATCCAGACAGGCGACAATCAACAGGATACAGTCGGCCCCCATGGCCCGCGCCTCGTAGACCTGATAAGGATCGATAATGAAGTCCTTGCGAATCACCGGCAAATCACAGGCTGCCCTCGCTTGTCGCAAATAGGCGTCGCTGCCCTGAAAAAAGTCGATATCGGTCAGCACTGAAAGACAGGCCGCACCACCATTCGCATAACTGCGGGCTATCTCTGCCGGTTTAAAGTGCTCGCGCAGGATCCCCTTACTCGGCGAGGCCCGCTTGATCTCTGCTATGACGCCCGCCTGGCCTGCCTTGATCCTGCTGGCAATAGCATCGGCGAACCCACGTGGCGGCGAAGCCCCCTCCAGTTCTTTCTCTAGTCTGTCGAGCGGTCTCTCCTGCAGACGCTGTGCAATCTCCTCCAGCTTGCGGTGGACGATTTTTTTCAGAATATCCGGCGTATCATTCATGCTCAGTCAAAACTCTGTGTCAGCACGACTAAACGGTCGAGTCGGTTGCGGGCTTCACCACTGGCAATGGCCTCATCGGCCTTGGCAACACCCGCTTTCAAGTTGGGGACAATGCCCGCAGTGTAGATTGCGGCACCGGCATTGAGCACTACGATATCCCTCGCGGGCCCAGGCGCATCTTCCAATACGCCCCGAATCATTGAGATGCTCTCTGCAGCATCATTCACCTTGATCGAGTCCAAAGAAGATCGTTTAAAGCCAAAATCCTCCGGCTGTATGAGAAAGCGCCGGATCTGGCCATCCTTGAGTTCAGCCGCGTCAGTCACGTCTCCAATACTGATTTCATCCAAACCGTCGCGGGAATGGACCACTATGACATGACGACTGCCAAGTCGCTGCAGTACTTCTGCCAGTGGCTCAAGTAGGTCACTGTTGAACACACCCAGTAGCTGATTGGGCACACCTGCCGGATTGGTGAGCGGGCCCAGGACATTGAAAATCGTTCGTACCCCCATCTCCTTGCGCGGGCCAATGGCGTGTTTCATTGCACTATGGTGCCCAGGCGCAAACATGAAGCCTACACCCACCTCACGCACGCACTGCTCGACTTGCTGCGGCGTCAGATCGAGCCGCACACCGGCAGCTTCCAGTGCGTCCGCACTGCCCGACTTGGAGGAGACCGAGCGATTACCATGCTTGGCCACATGACAACCAGCTGCCGCGGCCACAAACATACTCGCAGTTGAGACATTGAATGTACCGGACGCATCTCCCCCAGTACCGACAATATCCACCGTGTTGTCCAGATCGGCGACAGAGACACCGGAGGCCAGTTCCCGCATGACCGAAGCAGCGGCGGTGATCTCAGCCACTGTCTCTTCCTTCATCCGAAGGCCGATAAGAAAACCGCCGATCTGTGCCGGCGAGGCCCCACCGGTCATGATGGTGCGCATGACCCCGGTCATCTCATCGGCTGTCAGATCCTGCCTCGCCAGCACCTTATTAATGGCTTGCTGCATTTCCACGAGCGCTTCTCCCCTTATCGATATATTTATGTATTCAGTACACGAATAAATACAAATAATTTTTCGCTATATACACAGCATTCGCAACTCAACAAATCTTTACGCTTTCTCTCGTTCGTTTGATGATAAACAAATCAAACACCTTCGACGAAATTGCGCAGCATGTCATGGCCATGCCGGGTCAAAATCGACTCCGGATGAAACTGTACGCCCTGTATCGCTAGCGTTTTATGGCGCACACCCATGATCTCATCCATGCCGCCATCCCGTTTGGTCCAGGCCGTGACCTCGAGGCAATCCGGCAGGCTCTCTTTCTCGATCACCAGCGAATGGTAACGGGTGGCCTCAAAAGGATTCTCCAGCCCGCTGAAGACACCGGTATCCGCATGGTGGATCGGTGAGGTCTTGCCGTGCATCACTTCCCGGGCGTGTACGATCCGGCCACCGAAGGCCTGGCCGATGGACTGGTGACCCAAACAGACACCGAGGATCGGGATACGTCCGGCATAGGCACGAATGGTCTCCACTGAGACCCCCGCCTCATTGGGTGTACAGGGTCCCGGGGAGATCACAATCTGGTCGGGACGCATGGCTTCGATATCCGAAACCCCAATCTCATCATTGCGCACCACTTTGACCGTCACACCCAACTCGCCCAGATACTGCACCAGGTTATAGGTAAAAGAGTCGTAGTTATCGATCATCAAGAGCATGATTCCGTCTCCCCATCACAGGCATGACGATCAAGCCCCGCCTCGGCCAAAGCCACCGCCCGAAACACGGCACGCCCCTTATTCATGGTCTCCTTCCACTCGAGTTCGGGTATGGAGTCGGCGACCACGCCGGCCCCGGCCTGGATATGCAGCACTTTATCCTTGATGACAGCTGTACGAATGGCAATGGCGGTATCCATATTACCGTTCCAGGAGAGGTACCCCACGGCACCGGAATAGACACCCCGCTTCACCGGCTCCAACTCATCGATGATCTCCATGGCGCGAATCTTCGGTGCACCGCTGACAGTACCGGCGGGGAAGGTAGCACGCAGGAGATCGATGGCAGTCATGCCGTCACACAACTCGCCGGTCACGTTAGAGACGATGTGCATCACATGGGAGTAGCGCTCGACTACCATCGTGTCAGTCAGCTCCACACTGCCGATTTTGGCTACCCGGCCAGTATCATTGCGGCCAAGATCTATCAACATCAGGTGCTCAGCCAGCTCCTTGGGGTCGGCCAGCAGCTCCTCTTCAAGGGCTCGATCCTCCTCTTCGGTATAACCCCGCCGACGGGTACCGGCAATGGGGCGCACCGTAACCACACCATCCTCCAGGCGGGTCAATATCTCAGGTGACGAGCCGACGATTTGGAAATCATCGAGATCAAGAAAATACATATAAGGCGAGGGGTTCAGCCCCCGTAGCGCACGATAGAGATCAAGTGGCGGCGCCTCGAAGGGGATCGACAGGCGCTGTGAGATCACCACCTGCATACAGTCACCTTCGAGAATGTAGTCTTTGATCCTCTCCACCGCCTGCTTGAAACCGGTCTCGGTAAAGCCGGAGACAAAATCGGATTCACTGACCTCTCTTTCCGGACCATTGGGGATACGCGGCACAGGCTGCCGCATGGCGTGGATCAGTTCGCGGATACGCTGCTCGGCAGTGGCCAGGGTGCCGCCCTGGGAGGGATCCACATGCACGATCACATACATACGCCCGCTCAGGTTATCGAACACCACCACCTCATCGGAGATCATCAGCAGGATATCCGGTGTGCCGAGGAGGTCGGGATTGGGACAGTTCGCCAGCTTCGGTTCGATATAGCGAATGATGTCATAACCGAAATAACCGACCAGGCCACCATTGAATCGTGGCATGCCCTCTACTTCTGCCGCTTTGTACTGTGAGCGGAACGCCTCTACCCAGGCGAGAGGGTCTTCCACAGTGAAAGACTCGGTGATCTTATCATCAGTGCGGATCTCGACCTGATGACCGCTGATCCTTACATGACTGCGGCAAGGCAGACCGATGATAGAGTAGCGGCCCCATTTCTCGCCTCCCTGCACCGATTCGAACAGATAAGAGTAAGGCCCATGGGCCAACTTCAGGTAGACACTGAGGGGGGTATCGAGGTCTGCCAGGACCTCACAGACGATAGGTATACGATTGTAGCCCTGTTGCGCCAGGGCGGCGAAAGATTGAGGGGTCATTGTCCTCTCCACACAAAAGACCAAAAAACGGGATTCGCTGGGTCGGTATTCACCAACGCCATCGCGTGCCGTTTTTCAGCGTCCTGATGTGTGAAAGCGGGGTCATTGTCTGTTTTTCTGATTCGGTTGCTGGCGTTTACCTTAATCGAAAACCCTGCCTGGGCTCAAGCCGCTTCTTCCAGCAGGCTGCGGATCTCGGTGAGTGTATCGATCACTGCATCCGGGTTGTAGTTGCGGATATCCTCGCCATGGTTGTATCCGTAACTCATGCAGACGATCTGAAAACCGGCAGCACGGGCAGCCTTCACATCGCTCTGTGAGTCACCGATCATCAGGGCATCAGCGGGGACCATGCCCAACTGTTCAGCTGCATGCAGCAGCGGCAACGGATCGGGTTTTTTCTTTGGCAGGGTATCGCCGGCGATGACGATCTCGAAGTCATCATGCACGCCCAGATCCTTTAACAGGGGAAGCGTGAACTGTGCCGCTTTATTGGTCACGCAGCCCAGTCGGTAGCCCTTCAGCTTGAGGTAGTCGAGTCCATCGCGGATACCGGGATAGAGTGCAGAGCGCTGGCTGGTATTCACTGCATAGAGGTCTAGAAAGATCGGATAGGCACGCTCAAAGTCAGCTTCATCCGGCTCGCCATCGAGTTGCCCGATCAAGGCTCGGCGCACCAAACGCTCCACCCCATTGCCGACCCAATCCCGCACTTTCGTTTCGCCGTGGGCGGGACGTCCTAACTGCTTCATCATCTCATCTACGCAATAGGCCAGGTCGGGCACACTATCCACCAGGGTGCCGTCGACATCGATGAGGATCATTTTAGGATTCTTAATCATTTCTTTATTTGTATAACGCAAAGACCGCTAAGAAGCGCAAAGGACGCAATGTATTCAGAGATTATTTACAACTCTATGTATTCCCTGCTTTAACAACTTAGCATTGAAATTAAAAATTAGCCCTAGTTTCAGGCCGCTCCACTTTAAGTAGGTCAACAACTGTGCCCTATGTACAGGCAAAATATTATCCACTGTCTTCAGCTCTACAATGAGCTGATGATTAATAAGGAAATCCGCACGATATGCCGATTTCACATTCAGCCCTTTGTATTCTACAGCGATTGCCGCTTGTGTTTGAAATGGCAATCCAATCAAACCCAACTCACGAGCTAAACAAGCCTGGTATGCCGACTCCTACAAACCAGGGCCGAGCATTCGGTGAACCTCGAGAGCAGCCCCAATTACACTTTGTGCAGTAGCGTTTTCATCCATGAAACCCTTTGTATCCTTTGCGCTTCTTAGCGTTCTTTGCGTTATGAGGTCAAACTTTAGCCAGTTCCGCTTTCATCTTACCGACGATGGTGTCATAGACGTTGGCATCATTCGCTTCCGGGAAACCGAAGATACCGGAACCTGCGACGAAAGTATCAGCACCTGCGGCCTTGATCTCGGCGATGTTGTCGACTTTGACGCCTCCATCGATCTCCAGACGGATATCCAGTCCGGAGTCATCGATCAACTTGCGGCATGCACGCAGTTTGTCCATGGTGGCGGGAATAAAGCTCTGCCCACCGAAACCGGGGTTGACCGACATCAGCAGAATCATATCGACTTTATCGAGTACGTAGTCGAGATGTGAGAGCGGGGTCGCGGGGTTGAACACCAGACCCGACTTACAGCCCTCATTACGGATCAGCTGCAGGCTGCGATCGACATGCTCGGACGCCTCAGGATGGAAGGTGATATAAGTAGCACCCGCCTTGGCAAAATCAGGAATAATACGGTCCACCGGCTTAACCATCATGTGGACATCAATATCTGCAGTCACGCCATGCTTGCGCAGCGCCTCACAGACCAGTGGGCCAATGGTCAGATTAGGCACATAGTGATTGTCCATCACGTCAAAATGGACGATCTCCGCACCCGAGGCGAGTACGTTATCAACCTCTTCACCAAGTTTGGCAAAATCTGCCGACAGGATGGAGGGAGCGATCTTATCGGATTGACGAGCCATGATGTTGTCTCCTACTGTTTCTGCCCAGTTCTTATTTCACTGATGGGCCTGACGGGAAAGGGTTTCCGCGTCTCTAATTATTAAAATGGGCCGCCACTTTACCCCAAAGCGTGGGATTTTTCAGCCACATACTGAGTGTTGAACAGGCGCACCCGGTCGATTTTGTAAAAGGAGCCTAAGCTATGGCTATGAAATATCGATTTTCTCGAGCTGCTACAGGCTGCATCGGCCTGTTTCTCCTTCTGCTCTTCTTCAGTGGTAACGTGCTGGCAGCCAACCTAACCCTGGAGCGAAAAATCTCCCAACAGCTCGACAGCCCGGCGCTTATCGGAGAATCCGTATGGCTAGAGACAGGGAATATTCGCTTTTTTGCCATACTGAGCGAGTCACTCACCAGCGAGCTTATCGGCGGCGTCATACTGCTACACGATACAGGGCAGCATGCCGATTGGCATGAGATCATCGCGCCACTCAGACATCACCTGTCGGAAAAGGGTTGGGACACACTCTCAATACAGTTACCGGTAACCAGCAAGCTAGATCTGGCATCCAATACCCTATTGAGTGATGCATCGCTCCGCATTCAGGCCGCAGTAGATTACTTTTCAGCCAGGGAGAACACTAATCTGGTTCTCATCGGTCATGGTCTGGGGGCACATATGGCCTTGACCTATTTGGCGGAAGCACCTTCTGTGTCAGTACGTGCGCTCGTCGCCCTCAGTCTCTCAGCAGAGAGCGGAAAAACCGAGAGTACTGTCATCTCTTCTATCAGCAGCATTAAGGTACCCATGTTCGATCTCTATGGCAGCCTGGACCAGCCGAATGTGACAGACAGCGCCAAAGCGCGCCGAGCCGCAGGCAAAAAGCATCTCAAAGAGAAATACCGGCAGAGTCAGATCATGGGTGCAAACCATGACTATACGGGCCTGCAGGAGAGTCTCCAACGACGTATTGAGGCTTGGCTAAAACGTGTTGCACAGGGCATGGAGAAGCCCCGCTAGTCCAGACAGAGCGCAGAGGAGGGATTAATCCGCCTGCATCAAACGACGGATACGTTTGACGTAGAAACGCGTCTCTCCCGGCGCATGAGGAGCCACCTGCTCCCAAGTTTTCACATCACCGACCTTTTGTGCCCGCCTGAAGGCCCGAAGCACATTGCGGTAACCGGCATTGTAGCTTGCCATGGCGAAGGCCAGACGCTCTTCGGTGGGCAAGCCTTTTTTCCATTTCCGATAGAGCATGCGATCGTAGTAAATCCCCGCAGCAATATTCCAGCGGGGTTCATCGATATTGGTAAAATGGGGGTTCTTGTCCCGAATATCCTCATAGGTTGCGGGCAAGATCTGCATGATGCCCTTGGCGCCTGCAGAACTGGACGCATCGGGTTGCAATCCCGACTCCGCAATACCCTGGGCCTTGAACCACCGCCAGTCGACGTGTGGACCGAAATAGTGCTTGGTGTATTTACGGAAGTGGCCGTCGTAAGTATCGCTCCAGTAACTGTCACCCACATGGCGCACCAGACTGGCATAGGCCAGGCCCGGCAACAACACCAACAGAAGGAACCAGCGCAACGTCAGCATGCAGGCAATAGATCCTCAGTTGAGACCAAGACCGATAACCAGTCCGAGGGCGGTACCGATACCGATAAAGATACCCATAATCATGATGCCAACCGCGATATTTCCCTTTTGCAATTCATCCGGAATACTGAAATTGACGATATGGCTAAAGACCTTGCAGCCGAACCACATGAAAAAGATCGTCAACGCACCACCAAAAATAACATAGACAAAATTGAGCAGGACGGGGTCCATCGAGTCGGTCATATCTGCCCTCCGGAGGCATTGATCATGGTTTCACTGCATGTCGTACAAATCATGCAATGCCCTGAAGTAAAATATAGCTATTGGTAGAAAGCAAAGCTTGGACAGGCTAGCCATCACCCTCAAATATTTCATTAAATCATGAAAGCAGGGATTACGACGCAAATTGAATCGCTCTCCTCGACTCACATCTCCCTCGCCTCTTTTACACGCTCATAGGCTTTTTTGATCTCGTCCGTCTTCTTGGCCGCCATTTTCATCATCTCTTCCGGCAAGCCCTTGGAGACAAGCTTATCCGGGTGGTGCTGACTGATCAGCCGCCGATAGGCCCGTTTAACCTCTTTATCAGTGGCGTTGGCAGATACGTTGAGAATGTCATAGGCATCTTCCAGGGAAAGAGACTTTTGCTGTGCACGGCCACCGGCACCTGCACCCGCATAGTGAGCCTCCGCACGCACCCGCTGGACCAGCAAACGGAAAGTAAACTCAGAGATATGCAACAGGCGGCAAATATGCAGCAATACAGACTCTTCCTGCTTGTCCATCTGCCCGTCGGCGAATGCCGCCTGAATCTGGATCTCCATGAACATTTGGATCAGGGTCTGCCGGCGATGACATTCCCGGCGGAATTGTTCGATGACATCATCCAAAGGGAAATCGGCAGATTTGCCTTCGTTGAACAGCTTGATAGCAGTCTGTCGCATCTCATCGGAGAGCGACATCTGGGACATCACTGCTTGAGCCAGCCTTATCTCATCCTGCGAGACCCGTCCATCGGCCTTTGCCAGATGCCCCATGACAGAAAATGTGGTGGTAAAAAAGGCGGTCTGAACCCGCTCCTGATCGCCCGGCCCCCAAGCCACACGATCCTCCGGCAGACCCTGCAACCCCTTATCGAAACGATGCCCCAATGCAGCGCCCAGGACAGCTCCGAGAGGGCCGCCCAACATATAACCGAACGCACCACCAACCAACTTACCCCACCAACTCAACGGCTCACCCCTTTGCTAAATGATTCGAATCACGGCGATACCATACCAGTTGGTACTCATCCTAGTCACTTTCCATGGATATACTGTTCGTCGCTGAAACTGTGTACCCAGGCAGGATAGAAGGCCACCAGCATGGTGATAATCCAACCATTCACCAGCGCCTCGGGGAAAAACATCAGCGGGAAAAAGGGCATTATCGTAAGGCTCAACTCAGCCATGGTGTAAGTGCCGCTCAGCACCAGCAGATACATGGCAAGATAGCCGCTGGCGTAACCCACTATCCAGGCAGTCAAGAAACCATTACCCAGGACATAGACGAAAAAATGCTTCGGTAGCCAGGAACGCACCAGTACCAGTGAAACCTGTGACAAAGTAATCGGTACCAATACCACCGTAAGAAAACTGATGAGGTATCCCTGCCAACCGTACCCGGCATTCAGACTGACTGCGACAAGCGCAAGGCTGGCCGCGATGATGGCCATAGACCAACCAAACATCAGCGTGATCACCGTAACGCCCAACAGATGAAAAGAGAGGCCGGGTTGAATCTGTCCTCGCATATGCCAAAGCACGATAAGTGCCACGACAGCCCCTAAAAAGACATTCAGCTGCCCCCCATTGGCCAAACGACGCCAAGGCGCCATTCGGATGGCCAGGCCCAACACGACGACAAACAGCCCGGCCAGCCAGCCGAGCAACGTGTCAGAAAAGAGACCACCGTCAATTTCCATTGCATTCAATTCCTGTCGTAGCCGCCATCATCGGCTATTCTGTTATGGCATCTATTTCCCGCAACCCACTACTGAAAGGACCGCAATGCTATACCGTCCCCTGGGTCTCACCGGTATCGAAGTTAGCGCACTATGTCTTGGCACCATGACCTTTGGTGAGCAGAACAGCGAATCCGAAGCGCATGCCCAGCTTGATCGGGCTATAGCTGCCGGTATTAACTTTATCGACACGGCAGAGATGTATCCGGTTCCGCCCAAAGCTGAGACCCAGGGTCTGACCGAACGCTATATCGGTAGCTGGCTGGCCGCTCGTGGCCACCGAGAGGATCTGATCATCGCCAGCAAAGTCGCTGGTCCGGCAGACTGGCTTACCTACCTGAGGGATGGCAACATCCGGCTCGACAGACGTAATATCGAGGCTGCGCTGGACAGCAGTCTGCAGCGCCTGCAGACGGATTACATTGATATCTATCAGCTGCATTGGCCCGACCGGGAGACCAATTTTTTCGGTAAATTGGGTTATTCTCATCCCAGGCAGGAACAGAACATCCCCATAGAGGAGACGCTTGAAGTCCTGCTTGATCTTGTCGAAAGTGGCAAAATTCGCCATATCGGCGTCTCCAATGAGACGCCCTGGGGTCTGATGAAGTACCTTCAGCTGGCAGAAACGCTGGACCTGCCCCGCCCGGTCAGCATCCAGAACCCCTACAATCTGCTCAACCGCAGTTTTGAGATCGGATTGGCAGAGATCGCCCATCGTGAGTCCTGCGGTCTGCTGGCCTATTCACCCATGGCATTCGGTGTGCTCTCCGGTAAATATCTCAATCAACAACGGCCTGCCGGCGCCAGACTGACACTGTTCGATCGATTTGACCGCTACTCAAACCCCCAAACCGAGTGGGCAGCGCAACGCTATGTGGCCCTGGCGCAGGAACATGGCCTGGCGCCTGCACAGATGGCACTGGCCTGGGTCACAAGCCGCCCCTTTGTCACCAGCAACATCATTGGCGCCACCACCCTCAAACAACTCGAGCAAAACCTGCAAAGCCTGTCCGTTAACCTGACACCTGAGGTTATTGAAGGCATTGAGCAGATCCAGCGTCAGCAGCCTAATCCCAGCCCATAAGCTGAATACAAGACATATAGAAAAAGTGATCTCTCGCAATAGCTATCGCTCTTTTCAATGCCATAATTCAATATGAAAGATTACTTGTATCGTCTGGAGATGAAGAGATCATGAGTTCAGCGAGAATCCGCATAGGTGAATGGTTCAAAACCGTCGATGGAGACAACCTGGAAGTTGTGGCCCATGACCCTGAAGAGGGCGTTGTGGAGGTCCAGTTTTACGATGGCACTGTCGAAGAGTACGACCTGGAGGATTGGGCAGCTCTCGAAGTCAAACCCATTGCACCACCGGAGGACTGGTCGGGCTCCTACGACTTGACCCGAGATGATTATGGTGTCGACCTCGACCGCCCTGCCGGGGACAACCACATCAATCCACTGGACCACCTGGACGAAGAGGATTAATTCCCTTTCATCATTGAGTGTTTACAAGCCCTAGATACCCCAAAAATCAGCCGTTGATTGACTGATCTTTATCCCCCAAATTGGCATCTAAGCTCATTGTTTGGACGTATCTTCCATGAAACGTTCATTCAGCCGTCCTAAAGTTAAGCACTGCCGGGCCGCTAAATAAATCAACGACGACACACACAGATGCTATGCAGGAGGTGCGTCATGAAAACAGTCTACGACATGAGTACAGGCCGGATGCTGGCATCCGATTTGTCGGTCGAGCGCCCGCAACGGCTGGTTTCAGAGACACACACCCCTGAATTGCAGCTACAGTTAGTGGTACTCGAATCCATCCCGGAGAGGACACTTCCCCCTGAGCTGGCCCTGGCGGACCTAAACGCCTTTTTCGACAAAATGAGCTGAACAGGAAACCCTCTCCGGACACCCTCTAGCCGGGCCTTGCGCCCGGCTTACTATATCTCAACGAAGACCTTTCCCGATTCAATCCGCAAAGGAATCGAACGCAGACTTTGTCCGGCACAGGGTCCTTTTAAGCAATAGCCATCCTCAACACGAAACAACGCGCCATGAGTGGCGCACTGTATATATCGATTCGTCAAATCGAGAAACCGATGTGGCTGCCACTCCAGATTGACCCCTGTATGTGGACAACGATTACAATAGGCAAAAAGCTGGCCGCCCTTTCGCAGCAAGATGATTTCCACTGTTCGGTCAGGTAGTTCCATCGCAATCCCACAACTGCCCGGATCAGGAATCTCATCAAACTCAGGGAGGGGGCGCCACTCAGACACAATCGCCACCCAAGCCATCAAAACCGATTTGCCCGCACTTTTTTCCCGCCATCTCAATGGCCTGGTGTAATGCCTGGTGCGGACTTTTGCCTGACAGCAGGCCGTGGATCACACCGGCATTGAAAACATCTCCCGCCCCCAGCGTGTCACGCACCGCATCAGGGTGATAGGCTGGCAGATACTGAGCGTCTCCCTCACCAGAGAAACACCAGCCCCCAACATCCCCCCAAGCAACAAACAGTAACGCCGCCGGATTATCCCGCCTCACTGCTGCAAACAGTTCCAATGGATCATACCAGCCCATGGCCTCCGCATAGGCACGGGAAAACAGCAGCACATCGGCTAAGGGAAAAAGTTGTTCAATACCATCCCGGGGCTGCTCCACTTCCAGGGAGATTCTGGCATGACCGGCCCGCCGGCGAGATAATGTCAGCATGTACAGACAGTCACTGACATTTCTTCCCTCAAAGTGGAGCCAGTCAAAATTAGCCAGGTCAATGGAAGAGAAAGCCTCAAGATCGAATTCTGGCAAATCCCGATAGTGGACAATGGTTCGCGAGGCACGCTCCCGGCTCAGGAGGATGTAGGAGGTGGGTGTCACACCCTCCCGAAGGGTCTTCGCCCAGCGGATATCGATATGATGACGTTCGAAATCCCCGACAATCTGCCGGGCAGACGCATCATCAGCTAACACACCCGCCCAACTGCACTGATGGCCCAGCTGACTCAACACAACGAGAGTATTGGCTGTATTGCCCCCCCGGCTCAACCGACGTGAGGCAGCACGCTGCTTCGAGTCTTCAGCAGGATAACTCGCCACAGTATCGATGATATCGAGTGTTGCGACACCGATGCCAAGCACCTGCATCCGGTGAACCTCTGGAAAATTAGTGTTAGCAGGCCCCAGCTTACTTTTTACGGAACAGCCGTCCAATCCCAGACTTTCTCGAATCGGAGTCGCCACTCACCCCATCTTCACGCAAGCGGCTGCTTGATGCCGAACGCGACCCAAGCGGCATCGAAGGTTCATCCAATCCACCGGTCTTGCGTAGCAGCAGTTCCAGTTTGCGTTTCAGCTGGTCGACCTCTTTATCCCGGTCCTCTACCGCATCTTCCAACGATCGGCACTGATTCTGCGACATGCGAAGGAGATGATCCTTCTCAGAAAGTGCCTGTTGGATGGAGACCATCTCCTGACGAATCGCCTGCTGATCCGCAACATCATCCACATCACGGCTATCAGCATCGCTCAGTTTGGAAGTCGCTTCCTGCAGCTGCAGTCGCATCTGTTCCAAATCTTCGTGGGCCTGGCGACGCACCATATCAAGCTCGGTCTTGAGGGCAGAGAGCTGCTCATCGTTACCAAATGACTGAACATCCTGGATCTGTTCCACATAGGTTTCAATCACGCTGCGAAGCTCACCGACTTCTCGACGCATCCGCTTCGCTTCGGCCTTTGCCTCATCCCGTTCCTGCTCATAGTTATCCGCCTTGATCCGCAGCTCCTCCATCTGTACGAGCAGATCATCGGCCAAATTGGAATCTGAGGCATGCTCACGAAAACCACTCATTTCAGAGTGAAGGTGATCATTCTCGTTCACCAGGTCGGTGTATTGTCCTCGAATTTCGCTAAGCTGGCTGGCCATCCTGTCACGCTCTTCGGCCAGCAATTTCTTCTCGCGTGCCAGCGTCTCTTTCTCCAGCGCCAAGGCGTCCATGTCTTCACCAAGCATCTCGATGGCGGTCTCCTGCACCTGACGCTCACGCCTGAGTACATCAGTCTGCTGCGCCTGCTTCTCGACCTTTTTACGCTTGGCCTCTGCCACTTCCAGCGCTTTGCGCAACTCACTGATTTCCGTATCCGTGTCATCTGTCAGCTGACTCTCCATCTCCAACTGGACTTCACGCAGACCGGAGATTTCCCGCTTCAAGGTCGCAATCTGTTCTTCAGCCTTGAGCAGTGCCTGTTGGGCGCTTTCCAGTTCTCCCTTATCCGCACGTTCCTGACTGTCCGCTTTTGCTGCATCCAACTCAGCACGTAAAGCTTCAATCTGTCGTTGATCCTCTTCGATCCGGCTTGTCAGATCCGCCTCTTTCTCTTGCGCTGCAGCTTCCAATTGCCCGACGGTCTCTTCGAGTTCGGACTTTGCCATCTGCAACGTTTGCTTTTCACTTTCCAACGCGGCCTGTGCAGTCTTGGATGTCTGTACCGCTGACTCACTCTCGGAGAGTGACTGCTGAAGCGCCTCCACCTCCTTGATTCGCTGATTCAGAGCAGCATCTTGATTCTCTTGCCGATGTTCAAGCTGTGCCTGAAGATTGGATATTTCCTGCTCCAACTCCACCTTGAGAGAGCCAAGCTCCTGCTTGGCCAGCTGTAGTTCTGCATCGGATTCAGAGGCCTGCTTCCAGGCATCCTGACCGGCGGTGATTTCCTGCTGTAGTTGTTCCGTCAGCTGGCTTGTCTCACTTTGCGCCTGCTCCAGGGCCTGTTGCAGATCAGCCACTTTGCCTTCCACTGCTTGCAAAGATTTGCGTGACTCATCAAGGCCCTGCTCGGAAATCTCAACCGCCTCTTCCGCGGTCTTCAACGAGCGTTGCAGAAAAGCGGCAGTCTGGTGCTCCTGCTCCAGCAGCGCCTCTGTCTCCACCCGCTTCTCCTGTTGACTACTGATCTCGGCTTGCGCTACCTCTAACTGCGCATTGAGCCCCTGGACCGCAACATCAACGGCTGACTGAGCGTCGCTTGCGAGCTGCTTCTCAGCCTCCAGCGCCTCTCTTAGCTCTCCCAGCTGTCCATCCGATTCTTCCTGAAGCTGCTGCAATGACGCTTCCAACTGCTGGCGGGAATTCCTGAGTTCTTCGACCGTTTGGTGGGACTGCTCCAGGTCACTCCTCAACGAGTCCATTGCGTTGTTATATTGGGCCTCAGCATCCGAGCCAGCCTCCTGGATAGCCTCCAGTTCCTTCTCCAGGCTTGCACGGCGTTCATTCAGGGATTGTGATTCGTTACTGAGTTCGGCCACACGGGCGGTTTCCGCGCGTAACCGATCTTCCAGGCCTGCCTTCTCCTGCTGCAGGGTTTGCTGCGCCGATTCCTGCGCCCCAACCTGAGACTGTAGTGACTCGACCTGTTGCTGCAACTCGGCAATCTCGGCTTTTGATTGTTCAAGCGACTCATTGGCAGTCTGATTTGCCGCTTCGATCTCTGTCTGCAGCGCCGATTCTTTCTGTTGATAATCGGCCTGTACCTGTTCCAGCTGTTGGCAGGTTTCACTCAGTGACTGCTCAAGTGCTGCTTTGGCTTGTTGCAGGTCAGAGATATCGTTGCCCGAGGCCTCTGTGATTTGTTCGACTTTACCGTTAGTCTCATCGAGCGCAGTCTGCAGTTCTGCAACTTTTCGCTGGTGTGAGGATTGTGCCTGATTGAGGGCTTCCTGAGCCTCTGTTAAAGCACTTCGAAGCGTCTCGATCTCCTGCAGTTGAGAAGACTGTGCGGCATCACGCTCTTCTTCGAACTTTTGTAGAGAACACTCCAGATCGAACCGCTCACCCGAGAGCCGGGCAAGATCATCAGCAGATTGCTTACGAAATGTTTCACTACTCTCTTGTAGTTCTGCAAGCTCAGCGGTCACCCGCTCAAGCTCGTTCTGCTTCTGTTGTGTTTGTAGTTGATTGCCCTGCTGCTGTTCCCTCGCCGTCTCAAGCTGTAGCTGAAGTTCAGTGATCTCTTCTTTAAGTCGCCCTCGTTGAGTCTCGTGCCGAGACTGTAGCTCCTTTAGCTGCGTCTGCAGATCGACATCCTGCTGGCGGAATTCATCGCTCAGCTTACGCGTACTCTCCAGCTCCTCCTGGACGGCTGAAAGGCGTTCTTCAAGGCCTTTATAGCGCTCCAAGTCAGATCTAATGGCGTCAACCTCAGCAGCAGTAGCCTCAGCAGTTGCCAGCGAATTACGCAGGGCCTCGATCTCATGCTGAAGCTCTTCCTGCGTCGCATGTGAACCCTCTTCATCATTCTCCTGCCGCTGCTTGGCGACATCCAGGGCCTGCTTCAAGAGCTTGATCTCGGTCTGTCGCTGCTTCAGCTCTTCTTCAAACTGCTGCTCAGTCTCGACCAGCATCTTTTTAAGCTTATCGATTTCCACCTGCTGGGCATTGGAGAGAGCTGCAGACTCCTCGCTGTCCCGATTGAAATCAATCACATTATTAGACGGTGGCTCATCTTCTTGCTGCTCGATTCCCATCTGCACAGCAAGCTCAGCCCAACCCGTATCAAGCACGAAGACTTCCGCCCCACGCTCAGTCAACAGATAAGCTGCCGTTGCTGACTGCCCGACCTCAGCCCCATAAACCATATAAGGACGATCCATGGTGAGACTGGACGCCTGGAAACGAAGAGAGAAAAAAGGCAGATTGATTGCCCCAGGCAGATGCCCGGCCTCATACTCTTCAGGGGTTCGGACGTCGAGCCATAGGGCGCCATCCTCTACATTTGTACAAGCCTTTTCGTAAGTGACCGTATGTGACAGGGGCTGTTTAACCAGATCGATGAAATCCCGCTTACTGAGACGCACCAAAACTCCGTCAGTGAGCATGGTGACGGTACTGCTTCTCGGCTTATCAGAGATCAGTGCCTCCTCACCAAAACCCTTGCCTACCCGCAGCTTGGCCAGCTCAACCGGTGCATGACCGGCTTCCGGGGTACGCGTCACACTGCACTCGCCCTTGCTGATCAGATAGAAAAAGTCGCCTTCATCACCCTGATTGATAACGACATCCCCGGCTTTGACCCCAACCTCTTCCATACGCATCATGACGCGCTGCAGATTGGCGGGGGGGATCTGCTGAAAGACCGAAGATTGAAGTAACAGACTCATCCAGTCGCCACCGGAAGGCTCTTCAATATCGTTCACCTCGTAACTGGCACTGTGGCTGCGGGCCAGCATGTCGCTGAGCATGCGGCTGTCGATGCGCACGTAGGTGACTGCCGTCTTTGCCTTGGCGGAGTGTTTACGGGGGAGTTGGTGAGCCAGCGCGAAACGGGCAGTCTGCGTGCCACTACTGACGAGATCCATCTCTTTCTGCCCTGACAAGAGCGCAATGGTGCCTGAGAGAAGATAAATATTCTGGTGGTCGGTATCGCCCTCTCTGAAGAGGTACTGCCCTTTTTTTACCTTTTCGACCACAACACGGCTGAGCAGATTGCCCAACTGCTCGTCCGACAAGGTATTCAGCGGCACCAGGTTTTTTAACAGGGCATCGTCAGTTTTACTATTCGGCACGGCCATTCTTATCATTGCTCAGGAATTTTGATCCTTAAAGGTCTCTATCACCTATTATTTAGCGGCACCCTGCCTGAAAGCTGAAAGAGATTTTCCTCTCTCAGGGACTACAGAACCATGAACAAGGTTGCATTTTTACAGCAGGGCCAGAAACCATATATTAAGCTACAAAGGTTTTACACTGATTAAAATCAACCAAATCAACGACGAACCTATCATCCATGACAAAAAAAAGAGGTATTGTCGCAGCCGGCCACGATGAGACAGCCCATACAGCGAGTGAAATACTACTCGCCGGCGGCAATGCATTTGATGCCGCCCTGGCCGCCATGCTGACCGCATGTGTAGCAGAACCTGTCCTGGCATCACCGGGTGGCGGTGGCTTCCTGACCGCCATGCCAGCTGACTCAGCCCCTATAGTCTACGATTTCTTCGCTCATACCCCCAGGCAGAAGCAGCCTGAAGAATCGATAGACTTCCACCCTATTGTGGCCGATTTTGGCACTGCCAGCCAAGTATTCCATATCGGCATGGCCTCAATCGCCACACCGGGCTTCATCCGGGGACTTTTCACAATCCACCGGGAGCTCTGCCGACTCCCGCTCGAGATGATAGCGGCACCCGCAATCCAGCTTGCTCGCGAAGGTCTTCCTATCAACCCCTTCCAGGATCTAATTGCCAGAATCGTCGCACCTATATTACAGGCATCACCGGACAGCCTCGCAATCCATGCCTCACCGACAGATCCAACACGCCTGATCCAAAAGGGGGAGATCCATGCCCAACCGTTACTGGCAGACTTCTTTGCCGCACTGCAACATGAAGGGGAAGCGCTTTTTTACGAGGGTGAGGTCGGAAAGCAGCTGATAGATGACTGCCGCATGATGGGTGGACACCTCAGGTCGGAGGATCTGCAGGCATACCAGGTCATCAAGCGGCACCCCCTGCAGCATCGCTACCGTGACACCAGACTGATCACCAACCCCCTACCCTCCCTCGGCGGCACACTGATTGCCTTTTCACTCGGCCTGCTAGAGACAGAACAGGTGGGTATTTTCCAGCCAGGGAGTGAACCGCATTTAAGACACCTGTCTCATGTCATGCGGCTGACCCAGGAAATACGCAGGGATCGACAGCCATTGATGGACGGTATTCTTTCACCTGAAGTGAGCCGTCACTACCGCTCATTGCTGCAGGATGGAGCCATTACAAAAAGAGGCACAACGCAGATCAGCATCGCAGACAGTCAAGGTAACCTGGCCAGCATGACCCTCTCCAACGGGGAAGGCTGCGGTTATGTCATCCCCAACACTGGCATTATGATGAACAACATGCTGGGCGAAGAGGACCTTAACCCCAATGGCTTTCATTGCTGGCCGGAAAATCAACGGCTCTCATCTATGATGGCGCCGAGCCTTTTACTGACAAAAACGGGAGATACCTTTGTCACCGGTTCCGGTGGTTCCAATCGCATCCGCAGCGCCATCCTCCAGGTCATATCCAACTTGCTCGATTTTGGCATGCCGTTGGAACAGGCTATCTCTCAACCTCGCATTCACTATGAAGCAAATCTGCTAAGCCTCGAATCCGGCATCCTACAGTCAGTCGCAGATGCCCTAAGCGATGAATTTCCACAGCAGCAGCGTTGGGGGACCAAAAACCTTTTCTTCGGTGGAGCACATACCGTCATACGACAGCATAGCGGCAGGCTCACTGGCGTGGGAGATGAGCGCCGGGGTGGCGTATCTCTGCTTGTATAAAAAACAGCGGACAGTTCATGGCCAGCTTGGGGTAGGATGCAATCTCCTGACCTATGAACAAAATGCCATCCTGACAACCCGCTGATTTCCGTTACCTCATTCCCCAAGTAATGCTTTTTTCAGACCACGGGTAACGGGGGCACTCCCCAACCAGATTTTCATCAGCGCACGATTAAAATCATGGCCGGGTATTACTCCTCTCTCTTGATCCTTTATAGTAACCCGCGTGCCCTGGTCAGGTAGATAGTCGAGCTGAATACGCTCACCCTCAACCAGCGTCTCAAACATGGCATTGAACTGCTCTATACGATCACGCAAAGGCATCAGCTCATCTTCTGCATGATTGGCTGCGAACCCTTCATTCCACCCATCGATAAATTTCTCTTTCTCCACCTTCGAATAGAGCATGTCCATCTGTATACGCTTCGGCTCATCCGTATCGATGATCTGCTGCGGATCCGATAGACGCTGAGGAAGATAGAGGGAACCCAGATAGACTTTAAAGAAAAGCTTCTTCCTGAGCCCGGCGCCATTTAATACAAGCGGTACCTGCACACCTTTCAGCCTCACCTCTTCCTGAAGCTCAACACCCGCCATTTCATAGGCCTGTGCAACGGGAAAAGAAAGTAACAATACCAGAATGAGCGTCACGTATTTCATAGTCAGTCCTTCCTCAGTTATTTAGATATTCATTTATCAAAAAACAGTTTAAATAAAAAACTTTTACTATTCGTCAGCAAAAAATGACGGCTAAAGTTGCAACCAAAGCAGCCGCTGTAAATGCCGTCTTTAGGTTGAATTTAGGACTATCAGCGATAATAACCTCTTAAAAACACCGAGAGGTGCATGATTGTGTAATCCTGAACACACTGAACATTCAGACCTTCCATCTATTTTATGGGTTCAAACAACCGCACAAGCGCGTGTTAAATTGCGCTACAGCATCTGAAACTGAAAAAAACAAGGAATAATGTGTTTTTTACCCTTTAACTATTCGGATTATGTGTTATTTTTAGCCCGCATATCAAACCCCCCCATGTAAGGAGCATACTGTATGGCCGTTAAGAAAAAGACCGCTAAAAAGACTGCAAAAAAAGCAGCAAAGAAAAAGGTAGTCGCCAAGAAGGCAACGACAACCCGTCGCCAGCCTGCTATTACTACCAAGCAGACAAAGACTCAGATCCTCACCGCCATTGCGGAAGACACCGGCTTGTCGCGTAAAGATGTCGCAGCCGTTTTCTCCTCCATGAGCGAACTCATCACACGCCATGTACAGCGTCGCGGCTCAGGCGAATTCAGCGTGCCGGACTGTGGTATTAAAGTACGCCGTGTCATCAAACCCCGCACCAAGGCACGCATGGGTCGCAACCCCGCTACTGGTGAGGCCATCAAAATCTCGGCAAAACCAGCAAAAACCGTTGTCAAAGTGACTGCACTAAAGGCACTGAAAGACAAGATCGGCTGATAGCGCCCGTTGTCACTGCCGGCTTGTCCGGCAGTGACAATCAAACCCATCTTAATCTGCCTTATGGCACTGCCAAACTCAGACTGTCACCCTGCTGTTCGAGCCTCAGGTGCTTGAGAAAGCTCATCCCCAACAGTACTTCATTTCCCGGCATGGCCGGTATAATCGTCGCACGCACATCACGCATGACGATGGGTCCCAGCCGGACTTCAGCAATTTCACTCAACCAACTTGACGTTATTCCGTTGGCTGTTTGGCTTTGGGTACTGGCCAACCGGCTTAACCCTGCCCTGTCCGCAACCGACTGCGGAACCGCCACATAGGTAGCGCCTGTGTCGAGCAGAAAATTCACATCAACACCATTAATTACGCCAGGCGCCAGATAGTGGCCTGCACGATTGCGCTTTAAAACCACCTCTGTCACCCCATCCTGCACGATCAGCTTCGCGAGTTGCCGATTCGGATTGTTCTGACGATCTAACCATTGTGAAAAAAGCAAGGTGAGTAGCACCAGTAGCAACAACCATGCGCCGTAGACCATCCAGCGACCAATACCGTGATAACCACGTCGATCCGATAAATCACTGGAGCGCTTACTACTGGACATTTTTTAGGGCCTCATTGATTCATGAAATTCAGACTGACTCAAACCAGGCCATCCCGCGTATAGACGGGATTAACGCCGGTATGTACGCTGTCTTTTTTGAGACCCCATCTGACGAGCAAAGTGCTGTCGATAGAAGGTTAGTGCACTGCTACCGTTGGCGGAAACATCAAAGACTTTCCAGCCGTCCGCACTGCGATAGAAACGAAAATCGATATTTGCTGGGTACCCCCCCGCCTGAAGAATACCAACTCTGACTTTAACCTCATTGTTTCCTGC
>JAHXIP010000006.1 GCA_025655575.1 Candidatus Thiodiazotropha sp. (ex Monitilora ramsayi) | reverse complement strand
AACCTGGATGGTGATGACAGGATATTTGGCAACGAAGGCGCTGACTATGTGTTCGCTGGCGGCGCGGATGACTATGTTGACGGTGGCAGTGACGATGATTACATCGAGGGCAATAGCGGATCCGACACGCTTTTCGGCGGAGACGGCAATGACACGATATTCGGCGCGGGCAATGATCAACACGCCTACGATGCGGATGGTGATGACTATATCGATGGCGGTGCGGGCGATGATGCCATTGAGGGAGGCGGTGGATCGGATACGATCTATGGTGGTGGAGGGAATGACTACATAAACGGGAAAGGAGGCAATATAGATCTCTATATCACGCCGGATGCTGGTGACTACCTCTATGGAGAGGGCGGTAACGACCAGATTTACGGACACGACGGCGACGATAGGCTGGATGGTGGTGCGGATATCGATACGCTCTATGGCGGAGAGGGTAACGACGATCTTCTGGGTGGCACGGAAAACGATACCCTATTCGGAGAAAAGGGCGATGATTATCTCAATGGAGAGAGCGGCGACGATCAACTTCAGGGCGGAGATGGTGCAGACCTGCTTTACGGTGATGACGGTGCGGATGTGCTGTTTGGAGAAGTAGGGAATGACCAACTGCACGGTGGGGATGGCGTCGATGAGCTTTACGGAGGAGAGGATGATGACACGCTCCATGGAGACGCTGGCGAAGACCGTCTGTTTGGTGGGATAGGACAGGATGAACTCCATGGTGGTTTGGATGACGATAACCTCCAGGGCGGTGACGGGGACGACAAGCTCTATGGTGGGGATGGCATAGACGCCCTCTATGGTGAGGCTGGTGATGACACCCTGGACGGAGGTGCTGGTGATGACGAGATTCAGGGTGATCTGGGAGATGACCTGATTATCGGCGGTGCAGGCGACGACCATCTGGATGGTCAAGCAGATAACGATACTTATCTTCTGACGCTGGGCGCAGGGCATGATGTCATTGCGGATGATAAAGGTATCAATCATCTGCGCTTTGGCGAGGGCATCCAACAATCCGATATCTGGACGGCACATGTCGTATCCCCGAACGGCATGCTTTATATCGCACTGGTCTACAGTGAGGCAGATACTGTCTATATTAAACCGGTTTTCGCCGACTCCGGTACGGTGAGTTTTGCTGACGGGACCTCAACAACGATTAACGAAATTCTCAAACAGGTGCCGGGTGACTATGTTGAAGGCTTGACGCTGGAAGACAGGTTAGACGGCACTTCATCTGACGATAGGCTCTTGTCATATGCTGATAGCGATATGCTCTATGGATGGGAAGGGGACGACTGGCTTGATGGCGGTGATGGGAATGATCTCGTTTCCGGTGGTGATGGCCTAGATATCGTGCTTGGTGGCGGAGGTGTCGACCAACTGTTTGGCGGTAACGGAAATGACTACCTGGATGGTGGCAGCGGTGGCGACATACTGACAGGGGGGGCTGGTGATGACACCTATGCTTATTCCAAAGAATCGGGTGATCTCATTATCCGTGAGCCTGACTACTATGGAGGTGATGACCGTTTGGTGATGCATGGGGGTGTGACACCTGATGATGTCATACCCTGGCGTAAAGGCGATGATTTGATTCTCTCTCTTTTTAATGGGGAAGAGGAGATCATGGTAGAAAACTTTTTCCTCAATTCCGAAACGGGCATTGACAAGGTACTGTTTGCGAATGGGGCTTTGTGGGAAAGGGACTATTTTACTGATGCTATTCTGCAGCAGGGTATAGATACTCATGCTGGTTCAGCGAGTGATGATACTTTTCATGTCGATCATACGGCCGACAGTATAGAAGAACTGCCGGATGGCGGTATTGATACAGTGATCAGCACGGCTAGATACACACTGCCGGACAATGTCGAGAATCTAACGCTGGGCGGCAACAATCATATCGCTGCAACTGGAAATAACCTGGACAACTATATTGTAGGTAACAGTGGCGACAATACTTTGGAAGGTGGCGGTGCCGCAACTGCTGCTGGAGATACTCTTGTTGGTGGAACCGGAGATGATACCTATATCGTCAGAGAAGGCGATGATGTACAGATTATAGAGCAACCAGACGAAGGTATTGACACTGTTATTTGCACGGATACCGATGGCTGTACACTCTCTGAAAACTTAGAAAATATTGAAATATCACAGGATATTACAGTGCCGTATGGTGCGACTGTCCGTCTTGTCGGCAATGATCTCGACAATGTGATAAGGGGCCATAAGACAGCAAGCAATAGGATTGATGGGGGTGCTGGCGCAGATGAGATGTGGGGTGGTACGAATAATGATGTATACGTACTTGATAACCCGAACGATATCATTTTTGACTTTGGTGGCGTAGACCAGCTCTTTATTAATCCTGGATACACAGCTGATACGGTCTATTCTATTGATGGGCTGGATTTTGAAAATGTTTGGATTAATGAAGGCACAACCATTGAGGAGGTTCATGGAAATGGTTCGTCAAATAGTCTCTATAATGCTGATACCATTTATGGATACGGTGGGAATGACACGATATTTGCAAATCAGGTGGCCTATGGTGGAGATGGAAATGATTCGATTCATGCAACGATAGCATATGGCGGTTTGGGTGATGATAATATTGAGGCAAACGTCGCTTACTATCATCAGGGGGACGGCAGAGACTATCTAATGAAATCCACACATCTTATGTTGGATTCATCTATCGCGCTCCATCAACTGGATTTCAAAAGTGATTACTCCGGCTACTATATTCATATGCCTGATGGAGGGTATGTGAAGCTTAATGATGAATTGAATGGACTTAATCAACACAGATATTTACCACACTATGTTTTGCAGTATGGACCAGATGGAAAGACTCTCAGCGGTAATGATCTTCTATGCAGGTTTAGAGATACAAAAATTGTAGGCGACAATCTTGCGAACGATATCACGCTGAGCGGAATTAGCAATATAGCGTATGGATTGGATGGTGATGACAGAATAAAGAGCAGTGACGAGAGTGATGCCCATAATACTTTGATTGGCGGTTTGGGTAATGACGAAATTGTTGGAAATAACTATGATGGCGTTCATCATGGAGAGACATATTTTTATGGCGATGAAGGAGATGATCGCCTGGTCGCTGGTAAAGGTGAAAACTATCTCTTTGGTGGCTTTGGTGATGACCAACTGATCGCAGGCGGCGGATTACTGAATTCGATGTATGGTGGGCAGGGTAATGATGAATATCTCATCAATAAAGAATCCTCAAATGCAAGCATAAGCGATAATGTAGACGATCAAAATATACTGCGTTTTGGAGCTGGCATTTTTTTTGACGATATTGGTTTCGAATTACTATCTGGTAACCTGACTATGACTCCTCTCAACGGAAGCCAGGTAACAATCATTGATTGGGAGAATGGACATTCCATCAATGAATTTGTCTTTTCAGATGGGGTGTCAATATCTGATCAGGAAATTGCTGCGTTAACAGGGCGACTGCTTAGGATAGACAGAGGATTGATAGAGGATCGAACTCTCACACTGTTCATTAATGAATACAATGATCCTGAGGTGGATGCTCAATTCATACCTGTTCAAGAAAGATGGATCGAGATCGGTTCGGGAATAGTTGCGGATGATTTGAATTTTGAAAGGATCGGGGATGACCTGTCCATTAGGATTGATGGGGAATCGGAGACGCTTACTGTTACTAACTGGTTCTACGGGCATGACGATCGTTATAAGGTACCGCGACTGGTCTTCATGGATGGCAGCGAGTTACTGCTCGATGATGTCGAGCAACGAGTTATCTACCAGGGCAGCGATGGTAATGATCTGCTTCAGGATTATAGAGGCCAGGACGATCAGATCTATGCAGGAGAAGGCAATGACACCTTGAACGGCGGTTTAGGTGATGATCAGCTTTTCGGCGAGTCCGGCATAGATGGGCTGAACGGTGGATCCGGCGATGATCTACTGATAGGGGGGGCTGGAGGCGACACACTGACTGGTGGTACTGGTAACGATACCTATCAGGTATCCGATGGTGATGGCCATGATGTCATCGACAATCGGGATGGCGGCATCAATCTACTCAGAGTTACCGGCACTCTGACTCTGGATCGATTGTCGTTTTTACAAGACGGTGTGGATCTGATTGTCAATATTGATGACGGCACGCTGCAATCATTACGTGTTCTCGATCACTTCGCCGGTACCGGTGCAGAGATCGATCAGGTTCTCTCGGATGATGGAAGCACACTAACGGCTGCCGATATCACCACACTCCTACCGTCAGATGAACCACCTGTTGATGGCGGGACATTCGATAACGAGGTCACCGGTGATAACGCAGACAATCAACTCAGTGGGACAAATGGCACGGATCTGATTTATGGCGAAGGGGGTGCTGATACTCTGTTCGGCTTCTTTGGCAACGACCGACTGATCGGCGGAGATGGTGATGACTATCTGTCAGGTGGTAACGGCTCCAATGATCCCGGTGACGGCAACGACCACCTCATCGGTGGAGCAGGGAGCGATACGCTTTTCGGTGAAGGTGGGAATGACCTACTGGAAGGCGGCTTGGGCAATGATCAATATTACTATAAAGCGGGTGGTGGGCAGGAAACGATAGACAACACTGGTGGAGGGACTAATGGTATCTTCTTTCTGGATGTGACAAGCGATCGCCTCACATTCCATCAGGACGTTAACGATCTGGTTATTCTGGTGGATGGTGATAATCAACAACAGGTGCGTGTTCTCGAACACTTCACCGATGCAGAACATGCAATCGGTTATGTGCAGCCGAACGGTGGTTATGCTATTACCGCCTCAGCGATCGACTCACTGCTAACACCACTGGATCCCGTAGACGATGGTGGCGACACCACACCGCCACCGGATAATAGCGGTGGTGGCACCGTAATTGAGGTGCCCAATTCCGGGCTCTATGACCAGAGTATTACCGGCAGCGCTGCTGGTGAACAGGTGGTTGGCGGCGGCGGTAGCGACTTTATGGAAGCTTTGGCTGGTGATGATCAACTTTTTGGCTTGTCCGGCAATGATGCACTGATGGGGGGCGAGGGTGCCGACTATCTGGATGGCGGGGCTGGAGACGATCTCCAATTTGGAGAGGGAGGTAACGACCAGTTAGGCGGTGATGCCGGAAATGATGGATTGCGCGGTGGGTTGGGTGATGATATCTATGTCTATCGTCCGGGGTCGGGAGCAGATGTCATCGACAATAGCGATGGTGGTGTCGATTGGCTTATTTTTACCGATGATCTGACAGAGGATCGACTCATCTATTATCGCTCTGAAGATGATCTGATCGTGCAAATCGACAACGACAGTACACAACAGGTCACGGTTCAAAACTGGTATATTGACGGTCCACTCGCATATATCCAACCGGCCGGTGGTTATGGAATATCGGCAAGCCAGATTGAATCGATGGCAACCGATATCACTCCCGCAGCAAAAGATTTATTCAACGCATCAGTAGGCACACAGATTCCCGCCTTGGAATTGGAGATGGTGGGAATCGAGTCTACCGTGCAATCGAGCCAGGACTCATTCATCCATCACGAGATGTTCGGTTTGATCGCACAAGCTATCAAAGGCTTTTCCGGTGGCTGGATAACGGCACGTGGTAGGAGAAATAGACAAACAGTTGAATCGTTTCAGTCACCACAGCCAACTAATGGGGCCGGAGTCGAAACGGCATACGATTTTGTCATGACGAACCTGGAGCCAGTCTCGGTTTTATTTCCGGATAGTCATAGCACGGTTCAGGACGAAAAGGCACGATTGCCCGAGATTTGCATCAAACAGATTCCGACAGGAGAATTGAGTGAGCACACTTGGGAGATGAACAAATCTGGATCATTCCTCGCCGACCTGCAACTTGAGCATATGGTCAGTGCTATGGCAGGCTTTTCAAGGTCAGGTGTAAACGATGCTGTGTTCGGTCGCAACGGGAATCACAGAGAGGAGATTGTGTTGTCGGCAGGTGGAGTGAATTAATCTGGGAATATAGAGTGCAAGCCTGCACCCTGTCAGGGGTGTCAATGACAGGGTGCAGTTCTGCCTCAACAGAGTGATCGTTCTCCATGTCTATGATGGATGCGTTCGCATGATGCTAACCACGTTTGGGATTTATCATGGTTGACGGTGTCGATAGATGACCTTGGTCTGCTCAATAGGTAGCCGGGCCGTTTCAGTAATTGACCTCGACTGCTGTACAGAGGTAACGCATCAAGGGCGCAGCATCGGTGAACCCTTTTACCACGAAGTCAGGGAACTTCGCTGATTCGATCTTGCTGCAATCAAAAGACTTCAGAGCGATGAAGTCCTTACGTTTCAGGTCTTCAATCAGGGGGTGGTCTGCGGGATAGCCTCGGGGCGGGCGCTTTAGAGAATCACCCATTAACGCAAAATTTCTGTGAAAAGGTTTATGGGCCAGTGCTGCCTGCCAGGCGGCTGGATTGTCGGTAATGAAGTCTCTGATTTTGGCAAGTGTTTTTGATTCAGGGCGCCAGATGCCGGCACCGATGAAGCACTCGCCGGGTTCGATATGCAGATAGAAGCCGGGGGCATGTACATCCTTGCCCAGGATGTGGCGAAACTGGATGCCGATGTTGGTCTTGTAGGGCGTTTTGTCCTTTGAGTAACGGATATCGCGATAGACCCGCATTAATGATCCGCCGGTCTTTTTGGCAATAGCGCTGAATTGATCTGATACCTTGTTTAACTTGGGTGACATCTCTTCAATGAATGCCAGTGCCGGCTCCCTGACGAACTGTTCATAGCGATCTTTGTTGCTGTTGAACCATTCGCGTTCGTTGTTACGTGAGAGCTCCGTGAGAAAGGGGAGGGCCTGTGTGGGAAAGCCTGTGAATCGTTGCATGTCTAAAATAATTTGGTGCTGAGTGGATTATCTTGGAGCGTGTGGCAGCAGTTACACACCATACTTTCTAAAAATGGCGTGCCTCACCGGACACGTGCAGACAGTCTTGTCACCCAGGCTGGAACTGTAAGGACATTCGGCCCCTTTGCCGCAAATCATACGGGCATGATTCTCGGTGGTGATCCTGATGCCGCAGAGCCGGTAGTCGTGATCCGTTAAACAGGCATGGTGTTTGGTACACTTTTTCGCATCTAACAACGTTTCGAGAGGTATGTTGAACCTTTTGGGTTGGGCCATATTTATTTTTCTGCGCTTCTTCCGACCGCTCCTATCTTACCTCATCCCGGGAGATGCTGTCCTCTGCGCGTATGGATGGTAGAGTCCCTGGCTGGTTGGATATTAAATCCCCCCAATCAATGCGGCATGTAGACCACTGCGCTCGAAATGGCGTAATAGTTCTCTGGAGTGAATGGCTTGCGGGTCATAATCCACCACCAGCAGATGGGGTGTCTTAACATGTGCACAGGCACTCACCACACCTCTCACGCCTGACAGTTCTCTTTCGATATCATGAATTTGATCGGCAGAGAGTGACTCGTTGATATGGACTACAGCGTTCGCGTCGAAATTGATCATCTTCCATTCTCCCGGGAGGCGGTGAACATACAAGTAGCACTATGGTTCAAGCTAGTCGACAGAATCTGCAATTCAATATGTCATTACCCAACAAAAACTATGGTTTGTCTGGTGTTTGGCCGTGAATGTTCATTGAATCGTCAATAAGGCATGACATAATCATAACCAAACCACACTATTGAAGAAGCCAATTCATGATGAGTTGATGATTTAATGGATTACCCTCGTCTAACCCCGGGGAGTCGCCACGATGGAGTCCCCCCTTAGTGTTCATACGTTGCTCGGATGTTATTGACGGTTTAGTTTCATTTCTGAGATTCAAGACACTGATTGGCTTTTTGAACATGAACCCAACTTAAGAAAAACTATATATGCACCTGGATACGTTTCTTTTTTCCGCTCTGTTATTGCTGCTGGTCACATCAGTGGCAGTGGCGTTGTTCAAACATCTTGGGTTGGGTTCAGTATTGGGCCTCTTGGTGGCGGGTATTGTGGTCGGACCCTATTCCCCAGGCCCATACGTGACTGAACATGTGGAGGATGTTCGCCATTTCACTGAGTTGGGTGTGGTCTTGCTGCTTTTTCTCATTGGATTGGAGATGAATCCCGGTCGCCTCTGGGACATGCGGCGTGAGGTGTTTGGCCTGGGTTCTCTACAGATACTCTTGAGCGGTCTCGTGATCGCTCTTTACATGAGTCTGAACGATTACGATTTGATGCTGTCGCTATTGATCGGTCTCACCTTTGCACTTTCATCCACCGCATTTGTACTGCAGCTGCTGATGGAGAGAGGTGAAATAGCCAGCCGGCACGGTACTACGGCCTTTTCTATCCTATTGATGCAGGATCTGGCTATCGTGCCGTTGCTGGCGGTGGTGCCGATTCTTTCTGACACGGGGCCGCTGTCTGCAGAGGTACCCTTGTGGGAGCAGATTGCTATTGTTATCGGCATGATTCTCGTGGTTTGGGGAATGGGCCGTTACCTGCTGCCCTATGCGTTAAATAAGCTGGCTATCCAGGGGAATCGCGAGGGTTTTCTACTGGTGGTCATGCTGGCGGTTTTTCTCTCTGCATGGGCAATGGATCAGGCAGGTCTGTCGATGGCGCTTGGGGCCTTCGTCATGGGCATGATGTTTTCAGGCTCAAGTTACCGATTGCAGATTCAGGCATTCATCGAACCCTATAAGGGATTGTTGATGAGCCTTTTTTTCGTGGCTGTCGGGATGTCGATCGATTTTGAGTCGTTGTTTCAAGAACCACTGACCTTTATTCAGCACATCGTCGCTATTGTTGCCATTAAATTGCTTGTGCTTTTCTTTCTTGTGCTCGCTTTTGGACACTCGAAAAGTATTGCAATGAAGGTCAGCTTCTATCTGGCCCAGGGCGGAGAATTCGGGTTCGTCTTATTTGGCTCGGCCGTAACGCTGCAGGTGATCGATGACAGGACGTTTATCATGGCGGTGGGGGTGATTTCAGCGACAATGCTGATGACACCGCTGCTGGTCAGGCTGAGCGATACGCTCTCTCAACATCAGGAGAGTAGGGCCTCGGGCGATCAATCGACAGATGAGACAGACGAGCATGGAGAAACCGGTAAGCGTGTCATTATCGGTGGCTACGGCAGAGTGGGGCACACAGTGGCTGTTCTGTTGCATACCAGCGGTGTCCCTTTCGTTGTCTTCGACACTCGACCTGACCGGGTGGCACAAGGCAAGCAGGATGGTTTTCCGGTCTTCTATGGTGATATCAGTCATAGTGACCTGCTCGATACGGTAGATGTGGGGCGTGCATCGCTGGTGGTGCTTACCATTGATAATGGCCCAACTGCTTTGCGTGCCATATCGCATATGCGCGATGCTTTTCCTCATGTGCCTATTATTTCTCGTGCGAGGGATCTCGAGGCGTGCGGGCACTTGGTCAGTGCAGGAGCCAGTCATGCATTCCCAGAGATCCTGGAGAGCAGTCTGCGGCTTGGCGCCATCGCACTGCAGATGTTGGACGTGCCGAGGGACAATGTGGATCTATTGATGCGGGGCGTCAGGAATGACAATTATGATCTGGTCAAGGATGATGCTAAAAAGCGATAGCTGCTTTGTCTGACTGGTTGACCATCTGACAGTCTGTTAAGCCGGGTGATATTTCCCCTCACATTTCTGGCTGGGCGGTGCGTCTCAGAATCTCCTGTCTGGAATCCAGCAGATTAGGATCTTCCGGTAAAATGACCAGTGCCTGTTCAATGGCGGCTATGGCGGCATCACTACGCTCAAGGGCAAGCAGGGCGTAGGCGAGATTGTTCCAAGCTGATGGATTTTCCGGCGCCAATTTTACTGCTGCCTGAAAAGCGTCTGCCGCCAATTGCCACTCTGCTCTGGTATAAGCGCTGTTGCCCAGAGTCAACCATGCCATGGCATCTTCCGGCCACTGCTTCGTCGCTGTCTGATAGGCCCGATGTGCAGCAGCGGCTTGATTCGACATTGCCAGATCGTTAGCGGCACCGAGGTAGGTCAACACGGATGCCGTTGCCGGCACAGTATCAGGCGGCAGTGTAAGGATGCCCCAGTTATCGGCTCTGTGCCAGGTATTGCGAAACGTCTGGAAATCGGTGATCCAGCGTCTCTCCCGGCCGGAGCGTAAGATCAATTCCTGCCGGTGCAGGTCGTATCCCACCACCACGGCATAGTGCCAGCGGGGAAACCATCGGAAGGCCTGGTTCTGCAATATCAGGACTGGGTTTCCCTCAGCCACTTCACTCAGCAGGTCGTTTAGTCTGCCCGAAAGAGGATAGACCAACAGGCCATATTGGCGGGCTGTAGCCGTCAGCTCGATTTGCAGGCTGCCTTTGAGTCCCGGCAGGTAGGTTCGTTTCGCCAGCGTCTCCGGTGAAACATTGATTTGCCGCTGGTTGAGGAGGGTTGCCAGGGCAGCTGGACCACAGTGATTCTGCTCCTGGGGGAAAAAGGGCGTCTCACTCAGCTCAACTATTGAAGGGATATTGTCAGGAAGCGCTGCAAGGGGTGGTGTCAACCTGAGGCTGGAACAACCGGTAAGCAGGCCTGACAGCAAGACACCCAACCAAAGGCGGATGCCTTGCCGGCTGCATAGCCTCATCTAACAGGGTGGACGAATGGGAAAATGTCAGTGGCGCCAACGGCATCGGTAATGACAAACACAATGAAGACGACCAGGATCACACCCAGTGCATCACCACCTGCCGGGAGATCGCCCAGGCGTTGACTCAGTGTTGTGATTTCCTCATCGGTCATCTGTGCGAGACGTGCCTTTACCTGCTCTGCATCAGCGCCCAGGCTAGTGAGATATTGATGGACTTGCTCGCGTTCGAGCGCTTCGAGCAACACAGCTCGTTCATGCCCCTGGGCCTGATCGATCAGTTGGGCATTGTCGATGATGGCGCTTTGCGCGACTCCGATGGGTAGCATAAAGAGCGAAAGGGAGAGTGATATCGCGATTATTCTCTGAAAGATAGACATGATGTTCCTCTCTGGGTTATTCCGTTTGGGTAACGGATTATTAGCGTTAGGTGACTGGAACCACTTTTGTTGGCGTGCTTTATTTGAAAATTCCAGAATACCTACAGCCCCATCATAACCGAGCAAATTGATTTTTTCGCATGGATCACATTTTGTTTTTCTTGGTAATGAGAGGAAATCATCATTTTTTGAGTTGGATCAGGCTGATATCCTGATGCGGCTTCCCTGCAAAGTGCATCTTAGTTGTCAGAAAATTCCTACACAGTGTTCAGGCAATGCTGATCGAAAAATTCTCAAAATGGGTTAAACTTAAGATCAGCTTAAGAGGATTTTTTAAGCTTCTGAATATTATTATAAAAAAGATGGACTGCGGGGAGTTATCATGAAGCGAAGCATGTCACAATCACAATTGGAACAGCCGCGAGGGCCACAAGTTTCTGTTTCTGAAGAAAATAGTGTGTCATCGGAAGGTCGCAGGTCTGAATCATTCACCGAAACATATGAGGCGATACTGGCCAGGGAATTGTTGATCGACGATTTCGAGGCGAGCCACTCCAAGTACTATTAACCCTGATGTGGATATTTTCGCATCATCTCACAATCTATTCACCGTCAAATCTTTGACCGGTAATTCCGCTGCTGTCCGGTCCTGCCAGATAGAGATAATTCAGGATTCGAGTTTCGGGATTAGGCAATGACTGGGGGTCCTCTCCGGGAAATGCCCAAGCTCGTAATGCTGTCTGGGTGGGGCCGGGGGAGACGCTATTCACCCTGATTTGACTGTTTTCCAATTCATCGGCCAGGGTTTCCATCAACCCCTCGATACCCGATTTCGACACAGCATACGCACCCCAATAGGCCTTTCCTTTTCTACCGATTTTATCCGAGGTGAAGATTACTGATGCATCATCCGCCTTGCGTAGAAGCGGTAGACAGGCCTGGGTGAGAATGAAAGGGGCGGTCAGGTTGACCTGTATGACTTTGTTCCATGTTTCCACATCATAATCATCCACACGGCTCAGTAGGGAGAGTTGAGCCGCACAATGGACCAATCCGTGAAGCACGCCAAATTCATCCAGCAGGGTTTCACCCAGCGCGTAGTAGTCAGCAGTCGGTGCTTTCTCCAGGTCAAACGGCATCATGGCGGGCATAGGCCCACCCGCCGACTCAATGGCGTCATAAGTCTCTTCGAGTTTCTTTTTCTTTCGTCCTAATAGGATGACAGTAGCACCATGCGCTGCAAATGCCTTGGCCACAGCCTGGCCGATGCCACTGCCTGCACCGGTAATCAGGATATTTCGGTTCTTCAATAACAAATTGTGAGGTTGGTAATCCTGCATGGTGCTACCTAATGGTTAAATGAACACAGCATTATAACGGGCTTGATGCTGTGGGAAATTGATAAGCGTCTATAGCCAGTTCGTGTAACTTGTTACTGAGTCTGCACCATTCAAAGCCGCGTCAACAAGCCAGGCTTGTTCAGGGCCTCCCTAGAGCCAAGCCAGGATATCCAGAGGATGGTTAATCTCACCGTCCGCTTGCCACTCAGCGGGGTTGTCCTCAACGGAGAGGTAACCAAAACGTGCGATCAGTGTGCGGGCACCGGCTTTTCTGCCCGCCTCGATATCCCTTTGTGCGTCTCCCACATAGATGCTGTGTGAAGGTTCAGCCTTTACCAGTCGGCAGGCATGAAGGATAGGCTCTGGATGAGGTTTGGCAAAGGCCGTCGTATCACCACTGACGATGGCGCTGGCACGGTTTTGTAACCCCAGCTGTTGCATAAGCGGGTCAGTCAGGTAGGTAGGCTTATTGGTAACGATTCCCCAGGGGATGGACTTGGTTTCCAATTGTTCTATTAGCGTATCCATGCCCGTAAATAGGCGGGTGTGGATAGCAATGTCCTGTTGATAGAGGTCGAGAAACTGCCTCTGCAGAGGTAGGAAGTCGGGATCATCCGGTTCGATACCGAAGCCGACTTTCAACATGGCTTTACTGCCATGAGAGACGCTGGGCCGGAAGTCAGCATAGTCGATGCCCGACCGGCCATGACTGCTGAGCAGATGGTTGAGTGCAATGTGAAGGTCTGGCGCGGTATCCGCGAAAGTGCCGTCGAGGTCGAACAGAACGCAGCTTGTCATCACTGGGCTTATTTTTTTGTTGCGATCATATAGTTCACATCCACATCGTCAGACAATTTGTAGTCACGCGATAGTGGGTTATAACTGAGGCCGGTCATATCGCTACTGTGCAGACCGGCGGCACGCACCCATCCTGCAAGTTCGGAGGGGCGGATAAATTTGCTGTAGTCGTGCGTGCCTCTGGGGAGTAACTTGAGGAGGTATTCGGCACCGACGATGGCGAAGAGGTACGCTTTCGGATTGCGGTTGATGGTCGAGAAGAAGACGCTGCCTCCCGGTTTGACCAGTTGGCTGCAGGCATTGACCACTGAGGCGGGGTCAGGCACATGTTCCAGCATTTCCATACAGGTCACTACATCGAAAGACGCCGGCTGATCGGCTGCCAACTGCTCTACTGGTATTCGCTGGTAGTCGACATCTAGACCAGACTCCAGCAGATGCAGACGGGCAATCTGCAGAGGTGCTTCTCCCATGTCGATTCCCGTGACATGTGCGCCCTTGGCCGCCATGCTTTCGGAGAGGATACCGCCGCCGCATCCCACATCCAGCACCTTTTTTCCTGCCAGGGGGGCTATGTGGTCAATGTATCCTAGTCGCAGAGGATTGATTTCGTGTAGTGGCTTGAATTCACTGTGAGGGTCCCACCAGCGAGCTGCCAGCTCTTCGAATTTGCTGACTTCAGCGTGATCGACGTTGATCTGTTCCTGATTCATATACAGTCTGCTTGAAAGGTTTCAGGGGGTGTGTAGATTACACTACTCGTTTGATGGACTCAGCTTTCAGCGATTCGTTCACGCCACTCGCCTGCCCGTTTGAGCAGCCGTTCAGGATCCAGCGTGGTAAGGCTACCCTCGCTGACCACTTGCCTGCCTGCCACCCAGACCTCTCTGACCTGCTCCCTGCCAGCAGCATAGACCAGTTGAGATATGGGATGATAGATGGGTTGGCTCTGTAACCGACCCAGGTCGATGGCAATCAGATCGGCTGATTTCCCAATTTCGAGGGAGCCTGTTTCGGGTTCCAGGCCCAATGCCCTGGCACCGTTGATAGTTGCCATGGACAGGGCCTTGGCAGCCGGTAACGCGCTGGCGTCTCCCGCCACACCCTTGGCCAACAACGCGGCAGTATGCATTTCACTGAACATATTAAGATCGTTGTTGCTGGCTGCGCCGTCTGTGCCTAACGCGACATTGATGCCGGCACTCATCAGACGGTTGACCTGGCAGAAGCCACTGGCGAGCTTAAGATTCGATTCCGGACAATGCACGATATGCCCACCTGAATCAGCGAACAACGCAATCTCATCATCTTCGAGATGGGTCATATGGATCGCCATCAGCGAAGGTGACAACAACCCCAGTTGTTGCAGCCGGGTCATTGGCCGACAGGCGTGCTGCTGCAGGCTCTGTTGAATCTCGTCATTGGTTTCGTGAAGGTGGATATGTACCGGAATCTCCAGTTCATCCGCAAGCACGCGGACACGCTCCAATACCGGATCAGCAACGGAGTAGGGAGCATGGGGTGCGAATGCGGTATGGATCAGCGGGTTATTACGGAACTGGTCGTGTACCAGGAGTCCTTTGTGTAAGTATTCGTCGCCATCCGCAGCCCAGACTGATGGAAAGTCGAGAGCAATCAACCCCACCACAGCCCGAATGCCCGCCGCATCTGCCACACGTCCCGTCACATCGGGGAAGAAGTACATATCATTAAAGCAAGTGGTGCCACCAAGAAGCATCTCTGCAATGGCCAGTTGGCTGCCATCGTGGACGAATTCTTCGTTGACCCATTTTCCTTCCGCTGGCCAGATGTGATCGTTGAGCCAGCTCATCAGGGGGAGGTCATCTGCCAGTCCCCGGAGCAGGGACATGGATGCATGGGTATGTGCATTGATCAGTCCCGGCATCAGGGCATGTCCTGGCAGCTGTTTTACTTGTTCGGCCTGAAACGCTTGATCTGCCTCCACAGTGGGTAGAATAGCGTGTATTCTGCCGTCCTTGATGGCCAGGGAGTGGTGTTCCAGCACCAGATTTTCCGGCACCACGGGAATGATCCAGTCAGTGTGGAGCAGTAGATCGACCTTTTCAGACATAGCTAGCCTTTTTTCTTAATATAGTTTCGCTTGGAAGTGACGAAACTATACCGCAGAGTATGCGAAGAAGTGCAACGAAAGATTCTTTAAGCTTCTATATCAACAAGAAAAACTTAGTGCCCAATCGTGCAGATTTGATCATTGCTGCCTTTTAACTAAGTGTTAGTGGCTTTAGTCAATCCACCATGGGATACAGCAAGATGCAAGATACAACAATCTCTCTCCCCAATCCTTCACCAGACGAAGCCATTGTCTGGCATGAGGGCCATTTTTTTCTGCTGGATCAGCGCTACCTGCCTGAACGTGCTGACTATCTTGAGCTCCATTCAGGCCAGGCAGTTGCCGATGCCATCCGGCAAATGGTAGTACGGGGTGCACCCGCCATTGGGATTACCGCAGCCTTTGGCGTGGTGCTTGCCGCGAGAGATGCCTATCGTGGTTCAGGTGCTGATTGGAAGCAGGCCATGTTGCCTGAACTGGAGGCGCTGCGCCTGTCGCGCCCGACGGCAGTGAATCTCTTCTGGGCGCTGGACAGAATGAGGAAACTGATTGCTTGCCTGCCTGATCAGGCAGATCCCATCGAAGCACTCGTTAAAGAAGCATCATCGATCCATCAGGAGGACATCCAGGCCAATCGGCGCATGGGAGAGCTGGGTGCGGCATTAATCGAGGATGCAACAGGCGTGATCACCCATTGCAATGCCGGGGCGCTGGCCACCGGCGGCTATGGTACGGCACTGGGAGTGATTCGTGCCGCCCACGAGAGAAACTTGATCGAACGGGTTTACGCGGATGAAACCCGCCCCTGGATGCAGGGTGCGCGCCTGACTGCCTGGGAGTTGCTGTACGACATGATTCCCGTGAGTCTGCTGGTGGACGGCGCATCCGCCAGTCTCATGTCCCAGGGTGGGATCGGTTGGGTGATCGTTGGTTCTGACCGGATTGCTGCCAATGGTGATGTGGCGAACAAGATCGGCACCTATGGTCTGGCGGTGGCAGCAAAGCACCATGGTGTTCGGGTGATGGTGGCGGCACCGACCTCAACCATCGATATGGGTGTCAAGTCAGGTGCGGATATTCCAATCGAAGTAAGGGAGAGTGAAGAGCTGCTCTCTTGCGGCGGTCAGCGTATGGCTGCAGCCGGTGCAGAGGCATGGAATCCGGTTTTCGATGTGACACCTGCGGCATTGGTGGATGCCATCGTCACGGAGAAGGGGGTTGTTCACTCGCCAAATGAGAAAAAGATGCAAAAACTTATGGCGAGTTGATCTGAGAGGCCCTGAAAGTAGATTTCAGGCGTTTTTTATACAGCACAGGGTCGGGGGCTTATGGTACACTCCTCCTTTTTCTGACGCCTCACAGATTCGGCTGGGGCGATAGCAAAGATATCGAAGAAATATGAGCGAATTCGCTAAAGAAGTCCTTCCCGTCAATCTCGAAGATGAGATGCGCCAGTCATACCTCGACTACGCCATGAGCGTAATCGTAGGACGAGCCCTGCCTGATGTCCGTGACGGTCTCAAGCCGGTCCATCGCCGTGTGCTGTTTGCCATGAACGAGTTGGGCAACGATTGGAACAAGGCCTATAAGAAATCGGCACGTATCGTCGGTGACGTGATTGGTAAGTACCACCCGCATGGTGATACCGCCGTCTATGACACCATTGTCAGAATGGCCCAACCCTTCTCGATGCGTTACATGCTGGTCGACGGGCAGGGCAATTTCGGTTCCGTGGATGGAGATTCACCGGCTGCCATGCGTTATACCGAGGTACGCATGGCCAAGATCGCCCAGACTATGTTGGACGATCTCGATAAACAGACGGTTGACTTCGTTCCGAATTATGACGATACGGAAAATGAACCTTCTGTTCTTCCTGCCCGTATTCCCAATCTGCTGATCAACGGCTCTGCCGGTATCGCCGTCGGTATGGCAACCAATGTGCCACCGCACAATTTGACCGAGGTTATCAATGCCTGCGTAGCATTGATTGATGTGCCAGAGTCCTCTATCAGCGAGTTGATGCAGCATCTGCCGGGCCCCGATTTTCCCACCGCCGGTCTGATCAACGGTGCCAATGGTATCCATGAGGCCTACCAAACGGGGCGGGGCCGGATCTACATGCGCGCCCGTACTGAGATAGAGACCAATCAAGCCAATGGCAAACAGACCATTGTGGTCCACGAGTTGCCGTATCAGGTCAATAAGGCCAGGCTGATCGAGAAGATCGCTGAGCTGGTCAAAGACAAGCGGATAGAAGGTATCACCGAACTGCGCGATGAGTCCGATAAGGACGGTATGCGCATTGTCATCGAACTGCGTCGTGGTGAAGTGGCTGAAGTGGTGATGAATAACCTGTTTCAGCAGACCGCCATGCAGAGTGTCTTCGGCATCAATATGGTGGCACTGGTGGACGGCAGGCCACGTCTGCTCAATCTGAAACAGCTGCTTGAGTTCTTTATCCGCCACCGTCGTGAAGTGGTAACACGTCGTACCCTTTTCGAACTTCGCAAAGCGCGGGATCGTGCCCATGTGCTGGAGGGGTTGGCGGTTGCACTGGTCAATATCGACGAGGTGATCCAGCTGATCAAGCGGGCCGCCAGTCCGGCGGAGGCCAAGAAGGCATTGCTGGAACGTTTTTGGCAGTCGGGTGTGGTCGAGTCGATGCTGCAGAGGAGCGGCGCCTCAAGCACAAGGCCCGAAGAGCTTTCTGAAGAGTACGGGCTTACCGAAGCAGGTTACCGTCTGACCGAGGTCCAGGCCCAAGCTATTCTTGATTTGCGTCTGCATAGGCTCACGGGCCTTGAGCAGGACAAAATAATCAAGGAATACGAAGAGTTATTGGAAAAAATTGCAGATTTGCTTGATATTCTCGGTAACCCAGACAGACTCATGCAGGTGATCCGCGATGAGCTGGTGGAAATCCGTGAACAGTACGGTGATGAGCGTCGCACCGAGATCATCCAGAATCGTCTCGATCTGACGTTGGAGGATCTGATCACCGAAGAGGATGTTGTGGTAACACTCTCCCATGCAGGTTATGCCAAAGCGCAGCCTGTCAGTACCTATCAGGCACAAAGACGCGGCGGTAAAGGTAAGACCGCTACTGCCACAAAGGATGAGGATTTTGTCGATAAACTCTTCGTCGCCAGTACCCATGACACTATTCTCTGCTTCTCGAACCAGGGCAAGGTCTACTGGCTGAAAGTCTATGAACTGCCACAGGCGGGTCGTAACGCCCGCGGCAAACCGATCGTCAATCTCCTGCCGTTGGATGCGGATGAGCAGATTAACGCTATTCTGCCCGTGCGTGACTATGAAGCAGACCGCTACATTTTTATGGCCACCAGTTCAGGGACGGTGAAAAAGACCCCATTGGAGGCTTTCTCGCGGCCCCGTGCCAGCGGCATCATTGCGGTTGAACTCAGAGATGGCGACAAGCTGGTGGGTGTTGCCGTTACCGATGGTCAACAGGATATCCTGCTCTTCAGCAGTACCGGTAAGGCAGTACGCTTTTCTGAATCGAAAGTGCGAGCCATGGGCCGTACTGCTTGTGGCGTCAGGGGTATCCGTCTGGAGGATGGCCAGCAGGTGGTCTCCCTCATCGTTGCTTCCGAAGGCGATGTGCTGACCGTGACTGAAAACGGCTACGGCAAGCGAACCGAAATCAGTGAGTACCCGGTGCATGGCCGGGGTGGCCAGGGCGTCATCTCAATCCAGACCTCGGATCGTAACGGTGCTGTGGTTGGTGCAGTGCAGGTGGTCGATGACGATGAAGTCATGATGATCACCAATGGCGGTACGCTGGTACGCAACCGTGTGGCTGATGTCTCCCGCATGGGTCGGAATACCCAGGGCGTGATCATGATACGCCTGAGCAAGAAGGAGAAGCTGATTGGTATCGAACGGGTCGAGAGCCTTGAAGGTGAAGCTTCCGATGATGATGAGGATGATACCGAGCCATCAACTGAGAGCGAGTGACAGGTTAGCCCAAAACCTCGAAGTCTGGGTAAATCGTATTTTGAATCAATAAGTCGAGAGGAAAAGATGTCACGAGTCTTTAATTTCAGTGCCGGACCGGCCATGTTACCTGAAGCTGTACTGCAACAGGCCCAGACAGAGATGGTGGATTGGCGTGGCGCCGGTATGTCGGTGATGGAGATGAGCCATCGCGGTAAGGAGTTCATGTCGATTGCCGAGCAGGCCGAAGCCGATCTCAGGCAGCTTCTGGCCGTGCCGGAGAACTATAAGGTACTGTTTCTGCAGGGTGGTGCCTCAAGTCAGTTCGCCATGGTGCCGATGAACCTGACCCGTGACAACAAGCGAGTGGACTACATCAACACCGGTTCCTGGTCCAAAAAGGCCATTGCCGAAGCCAAGCGTTATGCGGATGTCAATATCGCAGCAACCACGGAAGCGGGTAAATTTACTTCCACGCCGGCTCAGTCCGAACTTAATCTGAGTGGTGATGCTGCATATGTCCACTATACGCCCAATGAGACCATCCAAGGGGTGGAGTTTCCTTATGTGCCGGAGACGGGAGATGTCCCTCTGATAGCAGACTTCTCATCCACGATTCTCTCCCGGCCGATTGATGTGTCTCGTTACGGCATTATTTATGCCGGTGCACAGAAGAATATCGGACCTGCAGGTCTCACACTGGCCATTGTGCGCGAGGATCTTATCGGCAATGCGGTCGATGGGACGCCTGTGATGTTTCAATACGCCACGCACAATGACAACGGTTCCATGTACAACACACCACCCACCTATGGTTGGTATCTCGCCGGCTTGGTTTTCAAATGGCTGCTTGATAAAGGTGGGCTCGGTGCTATGGCTGAAATCAATCAGCGCAAGGCGCAGGCCCTCTACAGCGCAATCGACAATTCTGGTTTTTACGCCAATCCCGTAGCGGTAGAGAGTCGTTCCTGGATGAATGTGCCATTCACATTGGCCGATTCGGAACTGGATGCCAAATTTCTGCAGGAAGCGGGTGCCGTGGGCCTCAAAACCCTGAAGGGTCATCGCTCCGTAGGCGGTATGCGTGCCAGTATTTACAACGCTATGCCTGAGGATGGGGTCAAGACGCTGGTCGACTTCATGGCAGAGTTCGAACGGGTTAACGGTTAATAACAGCAGCATAGTGAAAGTGTGATGGCCGCAATCGAAAGCTTAGCGCCAGGCAGCTTTACACTTCACCAATGCACATTGCGTATAAAGCAGTAGACAGAGAAATAGCATGTACAAAATTCTGACTCTCAACAATATCTCCGTGGCAGGACTGGATCGACTGCCGCGGGATAGCTACGAAGTGGCTTCCGAGATCGCTCATCCGGACGCAATCCTGTTGCGCTCTTACAAGATGCATGACATGACCGTGCCGGAAACCGTAAAGGCGATCGGTAGAGCCGGTGCTGGTGTCAACAATATCCCTGTGGCCGATATGACGGCAAAGGGGATACCTGTCTTCAACGCACCAGGCGCCAATGCCAATGCAGTTAAAGAGCTGGTAATGGCCGGTGCGCTGATCGCAGCAAGGAATCTCGGGCAGGCCTGGCGATTCGCTACCGGACTTTCCGCTGAAGATGCGGAAATCACCAAACAGGTCGAGGCAGGGAAAAAGAATTTCGTCGGCTTCGAATTGCCTGGTAGAACAATGGGGGTTATCGGTCTTGGCGCCATTGGTGTCAAGGTGGCCAACGCTTGTCGTGCGCTGGGTATGAAGGTGACCGGCTACGATCCCACTATCACGGTGCAAAGCGCTTGGAAGCTGGCCTCAGAGGTGGAGCAGGCGCTGAGTGTGGACGATCTGCTGTCTAAATCGGATTTTGTCACTTTCCATGTGCCGCTAACTGACGCCACAGCCAACACCATCAATGCCGAGCGCATCAAGTTGATGAAGCCGGGTGCGGTGCTGCTCAATTTTGCCCGCAATGGCATTATCGATGATGCCGCTGTCGTGGAGGCGCTCGATAGCGGTCATCTCTATGCCTATGTATGTGACTTTCCCTGCAATCTCCTGAAGGATCATCCTCGCGTTATTACGCTGCCACATCTCGGTGCTTCGACTAAGGAAGCCGAGGATAACTGTGCGATCATGGTCGCTGAAGAGGTCAGTGATTACCTGGAAAACGGCAATATCACCAACGCTGTCAATTTCCCCATGATCAATCTGCCTCGCAATGGGGGGTATCGGATTGCTGTCGTCAACAGTAATGTACCCAATATGGTCGGGCAGATTTCCAGTGACCTGGGTGAAGAGGGATTGAACATTCTGGACATGCTCAACAAATCCCGAGACGATGTGGCCGTGACCCTGCTTGATGTGGACAAGGAGCCTTCCCAGCAACTGCTTGACACCTTGTCTTCCATCGAGGGGGTGTTGTCGGTGCGTTCTCTGGGAAGTGCGAAAAGCTAAATTGAACCTAAGAAATGACAGCCAGTGATGAGTGATGATGAAAAACTCAAACAGACACGTGAGCGGATCGATGAAATCGATCAGCAGCTTCAGTCACTGATTGTCGAGCGGGCTGAAGCGGCACAACAGGTGGCGCGCATCAAGCTGGATGAGGATCCGCAAGCGGAGTTTTATCGGCCTGAGCGAGAAGCGATGGTGTTGCGTCAGGTCAAATCACGCGATACTGGCCCGCTGGAAGGGGAGGTGGTCGCCGGTCTTTTCCGCGAGATCATGTCGGTCTGCCTGGCCCTGGAACAACCATTGAAAGTGGCGTTTCTCGGGCCGGAAGGCACTTTCACCCAGACGGCGGCCGTGAAGCATTTTGGTCACGCTGTGACGACCCATTCAATGGCCGCCATTCCCGATATCTTTCGTGAGGTAGAGGCGGGCGCCTGCCACTATGGTGTGGTGCCGGTAGAAAATTCTACGGAAGGTGTGATCAGCCATACGCTCGACACCTTTCTCAACTCACCCCTGCGAATTTGTGGTGAGGTGAGCCTGCGTATCAACCATCATCTGCTTAGCCGCGAAGCCTCGATGGGTGAGGTTAAGAAGATCTATTCACACTCACAGTCACTGGCTCAGTGTCGGGGTTGGCTGGATCTTCACCTGCCTGCTGCAGAACGAATCGCAGTCGGCAGCAATGCGGAAGCTGCCCGGTTGGCTTCAGAGGAGGCTGGGGTTGCCGCGATTGCCGGTGAGGCAGCGGCAGATATTTATCATTTGTCCCATCTGGCCTCCAATATCGAAGATGAGCCCGGTAACACGACCCGTTTCCTGGTCATTGGTAAAAAGGATGCCTCGCCAAGTGGCGAAGACAAAACGAGTCTGATGTTCTCTACCCAGAACCGTGCAGGAGGATTGCATGCCATGCTTAGTCCCTTAGCTAAACATGGGATCAGTATGACACGTATCGAGTCGCGTCCGTCGCGCCGGGGACAGTGGGACTATGTCTTCTTCGTCGATGTCGATGGCCATCGTGATGATCCGGCACTTTCTCAAGCGCTGAGTGAGCTGGAGCAGGGAGCTTCGCAATTCAAGGTGCTCGGCTCCTATCCAAAAGCCGTGCTTTAACGCAGATATTACTGTTCTGCGGATTACCTGTTTGCATTGAGCGGAAAAATAATTATTAGACGATGAATGCCTTTATTGACATTGCCGCACCGGGTATCAGTGAACTCAAACCCTACACACCAGGTAAGCCAATTTCTGAGCTTGAGCGAGAGCTAGGGATCTCCCAATCTATAAAACTGGCCTCCAATGAAAACCCATTGGGCGCCAGCCCCAAGGTGTCTGAGGCAATCCAGTCAGCAATACCGGAGTTGGCGCGCTATCCTGATGGCGGAGGATTCGAACTGCGACAGGCACTCGCCGAAAAGCACCGCATCGACCCCGCATGTATCACCATGGGAAACGGCTCGAATGATGTGCTGGATATGGTTGCACGGGTTTTCCTGGCACCGGGGAGTGAATCCCTTTTTTCCCAGTATGCCTTCGCGGTCTATCCGATCAGCAGTCAGGCTGTAGGCGCAAATCTTGTTGTTGCCCCCGCCAAGGATTTTGCACACGATCTGCAGGCTATGCGGGAACGGGTCACTGCCAAGACACGGGTGGTGTGGATTGCCAATCCCAACAACCCGACAGGCACCTGGGTCGGCAAAGAGGCATTGTATGCATTTATTAACGATCTGCCGGCACAGGTAATCGTCGTACTTGATGAGGCATATACAGAGTATGTCGATCAGAATGACTATCCCGATGGCAGTCAGTGGCTAAGCGAATTCCCAAATCTGATAGTCACGCGGACCTTTTCCAAAGCGTACGGTCTGGCTTCTCTACGGATAGGTTATGCGCTATCGCATCCCGATATTGCCGATCTGTTGAATCGAGTAAGACAGCCCTTTAATGTCAACACGCTGGCCCAGGTGGGCGCTTTGGCAGCCCTGCAGGACCCGTCATTCATTGCGCGATCTGTTGAGATTAACAGGGTTGGCATGGCGCAGTTAATGGCAGGCATGGAAAAGCTGGGCCTCAACTACATTCCCTCGGTAGGGAACTTCCTCACCGTAGATTTTGCGCGCAATGCTGGGCCGATAGATCAGGCATTATTGCAATTGGGATGCATCACCCGGCCACTTGCAAATTACGCGATGCCGAATCATCTCAGATTCACTATCGGTCTGGAGGCGGAAAATACTCGACTGTTGGAAAGTCTTCAAAAGGTGTTGGCAGAATGATCGAGAGACTTGCCGTTATTGGCGTCGGATTGATTGGTGGCTCAGTCGCACTGGCCTTGCGGGAGACAGGCAGTGTCAAGACAGTTGTGGGTTGTGGTCGGAGTAAAGAGAATTTAGTTCAAGCCAAGCGACTGGGTATCGTCGATCACTACACTCATGATGTGGCTGAGGCGGTAGATGGCGCCGACATGGTCCTACTTGCTGTACCGTTGGGTGCCATGCGAGAGACACTTTCCGGCATGCGTGATCATCTGCAGTCAAATGCGGTAGTGACGGATGCGGGTAGTGTTAAAGGCAGTGTTATTGAAGATCTGCGTGAGGTATTCGGAGAGGTGCCGGGTTGGTTCGTACCGGGTCATCCCATCGCGGGAACAGAGCGCAGTGGCGCAGATGCCGCTTTCGCATCGCTCTACCAGAATCGTCGAGTGATTTTGACACCCACTTCGGAGACAGATCCCAAAGCCATATCTCGTGTGGAACTGATGTGGCGGCAGTGTGGTGCCGATATTACCCGTATGCCGGTTGCGCATCATGATGAGATTCTGGCAGCAACCAGTCATCTGCCCCATATGCTGGCATTCAGTCTTGTGGATAGTTTGGCGCGACTTAAAGAGAATGATGAGATCTTTCGTTATGCTGCGGGTGGTTTCCGGGACTTTACCCGTATCGCCTCCAGTAATCCGGTGATGTGGCGCGACATCTGTCTCGCCAACCAAGATCACCTAAGCGCCATGTTGACCCGTTTTGCTGATGAGCTTCATGAGTTGGCGGCAATTCTTGAGCAGGGTGACAGTGAAGGTCTGCTGGAAATCTTTGAGCGGGCGAAACGGGCAAGAGATAGATATATTGATGGCGTGGAGTAAGGGTCTGTAACGACTTTCTGTATACATATTACGCCACTGAGTAAATCGATAAAATGCAAGGTAAGAAGTCTTTGAAATATCAGGTCGAGCCAGGCGGTAGCCTCCATGGCAAGTTACGGGTACCCGGCGACAAATCCATATCCCACCGCTCGATTATGCTGGGTTCCCTGGCGGATGGGGTGACCGAAGTGACAGGTTTTCTCGAAGGCGAAGACAGTCTGGCAACCCTTAATGCCTTCCGCGCCATGGGTGTCGAAATAGAAGGCCCCCATGCCGGACGGGTGAGTATCCATGGTGTCGGCATGCATGGATTGCATGAGCCGGATGCACCATTGGATTTAGGCAATTCCGGCACCTCAATGCGGCTCCTTTCCGGGCTGTTGGCTGGTCAGGACCTGGCTATAACACTCACCGGCGACAGTTCGCTTTCAGGGCGTCCGATGAAGCGAGTCATTGAGCCGCTGACCAGGATGGGTGCCATCATTGGTGCTACCGAGGCAGGTACGGCACCATTGGTTATTTCACCCAACAGTCATCTCAAGGGGATCGATTATCCGCTGCCTATGGCCAGTGCGCAGGTTAAATCTGCTGTACTGCTAGCCGGTCTCTACGCACAGGGAGAGACTGTGGTGACTGAACCAGCCCCTACCCGGGATCATACGGAGCGGATGTTGCAGGGATTCGGCTACCCGGTGAAACGGGACGGGAGTCGTGCCTCATTGGTCGGCGGTGGAGCACTCAAAGCCTGCCGAATCGATGTCCCCGCCGATATCTCATCCGCCACCTTTTTTCTTGTGGGCGCTACCATCGCACCGGATTCAGAGATGGTATTAGAGCACGTGGGTATCAATCCAACCCGCGACGGTGTGATATCGATTCTGCGTCTGATGGGCGCCGATATTGAGATTGAAAACGAACAAACAGTTGGCGGTGAGCCGGTGGCTGATATCCGTGTCCGCTCGAGTCGGCTACACGGGATAGATATTCCTGAAGATCTGGTGCCGCTGGCGATCGATGAGTTCCCGGCCTTGTTCATCGCTGCCGCCTGTGCAGAGGGTGTCACCCGTCTTACCGGTGCCGAGGAGCTACGTGTCAAAGAGAGTGACCGAATCCAGGTGATGGCGGATGGTCTGACTGTACTGGGTATCGAAGCCGAACCGACGATGGATGGTCTGAAGATTCGCGGGGGGCGTTTGACCGGCGGCTGTGTAGAGAGTCATGGTGACCATCGAATAGCCATGTCCTTCGCCATGGCAGCCCTGCGCGCCTCGGGAGCAGTAGAAATTCTCGATTGTGCCAACGTCAATACGTCATTTCCGGGATTCGTTCATGTCGCGAATCAGACGGGATTGCACATTCGACAGTCGGAGGTCTCGTGAGCCAAGTGCGGATTATCACCGTAGATGGTCCCTCGGGCTCCGGCAAAGGCACCATATCCCAGCGGGTTGCAGAACACCTGGGATGGCATTTTCTCGATAGTGGTGCAATCTACCGTGTACTGGGTGTCATGGTTGATCGTGAAGATATCAGTATTGATAGTGTTGATAAAATAGCGGAACTTGCGAGGAACATGCCGCTATCTTTTAGTGGGGAGCAGGCTATGCTCGCCGGTGAGGATGTCACGGGAGAGATTCGCACGGAAACGGCCGGAAATCGTGCTTCAAAGGTGGCGGTTATTCCAGAGGTACGCAGTGCGTTGCTGGAATGGCAGCAGAAATATGCAAAACCCCCTGGACTTGTGGCTGATGGGAGAGATATGGGGACAGTGGTTTTTCCTCAGGCCCAGGTTAAGATTTTTCTTACGGCAAGCCCTGAGGAGAGGGCGAAAAGGCGCTATAAACAGTTGAAAGAAAAGGGATTGGGTGTTAATCTCGCCCGTCTCATTGAAGAGATCAGAGAGCGTGATGAGCGTGACAGCAAACGCACAGTGGCGCCGTTACAGGCGGCAGAGGGTGCGTTGACGTTGGACTCCACGCAATTGTCGATCGATGAAGTTTACGGCCAAGTGATGCGAAAGGTACATGAGACCTTCGCAGATCTATCGGGAAACTGACATCAGGCGATGCTCTTAAGCAATGAGATGTGGCGGCCGGTTTATCACCGGCTATTTGTTTAACCTACTAACGAACTGGCGAAACATCTTTGACGCATAAAGTTTGTTTTCGTCGATGCAACCGAGTGTTGCAGGAAACCCAAACCCATGACCGAAAGTTTTGCAGAATTATTTGAGGAGAGCCTCTCCAGTACTCAGCTTCGCACCGGCGCCATCATCATTGGTACCGTCATGGACATCACGTCCGAAGCTGTCATCGTCAATGCCGGCCTGAAATCTGAAGGCGTCATTCCCCGTGTCCAGTTCCTGAATCCAGATGGTGAGATTGAAGTTGCCGTCGGTGATCAGGTCGAAGTTGCACTTGATGCAGTGGAAGATGGCTACGGTGCAACCCGGCTCTCCCGTGAAAAGGCCAAGCGTGACCAGGCTTGGAAACAGCTTGAAAAGGCACATGAAGCTGACGAGACCGTCATCGGTCGAATCAACGGTAAAGTCAAAGGCGGCTTCACTGTTGAACTCAGCGATATTCGTGCGTTCCTCCCCGGCTCTCTGGTGGATGTCCGGCCAGTACGTGATACCGCGTACCTGGAAGGTAAGGATCTCGAATTTAAGGTGATCAAACTCGATCGCCGCCGCAATAATGTGGTTGTCTCACGCCGTGCTGTTGTTGAGCAGGAGTACAGCGAAGAGCGCGATAAACTGCTTGAGAATCTCCAGGAAGGCCAGGAGATCGTAGGTGTGATCAAGAATCTCACCGACTACGGTGCATTTGTCGACCTGGGCGGTATCGATGGTCTGCTGCATATCACCGATATGGCCTGGAAGCGTGTCAAGCATCCTTCAGAGGTGGTTGAGATCGGTGACGAGATCAACGTTAAAGTCTTGAAGTTTGATCGTGAGCGCAACCGTGTCTCCCTGGGTCTGAAGCAGATGGGTGACGATCCTTGGGTCGCATTGGCGCGCCGTTATCCAGAAAGCACACGCCTGTTCGGTAAGGTTACCAATATTGCGGATTACGGCTGTTTTGTTGAGATCGAAGAGGGCGTCGAAGGTTTGGTTCACGTCTCCGAGATGGATTGGACCAACAAGAACGTACATCCTTCGAAGATTGTCTCCCTGGGAGATGAAGTCGAAGTCATGGTGCTGGATATCGATGAGGAGCGTCGCCGCGTTTCCCTCGGTATCAAACAGTGTAAATCGAATCCCTGGGATGAATTTGCCGCTACACACAACAAGGGCGATCATGTCAGTGGCAGCATCAAATCGATCACCGATTTTGGTATCTTCATCGGTCTGGATGGCGGTATCGATGGTCTGATCCATCTTTCCGACATCACTTGGGACGATGAGGGTGAAGATGCGATTCGCAAGTTCAAGAAGGGTGATGAGCTGGAGACAGTCGTACTTTCAGTCGATCCCGAACGTGAGCGCATCTCGCTAGGTGTTAAGCAGCTTGCACAGGATCCTTTCTCTTCCTTCGTGGCCGCTCATGAAAAAGGCAGCTTCGTCAGAGGCAAGGTAGCTGAGGTGGATGCCAAAGGCGCCGTTATCTCTCTGGAAGATGGTGTGGACGGTTATCTGCGTGCTTCGGAGCTTTCCCGTGATCGTGTCGAAGATGCACGTAGCATATTGAAAGAAGGTGATGATATTGAGGCGAAGTTCCTGGGTGTGGATCGAAAGAACCGTACAATTTCGCTTTCAATAAAAGCAAAAGATGCCGATGAAGAGGCAGCTGCTATCAAGGGCTATGCTCGTGACGCAGCTACCAGCGCCCCTACACTGGGCGACCTGCTGAAAGAACAGATGGATAACCAGGGCGACTAAGGAAATATCAGCCCAATATCAGCAGTTTCTGAGGCTTTGATACTGGACGGGGACCGCGTTGTGGTCCCCGACAATCAGCAAACTGGAGAACGGAGAAGAATGACAAAATCCGAGTTGATTGAAATTATTGCCAAGGAGCAAAGCCATCTTGCATACCGGGATGTGGAATTGGCGGTCAAGTGCATGATTGAGCACATGAGCCAGTCTCTGGCTTCCGGTGAAAGGATTGAAATTCGTGGGTTTGGCAGCTTCTCACTGCATTTTCGGCCACCACGAATGGGGCGTAATCCCAAGACTGGTAAAACGGTTGCTCTATCTGGTAAGTATGTACCCCACTTCAAGCCTGGCAAAGAGTTGAGAGACAGGGTTAACCAGGGATTTGCCGAGGAGGAGGCACTGCAAGAATCCGTATCTTAAGGATTCGCCAACCACCTCTTAATTTAGCATTTACTGGTCTGCTGTGGTTGCAGTTGGCTTTTCTCTATTACCATCTCTTCAGGGAATGTGCAGTCGAAGCGACTGCCTACACCCGGCTGACTGGAGATGCGTAGTTCTCCGTCATGTCTTCCGATAATATGTTTTACAATCGCGAGGCCGAGCCCGGTACCACCGGATTGGCGTGAGCGAGCTTTGTCTACACGATAAAACCTTTCAGTCAGACGCGGGATAGCATGCTGTTCAATGCCTGGACCTGTATCACTGACGCTGAAGCAGGCAGTCTTCTCCTGACGTCTCCAATTGACACTTATTTTAGTTTTCGTCGGTGTGTGGATGATGGCATTGTAAATCAGATTGGAAAAGGCACTGAGTAATTCACTCTCTTCACCGACAACGCATAGCTCATCATCAGCATCCAGTGTAATGTCATACTCCCCCTTTTGATCTGCCAGTGCTCTTGCCTGATCGACAATCTTGTTCAGTAATTCAGCGACGAACACAGGCTTTTCCGAAGAAGGAGCCTTGCCCATTTCAAGACGAGATAGGGCGAGTAAATCGTTGATGATGGTATTCATCCTTTCGGCCTGCTGCAGCATGAGAAGGAAAGGCCGTTTCTGAAACTCCAGCATTTGGTTGTCGCTTAAGTTCTCTAGGAAGCCTGAAATGACCGTCAATGGCGTGCGCAGTTCATGAGACACATTCGAAACGAAGTCACGACGGGTCTGATTTAGATTGTAGAGTTCAGTAATGTTTCTGACGACTAACAGTCGTTGCGCTTTTTTGCTGCCGAAGGGGGCTACGCGCAGGGAAAGGATAATCGCCCGGTTAACAGGTGAAGGAAATTCGAGGGGTTTTTGATAATCGGGCGCCTCGAGATACTCCCTGAGTCCCTCTAGGTGTAGAAGTTGCTCCACTGGTACTCCTTCATCCCGTGGCCAGCTGATATTCAGTAATTGGTTGGCGGCAGGGTTTGCCCATTCCAGACTGCCCGGCTTGCTGAGTATGAGAAGGCCATCGGGTATGGATGTTGCCACCTTCCTGAAACGGGAAGCAAATCTGTTCAGTGTACGCTTGCGCTTTCGGCTACGCATACGATGCCGTGCCAGCTCTTTGTAGATCAGACCCCATATGTCGGGAGGGTAGGGGGGCGAAATTTGCGATTCACTATCGATCAAGCTGGCAAGCCTGGTCAGATAGTAAGCGTGTTTAGCAAAATAGGCGATCAACGAGAGACCCATAGCGATGTAGGGTTGCTTGGTCAGGTAGCCAATTGTGCTGAAAATCAGCAGGATGCCCAACAGCTGACTGATTTCAATTTTGATGTACTGCTTCACGAAGTTACCTGGACATGCTTCTGCTTGGTTGGTGTGAACCTGTACCCGACGCCGCGAACAGTCTGGATGTAAGCGTCGTGCCCAGAAGGCATCAGGATCTTTCTCAATCTACGAATATGTACATCAACAGTACGCTCTTCCACGTAGGCATTGTCCCCCCAAACCTTATCGAGAATTTGGGAGCGAGTATAAGCCCGGTCAGGGTGAGACATGAAGAAGTACAGCAGATTGTATTCTGCAGGTGAAAGGTTGGCAGGATTCCCTTGCAGGGTAACCAGGTGCTGTATCGGATCTATGAATAAGCCATTAAATTCTAGAGAAATCGCTTGCTCGATATCAGTGCTGCGCCGAATTACCGCTTTGATGCGTGCTGCCAGTTCCTTGGGTGAAAAGGGTTTGGTGATATAGTCATCGGCACCACTGTCGAGACCCTCAACCTTGTCAGATTCATCAGCCCTGGCAGTGAGCATGATGATGGGTGGGGAGCTCTTCTGGTTCCTCTGTTTGATCTCTTTGGTGAATTCAAGACCGGAGCGGCCGGGCAGCATCCAGTCCATGAGAATTAGATCGTAGGTATGCTCACCGAGAAGCCTACGAGCATCCTGGGCATTATCTGCTTCGCTAACGACATATCCTCTTGGTTCGAGAGTGAAACGGATCATCTCGCGGATTTCAGGTTCATCCTCGACAATCAGTATTCTTTTCATGGTTTCAAGCGGCTGCAAATGATGATTGTAAAAAGGAAATATGACACTTAACGGATGAGAGTCCAAGCCAGGGCAAATGGATTATCGGTTACTCGGCGTGCAAATCGGCATATCTGCTGTGAAAGCGACTTAATTTAAGCAACTGGTTTTTAAATCCTAAGTCAATGATGCCTGTCGAATGGAGTAACCTAACATATTGAAATTTAGTATAAAAATTTAAATTAATCGATGTATATTCGACACGATTAAATTAACAAAGATATGTAGCATGAAATGGGTCGAAAAATATCCCTTCAACCAGTTGTGATTCAAGGTGTTAGCAGAGATAATTCACTACTGGGCCTTAGCGGCGAGAGATTTTAGAAACTCAGTGGAAAATTACCTGATTCTGGCAGTACTGTTGGTGCTGTCTGGCCTTTTCTCCGGATCAGAGACGGCATTAGTCTCTCTTTCCATGGCTCGGGCGGAGGCACTCTACAAGGAGGGCAGGAGAGGCGCACAGGCCCTGTTCATCTTAAAAAAAGACCCCAGCCGAATGCTGATCACCATTCTGATCGGCAACAATGTGGTGAATATTGCGGCCTCGGCGATGGCGACGGTTATCGCCACTGACTATTTCGGTGATAGCGGGCCTGGCATCGCCGTCGGTGTGCTGACCATACTTATCCTGGTCTTTGGAGAGATCACGCCAAAAAGTCTCGCTACCCGATTTTCCGAGCGGATATCCCTATTCATTGCGCCGATTATCTACGGCTTCATGCGCATGATCTATCCGCTTGTCTGGCTGTTTCTGCAGTTCACCAACTGGGTTCAGTCTTCGACACGGGCAATGGAAGATCCTCTTGTGACTGAGTCCGAAGTGATTACCCTCATCGAACACGGTGAAGAAGAGGGTGTCATCGATACCGGTGAGCGGGAGATGATTGAGCGTATCTTCAACTTCAATGACCTCAAGGCCGAGGATGTCATGACCCCAAGGCGGCAGGTATTCCGCCTCGATGGAAGACGCACACTACGTGACGTTTTACCTGAAATTCTTGAGCAAAATTACTCACGTATCCCACTCTACAAGGCAGACGCGGACGAGATTGTCAGTTTGGTTATTTTGCGTGATCTGATCAGCCTCATTGCAGCCGGGAATCTCGATGTGGAGATTGACACTTTGGGTCAGGAGCCACTGTTCACGCCCGCGAATACGCCCATCGATGAACTGATTCGGACCTTAAAGACCAAGAGTCGACATCTTGCTGTGGTGGTCGATGAGCATGGCGCTATGGTCGGAGTTGTCTCTCTTGAAGATCTGCTGGAAGAGCTTGTGGGTGAGATCTACGACGAATCTGATGTGAAACCGGAAGACCTGATGGTGCTGGATGACGAGAGAATTCTGGTCAAGGGCACTGCGGAGTTACGTGTCGTGGAGGAGTTCTACGGTCTGGATATTCCGGGCAAACCGACTGACACCATCAATCGATGGTTACTTGAGCATACGGAACGTATTCCCTCCAAAGATGAGGTTTTTGTGCTTGATGGCCTCTCTATACGCGTGCAGGAAGCATCATCGAGACGCATTCATCATGTGGTTTTGCAAAAAATAGCAGAAGATGGTGATGACGCCAGCGTGTCTTCTGATGATTCGGCTTAAGGAAGTCCTGTCAGTTATGGTCGTAAGATGATTGGCCATGACTTACATAATTTGATTAATCTGCGACAGCCTCCATACCACCGATAGACATTGCGTCATGTTCGACCAGTTGCGCTATTCTGTCGGCAAAATGGTAGATGCGCCGTAACTTCTCAATGATTTCCACTTCCAACGTGTAGGTCGACAAGCGATTGGGTGCATCTGCAACCAGACGGCTTGCCTGATGACTGGAGGCGGCATCGAATAGCTGCTCAACGGTAGTTTTCATGCCTATGACCTGATCGGCACGATCCTGGTCATGCATTTTGACTGCCCGTATCGCAAGCGCCACTGCCTGTGAGATCTGGGTGTGCAGATGATGCAGCATACGTTGTGTTTCCGGACTGACTTTCAACTGCTCCTGAATGATTTTGTAGCCCAGTCCCACCATATCTCGTTCAATCAAATCGGCCAGGTTTTCCAGGTCGTTGATGATCGACATCAGCCTGAGTATGGAAGCGGACTGTGATTCAGACAGTGCTTTTCGGCTGAGGCGGCCAAGATAGCTGACGATATGCTGATGGAGCACATCGACTTTCTCATCCATTTCACGGATTGATGAGAGCTTGGGTTTATCGCTCTCCATCATGGCAGGAAGAATCTCATTCAGCATAGTTTCAACCTGTGCACCCGCACGGCTGATTTCGAGCCTGGCCATATCGAGCGCTAATGAGGGGGTTTCAAGTAGCTCCTCATCAAGATAGCGGGGTTTGGTGATAGGTGCTTCTTCCAATGGTTTATCTGGGACGAGCATTTCCACGATACGGGCAAAGCTACCGATAAATCCGATAAAGATCAGGGTATTTGCCAGGTTGAAGATGGTGTGAGCGTTAGCGATCTGTCGCGGTGTATCCGCAGCCAGGCGGGCACCTTCAGGTAAATCGGAAGAGACTGGCGAGATCATCATCACAACCTCAGCCAGATTCGGAATAAATGCCAGCCAGAGAAGCACGCCTGCAACATTGAATAGGACATGAACCAATGCCGCACGGATGGCTTCGCGTGGTTTTCCGATAGCAGCCAGCATAGCAGTCACACAGGTACCGATATTTGCGCCGAAGGCCAGTGCAATGCCTGCTGGCAAAGTAATGAAACCTTGGCTCGCCATAACAATCACGATGCCTGTGGTAGCGGATGATGACTGTACAAGCGCAGTGAATAGAGCTGCTATCAGGATACCGACGAAAGGATTTTCCATCTTCACCATGAGATCAAGAAAAGGCTGGTAACTGCGCAGAGGCGCCATAGCATCGCTCATGATGCTCATGCCGAAAAAGATCAGACCGAGCCCCATTAACATAGCGCCGTAGTGTTTGATCTTCTCATTCTTGGAAAAGAACCAGGCACTGAAACCGACAGCAACCATCAGCATGGCATATTTCGTCACTTTGAAAGCAACGATTTGTGCCGTGATGGTGGTGCCGATGTTAGCACCCATAATGACGCCGACAGACTGGGCCATCGACATCAGGCCGGCGGAAATGAAGCCGACGACCAGCACGGTTGTAACAGAGGATGATTGGATGATGGCGGTAACAAATGCACCGGTTATCGCTCCCATGAAACGATTACTGGTCAGCTTTGCCAGTACCAGTTTCATGCGCTCACCCGCGACAGACTTCAAGGCTCCCGCCATCTGTTCCATGCCGAAGAGAAAGAGGGCAAGACCACCAAAAAGCTGGATCGCCATCTTGATCCAGTCGGGAGTTGCTGTTAGCGGATCGGCAGCAAAAACCGAGTGGCTGAATAGTGTGAGGCTAAGCGCTAACAGCAGCAGTGATGATTTCTGACCAGACATATATTGGAGGAGGAAGTTATTAGTTGTCACTTTTTTACCAGGGTCACGGGAATCGGGCACAAGCGCACGAGTTGTTCTGCCTTTGAACCAAGTAGAATATGCTTCAGACTGGTTCGTCCCCGGTTACCCAAAACAAGCATTTCAGGCCCCATTTTCTCGAGAACCTGTAAAATCTTAGTGACGGTAAGGCCGGATACCATGACGAGCTCGGCCTTTTTTAATACAGACTTTATATCAGGATGATTGTCGATCCGTTTCTGAATGAACTCATCCATCATCTCTGCGGCGATCTCTTCCAATCTCTTGAGTCTTTTTTTATCGCCTTTTTTAATCTTTTTGTCGGAATAGTAACCTGGTGAGCCAGCCTGATCATGGACCACATGCAACACGATCAGTGTGTCCCCCAGGCGTTTGGCAAGCTTTGCAGCGTAGACGACTGCACTGGCGGAATCGTCAGAGAAATCGACAGCAGCAAGTATTTTTTTATTCTTTTCTACATCTGGCATCAGCTACCTCCGTTCGTGTCGTGGCTTTTGAGTCTATATTTAAAATGGTACATCAGCTTTTCGCGCATACGTTTCTCTTTATGCTTTTTCGCTGCCTCAAGTCGACGTTCTGCAACACCAATGAGCGTTTCCTGGCAGTTAAGCGATTTATCATCCTCAGAGGGAATTCGCCGCACATAGGTACCGTCAGCTTGCATATCCCAGGCTGCGTGTTTGTCCACAAGCTGTACATCGAGCATCAGACGCAATTCTTGTCTCAGAGCCGGAGGTTCAACAGGAACCAGTACCTCGACACGTTTCATGAGGTTACGCTGCATCAGATCAGCAGAACCGATGAAGTACTCTTCATCACCGCCATTCTGGAAGTAGGTAATTCGAGCATGCTCCAGAAAACGGCCTACGATACTCACTACACTGCCGCTTTCACTTAAACCCGGGATGCCGGGACGAAAACGACAGGTATCTCTGACAATCAGTTGAACCTTAACGCCTGCCCGTGTGGCTTTATACAGGGCCTTAACGATGTCCTGGTCTTCCAGCGCGTTCATCTTCATCTGAATTAGACCGGGATTCTCAGTACTGTGTAGTTTTACCTCACGTTCTATTTTACTCAGCAGTGACTGTTTCAGGGTATAGGGTGCCGCAAGAATTTTCCGATAGCTGGGAGGTGGGGAATACCCTGTCAGGTAGTTAAACAGTTCAGTCAGGTCCTGGCCGATGTCCTCGTCGCAACCAAGTACACCCAGGTCGGTGTAGAGACGGGCCGTACCCGCATGGTAGTTACCAGTACCAATATGATAGTAGCGGCGCAGTTGAGAGTAGTCCTTACGGATCACCATGATCAGTTTACTATGTGTCTTCAGGCCGATGACACCGTAAGTGACGTGAATGCCTGCCTGCTCGAGTCGTCTCGCCCAGCGGATGTTGGCCGCTTCATCAAAACGGGCCTTCAGTTCCACCAATACGGCCACTTGCTTGCCGTTGCGGGCCGCCTTAATCAGTGAGTTGAGCACATTACCATCCGCTGAAGTGCGATAGAGCGTCATTTTGATGGCAAGTACCTTGGGGTCTTCTGATGCAGTACGTAAGAAGCGCTCAACGGTGGTATTGAATGACTCGTATGGATGCTGCAGCAGTAACGAACCATGGTCGCGAATGATGTGGAAAATATTTCGCCGATCATGGGCGAGCTGGGGATGGTCGACAGCGTGATGGGGTACGTCCCTCAACTCGGGTATGTTCAACATCGCCAGTTCAAAAAGATCCTTCATGGCCATCATACAATCGACTTCGAACACATCCTGCGATTCATTCAGACCAAGTTCCGCTGCCAACATGCCTCGATGAGTGGGATTCATACCTTTGGCGACTTCCAGACGGACGATAGGTGCAAAGTGGCGTTCACGGAGCTCTATCTCGATCATCTCAAGCAGATCATTGGCTGACTCTTGATCGAGTTCGACGTTGGCATTTCGCGTGACACGAAACAAGTTGCAGGACTCGATATCCATGCCGGGGAATAGCATGTCCAGATTGTTCGTAATCAGATCATCCAACGTGATGAAGGTGTTATTTTCTCCCACCCGGATCATGCGCGGCGAGACATCCTTGCTGACCGGTACCTTGACCCTTGCCATATGGACATCATGTCCACCAGGGAAGCGTAAGGTGACGAGCAGGTTGAGGGTCAGGTTGGAAATGAAGGGAAATGGGTGGCTGGGGTCCATCGCTAACGGCGTCAGCATAGGGAAAATATTCTGCCGGAAGTGGTCGCGTAACTGTAGCTGATTGGCTTCACTCAGGTTCTGGTATTCAGTGATTTCGATCTTCGATGCCTCCAGAAGATCAACCAGATCGTAATAGATGCGTTGCTGCTCGCGCTGCATCTCGCGAATGAACTGGTGGCATTCGAACAGTTGTTGCGTTGGCGATCTGCCGTCGATAGCAGGCGTTGTCAGGCCTGCGGCCACTAGCTGTTTCAGGCCGCCGATGCGCTTCATGAAGAATTCATCGAGGTTATTATTGACGATGGCAAGGAATTTAACCCTTTCTAGTAAAGGGTTTCTTGCTTGATCGGCCTCGTTCAGCACACGGCTGTTAAAAGCGAGCCATGTCAGTTCACGGTTGAGATAGAGTGAGGAATCGTTGAGATCCATCTCGGGTTGTTGCTCGTCAATATTTACCGGGACGGCTGAAGCTTTTGCGATTTGGGTGTTGGTCTGTGGCATGGTGTTATTGAGTGTCTGTTAACAGGCCCTAGAATATTTATTGGAGATATCTGACTAAGTATATGCCCTGGAATCCGGTCTGTGTGTAAAAGTTGCCTGCTCAAGACGACTCAAAGAAAAAAATCGCAATCCTCCGGCTTTAGGTTCTCTAACCGATTCATGTGATCCAGCATTGACAATAGAAATCCACTGCTGTCGATACGTGTCAGGCCGCCGCCCGAACAGGTGGACTCACCAAAAGTGCGGACGGTATCGGTCCTGCATTGAGGGCCACAGATCAGACCGGGTACGGGATCTCCCGTATGTCTGCCAGAATTACTATCCGTAGAGTGGTCACCGGTAATACCGATGACGAGCGACTCACTCATGAGCGGCGCGATGGCGTCATCGATCTTTGAAAGTAACTGACGCTTGCTGACTGGATCCTGATCGTGAGAACAGATGTCAGGTCCCTTGATGTGTAGGAATACCAAGTCATGGTTTTGCAGCGCGGCTAGAGCGGTTGCGACTTTCTTCTGTAAATCCGTATCGGGCAGTGCGGTAAAACAGGGGTCGCGAAATAGCGTAAAACCGAAAAGATTGCCCAGTCCGAAGATAGTTTCCTCGCCGGAGATAACGGCTGTACTGACTTGGAAATGTTGCAGTATTGTCTTGATATTATGCAGCTCCCCAGGACTTCTACAGATTATACCATTCGCTGGCAAGAGGCCTTGGGCAACTCGATGTTGGTTGGCCGGGTGCTCTGCGAAACGCTCATAAATGAGGTCGGTTAAGCGATTGACCGCTGCTGCAGTACGAACGGCATCGCTGTCTTCATCATCGAGTGCCTTGCAGGTGAGTAAGCCCTGTGTACGATAGTGGTTGCCAGGATCTGTATTGGAAATACGGTGAGACAGATGATCACCACTGAGCTTAAGTACCACGCGATGTTGAGTGGCTGGATGCAGACAGGCATGAATACCCTCACCGAGATCGAGTTCGCCCAGATCTGATGCCAGCTGACTGAACCCTTTATCGATTCGCCCAGCTCGCCGATCGAGGATTTTGTATTTTTGCCCGCTTTTCTCCAGCGTGGCGAAGTTGCAGCGGATGTAGATGGCGTTCTCTTTGTGATTAAAGCCTATGCCGGCGGCTTCTACCGGTCCTCGCGCCAGTTTCAATGCCTGCTTTCGCGGTAAACCGAATAGCAGACTCATGCCGGTATGGGTACCGACCGGCATACCGGGATGCAGCGGATCGATCAGGCCACACTGACCTGCATCGGCAAGTCTGTCCATGTTCGGTGTTTCGGCTGTTTCAAGTGGTGTTTGTCCTCCGAAACCCGGAATTCCCCTGTCACCCAAGCCGTCAATAACAATCATCAGGCCTTTATAGGAGGTCAGCATGATAACGCTCTCTTAATTATTCTATGTTGAAGATATCATCCACCTTGGCATTAAAATCCTTTTGCAGTACCTCGATGATGGATCGCATCACCCGGTCAGTTGTCTTCTCTTTGTCATTATTTTCAATGATATGCATGGTGCTGTTATCGGCTTCCGATAGCAGATAGGACTGTAACAGCCAGATGCATTCGAAGTTTGTCAGGTACTTACTCTCTTCACTGCGCTTGGGAGAGGTGACACCTCTGCCTTTAAGTTGCAGCTTGAGTTTGTCCTGCTTCAATACTGCAAGCATGATTGGCACGATGACGGCATTCTCCACCTGCTTGAATCGATCCGTTAATGCCGGGTGGATGTGGACACCCTCAACAATCAAAGAGACGCGCTCATTAAGCGCTCGATGGACTACAGCTTCACAAGGTACGGAAAGCAGCTCAGACTGATGTAAATAGCCATTAATCATCAGCTCCTCAGTGATCTCCTTAACCTCTTTAATAGAAGGCATTTTTCGCCATGCATTGAAAGAAGAGGTATGTAGGGCGGGAAGCAGTCGCTCAGGGATCAGCATGCGCATGACTTCTCGCAGCATATCGGTGGACTGTGTGCGTATGATGCCAAGCCGGTGGGCGACTTCGGTGGCTATGGTACTCTTTCCGCAACCGGTTGTGCCGCCGATCAACAGGATAAGCGGACGGCTGCCACGTTTGTAGTCTATCCACACAAGATAGCGCTTTGCCGCCTCTTTACCGAACTGGCGTTTCAGCTCTTCATAGGTAATTCTTCCGATATCGTCACTTTGAACCTCTTCCTGCATGGAGTCGGCAAGTTGCTGATAGAGTGATTGCGTAATGAAAGAGGCTTTATCAGCGGAAAGGCCGGTGGAAGTCAGTGAGCGACGATGCTCTATGTGTGAAAAAGGCGAGCTCACGCCAGATCGGCTGCATACTTTGATTGTGGCAACCTGACTGCTGGATTCGTAAGCTTCTATGATATCGGTTTCATTAAGTTTTTTGAGTTCACTCAGTACCAGACGTCGCAGTTCTTGTGTCGATATATCAGGTTTATTACTGATTAGCTGACGAATTTCGCTGGAAAGTTGGTATGCATTTTCGAATGATAGCCCGGCATCCGTGAGGGATCGAGTCAGAATACCCCTGAGAAACGGTGTGGTGGTTCCCTCAAAAGAGTCGGTAATAAGGGTCTTTGCCATGTCCTTGCACCAGTCGAACGTTTAGCAGTGGCCGTGTGGGATTCTGTTGATCTAACTCTGCAGGTCCACCTATATTTGACTATTCTGAGCCAATCGTCCAGTGATAACGAGATTTGCTTTTTTATTGCTCCATTGCGAGTGGATGGTAATAAATGTGATCAGTCACGATGCATTCTGGTTATTCCAAACGTAAACAGCTTCTGCCTTGTTACCGGGCTCGGTGTAATGCAGTGATTTACAGAGCGATTTTATCAGTAGAATGCCTCGTCCGCTAAACAACGCTTCCTCAGTCTGTTTGGGTTTATGTTGTTCAAAGTCAAAACCGCGCCCACTGTCCTCAATCTGTATGACCATGTAGCCACCATCCTCGAGCGTGTGAATTCGCAATCCGATGCGTATCTGCCCCTGACTCAGCGATTGTAGCCGCTGTTCGCGTTGCTGGAAGTAGTTGGTAAAACCATCCTCACCCTGTTTTATTTTTGAGTCGAGATGCAAAATGCCGTGATCCAGCGCATTGATGTAAAGCTCAGTCAAAATAGTAAAAAGTGGGCGGCGATGCTCATGCAATCCTGCGGTTTCCTGTATGTAGTTGATGAGGATAGGAACCGGATCGGCATGCTGCAATTGACTGCCGTGCAATGTGAGATGGAACTCAATACAGTCATCGTGCCCTTGCATCAATAGGACTTCCGGCTGCTTGTCTCCTGAGAGCGTAACGGGTCGTGGTTTCTCCCAACCTGGCAGCAGCTCGGGTATCAAAGGGATTTCAACTGCACTGATATCATCATCCTGAGGTGCATCAAGACAGAAGTTTTCCAGATTCTTTTCCAGTCTATCGATGAGGTAACCGCCTTCGTTACCGTCGCAGATGGACTGAATGAGCCGCTCCTCACCAAAATATTCACCATCGGCATTGCGGGCTTCTGTTACACCGTCAGTGGCGAGTATGACCCGGTTCCCCTCTTCGATAGGTATGTAGTGGATGTCATCCTTGAAGTTGATGTCGGCAGCAATCCCCAGGGGGAGAGAGTGTGAGCCGACTGTGTGTTTAATCTGACCTTCTTTGTGGTCAAATACAAAGCAGTCAGGCATACCACAGTTGATCATCATAATGTGATCGAGATGATAATCGACCTTAACGAACTGTGTGGCGAGAAACATGCCGGTTGGCAGCAGGTCATTCAGCTTGTTGTTGATGGCGAAAAGAATCTGCTGGGGGGCAAATCCCTTGGCCGTCATCGAGCGGAATACCTCGGAAGTCGGTAACGCACCCAGGGCTGCGGCCAGGCCATGTCCTGTAAAATCACCCAGGAGAATATGTAGATCATGGGATGGTGCGAAAGCCGTCAACAGAAGATCGCCACTGAAAACACTGGCAGGTTTCAACAGACTGCGTATCTGATCCAATGCCACATTGCCCGCCACTACGGCGCCGCTGAAGACCTGCTCTGCAATCTCCTCATCCCGTTGCATACGGCTATAGAGCATCCGGGTTGCCTGGTGCAGGGAGCGGATGCGTTCCATCGCCTTTACCTTGGCGGAGAGCAGGGTGAAGCTGAACGGTTTGGCCAGAAAGTCGTCTCCGCCTACCTCGACACAGCGTGCCAGGGCTTTTTCGTCGGACATGGCGGTGAGAAATATAATGGGTACAAAATGGTCACCTGCCGCCTGTTTTATCTTGGTAGTGGCCTCATAGCCGTCCATTATCGGCATCATCACATCCATAAACACCAGGTCGGGCTCGTGTTCGTGAAAGCATTTGACCGCCTCGGCACCGTTTTTTGCCTCTACTACGTCGTAACCCTGCTTTTTAACCAGAGACTTCAGGATGAGCCTGTTTGTCTCCTCATCCTCGACGATCAGTGCAAGGCGTTTGATGGGTGGTGCGTTTTTCATCTGATTTCTTCGCTTACAAGGGTTCTGTTTCCAGCATCGATAGGGTTTCTGGATGGTGTAGTCAGATATTGTCCATACAGATGTAGCGGCGATGGGAATTAAAAACTTAGCCCTTGACTGCCTGTGAGGCCAACAGGAAGATGGAATATTGAGGATATCAAAGGAAACATCTGGCAGTGGCTGAGCATTCACTGAAAATATCTTATCCCTCCGCCGGCACAGCTTTGCTGGTGCTGAATGGTGACTGGACACTGGATAAGGCAAAGCTGGATTGGCATGTCCTACAGCGTGATTTGGAAAGCCAGGACACACTGCGGGAGATTCGTCTCGAAAGCCAGGCATTGGGTGAGTGGGACAGTCGATTGCTGACTTTGCTGCAGAATCTTTGTGACTTTGTCGCAGAGCGTGAGATTTCACTCGACCTTTCGACCCTGCCTGAAGGTGCGACAAGGTTGCTGAACCTGTCTCATGCCGTCCCTGAAAGAGAAGGCGCCAAGCGTAGTCAAAAGCGGGTTTCCCCGCTGAATCGATTGGGTGAGTTGACCCTCAATGCATGGCGAGAACTACTGACATTCAATGCGTTTGTAGGAGAGCTGATACTCTCCTTTGGACGATTATTGTCAGGCAGGGCAAGTTTCCGCTGGATCGATCTGTTGCGTTTTCTTCAGTCAGCAGGTCCCGAAGCACTACCCATCGTTACCCTGATCGGCATACTGGTGGGGGCGGTGCTTGCCTTTGTCGGAGCGGTGCAGTTGCAGATGTTCGGCGCTGAGATCTACGTGGCCAATCTGGTCGGCTTGGGGTCGGTCAGAGAGATGGGTGCCATGATGACGGCCATCATCATGGCGGGACGTACCGGCTCAGCCTATGCGGCCCAACTCGGCACCATGCAGGTGAATGACGAGATCGATGCCCTCAAGACCTTCGGTATCTCCGTGATGGACTTTTTGGTACTGCCACGCACCCTGGCACTGGTCATGATGTTGCCGTTGTTAACAATCTGGGCGGATGTATTGGGTATTATTGGCGGTATGCTGGTAGGTGTACTGGTGTTGGATATTACGCTTCTTGAGTATCTGATACAGACACAGGAGTCCATGGACCTGGGAGATGTCGCTGTGGGGTTGGTGAAAAGCCTGATATTTGCAGTGGTGATTGCCATGTCCGGCTGCCTGCGCGGTTTGCAGAGCGGCAAGAACTCCTCAGCTGTAGGGAATGCAACCACATCCGCCACGGTAACTGCGATTTTGTTGATTGTGATCTGGGATGCCATCACAACCATCCTCTTTAATCAGTTGGGAATCTAACAGGTGGCTGAATCACAATTGGCCGAGGTGGCAAACGAGGAGGTTCATATTGAGGTCACTGATCTGACGATGGCCTATGGGGACTTCGTGATACAGCATGATCTCAATTTCACTATTCAGCGCAGCGATATCTTCATCATTATGGGTGGCAGCGGATGTGGTAAGAGTACGTTGCTAAGACATCTGATCGGCCTCAAGGCGCCGGCTAAGGGGGAGGTGATCTACGAAGGTCGCTCGCTGTGGCATCTCCCGCCTGTGGAGCGGGATGGACTGATGCGCCGTATGGGGGTGCTCTATCAGAGTGGTGCACTCTGGACCTCCATGACATTGGCGGAAAATATTGCGCTGCCGTTACAAGAGTACACGACGCTCTCGGCTGGACAGATACAGGAGTTGGTCTCTTACAAGCTCTCTCTTGTGGGGCTCAAGGGCTTCGAGGGTTATTACCCTTCGGAGATCAGCGGCGGTATGCAGAAGCGGGCGGGACTGGCGCGTGCCATGGCCCTCGATCCTGAGCTGCTGTTTTTTGACGAGCCCTCGGCCGGACTCGATCCGGTCAGCGCCAGACGACTCGATGATCTGATACTTGAATTGAATCAGAGTCTGGGAACCACCATTGTGGTGGTGACACATGAATTGGCCAGTATCTTCGCTATTGGTAACAATTCCGTCTTCCTCGACCCTGAGAGCAAGACCATGATCGCCACAGGTGATCCCAACAAGCTGCTCGAACAATCAAAGGACCCAAAAGTCAGAAGCTTTCTGACCCGTGGTGAAGAGGAGACAACAACTATGCAGAGAGGCATCTCATGAGTGACCAGGGAAAGGTTAATCCCGGACTGATCGGTGCGTTCGTATTGGGTGCAATGCTGCTGGGGTTGGGTGCTATCTTCTATCTCTCAAGCAACGGATTTTCTGCTCAGGAGAGGAACTATTTCATCCTCTATTTCGAGAGTGATATCAAGGGACTGCAGATCGGATCCCCGGTCAATTTTCGGGGAGTCAAAATCGGGCAGGTCGAGTCGATGCATATTGCTTACGACAGTCAGAACAGGGAGTTCAGAATTCCTGTCATTATCAGCATCAGTAGCGGAAAGGTGGTGTTTGACGGAGTGGAGCGGGAGAGTGAAGGGTTATTTAACCTCGATGAGATGATTCAGCGGGGATTTCGGGCACGTCTCAATTTACAGAGTCTGGTGACGGGCAAGCTCGAGGTTGAGCTCAGCTTCGAGCCGAAAACCGAGATTCGTCTTATTGGCAGGAAGGATGAAAAGTACCCGGAAATACCCACGATACAGTCAAATATGGAGAAAATTGCCAGTGCCATTGAGGAGTTGCCATTAAAGCGGATCACGCGGCGTGTCTCTGAGATTCTGGATAGCGTCGACAAGGTATTAGCGAAAGGCGAGATCCCCAAAATGATCAATACCTTTGTCCTGATGACAGAGCGGCTCGAATCCATTACCCGTCAACTGGAATCGGAAACACCCAAGTTGCTTACCAGCACTCACGAAACAGTGGACGAGACGCGGGTATTGATTCGTGAGTTGACCGGGGCGGCCAAGGAGACCCGCCTTCTGATCCAGTCATCCGAGAAGAAACTTGATGCTGCGTTTTCCAGCTGGGATGCCACCTTGGCAAGCGGTGAGGCAACTTTCGATCAGGTGCGGCAGGTTGCAGCCTCGGCTGACAGCGTCATACGACAGGATTCCCCACTGGTGAACGAGATGAGTGCCGCACTGAGGGAGTTGGGGGCAGCAGCCCGATCCATACGGGTTATGTCGGAGTATCTGGAACGTCATCCGGAAGCACTATTGAGAGGTAAACAGTGAACCATTCCCTATCAGGATACCTCGCCAGGCTCATTGCTTTGAGTCTGGTGCTGAGCATTCTCGGTTGTACCTCGCCATCACAACCGTCTCGATTTTATCGGTTGGATAGTCAACTCTCCGGGGCAGTGATGCCGGAGCGCCCTGTCACAGGCGAAGAGTTGCCGCTGGTTGGGGTGGGTCCGATCAGGCTGGCCAGCTATCTCGATCGGCCTCAACTTATCGAGCGGATCTCTTCCCATCAGTTGAATCTCTACGAATTTGACCGATGGGCCGGCACCCTGCAGGAGAACATGGTGCAGGTACTATCGAATGTCATGCAGCAGGCACTGCCGCAGGCACAGGTCATCGGGCATCCCTGGCACAGCAGTGTGCAACCGGACTATGAAGTGATCCTCTATATCAGCCGTTTTGATCGCCAGTTAGACAAAATCAAGTTACAGGCACGCTGGAGTCTGGTTGAACAGAGGAAAGGCAGACTGCTCCGATTGGATCAGACGGTCATCGAAACCTCGACCAACGGCGGAGGCATTGAGGCAGGTGTGAAGGCCTCCAGCGATGCGGTACAGATACTGGCCAAGGAGATAGCCGCCCAGTTGCAGACGCTTATAGCCGATCAGCTTTGAGGTGCCGGTTGTTCTGAGGGTTTTGCTTCATCAGCAGAAGACGGCGGTTGCGTCGGTTCCGATGGCGGTGCTGTCTCGATCTCAGGCTCAGGTTCCGGCTCGGGTGGGACATACTTTTCTGCCTGCACCAGCACACCGAGAACCGGATGATCCAGGTAGTGTAGTTTTCCACTCCGCATTCGACGCTGAGCTTGCAGACGATAGGATTCGAACTGGGGTCCCATGAACAGTGTGTCGTCAGAGGTAGTGGCAGTGTTCGGGTTGTGCGGTAAATGTAGCAGCAGATCGGTCTCCAGATGGAGATAGCGCTTGACCCCAAACTTGAGCGTACCTTCCAGCTTTGGCGGATTCATCGGCCCTGTCTCTTGACCATTATCTGGAGGCAGGTTGATGTAGATTTGTTGTGCCTGTTCCGGATGCACAATCTGCTGACGCCACGCCACATGATAGAGCGGACGATAGTTGCGGGAATTCCGAAACCGGGTCCAGATGTCATTCAAGCGACGCTCAGAGGCGGGAAGCGGTCGGTAGGCAATGGGCTCGTCACCTCTCAGTGTTGCCTTGCCACGTCTATCGAACGGAATGGCATTCAGTAAGGAGGGGCTTTCCGGATTGTCGGGCCAGGCCTCGGTCGAGCCTGCTCCCTTGGCTATACGCTGAAAGATCAGAACCTCGAATTCGTACCAGGGGGGTTGTGTTACTGTTTCATCTTGCTCTGCCAGAAGCGGAAAAGAAGGCAGTGCCATCAGCAGGCCAAGGCTAAGCGCCGGGATTAATTTTTTCATTCCTAAGATTACTCTATCAGGGTGTCGAGCAGATCGTGCATCTTGCCGATACGCTTATCGGGTAGATCGAGATCAGCAATAAAGCGTAGCTTATCACTACCATCCAGACGGTAGGTATGGGGTTTGCTCTGAATCAGTGCGATCAGTTTGGCAGGATCGACTTTTGGTGTCTCTTCAAACAGCAGGCGTGCGCCCTTGGGACCGGCCTCGATCTTGCGGATGCCCAGCGGGTGAGCACGTAGTTTCAATTCGGTGATCTCGAACAGATTCTTGGCTGCCTGGGGCAGCAGGCCGAAACGATCGATCATCTCCACCTGCAACTCTCGGAGTTCAGCCTCGTTTGCCGCGCTCGCAATACGCTTGTAGAGCACCAGACGGCTATGCACATCCGGCAGATAATCTTCGGGTAGGAGGGCAGGGATATTCAGCTCGATCTCGGTACCGTGATCCAGCGGACGATCAAGCGCCGGCTGTCGGCCGGATTTGAGCGCAGCAACAGCCCGTTCCAACAGCTCTGTGTAGAGAGAGAAACCGATCTCGTGGATCTGTCCGCTCTGCTCGTCGCCGAGCAACTCACCCGCACCGCGAATCTCCAGGTCATGGGTTGCCAGTGTGAATCCTGCGCCAAGGTCTTCAAGTGATTCAATGGCTTCCAGTCTCTTTTTAGCGTCACTTGTCATGCTGGCTGCCGGAGGTGTCACGAGGTAGGCATAGGCCCTGTGGTGTGAGCGTCCGACACGGCCGCGGATCTGGTGCAACTGAGCCAGACCTAATTTATCGGCCCGGTTGATGATGATGGTATTGGCAGTGGGAACATCGATACCGCTCTCCACGATAGTCGTACAGACCAGCAGGCTGAAGCGCTGATGGTAGAAGTCGCGCATGATGCCTTCCAGTTGCCGCTCCCGCATCTGCCCGTGAGCCACCTGAAGGCGGATACCTGGCAGCAACGCTTCAATCCGTTCTGCCATATTCTCAATCGTGCTGACCTCGTTATGCAGAAAGTAGATCTGTCCACCACGCTTCAATTCACGTTGGCAGGCCTCGGTGATCAGACTGTCGTTCCACTGACTGACAAAAGTCTTGACGGGATGACGCAGCGCCGGTGGTGTGGCAATGATCGAGAGATCGCGCATACCCGACATGGCCATGTTCAGCGTACGTGGGATGGGTGTTGCGGTCAGTGTCAGCAGGTCGACCTCACTACGCAGTGCCTTGAGCTTCTCTTTGTGACGCACACCGAAGCGGTGCTCCTCATCGATGATCACCAGACCCAGATTCTTGAACTTGATGCCTTCCGAAAGCAGTTTGTGGGTGCCGACCACGATATCGATGTGACCATCGGCCAGTCCGTCCAGGACTTTCTGTTGCTGTTTGCCGGTGCGGAAACGAGACAGGCTTTCAACTTTCACTGGCCAGTCGGCGAATCGATCGGCAAAGTTTTGGAAGTGTTGTTGGGCCAGCAGGGTAGTAGGCACCAGAACAGCTACCTGTTTGTTGCCCTGTGTGGCCATGAAGGCAGCACGCATCGCTACCTCTGTCTTACCGAAACCCACGTCGCCGCAGACCACTCTATCCATGGGTTGGGAGGATTCCATGTCACCGAGCACCGAGTCGATGGTCTGTTGCTGGTCGGGTGTCTCCTCAAATTCAAAAGAGGCGGCAAAGTCCTGGTATTCCGCATCCGGTGCCGGGAAGGAGATACCCTGGCGTGCCGCTCGGCGGGCATAGATCTCGAGCAATTCGGCAGCAACGTCACGAATCTGCTTGGCGGCTTTGCGTTTTGTTTTCTCCCACTGGTCACCGCCGAGTCGGTGGAGTGGGGCGTGTTCCGGTGATGCGCCTGCATAACGGCTGATCAGATGGAGCGAGGCAACGGGTACATAGAGTTTGTCGCCCCGAGCGTACTCCAGGGTCAGGAACTCGGTATGCATGCCGCCGACTTCCAGAGTTTGCAGGCCCAGATAGCGCCCGACGCCATGATCCTCGTGTACCACAGGTGCGCCGATGTGGAGTTCGGTCAGGTTACGGACAATCTGATCCGGGTCCTGACTGACTTTGCGTCGGCGCCGCTCCTGCCGCACTCGCTCACCATAGAGCTGTGTCTCTGTGATGAGGGCGATGCCGGCATCTTCTAGCCAGAGCGCCTGCTCCATAGGGGCTACACAGAGGCCGATGGATTCAGTGCCCTGCATGAATTCCTGCCATCCCTGCATGACTTTTGGCTGGATGCCGAGATCCCGCAGGGTGCCTTGCAGCATCTCGCGCCGACCGGCACTTTCGGCAATGAACAGCACACGCAATGATGGACTGGCAAGGAATTGATTCAGCGCGCCAGCCGGTGATTGGCTGCGAGCCTGGAAGGCGACGGGTGGCAGTGTCTGCGTATGAAAGTTGATGGCGCGGGCATAACCTTTGCTGCGACCAGGTGGTAGCTCATGGCCGGAGAGATGGATAGAGCTGCCCATTTTCATCATTGAAGCCAATTCGTCCGGTGCCAGATAGAGTGCTGTCGGCGGCAATAGCGGACGTTCGATATCGTGGCGTCTGGCTTCGAAGCGTGTCTCCACCTCCGTTGTAAAGACGCTCGCCTGATCTCTGGCGCCATCCAGTTGGATCAGCAGGTGATTACCCGGCAGGTAGTCGAAAAGTGTCGCTGTCTGTTCGAAAAAGAGTGGCAGATAGTATTCGAGCCCACTTGACAGCTTGCCGTCGGAGACGTCCTGATAGATCAGGCTCCTTTGCAGGTCACCCTCAAATTGTATCCGGTAGTTGCGTCGGAACAGGGTGATTGCCGCCTCATCCAGCGGGAACTCCCGTGCGGGGAGCATCTCTATCCGGTCAAGTTTTTCCGCCGACCGCTGGGTCTCCGGATCGAAGGTACGAATGGTATCCACCTCATCGTCGAACAGATCGATGCGGTAGGGATTTGGGCTGCCCATGGGGAAGATGTCGATCAACGATCCTCTTACCGCAAATTCACCGTGGGAGAGTACTTGGGAGACACACTGATAACCGCTGTATTCGAGGCGTTTGCGGGTGACATCGATATCGAGCTGCTGATCTTTCTCCACAATCAGGCAGTGGGCATCGAGAAAGGCCTGTGGCGGCAGGCGCTGCATCAGGGTGGAGACAGGTGTCACCAGTACGCCCTTTTTCATCCGTGGCAGCTGGTAGAGGGTGTGCAATCGTTGGGAGATCAGTTCCGGTAAGGGGGAAAAGAGATCGTAGGGGAGCGTTTCCCAATCGGGGAAATTCACCACGGGGACATCAGCGTCACCGAGAAAGAATTGTAGCGCCTGTTCAAGCCGGGTGGCCGATTGCACATCCACTGTCAGCACCAGTATCAGGCCCGGATAGTTTCGTGCGGCATTGGCAATCGCCAGGGCACTGCCGCAACCATAGAGCTGGCCCCACTGCAGACGTTCCCCGTCGGTACTGGGTAAGGGTGGCTCGAAGGGGGAACAGGGTGTTTGTGAATGAGTCATCGGTACTGGGGGTTGAATTTGAAGCGGGCGATTGTCTCATAACTGCCGCTAGAGGTCAGGTCATGAGCACGGGCCACTGGGACGGATTGACACATTGCCGAGTTCGTAGGCTGGGCCGACGCACGAGACCCAACAACTCTTTTTCCGTGCCGTGCATGTTAGAAGTCGCAATGGTGACGTTGGGCCTCCCAGCCTACGACTTTACAAACCGTTACATCTCTCTGGGATTCATGCCATGCGATGGTCATAAAATCTGACTAGGATTGTTTTACGTAAAAATAATACTGGAGTTGTGGCGTATGAGTGATCGAAACCCGGGGCGGCTGGCTGGACAGAGGGCATTGGTTACCGGTGCAAATTCCGGTATAGGTGCGGCTGTGGCGCGAGGCTTGGCCATGTCAGGCGCTAAGGTAGTGATTAATTACGTGGTGGATGAGCCCGCGGCACTGAAACTAGTCAACGAAATTGAGAAATGCGGTGGCCAGGCTATGGCCATACACGCTGACGTTAGCAACGAGGCAGATGTTCAAACCATGTTCGCTCAAATGATCGAAACCTGGGGCAGTATTGATATTCTGGTTAACAATGCAGGTATACAAAGAGATGCACCATTTCTCGATATGACTCTGTCCCAGTGGAATAAGGTGATGGACGTCAATCTTGCCGGACAATTTCTCTGCACCCGTGAAGCGGCCCGTGAATTTACCCGACGGGGTGTGGTGCCGGAACTCTCCTGTGCGGCTGGAAAGGTGATCTGTATGTCATCAGTACATGAGGTGATCCCCTGGGCCGGTCATGTCAACTATGCCGCCTCCAAAGGTGGGGTCATGATGTTTATGCAGAGTGTGGCGCAGGAGTTGGCTCACCAGAAAATCCGTGTCAACGGTATCGCACCAGGCGCTATCCGTACGCCTATCAATCGCAGTGCCTGGGAGACACCGGAGGCGGAAGCCTCTTTGCTTAAACTGATTCCCTATGAACGGGTCGGTGATCCGGCGGATATTGCCAAGGCTGTGGTTTGGCTGGTTTCTGACGAGTCGGATTATGTAACCGGTACGACGCTCTTTGTCGATGGGGGTATGACACTCTATCCCGGTTTTCGTGAGGGGGGTTGAAGTGCCTCAGCGTATTCTGTTCGGGCGAGAAATCTGTGGCGATCTGCAGCAGGCGGAAAGGCGGGAGTGGTGGCTCTCCAACAACAAGGGCGCCTACGCTGGTGGCACCATCGCTGGCAGCCTGACTCGCCGCTATCACGGTCTGCTCATTACACCGTTATCCGGTGCACTAGATCGACATTTGATGATGGCAAAGGCTGATGCCACGCTGAAATTGTACGGGCGTGAATGGCCACTGTTCACCAACCGTTGGTACGGGAACGTGATTGATCCGCCAGGCTATCATTATCTGGAACAATTTCAGCTGATCGGACGCATGCCGGTATGGCGCTATGCCATTGGCCGCACCACCTTGGAGATACGTATCTGGATGGTGCCCAATGAAGCAACAACCTATGTGGCCTATCGATTAAGTAGTGCTGATGAGACGGCAACATTGAGTGTCAACCTGCTAGCCAATCGGCGTGATCATCACGGCACTATGCAGATCAGTGAGAGCACTGCATCGGAGACGGCAACACCCAATGGATTCAAAATCAAATGGCCACAGGGTGAGACCCTCTACTTACAGACAACAGAGGCGGAGATCGAGCCATGGCAGCACTGGTATGAGGGATTTGAATTAAAACAAGAACGTGCACGTGGGCTTGCATCTCTGGATAACAATCTTTCCATCGGTCGATTGGCCTATGAGCTTGTGCCGGATGAGTGGGCCGGGTTCGCAGTCAGCATGGAAAACGAGATGTCGTTCGATCTGGTTGCTTCCATGGAAGCGTTTCTCAAGTCTGACCAGGGATTGCTTGAAGGAAGTGATAGCGACATGCTGTCAGGCGCGCCGGATTGGATACATCGTTTAAAACTCACGGCAGAAAGCTTTTTGATGCAACGTGATTTACCTTCAGGTAAGTCCGGCAGCTCTATCATTGCCGGCTATCCCTGGTTCGGGGATTGGGGGCGGGACACCATGATCTCGCTCAGCGGCTTAACACTAGCCACCGGCCATCCTGAAATTGCCCGATCCATTCTGCTGAGTTATGCCGACCTGGTGGATCGTGGACAACTACCGAATCGCTTTACCAATAAGGGAGAAACGGCGGAATACAACACGGTGGATGCGGCGCTTTGGTATATCGAGGCATGGCGAGCCTATATGGAAGTCACGGATGATGAGGCGAGTCTCACTCGAGTCTTTCCGGTCTTATGCGAAATTATTGACTGGCATACAAAAGGTACGCGATACGGTATCTGCATGGACCCCGATGACAATCTGCTACAGGCGGGAGAAGCCGGAAAACAGTTGACCTGGATGGATGCCAAGGTGGGTGATTGGGTGGTCACGCCCCGTATTGGGAAGCCGGTGGAGATCAATGCGCTCTGGTATAACGCGCTTTGCACCATGGCGGATTTCACCGAGCGTCTACAACAATCACCCAGGCTCTACCGCCAGTTATCGAATAAGGTTCGCATGAGCTTTATCCGTTTTCAAAGAGAAAACGCCGATGGACTTTACGATGTACTTGATGGTCCCCAGGGCAATGATGCATCCATTCGTCCCAATCAGATTTTTGCCGTCAGTCTGCATTATTCTCCTTTGGACGTAGAAGTCTCCTACGAAGTCGTTGACCTGTGTGGACGGGAGTTGCTGACATCCTATGGGTTGAGATCGCTGGGCCATCGGGATAAGGCGTTTCGTGGCAGTTACCAAGGCGGTGTGGCCGATCGTGATGGATCCTATCATCAGGGGACGGTCTGGGCCTGGTTGCTTGGGCACTATGCATGGGCAGAGTATCGTGTGAACGGTGATGCAGCCGCAGCACAGCAGCGTTTAGCTCCCTTGGCGGATCATCTCCACGATGCTGGTTTAGGCAGCATCAGTGAGATCTTTGATGGAGATCCGCCGCATGAACCCAGAGGCGCACCCTGCCAAGCCTGGTCGGTGGCCTGCACATTGGAAGCCTGGTGGCGGCTTGAGCAGGCGAAGCTGAATACTTGATGGGATTGTCTAGAGGCTGTTTTGAAATTCAGAAAAAAGATAACGTAAAGCTCGCAGAGAAGCGCAATGAGCGCAAGGATATTAGATCAAATATTCATTTTCTTTGCGCCCTTTGCGCTTCTCTGCGGTCTTTGCGTTATGGCTGTGTTCAATGGTGAGCAATAGCTAAGTATCAAACAATGAATAACAACAGTTCGACCCAATCAATGGGTAAACAGGAGATATCATGAGCCTGAATCATCATCAGCTCAATGAGGAACGCAAGCGACTGGAACAACAACGGCAAGGGGTGTCTGATTGGCGGCTGTGGGGACCTTATCTCTCTGAGCGTGCTTGGGGCACAGTACGTGAAGACTACAGTCCCGATGGTACATCTTGGGAATATTTTGATCATAATCAGGCTCGTTCCCGTGCCTATCGTTGGAATGAAGATGGACTCGGTGGTATCAGTGACGAAAAACAACGGCTCTGCTTCGCCTTGGCCATGTGGAATGGACATGATCCGATTCTCAAAGAGCGTGCTTTTGGCCTGACAGGGAATCAGGGCAACCGGGGAGAGGATGTTAAAGAGTACTATTTCTACACGGATGCATTGCCAAGCCATAGCTGGCTGCGTTATCAATACAAATATCCCCAGTCAGCTTATCCCTATGAACGGTTAGTTGAGGAAAATCTCCAACGCAGCCGACTCGATCCTTCCTTCAATTTACTCGACAGTGGTGTTTTTAACGACAACCGTTATTGGGATGTGGATGTCTGCTATGCCAAGGTCTCACCGACCCGGATCCAGATCCGCATCACCATCCTGAATCGTTCGAGCGAGGCGGCCGAACTGCATCTGATACCTCAACTCTGGTTTCGCAATACCTGGTCTTGGGGAGATGGCGTTGAAAGACCCAAACTATATCTCGACGAATCACCTACCCGGGCGAATTGGTCTGTGAAGGCAGAGCATGCAGAGCTGGGTGGCTATCGGTTATATGGTGAGCAGCAGGCAGAACTACTCTTTACTGAAAATGAAACAAACACTGAAAATCTGTGGGGCCTGGCCTCACCCACCCCCTATGTGAAAGATGCTTTTCACCGCTTGATTGTGAATGGGGATTCTACTGCGATCAATCCAGACAGAAGTGGCACCAAGTTCGGCGCCTGGTATCGACTCCAGGTCGGCGCCGGTGCATCGAAAAAGATCGATCTGGTACTCAGTGCAGACCCGCTGGAAGAACCATTCAAAGAGATGGAAAAGGTATTTGTCCTACGCCGGTCAGAGGCAGATGTCTTCTACGATGAGCTGCTGCCGGAAGGGGGGCCGGAGGATCACCGGATCATGCGCCAGGCGCTGGCCGGTATGGTCTGGAGTAAGCAGTTCTTCCATTTCGATGTACAGCGCTGGTTGATGGGTGACCAGCAGATACCGCCTGAGACACGCAAACAGGGCCGTAACCATCAATGGCGGCACCTGCAAGCGGCGGATATTCTGTCGATGCCTGATACTTGGGAATACCCATGGTTTGCCGCTTGGGATTTGGCCTTTCACTGTGTAGCCCTGGCTCTGGTGGATGTGGATTTCGCCAAACAGCAGATCGAGGTACTGCTGAGTGAGAACTATCTTCATCCCAACGGACAGATTCCTGCCTACGAGTGGGCTTTTAGTGATGTCAATCCTCCCGTGCATGCCTGGGGTACGTTAAAAGTCTACCGGGCTGAACGTGTTCAACGAGGCGTCGGGGACAGACGCTATTTGCAACGGGTATTTCATAAACTGCTGCTCAACTATGCCTGGTGGATCAACCGGAAGGACAAACAGGGTCAGAATTTATTTGAAGGCGGTTTTCTTGGACTCGACAATATCTCTGTCTTCGATCGCTCCAAACCTTTGCCTCCTGGCTATACGCTCAAGCAGGCTGATGCCACCGGTTGGATGGCCATGTTTGCATTGAACATGACCATGATGGCACTGGAGCTGGCGATAGAGGATAACGACTATGAAAACATCGCTATCCAGTGCTACGAGCAGTTTCTTTCTATTGCCAAGGCAATAAGCGGGGGGGATGAGAGTGGTCCATCATTGTGGGATTTTGAAGCAGGTTTTTTCAAAGACATGCTTATTACGCGGGACGGTGACCATCATCGCATCGATGTCTACTCCTGGGTTGGTTTGATCCCGCTGTTCGCCACCGAGGTGGTCGATAAACGTCTACTGGAAAATGTACCAAGATTTACACGGATGCTGAAGACGTATAAGAAAGGGCTGTTCCAAGGCAGTTATGTGTGTGCCTGTCCCGATTGGGAAAACGACCATGGTGAACATCTCCTGGCGCTGGTTGATCACACCATGTTGCCACGCATACTAAGCCGCCTTCTCAGCGAGGATGAGTTTCTCTCGCCCTATGGTGTGCGCAGTCTCAGTAAGCAGCATGAGCAATACCAGGAGCTTGGCGATCTGCCGGGTATCGGACAGACAGGAATCCGCTATCTACCAGGTGAATCGGAGAGTGGGCTGTTTGGCGGAAACTCCAATTGGCGAGGTCCGATATGGATCCCGACCAATTATGCACTCGTACAGGCATTGGAGAAATTCCACCGTTTTCTTGGTGATGAATTTAAATATGAAGTACCGTGTCTGCCGGGTCAAACACTGACATTACGTGAGATTGCCACCCTGATCTCTGAGCGACTGGTAGATCTCTACCGACGTGATGAACAGGGAAGTATTCCCGCCTTGCGGCGTGACAGCCCGTTTCAATCTGATGAGGCTTGGCGTGATCTCAGTCTTTTTTATGAGTATTTTCATGCGGAGACAGGGCAGGGACTTGGTGCTGCCCATCAAACCGGTTGGACCGGATTATTGGCCAATCTGGTTATGCGCCGCTATCGAAAGGATATCCCCGTCTTTCTCGGGCATGAGGATGAGTCTTTGGCGAGGTAATTCTTGCTGTAGTTGAATCAACTGTTTTCTGTTATACGCTTAACCTGTCCGCGAAGCCCATCAACTTCAACCCGATCGCCTGTCTGAAGTTGACTCAGAATTCCAGGTAGATTGACCACGGCAGGTATTCCGAATTCTCGTGCAACAATGGCGCCATGAGACAAATAACCACCAGTCTCAAGCACCAGGGCTTCCGCCTTCAAAAACAGGGGTGTCCAGGAAGGATCTGTTGAGGGTGCAACCAGTACTTCGCCCGGTTTCAGATAGATGCCTTCATCAGGTGAATGCAGGACGCGTACAGCACCGCATGCTTTGCCAGTACCGACGGCCATGCCATGGAATAGTTTGCCATTTGTTTTGCTAGTGGTTTGTACAGGCTGGGGTGTTGGTTGATTTCCCTCATGGTGAAGAAATACTTCTTCGACATTTATCACTTGCAGTTTTTCCAGATGTCTCTTTCGCTCTGAGACACGCATGCTTACGCCTTGTGATGGAATGACATCCTCGATCGCATCAACAATTTCAGAAATTGTGAGATTAAATATTTCATCGGCCTGATTTAATACTCCCTGACGTTTCCAAATCGCTCCGATTGTTAACAAGACATTACGCTGCGGTTCCATCAAGGCCACAAGCGCACTGCGTGCCGCTTCTCGATGATTGTTATCGCGAATAGCTGCTTTTTTGAGGTTTTGTATCAATGGGCGAATCCACCAGGGCAGGTGGTGCTTGATTCGCTTCAACGCAAATTCCGTACCTTTGAGTCGCTGTTGGCGTAATCTATTGATATCCTGTTGCATGAAGCCCTGGATGATATCGAATAGATAAGCGGGTGATTCGCGCCAGCGGGGATGGCGAAAATAGGATTCGTAAACAGTGCGATGACCATAGCGTTCGAGAAACTGTTCAAAGGCAATACGGAAAGGGCTTTCTTCCGCCAAGGCAGTCTGCCATTCTTTGTTACGTTTCGGGTCATTTAGCCAGGCATTGGCATCAGCATCCTGTTTCGCCGTTTCAGCCAAGGCTGCCAGGTCATAAGCCTGTTGTGCCGTGACACTTGGATCTCCCCCTGCCAGTAATGCAGCCCCCAAGGCATGTCCTTCACCCGGGAGATACTTGTTGATGGTATCAACCAGTAGGGACAGATTGCCGCCACTGGACACTTGCAGGAAGAAGAGTGTCTCCAGGCTGCTGGTAAAACGAATCTGTTCAAGTAATTTCTTTAGCAGGCGTGGTTCACTCTGCGCCAGCGTTTCACAACGCCATGCTTTGGCCTGTTCACGTATTCTTTGTAATTCCTTGTCGGCATGACGGCGACGTTTGTTTGAAGCCAGCACGAAATGCAGCAGGCGTTTCATTTTGGCCAGCTTATCCCTGAGACTCGCGGGCGCTATCATGATCTCCGGTTGATGTCCCCCGAGCAGGTCATTTAACGCTTTGGGTGTAACCCCAAATGCCGCATAGCTCTCCCACTGCAACACTGACAGATTTAAGTAGAGTCTGCCGTGGAACAAACCGGCCCGTTGCACGCCGGGTTGCGTTGGATAACCGATCAGTTTGTGGTTTTCTTCCAGCATCAGATTGACAAGGCGTCTTGAGACAGACCAGTCGTAAGCTGACATGGGATCGGGTAGCACTTCACAGGTGTTGCCCCGCGACCAGATGTCCGGTTGTCCCAGCAGGGAGGGATAGGTATTGCGAACCTGAGCAGTCACGGGGCGAGCTTGAAGCAAGAGGAAACGTTCCCCATCCCAAGCCCACTCCAGATCATAAGCAGGCCTGGAAAAATCAAGGGCGACAGCAGCATTTCTGACCAGTCTGCCAAGTTGCATGACATCTTCGTCACTGAGTACTCTTTGTTTTGCCTGCTCATCTGGAGAAGGGATGATTTCGGTTCCATGATCCAGGGGTACACTGATTCTGTTCTTATTGCCGATCTCATAGCTCGATAGTCGGAGTGTGTCATCCAGTGGATCGATGGTGAGTGTGGCTTCGTCTCCTTCCGCATGACCGCTAACCAACGATTCTCCCAATCCCCAGTTCGCATGAATGATCAGGCGGTCATCTCTGCCACTGAGCGGGTCACAGGTAAAGGCGATACCACTGGATATAGTGGGCAGCATAGGCATGATAACAACCGCCATGCCACCCTCATCCTCGGCTACTCCGATATGCCTGCGATAGGCGATGGCCTCGGGAAGCCAACGAGATGCCCATACTTCACGTACCGCCTCAAGCAGTGCCTGAATACCTGTGATATTCAATCGAGAGAGATGAATGCCGGCAAAGGATGTCTTTGTGCCATCCTCTGATGTGGCGGATGATCGAACCGCCAATGGTAGTTGTCGCCAGTTTTTTTGCTTAAGCGTATGTGTTAAGTCAGTGACGACATCGGCTGGCAATGGCTGATTGAGTAATGCCTCATGATACGAATGGGAAACGCTTTGTTCAGTCAGCGCTTGCTCTGCCGGCCTATCGATCTGAGTCAGCCATGATTGCTCCATGCCGACAGGTAGAATGATGGCTTCCGGTACCGGTAAACCGTAGTGAGCAAGTCTGGCCAGATGCCAGCCTTTGCCTCCTACCATGGAGACACCGGCTTTCAACGTCTCGGTCCAATCAGTCAGTATGGTGTGATTTGTCATTATGTTAGTGTTAACAGGCGCTAGTTTTGAACACCATTCAGAAACAGCTCGAGCATCCTGTCCAGCTCTTCCATGAGAGGGCTCTCCGAATCGTTAAGCCAGCGAAGTAAAGCCCCCAGATAGAGGAAAGAGAGATAGTGAACAGAGGATTCCAAGGGCAGGTTGTCACGAAAATCTCCGCTCTCGATGCCAGCCTCGATCAGCATGCTGAATATCTGATCGGTACCACTACGACCGGGATTAGTCACATCCCGTGCATTCATGCGGAAACGCAGGTAGTAGGGTAGATAACGGCGTCGTTGTTCAGACCAGTCGGCACTGATTTTAAAAAATGCTCGCATACGGGGCATGCCTGCCGGTATTTGCTCAAGCTGTTCCATGAGTTGTGGCTTTTCCTGCTGTAGCTCTGTATGAAATGCCTGTTGCAGCAGGGCCTCTTTGACCGGGAAATGTTTGTACAGGGTACCCTTAGCCACATCCGCTTTTTCAGCGATTGCCTCCATCGTGACATGCTCAAAGCCCTGCTCCTCAAAGAGAGACCAGGCTGTTTTAACCAGTTTTTCCGCTGTTTGCTGAAGTTTGCGCTCACGACGACCACTTGGTTGATTCATGACTATCCATCAAAATAATATACGAAGTATAAAAATATACGACGTATAGTAATTTATCAAGAGTCAGGGTGAAATTTCTCTGAGCAAACACCTTGACTACTCGATACCGAGTCGCTCGAAAGTAGTACATAGGAAGCCAAGAAATGCTTTCAGACTCAGTTTTTGAAAAGACTGAATTGGTGTGATCTGTAAGATCTAACCGCTTGTTGAGAAACGATTAGAGATCAGGCAGGAAAAGGTGGTATGGCTAGAGTGAGAGACTCTCGATTCGGCCGCTCAGTTTCTGTTTGGCCTGTTCCGGATCATCAGTCTCGGCGCTGGCGATAAAGAGCGTTTCCCCCTGCTCGCCGCCTATCATGCAGGCGTAGGGATCCCCCCAGGGTTGTACGCTTCGCACTACCTCGCCGCCCTCCCGTACCAATAGCACGCTTGATAAGTTCGGCGCGGCGATCCAAAGAAGGCCTTGTGGGTCAAGGCAGATACCGTCCGGGTAGGCATCACCCAGGTCTGCCCAGATGCGTGGGTGATTTAAAGATCCATCCGGTTCGATATCAAAGGCTGTAATGCGTGAGGCAAAGGTTTCTGCTACCAGCAGGGTACGTCCATCTTGGGTTATGGCAAAGCCGTTGGGAAAGATCAGGCCATCTGCCACTTTTCTTGCCTCGGCATTGCAATCAACCAGAATGAGTTCGGCAGGGCGTTGTGTTTCCCCCCCATGTAAGTCGAAACCAAAGTTGCCGACATAGGCGCGTCCCTCGGAATCCACAGTCATGTCGTTGCAATGAAAGGAGGCGAGGGATGAGAGATCGGCATAGGGATGCAAAACGGTGTCCTCAAACACAAGAATCTGTCGTTTTGTCATAGAGATCACCAATAGGCGTCCATCCGGTAGCCAGCCCAGTCCGCCGGGCAAATCATCCAGAGTTACCACAATCTCCGATGTGCCTTGTGGATTGACCCTGACCACGCGCTGGGCATGTTGATCGGTAAACCAGAGCCAGCCCGATTGCCAGCGGGGGGCTTCAGGGAACATCAGATCTTGCAGGAGTACCCGGGTTTCCCCGGAGGAAGGCTTAAGGTTAAGTTGCTTCTCGATGTTCGAGACTATGATCTGGGGAGGTAAATCAATGGGTAAGGTCAATGCATCGTTGGGTGGTTCCAGCGCATCAAATTGGCTTTGTAACAACTCAGGTCCCATGAAGTGCCCCTCGCGTTGTTGCAGCCTCTGCAGAATAAGATCGAAAGTACCATGGAGATAGACCAGGCGGACCCTTTTCGGATCGCGTAGGAGTTGATCTCGATATTGTTTTTTAAGGGTGGAACAGGAGAGAACCGCATCGCGACGATTGTGCAGATATCTATCGATCTCTGAAGAGAGGCTATCCAGCCAGGGTTGACGATCTGAGTCGTCAAGTGGAATGGCAGCAGACATCTTTGCCTTATTGTCCGCAGGGTGATAATCATCACCCTCGATGAACCGCCATTCCAACTGCTCGGCCAATTGTTGACCGATGGTGGTTTTTCCTGAGCCTGAGACGCCCATGATAATGACAATCACTGGCACTGATCCTGATTATAACGAAGGTTTATTCTCTCTCTTTCTGCCATCATAGCTGAGATGGTTACAACCGGCATCTCATGAAAATCCACAAATCTTCAAGGCTCTTACAGGCATCATTTGGTTTGGGAAAGATCTGATGCCGACTCTGCTAATATTTTTTGCCAAACAGCGATAGCATCCTTGCTTTCACCAAATTGCCTGTTTAGGGTGGATGTACCTACAGTACACGCTGTGTATAAGATTGGCGCACTTCATCAATAGGAGGTTTTTTAATGGAGTTCGGACCACGCGAGATCACTACCCCTTTTCGCCCCATACCGCTGGACGTGCCGGAAGGGATGAAACCCAATGAGTTTTTCAACAGTACGGAAAACCTCAATGATCTGGTGCATAACAACGGCCTTTTGATGAATCCGGAAAATCTCTTGCTCTATCGCAAGGCGCTGGGTCATAGCAACGAGTTTGATGCCTCTATTATCTATAACACCTCACAGGTGATACTCAATCCGCTCGGCAGGCCTGTGAGACGCACACAAGTACCCGAAGATGTGCGACATGTCTGGAATCGTATGAACCAGATCATCATCAGCTATATGATGGAAGCCTACCCCGATCCTGCTGATCACTTGCTGCTGGCGGGCGAGGCCAGCCTCGATGCGACCTGGCCATTGACCTCTCCGGGGGTGCCCAGTATTCGCATGCTGCATAATCACTTTATTGTGTTTCCCATGGCACAACTGAGAGAAGCGGACTTGGCTGATCCGAAAAACCCCAATCTGTCGGATGGGGGACAACACAGTCTTTTCCAATCCTATATGCGGGATGTCTACCGGGAGTTCTTCGATCGCGCCCTGGAACTCAAGGTGCTGAAACCGATCAGCTCAGAAGAATCGAATATTCAACTTACTGGTTATCCCCAGGGGTTACCCTGCTGGGAGATACGAGGAGGTGTGGAGGCGCTGAAAAATATCCGATTCTGGCATGAGTATGACGCTGTTCTCGAGGGGTTCATCGATTTTTACCGGACCTTCTTCTGCCAGGTTTCCACCCGCAATGCACCCATGCCGAGAGATGTCTACTATCCTGATCAGGTAGAGAGTGTCCTGCTGTTTAATAATGACTTCCTTGCCACCGCCAAAAAAGTGAGAGATCAGTGTATTGTTGATGCCAAGTATGCGAATTCCATCCGCTGGCAGCCGGCATTCAAACAGCTCATCTATCGCAACGAGGCAGGTAAACTGATTGTCACTATCAGTCAGAACTCTATCGGGAATGCCATCACTGAGCTGCTGGGTGTGGTAGTGAAACGGGTGCCGGATGCGGCGGCCTATGGTGTTGCAGAACCGGCGCTGCTTGAAAGGTTACTTGATGTCAGAGGACGTCTTATGGAGGCTGATCTGGGCAATGGGATTGCGACAGACTACTGGCCGGCGGTTTAGTAAACTGAATTAAGTAGCGGGATTGTTCTCATCCTTTTGTGGTGAGACAGCCTCTTCAACGGCTTTGGGAGATGCGGTGATCGCGCTACTAGTTAGCATGGGCGCCGCATCCAGGTCTTCAGTGTTCATCATCTCTGCAATTCTTTGCAGGGAAGAGAGTAGTTGGTTCTTTAAGTTCACTCAGGCGGCTTTGAAATTTTTCCTACAACAGTGGCATCGACGGCTTGACCACATCCGTCACTGTGGCCTGGCTCAGGCTGACCCGTTTTGCCAATTCACTGCCGGTGAGAGAACTGCTACGGACAGTCTCTGTCAGCAGCAGTGCCTGCCACTGTGATTGTCAGTTAACTCAAAGGCAAACAAAAATACTTGCGACAGGGTAGTGATCACAGTATGGCTGTGCTGTGACTTTGAGCTGTTCCGAAATTCATTGCGAAACACCACGCACTAATCAAGACACTATGAGAAAAATGCTTTTCCTGCGTGTGAGTGTTTCTGCCTGATATTCATCTGGCGGCAGTTTTTATTGGGCATTTTTACGCTCATCCGAGAGGCCTTTGTAGAGGCTCACGCACATCAACAGCAGGACAGCCGTGAAGGGAAGTCCGACACTGATGGCGCCTGCCTGTAGCGCCTTGAGTGCTTCCGCACCGCCGCCATAAAGAAGCGTCCCGGCGATCACGCCCTCCAGGGTCGCCCAGAAGATTCGTTGCGGTACCGGCGCGTCAACTTTTCCCCCGGCGGTAATGCTATCGATCACCAGTGACCCTGAGTCCGAAGAGGTCACAAAGAAGATCAGCACCAGGGCAATGCCTAGAAATGAGGTGATAGACGAGAGCGGCAGATTCTCCAGCATATGGAACATCGCCAGGGAGACATCGGAGATTCCCGACGCCAACTGTCCTACGTTGTTTATCGCCTGGTCCAGACCGGTGCCGCCGAATGCAGTCATCCAGATCATAGTGACCACGGTCGGTACCAGCAGTACGGCAATAATGAACTGTCTTACCGTTCGTCCCTTTGAGATACGGGCAATGAACATGCCGACAAAGGGCGACCAGGATATCCACCAGGCCCAATAGAATACGGTCCAGCCATGGAACCAGGTGTCATCTTTCCGCCCGAAAGAGTTGCTCAACGGAAGGAGGTTTTCGATATAAGCGCCGGCTGTGTTGGTCAGGCTGGAAAAAAAGCCAAGTCCCTGCCCAAGGATCAACACGAAAACCAACAGAAATGCGGCGAAAACCATGTTGATATTACTGAGCACCTTGACGCCGCCTTCAATACCTCGAATCACGGAGAAAACCGCCACACTGGTGACACCGATAATGATGGCGATCTGTGTATTGATCTCATTGGGGATGCCGAACAGGTGCTGTAGTCCGCCGGCTGCCTGTTGAGCACCCAATCCCAGGGAGGTGGCAAGACCGAATATCGTCGCCAGTACCGCCAACAGATCGATGATATGTCCTACCCAACCCCAGCATGCATCACCGAAGATCGGATAGAACGCGGACCTGATGGTCAGCGGCATGCCTTTATTAAATGCAAAGAAGGCAAGCGACAAGGCGACGACGGCATAGATTGCCCAGGGATGCAGGCCCCAGTGGAACATCGTGGCACCTATGGCCGCTCGGGCGCCTTCTGCGGTATGAGGTTCCGCGTTCAGCGGCGTGCCGTACCAATTGGTGTAGTAGGCGACAGGTTCCGCCACACTCCAGAACATCAGCCCGATACCCATCCCCGCGGCAAACAGCATGGCAAACCAGGAGAGGGTGGAAAACTCCGGTTTCGCATCCACTCCACCAAGGCGTATTTTGCCGACGGGCAGAAAAACCAGCGCGATGCAGAAAATGACAAACAGATTGGCGCTCCAGATAAAGAGCCAGTCGAAATTTTCTATTGACCAACCTTTGGCGCCATCGAGTAGAGATTTTGCGTCTGAGGGAAAGAGCAGCGTTGTGATGACAAATAAAAGGATCAGCGTGGCGCTGATGAAAAAGACCGGATTGTGCATGTCCATGCCGAACATCTTGAGGTTGTCCTGGCCGATCTCGTATTCGGTTTCGTAGGCGATATTATCGTTTGACATGGGACTTTCAGATTGATTAGAGTACTAAATACAATGCACGATCCGAATGCGAATTTCAAATCAATCCCAAATCCGGGTCTTATGAGGTATTTGTCCTGATTAACCCTAAAAACAAGGGCTAATATCTGTCGCTATTAAACATGTTGGTTTCCAAGCGGTTGGTGCTTACATGATTCGTTCACTAAGTAAAAATTTGGGTTACTAAAGGAGATAATCATGCCGGCTCTCTCTCCGATGAGATATGCGGTCCTGTTGGGTGTTCTCATGACGGTCCTCTGTACGGGCAACCTTTCGGCAGAGACGGAAACGGATCGGATTGCGCAGGAGATTCAGTTGATGAAGCAGCGAATCCAGGAGCTGGAGGTGCTGTTGAAAAAGAGCCAGGCGAAAAAACAGGTCGAGGGGCAACCTGCGATGGAAGCCGGGGATGAGGTGCCGCAAGCAGCTGAGGGCGAAGCGGATGTCGCTCAAGCAGAAAATGAAACAACCGAAGCGGTACCTGACGGTATCAAGGTTGGCGGCGCTGTACGCTTGCAGTACAGCAACGAACGTTACAATCAGGGCAATCGGGAGCGGGGCGGTGACTTCGATTTCGATATCTTCAGGCTGAATCTGGACGGCACCATCGGGGATGTCATCCTGTCTGCCGAGTGGCGCTGGTTTCAATACATGAACGTGGTTCACCACGCCTGGTTCGGCTACGATTTTTCAGAGCAGACCCAGGGTCAGCTCGGCATACATAAAGTCCCTTTTGGTGTTTTGCCCTATAACTCGCACAACTTTTTCTTCAGCTCCAACTACTATGTGGGTCTGGAGGACGACTACGATGCCGGCATCAAATTTCTGCATAAGACAGGGCCCTGGGACCTTCGCTTCGGGTTCTATCTGAACGACGAACAGGGTGGTGCGGACGGGTTTGTCGACAATCGTGAGGATCGCTACTCATATGACGTTGTGGGTTACCGGGTGGCGGGTGAAGGCACCTTCGATGAGCCGGCCAATATCCTGGCGGAAAACAATACCTGGAATGCCCGCGTAGCCCATCTGTGGGTCGTCAATGACAGATTGAAAATCGAACTGGGCGCTTCGGGACAATACGGTTTACTGCATAACGGCAGCGATAAGGTGGGTGACCACGATGCTTATGCCATTCATCTGGTCGGGGACTATGGCCCATGGAACCTGCAACTACAGGCCAGCGCTTACGAGTACGATGTGGACGGCGGCGCGGATCTGATGGCGGTCGGCGCCTATAGCTTCTACGATACCATTCCGGCGGAAGCTGATTCGTATACCGCCAACATCGCTTACAGCCTGCCGGTCGCCTGGGGGCCGATTACCAACCTGACTTTCTATAACGATTACTCACTCATTACCAATAAGTCTGCCAGTCTGGACGATACCTGGATGAATGTACTTGGCGTGGCTGTGTCCGCCGGCGGTCTCTATACCTATATCGATTTTGTCAGCGCTGAGAATCAACCCTTTATCGGTGGCAGCATGGGAAGCAATAGCGGGGAAACCGAGCATCGATTCAACATTAATCTGGGTTACTATTTTTGAGAATGCTCTGATCAGGTTTGGCTGAATCGGATTGTGGGTCATTCACTTTCGAATCAAGACATCAATTGCACCATTAAGGGTTCAGGCTATCCTTGTGGATCACTCACATTGTTGGGTGTTTTCACTTGGTTGCGCCCGGCTTTTTTCGCGGCATACATGGCCATGTCTGCCGCTTTCAGCAGCGCTTTCCACGAATCGGCATGATCCGGGTAGGTGGCGACGCCGATACTGATGGTTAACTGGATCTCTTCGTTGTCTTCCAGACGAATAGAATGATCGGCAATTTGTTGGCGAAGTCGCTCAGCCAGGTCTTTGGCTTGGTCGAGTGTCGTCTCGGAGAGGACAATGACAAACTCCTCTCCCCCATATCGAGCGGCATAGTCCGACTTACGAACACTGCGTTCAAACAATGTTGTTAAATTCGTTAGTACCGTATCTCCGATCTGGTGGCCATATTGATCGTTGATTTGTTTGAAGTGGTCTATGTCCAGCATAAAGATCGAAAGCCGGTGGTTATACCGAACGCACCGTGCTATTTCCCGGGTTAACCTCTCCTCCAGTGCTTTGCGGTTATAGAGACCGGTTAAGGGATCGTGCGTCGCCTGCTGCTTGAGTCTCTCCTCGGTCGCTATTCTTGCTGAGATGTCGTGCATCGTCACAAATGTCTGGAACGGACTGTTTTCTCCCGGCAGGAATTGCGGGATGGCGGTGACATTCAGCCAGACATAGTCCTCTCTTTGAGGGTTGTAGACGCCAAGAATGGCACCCTTGACCGGCTTGCCCGTGCTTAAAGCCTGCATTGAGGGGTGCTGCGCGCCCGGTATCTCTGAGCCGTCTTCACAGATCACCTTCCACTGGGGATCCATTGAAGTCCTTCCCAAAAATTGATCATGAGTGATGCCGAACAGCTCGAGTCCGGCACGATTGATATCGAGCAGAACCCCGTCAGCTCTTTGATAGAAAGCGCCCTGGGCCATGTTCTCGAACAGTGTGCGGAATTTCTCTTCATTGATTTTTAGATTGCGATGTTCCTTCCAATGTTGATAAACAAAAAGCGTAAATAAAATGAGTGAGATTGCTCCCATTAACCCGGTGGCAACCTGAAAGTAGAGCAGCTTTTGGTTTTTCTCCCTGTCCAAAATCCCGAGCCATTTTTCACGTAGTTGCTCATAGGTTCCATTGGCGATGATGACCGATAGTCCCTCGTTGAGCAGGGCGAGCAGTTCCTTGTTGCCTTCAGTGACAGCGAAACAGAAATCCTGTTTAAGGCCCGGCAGAGGGGCAATGGCCGTTTTAATGCCATCCAGTCCAAGTTTGTCGATCAGCGTGAGACCGACCAGCCGTTGTGCCACGACCGCATCAATTTCTCCTTCTGACAATTTCATGAATGCGTCTTCATAGGATCTTGTCGCCACAATCCGGTCGGTAATTCCCTCCCGTCGTACATACTCTTCTGCATTGTCACCCTGCAAGACACCAATGCGAATTCCACCTAGGTCTTCCGGCAGCTTAATGCGGTTTTCGTTATCACGTACGAAAACGGCACCAAAAAGGCTGATGTAGGGTACGGTGAAATCGAAGAACGCTTCCCGTTCCGGGGTACGGCCCACGAGCGGCAGTGCCTCCAGGTGGCCCGCCTCGAGATCCTGTTTGATTTCCGCCCAGGGTCCGACCTCAAAAGTGACCTCGCGACCCATTGCCTGGACGGTGGCCTGCATCAATTCCACAGAGAAGCCGCCAGCACTGTTGTCTTCGCGCACGATGGAGAAGGGAGGGTAGTCGAGTTCGCTTGCCGAGCGTATTGGAGGTGGGCCTGCGTGGCAGAATAGGGGAAGCAGCCAGACGGTAAAACCGATGGCGAAGTGCGCTGTATTCATCCTGTGATAGCGGAGATTGTTCCTTATTGAACGGAAAAAAACAGCCACGGATATGGAGTTCTCCAAGTAGCCCTATCCACCATCCTGGCAGGATCTTGAAAATACCTACATGCTGAGTATGGTTATCGGCAGGATGCATCAGATCTGCATGATTGTCGAGCACTAATCTCTGGACTGGTTTCATGGATTCGATCATGCCGGCTGCCTCACAAGCTGGGTCAATCCGAACAGCATGGCCGCCGCCACGACAACCGAGGGTCCGGCCGGCGTATCCCATTGCCAGGAACCGGTAAGCCCCAGGACCACGGAGAGTGAGCCAACCGCCGCAGCCATTAACGCCATCTGCTCAGGCGTGTGGCTGAAGCGCCTTGCCGCCGCTGCCGGGATGATCATCATGGAGGTGATCAGCAACACACCGACGATTTTCATGGAGACGGCGATTACCAGGGCAATAAGCAACATGAAAACCAACCGCATCATGCCTACAGGCACCCCTTCCACCTGGGCCAGTTCTTCATGCACCGTCAGGGAGAGTAGGGGACGCCAGATCATGAACAAGACCAGCAGCACCGAAAGACCACCACCCCAGACCCAGAGCAGGTCGTTGGTGGTCACAGCCAGGATGTCACCAAACAGATAACCCATCAGATCGACACGTACCGAAGTTTGAAATGCCATCACAACCAGTCCCAGTGACAGGGCACTGTGCGCCAGTATGCCGAGTTGGGTGTCTCTGGATAGCTGACGGTTTCGGCTCATGCCGACGAGTAGCAGTGCCAGCAGCATACCCAGTGCGATCACGGAGAGATTGAGATTGATGCCAAGCAGAAAGCCCAGTGCGACACCGAGCAATGCGGAGTGGGCAAGAGTGTCACCGAAATATGCCATGCGGCGCCACACCACAAACACGCCCAGCGGTCCGGCCACCAATGCGACACCCAAGCCGGCGGCCAATGCCCGCAGAAGAAAGTCATCCATGATGATTTACCTTTGGTGGGGATTTGATATCGCCATGAATATCATGAGTGTGATCGTGGTGATGGGTGTAAACCGCCAGTTTGGCGCTTGCTGCCGCGCCGAATAGTTCCAGGTAAGCAGGGTGCTGGCTGACGCTCTCCGGATGGCCGGAGCAGCAGACATGGTGATTCAGACAAAGCACCTGATCGGTTGTCGACATCACCAGATGAAGGTCGTGTGAGATCATTAAAACACCACAGCCGAATCGATCGCGAATTTGGGTGATCAGGGCATAGAGTGCCGCCTGCCCGGTAATATCCACCCCCTGCACCGGTTCGTCGAGGACCAGCAGATCCGGCTGTCGAAGCAGTGCACGGGCCAACAATACACGCTGGTGCTCACCACCGGAGAGACGTTGCATCGGGCTATCGAGTAGCGGTTCGATATCCAGTTCGTTGACAATCCCCAGCATCTCACTCTCCTGACGCCTGTATCCGAGAGAGAGGAAGCGTTTGACGGTCAGGGGCATATTTTCCGATAAAGCGAGTCGCTGCGGCATATAGCCGATACACAGATTGGGTTGCTTTTTTATACTGCCTTCGTTGGCCTTGAGAAGGCCAAGAATGACTCGTACCAAGGTTGTTTTACCGGCGCCATTCGGTCCGATTAGTGTGACGATCTCTCCCCGCCCTACACTAAGACTGACCTGTTCCAGTATCTGCCGCCCCTGCAGCTTAACACTGATACCATTGGCTTCGATGAGTGGTTTGGCTGTTGTGTTCATGTTTCTGAATGATGTCTGCAGTGGGCACAAATACCAGCGACTTCAATCGTTCGTTTCTCAACCGTGAAGCCAAGCCGCTTGGCATCCTTGGCAATGGCTGACACTATCTGGGCATCGTCCATTTCTGCTGCCTGTCCACAGTATTCGCAGATAAAGAACTGCGCGGCATGATCAAGCCCGGGGTGATTACAGCCGACATAGGCGTTGAGTGAAGTGATACGGTGGATGAGGCCGCTTTGCATGAGAAAGTCGAGAGAACGATAGATGGTAGGGGGGGCTGCTTTACGTCCTTCTCGGGTCAATTGTTCCAGCAGATCGTAGGCGCCGACAGGCTGATGGTTGGCCCAGATCAGCTCCAGTACGCGACGGCGTAATTCAGTTAAGCGCAGACCCTGTTGCTTACAGTAAGCCTCTGCCTCCTGAAGGGCGTGTGTTATGCAGGTTTTATGATCATGGTCGGCAGCCGGGAATTGCTTCGGATGTTTGAGTCGACTCATTGATTTACTCCGTGAGGCATTCGATCAAGTTCTCAGAAAGGCGTTGCATCAGTGTGAAATAGGTATCGGGCCCAGATGGAAGAGCCTGACCTAACGGATCAAGCTGACCGATTCGTACCTGCGTCCCATCCACCAAGGTACGAACCAGTTTGGGTTCGAACTGGGGTTCGGTGAAGACACAGCGAGCATTCAGGTGACGGATCTTTTGCCGAAGATCGTGGATGTGTCGGGCGCCGGATAAACGTTCAGGACTGACGCTTACCGAACCCACAGCGTTTAGTTGGAAGTGCTGTTCAAAATAGTGGTAGGCATCGTGAAACACAATAAAGGGAGTCTCATGAACAGCGGTTATTCTGCTTGCAAGATCTCTATCGAGAGCCTGTAAACGATTGATAAGAGATCGACTGTTTTTAAGGTACTGCTCACTATGTAATTCATCGAGTCGAATCAGAACCTGAGTTAAGTGCCGGACCATCAGGATAGCGTTATCCGGTGACAACCAGATGTGGTTGTCCCAGGTTTGCGTACCAGAAGCTGAATGATTATTAACCTTTTGGTGATGCTCTATATGCTGATGCGTTTCCCAATCATGATTGACGCGCATCGGTAGAAGAAGTAGTCCCGGTGTGTCGATCATAGAGACCACTTCTGCATCATGATTGTGAGAATCAAGCAGGCGGGAGAGGGAAGGCTCTAAGCTGCTTCCAATCCATACAATCAGATCAGCCTCATTCAACGCACGCGCATTGGAGGGTCTGAGGCTCATATTGTGAGGGGACTGATTGTCATCAATAAGGAGTAGGGGTTCGCCAATGTCACGCATCAACCCTGCAATCAGCGAATGAATCGGTTTAATGCTGACAACCACCTTGGGTTCGGCCTGAATCAGTGGGCTGAACAAATTCAGTACGAGCAGGCAGAGCGCATATTTGAGAAATAGTTTTAGCTTGAACATCTGTCAGTTTGCATCTCTTGCACAGGGTTGTTACATAATGTTACGTTATATTATAACAATATCCGAGCCCCCGGTAGGGCTGGTTGATATCGCTTTGGTACCTGATAGACGTGAAGCACCCCGGAATGAAACGGGATTCAATGAAAAAAATACGGCTTACACTGTTGGCGCTCGTTGTCCTGATTTCTCAGGGGCTATGGGTCGATCATCTCTATCACGACCATGATCAGGATGAAGTCTGCGAAGACTGTCTGGTAGCCCATTCTCAGGATCATTTTGTTGCACCGTCTCTTCTTTCTCTCAAAACCAATCGGGTTTTCTCTGGCATACGAGCGGGATCGTCTGAAGGACTGATCGCACTTGCCGCCAACTTTTGCCGCATTCGCGCACCCCCTGCAACCGCCTAAGCACAGATCAACAAACCATTGTTTTTTATTGGCAGTGCGAGCTAGTGCGCTGTCCTGTGTTATTTGGAGAGCTTAGATGATTAAGCGTATTTCACATATTTCAACGCTATCACTGGTGTTGGGTTTAACGCCCGTTTATGCTGCTGAAAGCGAGAGTTTCAATCCTGCAATCAGTCTGATACTTGATGGCCGTTTCAGTGCCTATGAAAATGAAACAGACTATGAACTGCCCGGCTTTATGCTTGGGGGAGAAGCGGGTCGCGGAGAAGAGGGCTTCCATCTTGGGCATAATGAATTGGCCATCAGCGCTAATGTGGATGACATGTTCTACGGCAAGATGACAGCCGTTATCGCCGACCATGAAGGTGAAACGGAGGTGGAACTCGAGGAGGCCTACATCGAGACATTGGCTTTGGGTAACGGTCTGACTGTCAAGGGTGGGCGTTTCTTCTCCGCGATCGGTTACCTGAATCAGCAACACCCCCACGCTTGGGATTTTTCTGATGCCCCACTGATCTATCGGGGTTTGTTTGGTGACCAGTTGCGCGATGACGGACTGCAAATCAGTTGGGTAGCACCCACTGAACTCTATCTCAAGCTCGGTGGTGAGATTACTCGTGGTGAGCGATTCCCAGCAGGCGGCGCCAGTCATGGCGGTGCAGGGGCAAACAGTCTGTTTGCCAAGATCGGGGGTGACATTGGGGAGAGCCAGGCCTGGCAGGTCGGTCTCTCTCATTGGCAGGCCGATATCGAGAATCGTACATCCGGTGGACACCATCATGATGGCGGCGCCCATGAGATCCCGACTTATACGGGTGACAGTCGTATCAGCGGTATCGATTTTGTCTGGAAATGGGCGCCTCAAGGCAATGCCAGTGAGAGAAACCTGAAACTGCAGGGTGAGTATTTCATCCGTGATGAAGAAGGAACAGTGGTCATGGATGACGGTTCCGTTACACCCGAATCGACCACCTACGATGGAGAACAGAAGGGTTGGTATCTACAGGCGGTCTATCAGTTCATACCACGCTGGCGGGTAGGCCTGCGCTACGACCGACTTGATTCGGATAACCGGGGATCGGATCAAGCGGTGCTGGCAGAAGCGGGTCTCGATAATGAGGGCCATACACCTGAACGGCTGACCCTGATGGGTGATTACTCGCACAGTGAATACAGCCGGGTGCGATTGCAGTACGCCAAGGATGATTCCTACGAAGACACGGACAATATTCTCACGCTGCAGTACATCATGAGTCTTGGTCCTCATGGTGCGCACCAGTTTTAGGGGACTGTCCAATGAAATATACACTGTGTTTGGTTCTGATTGTGATGGGAATAGGATTGCCGCAAATCGCATTCTCACAGCTCAATATCTTTGCCTGTGAACCGGAGTGGGCGTCCTTGGTAAAAGAGTTGGGTGGTGATCGGGTGTTAACCACTTCAGCAACCACTGCTCATCAGGACCCGCATCGTATCGAGGCACGGCCCAGCTTGATCGCAAAAGTACGACGGGCTGATTTATTGGTATGCAGCGGTGCTGAATTGGAAATTGGCTGGTTGCCAATGCTGCAACGTCAGGCAGGCAATCGAAAAGTCCTGGCGGGACAGACGGGTTATTTTGAAGCTGCACAGTGGGTTGACCGTTTGGGTATCCCGGAAAAGGTGGATCGCTCCATGGGCGATGTGCATGCCTCCGGTAATCCGCATGTTCATCTTGACCCCCGAAGGTTATTGCAGATCGCATCGGCGTTGAACGAGCGCCTGATCTCACTCGATCCGTCGAATGCCCAGTACTATCAATCCCGCTTTGCGGATTTTAAGCATCGTTGGCAGTTGGCAATGGAGCGGTGGCAACGGCTCGCTGAACCGCTGAAAGGCATGAGGTTGGTGGTGCATCATCAGGACTGGGACTATCTGTTTGATTGGCTGCACATTGAAAAAGTGGGCGCTCTGGAGCCAAAGCCGGGCCTGCCAACCTCGGCAGGGCATCTCGCTAAGCTGAAACATACGCTGACGGAGATGCCGGCCAGTGCGATTGTCTATACCCACTACCAGAATCCCAAGGCCGCCAAGCGGCTCTCTCAGCTGACGGGAATTGTGGCAGTTGAACTTCCCTACACCGTGGGGGGTGGAGAAGGGGTCACCGATCTGTTCACGCTTTTTGATGAAACACTGAAGCGACTTCTCAAGGTGAAATCATGAATTGGGAGGTGCTTGACCTAAACATCCTAGGGCCGGCCTTTCTGGCTGGCCTGGTGGTGGCATCTACACATGTACCGCTTGGCCGACATGTGCTTCAACGAGGAATCATCTTTCTCGATCTGGCGGTGGCGCAGACAGCGGGTATGGGAATCGTGCTAGCCCATAGTTTTCATTGGGCGCCTGGGGGTTGGCAGGTACAGTTGGTTGCCGTCAGCGCGGCACTCATGGCTTCGTATCTGCTTCATTTAACTGAGAAGCGTTGGGCCGAGATACAGGAGGCATTGATCGGGGGGCTGTTTGTCCTCACGTCGAGTGTCAGTATTCTGCTTTTAGCAGCCAACCCACATGGGGGTGAATACCTGAAAGAGCTATTGGTCGGCCAGATACTCTGGGTCAGTTATCAGCAACTCATACCCGTGGTGGTGCTCTACCTGGCGATCCTTATTCTATGGTTCACTTTCCGGCTGCAACGATCATCGTTGGGATTCTACCTTCTGTTTGCCGTTGCCATTACCGCTTCTGTGCAATTGGTGGGTATCTATCTGGTCTTTGCCAGTTTGGTTCTACCGGCACTCGCTGTGCGCAACAACAAGAGGAAAGCGAATCGTGCAGGCTACATGATTGCGGTATCCGGTTATGGTGTGGGTTTATTGTTGGCGGCACTTTGGGATCTGCCGGCAGGCGCGATGATTGTCTGCGCACTCTCTGTGGTCTCTTTGATTGCTGGAGGTTTGCTGCGGTTTAATTCACAGAGATGGGCGTGATTGTGGGTGGCTGCATGGAGAGGATCAGGATCAACAGTTAGATTTTTGTATGCGTTTTTTTTGATTCAGAACTGTTAGCTCTGTACTTGTATATTGAGAGATCTGCCCTAGAATGCTCTCTGCACACGAGGTTATTAGGCGACTTTAACCTTATGTTATTTAGGGATATTTTTGTATGTGCAACGACTTTCAGGAGAACAGTCATGGAACAAATGGTGCGGAATGTCGCGGCCTGTCATCTTGCATTCTTGATAATAGGCTGCCTTCAGTTCGATGCTGTTCAAGCTGCCGATTCAGATTATCTAAGTGCAGTTAAAGCAGACTTTGCCGAGTTTACCAGTCATGTTTTTGAGATCACCCCTGACTCGCCCTGGATTGGTTCAATAGAAGATCAACCGGAAAGTGGTGGTGCACTGAAGGATGTCGAGGGGTTTTCAATATTTCTTCAATCCAAATCCCCGGGTAGTTACATCTTCTATAAGAAGTTGCCCGCAGACTACAAAGAACGTCTGCATCGCGATTATCTTGCCACTGGAGATCTGGATCGTATTAAGGATGATATTTTCAGATATACCAAGGAGCTCAAATAGCATGGATGATTCTGTGTGAAGGCTTACTGTCCGCTGGATGAAGAGAAACTGATATGCCTATCTCAACTACAAGTATCATAGCCCATAGCTTTTTTCTTGCATTAGTCTCTCTTGCCGCACTTGATAGTCAAGCAGCAGTAGGTCGTGAATTGGCATACCCGGCGGAGGGTGCAATACCGGATGCTGATGAGATTGCCAGACAGGTCTATTTTGCCAACCACTTCTACGCCTTCAGGAATTTCTCCATAAAGCGGCGAGGCCGCACGATGAGCGTACTGATCAATAGAGCCAGGGAGGGAAATGAGCTCGCAACCGCTGTGGAGCGGCATCTCAACAATAACTACAACACAGACGAGACTTTGCAATCCAGGGATCTTGCCATCTTCCATTCGGGGAAAATGAGAGGTACCGGCATGCTGGTGACGGAATACATGGATGATCAGAAGAATAAAGATTATATGGTCTGGTTACCCAGCCTGCGAAAGATCCGGCGCTTTTCTCAACCCAGACAGGATGATGCCTGGGGTGGAAGCGTATTCACGTTTGGTGATGTCACCTTGCGTAAACCTGAAGATGAGACCCATGAACTGATTGGTAAGAAACCGCTTCGCACCTGTCTCGGCATCATGACGAACCTGGAGGGGAAGCACTATCGGTATGCCGGTAAGTTACCTGAACGCAGTTGCCGTCATCTGAACAAAGAGGTCTACGGACTCAAGAGCACAACCAGGTTCAAGAACTGGTGGTACGACTATCGCATCAGCTATGTCGACACCAAAAGCTTCGCGGATTACCGCACGCTCTATTTTAAGAATGGCGAACTGATCAAGATTATCGACCGGGACTGGGGGTTGGTGAATACAGAAGAGGAGGGGGACCCCCGTGCACTCTTCTGGAAATACTGGTACGGCCTGGATCTTAGAACGGGACATGAGAGCCTGGCGGTGATTCCGAAAAAAGTGGTGGAGTACAACAGTAATCGAAGAAATTCCTTCTGGACTGAGAAGACATTACGCAAAATCAAACGGTAGGGGGATCTTCTCAACTTTTTATGGACAGCAATCTGACCCCTAGAGCGATTCTGTTTTGACTTGTTGAAGTGGCCTGTAATAGACTGCACCACTGCTTCAAGTGGGTACCTTTAAGTTATTGATTCGTTAAAATAAAGCTTATACGGATCAAAGTGTTATCCCATTCGCGAGGTCTGTTCGCACAGACCGTTGATTTAATGATGTAGGCCGGCCCAAGCTGCTGGCCTTTTTTAATTTCATGTGGCCTCTCGTATGGGCCACCACTGATGAGGAAGTAAAAAACATGCCTGTTATTTCTCTCCCCGATGGTTCCCAGCGCACATTTGATGCGCCTCTAACCGTACACGATATCGCAGCAGACATCGGTCCTGGACTTGCCAAGGCCGCGATGGCCGGGCGCGTCAATGGACGTCTCGTCGATACCTCTTATCTTGTTGATGAGGATTGTGAAGTCGCCATTGTCACCAGCCGAGACGAAGAGGCTTTGGAATTACTGCGTCACGACGCCGCCCATGTGATGGCGCAGGCGGTGCAGGAACTCTACCCCGGCACGCAAGTGACCATCGGCCCCGCCATCACAGACGGATTCTATTATGACTTTGCGAGAGAGGATGCCTTCACGCCGGACGATCTGAAGAAGATCGAGCAGCGCATGCATGAGATCGTCAAACGCAACCTGCCCCTGCAACGGGAAGTCTGGGATAGAGACAAAGCGATGAAGACTTTTGAGTCGATTGGCGAGAAATACAAAGTTGAGATCATCAGAGAATATATCCCTGAAGGTGAAGAGGTCTCAATCTATCGTCAGGGCGACTGGTTCGATGTTTGCCGTGGTCCTCATCTGCCGAGCACCGGCATGCTGGGAAAAGGCTTTAAGCTGATGAAAGTGGCTGGGGCCTATTGGCGTGGTGACTCCAACAACGAGATGTTGCAGCGTATTTATGGTACGGCCTGGCGCGATAAAAAAGAGTTGAAGGCTTACCTGCACCGCCTGGAAGAGGCGGAAAAGCGGGACCATCGCAAGATCGGCAAGGTACAGGATCTCTTTCATACCCAGGAAGAGGCGCCCGGCATGGCCTTTTGGCATGACAAAGGCTGGCAGATCTATCTGACCATTCAGCAATACATCCGCGACAAGCTGAAGGATCATGGTTATCAGGAAGTGCATACACCCCAAGTGATCGACCGTAGCCTGTGGGAGAAATCGGGTCATTGGGATAAATTTCGCGACGATATCTTCGTGACCGAGACAGATGACCGGGTCTACGCCATCAAGCCGATGAACTGCCCGGCACATATCCAGATCTACAACCACGGCCTGAAGAGTTATCGGGATCTGCCCCTGCGTCTGGCTGAGTTCGGTTCCTGTCACCGCAATGAGCCCTCGGGGACACTGCACGGCCTGATGCGGGTGCGCAATTTCGTCCAGGATGACGCGCATATCTTCTGTAGCGAAGACCAGATTCTCTCCGAAGTTCAGGCCTTCAATAGCCTGTTGTTGGAGGTCTACAAGGACTTTGGCTTCGATGAGGTTCTGGTCAAGCTTTCTACGAGACCTGAAAAGCGTGTGGGATCAGATGAGGTATGGGATAAATCTGAGAAAGCACTTGAAGATGCATTGAATCAGCAAGGCCTGGATTGGGAACTACAGCCCGGTGAAGGCGCCTTCTACGGACCGAAGATCGAGTTCTCCCTGCGCGACTGTCTTGGCCGGATCTGGCAGTTGGGCACCATACAGCTCGATTTTTCCATGCCGGAGCGGCTTGGTGCCACCTATATCGCCGAGGACAACAGCAAAAAAGTGCCGGTGATGCTGCATCGGGCGATACTTGGATCGCTGGAGCGTTTCATCGGAATTCTGATCGAACACTACGCGGGTGCGCTACCTCTCTGGCTGGCTCCAGTACAGGCTGTTTTACTGAATATCACGGATCGTCAGGCCGATTATCTGCAAGATTGCCTCAAATCCCTGCGAAATAACGGTTTTCGTGTCGATTCAGACTTGAGAAATGAGAAGATTGGCTTTAAAATCCGCGAGCATACGTTAATGCGCGTACCTTATTTACTGGTCATTGGTGACCGGGAGATGGAGGAGGGTGCAGTCGCCGTACGCACACGAACAGGTGAAGACCTTGGCGCAATGTCGCTGGATGACTTCATGGATCGTATGCAAGGCGAAGTCAATCAACGTGTAAACTGAGTGTAAAGCACCGGTCAACCGGTGCTTTTCTACTTTTCAGGATTGAACTTTTTGGAGGAACCGGCTATCGCTGCTGCAAAAAAGCACCGTCTGAATGATGACATTACCGTTTCGGAAGTGAGGCTCATTGGAGCTGATGGTGAACAAATAGGTGTTGTTACGATTGATGAGGCCCTGCGGGCAGCTCAAGACGCAGCACTGGATTTGGTGGAGATCGTGCCAAACGGGGAGCCCCCGGTTTGTCGCGTGATGGATTACGGCAAGTTTCTCTTCGATTTGAAGAAACAGAAACAGGCCGCCAAGAAGAAGCAGAAGCAGGTTCATATCAAAGAGATCAAGTTTAGGCCAGGGACTGGTGAAGGGGACTATCAGGTAAAACTACGCAACCTGACGCGTTTCCTGCAAGACGGGGACAAGACCAAGGTAACCATGCGGTTCCGAGGCCGTGAGCACGCACACCGTGAGCTCGGCTTAGAACTTCTGCAACGGGTGGAGAAAGATCTGGAGGAGTTTGGCCAGATCGAACAGAAGCCTGCGATGGAAGGACGGCAAATGGTGATGGTATTGGGCCCCAAGAAAAAGTAACTATTTTTAACGCCATAAGGCGTCACAAATCGCGGAGTTATAGAGACAATGCCTAAGATTAAGACAAATCGCGGTGCGGCCAAAAGGTTCAAACGCACTGCGTCCGGTTCGTTCAAGCGAAACTGCTCACACCGTCGTCACATCCTGACGAAGAAGAGCACCAAGCGGAAGCGCCAGCTGCGCTCTCCCAATACGATTGCAAAATCCGATGCGGCCGTTGCCCGTCGTATGATGCCTTACGCCTAACATTTACGAATCGGATCTGAACAATGCCAAGAGTTAAACGTGGTGTACAAGCACGCGCCCGCCATAAGAAGGTGCTTGAGGAAGCCAAGGGTTATTACGGTGCCCGCAGCAAGATTTATCGTGTAGCCAAACAGGCGGTCATCAAGGCCGGCCAATATGCCTACCGCGATCGTCGCCAGAAAAAACGTCAATTTCGTGCGCTGTGGATTGCGCGTATCAATGCGGCAGCCCGTGATAACGGCCTCTCCTACAGCCGTATGATCAACGGATTGCATATCGCCAATGTCGAGGTTGACCGTAAGATGCTGGCTGACCTGGCGATTCACGACAAAGCGGCATTTACCGCGCTGGCAGAACAGGCCAAGGCCGCTCTCTCCAGCTAACTGCCAGTCATGGCGGCCGGTTAATCCGGTTTGCTAATGGCGACAAAAGGGGAAAGGCCTTTGGACTTTCCCCTTTTTTATTGCTGAATTAGATATCAAGATTGGGAAAAATAGATGGATGACGCCACGCTGGATCTACAGAGTCTGATCGATCAGGCAGAGAAAGCCATTGCCTCGGCAGACAATCTCTCAGTATTGGATGAGATTCGTGTGAGCTATCTGGGCAAGAGCGGGCAGTTGACCGCGCAGTTGAAGAAGCTTGGGACACTGCCGCCTGAACAACGTCCCCAGGCCGGTCAGGCAATCAACAAAGCCAAGCAGTCTCTGCAACAGGCCATAGAGAAGCGTAAAGTGGCTATGGAGCAAGAGGCATTGACGGCTCGCCTGGCCTCAGAAAAGATCGATGTCACCCTGCCGGGACGCGGTCTGAGTCGGGGCGGTCTGCACCCGGTAACACGGACGCTGGATCGTATCGAACGCTTGTTCGCGCACGCTGGGTTCGACGTAGTGGAAGGGCCGGAGATCGAAGACGACTACCATAACTTCGAGGCGCTCAATATCCCGGCACACCATCCTGCCCGGGCGATGCACGATACCTTCTATTTCGATGCGCATCTCCTGTTGCGTACCCACACCTCTCCAGTCCAGATACGCACCATGGAACATGATGGCCCGCCGATGAAAATCATTGCACCGGGTCGCGTCTACCGTTGTGACTCAGATCTGACCCATACGCCCATGTTTCATCAGGTGGAAGGTCTGCTGGTGGATGAAAATGTCTCATTCGCCGATTTGAAAGGTGTGTTGTATGACTTCCTCAGCAGTTTTTTCGAACGTGAACTGGAACTGCGCTTCCGTCCCTCATACTTCCCCTTCACCGAACCTTCAGCCGAGGTCGATATCGAGTGCGTGATGTGTGGCGGGGAGGGGTGTCGGGTCTGCAGCCATACCGGTTGGCTTGAAGTCTTGGGTTGCGGCATGGTGCATCCGGAGGTCTTTCGGCACGTGGGTATCGACAGTGAAAAGTATACGGGCTACGCCTTTGGTATGGGTGTCGAACGCCTGACCATGTTGCGGTACGGGGTGAATGACCTGAGGTTGTTTTTTGAAAATGATCTGCGCTTTCTGAAACAGTTTGCATAGGGTGAGTAGAGAATAATGAAATTCAGTGAAGCCTGGTTGCGTGAGTGGGTCGATCCGCCGGTCAACACACAGGAGCTTGCGGATCAGTTGAGCATGGCTGGCCTGGAGGTCGATTCGGTGACGCCGGTAGCAGCATCTTTCCAAGGCGTTGTCGTGGGTGAAGTGCTCGAAAAAGATGCACATCCCGATGCGGATAAGTTGAGTGTTTGTCAGGTTACGGTGGGTGGTGACGAACCACTACAGATTGTCTGTGGTGCACGTAATGTTTCGGCTGGGATGCGAGTGCCTGTTGCCACTGTCGGTGCACTGCTGCCGGGTGATTTCAAGATCAAGAAGGCCAAGCTGAGAGGTGTGCAGTCGCAGGGTATGATCTGCTCCGCCAGCGAACTGGGCCTGGCAGAGAGCTCTGACGGCATCATGCCGTTGCCGGTTGATGCACCGGTGGGAGATGACTTCCGATCTTACCTGGGATTGGACGATCTAGCCATTGATGTGGATTTGACCCCTGACCGGGGTGATTGCCTCGGGCTGGCGGGCATTGCCCGCGAAGTTGGGGTGATCAATCGCTGTTCAGTGTCAGTCCAGGCTGTTCATCCTGTGACTCCCACCATCAATGATCAGATTGATGTGGACTTACTGGCCGACGAAGCCTGTCCTCGATACCTCTGCCGGGTTGTGAAGGGCGTGGATGTGAATGCGGAGACCCCTCTGTGGATGCAAGAGCGTCTGCGGCGTAGTGATATCCGCAGTCTTGGTCCTGTAGTGGATGTCACCAATTATGTGTTACTGGAACTGGGACAACCCATGCATGGGTTTGATCTGCAGAAGATAACGCAAAAAATTCAGGTCCGTATGGCCGAGAAGGGAGAGATACTGACTCTGATCGGTGGCCAGGAGATCGAGCTGAAAGAGGGTACCCTGCTCATTGCCGATGAAAAGCACCCACTGGCTTTGGCCGGGATTATGGGTGGTGAGGATTCATCAGTTGGCGGGGCGACACAAAACATTCTGCTTGAAAGCGCATTTTTCACACCCATGGCGATTAGCGGAAAAGCCCGAAATTATGGGTTACACACCGACTCTTCCCATCGTTTTGAGCGTGGTGTCGATCCGCAGCTTCAGTCCAAGGCGATGGAGCGTGCAACAGCGTTACTACTGGAAATTGCCGGTGGAGAACCTGGCCCCATCGTTGAAGCAGTCAATCAGAAGAAGATCGGTGAGCATCCGTTAATTAATCTGCGTGCCAATCGGGTGAATAAGGTGTTGGGGGTCGAGATCGAGCGTGCTGAGGTGCTGGATATCCTAAAACGCCTGGAGATGCAGGTGGTTGAAACCGACGAAGGCTGGCAGGTCAGGGCACCCAGCTGCCGTTTCGATATCGCGATTGAGGAAGATCTCATCGAGGAGGTTGGCAGGATCTACGGATACGCGAGGATCCCCACCCATCGTGGGGCCTTTTCCATGGAGATGCGGGGTCGGCAGGAAGCTGAATTCGATCTCGGACAAGCGAAACAGCTATTGGTGGGGCGTGATTACCAAGAGGTAATCACCTATAGCTTTGTCAGCCCGGAGATCGAAGCTTTGGTCGATCCGGAGCAAACAGGGATCCGTCTGGCCAATCCGATTTCTGCCGACATGGCTGTGATGCGAACTTCCCTTTGGCCAGGCCTGCTGCAGACTGCCCGATATAATCAATCACGCCAGCAATCCAGAGTGCGGATCTTTGAATCCGGTCTCTGTTTCGTCAGGGATGGAGGGGAGATCCGCCAGGAGAGGGTGCTTGCCGGTCTGGTATCGGGGGATCGTTTGGATGAGCAGTGGGATTCATCGAATGACCCTGTCGACTTCTTCGATATGAAGGCCGATATCGAGGCTCTGCTGAGCCTGTGTGATTCAGCAGATTGCTTCGTTTTCTCCGCCGGTGAACACCCTGCATTACATCCAGGCCAGTCTGCAGTGATCCACTATGGCGATGAAGCGGTTGGTCGTATCGGCATGCTCCATCCCGAGCTGGAGAAGCAGCTGGATCTGACCAGTACGACCTTTTTGTTTGAAATCGATTTGGCAAAAATTGAACTGGGTAGCCTACCGGCATTTGAGAGCCTCTCAAAATTTCCGTCTATCCGCCGAGATATAGCATTGGTGGTAGATGAAAGTGTGACTTTTGAAGCCGTTAGGAACGTAATTCGTGAATCATCCGGCAAAATTATTAAAGACATCCGCCTATTTGATGTCTATACTGGAAAAAACGTAGATTCGGGTCGAAAAAGTGTGGCATTGGGATTGATTTTACAGGAAAAATCACACACTCTTACTGATCTGGAAGTCGATGAAGTCCTGGAGAGAGTACTTCATCATTTGTCCGATGAACTTGATGCAAAGTTGAGAGATTAGGATATGGCATTGACCAAGGCCGATATGGCAGCCAAGCTCTTTGAGGAGTTGGGACTAAATAAACGCGAAGCCAAAGAGATGGTGGAGATGTTTTTTGAAGAAGTGCGTCAATCTTTAGAGCAAGGGCGTCAGGTCAAGCTCTCCGGTTTCGGGAACTTTGACCTCAGAGAAAAAAAACAACGGCCTGGCCGTAACCCAAAGACCGGGAAGGAGATACCCATCTCGGCACGACGGGTTGTGACATTCCGTCCAGGTCAGAAACTCAAGGCGCGAGTGGAAGCTTATGCTGGATCCGAGCAGCAGTAATACCGATCTGCCCGCTATTCCGGGCAAACGTTATTTCACCATTGGTGAAGTGAGTGAGCTTTGTCAGGTTAAGCCTCACGTGTTGCGTTATTGGGAGCAGGAATTCCCACAACTCAAACCGGTCAAACGGCGTGGTAACCGCAGATACTATCAGCGACACGATGTCCTGATGATCAGGCAGATCCGCAGTCTGCTCTACGAGCAGGGTTTCACTATAGGTGGCGCCCGCCAGCAGCTTTCCGGTGACACCGCGAAAGAGGATCTGCAGCAGAGTCAGCAGATCGTCAAGCAGCTGCGTAGCGAACTGGAAGAGGTACTGCAGATCCTGAAACGATAGGATTTGGCCCGGTATCTGTTTTTACATACTTTTCCTAGCATCCCTTACATCGCCATTTATGGGTGAGTCCTGTTGTCTTCTGATTCGGTGCTTGCGTCCCGTGATTTAAAGCGCAGGTAACGAATTGCCCCTTCATTGAATTCAGGCTTCCAAGTTGATCCATATGAGCTTATGTGGAGATTTAGCTCCCGCTTGAATCGCCTGAAACAAAGCGGCTTGGTAAAGCTGTTTTTACATTGACATCAGCGGCTTAAGTGCCTAACATTGCCGCTCTTTCCGGGCGTAGCGCAGTCTGGTAGCGCACTACAATGGGGTTGTAGGGGTCGGGTGTTCGAATCACCCCGCCCGGACCAAAAATCAAACAGCAAACATAAGGTTAGCAATCTACTGCTAGCCTTTTTTTGTGTCTGCCTTATCTTCAATGACTATTTCTGAAAAAGATATTTGCTTTCTAGATATTCTTAATCTCACCTGCGTTGAATATTTACAGACTCCATTTTGAATGAAATCCAGTTGGCTAGTGTGGTTGATCAGATTGATTTCTGATCATCTTCCAACCATATTTAGGCAATAAATTCGCCTGACTAGGCCAGCAGTGTCGAGCTGGTATTCGTGGTATCGAACTTTCCGAATGTGTGGAGGTGGGTTAATGGATAATGCAAAAAAAACGCCTGTTGCCCGATGTACCCGATGTGGCGCAACAAATACAGATTCAATCTATATCAATATGCGCTGCCAAAGAACACTTGCTGGCAAACGTTGTAGTGGGACACTCGAAAATGCTATAGACCCCAGTAACTGGGAGCTGTGCGCTCAATGTAAAGGTAGTGGTATAGATGAAAGCACCAAGTGTGCATCATGTCGTGGTGACGGCTGGATATATTGTCGCAATACCTAAATAGTGGGTTCTCTCTGCCAATGCTCTAAGTGACTTTTAAGTCTTGAGGGTGGGTGTTCGACAATGTCTTGCTGGAGCCGAAAAAAAGGGCTACCAGATGGTAGCCCTATTTTAATTATGTTGTGCCGTTAGTGGCTTATTTGTTCACGGTAGTGAGTCCCAGTGAGACCCAATCCTGCATGCCGCCACGGTACCATTTTAGCTTGTACGCGGGATACCCCAGTTTAAGCAGCGTTTTGATGTTGCTGGATGACTGCGGGCACCAGCTGCCATTGCAGAAGAGGACCAAGGTCTTCGAATTTCGGAAATCCAGATGACCGTCGACTTCCTGCACGCCGAGTTGCTCGGTCAGGATGTCATGCAGGCCTTCCGCTTCTGCGGCGATTTCGAAGGTTCCCTGCACATCTACATTGATCTTGTTCCATGGAATATTGACGGAGCCTGGGATGGTACCGCGAATAATCCATTCCGGTGTGCGGGAGTCGATAACCATTACCTTGCGGTCTCCGTTACCGATTCGTTTGAGATAACCCAGTACCTCAAGCTCCGCGACAGTTTCCACGCCGGACGCTACAGATGCGGGCTGGATACAGAATGGGGGGCAGTGGCGTGCGACTTTGGCAAATGACCCTGGGATCTTGGCATCTTTATCAGATGAGCGGGTGATCATGACCTTATCACCACTATGCATCACTTCAACGGATTGCAATCCAGGGGTGATCTGATTACCTTCGCTTGCACGTAGCTGGGTAGTGAGCGCTACGCCGCTGACAAGCGCGGTAAGCATGAGAGCTTTGACAAAATTCATGTTGTCTTCCTCCTGATTGAACCGTTATTAGTAGTGTAGATAAGAGGGCATTTTCAAGTCTTTCTGGGACATGGCCTGTTCATAACCCAGGTGACCCTGCTTGGCTGCATCATTGGCAAGCTTGGCGGCGGCTGTGTAGTCGCCTTTCTTTAAAAGCTTCTTCGCTTTTTTGATCATCTTGCCGGTATCGCGCCATTCGCCACCAACGCTGGCGGCTTCCTTTCGTGCTGCATCGGCAGCATCGATCAGCTTCTGGACCTTGGCCGCAGATGCTTCATCAGCCAGCAGAGTGGTTGTCGTGCCGCCACAAACAATGGCGGCCAGCAGTGTGAGAAGTAGTATCAGTTTCTTGTGCATCGCTTCGGCTCCGATAGCGTTTATAGAGTTTATCATTTCAGTCAAAGCAGTTCGCTTATTTGCGAGCGCCTGGGCCGTTCAGTGGAAGACCGTTGCTCATATAAGTGAGGAAGTACTCGAGATTTCGATACTCTTCACCATGTGCCTTGAACGGTTTAGCGCGTACCTGCTTGTTACAACCGGTGAAGCGGCGGTGCAGGGTGCCGACAGTACCCCATTTGGAGCGGTAGACGGGGAAGTGGGTGGTGTGGCCAAGGGCCGGGCTGAGCACTTCTGTACGCAGGATCATGCCGGCATTCTGCAGATGACAGTGAGCGCAGGCGAAGTTCAGCTGACCGCGACGGGTGTAGTAGAACTTCTTGCCGTCCTCGTAGGCCTGCAAAGCACGGGGGTCATCCTTGGGAATCTCCACATTGGTGAGCTGTCCGCGGGATTCAGAGGCGATATAGGAGACAATGTTATTGATGGGGCCCTTTTTGTATTTCAGCGGCTTCTCACCATTGGCTTCGCGACACTGGTTGAGGGCCAACTCCAGGGTAACGACCATACCCTTCTCTTTATCCCAGTGGGGAAACTTGCCTTTCATGGCCGGACCGTCGGGGAAACAGTCCTTATAGGTCTTGCCGTTGGCGAAGGGGGTCTCCCACATGGTCATACCGTCATCGATGAAGGGCTCGTAGGGCGGGAACTCTTCGATGGCTTCCCAGTTCTCCCGTCCAACCGGATCTATGGAATAGGCGCCGTTGACATAGTCGGAAGTTTCTACATTGGGAAATCGTTTTTTATAAAAGTCCTGAAAGGCCTTCAGGTCTTCTTCAGGGGTCGATGCCTGAGCTGTGGCACCAATACTGCAGGTCAAGGCCAACAGGGCCAGTGTACGAAAAACTTTCTTCATGATCTTTCCATCCTCAAAGGGTTTACTGTCTCGGTTAGTGAGCAGGATCTTCAGAGGGTCCAAACAAACTCAACCACATCATTGAGTTGCTGCTCGCTAATTATCCCGTGCTTGCCGAATGGGGGCATGGCAGATTCTGGATTCTTGATGGTGGCATCCCAAATCTGCTGATGCAGCTCTTCCTTGCTGGCAAAACGCGATTTCATGGCAATCAGTGCCGGTGCGATGTTGCCGGGTGCTTGTCCACCGGGGATGTTATGGCATGCAAGACAGTTCCCTGTCTTACGATTGAAGGCAATCTTCTTTCCTTTTTCAACTGCGCTCATGCCTTCAGCGGATACTATCGGGGAGATGGCAAACTGTCCGGCGATGACAGATATTGCACCGACCAATCCGATCAGTTTTTTTCGAGTACCAATCATTGTTTCCTCCAAATGGGGCTAAATGTGGTTCGAACCTGTTGCGGCTGGCCATAAAGCCATGGAATTATTTATCTTGATTCACAACAAGTCTTAGTGGTGCCAGTGCCTCTTAAGGACACATTTGTGGCTAAACGCATTGTGATACTTCAACATCGCATCTGTAAAGTCCAGAATATATTGAAAATTATTGTGGTTTACCCCTGTATGGGCTGTGGAAAGCGGGTTTTTCTATACACTTTGTTGTGCATTGACCTCAATCCTAACGCAAGTTCCTATCTTTTAAATTGGTAAATTGATTGAAATCGATTGTCGTTATTTATTTAATTTTATCTCTGAATTGATTCAGCATGATTGAATACAATAAAAAACTGATATTCTTGATCTCATGAATAGCAATGAGTGTTTGTGGTTTGTCTACATTCTGCGTTGTGCAGATGGATCGCTTTATACCGGTATCACTACGGATTTAGAGCGGCGCCTGGATCAGCACAACCGTGGGTGTGGGGCAAAATACACTCGCGGTCGCGGGCCGGTTGAGTTGATCTTTGCGCAATCATGCTTCAGTCAAGGAGAAGCATTGAAGCAGGAGCATGCCATTAAAAAAATGCCTCTCAAACAAAAATGGCAGTTGATTGATCACAGCCAGGCATAGGATACCAGGCCTCAATGCTTGGAGGCCCTAGATAGAGGTCAGTGGTGATCCACAAGTACGGCACAGATACATGACACCGGACTGCGTTCGTCGATGGCGAATTGCACTGAGCTGGTGATTCCTGCAACTGCAGCGATAAGGGAAGTAACGCATTCTACGAGTGGGTATACCTTGGGTGGAAAAGTTATGACAACGTTTTGGTATGGCACCAAACTCACGCATAATCGATTGCCACTCTTTTCCATGGGGTCGTATCTTTCCCCCATGCAGATTTCTGGCAACCAGATGGGCCATCTCATGCGGTACCGTCTGATGTATAAAGTCCCGTCCATTCTCACTCAGCATTTGAGCGTTATAGCGGATAAGCGGTTTTCTGTGGGATTTGAATACCACCATACCGGCAGCTTTACCCCTAAGATCGAATCGAACTTCAGGTAGGAGTATGCGAATGTTAAAACGGTTTTCGGCCAATGCAATGAGAGTACGCGTCCTATCATGCACCAACTGTTCCAGTTGATTGTCATCCATGGTTGAGTTGCTTGACCTCGCTATGCCGAAAGCAGTCGGTTGTATGGTCATTCACCATGCCAACGGCCTGCATATAGGCATAGCAGATTGTAGTGCCGACAAACTTGAAACCCGCCTTTTTCAGGTCTTTCGAGAGCTGGTCCGATAGTGGTGTGCTTGCCGGTACCTGATTGATCGTCTGCCAGTGGTTGGTGACCGGCTCACCGTCCACATAATCCCAGAGGTAGTCACTGAAACGCCCATGCTTTTCCTGCATTTGCAGAAAGGCCTTGGCATTGGTAACAGTGGATTCCACCTTCAGGCGGTTGCGAACAATACCGGGGTCTTGCAGGAGTTTCTCGATACGCTTCGGTGAATAACGGGCGACCTTGCAGGGGTCGAAGTCGTCAAAGTTTTTTAGATAGTTGGCTCTCTTTCGCAGGATAGTGATCCATGCAAGTCCAGCCTGGGCACCCTCAAGTATTAAAAATTCGAATAGCCGCTGATCATCGAAACAAGGTACGCCCCATTCCGTATCATGATACGACTGATAGAGTGGATCACTACCGGCCCATGTACAGCGTTTTTTTTGCTTGCTCATGGGCCGGAAATGATAGTGTGAAATGCCCTCAGAGAATAGAGGGTAGGTCCATTACATATAGTTTTTTGCCTCTTCACCCGGGTTCGGCAGTCCGGCAATACGCCAGGCTTCGCGGCATCCACCAAAGAGACGTTGTACACCATGCTCGCCCAAATGCATGATACGGCAGATGCGCGACATCACCGGCAGTCCACCGGATTCTAGATGTTTCTCTCTCAGATACATAATCACTGACCACTGGTCTGGACCCAGTTTCCCTAAGCCATCCATCTCGGCCAGTAACCTGGCTGTCTCACGGCTCCAGGCATCAGTATTGATGAGAAAGCCGTCTTCGTCGAAGTGCAGGGGGATATTCCCTCGGCCGGTTTCAGGATTGTGGAATCGTGTCTGCGTCATTTGCCTCTCCTCACGCTGGGTATATCTCAGAAAATGATAAGATATCAAAATAATTTATATGCCAATAAGCTAACTATGATTTGTAACTATAGTCAGAAAAGTCCAGCAATCAAGAGTGAAAACTGCACTCTTTTCGGATTTCTTAAGAAATTGAAATTTGACCTAGTTTTCAAAGGGTTTTGAATAATCAGATTCACCAATACTGACAGCAGGAGGAGAGAATCATGAAGCTAACAATACCCCTGGTCCTGCTTTTAACACTCAGCAATAGTGTCGGGGCAGAGCGTGCCAAAGAGGTCCTGCCGGACTATCAGGCACCCAAGGTCGTCTACGACTTCTATTTGGATGATCCCGCAAAACTCGATTCAGCACTTTATTGGATCAGGGCGTTAATGAATCCATTGGCAGAATCACCCTATGACATGGCGCCGGAGTTCATGGATATTAAGATCGTTATTCACGGCACAGAGATCGTTACGCTGGCAAAGAAGAATTATGAAAAGTACCGGGATCAGGTTGAGCGGATGCGCTACTACCATACTCTGGGAGTCGAGTTTAAGGTCTGTGGGTTGGCAGCACACGATTTTGGATATGTTGTGGATGACTTCCAGCCTTTTATCGAGATCGTTCCTTCCGCATTCACTGAGCTGGTTCACTGGCAGCAGCAGGGCTATGCCTTGATCATTCCACAGGTCTTCATTCGCACCCAGGCGCTTGAGGATATTCGCTAGTGGGCCATGCGGTAAATAAGGTAACGATCAGCCGGACCCACAAGCCTCAGCAGCAAGGCGCGCGAACGTAGGACTGGCAGGCCAATTCAAGTGAGTGCAACGCCGCTGCTGAGGCTTGTGGGCCGGCCCGAAGGGAGCCCAGCTCATGAGCCAATGCTGCGTTGTACTCCTTGGAAAGGGCTTGCCATTCCCTGCGGAGTACGCCTTGCCTTGGCTCATGAGCTGGGCTCTGATCATTACCTTATTTACCGCATGGCCCACTAGGGAAACCTATCCACGCTTCATTAGCAGAGCGATACCACTGCCGATGAGGATAACCGCTACCAATCGCACAAAGGCCGTTCTCGAAAGATTGGTATGGATATGTCCACCTGCATAGAGACCGATGGCCATGACTGGCAGAGCAACCAACGCAAAGACAAGGTTCTCCCTGCCGTAGAAACCGCTGACGGAAAAACCGATTAGTCGCATACCACCATCGATTGCAAAAAAGGTGGCGATGGTTCCGCGAAAGGCAGATTTACCCAACTCCCTCAATCCAAGATAGATCACAGTAAAAGGTCCACCCGTACCAAACAGGGTGCCAATCAGTCCGGTAAGAGTGCCCAGTGGGATGGCCCAGGATCGAGAGCCACGTAGGGGAGGCAGGGGTAACAGAGAATAGATGGCATAGCAGATAATAAAGATACCGAGCGAATTGGTGAGCATTCCCGGCTGCAGACTCTTTAGCAAGTAGAGTGCAAGTAGAATTCCCACCAGGGTAAAAGGCAGTAAGGGAAACAGGTCTTTCCACTGTATATGCTTGAAATGCCTGATGCCATGGCTCATGGAGGCCAGATAGTCGAGTAGTACGATGACCGGTACAACAATCGTGATCGGCATGACCAGCGCCAGCAGGGGTACCGCCACCAAGGCAGAGCCGAAACCCACGATACCACGCACAAAATAGGCGCCGAAGATGACAATAGAGAGATAGGTAAGCTGTAGCGGGGAGTGAAAATCAATCAACGGGAACGGATCCTTTGGGAAAATACAACAACAAGGCCGGCTTGGTGTGAAGTAAAGGTTGGGCGTGTGAAAATAAGTGAAAAAGCGTCTCTTGTCACAACGGCTCGAATTAGTTTTCCCTAATATACCGCACTTCATTTCTTCCACCCAGACGAGACCATGCTGAAACCAAGTCTGTCGATCACGCTTGCCATTACATTGCTGACTTCCCTGATCTGGTACCTCCTTAGTGGCGCCGAGGATGAGCCCCCATGGCCGCAGCAGATTCAGGGCTTCTCTTTTTCACCGGTACGGGAGGGTCAGAACCCAGCTGAGTTTCGTTATCCCTCTCTGGAGGAGATCAGGCAGGACCTCCAACTTCTCTCCGACAAAACCCATGCGGTTCGTACCTATTCGGTAGGGGGTGTTTTCTCCGAGATTCCACGACTGGCTGCAGAGCAGGGGCTTAATGTGGCTTTGGGTGGTTGGATCTCCGGTGACTCGCAGGCTGATGAGGCTGAACTGAGGCGCCTGATCGTCCTTGCACGTCGCCACCACAAACAGATAGTTCGGGTGATAGTCGGCAATGAGGCGATTCTGCGTGATGATATTTCGGTAGCGCAGGCCATCGAGCATCTTAAGCGTGTCAGAAAGCAGGTTTGGGCCCCGGTGAGTTTGGCCGAGCCCTGGCATGTATGGCTGGAACATCCGGAATTGGCAGAGCACGTGGACTACATCGCTGCCCACATTCTGCCTTTCTGGGAAGGGATCTCTCTCGATGTTGCTGTCGATGCCGTTGTCGATCGGTATGAAATGCTTAAGTCGCGTTTTCCCGACAAGCCTATTGTCATTGCTGAGGTAGGTTGGCCCAGCAATGGCCGACCGCTGCGTGAGGCGCGAGCCTCTCAGGTCAATCAAGCCAGTTTCCTGCGGCGTTTTCTCAAACGGGCGGACGAGGAGGGCTATATCTACTACCTGATGGAGGCCTTCGATCAACCCTGGAAGCAGATGCTGGAAGGAGACATTGGGACCTATTGGGGTGTCTACAATGTGGATCGTCAACCCAAGTTCACTTTTACCGAACCTGTGTTTGCCATCCCCCATTGGCGTGAGTTGGCCTCAATCTCGATCCTTTTCGGTCTCATGGCCATGTTGCTGTTGTTTAGAGATAGCGAAGGATTGCGATCAAGGGGGCGGGGATTTCTGGCATTGGTCGCTTATGGTGCGGCCACTGGCGCTGTCTGGATCTTCTATGATTATACCCGGCAGTACATGACCCTCAGCCATGTGGTGATCGGTATCATCCTTTTTGTGGGGCTGGCCGGGGTTATCGTCGTGCTGTTGGCAGAAGCCCATGAGTGGGCTGAGTCTCTTTGGATGCGGCCCTGGCGTAGGCAGCCCAAACCACAACCGTTGGCGGACAGTTCACTGCCCTTCGTGTCTGTCCACGTGCCTGCGTACAACGAGCCACCGGAGATGATGATCGAGACACTGGATGCCCTTGCCAGACTCGATTATCCAAACTATGAAGTCATCGTCATCGATAACAACACCCAAGATCCCGAAGTTTGGCAACCGGTGGAGAGACACTGTGAGCGTCTGGGTGAACGTTTCCGCTTTTTTCATCGCTCACCACTGGCAGGCTTCAAGGCCGGTGCGCTTAATCTCACCCTTCAGGAGACAGACCCGGATGCAGAGGTGATCGCTGTCATCGACAGTGACTATCAGGTCGATCCCGCCTGGTTGAGAGATCTGGTGCCACAGTTTCTGACACGTCAGGAACTTGCCATCGTGCAGGCGCCGCAGGACTATCGGGATGGTGCAGAGAACTGTTTCAAGGCTATGTGTCTGGCAGAATACCGGGGCTTCTTCCACATCGGCATGATCACACGCAACGAGCGCAATGCCATTATCCAGCATGGCACTATGACCATGGTCAGACGCAGTGCACTGGAAGCGGTCGGTGGCTGGGGAGAGTGGTGTATTACCGAGGATGCTGACCTGGGGTTGCGCCTCTTTGAGCAGGGTTACGAGGCGACCTACATTCCCAGAAGCTATGGTCGTGGATTGATGCCTGATACTTTTATCGACTTCAAGAAGCAGCGCTTTCGCTGGGCTTATGGTGCGGTGCAGATTATCAAACACCATTTGGGACACTTGTTCGGTGCAAGGAGAAACCTTCTGACACGTGGTCAGCGATACCATTTCATTGCCGGCTGGTTGCCCTGGTTCGCAGATGGCTTCAACCTCTTCTTTAATCTGGCCGCCATTGGTTGGTCCACAGCCATGTTACTGGTGCCGGATCACTTCGGCGCGCCACTGCCATTGTTTGCGCTTTTGCCTTTGTCTCTGTTTTTCTTCAAGTTGGCCAAGATGTTCTTTCTTTATCGCCGTCGGGTGTCGGCAACGATGCGGCAAAGTCTTGCGGCTGCACTGGCGGGACTGGCGCTCTCCCACACGATAGCCAGGGCCATCCTGCAAGGTATTTACACCAGTGGCCTGCCTTTTTTTCGTACGCCCAAACAGGCAAATAATACCGGCCTGATAAGGGCTATCAGCGATGCTCGGGAGGAGGTATTGTTCCTGTTTGCGCTACTGCTGTCTGCCGGCACAATCTACTGGCAGCAGGGTGGCGATCTGCCCGATGCGCGGATCTGGACGATGGTTCTGCTGTTGCAGTCCATTCCTTATCTGGCCACACTTCTGGTCTCTATCGTTAGTGCCTTTCCCAGACTCTCAGCGGATATTGTAGGCGTAATGGGTGATATGCCGGCCGATGAACAAGGCACTATGCAGTCAGTCATGCTTAAGCGTACTGATGAGGAGATCCCTTCCCGGTAGACCAATACCTGATTGTTCCAACCTTATAATATGCCGGTGAATCCGTTCTCTATCGCAGGACGTAAAGAGAATGAGCGGGTATAGTTTTTACTCAACCCACACAATAAGAATTCTGGAGCTTGTATGGATTTGGTACTACCCGCAGTTGCCGGTTTCGTGGCATTGGTATCCCTGATTCTTGCGCCTAAGGCGCAGAGTGAGGGAGCCTTTTTTCAAGGTCTGTCGCCGGCGGGCAGGGCACCGGGCTTGCTGACCCTGATCTTCTCCCAAGTGACTACCTGGATCTTTGCGCGATCATTGATGAACGCAGCGATTCTCGGTTTCTACTATGGGCTCTGGGGTACCCTGGCTTATGCCATCTACTATCTCTCCTTCATCACCGGCGGTCTGATCATCGACGATCTGCGTTTCCGCAAAGGCTACAGCAGTATTCAGTCTTTTCTGCGTGACCGCTTCGGTCTCTGGGGGACACGCTGCTATAACCTCGTCATCGGCGTGCGCCTGATCAGCGAGGTCTTCGCCAACTTGTTGGTGATCGGCATACTCTTCGGTGCTGCCGGCAGTGGTGCCTATACGTTGGCTGTGGTCGGTATGGCGGGGGCGGCGTTGCTCTATTCTATGCTGGGAGGTTTGCACGCGTCTTTGCGGACCGATTTATTTCAGATGGTGATCTTTCTATTGGTGTTGGGACTGCTGATCGCCCTCACCATTTTCGATGGTCACTTCACCCTGCAGAATCTCTTCTTTACACCATTCGAATTCGACAAACCCGGCCCGGTGCTGATGGTAGTGGCATTGCTGCAGATCTGGAGCTATCCCATGCACGATCCTGTCATGATGGACCGGGGGTTCATCGCCGATCGGCAGGCTACTCGTCGTAGCTTTCTGCATGCAGCGTGGATTAGTGGCCTCTGTATTCTGTTGTTCGGCAGTTTAGGCATCATGGCTGGATCCCAGGCGGGAACCGGTGAGGCGATGAATGCGGTATTGATGCGTCTCTTGGGTGACCTGCCCATGTTGCTATTTAATGCGGCGCTGGTGATTTCTGCCATCTCGACCCTCGACAGTACGCTCTCCAGTTCTGCCAAGCTTGTGGTGAAGGATATGCACTTCCTCCGTCCGACACTACAAAATGGCCGCCTGGTGATGGCGCTCTTCATGGTGCTAGGGTTGCTGCTGGTCTTCAGTGGCAACAAGGATCTTTTCAGTGCCGTTGCGGTTAGCGGAACCGCCTCAATGTATCTGGCGCCGGTAATCTTCTTTTCCCTATGGGGCGACAGAGACAGGATTCCCCTCTGGAGCTATCTCGGCAGCTTCCTGCTGGCTATGGGTGGTGCAGTGCTCTATTTCACCGAATCGACAGGTTACACCCAGTGGCTTGGTGATTTTCACAAATACACCAAGCTGCTGTTCATCTCCATCACGGTGCTTACCCTTGGCTGCCTGATGTTCTGGATCGGTGATCGGCAGGGTAGTGCACTGCGCCGGACGACTGCCAGTACTGCTGAGGCTTAAGTATGCCCGGCCAGGTAGTCGAGGATCTGGGTGTCATCCATGAACCATTGCTGATATTCGGTGGCCCCTATGGCAACCTGCAGGCGACAGAAGCGATGCAGGTGCAGGCGGAGACGCTGAGTATTCCTCCCTCACACGTGATCTGCAACGGAGACAGCGTGGCCTACTGTGCCCAACCGGAGGAGACGGTCAACGCTTTGCGTGAATGGGGTGTCAGGGGCTTGATGGGCAATTGTGAAGAATCGCTGGCTACCGGACAGCCAGATTGTGGGTGTGGGTTTGAACCGGGCACCAGTTGCTCGCTGCTCGCTGAAGACTGGTATCGTTTCTGCAACGAACGACTCACTACAGATTCGAAAAGCTGGATGGGTGAACTGCCTGCCGGTTTTCAATTCACAATGGGTAGAATCCGTTTCCGTCTGGTACACGGTGCACTTTCTTCTATCAATCGTTTTCTCTTCGCATCATCCCCCACGGCAAGCAAACTTGAGGAGCTGGCACACTGTAATGCCGACGTTGTGATTGGTGGGCATTCAGGTCTGCCTTTTGGTGAATGCCTCGATAATCGATATTGGCTGAATAGCGGCGTTATCGGTATGCCTGCCAATGACGGAACTCAGGATGGTTGGTTTTTGTTGCTCTACCCAGTCGAAACCGGTGTGCGCTGTGAATGGCATCGATTGTTCTATGATGCCCGAGCTGCTCAACAGGCTATGTATGATGCAGGACAGGACAATGGATATGCTGCAGCACTTACCAGTGGATATTGGCCTAGTATGGATGTGTTACCCGAGCATGAGCGTACCCAGCAAGGCAGGGCGATCAAGCCGCACACAATGATGCTCACTACCCACAAATCATAAAAGTCTAAGGTGATAGCTATATGAATAGGTGGCAATTCCTATTTGTTTCTTGGCCAAAATACTTTAGCGAACTCAGTTAAACAGTTTTGTGAATGTTGTTGGCATATGTCTGCGCGTGACAAGTGACAGACTGTTTTTTTAGTAGCTATCTGTCTGTGGACAATATAAAAAAACCATTGCATCAAGCAGTGGGTGAAATAACGCATTTATTGGTTATAAATTGCGTCAAATGACACACATTGAGATCTATATTTTTATGAATGATTCTTGTCAATGAGCGATAACCACTCAGTCGGTTAGACTCGATCAGAGTCTCACTCTTTGCTTGTGTCTGAATGCTCGATAGATGAGAAAATCCAACGCCTTTATTGTGTGTATTTTTCTGCTATTGGTTGGTTTTACGGCCAGCCTGATCGATGCAGGTATACGACAGCATCAAGCTGTTTCAGAGAATGCTTCCGGGACTGTTCTGGTTCAACAACTCGGTTTAACCGATCTGGTGCTGTTTACAGAGGCCAGATATACCCGTCACCCAAGTCAGTCGGATCTCCATTCAGCCTTTCAGGATCACCCGATGGCATTAGAACACTTCCCCAGTGGTTCGCTGCTGCTGCCTCCTCAAAGGATGCAGTGATGCTATATTTTCTGCGCAAGCAAAAGTACCTGATTGACTACACGCTCTCTTCATTATTACGGCGGAAGGGAAAGAGTCTGGGGTTACTGGCAGTCTATTCCATGATTGTCTTCATGCTGGCTTCAGTGACACTGTTTAGCCATGCCTTGCGTCATGAAGCAGGGCTGATGTTGCAGGCATCACCGGAGATTATCCTGCAACGAATGGAAGCAGGTCGCCATGCCATGATTCCGGCAGACTATCTGCAGCGCATTGGACAACTGCGGGGTGTGAAGCAGAAAGCGGGGCGTCTTTGGGGTTACTACTACGATCCGGCAGTGAAGGCCAACTACACCATCATGACGGGTGGGCAGTCTGAGACACCACTGACAAATATTATTATCGGTACAGGAATCGCGCGTGCGCGAGGTCTCGATGTCGGTGATTATCTTACCTTGCGTTCACAAAACGGAGAAGCCTTCTCGTTCCAAATATCTGCACTATTGGACGATAAGTCAGAGCTGGTCAGTGCCGATCTGCTGCTGATGTCACCACAAGCCTTTCGTCGAGTCTTCAATATACCAGAGGGTTTGTATACCGACCTGGTGCTGTCAGTGAGAAATCCAAGAGAGGTGATCAAGGTGGTAGAGAAGCTGACCCAGCTGCTGCCAGATACCCGCCCGATATTACGTGACGAGGTGCTTCGTACCTACGACAGTGTCTTCTCATGGCGACAGGGGATACTGTTTGTTCTCTTAACAGGATCTATCCTGGCATTTGTGATATTTGCCTGGGACAAAGCTTCCGGACTAAGTGCTGAGGAGCGGCGTGAGATCGGAATTCTGAAAGCCGTCGGTTGGGAGACGGCCGATGTCATGCGGATGAAGTTTTGGGAAGGGATGATTATCTCTCTGACGGCCTTTTTGATCGGTTATCTTGCCGCTTACGCCCATGTCTTTTATGCCTCTGCCAGTCTATTTGAACCGGTGCTGAAAGGCTGGGCGGTGCTATATCCTCAGTTTCGTTTGACACCTTTCGTGGATGGCCTGCAGTTGGCGACCCTGTTCTTCTTTTCAGTGTTGCCGTACATCGTTGCCACCATCATTCCCATCTGGCGTACGTCAATCGCCGATCCTGATGCTGTTATGCGTTAGCTTGCAGGGTTCACCAGGCGGACCGGGTTGGCCGAAATTTACAATATGACACACTGATGACGATTCAACTGACAAATATTAAAAAGGCCTACAACCAGGGAAAGCCCAATGAGTTTTGGGCCATCCAAGGGGTCAGCATAGATTTTGAACCCAACCGGGTCAGTTGTCTGAAGGGTGCCAGCGGTTCAGGTAAAACCACCTTGTTATCGATGATCGGTTGCCTGACGCGCCCAACCAGTGGGCGCATCTTACTGGGTGATCGGGTGATATCCAGTCTGCCGGAGCGTTTTCTTACCGAGGTGAGGCGCCATACCTTCGGTTTTATTTTTCAACGCTTCAATCTGATTCCCGGTTTGAGTGTGCTGGAAAATATCATGTTGCCCGCATATCCGTTGGGTTTGCCCTACACGCAATTGATTGCCTCAGCGAAACGTCTGTTAAAAGAATTTAATCTGTCGGCTAAGGCTGATAACCCCGTCGAGTGGTTATCGGGGGGGGAGGCGCAACGAGTCGCGATATGCAGGGCGCTGATCAATGATCCACAGATCGTGATAGCCGATGAACCGACAGCCAATCTTGATAGCAAGCTCTCGTATGAGTTTATGGGGTTGATCGATGAGCTACAGCAATCTGGAAAGACAATCCTGCTCACCAGCCATGATTCGGCAGTGTACGATTCAGTTGTAGTCGATCGGGTAGTTGAAATGCGTGATGGCATTGTCTTGACGGATGCCGGGTGAATGATGTTACTCAATCCGGCAATCATGGCGCTGGTAATGGTCTCAGCTGTGGTCTGTCTGATGATGTTGCTTGCCTCGGGATTTGCTGTCCGCGTGTTACTTCGCTGGGATATAGACAGCGGGAGTGAACGACAGCTCAGGTTGGAGCGACGTACCTACCTGATATCGACACTGCTGATCTGGGCCTTCAGCTTTCAACTCATGTCACTGTTATTGTTTATCTATAATGCGGAATCGATGTCCGGTCAGTTCGTCGGTGCCATGTGTGCCACGGGTGTACTGAATGTGAATGCATGGGGTTGGCCGACCCTGTTTCTAAAGATGGGTGTGTTCTTTAGTGGTGCTGTCTGGATTGCACTGAACTATCTGGATAACCAGGGATACGACTATCCGCTTATCAGATACAAATATCTGCTGCTTCTCGCTATTCTGCCACTGGTCATTACTGAACTTATCCTACAGCTACTGTATTTCACTAACATGGACCCGAATGTGATTACTTCCTGCTGCGGAACGTTATTCTCTGCTCAGTCTGAGGGTGTTGCTGCAGAGGTCTCAGGTCTGTCCCCAAGTAGCATGTCACTGGGATTTGCATTCACGGGAGTGATGGTTATTTCAAGTGGTGTATGGGTTGCGTTACGGGGGCAAAACGGTTGGTTGTTTGCCCTGCTGGGTAGTACAGCTTTTATTGTTGCTTTGATGAGCATAGTCTCATTTATATCGCTCTACATCTATGAGCATCCACATCATCATTGCCCATTTTGTATCCTTAAATCGGGTCATGACTATGTGGGGTATATCCTATATGTCCCGCTTTTTATAGCCACCGCATTGGCGTTGAGTGTAGGTGCGGTTTCTCCCTGGCGTGGAATTTCCAGTCTGACCCCGACAATTGAATCGATTGTGCCCCGGCTAAGCTGGATTGCGGTTATGTTTTTTGCGCTGTTCTATCTGGTTGCGACCTGGTCAGTATGGACTTCCCATCTAACCATGATGGAGGTTTGGTGGTGATTATCAGAGGAAAGTTTTTGCCGATCATTTTGATAACACTTGTTTTTGTGACGGCGTGTGGCTCTGATACTACACGTCTATCCAATGGCCATACAGCACCCAAGTTTCAACTGGAATATCTGCAGCGTGGTGATGCGAATTTCCCCGATGACTTTACCGGAAAAGTCGTGGTCATACGTTTCTGGGCTGACTGGTGTCCCTTCTGTGAAACTGAGATGCGGGCTATTGAGCCGGTCTATCAGAAGTACCGTCAACAGGGCCTGGTTGTGCTGGCATTGAATGTCAGACAGGATCGTGAAACAGCTGCTGCATTTGTCAGCAAACTGAATATCAGCTATGACGCGCTTCTCGATCGTGATGGGGAGGTAGCCCATGCCTATGGTGTACTTGGGCTACCAACAACTTTCATCATCGACCGGGATGGAACGTTGTATACGAAAATTATTGGTGAATCGACTCCGCAGGTTTTCGAAAATATTTTGGATGAGTTGATGTGAGTCCTGAGATAACACTAGGGATCGCTTTCATGGCAGGTATTTTGGGCAGCTTTCACTGTATTGGTATGTGTGGTGGGATTAATGGTGGCTATTTCATATACGCAGCCAGAGGGACAAGGTTGCAGTCAGTGCTCGCTTTTCATGGTATGCGCCTCGCGGTCTATACCCTTCTCGGTGTCAGTGGTGCCTTTGTGGGTCAGGTGATCGTGCAAAGCGGTCTGATTGGAAAAGTACAGGGTTTGTTGATGATGCTTGCTGGCGTACTGATTGTGACGTTGGGGCTTAACTTAGTGGGTATCCTGAAATGGAAAAAGGCTGAAATCATGCCAACAGTTTCAGTCTTGTCATTGAGTCGGCAATCAATACGGCCATCAGTGCTGATTGCCGGGTTGCTCAACGGCTTGGTTCCCTGCAGCCTGGTCTTCTCAGTGGCAGTGAAAGCAGCTGCTACAGCCGATCCGATAAATGCAGGATTGCTAATGGTGAGTTTTGGAGTGGGTACCTTGCCATCCATGATGGCAGTCACTCTGATAGGCACGTCTATTGGAAGTTACTTGCAAGGTGGTTTGACAAAGGTTGCCGGACCGCTTGTTGTGGTGCTTGGTTTGTGGACATTGTATGAGGGCATGATCTTTTACGATGTGATGAGAGGTTTGGCAAATTGGTAGAGCATCTGGCAGAGGTGAGGAGTATAGATTGAATTGAGCCATTGGTAGGCAATGATATTTTCTCTCATTGCGAAACATGTGGAAATAATATTGCCTAGCTATTTGATGAGTGATCTGTCGAGCGGTGCGGATCATTCAGCGTTATGAACCGCACTATTTATCTAACTGATGATGTAAAAGGAGCGAAAGATCATGGCAGAAGAAACGAAACTGCAACGTCGACAAATGTTGAAAATGTTATCAGCGGCAGGATTGGCCGGGCTATCGGGAAGCGTGTTGGCCGGGCCGGGTATCGGAGTGATGGTTCCGGGTAAAGGCTGGGTTAAAGCCTCAGGTGAAAAATGCATGGGTGATGGTACTCCCTTACAGTTTATACCGAAGACGGCAGCTGACGATAAGCCACTCGAGAATGAATTGGAAAAATATCCAAAGTGTCCCTATTGCGGTATGGATAGAACCAAGTGGAACCATAGCCGACATCTGGTGCACTACGATGATGGGCTTGTGGATGGAACCTGTTCTATCCACTGTTTGGCTATCAGCCTGTCGTTGAATATCGATCGTGGGCCAAAGGCGATCTATGCAGCAGATTTCGCTTCTGATGCTCAGGTGAAGCCGCTGGTTGATGTCGACAAAATGAGCTATCTGGTTGGCTCAAATCTGAAAGGTACCATGTCAGCTAAAAGCAAGATGGCATTCTCATCCGGCGAAGCGGCAAAGCAAGCGCAAGCGGCAAAGGGTGGAGAGCTGGCCAAGTTTGACGATGCACTCAGTGCCGCCTATCTCGGCATGGCGAATGATACGCTGATGGTGAGAAAGAGACGTCTTGAGAAACGCCGGCGTATGATGGAGAAGATGAAACAGAAGCAAGGATAAAATGACTAGAATGGTCATAACTTGAGTACTGATTTGTGTCCGTTTAGAAACCACACGGCTTGCCTTCTTGCGTATGTCGGGATTCAGTCGTCTTTGATTCTCTTCATTTTGGTTTACATCAGAATGAGTTTTTTGAGGAACAGTTGTTTTTGGACGGACACTATTAAGCTTGTTATCGATTCGAGAAACAATATGGGAAAAAATATTAATCATCTCATCAGTGTGGTTTGGCTATTGTTTATTGTTGGCTGGACGGGGAGTGCTGCAACTGAACCTGTAGAGTTGCCTAGTCCAGGACAAAAAGATACCTGTCCAGTGTGTGGTATGTTTGTTGCGAAGTACCCGGAATGGGTCGCAACAGTACGCTACAAAGATGGACATGCACATCATTTCGATGGCGCCAAGGATCTTTTTAAGTATCTGCTTGATCTACAGAAGTGGGCACCAAACCATCATGTGAGTGAGATTCAGGCGATTGGCGTCACTGAATACTATGGCCTGACGCTTATTGATGCCCGCAAGGCCTTCTATGTTGTCGGCTCGGATGTGCTTGGGCCTATGGGGCATGAGTTGATTCCGCTTGAGACAAGGGAAGATGCTGAGGAATTTTTAAAAGACCACAAGGGGGCATCTATTGTTTTGTTTAATGATGTTACCCTGGAGCAGTTGACAGGCTTGGATGCAGGGGTTTTCAAATAGCTCAGTCAATCGCCTGGACGGATTTATCATCCCACCATCAATTAGACTGTTTTTTTCATAGGAGAGGAAAGAGGGTCGGATGTTGAGTGTAGTCTAACGCAGGAACGCCACCCGCTTAAATTCCAATGTGTTGTCATTTTGCTTCTGTCTTTGTCGTGATACATAACGCGCCTTCACATGTATTCACCTCGATAGTGGCATGGGACAATAGATGGAAATCATTCAGTAATCGCCTATAGTGCTCCGCAGATTTTGAACGGTGGGTGACCAGGGCGATAATGCCAGCATAGTGGTTTGCACCCACTTTCCAGATGTGGATATCGGAGATGCGATTCTCGGCATCTTTTTTCGATGGTTGGATAAAAGATGTCGTACGTCAGTCCTGTTGGGAAATGCGCTGGTACATGTCTGGCAGTACCCGTTCCACCGTGTCGACGATGGCCTGGGTCTGGGGATCTATTTCAATATTAATCCGGTCACCGACTTCCCGGCTGCCGATGTTGGTTCGCTCTAGCGTCTCCGGGATCAGGTTGACGTCGAATTCATCTCCCTCGGCTTCACCGATGGTAAGGCTGATGCCGTCGATGCCGATGTAGCCTTTGGTAAAGATGTATTTACGCCAGACTGACGGTAGCTTGAAACGAACGTTATGATTGTTCGGGCTCGTTGTTACTTTGACAACCTCTGCGGTACATAGAATATGACCCGACATGGCATGGCCACCGATCTCGTCACCAAAGCATGCAGCACGTTCAAAATTGACATGATCGCCAACAGTAAGCTCGCCAAGATTTGTGGCCCGCAAGGTCTCCTGCATTAGGTCGAAATCGACCAGGTCTCCATCGATTTGAGTGACTGTCAGACAACAACCGTTATGGGCGACAGAAGCGCCGGGTGTGAGGCCTTTTAGCGCATCATTGGGTAGTCGGATGCGATGGGTGCGGAAGTTCTCTTTTTCTATGACTGAGACAAGCTGTGCGGTGCCTTGGACGATACCCGTGAACATTAAGTTTTTTTCCAGTCTGTTGAATGAAGGATAACTATTCTATCGTAAAGACTGTCAGGGTGACTGTGCGATAGGGAAATTTAAAACAGAAGAATAACCATCAGGCGCCACTGGCTTGTTCCTGCTTGCCATAAAGACTGGTATAGAGGCCGTTGTTTTCCAACAGTTCCTCATGACGACCCTCTTCGACAACCCGACCGTCTTCGAATACCAGGACTCGATCAGCTTGTTTCACCGCACTCAGGCGGTGTGCAATGATGATAGTCGTTCGTCCCGCGAGGAATGCCTGCAGGGCGGCGTGCAGGTCGCCTTCGGTGGTCGTGTCGAGGGCTGAGGTGGCTTCATCAAGGATCACCACCCTGGGGTCGGTCAATACCATGCGGGCAATGGCAAGCCGCTGGCGCTGACCGCCCGAGAGCCTGACACCGAAGCGACCGATGAGGGTTTCCAGACCGTCATCCAGTGCCTCTACAGTCTCTTTGAGTTGAGCGATTTCCAGCGCCTGCCAGAGCTTTTCATCAGTGATATCTCGACCCAGGGTAAGGTTGATCCTGACGCTGTCATTGAGCAGGGCGGGGTGTTGCAGCACGGTGGCAACGTGGTCACGGACCACGTCCATGCCGATCTCGTCCACCGGCACATTGTCGAAAAGGACCCGGCCCGATCTGATGGGATAGAGGCCAAGGATGATCTGTACCAGGGTCGTCTTGCCACCACCACTGGCACCGACAAAGGCAACCTTTTCCCCGGATTTTATCTCCAGGTTGACGCCGTCGAGTACGCGGGGACCGTCACCATAAGCGAACTCAAGATTCTCCAGGCGAAGGCTGACGGTGGTCTTGTCCACGAAGGGGTTGTGGAGATGGGGGTAAGCGGGTTCCAGATCCACACGCAGCAGATCGTTGATACGTCCCAGGGCGGCCTGGGCTGCGTTGTAGGCATACTGGATATTCAGGACCTCCTGTACAGGACCCATCATGAACCAGAGATAGGCGTAGACGCCGAGCATCTCGCCGATGGTCAGGTCGGACCAGAGCACCATGAACATACTGACGGCGCGAAAGATATCGAAGCCGAAGAGGAAGATCATGAAGGAGAGCCGATTGGCCGCATCACTTTTCCAGGTAAAAGCGGCTGAGTGGTGGCGGATGTGATTGGCCTTATCAATGATACGGCGGATGTAGTGGCGTTCCCGATTGCTGGCGCGGATCTGCTGGATTGCGTCGAGAGTCTCTTCCAGCGATTCCTGAAAGGCCTGGAAGGCAGAGTTCTCCCGCTTCTTAAGCTGCTTGACCTTGCGGCCGAAGATGGTGGTGAAGTAGATCACCAGGGGGTTCAGTAGCAGGATGAACAGAGCCAGGGCCCAGTTGATCCAGAGTAGTACAACAGCGGTACCTATGATACTGAGGGCGGCCACCAGGAATTTACTGGTGGTGACACTGACGAAGCTGTCTACGGCTTCCAGGTCGGTAACAAGATGTGAGGCGACAGTGCCGCTACCCATGGTCTCGTAAGAGGACATGGATATCCGCTCAAGACGTCGCAGGAGGTCGCGTCGTATGTGGTAGATCACATCTTTGGCGATACGGGTGAACTGCCAGGTCTGCCAGACACCGAAGATCAGGGCCAGGAAGCGGAGCACCAGGGTCAAAACCAGTACGGCAAGAATATAGAGCACCGGACCATGCCAGTTTTCCGGAAACAGGTCATTCATCAGACCGACTGCTCTGCCCGGCTGACTCAGGAGTACCTCATCCACCAGTAAAGGTATGAGCAGGGGCACAGGTACGGCTGCCATGGCGCCGAGGATGGCAATCAGGTTGGCAGCGATCAGCTCACGACGGTGCTGAAACACCATTTGTGTGAGTTCATTCCAGCTATATTCACGGGTGCGCAGATCCCGCGAAGATGACGCTTTACTCATAACAACGGCGTCTGGCCTTCAAGTGGCGCAGGGCTTCTATACGACTGGCCGCCTCGTGAACGCGGGCGTGTTCGGTATATTCCGCTGTTCCAGAGTAGGCCAGATAGCCCCAGGCACCGGGTGCCCAAAGCGTGCCTGCCCAGATGGAGGCGCCGTGATAGGGATCGTCATAAAAACCAGGCTTGTCACTGTAGGTCTGCCGGGAGAGGGATGAGAGCTGTTGCTCCAATTCGCGACAGGTAAGTTGATCATCTCCCTCTTCGAACCGCGGTGTAACCGGTTGGGGATAGAGGCTGGGTCCGGCTGTCAGTGCAGGTGCGAGCACTAACAGGCACGACAGAGAGAGAATTTTAGAGAGTGTCTGTCCCATGATGATATGACTCCTGACAGCCTGATTGGTGTCACCCCATAGCATAGATGAATGAGGTGGGAGAGGCTCGTCAGTTTAATACGGATTCAGTGAAGTCGTAGATCAAGTTGTTTTCCGGACGCTGGACGAAGTTACCTTGTACGAAATCTGTGCCGCTGCTCCAGAGAATGGCGATACTGCGTGGGTCTTCCACCTGGGGTGCGATGACTTTGATCTTCAATTCATGTGCCAGTGTTATCACTTCCTTGATCCCCTCGCCATTTCCGGATAGCAGGCTGTAGTCAAGCTTGATATAGCTGATAGGCAGATGCCGGATGGTTCTTTCCGTTTCCGGGGTAAGTGTCACGCGGGTCAGCAGTGTGGTAATGCCAATCTTCTGCAGCATGTCGAAACAGATCTTGGCCGAGTTGAGATTCTTTCCCACCTCATTGATATTGAATTCGAAAGTCAGGTTCTTCGCGGTGATATGGCCACTGCGGTGTTTCTCCTGCAGCCAGGTCATGCGCTCAATATTCTCCAGCAAGTCGGTTGACTGGGAGACGAAGAGGTGCAACAGATTACCCTGCTTGCGATGTTCGTTGACCACATTGATGGCCTGTCGGGTGGTCCATTGATCGATCTTGCTGATCAGCCCCATCTCCTCGGCCGCTGGAATAAAATCACCGGCAAGATGTAGTTTGCCGTCGGGCTCCTGCAGTCGGATCAATGTCTGATAGTGGGCTTCGGGTGAGCCCTGCAAAGCAACCACAGGCTGGAAAAAGATATTAAATAGCTTCTCATCGAAGGCCCGCGCGATCAGATTTCCGATGTCGGATTCGTCACCGGCAGTGTCTTCGTCTTTGGGTTCCGGCTTGGACAGCTTGATCTGGTTACCACCGGCCTCCTGCGCTTCACGACTGGCGATCTGGGCATGAGCGATGATCGAGCGAGAATCCTGATTGCCGGCTTCCAAAGAGTAAATACCAATACTGAGAGTCGTACCGACCGTGCTGTTGTCTACCTCAATGATCTGTTTGGAAACGCTCTGGCAGAGCTTGTCAGCAAGAGATTCAATCTGCTCCAGACTGCCGCGTGAGAGCAGAAGCCCAAGGCTACTGTCGCCAAAACGTGTCAGGACATCTTGTGACTGCAAATGGTTCTTGAGATGCCGGGCAACCTCTGCGAGGACGACGTCCATACCACCGATGCCAACCGAGGCCACCAAGTGCTCGGGATTGTCGATTTGCAAATTGAGCACGCAGGTAGTCTCGTCGATGGTTGAATCAGCCAGCAGTAGGGCGTCGAGCCGCTCCATGAGATAGTTTCGGGTATGCAACCCGGTCTCTTTTTCACTTCTGGTTTGGCCACCGAGACGGTTGTTTAGCTGGCGCGCACGCCGTATACGGTTGGTGACCGTGCTAATCAGATGTTTGGGGGCGATGGGTTTTGAGAGAAAGTCTTCGCCACCAAAGCTTAGCGCCTTGAGCTGTTTGTCCAGATCCTGCTCACCGGATAGGAAAACAATGGGAATATCGACGAACTCGTTTTGTTCTCTGATGATGGTGGTCAATTCGGTGCCGCTGGCGCCAGGCATGTAGAGATCCATCAGAATAAGGTCGGGATTGAATGCCTGCATGGCATCCATCACCTGCAGTGGATCAATGACGCTGCGACACTTGAAATCAGCCTTGCTGAGAATGGCATCGGCAAAATCGGCTTGGGCCGGGTCATCCTCGACAATCAGAACGCGATAGAGTGCATCCACCTCTGAGGTGGTCATCTCCTGCACACGCTTGGCGATCAGGAAGGGGTCTACCGGTTTCGACCAATAGGCGTTGGCATCCACCCGCATGGCAGCAAGTCGTGTATTGAGATCGTTGGTGTCGGCAATGAATGCAACAGGAACACCTGGCAGGCCATTCTCTTTATTCCATAGACCACCCGTTTTACTTTCAGGAAAAAGCTGTCCCAGCCAGTCGGTGTGGCTGATCAGGATACAGTGATCATCAGGATTGATTTCGTAGTGGTGAATCATCTCATCGGCATCAGCCAATAACGCCACGTCGAAGTTCTTTGCCTGCAAATTTCGAGTCAGACTTGCCGCGAGGCCTTCATCGATGCCGAGCAGGAATACTTGGCACTCACCCGCTGCTTTGGGGGACTCGGAATCCTCACTCCCACTGGCTTCATGAATGAGTGTTTCAGCCTGCTGGTTACAGGCTTGGATGGAGGCATCTTTGAATGCATGGATCAAGCCGTCGAGGGCGACCACATCATCGTGCTGGGGTTTCAGGCCGGTGTTGTGGTAATCGCTGAGATGTCCGATCAGGGAATTCCCGCTCTGTGTGATCTGAGGAACACCGAATTTACCGCCGGATTCTGCCAGTGTGGTAATACGCTCGATCAGCATATCGAGCATTTGGCCATCCCAGTCGCTGTGTACCAGTTGGTGCCAGTTTTCCAGAATAGCGGAGACCCGCCCCGGAACCTGTTGGAGGAAGGATTGAATCAGGTCGAGTTTTTGGGACCTTGTCTCGACGGGTTTATCGCTGCTCATCAGACTTTAGATTATTTTGCTTGTGATGCATTTTTCGTGGAACAGGTGTTCAGATCAGTCATTGAACCTACATTCATGACTTAACTCTCTCTTCAAACAAGGAATCATAGCGTTTTGTGGGGCTTACAGGAAGCGCTCTCATACTTGGCTTAGGTAAAAAAGCGTTAACGATCGCTTAGAATCCAAGGCGCTGAATCAGTGACTCAAAACTGGGGATGGGATTACGGGTGAGCGCAATGGATATGATGAGGAGGTAACAGGTGATTGCGGCATAGCCGGACCAAAGGCGGATTCGTGAGCTTTTACCACGTTTCAATGCTACTGAACCCAACAGAATATAGGCGAGCAGCACAAAGAGTTTGGCTGTTAGCCAGGGAGCCTGCAAAGGCAATTGACCAATAATCGAAGCGATTAACAGGCCACTGATAAACAGCAGTGTGTCATTGACATGGGGTAGGGTGCTGACCCAGCGGCCACGCTGTTCCAGTGTTCCGTTCACCATCCACAAAAAGCGAAGGGTAAATAGTGAGCCGGTTATCACGACGGTGGCGACGTGAATTAGCTTCAGTGTGGGATAAAAGGCTGCCAGGTCCATGATTAGGATGATGATTTACACGTAGTGGAAAAGGGAACTAACTCAGTCACCCGAATACCGCTTTGCTCGATTTCCCACCGTATATCGTAATCGAACAGGCGCATACCGTAATAGCGTTTTTCCGGTTGCCCCTGTCGGTAGCCTGGCCGAGGGTCCTGTTCAAGGATTTGCCGGATGAGTTTTCTCAGTTGAGCGGATTCCAGTTCATTGAGTTTATTCAGTACCTCTTCTGCCTGGTGTTCGAAAGTCAGCTTCTGCGGCGTGCCAGGCGGATCCGGTGCATATCCAGCACTGGCATCGGGGATAGCATCGGTATAGGGCAGATAGGGTTTGATATCCAGTACGGGGGTGCCGTCGAGCAGGTCTATACCGCTTAGGTAGAGACGGATATTGCTGTGATCGATATCCAATTGATCGAGCCTCACCACTGAGAGTCCGATCGGATTGGGCCGGAAAGGGCTGCGGGAGGCAAACACACCGACCCGCTGGTTACCACCGAGGCGTGGTGGTCTGACCGTCGGCTTCCAGTTTTCCCGAATGTTGGCGTGAAAGACAAAGGTGAGCCAGATATGGGAGTATTCGGCCAGTTCCCGAAATGCCTCCGGGCGATTATAGGGAGGCAGAATATCCAGAGTGGCCCGAGCCTCCGGAATCAACCCCGATTGTCGAGGAATACCGAATTTCTCCTTAAAACAGGAGGTGATGGTACCGATAGGTTGAAAATCGAAGTGAGTCACTTTTTAAATCGGATAACTTTTTTCAACGGATTGAGATTGATTTCGTCAAAAACGGTGCCGGGATGGGCCTGCAGTACCATCTCAACGGCATCGGCCACATCTTCCGGCCGCAAGTGATTTTCCGGTGTCTCGCCCGGTGCGAAATCGAGTTCATCATAAAATGGCGTGTCGACCATGCCGGGATTGATCAGGCTAACTCGCACGCCGCTCTGGCTGCACTCCTCGCGCAGTGATTGTGCAAGTCCCCGCAGGGCGAATTTGCAGGCGGAGTAGACAGCGCCCTTACGTCCACCGCTCAGTGCGGCCTCTGAGCCGATGATGATCAAATCACCATGCCCCTGTTTCTTGAGATGAGGGGTCAAAGCCCTGGCCATATAGATATGTTGCAGCAGATTTATCTCGACCATTTCCCTGATCTGATGATAGGAAAACTCCTCCAATGAGCCGAAGCGGCCATGACCTGCATTGAGGATCAGGCCATCCAGTTCGGTATGGGTGCGAGTGATCTCACCCAACTGGTCGGGTAGCCTATCCAGATCCGACAGATCCAGGGTGATGGTCTCAAGTTGAGGCGGGTGCTCTGCCCAGTCGGAGAAATCACGGGCTACGGCAACCACATGAGAGCCGGCTGCCAGCAGCCGCCGGGTAATGGCGGCGCCAATGCCACGGCTGGCGCCGGTGACCAGGATTTTTCGTGTTTCAAGTCTATGCATGGAACTTCAATCGATCAATCAGCACCGAGAGGGTTGGGATTGCACTCTGTATTAAGTCGCTCACCATTCTACCGTTTATCTGAGTGGACGGCTCTTGAGGATTGTCAGAGACAACTTTCACGATCTGGGCTCGCTCAAGCGCACCGATCTTATCAATGCCGGCTGCGAACCCCGATGATTCCATGTCGTAAGCGGTATCCTGCTCATAGATCGACACCGGTTCGGCGACACAATGAAGCGGATCTGTGGAGAGTCGATGGCCAACTGGAGGTGACAACTGCCAATAACGTGCCGATGGCAGATCGCGGACGCATTCAGCAAGCAGGCAAGTCCCACGTGCCAGACTGCCATGTCCTGCAATACCGATATTTAGCCAAATTACCGAATTGTCTTCTTGTTGCTGGCTGTGAAGGAACGCTACGCTTTTCTCCATAGCCTCTGTACCGGGTCCAGTGAGGACCAGTGTGAATGGCTGTTTTACATAGCAAGGGTAAATGCCATCGGGCTGCTTGCGCTGCAAGCCATAAGTACGAATGATGGGTTTCGCCTCGGCAGCTAGCGCGACCAGTATATTGACCTGTCTTTCAGTCACGATATTATCAGTCTGCCCTGATACTTTTTCTGTAACTGCAGATAGTGCTCTGCACGCTCATGATGCCCGCGTTTACCCGCTCCCTGAGCCAGGATGCCTGTCTTTGCGATGAGGGTTTCAAGGGTGGCCTGTCGATCTTGCTCAGAGAGAGAGGTCGACTGTAGCAGTTTTTCCAGTGCCGTCACGCGAAAACGGTCCATGCCCCAGTGTTTGTGGGATAGCTGATCCTCATGTCCACCATATTTTACCGTCAGCGGTTCATCGATAAAGAGGACCTCCTCGTGGGCGCAGAGTCTCAGCCAGAGATCGTAATCCTCACAGGCAGGCAGGCTGGTATCGAAGAGACCGTACTCCTCGAACAGGGTGCGATGCAGAATTACCGATGAGGGCGAGATGACACAGAGAGGCAGGCAGCGTTGGAAGATCTGCCCCCCACCTTTTGCATGTTTCTTCATGGCATTGACCCGCTTTCCGTTTCTGATCCAGATCTCCTCCGTATGACAGATACGCAGGCCGGGGGATGCCTGCAAAGCGGCCATCTGCAGCGCCAGCTTCTGCGGCTGCCAGGCATCATCCGAGTCGAGCAGGGCTATCCAGTCGCCGCTGGCAGCTGAAATGCCGAGGTTTCTCGCACTGCTCACGCCGGCATTTTCCTGTTGTAACACTTTGCACTGAGGGCGGTTTTTGCTTACCCAGCTCTGGGTGCCATCCGTTGATCCATCATCGACAACAATAATCTCTTCGGCGGCCAGCGTCTGAGCCAGAATGGAATCGAGGGCTCTCGGCAGTGTGTTGAGCCGGTTGAAGGTGGGAATGATGACCGATATACGCATGGGATTAAGCATAACGGGATGTTAATTCGGAATAAATGTTAGAGAGTGTTTGCAAAATCAGATTGAGAAATGTCCTATGATTACGTCAATCCGGTTTGAAATACTCGTATTTGGGCTGGGAGATACGGAATTATTTCAGGCATGGCAAGGGATTCTGCTATTTTCCTTTCAATAGATGGACAAGATGGGGGCATCGCTCCCGGGAGAGATAGCAGAAGTGAGCTCACGGAGATTCGACACTGATGCGGTTCTTCTCAAGATCATGGAGAAGGAGCAGGATGCATTTGAGGCCTTTTATGAACGTTACCGCGGGCGCGTCTATCGTTTCGTCGTCAGACAGTACGGTACAACCGATTTCGGCAAGGCGGCCTACTATTCCGCTTGGCGGCACCTGGTAATATCCAGCCATACGAGTAAAACGCCCAAGGAGCTGAAATTCAGCTTCTTTAAATATCTCGGACGAGCCAGTCAGAGCATTCCGCCAAATAAACAGGTCGAGAGCCAAGCCAGCTATCTGCCCCGGAATATCGAAGAGGACGGCAAATGGTCTGTAGTCTTCATCGAAAAGTTCAAACAGCTGCCGGATGCCATGAAGAGGCGTTTTCTTTTCAAGCATGAGATCGGACTCAGTGCCACAGCCATCGCACGTATTCTGGACGACAAGAAAAAGCATATCGAGAAGTCCATTGAGGAAGCCGAGCGCATGTTGCGTTTCAATTTGGATGATGCCGGTTGCCCTGAGAGTCTCTCGTTGGACAAACTCTATCGGGAGAGCCGGGTGGTCAAGCCACCGGCGAATTGGGACAAAGAGATCCTTGAATCCTTCTCCATCTGGTTAAAACAGGCCGAAAAACCACATAAGCAGGCTGAAGACAAAGGTGAAGGACCGAAAGGCGGTTTGGGCGAAAAGCTCTCTTCCTGGGCCGATCAGCTGAAGGCGCAAACCACCCAGTTGAAAGCCAAGTTCGGCGGCAAGCAAAAAAACAAACAGTTCTTCACTTCATCAAACTGACCAGCCCTCCTGTCTGCAGAATCCGGTTGTGTGAGCCCCGACAAGATAGCCGCAGTGCTTTCTGACACTCTAAAGGTGGTGTAGAATCCCCGCTTTTTCCGGATCTGGACCCATCATGCAAGACATCAACCCGATCACCCACAAGATCGACGACTTGAAGGGACGCGCCGCTGCCCTCAGGGGGTATCTTTGACTATGAGGGCAAGCAGGAGCGACTGACAGAGGTTTTGCGGGAACTTGAGGATCCGGCGATCTGGAATGATCCGGAGCGTGCCCAGTCCCTGGGTCGTGAAAGGGCATCTCTCGAGGCAGTGGTACTGACTCTGGAGTCACTCTCTACCGGCCTGGACGATGCGAATGATCTTCTCGAAATGGCTGTGGAAGAGGGTGACGAGAGCGCCGTCGATCTGGTTGAAACAGACCTTGGCGAATTCGAAAAGCAAGTGGGTGAGCTGGAATTTCGCCGTATGTTTGCCGGTGAGGCCGATCCTTGCAACGCTTTTGTGGATATCCAGGCCGGCTCCGGCGGTACAGAGGCCCAGGATTGGGCGGAGATGCTGTTACGTATGTACCTGCGCTGGGGTGAACACCGCGGCTTCAAGACAGAGCTGATCGAGGTCTCCGCCGGTGAAGTGGCGGGTATCAAGAGCGCCACCATACGCTATGAGGGTGAGTATGCTTTTGGCTGGCTGCGCACAGAGACGGGTGTGCATCGATTAGTGCGTAAATCCCCATTCGATTCCGGAAACCGGCGGCATACCTCTTTTGCGGCTGTGTTCGTATCCCCTGAGATCGATGACTCCATTGAGGTGGAGATTAACCCAGCTGATCTGCGTATCGACGTCTATCGGGCCAGTGGCGCCGGCGGACAGCATGTCAACCGGACGGAATCGGCGGTGCGGATCACGCATAACCCGACCGGTGTTGTGGTGCAGTGTCAGAATGATCGCTCACAGCACAAGAACAAGGCGACAGCCATGAAACAGCTGAAGTCCAAGCTCTATGAATTGGAGATCCAGAAGCGTAGCGCCTCTCAACAAGAGGTAGAAGAGAGTAAATCGGATATTGGCTGGGGTAGCCAGATTCGCTCTTATGTACTCGATGCCTCACGCATCAAGGATCTGCGTACCGGTGTCGAGACTGGCAATACCCAGGCCGTACTCGACGGTGGCCTGGATATGTTCATTGAGGCGAGTCTCAAGAGCGGCCTCTAATTTATCCTCGTATTCAACGGTTGGGGATTGTCTTCTTCGGTATTGATAGCGAAGAATATAAAACACTCGGTCGTAGGTTGGTGCTGAGCATAGCGAAGCCCAACAATCGGGGACAAGATGTTGGGCTTCGTACCCCAGCCCAACCTACACGATAGAAAAACTTGGTTTTACGAACTTATGAACGATCAGACAGACGAGAACAAACTCATCGCACTCCGTCGCGAGAAACTGCAGCAACTTCGCGAAAACGGTAATGCCTTTCCCAACGACTTTCGTCGCAACACCATGGCGGGAGAGCTGCACGCGGAGTATGGTGAGAAATCCAATGAGGAGCTGGAGGCAGCAAATCTGCGGGTGAGCCTGGCCGGACGCATGATGAGTCGCCGCGTGATGGGTAAGGCGAGCTTTGCTCATCTGCAGGATATGTCCGGTCGCATGCAGCTTTTTGTACAGCGGGACAGTCTGGAAGAGGGTGTCTATAACACCGAGTTCAAGAAGTGGGATATCGGCGATATCGTCGGTGCAGAAGGCGTACTGTTCAAAACCAAGACCGGTGAGCTGTCTCTCAAGGTGGATAAGATCCGCTTGTTGACCAAGGCGCTCCGCCCCCTGCCGGAGAAGTTCCATGGGCTGTCGGATCAGGAACAGCGCTATCGTCAGCGTTATGTCGACCTGATCATGAACGAGGCTGCCCGGGATACCTTTCGGATGCGTACCCGCATCGTCCGTTTCATCCGGCAGTTTCTCGATGATAAGGACTTCATGGAGGTGGAGACCCCCATGATGCAGGTAATCCCCGGCGGCGCCACCGCACGCCCCTTCGTCACCCGGCACAATGCCCTTGATATGGAGATGTTTCTGCGTATTGCTCCGGAGCTCTATCTCAAGCGACTGGTGGTGGGTGGCTTCGAACGGGTCTATGAGATTAACCGGAATTTTCGTAACGAAGGTTTATCCACCCGGCACAATCCTGAGTTCACCATGCTGGAGTTCTATGAAGCCTATACCGATTACAATGGGCTGATGGACCTGACCGAGGAGATGCTGAGAAATCTCTGTCAGCATGTGCTCGGCACCGCCCAGATCAGCTATCAGGGGGAGAGCTATGATTTTGCCAGCCCCTTTCAGCGTATGACGGTGAAGGAGTCGATTCTCCACTTTAATCCCGACATTCAGCCCCCCGAACTGGATGACCCGGCACAGGCCAGAGCGATTGCCGAGCGCTTGGAGATCCCGTTGAAGGAGAGCTACGGCCTTGGCAAGGTGCTGATTGAGATCTTCGAAAAGACCGTCGAGCATCGGCTGATGAACCCGACCTTTATCACCGCCTATCCGACTGAAGTTTCACCTCTGGCAAGGCGCAATGATGCCGACCCCTTTGTTACCGACCGCTTTGAGTTTTTCGTAGGCGGCCGCGAGATCGCCAACGGTTTCTCAGAGCTCAATGATGCCGAGGATCAGGCAGAACGCTTCCGTAAACAGGTGGAGGAGAAAGAAGCAGGTGATGACGAGGCCATGCACTATGACGAGGACTATGTGCGTGCGCTCGAGCACGGTATGCCACCGACAGCGGGTGAAGGCATAGGTATCGACCGACTGGTGATGTTGCTGACCGATTCACCTTCGATCCGTGATGTGTTGTTGTTTCCGCATATGCGGCCAGAGGTCTGAGCTTTTGAGTTAGCTAACGCAAAAGAATTGTTTCCGTAGGTTGGGCCTCCTGCGTCGGCCCAACCTACATTGACTGATATGTTGTCAGGTTTGCATGCAAAAACCACGACAGGAAGTGTTCTGAGAATTCGTGAGGGGAATTATACGTTAGTTTCAGCCATTCCTTCTTCAGCTCAATGCCCATAAAGCAAAAGCCCTTCTGCATGCTCCAGATGTTGTGGGGTACCGGCCAGCACCAATACGTCACCAGCCTGTAACCGGGTCTCTGGTCCGGGGGACTCTCCCCGAATGCCACCACGGCGTACTGCAGTGACGCTTACATCCCAGTCCCAGAGGTGCAGATCGTCGATGGTGTGATTCACTGCAAAGGCCTGCTCAGGCAATGTCACAGTATGTAACCGCTCCTGGAAGGCCTCGCCATGTTCGATATCCATCGCTTCCTCGCCGTGAAAGAAATCACGCAGGAGTTTGTAATGGTCTTCACGGATCTCCCGCATGATTTTGAAGATGCGGGATCCCGGTACTTTGAGCAGCAACAGCAATTGCCCACCCATCATCAGGCTTGCCTCCACCGCCTCGGGCATGACTTCCGCGGCACCTGCAGCCTCCAGCTCGTCCAGATGGGCATCATCTTTGGTTCGGACCAGTACCGGAAGTGTCGGCGCCTCTTCCCGAACATGGGCAAGTATCTTCATGGCGCTGGGGTGGTCTTCGAAGGTCAGGACGACTGCGCTGGCACGTTGCAGGCCGGCAGCCTGTAAGATCTCTTGGCGAACGGCATCGCCAAAATGTACCGGTTCGCCCGCTTCATGGGCCTCGCGTATGACGCCCGGGTCCAGGTCCAGTGCGATATATTGGAACCCCTCCCGGTCAAGCAGTCTGCCGATGTTCTGTCCGATGCGGCCGTAACCGCAGAGGATGACATGTTTTTCCAGGTCTTTGCTCTCCTCGTGTATTTCGTTGATTTCCCCCGTGCCCGAACTGCCACTGCGTAATGTGCTGAAGGTCTGTGCCAGTTTGCCGTTGTAACGAATCAGAAACGGTGAAGCCGCCATGCTGATGATGATCGCAGCGAACAGTAACTGTCCAGGCTCTCCGGGCAGTAGTCCACTGCCCAGTGATAGGTCGAGCAGAACGAAACCGAACTCCCCGCCCTGAGCCAAAAGAAGTCCCGAGCGAAAAGCGGTCGCAATCGATCGCCCAGAGAGGCGTGCAAGGAAAATAATTACGCTGGCTTTGAAGAGAATAAGCGTTACCGAAAGCAGGATAACCCAGTGCAGAATCGGTAACAGTGAGACAAGGTCCACCCGCATGCCGACAGTCACGAAGAAGAGTCCGAGAAAGACATCCTGGAAAGGGCGGATGTCCGCTTCGATCTGATGACGGTATTCGGTTTCTCCTAACATCATGCCGGCGAGAAAGGCACCCAGTGCCAGGGAAAGACCCGCTTCGTGGGTCAGCCAGGCGGCAGCGAGGGATACCAGCAGCACTGTCAGGGTGAACAGTTCCGCAGAACGGGCTCGTGCTATCTCATGAAACAGTGGCCTGAGCAGCCAGTGACCCACAGCCATAATCGCGGCAAATACCAATGCTGCTTTGACCACAGCCTGGATGAGAGGCCAGAACATGCCTGACCCGCTGTCACCGGCCAGAATCGGAATCACAACCAGCAACGGAATGACTGCCAGGTCCTGAAACAGCAGGATGCTGACGCCCAATCGCCCATGCTCTGCGTTGAGCTCAACCTGTTCCGACAGCTGCTTGATGACGATGGCGGTTGATGAGAGAGCCAGGATAGCACCTGAGATTGCTGCAGCCTGCGGTGAGAGTCCGAGCAACCAGGCGCCAATCGCGATAATGATGCTTGTGATCAGTACTTGACTGCCACCCAAGCCAAACACACTGCCTTTCATGGCGATCATTTGTGGCAGTGAAAACTCCAAGCCAATGGTGAACAGCAGGAAAACCACACCGAATTCTGCAAGAAACCGGGTATCTTCAGTGGATGCCACCATGCCGGTTCCAAAAGGACCCACCAGAATGCCAACGATCAAATAACCAAGGATAGGTGGTAAGTGCAAGCGCCTGAAAAGCGTTACCGTTAATACGGCCACACCAAGCAGGAGCAGGATGATTTGAAGGGTATGGATATTCATCAGATCAAAAGGGCCGCGTTGGAAACATAGGCAGTCTGCGGAAAAAAGATACATAAATCCACGATAATGGAGAAAACCGTACCGTATGTCCTGAAAATGACTTGCGAGGCAATAATTTACATGGGGTATTCTCAGTCAAAGTGGTAAAATGGCTTTTTAAATTAAGTTAAAGACATCACAAACACGTGGCTAAAAGCAACAAGAGACGATCCAGCCCCCAGGATCCCCATCACGCCCGCGAGGCGAGAAAATACGACAATCCCATTCCCAGCCGTGAGTTCATCATGGAGACCCTCAAAGAGAAGGGTGTGCCAATGAATCTGGCCGCTATCGCAGACGCATTGGCGATGCATGATGATGAACAGTTGGAGGCGTTACGCAGGCGTCTTCGCGCCATGGAGCGCGACGGACAGCTTATCTGCAACCGCAAGGACAACTACTGTCTGGTCAATAAACGCGATCTGATCGTCGGCCGCGTGATTGGCCATCCTGACGGTTTCGGTTTTCTCAAACCTGACGATGGTGGTGACGATCTCTATCTGTCATTCAAAGAGATGCGCTCACTGCTGCATGACGACCGTGCCGTCGTGCGGGTCACCGGGATGGACCGGCGCAACCGGCTCGAGGGTGCGGTGGTCGAGGTGCTTGAGCGCAATACACAATCGGTCGTCGGTAAGCTCTATCAAGAGAGCGGTGTCGGATTTGTCGTGCCCGATTCTAAGCGTCTCAGCAAGGATATCGTGATACCCAGCAGTGAAATCGGTGAAGCTAAAAAGGGCCAGATGGTGGTGGCAGAGATCATCGATCAACCTACCAAGCGCACACCGCCTATCGGTAGAATCGTCGATATTTTAGGGGATCATATGGGTCCGGGGATGGAGACCGATATCGCGATCCGAACCCACAATATCCGTAACAGCTGGCCGGATGAGGTGGAGAAGCAGATCAAAGGCCTGACGCCCGAGGTGGCGAAAGCGGACAAGGCTGGGCGGGAAGATCTGCGTCAACTGCCGCTGGTCACTATCGATGGTGCGGATGCGCGGGATTTTGACGACGCAGTTTATTGCGAACCCAAGCCGAAGGGCTGGCGACTGCTGGTCTGCATCGCAGATGTTTCTCACTATGTGCAACCGGGCACCCCGCTGGATCAAGAGGCAAGGGCCAGGGGTAATTCAGTCTATTTTCCAGACCGGGTAATACCCATGCTGCCGGAAGTCCTCTCCAATGGCCTATGCTCCATTAATCCCGAAGTTGACCGGCTCTGTATGACCTGCGAACTCTATATCGACAAGCAGGGTGTGGTTAAACGCTCACGTTTTTTCCCCGCCGTCATGCGTTCACATGCCAGGCTCATTTATGATGATGTGGCTGCGATGCTGGAGGGTGACGCCGGTTTGTGTGAAAAATATGCAGACGTATTGCCTCATCTGCATCACCTTTATCAGCTCTATCAGATATTACAGGCGCAACGTGCTGAGCGGGGTGCCATCGATTTCGACACCACTGAAACCCGAATTCAATTCAACGCCCAGAAGCGGGTGGAGCGTATCGTACCGGTGGTGAGAAATGATGCACATCGTCTCATCGAAGAGTGTATGCTGGCGGCCAATGTGGCCGCAGCAAGATTCCTGTTACGCAAGAAACAGCCGGCCCTCTACCGTATTCACGAAGGCCCGGCAGAAGAGAAACTCACAGATCTGAAAGAGTTTTTAGGTGAATTGGGGCTCAGTCTCCCGGGTGGGAAAAAACCTCAAGCGTCCGACTATGCCATGTTGTTGGAGCAGATTCGTGAACGTCCCGATCGTCATTTGATTCAGACGGTGCTTTTGCGTTCGCTCTCACAGGCAGTTTACAGTTCGGACAATGTGGGTCATTTCGGGCTCTCTTATCAGGCCTATACCCACTTCACTTCACCCATTCGCCGCTATCCGGATCTGATTGTGCATCGCGCCCTGAAGCATGCCATCAAGCAGGGTAGTGTGGATGATTTCGAATACTCTAAACCTGATCTGCAAGTCATGGGAGAACAGTGTTCGAGTACCGAGCGCAAAGCCGATGAGGCGACACGGGATGCCCTCGACTGGCTTAAATGCGAGTATATGCAGGATAAGGTGGGTGAGACCTTCAACGGCATCATTACCAGCGTAAACTCTTTCGGTGTCTTCGTGGAGTTGGAAGAGATCTACGTGGATGGGTTGGTGCATATTACTGCACTGGATAACGACTACTACCACTACGATCCCGTCGGCCATCGCCTGACAGGTGAGCGTACCGGGAAGGTGCTGCGACTTGGCGATCCCCTCTCCATCACTGTGGCTAATGTCAATTTGGATGATCGTAAAATCGACTTTCTGCCTGCTCAGGGAGAGGCAGGTGGTGGAAAGAGAAAGGCGAAGCGTCGATCGTCCAAAGAGGCCGAATCGAAGGGAGGAAGTCCTGTAAAAAAACGGGCTTCATCCAAAAAAAAGCGCCGGCGTAAACCGAAGCCGAAGTCGGATTAATGTCAGAAGATGGATGGATATTCGGTCTGCACTCGGTGCGGTCCGCGTTGCGAAGGCCCAACCAGCTTGCCGATTTGTTGATTGATGTGGGACGAAAGGATCAGCGGATCCAAGAGATATTGTCACTCTCGAAGCAGGCCGGCATCGATGTCAGAACAGCAAAGGGTTCAGTGTTGGATGAGTTGTCCAATGGTGGCAGGCATCAGGGGGTCATGGCGAAACTGCGTCAACAGCAGACCCAGGATGAACCCTATCTGAAGGCATTGCTGAAACGACTGGAGCATGCTCCATTTCTTCTGATACTGGATGAGGTGCAAGATCCGCATAACCTGGGCGCCTGTCTGCGTACTGCGGAGGGAGCCGGTGTGCATGCGGTCATTACACCGCGTGATCGATCGGTAGGACTGACCCCAACGGTTAGAAAGGTGGCCAGTGGTGCGGCTGAGCTTGTACCTTTTATCCAAGTGACCAATCTGGCAAGGACCTTGAAGTGGCTGAAAGCCGAAGGTATCTGGCTTGTCGGCACTGCGGGCGAGGCGACTCAAGAGCTCTATGAGGTAGACATGTCCGGTCCCTTGGGAATCGTGATGGGGGGTGAGGGCAAGGGTTTACGCAGATTGACCCGAGAACATTGCGATCTATTGGTTAATCTCCCAATGTCAGGAACTGTGGAGAGCCTCAATGTTTCGGTGGCCACAGGTGTGGCACTCTATGAGGCGGTTCGGCAGAGAAAATAAGGCTGATTGCATCAGCAGTGATTGTAACGAGGGTTTGTGAGAATGGTGAAGAAAACAATGGTCGCCTTGCTGGCAAGTGCCTGCTCATTGACCACAGTCCAGGCAGATACCGTATTAGGCGTTACCATGAGCGTTGATGCCTGGTCCATGGACTCCTCGGGTGAATTGGCGGATACCGCCGATCTACAGACATTCGATCTGGGTTCGGAAACTCCGGCACTCTTCTCTTTCGCACTGGAACACCCCGTGCCAATGATCCCCAATTTCCGTTTGAAGTTCTCGGACCTCTCGAGTAAAGGAAATAATGTACTGTCTAGCAATTTCACCTTCAACGGTGTCACGTATCCATTGAGTACGGCAGTCGATGTCGATTTTGATGTCCAGAGCAGCGACTTCATTTTCTATTATGAATTGCTCGATAATGATGCCGTCTCGTTCGATCTGGGATTCAACGGCAAGTATCTCGATGGCGATATCTTGATTTCTGATGGTAGCCAGAATGCACGTGAAAGTTTTAAAGGCATCGTACCAATGCTGTACGGCGCTGTGGAATTCGGTATTCCTACGACCCGGCTGTCACTGTTTGGCGATATCAGTCTACTCAGTGTAGGCGATCATACACTGCGTGATTATACAGCTGGCGCCGCTTATACCCTGGTAGACAATATGGCTGTCGATTTCAGTGTTCGGGGCGGATACCGTCGGTTCTCCCTTGAACTGGATGACCTTGACGGCATCTATGCCGACTGGTCATTTGATGGTCTGTTTCTGGGTGTCGAGGCTGATTTTTAGGGGCCGCTCGCTGGGCTAGCTGAAAATTGAGTTCAGAGCTTTTCACCCAGAGTTAGTGGTTTTGGGCATAAGCTTTCGAATCTATTTGATTACTACGGATTTTTTTTAACAACTTCCAACTCCTTTCCGCCAGTGTCCGATGTGTGTGGGCAGTTCAACCGTAAGTTGCGGATATCCAGTCAGTTGTGTAGAATCCGCGCTCCCTGGTGTCGCCCCGAGCAGACACCGCTCCTTGCCTTACCGCCACTGCGGAAGGCTGCCTAACCCGAAAGGAGAGACAATGAGGCACTATGAAGTCGTGTTCCTGGTCCATCCGGATCAGAGTGAACAGGTACCCGCTATGATCGAGCGTTATCGCTCGGGCATTGAAACCAAAGGTGGCGCCATCCACCGCTTGGAGGATTGGGGCCGTCGTCAATTGGCTTATCCCATCAACAAAATTCATAAGGCACACTACGTGCTGATGAATATCGAGTGCGATAGCGAGGCATTGTCCGAGCTGGAGAGCGCATTTCGTTTCAATGATGCGGTTCTTCGCAATATGGTTATCCGTCGAGATGAGGCGATCACTGAGGTATCTCAGTTGGCCAAATCTCAGGAAGAGGACGATAGCTCGTCTTCATCGAATCGGCGTGATGACGAGCCTGAGTCCAGGTCTGAGCCGGAAAAGAGCGAATCGGAATCGGAAACAGAAGCTTCCGAAGAAGATGCATAAGCACTGGTTGAAAGAGGATTAAGAAAATGGCGCGTTTTTTTCGTCGTAAGAAATTTTGCCGCTTCACAGCAGAAGGCATTACAGATATTGATTACAAGGATCTGAATCTGCTCAAGGCATATGTCAGCGAGAGCGGCAAAATTGTCCCGAGCCGTATCACGGGAACCAAGGCAAAGTATCAACGTCAGCTGGCAAGTGCTATCAAGCGTGCCCGCTATATTGCGTTGCTGCCTTATACTGATCAGCACTAAGGGAGTTTATTGAACAACCGGGCAGCGGCATGAAGAGGTTGGCATCCTTTGTGATGCAGGGGCTTTCCCAGTCAGTCATGGTAACTTCCGTACTGGCGATGTTCTCCCTGATCTTCCCGTTGATCGGCATACTCAGCACGGCATGCGTGGGCTTGGTAAGCTTGCGTCAGGGGGGAAAAGCCGGTGCCATGACAGCCGGTGGGTCTACCCTGGCATGTGGTTTATTGATGTTCCTGATCTTTGGGAATCCGTTGCCGGCCTTGGGCTTTCTGCTTTTGCAATGGTTGCCCATCGGGTTATTAGCGTTATTTCTACGCAATAGTCGCTCGTTGGCCCTGACGACTCAGATCAGTCTCGGATTCGGGCTACTGATCGTGTTGGGGCAGTATGTCAGTCTGGGTAACCCGGCCGAGTTTTGGCGAGAGCAATTGGAGCCTATGGCCCAACGCTTTGTAGAAGCTGGTTTATTCAATCAGGCACAGAGTGTCGAGGCGATCAACCAGCTTTCGGTAGTGATGTGTGGCGTGATTGCAGCGGGGTTTCTGCTACAGCTATTGCTGAGTCTCTATGTGGCTCGCTGGTGGCAGGCACTGCTCTACAACCCTGGGGGATTCGCCACGGAGTTTCAGCAGTTACGGTGCCACAAACCTTTAGGGTTACTGGGTGCTGCTGTAATGACGCTATGGCTGATTCCCGGCATGGCACTGTCTGAAATGGTTAGCTGTCTGGGCGCTGTCGTCCTGCCGGTTTTCCTGCTGCAGGGTCTGGCTGTCGCCCATGGTGTGTTCGGTAAGCTGAAAAGCCCGTTGAACTGGTTGGTGGCAACCTATGTGTTGCTCCTGGTGTTCATGCCGCAGATGGCAATGGTACTGGTAACCATTGGTCTGTTGGATGTCTGGCTCGATTTTCGCGCCCGCTATCCTGGCAAACTTGATAGTGGATGAGTTGATGATGTCACGATCATCTTGGCCATAAGGCAGGATGGCGGGGCATTGAAAAGATTTGACCTATACGAAGGTGATTACAATGGAAATTATTCTGTTGCAGAAAGTGGATAACCTGGGTGATCTGGGTGAAAAGGTAAACGTCAAGAACGGTTTCGGACGTAACTTCCTGATTCCCTCAGGGAAAGCTGTACCGGCTACGGAAGAGAACCTGAAAGTGTTCGAAGCCCGCCGTGCTGAACTTGAGAAGGAGGCATCCGAAAAGCTGGCTGCCGCTGAAGCCCGCAAGGCGAAGCTGGACGGTCTTGAAGTCAGTATCAGCTGCAAGTCAGGTGAAGAGGGACGCTTGTTCGGTTCAGTGGGGACCAGTGATATCTCCAAGGCTGTTATAGGCGCAGGTATCGAGTTGGAGAAGAAAGAGGTCATGCTGCCAAATGGCCCATTTCGTATCACTGGCGAGTATGATGTCGACATTCACTTGCATGCAGACGTCAACGCGGTCGTCAAGCTGACCATCGTCCCTGAAGAGTAACTACTCTGCGGTGATCGGCCCATAAGCCTCGACGGTATTACCTGCCGTCGGGGCTTTCGTGTTCACGGTCCCAAGTGCTGGGAAACCGCCAGGACTACGCTTGTGATGCGATTCCCCTATCAAGAACACACGTTGTTAACGATAAGGCACTCATTTTGGATGAGATATTGGCTTTGATGTCCATTTCTATCTTGATAGATCGGGTGCCTTATTTGAGATCTGCTCTCTTTGACCATACCGAGTCTGTCCCTTATGCTAGCTCATCCAAGGATCATCTTGCTTAAGGCTTGTTGACGAACTCCATGTCAGAAACCGCATACCCAGACGATATCCCGACCTATCCTGATCTGGATACCCAGGCCATCAAGATGCCGCCACATTCAATACAGGGCGAGCAATCGGTTTTGGGTGGCCTGATGCTCGACAATACCGCTTGGGAGAAGGTGGCTGATCAGGTACTGGAAACGGATTTTTACCGCAAGGAACACCGGCTGATTTTCAATGCCATCGCCGCCCAGGCGGATGAGGGGCAACCCTTTGATGTGGTGACTCTGGCTGAGCATCTCGAGCGTGGTGGAGAGCTGGAAGCCACCGGTGGTTTGCCCTACCTGGTCAGGTTGGTGGAGGAGACGCCCAGTGCAGCCAACATCAAATCCTATGCCACCATCGTGCGCGAATATTCGGTGATGCGTCAGCTGATCTCCGTCAGCACAGATATTGCCGAAAGTGCCTATCACCCCCAAGGGCGTAAATGTGCAGAGCTGCTCGACGATGCGGAGCGCAAGGTCTTCGAGATAGCAGAACAGACCAGTCGCGGTGGCGGCGGTTTCAGTCCCATCAAGACGTTGCTGACCCAGGCGGTCGATCGTATCGAGACGCTGTTTCAGCAGGACGAGCCCATTACTGGCGTCAGCACCGGGTTTACCGATTTTGACCAGATGACATCGGGTCTGCAGCATGCGGATCTTGTTATCGTCGCAGGTCGCCCTTCTATGGGTAAAACCACCTTTGCCATGAATATCGCCGAAAATGTGGCGATTCAGGGAGGCAAGCCGGTGGCGGTCTTCAGTATGGAGATGCCCGGTGACTCCCTGGCCATGCGTATGATGTCCTCCCTGGGTCGTATCGATCAGTTGCGGGTGCGTACCGGCAAGCTCGAAGATGACGAGTGGCCCAGGCTCTCCTCGGCGGTCAGCATGTTGGCTGAAACCCGTCTCTATATCGACGACACCCCGGCACTCTCTCCGACTGAAGTACGTGCCCGTGCCCGTCGCCTGAAGCGTGAACACAGTGACCTGGGCCTGATCGTCATCGATTATCTGCAACTGATGCAGGCCCCAGGGGAAGGGGATAACAGGACCAACGAGATCTCAGCCATTTCCCGTTCCCTAAAGGCGTTAGCCAAAGAGCTGGATGTGCCGGTTATTGCACTCTCCCAGCTCAATCGCAGTCTGGAGCAGCGTACCAATAAACGCCCGATTATGTCTGATCTGCGTGAGTCCGGTGCCATCGAGCAGGATGCGGACCTGATTGTCTTCATCTATCGGGATGAAGTCTACAACGAGGACAGTCCTGAAAAAGGCATTGCCGAAATCATTATCGGTAAACAACGTAATGGCCCCATTGGTACAACCCGCCTTACCTTCCTGGGCAAGTACACCAAGTTCGAAAACTATATCGACAACGTCTATAACGACGAGGGCTATTGATGGGCTATGCCCCGCAGGCAGTGATTGATCATGCCGCTCTGCGCCACAATCTTCAGCAGGTGCGTCGGTCTGCATCGGCAAGCCGTATTTGGTCTGTCATCAAGGCCAATGCCTATGGGCATGGGATCGAACGGGTTGCACGCGCTCTGCTTAACACTGACGGTTTTGCAGTAGCCCGGATCGACGAGGCGCTAAATCTCAGGCAAGGTGGCTTCGATCACCCGATAATGATTATGGGAGGCTGCTATACGCAAGAGGCGCTGATGCTGGCAGCTCGAAATGGTTTTGAAGTCACCGTCCATGACAACCAGCAGCTCTCTCTATTCGATGCACTCTCTCTCGGTACTCACACCCTAACGGTCTGGCTCAAGGTGGATACGGGTATGCATCGTCTCGGATTTCCTCTTGATCACATCGATCAAATTATCAATCGACTGAGGGCCCTTTCCTGCGTAAAACAACTCAATCTTATGACGCATCTGGCGAATGCGGATGATCGTGGGGACAGTGCCACTCAGACCCAGTTGGCACATTTCGATTCCCTCCCGCTGCATGCCTTCTCCCAATGCTCAATCGCCAACTCGGCTGGGGTGTTGGGATTTAGGGAATCACATCGGGATTGGGTGCGCCCCGGCATCATGCTCTATGGTGTCTCACCGTTTGTCGGTAGCTCTGCCGATGATGAGGGCCTGCAACCAGTGATGACACTACGCAGCCGTGTGATCGCTGTCAGACAGTGCCAGCAGGGTGACCGTGTCGGTTATGGTGGAGCCTATGAATGTCCCGAAGCCATGCCGGTAGTGGTTGTTGCTGCAGGATATGGAGATGGCTATCCCCGGCATGCGGTAGAAGGTACGCCGGTCCTGGTAGAGGGGCGACGCCTGCCGCTCATCGGCAGAGTCTCCATGGATATGATTACGCTGGACGCCAGAAACTACCCGTCGGTAAAAGTGGGTGATGAGGTCGTACTCTGGGGTCGGGGATTGCCGGTGGAGGAGGTCGCCCAAAAGGCAGGTACCATTGGCTATGAGCTGCTCTGCGGTGTGACTTCTCGGGTCAATTTTATCGATCAGAATGTAGACGAGGATAAGGAGGTCTGATGGCTCAGGGTGGGAAGAAAACAGCCAAATCTCTCTATGCCTGCAGTGCCTGTGGCGCCACCTTTCCCAAGTGGGCAGGCCAATGTTCCGAGTGTCAGGCCTGGAATGTGCTGGAGGAGAGTCTTGCGCCGGTTTCGAGCGGCAATACATCCAGTCGATTTGCCGGTTATGCTGGAAGTGGGGGGAGTCCCGCTGTATTGATGCTGACAGAAGTGGAAGTGGAACGAGAGGCTCGTGCACCCACCGGCAGCAGTGAACTGGATCGCGTACTGGGTGGCGGCCTGGTTGATGGCTCTGTCGTGTTAATCGGTGGAGATCCTGGTATTGGTAAATCGACGTTATTAATACAGACTCTGGCCAGACTCTCCCACGGATTGAAGACCCTCTACGTATCCGGTGAGGAATCTCCACGTCAGATCTCCTTACGGGCTCAGCGTCTGGGCCTGCCGGCGGATGAATTGCGCTTGTTGCCGGAGACCTGTGTCGAGCGGATTATCGCCAATGCTGAACGGGAGCAGCCGCAGGTGATGGTAGTGGATTCCATCCAGACTATGTACACCGAACTGTTGCAGTCAGCACCTGGCTCGGTCTCTCAGGTACGTGAGGCTACTGCCCAGTTAGTGCACTTTGCCAAACGCAGCGGTACTGCGGTATTTCTGGTTGGTCACGTCACGAAAGAAGGAAATCTGGCGGGGCCCCGGGTGTTGGAGCATATGGTTGATACGGTGCTCTATTTTGAGGGTGAGGCAGGCAGTCAATTCCGTCTGATTCGGACGATAAAAAACCGTTTTGGCGCAGTCAACGAACTGGGTATGTTCGCCATGACCGATAAGGGATTGAAGGAGGTCAGTAACCCCTCGGCCATATTCCTTTCACGGCAGGCAGAGTCCGTACCAGGTAGTGTCATCCTGGTGACACGTGAGGGAACGCGTCCGCTGTTGGTGGAAGTACAAGCGTTGGTTGACGAGAGTCCGCTGGCCAATCCCCGGCGAGTGACTTTGGGGCTTGAACAAAACCGACTCTCCATGCTGCTGGCAGTGCTGCATCGTCATGCCGGGGTCGGCATGTTCGATCAGGATGTCTATGTCAATGTGGTGGGAGGTGTCCGCATCACAGAGACGGCTGCTGACCTTGCCGTGCTCATGGCTGCCTTGTCGAGCTTCCGGGATCGGCCGCTGGATCGTGGTTTGGTGGTCTTCGGGGAAGTGGGGCTGACAGGAGAGATCAGGCCGGTTCCCAATGGTCAGGAGCGTCTGCGAGAGGCGGCTAAACATGGTTTCCTGCGGGCCATTGTGCCCAAAGCGAATTGTCCGAAGCAAGGTGTGGAAGGAATGGAAGTGATCGCCGTAGAAAATTTGTCTGACGTGCTGGGGGAGTTATAACCGCCAGAGGGTTAACCTCTGTCAGAGTAGAGGGTGGCTCATTCAGGAGGGTGGGTTATCCCAACGCAGCGAGATCCCGCTGTAACAGGGTTTCATCTCCGATGTTCAGTTCAACCAGGCGGCGTAGAAGAGAGATGCTGTCCATATCTATCTCATCGCACAGGAAACCCACAGTATCCGCTTCGATATGGGCACAGAGGGCCTGCATGTTGATGGCGGTGTTTTCATCCAGTTGCACACTGATTGAGACCAGCTCTCCCGCTCGTGGTTGCCAGTTCGGAGGTGCCTTCGCCAGTGCGCCTTTCAGTGAGATATCCAACAGTGTGGTTTGGTGAATCACCCCATCGGATTCGATGGTGGTTGGGGCATCGAAGAGAATCCGGTGAAAACGCCTGCGTTCATTTGTAGCTGGATCGTTCATGGTTCGTATCTCATGCGTGAAACTGCATTTTTGTGCCACCGACTTCGATAATGTCTCCTTCATTCAATCGGTAGCTCTCGTCACCAATCGCATGGCGATTGACGATGGGTGGATGTGCGCCCTCGAGAAAAGAGAGGAAGAAGCCGTCATCCCGCTTGGATACCATGGCGCAATCACCGCCTACATGACCGATACGGGTCATATTACGTTTGAGTGGAATGATCCGCCCAAAGTTCTCACCATTCATGATTTGCAGTATTCCGCTTGCCGGCAAATCGTTATCGTTGCTTTGGCTGCTTTCGTCTTCACGCTGCCTCAAGTCTGTGCTCAGATCAGTACCCAACTCCATAACGTCTTCGGAGAAGCTAAGCGTATGCTTACCGATTTGAATGACATCTCCGTGGGATAGGGGGGTGGTCTCTATCTTGTCGTGATTCACCAGAACAGGAAATGCGCTGTCCAATGCGGTCAATTCGTGGTTTTCGTCATCAATCTGACGAATTAGCGCCTGCTGTGGGGCGATCGCCAGACTGTCGATGCGAATATCACATCCTTCATCGCGTCCAACACGGGTTTCTTCCTTCTCCAGATGGAAAACATCGATGACATGTCCTTTGAATGAGAGGGTCAGTTTCGGCATTTTGCATATCTCAGATTCAACCTTTATAAGGTGAAGTATATCTCCATTTTTGTTGAAAAAAACATTCTGACCATATCCATTATTTTTTTTCCTGAAAGGCCTGGGTGATAGGTGTTTGTCCGGCAGTATCAAAAGGCGGGATTTTGCCTAAAAAGTGTCAGCGTCAGTTTTCTGTTAGTGAGATGGGAATAAAAATCATGCATTCAATATTGAATTCTGCATGACCGGGAAAAATAACCTAAGATCCTTCTCTAACAGTATGTTAAATAAACTAGTTAAATAATAATCTTGGTTCGACGTAATTTTGACATTTTACCGATTTGCTGCTTAACTTCGCAGCTATTGGGGCAGGAGCCACATCAGAATGAAGGGACTTACTTGATATGGGGCTTCAACACGAGAAAGATAATCCGGTGTTTCCAAATCTTTGCATCTACTTGTTGGAGAAGGACCAAGAGCGTCAGAAATATCTGAAACAGGTTCTTGCCTTCGTGGATGGGGAAATCCTGAATATTGATGGCCCTGAGGAAGTTATTGAGCAAGTCACTGCTTCAGAAAAAGGCTGCATTGCGGTGATGTTGGGGTCCGGGTTCCAGGGTAATGAGCGAGAGGATCTGCTAAAGAAGCTTGCCGATGAAACCCCCGCCATTCCTGTTTTTCAAATCTTCGACGAAGCGGATGGTATTCCGGAGAAAGCTGAAGGTTTCCCCAATGTGATCGGTAACTTGAAGCTACCGACACACTACGATGATCTGATGGCCCTGGCGCACAAGGCACAGGTGTTCCGGGAGTCCCATAGCCAATCGGGACCAAAATCACGTCCTGTTGAACTTTTCCGCAGTCTTTCAGGTAGTAGCCGGGCAACGCGCCAGGTCAACAAAATGATCGAACAGGTTGCCGACTCTGATGCTACTGTGCTGATACTGGGCGAATCTGGTACCGGTAAGGAAGTGGTTGCACGTAAGTTACATTTTCATTCGGTGAGACGGGGTAAACCCTTTGTCCCCGTTAACTGTGGCGCCATACCCGCCGACCTTTTGGAAAGTGAGCTTTTCGGTCATGAGAAGGGGGCCTTCACTGGCGCCATCAGTGCCCGCCAGGGCCGTTTTGAGATGGCCGAAGGGGGCACACTGTTCCTTGATGAAATCGGCGACATGAGTATGCCGATGCAGGTCAAATTATTGCGTGTGCTGCAGGAACGTACTTTCGAGCGGGTCGGCAGCAACAAAACCATCCCCTGTAACGTTCGTATTATTGCCGCGACACACAGAAATCTCGAATCGGCCATCACCAACGGTGATTTTCGTGAAGACCTTTACTATCGATTGAATGTCTTTCCCATTGATATGCCGCCGCTGAGAGATCGGGTCGAAGACATCCCGGTGTTGGTCAACGATCTGATTCATCGTATCGAACACGAGAAGCGGGGTTCGGTAAGGCTCACACCGGCAGCCATTGCTGGACTTAGCCACTATCGTTGGCCGGGGAATGTCCGGGAGCTGGCCAATCTCATGGAACGCCTGGCGATTTTGCACCCCTATGGGGTCGTGGATGTGAACGACCTGCCTGAAAAATTCAAACCGGTCGGTAGCTTGATGGATACTGTTCAGTTGCCCGATGTGTCCCTCTCGGGTGATGAGCCGGGAACCACGGTTACCGCACCGCGTCTACCCAGTGACGGACTCGATCTGAAAGCACACCTCAATACCCTGGAGCAGAGTCTGATTCAACAGGCGCTGGACGAGTCGGACGGTATTGTGGCTCATGCGGCCAAGCGGCTCCATATGCGTAGAACCACACTCGTCGAAAAACTGCGAAAATATGGCCTCCAGCGTCAAAGTGAGTCGACGGGAATTTGACGTTCTTCTAAGTTACGTTCTGTAACTTATTGAAAATAAAATAAATATAATTTCGGCATGCTAATTGCTGTTGTCTATTGTGTTAAATGACTAAAGACAACAGAGGTCGCAAGACGTGTCACCGAAACCCTCGCTTTCAGACAAGCAACATGCGCTTGAATCGGCATTCATGCTGTTCAATCAGCTGTCTGAGGAGTTAACGGGCTCCTACCGTCAACTGCAGGAGCAGGTGCTGGAACTCAGTCAGGAGTTGGCAGCGGCACGCAGCGAGCGGATGGTGCAGCTGGCTGAGAAAGAGCGTCTGGCCGACAGACTGGAACGGTTGTTGGAAACGCTGCCGGCAGCAGTCATTGTCCTTGATGGGGAAGAGCGTATCAGAGAGTACAACCCGGCAGCTGAACGCCTGCTGGGATCGCTGTTGGTTAAGCGCTTCTGGTCTGATCTCTTAAGTGAAGTTGCGCTTAGCGATGGTATTGACGGCAACGAGCTGAAGCTCAAGAGTGGACAGCTATTAACGCTCACATCCAGTGAGCTGGAACAGACACCCGGACGTATCCTTGTGATGTTGGACGTTACCGAAACCCGTCGACTACAGGAGCGCTTGAATCGACGTGAGCGGCTTACCGCCATGGGTGAAATGTCGGCCCAGCTGGCACACCAGATGCGTACACCTCTGAGTACCGCTCTGCTCTACACCTCCCACCTTGCGACTGACAAAATCGACCCCCAAAAGCGTAAGCAATTCACTGAAAAGCTACGTGATCGTCTGCAGCACATGGAGCGTCAAATTCACGACATTCTTATGTTTGCTCGAGGTGACGAAGCCGGTGAGACAAACATCTGCCTGAGTGAAACACTTAAAGCTTTTATCGCCCTCACACAGCAGACGCTGGAGTCCCCTGATGTTGTTCTGAAGCTGCAAGACAAGAGTGCGGGTGAAGCACGCATGATTGGTCGCAGGGATGCCCTGCATGGCATGTTCGGCAATTTGCTGGAGAACGCCATTCAGCACCAGGCCAGTGAGATTAGCATCACTATACGCGTTGCCAGTGAGATTGAAATCGAGTTCATCGACAATGGCACGGGCATCTCCAAGGACCTGCAACAACAAGTTTTTGATCCATTTTTCACCACCAGAAGCGGTGGTACAGGCCTTGGTTTAGCCGTGGTACAGAATCTGGTGCTTAGCCATGGCGGTGAGATTCATGCAGAACAGGCACTGACGGGTGGTGCCGCATTCCGTATTCGATTTCCCCTGGCGATGAAACCTGTACAGGTAATATCAGAGGCGTCTGTCATGCTGCAACAAAGAAAAATGCCATTAGAAAAAACAAGGAGTCTTTCATGAGTCTGGCGACAGTCCTGATTGTTGAGGACGACCCGGCCTTGCGGGAAGCCCTGAGTGAAACCCTGGAGCTGGCTGGATATCCTGTAAAGGCCGCCGAGGAAGGGAGTGCCGCGCTTGAGATCCTGCAACAGGAACCGGTCGGCATGGTAGTGAGTGATGTACAGATGCGGCCGATGGATGGCCATGCTCTGTTGCGTCAGATCAAATCGACCCATCCTGATCTACCCGTATTGCTGATGACCGCCTATGGCAGTATCGAAAAGGCCGTGGCGGCGATGCATGATGGTGCTGTCGACTATCTGGTCAAGCCCTTCGAGGCAGAGGTGCTGGTCAGCAAAGTGGCCGGACTGGTCAGTCCTATCAATGATGAGCCAATGGAAGGGCCTGTGGCGGAAGACCTGCGCAGCCGAGAGGTGTTGGAGCTTGCCCGTCGTGTGGCACTGAGCGAAGCTACGGTATTGCTGAACGGTGAGAGTGGTACCGGCAAAGAGGTCTTCGCCCGCTACATACACCAACGCTCGCCTCGGGCGGAAGGTCCCTTTATCGCCATCAACTGTGCCGCTATTCCGGAGAACATGTTGGAGGCGGTACTCTTCGGTTATGAGAAGGGTGCTTTCACCGGTGCCTATCAGTCTGCACCGGGTAAATTTGAACAGGCCCAGGGTGGTACCTTGCTGCTGGATGAGATCTCCGAGATGAGTCTGGCCCTGCAGGCGAAACTGCTGCGTGTACTGCAAGAGCGTGAGCTGGAAAGGCTCGGTGGCCGCAAGCTGATCGAACTGGATGTACGGGTACTGGCCACCACAAACCGTAAACTGCGGGAAGAGGTTTCGGCGGGTCGTTTTCGTGAAGATCTCTACTATCGTCTCAATGTCTTCCCGCTGACTCTGCCTCCATTACGCGAGCGTCAGCGTGACATTCTGCCCCTGGCCCGTCATCTGCTGAAGAAGAATCTACGACCAGGACAAGCAATGCCTGATTTAAGCAATGACGCGAAGCAGCATCTGCTAAGTCATTCCTGGCCTGGCAACATTCGAGAGCTCGACAACCTCATGCAGCGTGCAATGATTCTGCATGACAATCACCGGATTCAGGCACAGGATCTCTGTTTCGAAGAGCCGTCGTCACTACCGTCTCAATCACACGAAGAGAAACCGGTTTCATCAAGTGGCAGACGCCTGCCCGAAGACCTGCGTTCAGTCGAGGAGCAGATGATCCTGGATGCGCTGGAAGAGGGTAGCGGTAGCCGCAAAATGGCAGCGGAAAAGCTGGGTATCAGTCAACGCACCTTGCGCTACAAGATCGCTCGCATGCGCGATGCCGGCGTGGCGATTCCCAGATGAGACGAAATGGTACGGATTCTGCGTAGTAGTGAATAACGGAAAAAAGAGTCAGAGAAAAGCAAATGAATACCAATATGAATATTGATCAAGTCTTGGCGCAGATGCGGGTAATGTCCGCCAAGGCAACGAGTCAGACCGAAGAGTTGCCGGGTAATGGTGGCGCAGATTTCGGTGCGTTGCTGAAACAGTCGATCGATAAGGTGAACGACATCCAGCAGGAGGCCAGCGCCATGCGGGCTTCGTTCGAGAAGGGTGAAGGGGATATGGATCTGGCACAGGTCATGGTGGCTGCACAGAAGTCGAGTCTCTCCTTTGAAGCCATGGTTCAGGTACGCAATAAGCTGATCGAAGCTTATAAAGATGTTATGAACATGCCCATCTAACATACTGATTGTGAAATAAAATAATGGCTACAGTAACAACAGCTCAAGAGACCGGCAGCGACCTGCAGGTGGCCAACCGGTTGCAAGATAATCCTATTGTTCGCCAGATTGCCGTGATGGTGGGTATTGCCGCCAGCGTGGCTTTAGGTGTGGTAGTAGTGTGGTGGTCCTCGACACCGAGCTTCAGTCCGCTATACGGTAATTTGGCACAAAAGGACGCGATGGAGATCGCCCAGGCGTTGCAGTCCGCGGGTATCAAGTATGAGATTGATCAGGCCAATGGAATTATTATGGTGCCAAGCGGTGACCTGCAAGAGGCGCGGATGAAGCTTGCCGGCCAGGGTTTGCCGCAATCGGGCTCTGTGGGTTTCGAGCTGATGCAGGAGGATACGGGATTTACCACCAGCCGACTGGTTGAATCAGCAAGATACCAGCGAGCTATCGAAGGTGAATTGGCGCGCTCAGTCATGACCATGGCCAATGTGGAGTCAGCGCGAGTCCATTTGGCGACACCCAAGCAATCGGTATTTGTTCGCAAGCGTAAATTCCCCAGTGCGTCGGTGGTGGTCAAACTCTATGCTGGGCGCACGCTTGAAAAAAGTCAGGTCGAGGCAATTACCCATCTGGTTGCCGCCAGCGTTCCGGAGCTTGAGGTTTCAAACGTCACAGTGGTGGATCAGCGGGGTCGTCTGCTGAGTACCAAGCAGGACTCCAGGGAGATGGAGCTGACCAGTAGCCAGTTTGAATATACCCGAGGACTGGAGACCCACTTCAAACAGCGTGTCGAAGATATTCTTGCACCATTGGTTGGCCGGGAAAACCTGCGCGCCGAGGTGACAGCCGACGTGGATTTCACCATCACAGAGCAGACGCAGGAGTACTTCAATCCGGATGCCAACGCACTGCGTTCGGAGCAGATTAATGAGCAGCTGAGTCAGCTGAGTGAAGTCCAGGGTGTACCGGGGGCGCTCTCCAATCAGCCGCCCGCGGCGGGAACGGCTCCCGAACTGGCTGGCGGTGGGATTAATGGCCAAGGTGGAGGAACCCCACTCAATAGCAGTAAACGTGCGACACGAAATTATGAAGTGGATAAGACCATCAGTCATACCCGCCTGCCGAGTAATCGCCTGCGCCGACTCTCTGTCGCTGTGGTGGTAAATGACCGCTTCGTGTCCAATGATGAGGGTCAGGCGCAGCCAGTTGAACGGACACCCGAAGAGATCACACGGATTGCCAACCTGGTGAAAGATGCCATTGGCTATAATCTACAGCGTGGCGATAGTGTGCAGGTGATTAATGAATCCTTCTTTATTCCTGCTGAGCCAGAGCCGTTGCCGGAAGTGCCGATTTGGGAACAGGCGAAGTTCTGGGACTGGGTCCGTCAGGGTGGTGGTTGGCTACTTGCTGCATTATTAATCTTTTTTGTACTCAAGCCGACCATGAGCCGGTTGGTGAGTCATGCTTCAGTCACCCGAACGACAGATAACATGGTAGCGGCTACCGCAGGCGCTGCAGGTACTGGTATGGCGGGAGGCATGCCCGGAGCTTCGGCGGGTGTCGGTGGTAGTGAAATGGCTGGATTGGAGATGGATGACGAAGCCCTCCACCTGCCTGGGCCACGCAGTTATGAGAAGACGCTGGATGCTGCACGTACTATGATTTCAGATGACCCGAAGCGTGTTGCTCAGGTCGTAAAAAAGTGGATTTCAGAAGATGGCAAACACTGAACAAGCTCAAACCCAACAACCACCAGCCGTAGCTGATCCGGTCACCAGGATTGGGGGCGTTCACCGCGCGGCAATCCTGCTGCTGGCCCTGGGAGAGAAAGATGCCGCTGAACTGCTTCGTCACATGGGTCCGAAAGAGGTCCAGGATGTAGGCTTGGCTATGGCCAGTCTGACCGATGTCACCACCGATCAGATGGAGGCGGTGATGCATCAATTCGTCTCCACCCTGGAAAAACAAACCGCACTGGGATTGGGTTCCGATGAGTATATCCGGAACATGCTGACCAATGCCCTTGGGGAAGACAAGGCAGGGGGCGTCATCGACCGTATTCTGCTGGGACGCAACAGCAAAGGTCTTGAACAGCTCAAGTGGATGGACCCCCGTGCGATTGCAGAACTGATTCGACTGGAACACCCTCAGATTATTGCCATTGTGCTTTCTTTCCTGGAGAGCGATCAGGCGGCACAAGTGGTCAGCCAGTTTCCCGAACGAGTCCGTACCGATGTGATCATGAGAATTGCCACCCTCGATGGTATTCAGCCAGCAGCACTTCAGGAGTTGGATGAGATACTGGATAAACAGTTCTCCGGTGCCACCAATGTGAAATCTTCCAGTCTTGGCGGCGTTAAGACTGCGGCTGAGATTCTCAACATGCTCGACGGTGCTGTCGAGAGCAAGCTGATGGAAGAGATTATTGAGACAGACTCCGATCTTGGGCAGGAACTGCAAGACAATATGTTTGTTTTCGAGAACCTGATTGATGTTGATGATCGGGGTATTCAAGCACTGTTGCGCGAAGTCAGTACCGAACAGCTACTGCTGGCCCTGCGTGGTGCTGACGAAGCACTCAAAGACAAGATCTTCAAGAACATGTCCAAGCGCGCAGCCGAGATGCTGAAAGATGATCTGGAAGCCGCCGCTCCTGCCAAACTGAGTGATGTGGAGTCTTCACAGAAAGAGATCCTGGTGGTGGCGCGCCGCCTGGCGGATGCCGGTGAAATCATGCTGGGAGGTGGTGGTGATGAGTTCGTCTAACTCATCTGCCGATGATGATAGAGATGAAGTCAGGCAGTGGTTACCGCCCGATGTTCATGGTGCAAAGGTCAGTAGCCAGCAGGTTATTCACCCGCCTGCGGCACCACCGACCGCAGCCGCGTTGGAACAAATTCAAAAGCAGGCTTACGAAGAGGGCTATGAAAAAGGTAAGCAGGAGGGATTTGAGTTTGGTCACAAGGAGGGATTAGCGCAAGCCAATCAGGAAGTTCAGCGCTTTACCAGTCAATTTGAGCGCCTGCAGACGGCTTTCGAACGCCCTCTGAGGGAGCTTGACGACCAGATAGAGCGTGAACTGCTTTCTCTGGTGATCGCCATCGTTCGCCAGCTGGTTCGTCGTGAGGTGAAGAGTGATCCAAATCTGATTGTGGGTGTGGTCAGAGAAGCACTCTCCATCCTCCCGGTCAATTCCCGCAATGTACGCTTGATGGTGCATCCCGAAGATGCTGAGTTGATCCGTGAGATCTACGCCTTGGGTGATACTGAGGTAGGCTGGAGTCTGGTGGAAGACCCGGTAATCAATCGAGGGGGCTGCAAGGTGGTGACCGACACTTCACAGATTGATGCAACGCTTGATTCCCGATTGGCGAGTCTTATCGCACCTCTGTTGGCTGGCGCCAGGGCCATTGATGATGGGGAGGATACTTAGTTGACTCGACCACTGCTGGGTAAAGACCGCCAAACACTCTGGGCAGAGCGCCTCAAGCGCTATGAGGATCGTCTGGGTGATGATCGTGGTCTAGTGGTTGAGGGTCGTCTTACCCGAATGGTTGGCCTTACCCTGGAAGCCATTGGCTGTCGTGCCGCTATCGGTGGTCAGTGTGATGTGGTCAGCAGCAATGGTGCACACATCGAGGCGGAAGTGGTTGGCTTCGGTGAAGAGAGTCTCTATCTGATGCCGACGGGTGACATTCATGGTCTCGAGCAGGGTGCCCGCGTGATTCCTACGGGGCGTGTCTGCGAGGCCGTGGTGGGAGATCATTTACTGGGCCGTGTGATTGATGGTGCAGGTCTACCGTTGGATGGGTTGGGGGCGATTCACAGCGATGAACATCGCCCGCTGACCGGTAAGAGTTTCAATCCCTTGGCCAGAACGCCTATCCGGGAACCCCTAGATGTCGGGGTGCGTGCGATTAATTCCCTGCTGAGCGTCGGTCGCGGTCAGCGCCTTGGGCTTTTTGCCGGTTCCGGTGTGGGTAAGAGTGTCTTGTTGGGAATGATGACCCGGTATACCAATGCGGATGTCACTGTGGTGGCACTGATCGGTGAGCGTGGACGTGAGGTGAAGGAGTTCGTTGAGAATATTCTCGGCAAAGAGGGTCTCAAACGTGCTGTTGTGGTTGCCGTACCGGCGGATAATCCGCCGCTACGCCGCATGCACGGCGCCATGCTCGCTACCAGTATCGCCGAACATTTCCGTGAACAGGGCAAACACGTCCTGTTATTGATGGATTCTCTGACCCGATTTGCCCAGGCTCAACGTGAAATCGCATTGGCGATCCATGAACCGCCAGCCACCAAGGGTTATCCGCCTTCAGTCTTCGCCAAACTGCCGCAACTGGTGGAACGGGCAGGGAACGGTGATAAGGGCGGGGGGTCGATCACAGCCTTCTACACAGTACTCACCGAGGGTGATGATCAGAACGACCCGATTGCTGACGCAGCACGGGCAATTCTTGACGGACATATTGTACTTTCTCGCCAATTGGCAGACAGCGGGCACTATCCTGCCATTGATATCGAGGCCTCGATCAGTCGGGCTATGAATGATATCAGCACCTATAGTCAGCAAGATGCCGCGCGGGCGTTCAAGCATCTATACTCTCTTTATCAACAAAACAAAGATCTGATAAGTGTGGGCGCCTATGAGCAGGGTAGCAATGAGCAGATCGATATTGCTATCTCCGCCATGCCGGCACTGAATCGCTTCCTGCGCCAGGATATGCATACGCCGGTTAATCTGGCAGAGAGTCTGAAGGATCTGGAATCACTCTTTCCAGAAGAAGAGGAAGCTGTCGAGCTACCGGAAGGCCTCAATCTGCCGCAAGAGATCAACCAGGATATGGGATAAGCAGCGATGTCACCTTCCAAACGGCTCAAGCCGGTACAACAAGTCGCCGCATCGAAGGAGCGCAATGCCGCACGCACCATGGGACAGGCTCGCAAGCATCTGGCGCAACAGGAAGCCAAGTTGCAACAACTAAAGGCATACCATCAGGAATATCTGGAGCGATTTCAACAATCTGCCTCTCAAGGCATCAGTGCCACGCAACTACAGGAATATCGCGCCTTTCTCGCCAAGCTCGATGGTGCAATTCAGCAGCAGGAAAAGGTCGTCGCCGAAAGCGCGGTCAATCATAGTAGCCGTAAGGACAACTGGAAGCAGAAGCGCACCCGTACCCAGGCATTGGGAAAAGTGGTTGATCGTTACCGCAAGGAAGAACAAAAAACCGCCGATCGAAATGAACAGAAAGAGAGTGATGAGCACAATAATCGTACGAAATAGCTGATTCACACTTCTTTGTTGTCTAGGTGCCCGTAATCCCTTGAAATCCGCTTTATCTGCCAGGAAGGGATGAGTTGCATTAGAGACAACGCCAGGACCAAAAAACCCTTTCCGCTTGACAAAAGTCAAACCCAAGACTGAATCTATCGAAAACACTGCCACGCTGTAGATGAGTCTTGGCTTTCTGACGAAGCGTAAAAGTGTCGATTCATCACACAAGGCGGCGATCCAACTATCCCGTGTAAATGGGGTGGTTTTTCTTAAGTAACTTTGTTCCAAGCCGATATATGGTGTTGGAGCAGCATGAATTTCGAAATTCATACAATACCGGCGTGCGTCCGGGTGCCTAGTGAATATTGTCATCCCTACAATTCAGAGTGATGAAAGTCAGCTGCGTGTCCAGCTTTGGACTGCTGTCGTTGGTTGGACGCTAATTGTGGTTTTACTCCTCCTGTGGTCTCTGAGAAATGAGGATATGGAGATGCTGGAGTTAGCCCGACAGGAGGCTGTTGCTAACTTTAACAAGGATCAGGCTTTTCGAATTTGGGGTACGACGCATGGAGGTGTCTATGTCCCGGTCACTAAGCGTACACCACCCAGTGAACACCTGAGTCATATTCCCGAGCGTGATTTGATTACTCCCTCAGGACGTCACCTGACGCTGATGAATCCTGCGTACATGCTTCGACAGATGATGGATGATTATACCGACCTCTATGGAGTAAAAGGGCGAATTACAAGTCTCAAACCCCTCAACCCTAATAATGCACCGGATGACTGGGAGAGGGTGGCGCTCGAGGCGTTTGAAAGGGGTGAGAAAGAGCGGTTCGAGTTGACTGAGATAAATGGGCACTCCTATTTGCGCCTGATTCGTCCCATGATAACGGAAGAGGGTTGCCTCAAGTGTCATCATAAACAGGGATATGAGGTAGGAGATGTCAGAGGTGGGGTCGGTATTTCTGTCCCGATGGATAAGTATTATGTGGCAGCATCAGGGCAAAAAAAGGAACTCATGATTGGTTTGAGTCTGATCTGGCTGGCGGGGATCGGCGCCATTTGGGTTTATGGTAAGCACAGTCGGCAGCGTATCCACGAACGAAAGGATTACGAAGGGCAGATTTGGCACCAAGCAAACTTCGATCTGTTGACCGGACTTTCCAATCGGAGTCTCTTTTTGGACCGGCTGGACCGTGCGCTCGTCTTTGCAAAAAGGCAACAGTATGAGCTTGCTTTACTGTTTATCGATCTTGATCGCTTCAAGGATGTCAATGATACCCTGGGCCATGCCATCGGTGACCTGCTTTTACAGGAAGCGGCTCGGCGGCTGCAGACGTGTGTCAGAGACATGGATACGGTCTCTCGCTTGGGGGGTGATGAATTTACCGTTATTTTACCGGTCATCAGTGAAGGAAAGTCTGCTTCCAAAGTAGCCGCTCAGGTACTGACTGAGTTATCCAAGCCGTTTGATCTTAAGGGTCAGGAAGTTCATCTTTCTGCCAGTGTTGGAATCACGCTTTTTCCCCAGGATGGTAATGACTCAGGCATGTTGTTACAGAATGCAGATACCGCCATGTATCGGGCCAAAGCAGATGGTCGAAATACCTTCCGCTATTTCACTTGGGAGATGAATAGAGAAGCGGAGGGGCGGGTCTCGTTGGAAGCCGCACTGCGTCGTGCACTGAAGCGAAATGAGTTTGTGCTGCATTACCAGCCCATACTGAATGTTAGGGATGGTGGCTTGGTCGGGGCAGAGGCGCTGATTCGATGGGAATCAGCTGATCGTGGCCAAATGAATCCCAACGAGTTTATCTCTCTGGCAGAGGAGAGTGGCTTGATTGTGCCTATTGGCGATTGGGTACTGCAGCAGGCTGCAGACGATTTGGCGAGATGGGACCAAGCGGGTCTGATCATAGAAAAGCTGTCTGTTAATGTTTCCATCGTTCAATTTCAGTTGCAGGGATTCACTGGAAAAATGATGGAGTTGCTGGAGAAGCAGCCAAACCTGTCATCACGACTCTTCCTTGAAATTACTGAGAGTGTGTTTTTGGATGAACACAGGGAACCGGGAGCACGTTTAGGCATGCTGCGTGAACAGGGCGTAGGTATTGCAATAGATGACTTTGGTACCGGCTACTCCTCTCTCAGTTACCTGAAACGCTTTCCCGTGGATATTTTAAAGATCGATCGCTCATTTATACGTGATGTGACAATTGACCCCGAGGATGCTGCACTCTGTGAGGCGATCATTGCGATGGCACACCACCTTGGTCTCAAGGTGATTGCGGAAGGGGTTGAGACAAACCAGCAATGGCAGTTTCTACGTGACAGGGGTTGCGATTATGCGCAGGGATTTTACCTTGGACGGCCGATGCCACAGGATGCATTTACCGCTTTCCTGAATGAAAACTTGAAAAGAAATAGTGCGGTTGGCTAATAAAACATATCCCCTCATATCATTCCTTCAGCCGAATCATTAAACGTCCATCTTCCACCTGAACGGCAGCAACACCGCTGGAAAATGCCTTCCAGAATCCCTCGTCAGTTCCGAACTCTTCTACCAGATCAATGTTTTTTAAGCCACCCAGCCAGGCGTTGGGCATGGGAACGCCCATGACAGAGAGACCTTTTAAGCGAACAACAGGACGTTGGTTCCTGTAGGCAAACTCAACACCGGCCTTGACCCGCAGAATCCTGCCGCCAAGCATGGGGAAGTCCTCATCCATCGGCATCAATATCTTTGCGCTGATGAGATCATTGGAAAGATCAACGGCGACTCGCTTTGCGAGATCCGTATTGTTGGCCAGCAGGGCGTTAACTTCGCGTTCGCTGAAATGGATCTCCCGGGAGGCGCCGTCCTCACTGTAGGCTTCTGGTGCCAGGTCCCTATTCTCCTGATTGTCTGTTGATCGCTTGTCACTCTGTGGAGTGGCAGAGTCGAGGTTTTCCAACTTGGTTGAAAGCACTGCCTGTTCCTGAGCGCTTAATGTGACTGGGGTAAACTCTGAAGGAAAGAGATAGAGTTTAACCAGAAAAAGTGTCAACGCTATTGTGACCAGCATTGCGATACCGACGGTCAACAGCAGTTGTGGCCAACCAAAGCGTTTTCCGTCATCAGTTGAAGCCGATGAGTGCGTATCCATAGTGTTGCCTCTTTATCTAGGGAACCGTTGTTGATGTCATCCAACAAGCCAACTAGGCTACAATCTAGCATATTGAATAACATCGAAAGGTAAACATTATGAATATTTTAGATATGATGCTGAGTGGACAGAATGGCAATCAGGTCCAGCAGTTAGCGCGGAATTTTGGTATTGGTGAGGGTCAAGCACAGGCGGTACTTACCAAAATGGTTCCTGCACTGACGCAGGGAGTTAAAAAGAATATTGCCAGTGAATCCGGGCTGGATGGCCTGTTGCGAGCGCTGCAAAATGGCGGTCACCAGAAATACGTTGATCAGCCTGAGAGTCTAACTGATAGCCAAGCTACGGTGGATGGTAACGGCATCCTCGGCCACATTCTTGGTAGCAAAGATGTGAGTCGCGCACTGGCAGATCGGGCCAGTGATACGACCGGCTTGGGTTCAGATATGCTGAAAAAGATGTTGCCAGTGGTGGCTAGCATGATGATGGGATCTCTCAGTAAACAGGCTTCTTTAGGAGGATTATCTGAACAGCGGGCCGCTTCTTCAGCAGATATGCCTGGGATGCTGGCAGGGTTATTGGATGCTGATAAAGACGGTTCGGTAGTCGATGATCTACTGGGTATGGCGGGCAAGTTTTTCCGCTGATGCTGCGATGATGTCAATTGACTGAGAAACAGCTCCATCTGATATGAACAGGAGGTCATTGATTTACTTGATGATCAGCAATGCCAGATAAGGTATCAAATTAAAAAACAGAAAAAAGATTTTGAATAGACCAAGAAATCCATAAATCAGCGTATCAAAAGTGGCTCTTGGTACAGGAAACCACCGGCTTTGTGTTCTATAGACGAAGTCTGGTGTGAACATGATAAAGATCGTCCACAAGATGAATAGGCAGCCATTGATAATGCTGCACCACATAAAAAAATCTGTAATCTGCTGGATGTTCATAGATATTACCCCTGTATCAGTTCCTTATCCTACGCTCATCCTATCGTGTGGAATACACATAGAATCAGACGCTAATTGAGTATAAGCGTTCAGTGCCTGTACCCGATAAGCAGGTCTTTAACCGCAAAGAGATAACGCCCATTCGAGCGGGATATCGTCTACCATTCCCTCTATGCCATCGCTCTCATTCACTAGCAATCTGACACGCCATACCCATTGCCCCGATGGTGAATTCGAGGCAACGACAGTAGCAGATCTTTTTGAGTGCTACTTTTTACGTTGGCCTGAAGTGCGTGGTTATGTGCTGGATGATCAGGGTACAGTACGTAATCACGTTATCGTGCTGGTGGATGGCAGAAGTCTGCATGATCGTCAGCAGTTAAGTGATGCATTGACATCGGAGAGCGAAGTGTTTGTGATTCAGGCCCTCTCGGGAGGATAAGCCATGGCCGATCGAATACTGGTTGGGACACGTAAGGGGCTTTTTCGTGTCGAACGGAACGTCAACGGACGTTGGGAAATTGCCGGGAATTGGTTTCTAGGAGATCCGATTTCAATGCTGCTGGTGGAAAGCAATACGCCACGAATCCATGCCGCGATGGATCTGGGCCACTTCGGGGTTAAATTTCAGCGTTCTGAAGACGGGGGCAAAAGCTGGTCGGAAACGTCCACTCCAGCCTATCCGGAGAAACCGGACGATGTCGAGGATAAAGATCCATTCCGCGGACTAGAGATACCCTGGAGTACCCAGATGATCTGGTCTCTTGTTGCCGGGGCTTCCGATGAACTTTGGTGCGGTGTGATACCAGGTGGGCTATTTCGTTCAATAGATGGTGGTGACAGTTGGCAGTTGATCCGCACACTATGGGATGATCCTCGACGTAAAAAGTGGATGGGGGGCGGCTATGATTTTGCCGGTATCCATTCGATTTTGGTTGACCCTCGAAACTCTGCTCACGTGACCATCGGAGTCTCTGTGGGTGGTGTTTGGACGACATGGGACAGTGGTGCTCATTGGGAGCTGATAGGGGTCGGCTTGCGCAGTGAGTACATGCCGCCAGATAAGGCGGGTGATCCGTTGACCCAGGATCCTCATCGCCTGGTGCAGTGTCCAGCTAATCCGGATCGACTCTGGATGCAGCATCATAACGGGATATTTGTTAGCGATGACGGCGGCATACATTGGCGGGAACTGAGTGACCTGCCAATCTCGAGTTTCGGGTTTACCGTAGCTGTACATCCGAACGATCCCGATACGGCTTGGTTTGTGCCAGCGATTAAGGACGAACAACGTATACCGGTGGATGCAAAGCTGGTGGTTAGCCGTACGCGAGATGGCGGACGAAATTTCGATCTTCTGCACCAGGGACTGCCTGACGCGCCGGCATATGATTTGGTCTATCGACACGCACTTGAAGTGTCAGATGATGGAGAGCAACTCGTATTCGGTAGCACGACGGGTTCTTTGTGGGTCAGTGAGGATCAAGGTGATCATTGGCAAGCTGTCAGCCACCATTTGCCACCGATCCTCTGTGTTCAGTTCGAGGGTTGATCTGTCCTTATGCAAACCGACGCTTATAGAGAAGGTATCCGTGGTTATACGATTTGATATGTCTGGGAAGTTTTAAGGATGGGAGAACAGATGCCTCGCACGGTCTATTTCTTTGCCACCTGCCTGGTTGATATGTTCTATCCGAATGCCGGCTTGGCGGGGATGGCTTTGATCAAGCGGGAGGGCCTTAAAGTTATCTATCCCCGTAATCAAACCTGCTGCGGTCAGCCTGCCTATAATGCCGGTTACCGTGATGAAGCGCGTAAGGTTGCTGCTGCGCAACTGGATCTGTTTCCCGGTAACCATCCGATCGTGGTGCCTTCCGGTTCCTGCGCAGGAATGATGAAGCATCATTATCCAGACCTGTTTTTTGGCAAACCAGAGCACGCGAAAGCTGTTGACGTGGCTGATAGAGTCTGGGAACTGACAGGTTTTCTCACCGACGTACTCAATATCAAACTGAAAGATCTCGGTGAACCATTACGGGTGGCATTACATACCTCTTGTTCCACTCGTCGTGAGATGGGTATGGCACATGCAGGCGAGAGTCTGTTGGCTCAATTGGATGCCGTAGAGGTGGTTGAACAGACGCACAAAGCAGAGTGCTGTGGCTTTGGCGGCAGCTTCGCGGTGAAACAACCGGAGATCTCCAGTGCCATGGTGAGGGACAAAACGGAGGCCTTACGTGCCACTGAAGCTAGCTTGGTGGTAAGTCAGGATAGTGGGTGTCTGATGAATATCGGCGGTGCAATCGAACACCAGGGTGAAGGACCGAAAACCCAACATATTGCTGAATTCCTCTGGGAGAGAACCCGTGAGCGGTGAGTTTCACGATAGTGTGGTCAAGGCTTTGGGTGACGATGCCTTGCGGCAGCATCTGCGCCGGGCAATGGATAGTCTGATAGAAAAACGGCTTGCGGTTTTCCCAGACCAGGATGCACTTCAGGCGCTGCGACGCTACGGGATGGCGATCCGTGGTAATGCCTTGTCAAAATTACCACAACTGTTGGAGCGCTTCGAAGCCCGCTGTGAGGAGAACGGCGTTCATGTTCATTGGGCTGAGACCACAGATGAAGCCAATAAAATCGTATTTGAGATTTTGCAATCCAACGATGTGAAGCGATTGGTCAAGGGTAAGTCGATGGTCTCGGAGGAGATGGGGCTGAATCATTTTCTCGAGGACAAAGGTATCGAATGCCTGGAATCGGATCTGGGTGAGTTCATTATTCAGCTGGCAGGGGAGACACCCTCACATATCGTAATGCCTGCATTACACAAATCGAAGCAGGAGATTGCCGAACTTTTTCATGAGAAGTTTCCCGATATTCCATACAGTGACGATGTGGATGAGCTGACTGCAGTCGCCCGGGGAATTCTACGTGAAAAATTTATGCAGGCCGATGCAGGCATCTCCGGGGTTAATTTCCTGATTGCAGAGACAGGTACCCTGTGTCTGGTGGAGAATGAAGGCAATGGCCGCATGTCGACAACGGTTCCGCGGTTACACATTGCGGTCACTGGTATCGAGAAGGTGGTGGAAAAGCTGGCGGATGTGCCGCCTTTATTGTCACTGTTGACCCGTTCAGCCACCGGGCAGCCTATCACCACCTACTTCAACATGATCAAGGGCCCGCGACAGCCTGGGGAGAAAGATGGACCTCAAGAGGTCCATCTGGTGCTGTTGGACAATGGTCGGTCACGCATCTTCGCAGATGAAGAGCTCCAGGCTACTCTGCGCTGCATCCGTTGTGGTGCCTGCATTAATCATTGTCCCATTTATACTCGCCTGGGTGGTCATGCTTACGGCACCGTCTATCCTGGTCCCATCGGCAGTATCCTGGAGCCACAGAAAGAGGGCCTGGAACGTCTGGGTGAGCTGGCTGAGGCCTCAACGCTCTGTGGTGCCTGCGGTGAGGTTTGTCCGGTCCGTATCCCCATTCCAAAATTACTCAACCGGTTACGTTGGGAAGGTGTGCGTCAGGATGGAACAGGTGAGACAAGCGGGCAGGGCAGACGACGTAAACACAGTGAGTCATTGGCTTGGAAAGGTTGGTCCTCTCTGGCAAGCCGGCCCGTGCTTTATCGTATTGCAGTCAAGAGTGCCTGTCGTTTCCGCCGTTTGCTGCCACAGCAGCTGGGGCCCTGGACCCATGTACGGAAGGCGCCAGAGATTGCAGAAAAGCCACTCAGAGAGCTTGTGGAAGTGCAGGGATTCACCGATGAATGAGTCCAGACAAAAAATCTTAGATCGGCTCCGTACTGTTAGTCGCGAGGAAGGGGGGTGGTTGCAGCGACGGGTTGATAAGCGGGCTTGGAGCGAAGAAGAAAAAGTGCAGAGATTTGCTGAATGTATGTCAGCTGTGCGTGCTGAAGTCTACAGAACCAGTGAGGTGAGTTGGGTCAAAGATCTGCAGAGGATTCTTAAATCTAAAGGCGCGCATAATCTTCTTTATGCACCCGTAAAACCGCATGGAAAGTTGTTACTGGAAGACTTCTCATCAAGTGGTATTGAATTGTTGCCTTATGATCTCGAAGTGGAGCGATGGAAGAGGCGGCTTTTTGAAGAGATGGATGCCTCAATTACCGGGTGCCGTGGTGCCATCGCGGAGACTGGAAGCCTGATTCTATGGCCAGACGAGGAGGAACCGCGCCTACTATCCCTGATTCCACCCATTCATTGTGTTTTGTTGCCAGCCGAACAGATTTACAGCACTTTTTCAGAAGCGGTCGATATACAGGGTTGGGTCGAGGGTATGCCAACCAACGCTCTTTTGATTTCTGGACCTTCCAAATCTGCAGATATTGCACAGGTGCTGGCCTATGGTGTGCATGGACCGAAATCACTGGTTGTCTTGATTATCCCCTAGACATTTCATCTGCTTGTTCTATAGAGAATATTGCTTGGTTTTTCCTCAGTACATCCTAATGTTTTAGCGGTATTTACTTGTTAAAAAACACTTTTTTCACCTTTTAACTATTGGATGATGATATAAATTTCTCATTTATTTGGCCAGTAAAGACATTTACTAAAGTTACACAGTCACAGGCCGTTAAAACCAACAGAAGCATGTAATGATCTGCTTCTAAACGTGTTCGAAAAGGCAAACCTGCCGAAAGGTAGGGACGCAAAATCACAGTCTAAGGGTAGCTATATCGCCTATGACCGATGGATTGCCGAAACCGTGGCCCTCAACCAACACATAGCTGGTTGGTGTCATTTGTTGATCACTGCACTTTCCTGCAGCGCGCGTCTTGTCGATTCGAACTCCTATAACCGAATAGGAGAGTTCAGATGCGCATACCGACCAAGTCACAATTAATCCTGCAAGGGCTGGCATTGATAATGATCAGTCTGGCAACAAATGCTATGGCAAGCGATAATTTCAATAAGCAAACTGGCAATGAAAATGCTCAAAAGCAATGGGTATGCGATTATACAAGAGCACAAAATGACGTGTTGTATTTACGTTGCGATGATATGGCAAGCTTACTGAATGATCCACTGATAATGGAAGAAGAGTATCAGGATAATTCAACAAAATTTATTCCTATCTGGCGCCGCCCGGATAATGAATCTTCTGCAGTCAAACTTGTTGAAGCCGTGTTATGCAACCAAAATATCCAGTGTAGCGTGCAACTGAAATCGCTATTTTCATCTGGAAGATTTGTTAATCGGTGACATTGCGAATGTAGTTAGGTCCGGAGTGATCCTGTTATATGCTTGAACTCTCAATAGTAGAAATGCGCAGGGTGTTAGATTGAGTCAATAGAATAAGGATCTAACATGACCTGCTGCATAATTATATCGGCTGAAAAAAAACGACAGCCGATATAACCAGTTTTCTACTTAGATATTTAACTTATAAATTCCAACTTCCTCATACTCGTTTTCACCTATGGGCATTAATACAAGAAAGTAACCCTTCTTTAAAGTTTGGAAGGTCAATGCGTTAATATTTGATTCATGGGTGAGAATAACAAGATTGCCCTTGCCTGAAAATGATCCTATTTGCCGTTCTAGTTGTGTTTCATACGATTCTTTCTGGTCTTCAGGAAGGTTATTAGTGGATGCAAGGTATTCCGCAGTTTCAGCCTGTCCGAATGCAGAATCAGCTGTCTCTTTGGCAAGGCAGTGAGGACTGGTCAAGACTTTATCTATCGGTACGCCTCTTGATTTAAATTGTTTCCCTATACTGACTGCCTGTGTTTTACCCATTTTAGATATATTTTCTGCGCTTCCACATGATGTGTCTTTGAGCAAAGAGCGTGTGCTGTCTTCATTCGTATCCATGGTGGGAGATCTTAAAACTATAACAAAGCCTCCTTCCTCTAATTTCCCCCACACCTGATATAGCAGCCTGATATAGCTGACAATCCCATTAACCTCGCCTTGATTGAGAATGTCTCTCCACGCCGGCATAAAACGCCCTTTTCCCTCAAGGATACTGCGGGCAAGATCTTCATTGCTTATCTTGTCAGTCCGTGCAGGATTGGTATGGTCAATAGGTTTCAATCCTATGAGATTGATCAAAACGCCTTTTCCATCTCCATCCCTACCATGACAAATTGAACAATATTTCTGATATAGCTCCATACCTAATTCAGGATCACCAGTCAAAGTGTGTTTCGACGTGCTGAGAAATCGAAGATATGCAATCAATGTGGAGATCTGGTCGTTGCTGAATACATCTTTCCATTTTGGCATGTCATTACTGATCTGACCGTGACCGGATTCATCAGCGACATTTTCTCTGCCTTCACCGGAAATGATTTTCATCAGAGCGATGTCACTGCGTGAACGAATGGTAGCTGTCAGATCTTCAGCATTGATCCCCATTTTTCGTGCAAGAGGTCCATTACCTTTTCCGTCAATTCCGTGACAGATCAGGCAATGTGAAACATACAATTTTCTACCTTCAAAAGCTGGGGAAGCTGCAGCAAATACGTTAGAGGCCAATGTGATCAGTAACAGGATTGAAGCCAACGATTGAGTCAGAATTTTCATAACCATCCCCGTAATGGAGTTATTAGTGTTGGATAAAAACATTATTAGGACAAGCATCCAGGATAAGCATTATTTTAACTCACTAATATGAAGTCTCTGAACACAATGCTTTTATCAAGTAAAAAAGCTGATTTGAAAGAAGCAATAATTATGGTGTGCTGAGTAGAGGCCATTTAACGATTATCCCAGTAGCAAATCACTGATTTCTTTTTCTGTTATCCGTACATCAAAGCTTTGATATAGTGCTGTTTGCTCTTTAAGCAATTCTAGCTTAAGAAGATAGCTTAAGCTAAATCAAAGCATCTCTGACACGAATAATCTATAACGTCAGATTGATCAGTATTTATATTTTATAATGAAGTAGTCAGCATGTATTCAAATACAATGCATACATGCATTTATCTTAAGATTACATTAAGAAATAATTTGGTAATCTAAAGAAAACTCGTTGTACCAATAATAATTCTTGACCAAAGCATCTCTGCCAGTTATTTTTTCTTCGGCTATTATATATCTCTAATGCACTCCAAATTCTGAATGGTATCTTGCCATAGGGTCACATATATAGATGTCAACAAAGCTGATAAAACTTATCACCATACTTGTTATAAGTATTCAAGCATCCTGTCTCTATGCTGATGGGGGTGATCCTGCTAGAGGTAGAATACTTGCTGAGAAGGATTGTGCAGACTGTCATGGTGATGATGGATTGGGTGATTATGACAGACCACCAATTGCGGGTATGAATCCACAAAAACATTTGAAGGAGTTGATGGATTACAAAACCGGTAAGCGCGTAGATGAAAATGATGATATGGATGTTGCTGACCTGACTGTGCAGGACATGGTTGATTTGGCAGCGTACTATGCTACTTTGCCGCCTCCAGCCAAGAAGAAGTAAAACAGATTTTATTCTACACGCTGTAATTATCATGTTTTATTGAATACTTGGTAAAGATAAACGTATTTCATTCTTTAAGTGCCATGGAAGGCTTCAATAATCAAAGCCATCATGGACTTCTCCATGGCAGTTTAGCCAGCATGTGCCATTGTGCACACCATTGTCTATCCAGGTGGGTTCGGAAAAGGCGCCAGCTCCTGTAATCTCTAGAACTTGCCCCGCCACATTGGAAGAGGTTAAGAAGTTAATCAAGTGCTGATTCGACGCGGAACCGTGTGGATCATGGCAATTGATACAACCGGTGTTTTGATCGATGACGTGCTTGGTATGGACAAACGATTGGTCCTGGTACAGGTTCCCTGAGTCATGACACTTGAAACAGAGTTCATTCGATAGAGAAGTAGCATTTAACGGATTAAAATCGTAAGCCTGGGCAAGAATTCCTTCCTGAGATGAACCATGAGGACCGGCAGGCCCCGTTCCTCCGGCGGCGGGTGAGACATTGCTGCTATGGCAATCACTACAATAAATTTGGCCGCTGATGGTGCTCAGTGGGACATCAGCACGAAGACTGGGCACTTCGTTATTGTTATTGGGATTGTTAAGTTCGATTGGATGATAGGAAACCAGTGCGGGATTTCCCGAGTTGACCTTGTCGCGTATGTTATAAACACCATCTTGTCGAACCATGTTGTAGCTATCTGCGGTTGAACAACGTTGGGTATCACAAGCGCTCTTACCCGGTACGCCATGACATTTAAAGCAGACCTCGTACTCATAGTCTGCTTCAGTCTTCACGCTTCCGTTGATATCGATACCTGTTACACCTGCCATGCTGCCATTAACGAAAGGTGCGGTTGAGTGGTTCATGCTATTGGGATTGGTGGGGTCGAATGAGATCATGGGTGGAGAGCTGAAGCTGGCATGTGGGTTATGGCAATCTTCGCACTCTACATGTAGTGGCATGGTCAGAGGGTTTTCCACGCGTGCAGAGTCATGTCCAATGCTGGGCGTCTGTTCTACCGGATGGTGATAAAACCGCTGCTGTTCGGTCAATATATCTGTCTGCGCTACGGTTCCATTATGACAGAGGTAACAGGTATCCTCTTCTTGCCCTTTGATGAGTCGCTCTGCTGTGACAGCATTGTGGGGCGCATGACAATTCATGCAGGCATTTTCCTGCACTGTCTGTCCTGCCCATGCGGGTTTACGTTCTGCCCAGGGACTGGCGCCCAATGGTGTGGCGGTTGATGTCGCATGTGAGCTACCGCTCCAATTCCAACCGGTCCCTGTTGGCAGGTGGCAGGTGGTGCATAGCTCTCCGTTAAGTGTTGATTTGTGGAGAAAGGGCGGATGTATGTCCTCATGGGCGTCGTGACAGGACGAACAGTGAAGCTCGTTGTTTCTTAGTGGCAGATCGACGTTGTTCGGGTGGATCAGGTCCGGATCGGTTGGTAGTAGGCTCGGGTTGTATAGGATGGATACGGGATGATCATCGGAAAGATCAGTGCCGACAAGCGCGCGGCCGGTCACGAATGTGCTGCCCAGGTCATTGGTTACACTGGGGTTGACCATATCTCCCAGCGCTATGGTGCCATCATGGCAGGAGAGACAAAGCACGGAGGAGGAACTCATGGTGCCAGCTTCCGCATCTTTGGTGCTGCTTTGATAGTCGATATATCCTCCACCAGAGGGTCTGTTCCACAATGGCGAATCGGGTGCTGCTGCGTGAGGCGTATGGCAGAAAACACAAATTCGATCTTCCGTTTGGCTCTTGACCAACCCAGGCCCTGAGATCGAGAGATTATGTACCGTATCAGCCACACCGCCAAGCACGGCACTGGATACGATCATAAGACATACAGAGAGTAGAGAGACCTTTCGCATGTCACTTATCCACCTTCAGGTATTGAAAAACCTGGATGCGTTGATTATAAGAGTCGGCTACAAATATTTTGTCATTCCAGATTGCAAGCCCGGAGGGCATACGAAAACTGCCGGGTTCATCACCGGTACCGCCGAACTCAAGCAGGAATGTGCCGCTTTGATCAAAAATCTGAATTCTGTTTGCCAAAGCGTCTGCCACGTAGATATGCCCATCAGAGTCGAGCGCCAGGCCCTTCGATTGGGTAAAGTAACCGGAAGCGTCGCCTTGTTTGCCGAAGGTATGCAGATGGCGTACTTGGCTATCAAAAGACTGAACTCTAAAATTCATGGTGTCGTTGACAAAAAGGTGTCCATTCGAAAATGCCAAATGGCTGGGAAAATTAAACTGGATATCCTGATCGCCGCGTTCACCGATTTTAAATAAATAATTACCATCAGAATCGAATGCCTGTATTTCATGTGCCAGGGTATCTGCGATATAGAGTCGCTCTTGTGTTGGGTCGAAGGCGAGGCTGGTCGGGCGTTGAAAGTTCTCGATAACCAGCAACATTTCCAGATTTGAATTCAAAATGAACACTTTGTTTAATTTTGAATCAGCGATAAACAGCCTGTTATTCCCAAGTGAAACGCCAATGGGTGACTTGAGGCGATGGGTACCGGCTTGATCAATCCTACGATAGGATTTTTTATCCATCTCAAACAGATGCACAACTGCTGCATCAGGGTCTGCTACTGCTATCCTGCTATCGTTTACAGCAATTGTGTATGGACGGGAGAGGCTGTGCTCTTCACTTCCAGTGAAGAATTCAATAAATCTGCGAAAAAAACTCTTTTTAAGCCCCAGATCCTCAGCATCTTTAAATGAAGTTATGAATTTAATTCTTGCTATTTCAGGTGTTGCTGGCCAAACCAACTGCGTTCCATCACTCGGTTTGTCAAATGTCTGAGGTCCGGTTGACGAGCAAGCAACAAGCAACAGTGCGAGTAGCATGCCCAATAATCTGGTCACATAATTCTCCGTTTTAAGGTAAACATCAGCCTATCGTCTATAGTTTCAGTCGTCCCATTGGCAATTGATCTGTCTACAGTGCGACGATCGTGATGGTAGTTTAAGTCTAGATCGACTTTACGATATCGCCAGCGGGCCCAGAAACCGGCTGTAATGAATTCATCATCCCGCTGGCCTCCGGTGATGGCGCTTCCCTCATCACGTCTCTTCCAAGCACTTAACATTGGGCGGATTGAAAGGTTTTTACGCGGTTGCCAATTGGCTGTGAGATCAATCCGATAGAGGTCTGTATCCAGTGATTCCTGCTCAGTAAATGATTGTGTGGCATTCAAGTTCCAATGAATGCCTCTGGATTTGCCGTTTCCTGACGATGTCCAGGAGAAGAGTTGTCTTAAGGTGTATGTCGTCGATTCGAATCCACCGGATAGCGTGAAACGTCTTTCTGCTCCCACAAGCGTGTCGATATTAGCCAGCTTTGAGTGGAATTCAATGTCTGTGAGGGTGTTGCGTGTATTCTGTAGAAAACTCTCAGTGGCGCCAGAAATGAGTTTGTCATCGGATTTACTGTCGGAGTGGGAAAAGCGTACCCAGTCATAATCAATTGAAAAGTTATAGTGAGTAAAGGTGGTCGAAAACTCCTGTGATGGTAATTGCAGGGCGCTATAACTGACTAGAATGGTGTCGCCTGTGTTGATTCGTCCACCGGGAATGACTTGTAGTTGGGTGAGGTCCCCCGACAGGCTTATTATGGTGTAATCTGTCCCCTCATCATAGACGATAGCGCCACTGCTATCGGTGACTATGATAGTACTGGTAACAATAAAGCGTTGGTCAAGAATGACTGCACCTGTTAAGGGCACCACGTGACTCTCATCGATGATATCTACCAACCCGAGTTTTGAAATACGATCTGTCTCCTGATAGGAGGCCCCGAGCCCCCCCCTGACGTCTGCACCAAAAAGTTGGTTTTTGTTGTATTGTGTCTCAAGCCCAAAACGCCATCTATCCTCTTCCACGTTATCTGAGTCACGGGTATTGATACTGACATGGGCTGTCGTGTTCAAATTCTTGTGAAGCCGATGATGCAATTCAAAATCACCACCATGCTCTTCATTCTCAATCGTCTGAGTAATGGATTGATAGTGATAGGAGGTGCGGCTATATAGGTTGTCCAGATGCTGTATTCGTGCTGTTTCGTCAATGGTCAGGCGCTCATTGGCATTAAATCCTGTACGGTCGTAATAGTTGATGAGTGAGTGTAGTTGGCTATTTCGTCCCCAATTGAGATTATGAGAGATATTTGCCCTGTCCAACTCATAATCCTGATCACGAGTAATCACTCTGTCATCCAGGCTGCCATGTTCCAGATGTACACTTAATTTGCTGCTGCGTCCTTTTAGTATCCAGCTCTCCAGGCGTTCATCACGTTCTGTCACTGCGCTGTTGAGACTGGAGCGGAACTCTTCATCCAGTGATTTTTCTTCGTACGTGAGACTGGTAGGAAATGCAGCATTTTTCCAGTGAACAGTGGCATTCTTTGTATCAATCACCGTATCGTATCGACTGCCCAGTGATCCCGTATTCAGATTGGAACTTTTTTGCGCAGATAGATCAAAGCCCACGGGACCCGGCGTGCCCCGGAGCAGGTTGGTTTGAAAAAGATAATTCAGGAGTTCTCCATCGTTATCCTGCCGGGTATCAGTGGAGTCAAATTCACTCCAGGTGTAGACAGGCTCGATATCGATCAGAAACCAGGCAATCTCCGGGTCAAGGACATAGCCCATCTGTCCAATTCTCAGACCTGCCTCCCATTCGGTTTCGCGTGAGTCGCTGCCGTTGCGCCGATTGGTTCCGTCAAACTTGACTATTGCATCAAGCTCGGTTGGGTAGAGAACGATATTCTCCCCAAATTCAGCTTTGATACTCACAGTCCAAAACATGGTGAGCGTGAAAAGTAACCATGGATAAACGGGAGACTTCATGTTTTTTGGCATGGTCTCTTCCAGAGCCATGCTGTTATTTCTCGTTAATTAAATGACAGCGGTTACAGTTTGCAAAACCGTCATCAAAGGCCTCTGTTCCATTATGGCAAGTAGAGCAGACTTTCCCTTCTTTCATCAGGTCTTTATTGATCAGTGTAGTACCTGTTTCCATCCCAAATATCTTGTTATGGCAGGCATCACAGCGGTAGTTGATACGATGTATCCAGTGGGGAAAAATCGAAGGTGGAAATGATTTCAATTCTTCCGGGTCGCCTCCCTCACGTGTATATTGGATATCTCCCGGAGCAGCTAAAAGTGATGTGCTGAATACAATAAAAATCAGCAATATCGACAGTGGTTGATATCTATGCATACACATACCTTTAGCAATTGCACCGCTAAACCGACAAAGCTGGTGCGTCGTAATTCTTCATTCTTCTTCTTCATCTTCGTCTTCTTCGTCCTCATCATCGCTGTTCAGATGACAGCGATCGCATGCTTTGAGAGAGAAGGACACCTTCTTTTTGCCATGGCAGGCGCCACAGGATACACCTTTCTTTTTCATCTCCTTCATCGTTGCCGGATTTCTTTTATAGGGATAAAGGGATGGATTGTGACAATTTTTACAGCCCAGCCACTGGGTGTGGGCAGAGTGGGGGAAGAAGGCATCGTCCTCGGCCTCTTCTCCTTTGATGACGAAGTCCCACTGAAATGCTGTGGCCCACAGAGAACGGGGATCCTTTCCCGGGCGTGGCCGTATCAGTCCCTGGTCAAGTGCTGCAGACCAATTGACGTTTTTCTCATCGTCTTTTGGCAGCATCTTCTCTACCCGGTCCCACTCCTTGATTGACTCAATTTCAGGTCTTGGCGAAGTATCATCAGGTAGATCGAAAAGCATGCCTTTCGATCCACTGGAGCGACTTTGCTTCAATTCCATCGATTGAGCTTCGATTAATGCGGCCTGCTTCTGTAACTCCTGCTCAGCAAGCTCCTTAGGCGTTGGGGGGTGGATATCAAAGAAAATCTGTTTCGTCTTGGTGCTGCAAGCAGCAATGATCAGTAAGCATGTGAGAACCAGGGCAATCCGTATTGCCCTGGTTCCCAGTTTCTGCTCATCCGCCTTGGTGCTCATAGGGCGAATCCTTCCTGAAACTACTTAATGTGACAGGCCAGGCACAGCGCACTACCTGCATTACTCATGCGTAGAAATGGCTCATTTGTATTGTCATGTACAGAGTGGCAAGTACCGCACTCAACCTGATCGCCAGTCCCGCCGAACAGTTGTAACCCGTTGACCTGTGAGCCCACGGGTGCAACGAAATCTGCATCCTGAGTGACGTTGTAGGTCAGGGAGATTGGGTGGTCATTGCTAAGGTCGGTGCCAAGACCACCAACGGTAAAAATGCCTGGTCCGTTGACACCGCTTGGATAGTTGAGAAGTTGGTCTGCAGCCACGGTTCCATCATGACAACTGAGGCATGCCAGAGAAACGCCAGCTGGTGAGCCGGCAATGGTCATATCAAGCGAGGGACTGCTGTACATCGTGTATGTCGCTTGTGTGTCCTCATGGTTCCACAGTGGCGTTGTCGAGTTAGTAGCACTGGCGTCATGTGGGGTGTGACAGTATGCGCAGACTTGGGTATTACCGGCATTTGTCAACACTGTAGTATTGCTCGTCAAGTCATGAGATGTACCCACAATATCCGCGATTGCCGCAGTTCCAACTAGGCTAAGAGATAAAGCAAGGAGCGCTAAGACAACTATTTTTTTCATTCTGATCCTCCGATTACAGATAGATAATGCACCAGTTCCATATCAGTGCTGTAAGTCGATTTTTTATACTTCTACTGCTAGGGGTGCTTCTACTGCTAGGTGCTGCTACTGCTTTTTTATGATCAGCAGTTTTTGTTTTCTTAAGGTTTGCTTAAGAAATGGGATATAATTCCCACAACTTTTAAAGAATATTAAGACAGCAATTAGTAATCGTCAATGATTGTTGTGAACTATTTCCTTGATGTTACCAATAGGCTTTAAATTCCTGGATAAAATACAGCGAATGCCAGCAATTGACTGACAATAATACTAGGAATATATGTTTTGAATTTCTGACACTGGCGGGTCTTAACTTTCCAAGTTAATTGGCTTTGACGTGAAAGAGTCAATACAAACTATATTTTTGTATTTAGCGGATTAGACGTTCATTCATGTCGCTCAATTTAATCAACGACAGATAAACGTCTCTGGGTGAGATATGCCCGGATCTTTCCTGGTTGTGTGAGATAGTCAGCGATTAAGGTACGAGTTTTTGAGCAATCGAACCATCTTCATGTAAGCCCTTAAGGGCTAATCAGAATCTCCCAGATACTCAAACATCTGTATCCTAAGGTTCAGTTGGTCTGCGATAAAGAGCCGGTTGTTCTGGTCAACATGTGCGCCTGCTGGCAAGTAAAATCCACCCGGGCCTGTGCCAGACTTGCCTAGCGCCAACATCAGCTGGCCCTTCTGATTAAAAATTTGTACGTTGTTAAATGCGGCATCTACCGTGTAGATATGACCCTCGCTGTCAATGCCAATTCCTTTTAACCGACTGAAATGGCCGCGCCCATCGCCAAGTTTACCGAAGCTATTGATGTATAGACCATTTTCATCAAGTATCTGAACACGGAAGTTCATCGTGTCAGCGACATAGAGGCGGCTGTCTTTGTCCATCGCAATATTAGTGGGAAAATTGAAATCTCCATCATCGGCGCCACGTTTCCCTATAGTGAAGTCCACTTCGCCTTCCTGGTTGAACACAACTATCTGGTGTTTTTTTGAATCAACAACGTAAAGACGTTGGGTCTTGTTGTTAAAAACCAGGCCAGCTGGAGAATCTAAGATATCTTTACCACCTAATGCATTCTGGAATTTTCCTTCACTATCGTAAACCACTACACGATGATCAATGACATCGCTGACATACACGTTACCTACTGCATCGGAGGTTACACCCGTGGGCTTCTTCAGCGCGCCTGGTCCAGTATTGCCCCAATAAGTCATACTCTTCTTTTCGAGATCAAATACCACCAGACCGGCAATGCCGGTATCGGCAACGTAAACCCGTCCCTTTGAATCACTGTGTACCCCATAGGGTTTTGCCAGAACGAGGCGTTCTTCCTCTTTCTTTCCAAGGAACCAGTCGCGCAGACTCTGTTTTTGCTCTCCGGTGACAGATTCGGTCGATTTCAGACTGCCTAGATAACGGATTCGAGGTTTTTCCGGAGGTGCAGGCCATACAAACTTTTCTGCAGAATCGAGTTCAGTATTGGTGGATGGAGGATGGGAGGCGCAGCCTGAAATCAGGCTGATAATGGCCGTGAGGCAAATTACCGATACCAACATTAGGCTCGGCTGATATAAGAAATTCGGGGAAAGTTTTGTCAGCTTAAGATTCACATTTATCCTCCCAATGCATAGGGTGTCAACTGTTGTTTTGTATTTGAGGTGCTGATCCAGTACGCTTGAATGTATGGTAGCTTAACTCATGTGAGCCAGAAACCTAGCATGACATTAATCCATATGTATAGGATCGAGTGCAACTGCCAAATAGACATAAAAAAGCGCAATATCGCGATTGTCTAGTCATCTATTAGCCTAGTTTCAATGTTTTTTTATTTTAAAATCACCTAGGGCCTGTTAACACTAATCCAGTACGCCCTGTTGAGCCTGAAAAAGCGCCAATCAAAGCGCGAGGAGAGAAGTTTGGTTATTCCAAATGAATGACGAGTAACGCAGAGTGGCGCTTTTTCAGGCTCAACCCGAAGGGCTGGGGCTGTTTTTGCGCCCAGTGGCGTTATTATTCGCTCATGTAGCCGGGCTACACCACGCTCATTCTGTCTTGCTGGGCACAAAAACAGCCCCAGCAGGGTGTACTGGATTAGTGTTAACAGGCCCTAATACTTACATAGAACGTGTCACGAATGGCTTTGTCCAAATGCACTAAGAGATATTTATGAATAATTTTAGACCGATGGCATTATTGCTCACTATTTTACTCTCTTTTTCAGCAGTTGTTGCTGACGAAGTGGGCACTGGATCGGGGACGATAGCTGAGGTTATCGATGTGGGAAGTTATACTTATGTACAGCTAAAGGAGCAGGGCGTATGGATTGCGACCAGTCGTTTGTCGGCATCTGTGGGCGATAAAATCGAATATAGAGGCGGCATGGAGATGCGGGGATTTTACAGTAAAACACTGGATAGAAAGTTTGATTCCATTATCTTTGTGCAGGCGGCAAACCGGATAGGTGAGGATGTCGGAAACACCCTACATGGAAAGAAAAAAGGGGAAGGGCACGGAACTGAAAGCTTGATAACTCAAAGATCAACTTCGGTTCAGGTCCCTGCGCCCGGAGAGATTCCCCCGTTGCCTGATGGAATGACGATCGCCGATATCATGACACAAGCGACCCAGCTGAATGAGCAATCAGTGAGCGTTCGGGCAAGAGTCATTAAGGTGAGTCCAAATATTATGGGTAAGAACTGGATTACTCTGCGTGATGGGACTGGTACAACACCTGACGATAAGCTGATTGCGACATCTAAAGAAATGGTTTCGCCTGGTGAACTGGTCATCGCAAAGGGTGTAATTAAGAATGATATCGATATCGGGTCAGGATATCAGTATAAGGTCTTGCTTGAACAAGCAGAGTTTTCAAAAAGTGAAGCGGCCCCTTGATTGTATTGAGAACGCCTACGTGAATGAAAGTGGTACAGGCTCAAATCAACATCAACTTGCGACGTGAGAGGCATATGAGAAATCAACGGCAGATTGTTTTTTTGTTTGTACTATTCATATTGCCGCCCATTGTTACTGCTGATGCACCTGAAGGATACCCATTTGTTTCATTTGACCAGGCAATGGCACAGTCACAGAAGGAGTCGAAGCTACTGTTTGTCTATTTTGGTCGTTACGGCTGTGGCTATTGCGAAAAAACAAACCGGGAGTCTTTTATCGATCCGGAGGTTAAGCAACGCTATTCGGAACACTACGCGCTTGCCTATGTCGATGCTGAGAGCGGGAAACGTCTTCGTTTACCCAGTGGTGAGAGGATTACAGAACGTGACTTGGGTACACGCTACAATGCCCTGGTGACACCGGTATTTACCTTTCTCAATCCCGGAGGGGAACTCGTATACCGCATGGTTGGCGTGCAACGTATCGAGGATCTGATAGATGCGGACGATAAGATACAAGCTGCGTTGGCTAAATCCGGGAAACAATGAATCGGATATTGACTCTGCTATTGGTGGGCTTGGCGCCATTGACGAGTGTATATGCTGAGCCGTGGCAATTCGAAGCCTCAATGGACGTGGCAACTGTAATATCCGACCAGGCTCGCAAGGTGTTCCATCATCTCGATTCTTCGGGCCGCCGTAATATCGCGGCGTCTTCACAGGGTGTGGTTGTTGCCTGGGAGGATGATCGCGATGATACACCGCGTATTTATCTTGCTTATAAAACTCATGACGCTGATCGTTTCAAAAATGAGGTGATGGTGAGTGGTGACGGCGAGGCCTATGAGCCTTCATTAGTCGCGTTAACGAACGACAGGTTTGTGGTTGCCTGGGAAGAGGATGGCCATGTACTTGTACGAGTTGTTGATTTTACAAAGACAGTCCATCTTGGACCTGTACATCAGTTAAGTGAGAAATCTGCTGCCCAGGTACACCTGACAACGCAAAAAGCGGGTGTGATCGCCCTGTGGTCAGAGCGGGCAGGTCGTTATGGACAGATTCGTTTACGGAGAGTTTCGGTTGATTCGACAGGTTCGTTGAAGCCTGGAACCGGCTGTCCAGTTGATGTGGTCGCTCCAACAGATGAGCAGCTTTATCCATCGGCTACCTTAGTAAATAACCGCCTGGTGGTTGCCTGGGAAGACCGTCGACCCAAGCATACGATTATCATGGCGGCAGTAGAAACAGAAGGTGAGCCTTGTCGCTTTGGTAAACCGGAACGCATCAGTGAAAAACCGGACGGACGTAATTTGCCTTTTGGTGCTGGCCATGGGGTGTCACGGGTTGTATTGGGTCGGTATCGGGATGGCGGTGTGTTCGCTGCCTGGGCAGACAAGCGCAACTTTCGTGATGGCTATGACATCTGGGGTGCGGAATTTTCCCATCAGGAGGAGCGCTTTGGCAGCAATGTTAAAGTGCAGGATGATTTTGGAGGGCTCTCCAAACAACGTCATGCCACACTGGATGGGCATGCGAATGGGATGTTGGTAGTTGCCTGGGATGATGAGAGAGAAGGCCATACTGATGTGGCGTTAAGCTGGCTTGAGGCGGGTGAGTGGAGTGATGATTGGCTGCTGCCTGTAGCGTCTGGTGAGGGTGAGCAGAGTAATCCCAGTATCGTTTTGGATGAAAATGGAAACCTGCATATTGCCTGGGTGGAACGTACTGAACCCGGTGGTACCACCCGTCTGAAATACGCCTTCGGAAAGTTAGTACTAGATTAGTCAGTCAAAGCAACCTTCAGTTTTTGTATTGACTGATCTTTATATCCGTATGGCTTTAATGTCATCTGCGGGTGAATAGGTTGCATAAGTACGACTAGTGAATCAAAAAAAAGCCCCGGAAAACCGGGGCTAAATTGCGTACTTCCTTGCTCTGGAGGAATATTAGCGTCTCAGCCTGATGGTTGTTTTCTTTCTGGCAAACTGTACTGCGGGACCATGGCCGGCCGTTTCGTAGATTTCGTACAAAGCCTCTCCCCAATGTTGTGGATTGCTGGTCATTGAACCAGCGGTAGGTAGGTCGCGTGCATGCCCGCCGTTGCTGACGGTTGCTTCCTTATCCTTTTCAGCAAGAAACTCCACATAGTGATTGCTGAAGGTTTTGTACATCAGCTTGGCTTCGACCTTGATATCACCTCTGGCGTTGGCCGGTACGGTAAAGGTGTAATCTCGATCGGCCCAGTTCTGACCATCTGCATATTCATCTTCCGGGACGATAAAAGCACCCTGTGCCATATAGGCTGTCTTGTCATATCCCTTTGGCGGGATTCGGTTGTCTTTGACGACTTTGTTCAACAGAGCGAAGTGAAACTCCTTCTCATGTTCTGTGACAATACCGTCATTATCATCATCCAGCAGGTCTCCATACCCTTCAGCCAAAGCATGAATCTCGAAGATGTCATCGTGATCGGCAACCAACACTTCACCTGTTACGGGATCGACCGCTCCATCCTCGAGGATAGTGCCAACTTTGGTCCAGATTTTTACATGAAGCCACATTTGGCGGCCTTCACCATAACCGGTTGGTAGTTTATGTCCTGCTTTGTTGATAATTCTGAAGGTGACGGTGCCTTCATCACCCGGGCGCAGGCTTCTCGGTTTGCTCAGTACTTTGATCCTTGCGGTGGCGCCATCTACGAAATCCAGATTGTCGGCGACCCGTGCATCGAGTGCTGATTGTCTGGAGGCGGTGACATCATAGCCGAGATCGGCCCAGGTCTGATCGATCGGCCCCCAAAGTCGCTCGAGGTTGGAGAGTAGCCATGTCTGTGCACCAGCGAATCTCATTGGACGATGGCAGTCTTGGCAACGACCGTTGGCCTTGTCGCGAAAGCTGCTGTTGTACCATTCCGTATAGGTGCGTTCGATAGGATGAGGGATGTCTTCGGCAATACCATCCCCATCGGGATCGGTCAGCGTCATCAGGAAGGGATTGGTCACCTCATGACAGGTTCCACAGAGTTCACTCTCTCTCTGGAAGGGGTCCATGACTCTTGGGTCGTCTCTTTCACTATCGGTGAAAGGTTTATACAAGGTGACAAATAGTCCGCCATTACCCGCCGCTTTATCTGTGCCGGGGACTTTTTGGTTGTCAATCATGCGATGACAAACATCGCAAGTCACACCATCCATATGTCCTTCGGAGTCTTTATGGTGAAGTGGATCAGGTGCTTGAGCACTTTGCGGAGATAGCTCCAGCATTTGCGCACCCCAGAAGTCACCTCTCAGAAAAGGCTCCAGTGGATTCGCCGGTTCAGAGAATCCCTCCAGCCAACCGGCAGGGGAGTGACAGCGAAGACAAAAATCACCGACCACAGGTTGTGCTGATTCATCAAGGTCCAGGAGCGTTGGAATGGTATTTGCACCCAACTCAGTTAGTGGGGGAAAGACGCCTCCCAAGCTCACATGTTCAAGCAGGTTGATGAAATCCCGGTTGGCAACATTGAGAGCGGCGAAAAATGAAGGATCCCTCATGGCATGCGACATGATGCTGCCGGACCAGTCATCATATTCGACGCCGGGAAATCTTGCGGGACTTCTGAATCCATCAAAAACCGGATCCAATATCTGTCCATCATCATTAATGCCGGGAGCGGATCCTCGGGGTTGGGTGGAGTCACTCTCTGTAATGCTCGTTGCAAAAGATAAGCCGACGGGCAGAAGCAGTGCTGTGAATAATACCCCAATAGGCTTTAATGCAATCATGATATTCCCTCTCTCGTGCGATGCGATCAACCCTGCACACGTAATTGCAGATTAAGCTTTGCTTATGAATTTAAGTATTATTAAGGGTTTCGAAAGATATTAGGTGGGACTAACCCTACCTGGGCCATAGGGATTAACAGGATCATCAACTACTGTTTATAGCGGCAAGCAGTAGTATTGGCTTTATTATCAAGCTGATGAGTTCTCTATGCAGGTCATCAACATGACCCTTGAATATTTATTGTTTTTTAGTGGAAACCTGTTTTACGAATAAGTGGCATGGTTATTTGTGATGCTTTTTTTGACTCGATTCATCGATAGATAGAAACGCTCTCTGCCTCAGTATCGAGGAGGTGGATGACTTTTTTATAATTGGTGTAGATAGGACTCTCTTCAGGAAAATACTCGGCAATAGCTGCATGGTAAGCATCGAAGGGATTGTCGATTCTATTGATGCGCAGCCGCTCCTTGAAACTGAGGTCATAAGTATTGAAGAGCAGGGTGTAAGGAACCGGGTAGTCGGTACCGAAGAGTATCTTGTGATGGATTTGTGTCTGTTTGGCAAGGTGGCCCAGAGCACGTGCTTTGAGTGGCAACAGAATGGCTGAGATATCTGCGTAGAGATTCTCGTGCTGTTCCAGTTTTTCCAGCAACTGATGATAGTCGGTATCAAAAGTAGTGGGATTGCGGGAGAGATTACGCCATACCGCAGGCCATTGGGGTCTGCCCAGGCCCATATGTGCTGCGATTACTGTGACGCCACATTCTAAAGGCAGTTTAACCATGTCGAAGCGTTCGTATTCGGCGTAGGAGTGGATGGTGTACTCGGGACCGATATGGATGATGACCGGAAGTTTCAGGGCTTTGAGTTTTTCGTAGTAGGGGATAAAAGCCGGGTTATTTAAATCTGCACCCCAATAGTTCTGCAGAAACTTACTGCCCAGGCAGCCGCGTTCGTGATATTCATCAATGAGATCCAGCGCATCAGCTCGCTTGGGATTGACCGACATGAAGGGGATGAATTGATCGGGATAGCGGGCTGTTACCTGAAGGACATCTTCAGTCGAAGCACAGACGGTAATATCCTTGTGAGTCTCATCGCCTTTGTTATCAATACGGCTGTCTACGCCAAAGAGACAACATTTTTCAATCTGTGATGAGTTTTGAATAGCCCGAGCCATGGCTTCAACGTAACTGTTGAATGGATCTTCTCGCAGTTGCTTGGGATCGGCACCCAGCCGTTTGGCAAAGAAGTGCAAGACGAATCGGTCCAGTGGCCGGTTGAAGCTGACGTCCGGGCTGAGGAGATGGCTGTGTATGTCTATGGTTTTCATCGGTCCCTGATTATTATAAGCAATCGGTTTGAAGTGCCACTGTGGATTCAAGAGGCCTCGAAACCGGGCGGGCGTTTTCCCGACAGCAGATAGGCGAAGGCGATTACCTCGGCAACTGCACGATAGAGTGACTCGGGGATCTCTTCACCTAACGGAATCTGTGAGAGCAGGGCGGCGAGTTCCGCGTCTTCATGCAGAGGAACATTGTGCTCCTCTGCCAGTGTGAGTATGCGTTGCGCAAGTTCATCCCGTCCCTTGGCAGTGAGTCGTGGTGTGTTTTCGCCATCATAGTTCAGTGCGATAGCAAGATCGGGTGTTTTTTTGTGATCGTAGTCAGTCATGCCTTTTCATTCAGCAGCGAGACATCAGTGGGGATCTCATGATTATCGTCAATCACACCGACGAAGGCTTCCAGGCGTTTAACCTCCAGCCCCGAGTTTTCGTAGCCTCTTCTCAGCCGGTCGAGATGATTTCTGACCAGTTTATCCGTCTGATTGTTTTCCGACCAGATAATGGTCGAAATAATATCGCCCTGTAGCCTCAGTTGTACTCTCATAGGCCCCAGGGTGGTGAGATTCATGTGCAGTGTAAGATTCCAGAGTTGTTCATCCGTTTCATCCTGTTGTGCAGTTTCTCTGCTGATACGGAAGTGGAAAAGATCCACGTCCTGTTCATTGCGGATGGGTAACTCAAACTGCCAGACTTGCCGCATGGGATCTTCCTGGGGCAGAGAGTTGAGTTGATGCGTCTGGATGCGTGCGATTCCGCCATCTAGGTTTTTCAACAGCCCAATGAGCAATTTGATGCCGTTGTCTGCGATACCGCCTGTCGTATTTCGTTCGGCTTGCGGGAGTGGTTTGCTGCCATGGATCATCGCCAGAAATTGATGTTCCGGCACCAGTTGTCTGACCACTTGGTAGAGGCGAACCAGATTGAGTTTCATATCTGCAGATTCGGTCGTCACCTGCCTGAGTAATTTTGACTCTGTTAAAAGACCGCTGCTGGTTATGGCCGATTTCAGACTGTCTCTGAATACCGGATCACTGGTCGTCGGTGTCTGGCTGAGGAGTGAGGACGCCTGTGCTTTGATGGCAGGTGGAATGTTGCTTTTTGCAGGTGCCTGGATGATCTGACTCAGTGCCTTGAATACCTCGGGTAAAGGCTGTTGACGAGGTAGTAGGGTCTTGAGGGCGGCCGCTTTGAGTTCGCTCAGACTTGGCAGAGTAAGGACACGAAGTTCAGGCAGGTTATCGGTCTTGACCACTTGCAGGGTCAGGGCCTGGCCTGGCCGTACACTGACTTGGGTCTGTGCTATCAGGCGGGTAACGCCGATCTGAAGACTCAGCTTGCCGTTGACGTTATCGCTCAGAGCAGTACCTTGCAGGATCTGCCCCGGTTTAAGGTTCTGCAATAGGGGTTCCCGCAACGCGAGAGTTGAAGGGGGGAGTAAGAGTTTTGTGCTAGGTATCTGCATCAGTCATTTTCGTAGAGCTGCATCCAAGTATAGACCGCACTCGTCATGCCTAGCTCCTGGTTGGAGAGAATGAAGAAATCAAAATTCTGATTGGATTAGACAATGCCATTATACCCAATGTGGTGTTGTATTCAGTCAGTGGACTGCCTGTCGCACGGGATGAATTCAATTCGTACCCGGATTTGCCGCTAATATGAACTAAGCAGTGACATTGAGCATATTCATGAAAAAAGAGGACGACAAATCTCCCCCATCCTGGTTTATCCGCCATGAGGGTCTGCCTATTGGACCATTGAGTGGTGCGAAAATCAGGGGCATGCTGCTGGATGGTGAATTGGTCCTCTCCGATCAAATTAGTGCAGATAAGAAAAAGTGGGTGAATATCGAGACCGTACCCGAAGTTGTACCCTTGCAGGTGAGGGCGGAGGCCGGTGATAAAGAAGCGCAGGAGATGTTGGCGGCGCGTAAAGAGAGCGTGGCTTTGGAGAATGCGGAGGAGAAGCGTTTTCCGATGGCGGCGGTGTCGATCCTGATTCTATTGATTGGGGTTGCGGTAGGGGTGTCGATCTGGCTCGGCATGCCGGAGGTCATTGATTCACCAGAATGTGATGCATCTCCATCCCCGGGTGTAAATTGGCGCAACTGTCTGCTACCTGGTGTCGATGTGGGTTCAGCGAGCCTGTCTGGTGCGAATCTTAGCAGTGCCGTATTAAGGCAGGGTAGGTTCAGTGCGACTGATTTTACAGGTGCCGACATGCGTTATGTGAATTTGTCGGGAGCCGATCTGCACTATGCACAACTCAAAGGTGCAGTACTTCTTGGCGCTAATCTGCAGCATGCCGATCTCCGAGGTAGCGATTTCAGTCATACCGATCTGCGTTATGCTGATCTTAGCGGAAGTTTGATTGAAGGTGCTGTTTTTGATGCTGCCAGTCTGCAGGGGGCGATCTGGGTCGATGGATCCACCTGTGCTGATAACTCCGTCGGTCAATGTAGAGCCTCTACACCCTGATTGACTTAGGGGTTGTTAACGCTCAATTCAGTGGTCATCCAATGGACTATTTACTGGCCCTAGGAAAAGCTCTCGGTTTCATAGCGGAACACCTGCAATTTCTCTGACCAGTAGTCCTCCGGCAGCCCGGCTTTGCGTTTAAGGTGCTGCAGGAATGATTTTGGTTCTGGCAGCTGCTCCCAAACTGAGGGTAGAAAGGTGCCGCGACGCATGCCATCGATCAATATCAGCCCGTCTTTATAGGGTCTGATTTGTGCCAGCAGATCGTTTTCAGATGCAAAGGGAAGCTGTACTGATGGCGTCAGGACTGAGATATGAATCTCCAGATCTGCCAACTCGTGACTGGCAAGTGGTGGAAATCGGGGGTCATTGAAAGCCGCTGCGAAGGCATTTTCCGCCACATCTTCGACCAGGGGCTTTAGGGCCTCCAGGTGTCCGATGCAGCCACGCAGCATCGATTGTCGATTCAGCGTAACAAAGCTGGCCCTCTGCGCCTGCAGTGCCTTCGCATAGTCGCTGGCAACGATCTGTAGGTCCACTCCCTTCTCCAGCTGGTGCTGAATGGCACTTCTGGCGACCCCTAGCAGGATTTTTCTGTCTGCCTGTGAGAGAGAATGGGCTGATTCAGCGTTCATATTACTTTCCTTCACGTCCAATAATGTCAGAGGGGTCAAGGCTTAAGGAATCTCTATTAAAAACATGTATCCAGCAAGCGAAAAATGCAAGCCACCTTTGGTTTTTGGGAGATGACCCGACTAATTGATCAATCGTGTATTCGGTCCTGGATAACTGTGTCAGGCTTCGCCATAATTCCGCCTCCGACTTTTCAGGGAATTGCCTCATGTGGTTTAAAAATTTACGAATCTATCTGTTACAGCAGCCATTCAATCTCACGGCTGAGGCCTTGGAGAGTCAGCTTGAGTCCAAGCGATTCAAGTCTTGTGGCAGCCATGATCCGATCTCTTACGGCTGGTATGAGCCTTTGGGTAGACATGGGGAGAGCCTGGTGCATGAAATGATTGGCTGCCAGGTCATTTGCGCCCGACAGGAAGAGAAGCTGCTGCCTTCAGCCGTTGTCAACGAGATCGTTGATGAGAAGACTGCCCTGATTGAGTCTGAAACAGGCAGAAAGGTGGCCAGAAAGGAACGCACTGAGCTAAAAGAGGATATTTTTCATCAACTACTGCCAAAAGCATTTAGTCGTTTCTCTACCCAATACGCCATGATCGATAAGCAACAGGGTTGGATTCTGGTTGACGCCTCAAGTGCAAACAAAGCGGAGGCATTGATCTCACTCCTGCGGGATACTTTGGGTAGCCTGCCCGCCAAGCCGCTTGAGGTCTCACTGGCGCCCAGTTTCGTCATGACCGAGTGGTTGCGAAGGCCTAACCGTCATGAGGACTTCGCGTTACTGGATAGTTGCGAACTGAAAGATCACGCGGAAGACCCAGGGGTAGTCCGATGCAAGGGCCTGGATTTATCCGCGGATGAGATGATCGCACACCTGGATGCTGGCAAGGATGTGGTGAAGCTCGGGGTGGCCTGGGATGAGCGTCTTTCCTGCATGATCGAGTCGGATATGTCGATTAAACGACTGAGATTTCTCGATCTGATCCAGGATGAGGCAGCCGACTATCAGATGGAAAACGAGGCGGATGCCTTCGATGCCCATTTCAGCCTGATGACGCTGGAGTTTCGCCGCTTTATCCCCCGTTTGATCGAGCTTTTTGGCGGATCTGTCGAAAAAGAAGAGGGTGAGCACTAATAAACCGATGGCTGCTCAATATGATGGGAGATGCAGTCAATAACCAAGTTGATATCGTGGTTTATTGATCTGCGTCAATGTCTGGATCGCATGCAGCCATTAGTCTTACACCACGCTCACGGTTGGTCGTTTCCGTGTTAAGCGCTAGTCTAGGCGGGGATTCGAGTACTCTACTATGCCTCCAGAGTCCGGTCCCCGCCTATTTTTTTGCCCGATGTCCAGGGCCTGTTAACGGGCTTAGAGTCTCCCATCAACACTCTCTTTAGGAAGGATGTTTTTCACATCGTACAGAACGCCATCGGGTTTGCATAAGGCGCGAATCCTTTCTGCCCCCATCTCGACAAACTCCTCATGCGCCACAGCCAATATGACAGCATCATAGGTATTGTTTTCTAGGGACTTAACAGGCGCAATGCCGTATTCGTGTTCTGCTTCTTCCGCACTGACCCAGGGATCATAGACGTCGACACTGGCGCCGTAATCCTCTAGCTCTGCAACGATATCTACAACACGTGTATTGCGAAGGTCCGGGCAGTTTTCTTTAAATGTGAGGCCCATGACCAACACTTTACTATTACCGGAAACCACACCACGCTTCAGCATGAGTTTGACGACGGTGTAAACCACATATGCACCCATGCTGTCGGATAGACGGCGACAGGCCAGAATAATCTCGGGTTGATAGCCTGTGGCTTGTGCTTTGTGGGAGAGGTAGTAGGGGTCGACACCGATGCAGTGTCCACCCACCAAACCTGGCTTGAAGGGGAGGAAATTCCACTTACTGCCGGCAGCCTCGAGGACTTCTGTGGTATCTATACCCAAACGGTGGAAAATCTGTGCCAGCTCGTTGATCAGGGCGATATTAACGTCACGTTGGGTATTTTCGATGACTTTTGAGGCCTCGGCGACTTTGATACTGCTCGCTTTGTGCGTTCCGTTTTCCAATATGCTGTTGTAGAGATCATCAACAAAATCGGCTACCTCTGGTGTTGAGCCTGAGGTGACTTTCTTGATATTGACCAGCCGGTGCTCCTTATCCCCTGGATTGATTCGTTCCGGGCTGTAGCCGATGAAAAAATCCTTATTGAAGACCAACCCGGAGACTGATTCGATGACAGGTACACAATCTTCTTCTGTTGCACCGGGGTAGACCGTTGATTCAAAAATGGCGATATCACCCGGTTTGATGATTTGTCCCAGTGTCTGACTGGCCTTGACGAGCGGGGTCAGGTCAGGTTGTTTGTGCTGATTGATAGGTGTGGGGACCGTTACTATTAAGACGTTACAGGCTTTTAGGTCATCCTGATTCGTCGTATAAGTCAGGTGAGGAACGGCTTGCAACGCTTCTGGCTCGACCTCCAGGGAGCTGTCTCTACCCTCTCTGAGTTCCTTAACCCTTGGCTCGTTGATGTCGAAGCCGATAGTCGGGTACTTCTTACCGAATTCGACGGCCAATGGCAGACCGACATAGCCTAAACCGAGCACACCGATATGTACTTTGTCAAAATCAAACATCGCAAATCCTTACGGGAGGAGTTAGAAATTAGCGATAAACAGAGAGTTGAATCGCTTTATTCGAGACGAAATCATAACTTGGGGCGTTGTTTAAATCGAGTGATTTTTCACCCGGGCTGGGAAGCCTTTTCTTGGATTTATGCTTGAGATCAATAGCCCGAATGTGACATAAACTGACCGGATCACAATTTCCAGCCAGACGGATATGAAGCAGAATGATTAGTGTTCCCGTTGCTCAGTCAGGAAGAGAGACCATTGCATTGGCCACGCTGCATGCAGGCTATAGTCACAGCTCTCTCGCCTTGCAGTCGATCCGGGCATATGCGGTCAATGAGCCATTCTACGCTCAGATCCAAATATACGAATCCCTGGTGAATACCAACCATCAATCACTGTTGGAACAGCTGGTGTCTTCTCAGCCTGTGATTATCGGTTTCTCTACCTATCTTTGGAATATTCATGCGACTGTCCGGCTAACTAAAATCCTTAAACAATTGTTGCCGGGTTGCTATGTCCTCTTTGGTGGTCCCGAGGCAGGTCCCCGTGGTAAAGCGCTGTTAAAGACAATGCCGATGCTCGATTTTGTGGTGGACGGGGAGGGAGAAGCCGCATTCCGGGATCTTGTGAGGGTTTTGCTGTATGGGGAGGGAGACCTCAGTGATATCTCTGGCCTGATCTATCGCCAGAGCGGGAAGATTTACGTCAATCCGGTCAGATTATTGCCTGTTGAACAGATTCCCAGCCCTCTCTTGTCAGGGATTCATTCATTCGAAAAATCTCTGGTCTACTGGGAAACCTCGCGGGGTTGTCCCTTCCGTTGTAGCTTCTGCAGCAGTGCAACCGAGCGACTCAGAGCGTTTCCCATTGAGCGTGTAGCGTCTGAACTCAAGGTGTTGGAGAGACTGGAAAACAAGACGGTGAAGCTGCTTGATCGCAGCTTTCATCTCGGCAAGGAGAGAACCCAGCGGTTGTTGCAGCGATTCGCCGAGACACCACCGGGACTGAGGTTTCATCTCGAACTCAACCCTGACCGGGTCTCAGAAGAAGCTATGGCGATTTTCCGGCGTGCTATCCCGGGTAAGTTTCAGTTCGAGATTGGTTTGCAGACGTTACATGAACCGGTTCTTGATGCCATAGACCGGCAGATGGATATCCCCAAAGCCTTGAAGAATATTCGCCAGTTGGTGGAAATGCACCGGCATCCGGTTCATCTTGATCTCATTGTGGGCCTGCCGGGGGAGGATGCCACACATTGCGCGACATCTCTGGATAAGGTGTTTCTGCTCTACCCGGACCACTTGCAACTGGGTAGCCTAAAGCTGTTGCCGGGTACACCTTTGCTCGCTCAGGCGGAACCACTGGGTTATCGCTGGGACTGTGAGCCGCCTTACGAAGTCCTGTCGCATCCACTATTGAATTTTCAGGAGATCGCCCGCTTCAAGCTTTACGCCGAGTTACTGGAGCGTCTATGGAACAGCGGTTATCTGCGAACGACCCTGGCAGGCCTGGTTTCACACAATTTTGAGGGAAGGCTTTCTGCCTGTTTTGAGGCCCTATTGAATGAGTTGGGTGACGGGTTGGCCAGGGACAATCTACAACCGGACAGCCTATTCTCCAGCCTATCCGGCTTCGTCCTGAGCCGTCTGGATCAAAACCCCACACTGGGCGAGTGGCTGCTTTGGGACTATTGCCACTTTAGCCTGGTCAATCGAAAAACCCCTGAGTGGATTTCACAGCAACTGCTAGCCTGTGAAAAACTGACGGTCGACGGTACCCGCCGGCGTCTGCCAATCCTGAATCTCTCGGATGGCGCTGTAGAACTGATCAACCGTTTTTCGATGAAGCCCTTTCAAGCAGGCCGCTATGCTGTCTGGCCCAGACAACACAAGAAGGGAATCCCGGTGGAGATTATTCCACTGGATTAGCAGTTATATTGGTCACAGAAAGGTAATTCTTTTCCGCATCGTGGATCTCAATAAGCTTGGCGAGGGTTTTGCGCAATCGCGCTTCGGTCTCTCTTTTTCCGCTTAAGCCACAGGCGCTGGCACACGTTTGCCAGCCTTGTTTTTGCACAACCCGCATGATCAGAAGGTCTGCATCGGTTGTTGAAACTTCTCCGTTGCCGAGTCCAATCAGGCTTAGCTTTTCTATCGCTGGAAGGCTGGCCTCATAACCACGCCGGGCAAAGGCGTATCCGGCTAAATCGAACCAATCCTGTGGTGTCAGGCAGATCTGTTGCCGATTGTGCGAGGAGATCAGAAGTTTTTTCGCTAATTGGCTTGGCAGATCATGCAAGGTATCTCCCAGCAAGCCAGGTAGATGTTGGGAAAACCTCATTTTTGCCTCATCGGCCATTGCCTTGCCCACAGATGTTAGCGCCTTGATCAGCATCACCGAGTGGCCGCCACTGCTGGCGCCGGTACGCAGTCCCAAGCGTACAGGATCAAGACCATTGTGTTGCCAGAAGTCAATCAACATCTCACTGGCGCCAAAGCTTGTGCCGACGTAATCGAAGCCATGGTTTAAGGCATAGCGGTGAATCTCATTGACCAGTCGGCTTCCCAGCCCCCGGCGCTGTATAGCAGGATGTATGGCAATACGCATGATGCGTAAGCCTTTCAGTAAAGGGGCAGATTTCACACCCACATGGGCAGCCAGGGATTGGGCCAGCAGATGCCCCCTGGGGCGGCGGTAGCCTGCCCAGATCTGATCTGAAAGTGCGGAATCAAAGCTGCCTTCAGATGCCAATAGGGCAACGCCGGCTATTGCCTGTCCATGACGTAGGACGAGAGTTTGCAGGTTGGGACCATCCAGTAGCAGCCGCAGATCGAGCGGTGTCGTTCGATAGTGAGCCAGTATCAAGAGGCCGAAGATCTGACCCAGATCCGCTTCGTTCTCCAGCAGTTGTTCGCTGTTCGGTATCTCCACTGTTACGGATAAGTCACTGGCATTTGACAGCTGATCATCGGATGCAGGATTGGCATCCAGTGCCAGCAATCGAAAGATCAGGGCTTCCAAGGGGTCATTTGCTGCCCAGCGGATGGGTGTTTTCAGTTGCAGTTCGCGCCAATTCGGAGTTTCGCGATCGAGATGCGATTTGAATCGAATGGAGAAACCCCGTCCAGTGCCTTCGTAGCCGTGTACAGTCGTGGCGAAAACCAGGCGTGAGTAGCGTTTGAGAAGGCCTTCAAGTAGGGGGGTGGGGATTGCTGCGGCCTCATCAACCAGCAACAGGTCTGCCGCTTGAGGGTTGGCGAGGAGATGATCGGGTGCTGAGTAGCGCAAAACACTGCCATTCAGGGTCAATGAGTTTGCGTCAGATGTAGCTTCAGGCAGGAGCCGGCTAGCTTGCTGGAACAGGCTGTCTGCTGCGGCCTTCCGAGGTGCCGTTACGAGAATCTCTCTGCCTGCTTCAAGCATTAATTGGGCTGCGGCAATACCCAAGGCGGATGATTTACCCCGGCCACGGTCTGAGCTGAGCACCAGAGGTCGTCGCCTGTGCCCCTTGACCACATGCAGGATGGCCTCGACTGCTTGCTGTTGATCTGCTGTTCGGCACACGTCTGAGCAGTTGGAGACGGAGGCGGGTGCCGGCTGGCGGCTTCTGTGGACGGATGCAATAGGCTGATCGGCAGTGGCGATCATCACTGAGCGGTCGCTTTGCAGGATAGCGGATAGGCGCCGGAGAAAATTCCCCCTGATCGACGAGGACGCATAGCCGGCAACTGCGATACGTTCGTGTTCCGGGTCATCAAAATCATGCCAACTATCCAGTGGAGGGGCGAGAAGCAGGAGAAGTCCACCACCACGTAGTGTACCGCTGAGTGCACCGAATGCGTCCGGATCAAAACCGGAAAAGGCATCATAGATGAGAAGCCCCGTTTCACGGCCCAGCCGCTCGAGCGCCTGCTTGTTCACCAGAGTATCGATAGCGTCAGGTCCTCCTTGTCCAACCCAGAGGGTGTCGGCAACATTCAATGTTTCAATTAGTGCGTGTGCTTCGGTATGGCACCAGACCCTCTCGCCGGAGAACACCAGTAATCGTCTGTGACGCAGGGCAAGCGCCTCTTGCTGAACCTCGATGACCTGTTCCTTGAGTGTTTTAGGTGATGGGTTTTTTTCTGGCGACATGTTGCAGTGCAGAACGTTAAATGTATTAGTCCATTTTGACACTATGCCGACATCTGCGACACTCCTGTCATGTCTAATGGGAATATTGCCGAGCGTATCTGTGTGCGTGGCCTGGTACAAGGGGTCGGCTTTCGTCCGACAGTCTGGCGCCTGGCACAAGCATCAGGACTGCGGGGTGAGGTCTGGAACGATAGTCAGGGTGTGGAGATCCACGTCAGTGGAACACCTGGGCAGATTGATGCCTTCTGCCAACGGCTTGCCGAGGCGCCACCCCCCCTGGCGAGAATCGATGCCATCGAACGCAGCCGTGTTGATGCCTTCCCTGAATCTGACAAATTTCTTATCCGGGAGAGTCGCCGTGGTGAAGTCCGTACCGGTGTGGTGCCGGATGCGGCTGTTTGCCCAGCCTGCAAGGATGAGATCGACGATTCAATCAACCGGCGTTACCGTTACCCCTTCACAAACTGTACCCATTGCGGTCCACGCCTGAGCATCGTCGAGCGGATTCCCTATGATCGCAGCAACACCTGCATGCGCCACTTTCCCATGTGTCCGGCCTGTCAGGAAGAGTATGAAAATCCTGCAGACAGGCGTTTTCATGCCCAACCCAATGCCTGTCCGGTTTGTGGTCCTAAAGTCTGGCTGGTGGACAGCAATGGAGTAAAAGTGTCAGGCGAGTCGGATACGGCAGATGCAGTAGAGACAGCGAGTCGTCTGCTCAAACAGGGAAAAATCCTGGCAATCAAAGGGATTGGAGGTTTCCATCTCGCCTGTGATGCCACCGATGCTGCTGCGGTTTCCCGTTTACGCGAGCGTAAGGGGCGTTATCACAAACCCTTTGCGCTGATGGCGGGAGGGCTTTCGGTGATCAGGCGATATTGCGAGGTATCAGATGAGGAAGCAGCGTTGCTGCAATCGCCGGCTGCTCCCATTGTCCTCCTGCAGAGAGCTGAAGTTGAGCCACTGCCTGAAGGTGTAGCCCCGTCTCAGACCAGTCTTGGATTCATGTTGCCCTATACGCCGCTACACCATCTGCTGATGAAGCAGTGGGATCGACCTCTGGTCATGACGAGCGGAAATCGAATTGAGGAACCACAATGTATCGACAACCGGGAGGCGGCAGATCGGTTGCAGTCACTGGCGGATGGATTTTTGCTCAACGATCGGGAGATCACGAATCGGGTGGACGACTCGGTTGCAAGAGTGATGGCGGGTCAAGCGAGGCTGCTGAGAAGGGCAAGGGGGTATGCGCCAGCACCGATTCCTCTCCCTGATGGATTCCCTGAAACCACATCGTTGCTGGCCCTGGGCGGTGAATTGAAAAACACCTTCTGTTTGGTAAAACAGGGTGGGGCAGTGGTATCTCAACATCTGGGAGACCTGGAGAATCTCATCTCCTACCAGGACTATCTGAAGAATCTGGATCTCTATGCGGATCTCTACGAGCACAGGCCTGCCTGTTTGGTGGCTGATCTTCACCCCAACTATCGATCCTCACACAGAGCCAGGGAACTGGCAGACCAGCAAGGCCTGTCGCTGATACAGGTGCAACACCATCATGCCCATATCGCTAGTGTCCTGGCTGAAAATGGATGGCCGCTGACAGGTGGGAAGGTATTGGGTATCGCTCTGGATGGTTCAGGCTATGGTGGAGACGGTACTATTTGGGGTGGGGAGTTTTTGCTTGCCGATTATCATGTCTTTCATCGCCTGGGATCACTCAAGCCGATTGCATTGCCCGGTGGCACACAGGCGATACGCCAACCCTGGCGGAATGCTTTCAGCCATCTTCATATGGCGTTTGGATGGGAGCGGGTTGTCAGTCAATGGGGTGAACTTGAGCCGGTTCAGTGGCTGAACCGTCAGCCGGTCAAGACATTGATGCAGATGATAACGGGCGAGATCAATTCACCTCTCAGCAGTTCCTGTGGCCGTCTGTTTGATGGGGTGGCGGCGCTATTGGGTATTTGTCGGGAGTCGATCAGCTACGAAGGACAAGCGGCTATTGAGTTGGAAGCCATGGCATTGGCTGGCCGACAACAGGATGTTACGGGCTATATGCTAAAAATCGATGAGTATCAGGCGGTTTGGCAGCTTGATGCTGCACCGCTCTGGCAGATGCTCCTTGAAGACCTGCAGGCTGGGATTGCAACCGAGATTCTCGCATGGCGCTTTCACTTGGGGCTGGCTTCGGCCGTCTCAGAAATGGCGATTCAGCTGGCGGAGCGATCGAATGTTGAGACCATGGCGCTGTCAGGTGGGGTGTTTCAGAACCGAACCCTTTTCGAGCTAGTTCATAAGCGGTTGAGCGAGGCCGGATTTCGTGTGTTGACCCACAGTCTCATACCCACGAATGATGGGGGGCTCTCTCTGGGGCAGGCGGCCATTGGCCTGGCAAAAATGACGAGGGTCAGTTAACAGGCCCTAAGACGAGGTGAGTATTTTCTATGTGTAAAAGACTATATTTAGATTAGAGGTGATCTCAATCAGGGAGGTCCCATGTCCACCCATTTTCCGACACATTATTGGCATAAGCTCTCGGAGGACAGGGTGCAATGCGATCTGTGTCCACGCTATTGCAAACTGAAAGAGGGCAAACAGGGATTCTGCTTCGTCCGGGAAAATTATCAGGGTGCAATCGTACTGAATACTTATGGTCTTTCCAGTGGTTTTTGCATCGACCCCATTGAAAAAAAGCCGTTCAGCCATTTTCTGCCCGGTACCCCTGTTTTTTCCTTTGGCACTGCCGGTTGCAATCTGGCGTGCAAGTTCTGCCAGAATTGGGACATCAGCAAATCCCGGGAGATGCATACGCTGGCCGATCAGGCGAGTCCTGAGACTATTGCGGTGACAGCTGAAAAGCTGGGTTGCCGAAGCGTGGCCTACACCTATAACGATCCAGTGATCTTCCATGAATACGCCATCGATGTGGCAATGGCTTGTCGGGAACGCGGTATTCAATCGGTTGCTGTCACCGCAGGCTATGTTTGTGCTGAGCCCAGGGAGGCATTCTATCGCCACATGGATGCGGCCAACGTGGATCTCAAGTCATTTAATGAAGCGTTCTACCATAAATTAACCGGCGCCCATTTGGCACCGGTGTTGGAGACACTGAAATATCTCAAACACGAAACCTCCGTCTGGTTTGAGCTGACAACACTATTGATTCCGGGTGAAAACGACTCTGATGAGGAAATACACAACATGACCCAGTGGGTTGTCGAAGAGCTGGGTCCCGATGTGCCCATGCATTTCACGGCTTTTCACCCGGACTGGAAGATGAGAGATTATCCCTCAACACCCCATGACACACTGATCCGCGCGAGAAACATTGCCCGGGAAAAAGGTGTGCGCTATGCCTATGTGGGCAATGTGCATGACCGGGAAGCATCCTCGACTTGGTGCCATCACTGTGGTGAATTACTGATCCAGCGAGATTGGTATGAATTGGGTGAGTGGCATCTGGACATGAAGGGCGAATGTGAACATTGTGGTACACCGGTGGCGGGTCGTTTTGAGCAGCGTCCTGGTCATTGGGGCGCCCGTCGTCAGCCGGTGAGATTGGCTGTGTAGATGAGAGGAAGCTTACGATGACAGCAAGTGTCAGAGAACCCGCCGTTGCAGGCCTTTTTTATCCTGCTGAACCCGAAGTCCTGCGACATATGGTAGAGGATTTCCTATCAGATGCGCCCACCGCCGGCTTGCTACCGAAAGCGATCATCGTGCCACACGCTGGCTATATCTATTCTGGTCCGGTGGCTGCCAGTGTCTATGCGAGATTGGCAGCAAACAACAAGCTGATACGCCGCGTGCTATTGTTGGGACCCTCTCACCGAGTGGCTTTCAAGGGCCTTGCTGCCCCGGGAGCCTCACAATTTCGTACGCCTCTAGGGAACATTCCCATCGATAGGGCTGCAATAGCGCAGCTTGACGGTATGAAGCAAGTCATCAGGCTAGATGAGGCACATGCGGAAGAGCACTCGCTGGAAGTGCAACTGCCTTTTCTGCAATTGTTACTGGAAGATTTTGAGTTGATCCCGCTGGTGGTGGGCGACGCCAGTGGAGAAGCAGTGGCAGAGGTGCTGGAACGGCTATGGGGAGGCCCGGAGACACTGATCGTCATCAGTTCTGATTTAAGTCATTATCATGATTACCTGACGGCCAAACAGATGGATCAGGCGACCTCAGAAGCGATTGTCTCACTCCATCCTGAAAAGCTTGGTTATGAAGATGCTTGTGGACGAATTCCGGTAAAGGGACTGCTATTGCAGGCCAAACGTCTAGGCCTTAAGGCTGAAATCGTTGATCTCAGAAGTTCAGGGGATACCGCCGGAGATAAAAACAGAGTGGTTGGTTATGGCGCGTATGCATTTTCAACGCAGGGGGGATTGTGAACTTTTTTATTCTGAGCTGACGTCAGTGTAGATAGGTGCTATGAAAGTCACTGAACCCTTTAGAGATTCTGCCGCAGAGCCAGATGGTGAGTGATTGTCGATCACCCATCTGAGTAAGGCGGGTGCTTTGTCTTCCCTGGCGGTATAGAATGATGTTCCAGTTTGGGACCGATAGATCAGTTGTCTTGATTTTTTATTCATGAACTTTGTTTTAAACACACGATTTGGACACTGCCAATGATTAAGCTGTTTGGCTATTTCATTTCCAAATCCTTTCTGCTGCTCGCCCTGTTTGAAACCCTCTGTTTCGTCTTGTCTATCTGGTTTGCCGATTTCTACCAGCGCAATTTTTCTGAAACGTCGGGAGCACCTCTCGGATCTGAGGTTTCTCACCTCGCGACGATCTACGCCGCTGTCATGTTAGCCTCGATGATCGCATTGGGGCTTTATCAGCGGGGTGTATTGGAGCGTGCATCCGGTTTCCTCATTCGTTTATTACTCTCATTCCTAGTGGGTGGGTTGTTGATGAGTCTGGTTTTCGCCATATTCGACTCTCTGACACTGCCCCTTACGGAGTTTGTTCTCGCCCTGCTGTTTTCGATGGCTGGTGTATTGATACTCCGTTCTGCCTTTGTCAGGTTAACCAAAGCCGATTCCAGAAAACGTCGTGTGCTTGTACTGGGTACCGGGATCAATGCTGACAGAATTGAGTTGGTGCAATCTGATGATCCTACACTCGGCTTTATTGTGGTTGGTTTCATCGATTTGGGGGATGCTGTTTGTCTCATCGATGATAATCGCCAGATCCCAAAAGACCAGCACCTGTTTAACATTGTCGAGCGCATGGCGGTGGATGAGATTGTGATAGCCGTGGATGACAGGAGGAGAGGGCTGCCAGTTAATGAGTTGATCGACTGCAAAATGAAGGGTGTGGAGATACTGGATCTTTTGAGTTTTTACGAAAAAGAAGAAAATGTCATAAAGATAGATCAGCTTCATCCAAGTTGGATCTTCTTTTCCAGCGGTTTCTACAATGGATTGATGCTGATCTATTTTAAGCGCGCTATTGATATCCTGGTAAGCCTGTCTATGCTGATTCTCTTCTCTCCCGTGATATTGATGGTTGCGATGGCCAGCCTTATCTCGACGGTTGGTCGTGATCCCGTATTTTACCGGCAGGTGAGAGTAGGACGAAACGGAAAACTCTTTACGATCTACAAATTCAGAAGTATGCGGGTAAACGCGGAATCGGGCACCGGACCTCGATGGGCTGACGTAAACGACAGTCGGGTAACCCGGTTGGGGAATTTTTTACGCAAGACGCGGCTTGATGAACTACCGCAGTTGATGAATGTATTGAAGGGAGAGATGAGCCTGGTCGGTCCCCGACCTGAACGTCCAGAATTTGTCCGTGCCCTAAGCCAGCAGTTACCCTATTACAATGAACGCCACAGGTTGAAACCGGGTATAACCGGTTGGGCGCAACTGATGCATCACTATGCAGCGGATGAGACCGATAACCGTAAGAAACTGGAGTACGACCTCTACTACATCAAGAATAGTGGGCCATTTCTCGACTTGATTATTCTTATCGAAACGGTAGAGGTTGTGTTGCTGGCAAAAGGTGCGAGGTAGGCTCACTCTTAATTCTCAATTCATTCCTCCTTGTCTGGCCAACAAAGCTGCCCCATATGCCGCTGCCTGCTGCGCTGCGCGGGTGATGGGGATTCCGATGGCCGATTCACGCATTTTTCGCCAGGGTTCATTGACGGCGCCACCACCGATGGAAAGAATCCGTTTCGGTTTCGGTGCGCCCAGGCGATGCAGCAGCCGGTATCCATCGTGCTCTATTCGGGTTAGACCTTCCAGTATGCCTTGAAAAAAACTGACATCGCTCTCCGGTCTTGGTGTGAGTTTAGGTGGAAACTCCCTGTCATTGACGGGGAAACGCTCTCCAGGTGTCAGCAAGGGATAATACTCGAGTCCTGTGGGCCGAGTGGGTTCGAGTCGCGCTGAAAGCGCCATCATCTGCTCGTCGGTGAAGAAGGCACGACAGACAGCGCCACCGCTATTCGATGCGCCGCCTACCAGCCAAAGATCGCCCATGCGATGGCTGTAGATGCCAAATTCCGAGGCAAACACCGGAGTGTCTGAGAGAATTTTTAGTACCAAAGTACTGCCCAGTGAAGTAACGGCGTCACCAATTTCGTTGGCGCCGGTGGCGAGAAAGGCGGCATTACTGTCTGTAGTGCCGGTCACTACCTTGGTTGTCGTTGGAAGCCCTGTTTCTGCTGCAACAGCTTTGAACAGCGTACCAACGGCTGTCGCACTTGGATAAACTTTTGGCAGACTTTCTTCGGGGAGATCCAGCGCTTGCATCCATGACGGCCAGTGTCGGTTGACGGGATCGTAACCGAGCTTGAGGCAGTTGTTTTCGTCACTCAATGGGAACCGGTTGCATAACTTGCCCATGATCCAATCGGCTTGATGCAGAGCGTGAATCGGCCTTGTCGAAATTGTCTTGCAGAGATGTAGCAGCTTCGCGAGGCTTGATGAGGCACTCAGTACCGGGCTGCCAGGCGGTGCCAGCATTCTCAGTCGAGAGAGGGTATCGTGACCGCGGCTGTCGTTGTACATCAATCCATCGGTCAATGGTGTGCCCCTGTCATCACTGAGCAGGAGTGTTGAGGATGTGCCGTCTACGGCAACAGCCTCTAGGGTATTGCCTTTACAGGCTTGCCCCAATACCTGGAGTATCCGTATCACCGCATCCCACCAAAGTCGGGGGTCCTGTTGGCTATAACCTGGATGGGGTGAATCCGGTAGCGGTAATGCGATGCTGCTTTCAGCAATCACTTGGGCTTGCTCACCGATGGCGATACCTCGGCAACCCGAGGTTCCCAGATCAATACCGATATAGCACTTCAAGGGTTCAGGGGAGCTGGACGGGAGAGGGTGGTATCCAATCCGTGGCCCGGTGCTCGACTACCACGGTGGTGTAGATGCCTCCCCGGACATTAAACTCTGCCGTCAGGCGCATAAAACGGGGTTGCGTCGCAGCAACCAGATCACCCAGAATCTCATTCGTCACCGCTTCATGAAAGGCGCCCTGATCCCGGAAAGACCAGATATACATCTTCAATGCCTTGAGTTCGACACAGTGATTGTCCGCCACATACTCGAGGGTCATCTCTGCAAAATCGGGTTGTCCTGTCTTGGGACAGAGGCAGGTGAATTCCGGGATGCTGATACGGATGGTATAGTCCCGTTCCGGACGAGGATTCGGAAATGTTTCGAGATCTTTGCTTGGATGGCTTGGCATAATATTGGTCACTCTTCACACAATTGATGCGCGATTATACGTGAGCGAATCCATCACCAGAAGTGTTAGATTGAATTATCATAAAAAACAAAAAGATATGAGGTAAAGTTAAAGTGCCTGAAATTATTCGATCCCCTGTATCAATTGCCCACTTTGGTGTATCTTAGCCGCCCATGCGTCTGGAGAAAATTAAGCTCGCGGGTTTTAAGTCATTCGTCGATCCAACGACGGTTCCGATCCCCAGTAATCTGGTCGGTATCGTCGGGCCGAACGGATGCGGTAAATCCAATGTCATCGATGCCGTGCGCTGGGTCATGGGCGAGAGCTCGGCCAAGATGTTGCGCGGCGAATCGATGGCGGATGTCATTTTCAATGGGTCCAGTTCGCGCAAGCCGGTCGGTTCTGCCGTTATCGAATTGCTCTTCGATAACGCTGAAGGTCGTGCCGGCGGTCAATACGCGCAGTACAACCAGATCTCGGTCAAACGACAAGTCTCTCGTGACGGCCAGTCACTCTATTTCCTGAATGGCGTACGCTGTCGTCGACGCGATATCACCGATCTTTTTCTTGGCACAGGCTTGGGACCGCGTAGCTACTCGATTATCGAGCAGGGCATGATCTCCCGTCTTATCGAGGCCCGTCCGGAAGACCTGAGAGTCTTTCTCGAGGAAGCCGCCGGTATCTCAAAGTATAAGGAGAGGCGTCGGGAAACCGAGAACCGTATCCGCCACACGCGGGAGAATCTTGAGCGTCTGACGGATCTGCGGGATGAAGTGGCCAAGCAGTTGCAGCATCTGCAACGCCAGGCCGCCACTGCGGAAAAATATAAGTTACTGAAGCAGGAGGAGCGGCAGGTCAAAGCTGAACTCCTGGCCTTGCGTTGGCGAACCCTCGATGATGATTTAAAAAAGCGCGAGCGTAAGATTGCTGAGCTGCAAAATCAGCTTGAAGCGGCGCTAGCCGATCAACGAAAACTCGAATCATCCATTGAAACGGACCGTGAAAAACACACCGAGGTCAACGATCAGTTCAATGAGGTGCAGGGGCGCTTCTATGCCCTGGGTGCTGAGATCACCGGTCTCGAGCAAGCGATCCAGTTCGCCAGAGACAACCGTAAACAGCAGCAGCAGGACCTGGATCAGATCGAGCAGGCCTGGCGAGAGGCTGAATCCCATCGTGATCAGGATGAGCAGCGGCTGCAGGAACTCAATAGCAGTCTCCAGGATGAGCAACCGAAGCTGGACCAGGCTCGCAACGATGAACAACGCCAGTCAGAAGCCCTGTCAGGGGCTGAAGGCGAGATGCAGTCCTGGCAGGCCGAATGGGATCAGTTCAATCAGCAGGCAGCGGAGCCGGCACAGCTGGCGCAGGTGGAGCGTACTCGCATCAATCACCTGGAGCAGCAGGGTGGAAACCTGGCGCGCAGGCTGCAAAAACTGGATGAAGAACTGAGTCGTCTGGACGACAGCCAACTGCTGAGTGAGATCACATCACTAGAGAGTGATGAAGCCGCCAAGAAGTCGGGTGTGGATGATCTGCAAACCCAGCTTGCCGGTTCAATCGAAGTCATAAATCGCCAGCGGGAATCGAACAATCAAATCACAAGCCGCTTGGATCAGGCAAGAAGCAGTCTGCAATCAGGCCGGGGACGCCTGGCATCCCTGGAAGCCCTGCAGCAGGCCGCATTGGGCAAGCAGGAGAGTGAGGTGGCTGAGTGGCTGGAGCAGAGCCAGCTACAGTCAGCCAGCCGACTCGCCCAACAGCTGAAGGTCGAGCCCCGTTGGCAACGGGCGGTGGAGGTCGTACTCGGTTTTCATCTACAGGCGGTTTGTGTAGACAATCTGGATGCCTTGTCAGCAACACTCCCTCAGATGGAGAAGGGTGCACTGACGTTATGGGATACGGACTCAGGCAACACCTCAGAGAATGCTTCATCGACTGAGACCCTGCTTGCCAAGATAGAGGCCCCTTGGAGCCTGCAGAGCCTGCTGGGTGGTGTCAGACTGGCGGAAGATCTGACCGGTGCCATGCGTGCACGCCAATCACTACAGCCGGGTGAATCGGTCATTACACCTGATGGTGTCTGGCTAGGACGACAGTGGCTCAGAATCGCCCGGGAAGAGGACGAGAGTGCGGGTGTGCTGGCCCGAGAAGAGGAGTTGCGCGAGCTCAAAAGCACGCTTGAAAAACAGGAGATCGAGGTCAATGAGTTGTCTCAATCCCTGGAAAATGGCAGAGATGCGCTACGTCAGGCTGAGCAGGCCAGAGAGCAGAATCAGAACCTTTTCAACCAGACTAACCGGATGCTTTCGGAGATACGCACCAGCCTGAGCGCCAAGCGTACCCGTGCGGAACATCTTCGTCAGCGCCGTGAACAGCTGCAACACGAGCAGTCTGAAATCGCCGGGCAAATCCATTCCGATCAGGACCTGATGGAAGAGACACGTCAGCGTCTGCATGCTGCCCTGGAATCTATCGAAACCCTCGGGGTAAGGCGCGAGCTATTGGTGAAACGCCGTGATGAGTTGCGCCAGAAGGTCAATGAAGCCAGAGAAGCGCTGAACAAACAACGAGCAACGACCCAGCAGGCGGCGCTGCAAGTGGAGTCGATGAAAACCGCCCAGGGTTCTCTTGTGCAGAATCTGGAACGGGCACGCAGTCAGCTGACTCAACTGGTACAGCGGCGGGACGAATTGAAATCGACCCTGTCCAACAGCGAAGCGCCTTTGGAACAACAGCAGGAGACGCTGAACCTCAAGCTGTCGGAGCGGGCTCAAGTGGAGAAAGAGCTGGCTGAAGTCCGCCGTGTGCTGGAGGAAGTGGATGCCCAGCTACGCGACAAGGAGCAGCAGCGTCATCGTGCCGAACAGCAGGTGCAGGAGCGTCGGGACCGACTCAATCAAGCTCGTCTGCAGAGTCAGGAAGTCAATGTTCGCTGCCAGACCCTACAGGAGCAGCTGCACGAGGAGGGGCTCGATGCGGAAGCGCTGTTCGAGACGATGGCTGAAGAGGCCAACGAATCGGCCTGGCATCAAAAAGCCGAGTCTTTGGCTCAACGGATACAACGCCTGGGGCCAATCAATCTGGCGGCAATCGAAGAGTTTCAGGAGCAGTCGGAGCGTCTTAAGTATCTTGATGAACAGCATGCGGATATCAGCAGTTCCCTGGAGACACTGGAGAATGCCATCCGCAAGATCGACCGTGAGACCCGCACGCGTTTTAAGGAAACCTTCGACAAGGTCAACGCCGGGATCAAGGAGCTTTTTCCCCGGCTATTCGGTGGCGGCCACGCCTATCTGGAGTTAACAGGTGAGGATCTGCTCGATACGGGTGTCACCGTCATGGCGCGCCCGCCGGGTAAGCGAAATTCCAGTATCCATCTACTCTCAGGTGGTGAAAAAGCCCTCACGGCCGTGGCCATGGTTTTTGCAATATTCCAGCTCAATCCAGCGCCGTTTTGCATGCTCGATGAGGTGGATGCACCACTGGATGATGCCAATGTGGGCCGCTTCTGCGATATGGTGAAGTCCATGTCGGATCAGGTACAGTTCATCTTCATTACCCATAACAAGATCACCATGGAGATTGCCAACCAACTCTCCGGTGTCACTATGTATGAACCGGGTGTTTCCCGCCTGGTCACCGTCGATGTGGAGGAGGCGGCTCAACTTGCCGCTGTATAGGAATTGGACGCCACGACACTGCGAATCGTACTGCTAGTCGCCGGCATCATCTTTCTCGGTGCAATCTACCTTTACGAAACCCAACGGCGCAAAAAAGAATCCGCCCAGGCACGCAGACGTGTGACCGAAAAAATGAAGTCTGCTGTTGATAGCAGTACAACTGAACCGTCATTTTCTACTGAACCTTACGAAGATGAGGATACTGAACCTTACGAAAATGAGAATGAGGACCTGGTGGATTCAACGGAGAGCGCTGTACTCCAAGGAGCAAGAAAACACTCGGCCTTCAATGAGGAGCCAGAGAGTCTGGATAGTATCAGAATTGATGACAGCCCAATTCCAGGTATCGACAACCTGGACGAAAATAAACCGGAGTTTTCACCTGCCTCAATGGATGAGCCAGATGAGGACACGTCATCGGAACCGATGGAACAGCAGGATCTCTTCACCTTCAGTGCGCAGGAAGAGTCTCCGGTAGACGTCCCCGATTTGATTCTCCAAATCAATATTCGTGCGAAAAAGACCCCATTCGATGGTGTTGCTATTGAGAAAGCGATGCAGGAGACGGGGATGCAGCTCTCAGAGATGGCAATCTACCAACGACTGACATCAGATGGCTCGAATAAGGTTTTGTACAGTCTCGCCAGCATGGTGGAGCCGGGTGTATTTCCGCTCAAATCCATGCAGGAATTTTCCACTCCCGGATTGACACTCTTTACCCAGTTACCTGGACCTGGCGATGGTTTAATGATCTTCTCCGACATGCTCTACACCGCTGAACGTTTATCGGCAATGCTGCTGGGCGATCTGCAGGATGACACACACAGTGCACTGACCAAACAGACCATTGAACACCTGCGTGAACGGATCATGGAACACAAACGTCAGATACAGCTTGCCCGGAGGAAGGGTTGAAGAAAGCGCAATCCGCAGCACTTCGAGTGGAAGTGCTGCGATCCGAACTCGACTACCACAATCGTCAATATTATGTGTTCGACGCCCCGGTCATACCCGATGTGGAGTATGACCGTCTGCTACGGGAGTTGCAGACGCTGGAGTCACAACATCCGGATCTCATCACCCCGGAATCCCCGACTCAACGTGTTGGTGATAATCCTCTCGATGGATTTGATGAGGTGGCTCACAAGCTACCCATGCTCTCTCTCGACAATGCATTCGATGAGGAGGAGCTGGCCGATTTCGATCGACGTATCCGGGAACGGCTGAAGCTTTCCGCTGAAGCACAGATTCGCTACCAGGCCGAACCCAAGCTTGACGGCTTGGCGCTCAATCTGCGTTATGAAAAAGGGAGATTGGTGCAGGGAGCGACCCGGGGGGATGGTACCCGCGGTGAAAACGTGACCAGCAATGTCAGAACCATCAAGGCAATCCCGCTTAAACTCAGCGGAGAGGGATGGCCCGATGTGCTCGAGGTCCGGGGTGAAGTGTTCATGCCGCGTAAGGGTTTCGAAGCACTGAATCAGCGTGCCAGAGATGCCGGGGAAAAGACCTTCGTCAATCCCCGCAATGCTGCAGCCGGCTCTCTTCGGCAACTCGACCCGCGACTGACTGCCAAGCGTCCATTGAGCTTTTTTGCTTATGGATTGGGCGAAATTTCTTCCGGCCAGATTGCCGAGAGCCAAAGTGCTTGTATGAGCCGTTTGAAGGATTGGGGACTACCGGTATCTCCACTGTTTAAAGTCGTAGCCGATATTGCAGCATGTGTCCGTTACTATCAGAGTATCAGTCAACAGCGGGATAAGCTGCCTTATGACATCGACGGCGTCGTATTCAAGGTGGATCAGTTGGAACTGCAGCAGAAACTGGGTGCTGTCTCAAGAGCACCTCGCTGGGCTATTGCCTATAAATTTCCTGCACAGGAAGTGTTAACTCATGTCGAGTCCATCGAATTCCAGGTTGGCCGCACGGGTGCTGTTACTCCAGTGGCCAGACTGAAGCCTGTCTTCGTGGGCGGTGTCACCGTTAGCAATGCAACACTGTATAATATGGAAGAGGTGGCGCGCAAAGATGTGAGACAAGGCGATACGGTTATCGTTAGACGTGCGGGCGATGTAATCCCTGAAGTGGTTTCGGTGGTTAATCCTGAAAGAGACGATCGTCCTGAAGCGGTGTCACTTCCCGAACATTGTCCCATCTGTGGATCGGATATCGATAAACCAGAAGGGGAGGCCGTTGCCCGTTGCTCCGGTGGGCTCTACTGTCCCGCGCAGCGTAAAGAGGCTTTGAAGCACTTCGCATCACGCAAAGCGATGGATATTGAAGGCCTGGGCGATAAGCTGGTGGAGCAGCTGGTGGAGCAGCAGTTGGTGAATAGTCCGGCTGACATTTTTACTCTAAGTCTTGAGCAGTTGAGTGGTCTTGAGCGAATGGCGGAAAAATCTGCACAAAATCTGCTCGATGCCCTGGAAAAGAGCAAACAGACTACACTGCCTCGGTTTCTCTATGCCCTGGGAATTCGTGAAGTGGGGGAGGCAACTGCCCAGTCATTGGCCAGCCAGTTTGGTACTCTCGATGCCATTCAAGAGGCAGATGAAGAGCAGTTGCAACTGACAGCGGACGTAGGGCCTATAGTGGCTAAACATATTCTCGCCTTTTTCCGGCAGGATCATAATCGTGATGTGATAGCAGCATTGTTGGATAGGGGCCTACAGTGGCCGGAAGTCGAACGCCTTAGTGAGGATCAACTGCCCCTGCTTGGTAAAATCATTGTCATTACCGGCACACTGAGCCGCCCCCGGGATGAGATCAAGAGCGAACTGGAAGCATTGGGTGCAAAGATTACCGGCAGCGTGTCAAAAAAGACTGACTATGTGATCGCGGGAGAAGCCGCAGGTTCAAAACGTAGCAAAGCTGAGAAGCTGGATATTCCCATCCTCGATGAGACTGGGTTACAGGATCTGCTGAAGTCATCTGTCGAGCATTGAGGACACAAAGGGTAAAGAGGGAATCCCCGCTGGTATGTGGGGTTGACCTTCCGTTATGCTAAACCATCAAATACGTTTCCCGCTGCACCGAAATCGAAGCAGTCAATGGTGGAGCGGGGGATTTATCAGAATTCAGAGTGTGTAGAACAATGAGTGATTCGTCCAACAAAGAGCGTGAGATCATGATGGTGATGCGCAAAGTCCTCACCTCCATCGTTCGGGAAGTGACACCTGAGCATAAGAGTCTCAGACATCCATTATCTGAACAGACGATCCAGGATATCCGGCAGTGTCTCGGATTGATCACGGCACGAGAGAAAGAATTGGCTGACGACGCTGGCAGAACCGTGGAAGAGCGGCCCTATTTCGTGGATGAATCCCCCAAATCGAAGGTTGTGCCCATCAGTAAAATCGGCAAGGTAAAGACGCCTTCCGATGATTAAGCTTCCACACAGTTCGTAGGTGGACCTCCATCGTCGGCCCAATCTACGAGCTGCAATAAAAAAGGCGGGCCTGGATCCGCCTTTTTTCATGGGAGAGACACGCTTACTCCGAAGCGGGTTTCGCCTCATCAGCGGATGCGCTTGTGTCCACTGCCGGCACAGCTTCTGTTGCTGCACTATCATCCATCGGCTTCGATTCTTCAGGTGCGGCACCAGCACTATCTGCCGGTTGTGCCTTCACAGCATTCATCTCGTTGAAGACGATTGTGCTCTCATCACGCAGGCCCTGCATGTAGGCGGCCAATGACTGTTGTTGTAGTTTGGTAATGATGTCACCACGTACACCGTCCAGTGTGGGAGCCTCAGTATCGCGGCTATCCTCTAACAGGATCACATGCCAGCCGAACTGGGTCTGTACCGGTGTCTTTGTGTAGCTGCCTTTTTCCATAGAAACGACAGCTTCGGAGAAGGGTTGAACCATTTGGGCGGGATCGAACCAACCCAGGTCACCACCGTTTTTCCCGGTCTGGCCTGTGGAGTGGGTCTTTGCCAATTCGGCAAAGTCTGCCCCCCCATCCAGTTCTGTGATGAGTGATTTGGCTGCCTCTTCTTCCTTCACCAGAATATGCCTGGCTTTGTACTCTTTATTTCCCTGGCTGGCATACTCCGCTTCATAGTAAGTCTTGATCTGCTCATCGGTAGGCTGATGGGATTCAGCGTACTCTTGAATGACCGTCTGGGTCAGCAGTTTGGCTTTCAGTAGTGTCAGGGTTGCTTGGATCTCTGGCCGCTTATCGATACCTTTCTTCTCGGCATCCTGCGCCACAATCAGCACATTCGATAACTCATTGAGCACGCTCATCTGCATCTGAGGCGAGTTCTGGGCATCGGGGACGTTACGCATACGGTCTTGGAAATAGAGCCCGTACATCGCTTTGCTGACCTGTTCGCCATTGACTGTCAGCAAGGTGTTTTCGTCCATCTCTGTTTGTGCAGGCGCCTGCTCCTGGGCGGTCTCTGTTTTAGCCGGTGCGGGCACCGTCGGTGCCTTGTCAGCTGTCTGGTTACAGCCAACCAGTAGCACGGTGCTACAGAGTGAGGCGAGGAGGATCTGTTTCTTCATAATCATATCTACCTTAAATTTATGATTGAGGTTTTTCTGTTTCCTGTTGTCAGGCAGGAAGTGCTTTGTTAAAGGGTTTGACGGTGACACGGGCATAGACCCCGGCTTTGATATAGGGATCCTCGTCGGCCCAGGCTTTGGCGCTCGTGAGATCATCAAATTCGGCCACGATGAGGCTACCCGAAAAGCCCGCCGGGCCCGGATCTTCCGCATCGATGGCGGGATGCGGCCCGGCCAGCAGCAGGCGCCCCTCGTGTTGTAACTGTTTCAGTCGCTCGACATGTTTGGGACGTACCTTGAGTCGTTGTTCAAGGCTGTCTTCACGGTCCTCGGCAAGGATGGCGTAAAACACGTTAGTTTTCCTCTTGTTCGATGGTATTGTCCGGCATATAGCGTGCGAGATAGAAAGCCTGCAGGATAGCGAAGGCAAGCGTCAGTCCCATCATGCCAAACAGCTTGAAATTGACCCAGCCCTGTTCGAGAGAGTGTGCAGTATTGCACATCTCCAGGTTGCCGCCTTGAAACAGCGCTGTACATTGATCGAAATCGATCTGCTGGAGACCGGTGAGTGCAATGAGTTGGGCCTCGGCAACGAAGAAGTCATTGGCGACATAAAGATTGAGAAAGCCCAGCATGATGAAAAAAAGTGACCAGGCAAGATTGAGCCGTGGCCAGATATTGTCGGGCAGCTCGATGTTTCCTTCCATCATGCGCTGAATCAGAGTTTTTTGGCCAATGAACTGGCTGCCCAGCAGCACCAGTCCGAATAACCAGTTGATCACCGTCGGTTTCCACATGATGAAGGTGCGATCCTGCAGCAACAGGGTCAACCCGCCAAAGACGACCAGAATCGCCAGGGTGATCCAGTGGATCTTCTCAACGCTGCCGTTTCGCAGCCAATTGTAACCCACCTGCAGGACAGAGGCGGTGATGGCGACTGCAGTGGCCGTATAAATACCAAAGAATTGATAGGCCAGAAAAAAAAGAATGACAGGGAAAAAGTCGGTGAGAAACTTCATGTGATTTGGTTTTGTATCGTCTCAATTAGTGCAGCGTTTTCGGGATGTTCCAAAGATTGTAATATTTTTCCACTACCTGCCGGACAACCTCAGGATAGTTGAGCGCCTCCATCTGCTGCATTCCCTCTTCGAAGAACCGTAAGGCCTCTTCAGGCAGGGCCTCAACCAGCACCTGATAGGCTTCGTCGATCAGCGCTGTCTGATGGCTACGCGTGGCAATAATGGCTTGGTTCATCAGTAACAAACGCCAGGGTCTACCGGGGTTTTGTTTCTCCAGGTCCTGTCGTAGCAGAGAACCGGTCGCCCTATGTACTTCTGAAGTCACCTCATAGAGTTGCGCCAGCGCAGAAGGTTCCCTCAGGGTATTGGCCATACGTGAGAGGGCATTGACGATGGGTTCCAGGGTACGTAACTCACCTTCATGGCGGGCGATCCACAATGCCATCGGCAACGTCAGGTCTTCAAGTGATTGACTCTGTGGCGCCATGTTCAGGCTGCCAGCCACTGAGGAGAGGTCGGATAACAATTGGATGGCGTAGTCGCCCAGCTCATTCAGGTCTATGTCGTGCTGGGAGAAATCTGCGCTCATGTCGCCGCGGGATTCAACGATAGTGAGTAGTTCCAATAGACGCAGCATCGCCTGCTCCAGCATGGCAGGTGAATGATCGGCGTTGTCTGCTCCACTGCCCGAGGCACGGCTCGCCTCGACGACCGCAGGTGCGGCGGATTCGAACTGTTGACCGATATAGTTGAGATCGAGACCGGGAAATAACATGGGGCGATTGTAGCAGGCACTCTTCAGAGCGTCTTCTTTACTGTAACCACTTGAAACTGCAAGTAGTTTCAATTCGGATTTGTCGTGATCCGGCGTTTATCTTGTTGCCTTTCGATATTCTCCCGTGGCTGCTTGGGCAGTTAATGTATGGCCTGCTACCAAATCGTGTGATTGCACCTGTCAGTCTGCGGCCGCTATGGGTACAATCCGCCCCCATGTTGAACCACTACGACCTGCATAGTCACTCCACTGCATCTGATGGCACACTCTCGCCATCGGCGCTGGTGCGCCTTGCCGCCGAGGCAGGTGTTCGGGTACTGGCGCTTACCGATCACGACACCACGGCAGGTATCGCCGAGGCCAGGCAGGCGGCAGAGGCATGTGGTTTGGAGTTGGTCTCAGGTGTTGAAGTCTCGGTCAGCTGGGGCAAGCAGACTGTTCACATTGTCGGTCTGAAGGTGGATCCGGAAAACCAAACCCTTAAAAACGGGCTGCAGGCACTGCGGGATTTTCGTGACTGGCGAGCCCAGGAGATCGGTCACCGCCTGGAAAAAGCCGGTATACCAGATGCTTACTCAGGGGCTTTGGCACACTCCAATGGCATTCTGGTGAGCCGTACTCACTTTGCCCGTCTGCTGGTGGAGCGGGGCGTAGTGGAGGATGAGCGCAAGGTCTTCAAACACTATCTTGTGCAGGGCAAACCCGGCTATGTTCCCGGTGATTGGGCAACATTGGAAAGCGCTCTGGGTTGGATTCACGGTGCAGGCGGTCAGGCAGTGATCGCGCACCCGGCCCGCTATAAGATGACCCGCACAAAACTGCGTACCCTATTCGGTGAGTTTCGTGAGCTTGGCGGTGAGGCCATCGAAGTGGTTTCCGGCAGTCATGGCAGGGATGAGTGTATCTCAATGGCCAAACACACTAATGATTTCGGCCTGCTGGCTTCGGCCGGTTCTGATTTCCACTCTCCGGAGAATCCCTGGGTCGCACTGGGGCGACTGGCTCAGCTGCCGGGCGACTGCCGTCCGATATGGGCTGACTGGAGTGAATCGAGAGAGGAGCGTACCAGCCGTATGGCGGGTTAATCAGAGTTTCCCATGGCGCAGTTTTTTCAAATCCACCCCGACAATCCACAGCCCCGTCTGATCAAACAGGCAGTGAGTATCATCCGTGAAGGTGGCCTGGTGGTCTATCCCACCGACTCCAGCTATGCCCTTGGCTGCCACATTGGAGATAAAGGGGCGATGGAACGTATCCGGCGTATCCGTAAGGTGGGTGATGATCACAATTTCACCCTGGTCTGCCGGGATCTCACGGAGATCTCCCAATATGCCAAGATCGATAATCGGGACTACCGCTTATTGAAGAATCTGACTCCTGGACCCTATACCTTCATTCACAAGGCCACCAAGCTGGTACCCCGGCGCTTGATGCATCCCAAACGTAGGACTATAGGCATTCGTGTACCAGATAATGCCATTGTCAGCTCCTTGCTGGAGGAGCTGGCCGAGCCGATCATGAGCACAACCATGATCATGCCGGGTGACGATATGCCGCTGACCGACCCCTATGAGATACGGGATTTGCTGGATCATCATGTGGATCTGATCATCGATGGCGGCTATTGCGGGTTTGAGCCGACCACTGTGGTGGTGATGACCGAGGATGTGCCGCAGGTTGTGAGAACCGGCAAGGGCGATGCCTCGCTCTTCGAGGTATAATCCTGGAAGCGGCAGTTGACCGCTTCCTCTATCATGAGATACCAGATGACTAACCAGTTTTTCCGCGGCATCCACTCATGCTCATTGAAGCAGCCGCTACGCACCCGATTGCACACCTGGCAAGCCGCTTGGTTGCGTTACGACTCCTTGGAATGGAATGACCATTCCGCGTCGTCGTGCCTTGCCAATCGGCTCGCCAGATACACACTCAGCTGCGTCCAACTGCCGTTTCCAGGATAATCCCGCGATGGAAGGCCTTAGTCTGATTCAAAAACTGGCGATCTTCATTCTTCCGCTGGTTTTCGCCATCACTGTTCACGAAGCTGCACATGGCTGGATGGCCAAGCGTCTTGGTGACAAGACGGCCGAGATGCTGGGTCGTATCACCCTCAATCCGCTTAAACATATCGACCCGGTGGGTACGATTCTGGTGCCCCTGGGGCTCTATCTGATGACAGGTTTTGTGTTTGGTTGGGCCAAGCCGGTGCCGGTCAATTGGCAGAACCTCAATCATCCCAAGCGGGACATGGGCTTGGTAGCCCTGGCGGGGCCGGGTGCCAATCTTATGATGGCTCTGATCTGGGCGATTACGGTCTATATCGGGGCCATGATGATGGAAAGTTACGCTTGGGTTGCCTTGCCGCTGCTGTTGATGGGTGTTGTCGGGGTTTTGATCAATTCAGTGCTGATGGCGCTCAATCTGCTGCCTATCCTGCCTCTCGATGGGGGCAGAGTGCTTTATTCTGTGTTGCCACAGAAGCAGGCGCAGATCTACTCTCGTTCAGAAGCCTTTGGTCTCATTATCGTCGTAGGTCTGCTGGTGACAGGCCTCCTGAATAATCTCCTCTGGCCTGTGGTAGATTTTATCATTGCGGTATTGCCCGCCAGTGATATTGTCACACAGATAGTTTACCAGTGATTTTTTCCTCAAGGAGTTAATTTTGGATCAGTCTTCTCAGACATCCCGTGTGCTGTCCGGCATGCGTCCCACCGGCCGGTTACATCTCGGTCACTACCATGGTGTCCTGAAAAACTGGGTCGACCTGCAGCATCAGCATGAATGCTTTTTCTTCGTTGCCGATTGGCATGCGTTGACTACCCATTATGACGATCCCAGTGCGATTCCCTCCAGTATTTGGGACATGGTCATCGACTGGCTGGCAGCCGGTGTCGATCACGAATCATCTACCCTTTTCGTGCAGTCTCTGGTGCCTGAACACGCCGAACTCCATCTGCTGCTCTCCATGATTACACCGCTGGGTTGGCTGGAGCGGGTACCGAGCTACAAGGATCAGCAGGAGAAACTCAAAGAGAAGGATCTGGCCACTTATGGATTTCTTGGTTATCCGTTATTACAGTCGGCTGATATCCTCATCTATCGCGCCGCCCATGTGCCGGTGGGTGAGGACCAGGTTGCCCATGTAGAGCTGACCCGCGAGATCGCCCGCCGCTTTAACCATATTTATGGCCGGGAGCCCGGTTTCGAAGAGAAGGCAGAGACCGCCCGCAAGAAGATGGGTAAGAAGGCTGCAAAGCAGTTCGATCAATTGCGCCGTGCCTATCAGGAGCAGGGTGATGACGAGGCTCTGGTGACCGGGCACGAACTGCTGGAGAAGCAACAGAACATCAGTGTCGATGAGCGGGAGCGACTGCTGGGCTACCTGGAAGGCAGCGGCCGGCAGATTCTGACAGAACCTCAGCCCCTGTTGACCAAGGCTTCCAAGATGCCAGGACTGGATGGTCAGAAGATGTCCAAGTCCTACGGTAACACCCTCTCACTCAGGGAAGATCTAAGCGATGTGGAGACGATGATCAAACGTATGCCTACCGACACCAACCGGGTACGGCGGAACGATCCGGGTGACCCGGAGAAATGTCCGGTCTGGCAGTTCCATCTGGTCTACTCCGACGACGCCACCAAGCAATGGGTGCAGGAAGGGTGCCGTTCCGCGGGTATCGGATGCCTGGATTGTAAAGCACCGGTAGTCGAGGCGGTGGTCGCGGAATTGAAACCCATACAGGCGCGTGCGGCTGAATTCGAAGCCCAGCCGGAGCTGGTGCAAAGGATTATCCGTGAGGGTTCCGAAAAGGCCAGAATCGTCGCCCGGGAGACGATGCAGGAAGTTCGTCAGTCCATGTCTCTCGATCTCTCCTAAGGTCTTACTATGGAACAGACGGAAACACATCCCCATCACCATCCGGAACAGGAGGAGATGCCCTTCGCGATCGTGATGGGTGAGCCGCTGGCGACACCGCCGACGGACCTCTATATTCCGCCGGATGCCCTGGAGGTGTTTCTCGATGCCTTCGAGGGCCCGCTCGATCTGCTGCTCTATCTGATACGGCGGCAGAATCTGGATATTCTCGATATCCCCATTGCGGATATTACCGATCAGTATGTCCAGTACATCGAGATGATGAAGGATCTGCGTCTTGAGTTGGCGGCGGAGTATTTGGTCATGGCAGCGATGCTGGCGGAGATCAAATCCCGCATGTTACTGCCCAGGCCGCCTTCTGAAGATGAGGAGGGTAATGACCCCCGGGCTGAGTTGATTCGTCGTCTGCAGGAGTACGAGCGTTACAAGCAGGCCGCAGAGGATCTGGATAGCCTGGAACATATGACCCGCGACAACTTCCAGTGTCATGCTGAACTGGTGGAGCGTCATGTCGAGGCGCGTGACCCCGATGTGGATATGCGTGAAATCCTGCTTGCCCTGAATGATGTGATGCACCGGGCAGATATGTTCACCAGTCATCGGGTGGAGAAAGAGGCGCTCTCGGTACGCGAGAAGATGTCGCTGGTACTGCAGCGGGTCAATAGCGAAGACTATACCCGCTTTACCGACCTGTTCGATATCGGCGAAGGCCGCCTGGGTGTGGTGGTGACCTTTTTGGCAGTGCTGGAACTGCTCAAGGGGTCGCTGTTGGAGCTGGTGCAGGCAGATGCCTTCGCACCCATTCATGTAAAAGCGATAGCTGACTGATATGTCATCCGAAGAGAAATTGAAACAGATTGTGGAGGCCGCCCTGCTGGCGGCCGGCAGGCCACTCAGCCTGGATCAACTGCTGGCCCTGTTCGAAGAAAAAGAACAGCCGGAGAAGAAACAGTTGCGGGAAGTGCTCGCCGTCCTGATGGAAGATTACCAGGGTCGCGGTATCGAGGTAGTCGAGGTAGGCAGTGGGTTCCGTATCCAGGTGAGTGCCGGTCTCTCCCCCTGGGTCTCCCGCCTGTGGGCCGAGCGGCCGCCAAAATACTCCCGTGCCTTATTGGAAACACTGGCCTTGATTGCCTATCGCCAGCCCATCACCCGGGGCGAGATCGAAGATATTCGCGGTGTCAGTGTCAGCACCAATATCATCAAGACGCTCACCGAGAGGGAGTGGGTGCGGGTGGTCGGACATCGTGACGTGCCGGGCAAGCCCGCACTCTATGCCACCACCAAGGAGTTTCTCGATTACTTCAATCTGAAGAGTCTCAATGAGCTGCCGACCCTTGCAGAGATTCGTGATCTTGAATCGATCAATCGGGAGCTGGAGCTAAGTAATCCTGACAAATCAGATGAGCCGGATACTGAAAGCGATGCCGAGACTGACGAACAAGCTGTTGCACAGAAACCGGATCAACTGAGTGATGAGGCCGAGATGGCAGAAGATGCCTCAGATGATACATCGATGGATATCACTGCAAATCCCTCATCCAAAGAAGAAGCGGCTGAGCTGGCATCAAATGACAATGTCATCGAATTCGAACCTGAATTGAAGCCGAAATCCAATGAGCAAGACTAGCCCCCCTGCAGGCGAGCGGTTGCAGAAGGTGCTGGCCAATGCCGGTATGGGCTCTCGCCGTGAGATCGAGGGCTGGATCAGTGCCGGTCGGGTCGAGGTGAACGGCAATATTGCTCAGCTGGGCCTGCGGGTGCTACCCAACGACGATATCAAAGTAGATGGCCGCAAGATCTCCTTTCGACGTCTCGAGCCGCCTGAGCGGGAAGTGATGGTCTACAACAAACCCGAAGGCGAACTGGTTACCCGAAAAGACCCCGAGGGACGCCGGACCGTGTTTGAACGTCTGCCGAAACTCAAGCATGGGCGCTGGATACCGGTGGGACGTCTCGATATCAACTCTTCGGGTCTGTTGTTATTGACTACCGATGGCGAACTCGCCAATCAGCTGATGCATCCCAGCCAACAGGTGGAGCGGGAGTACGCCGTCCGTGTCATGGGACAGGTGACTGAGGAGCAACTCGAACAACTGGTCAACGGCGTCGAATTGGAAGATGGCCCGGCCCGCTTTGAAGAGATTGTCGAGTCCGGTGGTGAAGGCATCAATCGCTGGTACCACGTGGTGATCATGGAGGGTCGTCAGCGGGAAGTCCGGCGCATGTGGGAGGCGGTCGGCGCCAAGGTCAACCGACTCAAACGGGTGCGTTACGGCAGTGTGATGCTTGAATCGGCACTGAAAGTCGGGCGCTGGCGCTACCTGTCTGATAAAGAGATTGATGAGCTGTTACAGACGCTGGGTCTGAAGGCTGAAAAAAAGAAGCGTTGGGACAAGGCACCAGGCCAGAGGAAAGAGAGAAGCCCCAGACAGCGGGCCTCATCCGAAGCCAAAACCAGCAAACCTAAACGAGCTGATGCCTCACGGGGAAAACAGCAGCAGGCTGAACGTGACCGCCCATCTACGTCCAAACGACCTCAAAGCAAGGGTCGGGGTCGAGGGAAACAGGATACAGATAAGGCCGCTAACCCATGGGCCAAGAGTCGGCCTGGAAGCAAGCGTCGCCGGTGATTCCTGGCAGAGTTTTGCTGGAGGCGATCTACCGGCAGCTGTTCGATCGCTACGGCCCGCAGCACTGGTGGCCCGCTCAGACACCCTTCGAAGTAATGGTTGGCGCCGTGCTGACCCAAAACACAGCCTGGACTAATGTGGAAAGGGCCATTGAAAATCTCCGTCGGGCAGACCTGTTGGATCCTGCTGCGATTTCTGCAGTCAAACAACCCGCACTTGCCGAATACCTGAGACCTGCAGGTTACTTCAACGTTAAGGCGAAACGTCTCCAGGCATTGTCTCGTTTTTTACTCAATCGTCCGGGGCTTGAACAGTTGGAGACAGCAGAGCTCAGGCAGCAACTGTTGTCGATCCATGGTATTGGGCCGGAAACCGCTGACGACATCCTGCTCTATGCTTTCCGGCGGCCTGTGTTCGTCATCGACGCCTATACGCGTCGCTTATTCGGGCGTTTAGGTGTGATGGATGAAATGGCATCTTATGAGGTTCTCAGCCGTGGATTTGAAAGTGCGTTGAGACCTGATGCCCAGCTATTCAATGAATATCACGCATTGATTGTGGTGCATGCGAAACATATCTGCCGTTCAAAGCCAAGCTGTGAGACCTGCTGTCTCAGGCAGCGTTGTGAATACGGTGGTAAACGATACAGTGACGGGTAATGGACCTAGGCAGCCGATACCACCCGATTTCGCCCGCTGTCCTTGGCCTCGTAGAGAGCCGCATCAGCACGCTCAAAGAGGTTGCTCGAATCTTCCTGCGGATTCAAGGTGGCGACACCCAGGCTCAGAGTCACTTGGTCATCCTTGTCGAGTGAAGTAAGTTTCATCGATGCCACATTCTTCCGGATGCGTTCTGCAAGCAGTGTGGCGCCACTCATGTCGGTACCGTTAAGGATGATGGCGAACTCTTCTCCACCATAACGGTAGAGGGCATCGCTGGAACGAATGGTCTCTTCAATATTCTGTGCCACCTGCTTCAACACATCATCACCAATGATATGGCCGTAATTGTCGTTAACACGCTTGAAGAGGTCGATATCCAGCACGATCAGTGAAAGATCACTCTCCTTACGGTGGTTATACTCGATTTCACGGCTGAAGTTGCTGTCAAAAGCGGTGCGGTTCTTGACTCCTGTCAGTGAATCGATGAAGGCTGACTTGATGGCGTCCCGATAGAGCAGGGCATTGCGTAATGGATAGAGGAGCGCGGCCAGCAGATTTTCGATCTGCTGGATCTCCGGTTCACGAAATTTTCTGCCACGAGACAGAGAAATAGCACCCAGATCGGTATCGAGCACGCTGAGATCATAATTCAATTTGTTTCTACCGGCGCGTTTGCCGAATTTCAGTGTCAGTTCTTGATCGGCAGTCTGGTAGCGCAACGTATCGTAATCGAACTGCGACTGCATGACCTGGGCAAAAAGCTCCATAAGGCTCTCCAGGTCGAGTGTTGTCTGTAGCTTTCCGCTGAGTTCCATGATGAGACCAAGGGTCCCATTGTCGGTAACAACGCTAGCGAGCGGGCCGGATAGTATGCCTGCGGCTTTACCGGGCTGCGTTTGTTGTATGCTGTGTGTACCTGCCATGTTGTGACTCGCTCATCAGTGACTGCTTGCAGAACTAATTAGCGATTAGTGTGCCAAACTTAAAAATATCATAAATAACAATAAGATATGAATTGTATTTCAGCGGGCGACGAAAAGATGGCGGGTGGAAAAGAGAGGGTTTCCCCTGTTTATGCGGGCTAGAGACGGTTTTATGACGCTTGGGAATCGCATCTCTGAACCAATGATAGTCTTCCGGGTTCTATTCTCTAGGCACATAACAATAGCAGGCGCCCTACCGATGGAGGATCAATAAAATGATAAGACTGTGGACTCTGCTTGCGCTATGGGGCCTTTCTGCCGGGCTATTGGCAGTGGAAGGTAGCGCCGGACTGGAAAAAGGACTCATCAACCCCGGGTTTCATGAAAAACCTGCCTGGTTCAAACACTCCTTTCTCGATCTGCAGGAGGATGTCAGTGAAGCCGCTGATGAGGGTAAACGATTAATACTCTTTTTCCATCAGGACGGCTGTCCCTACTGTGCAAAGCTGCTAAACGAGAATTTCACCATCAAGGATATCGTCGAAAAAACCAAAAATAGTTTCCAGGTTATTGAAATCAATATCTGGGGTGATAACGAAGTGACGGACCTAGACGGTAAGGTCACCACGGAAAAGGATCTGGCGGCCAGATTGAAGGTCATGTACACCCCAACGCTTCTATTTCTTGACGAGCAGGGTCACACGGTACTGCGGATCAATGGTTACTTCCCTCCGCATAAATTCAGCACAGCCTTGGATTATGTGGCTGAAAAGCAGGAGACCAAGCAACGCTTTCGGGATTACCTGGCGTCACGCCAACCGGCAGCAGCCAGTGGAAAACTGCATAGAGAGCCCGGCTTTCTGCAGCCACCCTACGACCTGAGGGGCAATAACCGGAAAGGTGACAAGCCACTGCTGGTGCTGATGGAGATGAAGCAGTGCCCACCTTGTGATGAACTCCATCAACAGATACTCAAACGACCGGCATTACAGCAGGCACTGGGTGAATTCGACGTGGCACTGGTAGATGTCTGGTCTTCGGATTCGCTTATCAACCCTTCAGGAGAGCAAACCAGTGCTACCGATTGGGCTGCCAACCTGGGAATAAACTATGCGCCGAGCCTGCTTTTCTTCGATGAGCAGGGAAGGGAGATCTTCCGCTCCGAGGCCTACTTGAAGGCCTTCCACATCCATGCGGTGATGGATTACATCGCCACAGACAGCTACCTCGACCAGCCCAACTTTCAGCGCTTCGTGCAGTCCAGAGCCGACCATATGAGAGAACAGGGGATTGCGGTTGACCTGATGGAGTGAACCTTCAATCAGTAGAGTAAAAAACGGGGTTCACTCGGGGGATAAACTAGGGTATTATCCGCGTTCCCAAATTTCCGGGTCGTTAGCTCAGTCGGTAGAGCATCTGACTTTTAATCAGGTGGTCGCAGGTTCGATCCCTGCACGACCCACCATCCATTTCCAAGGGGCTGCGTAACGGCAGCCCCTTGAATCATTTTCCCGCATCTCTTTAATCTGTCGATAAACCAGGTTTTGCTGAAGCGCCAAGCAATAACCACAGGATGACCAGTTGGTCAGCCCATGGTGATTTGAGTGGATCAGTCCTATCAGCGATTAAAACGTCAACTCATAGCTGCCTGATGCAGATCTGTTATTTTCAGGGTCATAGACATGGCCTGATTTACTGACCCCCGCAATGGTTAATACATAAGTGCCGTAGAGGTTTGCGGGTATCTTAAAGACTACTCTCTTACGTGTGCCACTATTTCTGGTTTGGGTGACAGTAGAGCCGTCAGGCAGCGTCCAAACAGCTTCTACACTCACCTTGTAGACTGGCTCTGCGTTTTCATCTTTCAACCAGACAAAGCCTTTGATGAGGTCTTTACTTGAGATGTAATCCAAGCTGATTTTTTTGACAGAAATACATTGAGATTGACAGCCTGTACCTACTGTTTGGGTCGGTTCATTGACCTTAATAAGAATCGTGCGGCTTGATGAGGCTCCCAAGTCATCGACGACGGTCAGGGTCGAAGTATAATCTCCGCTCACAGTGAATGTATGGCTGGGATTCTGGGAGCTTGATGTCAATCCGTCTCCAAAATTCCATAAATAATGCAACGTGCTGCCGTCCGGATCAAAGGAGCCACTCGCGTCAAAGTTGACAGTTAGAGGCGCGTCTCCAGTCGTGAGATTACTGTTCACGACGGCAACAGGGGCTTGATTGAGTGAGTTGGCGATATTAATACTGGATTGCGGCTCAACGCCGTTTGCAGAGTCAAAGGTATAGCCCGATCTGATGACGTCAACAACTTCGAAGGTGTAGGTGCCTGGTACGCCACCCGTAGCAAACTTAAAATCAGCACGCAGCCTTGTGCCTATGCGGGCTGACTGCAATACCGTTGAACCATCCGGTCGGGTCCACAGGCCGCGTACTGTGGATTGTCTGGAAGCGCCACTCGACCCGAACTCATCAACAAGTTTGACAGTGGCACCTATTGAAGTACTGAGGTCTGTCAGTTTTAAACTGAATAGGGATAGACAGTTGCTTGCGCAACTTGCAGCATTAGCCTGTGATGTGAATCCTGAAATCATTAGGAACAATAAAACAATTAACAATCGAGTGTCGGTATAAAAATATTTCTTCATTGTACATCTCTCTTGCATGGACACACCGCAGGCAGATAACAATCAATTATCAGCAACGGCATATGTATGGTCGAATCTGATATAGCAGGAAATGAGGGGGCAATCTGCAATGATTAGATGCCTATTGATCACTTCCTGTCACCCATCTGTTTCAGAAAATACTGTTTTGAAATGTGAGTGACGGGGTCGATCTCACTCAGATCATGCGCCAATGAAAAACACTCTAAAGCTTGATACTTAAACAAACCTTAAAATATTGATGATTGGAGAAGTTAGGAGAAGAAAATGAGAGGCTAATCAAGGTTTCGGAAAAAAAAGATGTCACAAAACAAAAGGCGTCAAAAAATTATAAAGTCCTACAGCAAGTGGTGAATCGGTTATGGGCTGTCACCAGGATACTTTGATCTATATCTAATCTTTTTTAGATGCTGATACGATTACCGATAATAGGTGCTGCCAAAATGCCTTTTTATGACTTTTGGATCACCATGGTCTGCTACATGTACAATATATAAATCGCCATACTCCAGAGGTGGCTCACCCGTGCCGCCAAGGTGGGAATAGATTTTTATCAAATTACCTCGGTTGCCCACCCACAATACAGTTTTACCCGAATGCTCAGAAACCAAACGCTGGCTAATCGCTTTCCAGTCAGGGTTGTCCTCAATAATAGTGATTTCAATATTATTTTGTTTTGCCAATGGCTTGGCAGTGTCGATATTCCGAATGAGATTTGGGGCGTAAATTGCTGCAATATCCAGGTCGGATACCGCATCAGGTAATGCAGCGGCTCGCTTCTGTCCACCTTCGGTCAGTACCTTAGTGACGGCTGTTTTTTCTGCATGCCTGATGAGAACCACCGTGGTCGTCATGCCATCTTTTGAAACAATCTGTGTAGAACAACCCGAAGCCAACACTACGCAAGTGACAAAAAATAAAAGTAGATGCTTAGCTGTCTTCATAATTGATCCTGGATTGTGGAATTAATAAAGCAATAGCACGTATGTTCAGATTGTTTGACATGCCAACTAATACTGGCAAATGAAACCGTACCTTTCAAACTTTATCCTGATACGGTATCTATTAGCCGCCAGGCTTATGGTGCCGGTCAATGCATAAACAGAGAGGTCTGCGTTGAATCTAAGTCGCCTTGTTTATGCTAAGTAAACAGTGCTTCATTAAGATATGCACATCTCGGCACCTTTCTTTAGCCCTAAGCCATTTACTGGTCGCGCAGTGCTTTCAGCTCTTTCCGTCGATTGTGTAGTGTGGGCTCTGTGTAACCATTGGGTATTTTGCCCCCAAGAAAGATCAGGTCCTTCGCCGCCTGAAAGGCCACGCCGTCATAAGCCGGCGACATATTCAAGTAGTTGTTGTCTTGTGCATTCTGCTCATCGACGATTTTGGCCATCCGTTTGAGGGTTTCTATGACTTGGCCTTCGTTAGTAATGCCGTGATGCAGCCAGTTGGCAATGTGTTGGCTGGATATACGCAGTGTGGCGCGATCTTCCATTAGACCAATATTATCCATGTCGGGAACGGTGGAGCAGCCTACGCCCTGATCGACCCATCTCACCACATAGCCCAATATACCCTGGGCGTTGTTATCCAACTCCTGTTGGATCTCATCAGCGGTCAGGGTGCGATCCACCATTAACGGAATGGTGAGAATGTCGTCCACACTGGCCGGTTTACGTTCAGCCAATTCTTTTTGCAGCGCACTGACGTCAACCTTGTGGTAGTGCATGACGTGCAGTGTGGCGGCTGTGGGTGAGGGAACCCAGGCTGTGTTGGCGCCAGCTAATGGATGATTGATCTTTGTCTCCATCATCTGCTTCATCTCATTCGGCATGGCCCACATACCTTTACCGATCTGCGCCTTACCCTGGAAACCACAGGCCAGACCGATATCCACATTGGAGTCTTCGTAGGCCTGTATCCAGATGCTGTTCTTGATCTCACCTTTGGGAATCATCGGCCCGGCTTCCATGCTGGTATGAATCTCATCACCGGTACGGTCAAGAAAACCGGTATTGATGAAGACCACCCGCTCACCGGCGGCACGGATACAGGCCTTCAGATTCACACTGGTGCGGCGTTCCTCATCCATGATGCCCATCTTCAGGGTAAGGGGTTTTAGATTAAGTGCCGCTTCGATTTTTCCAAACAGGGTAGCGGCAAAGGCGACTTCTTCAGGACCATGCATCTTCGGTTTGACGATATAGACACTGCCGGTTTTTGAGTTGCGAACGGTGCCGTTATTCTTGATATCGTGGATGGCGATCAGGCCGGTCATCATGCCGTCCAGGATGCCTTCGGGAATTTCGTTGCCATCCCTATCCAATACGGCATCAATAGTCATCAGATGACCCACGTTGCGTACGAAGAGCAGGCTGCGACCGGGCAGTGTAAAACGCTCTCCTGTGGGAGAGAGATACTCGCGGTCCGGACTGAGTGTTCGTGTGATGCGCTTTCCGCCTTTCTCGAGAACGGCAGTAAGGTCCCCTTTCATGAGGCCGAGCAGGTTGGCATAGATCAGTGCTTTATCCGCTGCATCGACTGCGGCGACAGAATCTTCACAGTCCTGGATGGTGGTGATCGCCGCTTCCAGTACCACGTCTTTCACGCCGGCTGGATGGGTCTTGCCGATGTTGTGATTCCGGTCGATCTGCACATCGATGTGCAGGTTGTTGTTGCGAAACAGGATACTGCTTGGGTTGTCGGCATCACCGTTGTATCCCACGAACTTTTCCGCTTGAGCAAGGGTTGTTGTGCTGCCGTCAGATAGGTTGATAATCAGGGCGCCGTCTTTGACCTGATACTGTTTAGCCTCCGCATGGGTGGAGTCGGCGAGTGGCGCGCTCTCATCAAGAAAGCTCATGGCGTATGTCACAACCTTTGCGCCACGAACCGGATTGTATCCACCAGTCATCTCAGCGCCTTCGTCTTCGGCAATCACATCAGTACCGTAAAGCGCATCATAGAGGCTACCCCAGCGGGCGTTGGTGGCATTGAGTGCATAGCGTGCATTCATCACAGGTACTACGAGTTGTGGTCCGGCCACATCTGTGATTTCCGGATCAACATCGCCGGTAGAGATGCTGAAGTCATCGCCCTCGGGTAGCAGATAACCGATCTGCTCGAGAAAGGCTTTATAGGCCTGATGGTTGTGAGGTTGGCCTCGATGCTCAATGTGCCAGGTATCGATCTGACTCTGGAGCTGATCCCGCTTCTCTAGCAGCGCTCGGTTCACAGGTCCCAGTTCCTGGAGTATCTGCTCCAGGCTTTGCCAGAAGTCATCAGGCTCGATACCCGTGCCTGGTGCGATCTTATCTTTTACCAGGTGATAGAGAACATTTGCGATTTTCAGGTTGCCAACTTGTGTACGTTCGGTCATTTAATAAAGCCTCGATAATGGGCAGGTATAAAAAAGTAAAAACACTCAGGCCGGACCACTCTCCGGTGGTAATACGGCACAACTTTCATAGGGGTGGCGTTGGGTAATCAGGCCACTAAAGAGAAAGACATCCAGCAGGTGATCATAGGCTGCCTGATCGATTTGCGGGTCCGGTGACCAGTTACCCATACGCTGATAGGTTGAGATGGTCTGGACCAACACCTCCCGGTCGATATTGGGAAAGAAAGATGACTCCAGTGATGCGATCTCCTCAGCGGAGGTTTCAAGGACAAAACGGCAGCCCTGTCGATAGGCCCGCATAAATGCCTTGGCCATGTCACTCTGTAACCACTCACGGGTGGCACAGAGACTGCTGAAAGCCACAGGGCCGACAATCTCTCCCACCGAGGCAACCACATGACCCAGACCCTCCTTTTCCAACTGCTGAGGAAATGGGCCCTGTTGGTGTACATAATCTCCCTGGCCGTCTCTAAAGGTGCTATCCATGGCTTCAACACTGCCTGCGTCTGTGATCTTTACGGATGACTCATCAACGCCAAGCTTACTCAGGGCGTAGCGGAACATGGCCAGCGGTTGAAACAGGTGATCAACCAGAATCTCTTTGCCGTTCAGCTGTTCCCAACTGAAATCGGGTTCAGGTTTCCGACCGGCGATGAAGAAACCGTCCAGGCGGTTGATCTGGGCAAAGTGCACAATATCAATAGTCTGGCCCTGTTCCAGCTCAGCAAAGCTCGTCGCTACCGCGGACTGGGCGAGGTGAACCTCTCCGTTACGAATGGCATCCGGCACGGTACGTTCTGGGGTTGCGACGCTGTAGTGGGCTTCCAGTCCTTCAGCCTTGAGAAAACCGCCGCTAATGGTGGTAAGCAAAGGTGAGTAAAAGGCAGAGTGGCGTAGGGCCATAATGTTGATCTTTTCCATAAGCGTTATTCTCGGTAGTCCTTTTGCATGGCTTCATCGAGTAACTCGATCCAGTGTTGTACTGGAATCTCCGACTGGGATGCGAGGTGTAGCTGGCAGCCGATATTGGCAGTGGCAATCAGATCGGGCTGACCCTCTGTCAGACTGGAGAGTTTCTGCGTCAGCAGTTGTTGTGACAGTTCCGACTGCAGCAGGGAGTAGGTGCCCGCAGAGCCGCAGCAAAGATGGTTGTCAGCAACAGGCGTGAGCTTGTAGTCGAGACGCTGAAGAATCGACTCGACGATACCGGGCAACTTCTGGCCATGTTGCAGCGTACAGGGAGAGTGGAAGGCGATGGGTTTGCCACCACCCTGAATAGAGAGTGATGTCAGATCTTCTTGCGTCAGTATTTCAGCGATGTCTCGCGTCAGCGATGAAACGGTAGCTGCCTTATCCGCATAGGCCGGGTCATGCCTCATCAGGTGGCCATACTCCTTGACCATCGCGCCGCAGCCGCTGGCGGTGATGACAATGGCCTCCGCGCCCGCCTCGATATGTGGCCACCAGGCATCGATGTTGCGCCGCATGGCCTGGCGAGACTCATTCTGGGCAGAGAGATGATGGCTGACAGCGCCGCAGCAACCGCTCTGAGGTTCACTGATGAGAGAGATGCCAAGCCTGTGCAGGAGACGCGCTGTGGCAGCATTGGTGTTGGGTGTGGCGGCTTGCTGCGCACAGCCTTCCAATACCAGCATTCGTCTTTTATGAACGGCTTCAAGTCGAGTTGTCCTTGACTGAATGCTTGGCAGCTTTCGCCGCAGATGATCCGGCATGAAGGGGCGGGCGGCCCTGCCTAAGGTCAGTAAGAATGCAAAGCGACGAGGATAGGGCAGGAGTTTGCGCAGACCGAAACGTTTGAGTCTCTCAGTTAGTGGGCGCCTGACTTTACCCTCAACAATCTCCCGGCCGATATCAGCCAGTCGGCTGTATTGAACACCGGAGGGGCAAGTCGTCTCGCAGGAACGGCAGGTGAGACATCGGTCCAGATGCTGTTGCGTTCGATGTGTGGGGGTTTTTCCCTCAAGCACCTGTTTTATGAGGTAGATTCGTCCACGCGGCCCATCAAGCTCATCGCCGAGGATTTGATAGGTGGGGCAGGTAGCGGTACAGAACCCACAATGTACGCAGGCACGTAGTATCTTTTCGGCTTCCTGGCCTTCGGGGGTCTCCAAGTAGGTTTTTACAATCGATGTTTCCATGCCTTAGAGTTCCGCGTACATGCGACCGGGATTAAAAATACGCTGAGGATCAAAGGCCAGTTTTAGCCGTTGATGGAGATCCATGGTGGTTTTGGGGAGCGGTTGAAAAACCTGTCCCTGGCGCTCACCTCCACGGAACAGCGTGGCATGTCCGCCGAGTTCACCAGCAGTTTGAAAAACCACCTGTGGTTGTAAGTCCGTTCTGATCCAGCGCAAAGCACCACCCCAGTCGATCAGGCAATTATCCGGAAAACTGTCACTGGGGGTTGAGGACGGTACTGAGATAAGCCATAGGTCGCCGCTGCCCTGGAAAAAAGCATGCTGATGCTCAAGCATTTTTTTCCGCCAGAAGGCATGGCTGTCATCGACCATGTCACCACCTATTGCATGCCGGGCAGCTTCGACGGATGTTGTCGCACCAGAGAGGCGAATGTAAGCCCGCTCACCATCACAAACCGCAGCAGACAAGGGAATGGGCTTGCCGGACCAGGCATTAAATTGCTTGAGTGCGTTTTCAGCGGAGCTGGTGATGGCCAGGGTGATCTCACTGGCTGGGATCGGCAGCACTTTGAGACTGATGTCGAGGATCACCCCCAAGGTTCCCATGGCGCCGGTCATCAGCCGGGAGACGTCATAGCCCGCCACATTTTTCATCACCTCGCCACCGAATCTCAGTATCTCACCACGTCCGTTCAGCACGCGTGTTCCAAGAACAAAATCTCTGGCAGAGCCGGTATAGGGGCGGCGAGGACCTGAAAGACCAGCGGCGATGGTACCGCCGAGGGTTGCATGAGCGCCGAAATGGGGCGGGTCAAAGGGGAGCATCTGGTCTTTTTCAGCAAGGGCGGCTTCGATCTCATGAAGTGGTGTACCGCTGCGAGCGGTGATCACCAGCTCCTTGGGTTCATAACTCAGGATGCCCTGGTGCGTGGTGAGATCCAGCGGTTCTCCTTGTGGTGATCTGCCGAGAAATCGCTTGGTATTTCCTGCCTGAATGTCGAGTGTCTGCTGCTCGGCCGCTGCTGAGACAACCTGCTCCTGGAGTAACTTCGCCTGATCTCCATTCATGAGCTGGCCTCATCATCGTGTGGATGTTGATGATTGCCCAGGGCACGATACTCAGAACAGCGCTTCGGCGTGGGGATACCCTTACCAGGGTTGAGCAGCTCATCGGGATCAAAAGCGTGTTTGACAGCACGAAACTGCGCCAGCTCTTCCGGCTTAAACTGGAAGCACATCTGGTTGATCTTCTCGATACCAACGCCATGCTCACCGGTAATGGTGCCGCCCACGGAGACACAGAGCTCGAGGATCTTTCCGCCCAGCTCTTCGGTACGCTCCAACTCGCCCGGATTATTGGCGTTATAGAGGATCAGCGGGTGCATATTCCCGTCCCCCGCATGAAAAACGTTGGCTACCGGCAGATTGTAGGTACGTGAGAGCTCCGCTGTCTTTTTCAGAACCTCAGGCAGGCGATGTCTCGGAATGGTGCCATCCATACAGTAATAATCTGGTGAGAGGCGGCCTACTGCCGGGAATGCGGACTTGCGTCCCTGCCAGAAGCGCAGGCGTTCGGCCTCATCGTTGGCGGTACGGACTTCGGTGGAGCCTGAGGCCTGCAACAGTTCCCGCACAGCCAGAATGTGTTCGGAGACTTCCTGGTTACTGCCGTCGACCTCACATAGCAGAATAGCTGCTGCGTCGGTGGGATAGCCGGCATGTACAAAGTCTTCGGCTGCCTGTATGGCGGGGCCATCCATCATCTCAAGACCTGCCGGGATAATGCCTGCTGCTATGATCTCACCCACTGCGGTTCCTGCCTTCTCAACATCATCGAAGGCGGCAAGCACTACTTGCGCCCGCTCTGGCAGTGGTAGCAGCTTGACTGTTACCTCCACCACCACACCGAGCATGCCCTCAGAGCCGATCATTAGCGCCAAAAGATCATAGCCTGGGCTATCGAGGGCATCAGAGCCGATGGTGATGAGCTCACCCTCGACAGTTACCACTTTGAGTTTAAGTGTATTGTGGACAGTCAGGCCGTATTTAAGGCAGTGCACGCCTCCGGAATTCTCAGCGATATTGCCACCGATAGTACAGGCAATTTGTGAAGATGGATCGGGTGCGTAGTAGAGGCCATCAGGTTTGACGGCGTCAGAAATTGCCAAATTGCGGACCCCTGGCTGTACCCGGGCCGTTCGGTTGACAGGATCAATCTCCAGGATCGACTTGAGCCGGGCCAGACTAAGGACCACGCCTTCTGCCAAGGGCAGGGCGCCTCCGGACAGTCCGGTACCCGTACCCCGGGCCACAACGGGTACGTCATGCTCATGACAGAGACGCATGATTTGCTGTACCTCATCGACGGTGCGGGGTAGCACGACAATCAGAGGCAGTTGGCGATAGGCCGAGAGCCCGTCGCACTCGTAGGGATGTAAATCCTCGTTTTCGAAGAGGATAGCCTCGGGGGGCAGAAATTTACCAAAGGCCGAGAGGAGGGTGGTTTTGTCCACCTTTAGCTGGGCGCTGTCTGTCTGCTGTGGTGAATGCAAACTCATGCCTGATTATGTCCTGGTCAGATGAATCTTAGTAGCAAAGACCCAACCGCCATTCGAGGCGCTGGATCATTTGTTTCATCAACATTGGTGATCATGTTGACGATTGATTGTTATCATCTGCCCACTTGCTTCAGCTATCAACATCCATTTGATAGTGAAAATCATCTTCCACCTGGTAAGGGTTCGTGCCTGATGGAGAGCGCCGGTGATCTTCTTCGAATTTTATGCTGTGATCCAAAAACGATATGTTTGATTGAACCGGGAAGATCTTAGGTAACGCGTTCACCCCTTATCAAGAGGAAAAATTATTATTTATATTTTGTATCCACCCAGATTCCTTTGGAATCAGTTCAGAAGTAGAGGATTCTAACCTCTCAATTTGAATTGTGCAATGCACAATTACCCTTGTTTTGAATGGGATATAGCGACGGTAAGCTATTCTAAAACAAGAACTATCGTTTGCATCAAATAAGCTGATGGTCTCAGCTTGTCAGTTGCACATTTGGCGGGTACTACTATTGCACTGGCCATCAATTAATGGTGAGGAAATGAGGCGCTAAGTGAGCTTATCTGTAAGACGTGTAATTTGCCCAGCGTGTTGTCTTTCTAGCTTTTTTCAATAATTTTTACACTCATGACAACTACCCGGTCTCTGCCTTCGCTCTTTGCCTGATAGAGCGCCTTGTCGGCTCGAAGCAGGATATCGGAATAGCTAGTATCAACCGGTCCTATTTCACTGACCCCGATGCTGACGGTGATGGAAATGGGACCGTTTGCGGATTCAAAGGGGCGGTTTCGTACATCCTGGCAAATCCGCTCTGCCAGTTGTCTGGCACCTTCAATATCTGTTTCCGGTAGGAGCATGACAAACTCTTCTCCACCGTAGCGAGCCAGGAGGTCTTCCGTTCTGGTTATGTCGAGACAGATGTTGGCGATATGTTTGAGAACTTCATCGCCTATGCTGTGGCCATGGGTGTCGTTGATGACTTTGAAGTGATCCAGGTCAATCATCAGGATTGCGTAGTTCCTGTTAAAGCGATGGGCGCGCTTGAATTCGTTCTCTCCGGTTTTTTGCAGTTCTCGACGGTTGGCAATGTTGGTTAGCTCATCCGTTGTTGCATGTTGTTGGAGCCTGAGAAAAGCCAGTTTCTTCTGGACGGCATTTTTTGCATAGATTGAACTAATGAATGCGGTAACGAGAAAAAGCAATAGATAGGTGATTGATGAGATCAAGGCACGCTTGGACGAGAGATCATCAATAAGCGCTTTGGATATATGGGAGACATAGAACCAGTAGCGGTCTTTGGCTGTTGGTTGATCTGCCGCAGCATCCATTTGGATGTTTTCGACCGAACCCAATTTGGCACGATTCAACGGGAAAGCGCGTTGGTAGATGAAGAGGCCGGATTGTGTGGAAACAGATCCGCTTTCACTGTGTAAAAGTGTTGCCCAGACATCGGGATGCTGCTTGCCGAATGTCTCTTCGCTGTCATGCATGAAACCCCAGAGTTGTTCATCGGGGGCTCCCATCAACCAGTAGCCGTCACTGTTAAGCATGACGGTATCGCCAATCAGTGTTTTGAAAATATCAGCGATCCGGTCTAACAATTCTTCCGGGGTGTAGTTGATGATCAGAATGCCTCGCAGCGTACCGTAGCCGTCGTGTACCGGTGTGGCGAAGCGAATGGTGGGGACAATCGGTTGTTCGATAGCCCCATTTTCCATATTCAGATCCAGGGGAGAGACATAGATGTCACCCTGGCTCAGTTTGATGGCTTCCTGAACATAGTAGCGGTCACCTTTATTCTGTAAGAGGGTTTTGGGAACAATCTCTTGTTCGCCAGCTCTGTTGTTAACTCTGACCAGCTCCTTCCCATCGATACCGATATAACGGATCTGAGCATATTTTGGTTTCCGCCTGGCAAACAGAGAAAACTCGCGGGCGACGTGTACCCAATTAAGCATGCTGTCATCATGCAGATATTTTCTCAGTGTTTCTCCTTCAGCAAGTACCATCAGATCGGACAGTTTCTGCTCGAACAGCATTGAAGTGAGTTCAGTGGCGCTACGCAATGCGGACTCTTCACGGATCTGGATTGTCTGGAGTTCGTATCTCTGCGACTGATTGGAGAAGGCATAGAAGATGGTGCTAATGAGTAGCGATGCGGGAATGAATAGCAACAGGAAGCTGACGAGAAGTTCCTTTTTCATGGAAAACTCACTGGGTTGATCTGCATTGAGGTGATTGCTATTGACCATTGTTGGCTATTTTGACGCTATCTTCGATCTTTCCAGGTATAGGGAGAGAGCTTCTCTTCACTGGGCAGCATCCTCGAGATGTAGTCAGCCAATGCCTTGAACTCCCGCTCGCTGAAACCTTCGATGATTTTCATCATGTCGCTGTTGGCATTACGGCGCTTACCATTTTGTATCCACGTCAATTGTCGCAGTAAATAATTGTAGTGTTGGCCCTGGATGAGTGGGTAAGCGTCTTTTGGGTTGCCTTCACCTTGCTCTCCATGGCACTCGGTGCAGTTATCACGATAGAGCTCCTCGCCATAGGAGAGATCGGTTCCATCGCCTTTGCCGGTTGCCGTCGTCATCTTCAGTATCTCTATATAAGCAGCGACATCGGCAAGGGATTGTGCACCGCCGATCTCCTCTGGGATCGCAAAGGGGAACATCGATGGGTTATCGCGGTTGTTGGCGCGAATATCAGCAAGCTGCTTGATAGTGACGGAATGGTGCTGGCCGGCGATTTGGGGGTAGGCACCGTTGGGAGTGCCCCAGCCCTCAGGCATGTGACAGACGGCACACCCTTCATAGACAATTTTGCCGTTGGCTGGATTGGGGGTCAGTAGTGCTGCCTCTTCCCGCTCGAGTCGTGCCTCGTCCCATCCTGCAAAGCCCACTGTGCTAAAACCCCCGATAACGAAGGGGAGTGTTAAGTAGATTAAGGTCCTCGGTCCGATCACGATAAACCTCTCAGTCAGTGATGCTTTGGTATATGTATGAAAGCAACTCCTATTTGCTATACAAATATTGATATGCGGCTAATTTACCAAAAAAAATGTGGGTTTAGAAGCAGTCTTAATGTGAATTATTGATTAGAATCATATTTTTAACATACTGTTTTGATGGGTAATTTAGACGGATAAGCGAATGCTATACAGCATTTGTGGGGCGTTCTCAGAAAACAAGCGGCTTTTAGGGAAGTCGCCTACCTGCGGGGAAGAGCAATTCAGACAGAGAGTATTTAGGCGTCATTCCCACCTGACTAGGTGGGAATGACTCATCTCAGTTGTGCAGTGTCTCTTTACCCCAGACCTTTGCCAGGTACTGATCTCGCCCTGAGTTCCAGCGATAGAATTTGTAGCGCACAGGATTACGCTTGTAGTAGTCCTGGTGATAATCTTCTGCATCATAAAAAGTACCGGCTTCGCGGATTGGCGTCACAATTGCCTGATCGTAGCGGCCGCTGGCACTCAGTCTTTTGAGAGAGGCCTCGGCAGTCCTGCGTTGCGCCTCATTGTGATAGAAGATGGCAGTGGAATATTGATAGCCACGGTCGACAAATTGCCCCCCCATATCGGTGGGATTGACCATTTTCCAAAAGGCATCAAGCAGTTTGTCATAGCTGATTTTATCCGGATCGTAGTAGACCTCTACACTCTCAAGGTGTTTTGTTGCACCACTGGAGACTTCCTGATACGTCGGATTCATGTGGGTGCCACCGGCATAACCGGAGATGACTTTTGCCACGCCATCCAGCTTTTCAAAATCCGATTCCGTACACCAGAAACATCCTCCGGCAAAAGTAGCTACTGCCAGGCTATCGTCACTGCTCATTTCATCTGTTTTTATCTCTGCCTGTGCGGAGATGATGATGAACATCCCTGCCAAGAGTAGTCCCCAATGTCGTAGTTTCAATTTTTTCATACCAATTTCTCCTGTGTTGACAGTGATGATAGACCAGACAAGGTATCTACCGTTCCTGGTGTGATGAAAAAGTGATAAATGGCTAGTAGATATATAATTCTCAACAGGTTGGGCTTTTGTCTATACTCGTGAAGCGGCTATCGCCAGCAGATTTTAGCGAACCTAGGAAGTGTGAAGATGGATGTTCCTGCGAACTGGCCTGCAATCAAGCGAGTGTGTCTGGCTTTCAGCTCGTCATTCCATTTTACCATTGAAGGTAAATGCGGACGGAGAGCCTCATGTCAGATCCACCAAAGGAGAAGTGAATATGAGCGAGCAATACGAAGGCAGTTGTCATTGTGGCGCAGTTAGGTTCTCGTTCGAGGGAGAGGAGATCACGAAAGGGTTACGTTGTACTTGCTCTCTTTGCTCCCGCAAAGGTGCGATGATGTCGACACAAGTGATTCCGCTCGATCAGTTTAGAATCGAGGCTGAAGTTGACGCATTAGGTCTCTATCAGTTTGGCGCAAAAACCGCCAAACACTATTTCTGCAAAACCTGTGGTATCTACACATTTCATGAGACAGCCAGGGTGCCGGGACATATGCGCGCCAATTTAGGTTGCGTGGCTGGTGTCGATATTTTTGAACTCGAAGCAGAGATTTTTGACGGTAAGCACTTGTTGTAAATTCTCTCGCATCTATGTCGCTGGTCGCCGGATGATTATGCATGGGTTGCCTGGACAGACAGCTATGCAAAAGAACCAGGCCTTAGGCTGGATTTCCCATTGATTGAAGGACGAGTCTGTGGAAAATACTATGATACTCCCTGTGCAGGAACGCCATTCTGTATTGAATTGAGATACTCTCTATCTGAGATATTCCCCCACAGGCTCTCGGTTAAAGACCTCCCCAAGCACTGATATACATAGTGTAAGACACTACACTAGAGTTAAGGCCGTTTGCCCAGGTGGGAGAGTGATGATTTCGCTGCCGAGTGGTCGCATTGTAGGTATTTCAAATATTCGGGCCAGATATCATGCACTTCGCCTGAATCGTATTGTCATGCCTGATACACCTCGGTATGAACTCTATCGTCTGATAGACATTGTCGTTCCTCCCCCGGATTGCCAGTGGTTACCGGGGAATAATGCCTATGTCTTCTCCGGACATACCCTTGATGAGTTGCCAAGTCTCACGGACTGGTCAAAAAAAGATCGCAGGGTTTTCCAGGCTTGGTTAAGACAGGATACCCAGGTTTGTGAAATCGAGCAGGTGAGACGGCGACTAGCAGAGGATCAACCGCTGGTCGCCAAGGAGTTCCCGTATTCCAAGAGGTTGTATAGTGCGCTTCAGCGCCGTATTCAGGCGTTGAGTCTGAACCGGGCTTCTCCATTGCAATGGCGGCAGACGCTTTTAAATTTACGCAGAACAGGCATCCGGGCAGAAGAGTTGGAGTGGTCGGGCCTACTGTTGTTTCTAGATAAGGCGCATCGTCAGGGAAAAGCGATGGTTGCCCGCGAAACCCTTCTGAATAAAATTAACTTTTCAGCGATACGTCTCTGCCTGACCCATGAGCTGGCAACAGACAGGAATTGTGGTCTGGAATTCATTGAGCTGTCGCAATCAAAATCCCGTAACAGGCTGGGCGCAATACAGAAAATTGCCGGTCCTGGTGAAGTCTGCATATTACGTTACGCAGATACCATGCACTACTACAAAGTCGGCTATGTGATGAGAGTTAATACCAAACTGAAGCAGGAGAGGTCTCTTCGATGGTTCGCACTGGATACGATCGGTAATCTGATCAGTTCTCAACTTTCCGGACAAACATTTTTCAAAGACCAGGAAGAGGCGTTCAAAGTGGCCAGTGAACATGCACTGCAGCACGTTGGTATTCCTGTCACCTACACTCCCTGTAGTCGCTATGAGCATAAGACCCTCTGTGGAGGAAGTGAGTATCGGGAATGGTTGTTGACGTTGCCCGACTACCCCATTTCTTACCATAACAAGCACTACTACGAACGCAATTTGCTACTCCATTTCAGGACCAAGATCAGACATGATCAACATGGCAGGCGCCTGCTTTTCATTGAAGAGCTTCAGAGTGATTGGCACCAATCAGGCGCCATGTTTGGTTATCAGACCCGATGGCCTGGGCGCCTGCCGCCTGCACCGTTTCGAAAAGAGTGGATCGGTCTGGCATTGAAACTGATTCTGTTGCATGGCGCAGAGGAGGGTTATGATGGTGTGGCATGGACAAAAGGGGATATTCATGAGACCCACTATCAGCAGTCTATGGCTGCTGTCAGGCGACTCTATGATGAGTTGATTCCCAATACGCTTTTACGCCTCTGTGAGCACTGGGGTGGGCGAATCGAGAAAACACGTATTATCACCAAGGAGCCTCGCCTGCATATCAGTCGTCAAATGGATAAGTGGTTTGTAACCGATCCCCACGGGAGTTTTTCGACCAGAGCGCGTGATTCGCAAAAAGAAGCGATGCAGATCATGGCCAGACACTGCAAACAGATCGAACTCGATGTACCGGTACTCATCCTTGATGAGTCTTCAAGAAAGCGAATTGAGGAAGAGGGTTTTCCGATGTTTGGTGAGCGGCCAACCCTCCCTGTTCGCTGAGTTTCTTTGGCCCACTACTTGCAGCGTTTTCGGGTAATTTACCGTTTGAGGGGAATTCCCGTGATCACACCTGTGTGGATTGTACTCTTATCGATAGTCGTACTGGTCTCCGTATTGGTACAGCTGTTTGCCCCCGGTTCCGGTCTGATCGCTGTGATTACAGGGCTTTTACTGGTAGTTGGCGGCACTTTGCTGACAGCAGTCATGAGTCACTCTCAACAGGCGGTCATAGCGCTTTTGCGGCATGTGCGCGGATTCCGCAGGCCACAGGAAGCCGAGGAGGGTGAGGAAAGCGGTTTTCAGCACTTTCTACAGGCGGCAAATTATTACCGCCGCGGTGAAATCAGACCGGCAGAAACGGCCGTTCAGCAGATCGACGACCCATTATTGCGTCGTGGTGCTCAATTAGTGGTGGATGGCTTTCCACGTGATCAGATCAACCTTTCACTACAACGTCAGATCGCAGATGACCGTAATCACCTGCGTCGTCCCGCTGAGATGGTCCGCTCCATGAGTGGTTATGCGCCAGCTTTTGGCATGTTGGGTACTCTGCTGGGGTTGATTCAAATGCTGTTTGGGTTAGGGTCCGGCGACTTGGGCACCATCGGTGCGGCCATGGGCTTTGCCATGCTGACCACCGTGTATGGCCTGGTATTGGCCAATCTGGTCCTGAAACCCATCGCCAGTAAGCTTGAGGAGCATGGTCGCAGACAGATTTCCCATCGTGTCGCTTATCTGCAGGCAGTCATGCTGCTGTGCGACAAGCAACATGCAGAGCTGATCCGCGAGATGATGGAAGAGATCGAACGAAAGCAGGAGATGCCGGAAGTGAGGCCTCAGTTCGAGCTGGCTGCCTCTCGCTGATATTAGGGAAGGGCGTATAAAATGGGCACCACCGCTAATATCGAATCTCCGTTGGAATCTATCGCCTGGTACGCCTGGGAATCGGACGAGTCCGAATCAAACTGGCTACTGACATATGTGGATATGCTCAGTGTCGTACTTGCCATGTTGGTAGTATTGCTGGGCCATATGGCCGTACAGCATCTTCAGGAACCGGAAGCGAGTATCGAACCTGTCACATCAGTTGAATCAGTTGAAGTGATGGCGGTGACTGAGCCCGGCGAACAGGCGGAAGCAATATCTCCTCAGACACAGCAGCCAGAAGTGATATCGACACCTGAATCCCGTTTAATAACAGCCATCGAAACCCAATTCCAGGGTGAGATTAAAGTGGCAGAGAAAGATTTTGGCATCTCTCTCGAGATTGCCGATGTGATCCTGTTTGAGTCCGGCAAAGCTGATCTTCTCTCAGGAGCAGAACCGGTACTGATACGACTTGCTGGGACGCTGCAGGATATTGGCGAAGCCAATATTGCTGTGGAAGGGCATACCGATGATCGGCCGATCCTTGGCGGTCGTTTTCAATCCAACTGGGAGTTGGCGGCCGCCCGTGCGAATGCAGTCACGCGCTTTCTGCTTGATCAAGGTTTTGCTGCAGAAAGGCTGCGATCTGTCAGCTATGCCGATACACAACCCGTTGCCGACAATCAGACGCCAACTGGTAGGGCAGAGAATCGTCGGGTCAATCTTCGGGTCGATTTTCTCTGATATAAAGTTTGTTGTGTAATGTGGAATTCATACACTTAAATAGAGGTATCAGGACACAAGTTCGGACTGAAACATGGCTAGATTAAATTGCTACTGCGCTTGCTTAACGGGTAGTATTTTTTAGCAATATTTGGCTAGTGAAATAGCCAAGAATTTTTGAAATGTGATTGATAAAAGACCAGTTTCTGAGTCCGAAAGGTTCAATGCATATGAATGCGGGCGATCTAGATCATTGGGCCTGGTCGACAATACTGGAATGTTCTCAGAAACCATACCTGAAAATCTACTTTAACCCGACTAAAGTGGTATGACGCCTGTCAAACCCGCTTCTTCTCTCAGAGATATGATTTTTCCCAGCTTTATTAATCGGTAGGTGAGCATAGATCCACACACTCACCATAATAAGTCCGCCTGCGATCAGCAGTAAGAGAAAGATTGCCGGCGCAAGCATCAGAATTCCTGCCAAGAAGTTTTCCATTAGTTTCCCCCAAAATAATACGACATGGTCTGGCCAGTTCACCAATCTGGATTCACAAGCCATTAGACCAGTCATGAGCCGCTGAGTGCTTGCGGGAAAGTATGTTTAATGCAGGGTTATTTCAACTAAAGAATATGAAGCTGAAGGACAACGTGAAAAATCCTGAATATTTGATTTAAATACATTCAGATAGGGACAGAACTCAAAGTCTGGTAGTTATTGTGATATTACATAATCCTTATTCGGCGGGAATTTAACCATGCAGATACTACATAAATTGGCACTTCAGCTTCTGTTATTTATTTTTGGTTTGAGCTTGCTGGTTCCGGGTTTGGTTGAAATGTTTACTCTCACGTTAGCTGTCACGGATGAGAGGGCAATCAGTCAGATAAATCAAAGTCGTGCCCTTCACGGTATGATGGCGGGATTAGGTCTTCTCTCGTGTATAGCCTGTTTTTATCTGGAACAGGCACGCATTCTGGTGATGGGAATTGGTTTTACCCTGGTGCTGGTTGTTGTGGCGCGTCTCTACTCTCTGGTTCTCGATGGCTTGCCGGATAATGTGATGCTTTTCTATCTTGTGATCGAATTGCTTTTGGCACTGATTTTTCTGTTCCTACCACCACCTGCCAATGGGGAGTGGCAAACAGATAGGCATCAGTGACTATACTGATATCTATCTCCTGTTCATACGCTTCACTGCCATGGAAAATCAGTACCAATCAAAAACTCGTACAGAAGATACTGTTGATGATTTAGCCGAGCAAATCCTCGACGCGGCCGTTCGGCTAGCGGAGAAAAGCTCATGGGAATCTATCCGGCTGCATCAGGTTGCACTTGAACTGGGTGTAGAGCTTGTGGATGTGCAACGCTATTACAACCAGAAGGATGAGTTGGTGGAGGCATGGTACGACCGGGCCGACCATGCCATGTTAGCCGATGCCGCTCTGCCGGACTATCAGTGGATTACCCCTCGTGAACGTATTCATCGGTCAATCATGTGTTGGTTGATGTCGATGCACAATCATCGTCGTGTCAGTAGAGATATGCTGATGTACAAATTCGAGCTGGGTCATGTGCATCTGCAGGTGCTGGGCCTCTTGAGAATCAGCCGTACGGTTCAGTGGATACTGGAGTCTGCACACCGAGATGCAGTCCATCTGCAACGGGTCACCGAAGAGACAGTGTTGACCAGTATCTATCTTGCCAGTTTTGCTCGTTGGCTGTTTGATGACACAAATGAGTCAGAAAATACCCGACGCTTTCTCGACAGCCTGTTACGCCGTGCTGAATCACTGGCACGACTGATAGAACCAATAAGCGGAGGAGGGTGTGGGCTAACTGTCCGAGCACAGAAGCATAAACAGGCAGAACCACGTTACAGAGCTGAGGGCTCAGTCCCACAGGGGTAAACAGGACTCGCATCGATGGACACAGTCACTCATGTCCTGTTCGGTGCAGTCTGTGCCGCAGCGGTCACTGGGACAAAGTCTCTCCCCGTAAAAGATTTACGTCTGCGTATGGCAGTCACTGGGATTGCAGCGGCTTTCCCTGATATCGATTACCTCAGTTTCTGGATAGATCCTCTGGTGTTTCTGGCTGACTGGCATCGCACTGCAACTCATTCTGTATTGATTATGCCTTTCTGGGCTGTGATGCTGGGATCGTTGTGGATGCTATCCCGTTCTGCAAGGCAACACTGGCTCAGTGTCTATACACTTTGTGGACTCGGAATCTTATCCCACATCTTGTTAGATCTGTTGACGGTGTTCGGTATCCGAATTTTCTATCCGTTGTCGTATAGGCTCTACAGCTTCGGCACGACCTTTGTTATCGATGCGATAGTCACCACGATACTTGTCGTGACACTGGCTTTCTTCCTGCGACATACTAGGTTCAAGTATGCCTTGAGTGGTTTATTGCTGGTCTCGATCTATTTGGGAACCCAATGGGTTTTCAAAGTACAGGCTCATGCAATCGCTGCTGAGCAGTTAGCTGAGTCGTACGATCTTCATGTGTTGCCGCAGCCTTTCTCACCTTTCTATTGGCAATTGATAAGGCAGTCCGGCAACGATTATGAGGTTGCCTACCTCAGCCTGCTATCCGATGAAGAGGCTGTCGTCACAAGCTACCGGGGGGTAAGTGCTTTGGATTGGCAATATAAAAGCCTGCTGGGTAATCGTGACGATTTGATGCCGTTGGTGCAAGAGGCCTGGATGCAACCGCAGTTCTTGAAATTCAGGGAGTTTGCCCGGTTACCCATATTCTATCGCCTGGATGAAGGGGAGGGCGAAACCTGCGTATGGTTTACGGATCTACGCTACACGCTGCCCTATCTGACGCCCGCCTTTCGCTATGGCATGTGTCGTGAGCCGGGAAAAGCATGGGGGCTTTATCGATTGAAACGATTTACCCACAACGAACGGCAACCGTTGTCTGTCTCAGTTTCGTTTTCTAACTGAAATATCCCTACTAATGGTGCTGTATATAGGTGAAACAAGCACGGTGATTATGAGTCCAACCAAGATGGAGATATGCACGAACCGTATCCTATAAAAGGGGGTTAACCATGAATCATATCGTCATGCATCAATATGATGCTCGTCCCGTGACCATTGCAGAAATCCGGGTTATCGGTATGGAAGATCCATGGAAATGGCTGTCTGCTGGCTGGGAGGATATCAAAGCCGCACCTGCCAGCAGTCTTGGATATGGTCTGGGTCTGACACTCATCAGCTATCTGGTGACACTTTCTGTGATGGCCAGTGGTATGTTCTTCCTCTTTCCGCTATTGCTGGCAGGCTTTTTTCTGGTAGCGCCGCTACTGGCTATCGGCTTGTATGAAATCAGCCGTCAACTGGAAGCGGGAGAAAGACTTTCGTTACGCGCAGCACAGCATTTGTTTAAGCGTAATAGCTTCAATATCCTTAACATGGGGTTAGTCTTGGTGGCTGCACTCGTAGCCTGGGTGACTGTGACCCTGCCCATCGTTGCCCTGACTTTTACCGGCATAACACCCGCCACTTGGCAAGGCTTTCTGACTGCTTTGTTTGGTACCTGGAATGGCTTGCAGCTATTGGTGCTTGGCATAACCTGTGGTGCAGCAATTGCATTCGGCATCTTTAGTATGAGTGCTGTGGCGGTACCTATGCTGCTGGATCGCAGCTGTAATGTATTTGACGCTATCCAGACCAGTTGGAATGCCGTTTTCTACAATCTTCTGCCGATGCTCCTCTGGGCAGCCATTCTGGTTGCCATCATCGTCGCAGGATTCATGACTCTTTATGTCGGTCTGGTGATCGGTTTTCCACTCGCCGCCCATGCGACCTGGCATGCCTATCGGGATCTGGTTGAAAAGCCTGAGTAAAATCTAACAAAAATCAATCTGAACCCCCCCACTCAGAAAGAAGTGTGGCCGCTTCTGATGGGGGGATAGGTCTGCTGATATCCCGCTATTCCATCCATAAACCGTATTGCAGATAGTCTGTCGGATTTTTTTCGGCATATCGGTGATTTTGTACAAATAGTTCGAATTTGTGTCGGATTAGTTTACATTTTAGACAGAGTCAAAATTAGAAAAATTTATAACCAACTGTAAATTCAAGGAAAAATACTAAAGGCTTACATATTGCATGGTATTTATTGCTAAGCTGTAATCTTATGCCCGTTCATGGTTTGGAGAGTGGGTAACGTTAAGGCTTAGGGGGAATTCGATCAGTTGGATGGAACAGGATCACATGGGAAGGGGGAATTGTTTGATAGAGAAGATATTCGGTTCATCTCGGATGTGTCTCATTAAACGATAGTTTCCCTGTGATGTTCGACCCAGATTCTGATCAACAATCAAGAGAGGAAGCTGGTCATGAACTGCAGCAATATATACAGAGTCTTGGGTATCCTGTTTGCCACATTGTTATTTCCTCTCTCGGGCCAGTCGGCGCTGTATGAGTCACAGTTAGATTTTGAGTCCAACGATCAAAGTATGTGGAAGGCCGGTGATGCCTGGCAGCTCAATTGGCGTCAGGATATTCCGCTCTATGACTGGGATTACTCATTCGAGTCACCCAAGTCTGTCGGGCTGCCGCAGTTGATTCCATTTGCGCCACCCCTGCCGCAGTTTTCAGTCTACGGGCACACGGATGGAAATTTCGGTGTTTCACCTTATGTGAACATCGACTCAGGTTCTGTCGATGCCAATTATAATCTCAACGTCTCCATTGAGGCACCGGACGCCTATACCGTCAGCCCGGGTGAATCCTTCACCATCTCTACCGGATACTCATCGCTGGGTACCGGCAGTTTTACAACTAACTTTCCTGAGATAAAAGCAGGTGTCGATATTCTTTTCGAAACCCATGCCAGTGCAGGAGTGAATTTGTTCGGCGGCTACCGTTGCGGTGTTTTGAACGCAGGATCGTGCTGGCATACCGATCCTACTGATACGTGGGAATTTGTCGGCTTGACGGTAGATCCTGATGACGGGATTGCCGCCAATGCACTGGGGATCCCCATCGGCCCCTTTGATGCCGGCCTGATATATGATGATGAGGGACGTATTCCCGGCCTTCAGTTTCACAATGACACCATCTCTATTCTTGGACTGACTGAGGTTGATCTGCTGGAAGAGTGGTCGCTCGGTGGTTATGCCGATATCTCCCTGAATGTGCCGGATATCGATACCACTGGTGAGGAGGCTACCGGGTTTACCTCAGAAGGCGAGGATGATCTTTTCCGCTTCTCTGTTGATGCTGATAAGATCGCCCTGGATATCGTAGATAAGGTGATTCAGGCAGCCATCGCAGCAGGTACTGCTGGTGCCGGATCCGGTGCGCTGGCGGTTGATTTTCCTGACCTGGAAGGCTCCAGCAAT
>JAHXIP010000005.1 GCA_025655575.1 Candidatus Thiodiazotropha sp. (ex Monitilora ramsayi) | reverse complement strand
TAAATTCCGGGCTAAATCTTTGACTGCTCATACGCTTCCTCCTATGCTCATATCATAGCTCGGAAGTGTCTACCGTACTGTGGGAACTCCACAGTCTCCTCATCTTGTCCTTCATCCCGGGGGAGAATAATCGCTTAGCTCAACTTCATCTCTGAAATACCCCCCCTAATCTGGAGATGATGATCCGGTCCTCCTGACCCGCATGGAAGAAAGATATACTATGACGTAATTTTCCCGAGTCCTATCCATGCCACGCAGGTTCCCACCTTATAAATCAGATACGTAAAATCTGATTGAAAAACTGGCACATAATCAGATGCTGCATCGATAGCAATATAAAAATAGACCCACAGAGGGTTTCTTGTTGGCCATTCACTTTGCCTGAGTGTACAACTACAAGCATGGCCAAACAGAGAGAGTCCTACAATTATTTGGAGAGCGCCTCACATGCTGGATAACCCATTACCCAAAGTCGGCGTCAGTGCATGCCTCTTGGGACAACCGGTGCGTTACGATGGTGGACACAAGCGGGATACGTTCATTATGGGCCCACTGAGTGAGCACCTGGAATTCATCTCTATCTGCCCGGAGACAGGGATTGGTCTGGGTGTACCACGCCCAACAATTCGCCTGATGGGCAATATAGAACACCCAAGATTGGTGGGGACAGCGGACACATCGATGGATGTGACTGATAAGATGGAAGCGTATGCAGAACAACAGTCCAGACAACTCAACAATCTTTGTGGCTATATTCTAAAAAAAGATTCACCCAGTTGCGGCATGGAGCGGGTCAAAGTATTCAATGCTTCCGGAAAAAATCCCGCACGTAAAGGCAGCGGTATTTTTGCCCGCATACTGATGCAAAACAATCCATTACTACCTGTGGAAGAGGAAGGGCGTCTGAACGACGTAGTATTACGAGAGAACTTCATCAATCGTATCTATGTACTGCAACGCTGGCACAGACTGCTTTGGAATGGCATAAATGCTGCCAGTCTGATCGAATTTCATACTGTACATAAATATCTGGTCATGGCTCATTCACAAGCATCCTATCAGCGACTGGGCAGGCTGCTTTCTGATCTATCTCATAGAGATCTTGAGTTACTCTCACAAGACTATATCGCTGAACTCATGCACACACTCAAGCGACGCGTGACCCGACAGCGGCACGTCAACGTTCTTCAACATATCATGGGATATCTGAAAAAAAGCATCGACAGTGATGACAAAGCAGAGCTCAGTGGCGCCATAGCGTCCTATCGCCGTGGTGAAACGCCCCTGATCGTACCAATCACACTCCTCCGGCACTATTTCAGAAGGCATCACGACGCTTACATGGAGAGACAGATCTATTTATGGCCACATCCGGATAAGCTGGGACTCAGGAATTCCATCTGATTAGAAATGAGATAAACTCTACAGCGATATGTCCTCAATCGCAGCCGCATTACTACCGATCTTGGCCTTGATTCTGTTAGGGCTGGTATTGAAATATACCCAATTCATCCCGGAGATAAGCTGGTCCGGCATGGAGCGTCTGACCTACTACCTGCTATTCCCTGCACTCTTGATCCATACACTGGGCAGACAGAACCTGACGGGTATTCCCTGGCTCGAAATTCTGAGTGTTGTCGTTATAGTTCTACTACTCTCGAGTCTGATACTCATCGTCTGGTATGGTTTTTTTTCATCTATTGCAGGGACCACCTTCACATCAATTTTCCAGGGCGGTGTGCGCTTCAATACCTATATCGCACTGGCCCTCGCCCAAGCGTTCTATGGCGATCAGGGATTGGCAATGGGGGCGGTGGCTGCCGGGTTTATGATTGTATTGATCAATCTTCTCTGTATCTCCGTGTTATCGAAATGGGGCAGGCCCGAGCAGGGAGACACCGTTGGTTTTATCAAAGAGATTTTAACTAACCCCCTGATCATTGCTTGCCTGATAGGCTGGACCTTAAGTCTGACAGGCATCGGACTGCCTGGGCCTACTGAGGAGACACTGGAGATCATCGGAAGAGCTGCCCTGCCCTTTGGCTTATTGGCAGTTGGTGCGGCACTGAAACCAAAGTCTATACAAGGCCACCTGAACCCAGCGCTGATCGCTTCGTTGGTACAGTTCGCTTTTAAACCGCTGGCCACTGCCATTTTGATATCACTGACCGGCCTCAGTGGTATTGCAGCTGGCGTGCTTATCATCGCCTTCATGACGCCCACCGCACCATCCGCCTATATTCTGGCCAGACAGCTTGGCGGTGACGCAGAGACCATGGCCTCGATCATCACCTTGCAGACATTACTGGCATTTCTGGTTATGCCGACTATCGCCTACCTATTACTGGGATAACACCAAACAAGAGCAAAGCCGGTTACCGGTCGATAGCATAATTCGACACTAAGTTCATTCGTCGGTACGCCTCGCCTCTTTCCACTGCCGCTGCAGATTGTTGTTCAACCATACAGCTTCCAAATAGGGTACGGCACCATTTTTACGAATGATTTCCCGGCCTTCTCGACTGTGAGCGAAATTGATAAATGATTTGACCGCCCTAAGATTCTCACTCTCTCTGTTGGTGACAATGTAGAGTGGTCGATATAGCAGATAATCGCCCTGCTTGATGTTCTCGATGCTGGGTTCCCGGCCATCCAGATTGATGACTTTGAAATCCCGTTTACGGGCACTACTGATACCCGTCACGGCGATGGCGTTGGGATTCTGCTCAATGGCCTCTTCCAATGGCCCCGATGACTTGAAGCTCTCGCTCGCCTGAAAATCGATCGTCTCGTCACCGAATAAAAGCTTACGGACAGTATGACCGACCCCAGAGATCTTGCCATTCCTGATCAGCAGTTCCAGCGGCTGATCAGGTCCGCCAAGTGCTGACCAGTTGGTCACTTTACCCATAAAAACATCTCTCAACTGCTCAAGAGAGAGACTCTCAACCGGATTGGACTTGTGAACCACAACTGCCAAGGCATCCCATGCCACTGGATTAAACTGAACCAGCGAAGTGGAGATACCGTCTTTCTCGACCCGGAAACGACAGGAGCCGGAAAAATCGACCTGGCGCTCAGAGATCTTACGAATCCCTTTGGTTGCACCACCGCCTTCCAACTCGATTTTAGTCCCGCTTTTCTTCTCATACGCCGTTGCCAGCTCAGCCATGAAGGCCTTCTTTGTGATGCCGCAGCCTGCCCAGGAGAGTGTCATTCCGAAGCTGGAGAGTGAAAACGTGCAGAGTACAGTCAGTAGTATTGCGCCAGATTTTTTTCTGGTCATCGGATCACCTCACGGAGTGTTTTTTATTAGGGCCTGTTAACACTAATTTGATTGCCACTGTTGCGCCTGAAAAAGCGCCAATCAAGGCGCGAGGAGCGTAGTTTGGTCACTCCAAATAAGTGACGAGTAACGCTGAGTGGCACTTTTTCAGGCGCACCCCAAGGGCACTTCCTTCGGGGCGCAACCCGCAGGGCCAAGGCCATTTTTTGCCCAGCGGCGTTATCAGTCGCTTATGTAGGCCGGCTACACTACGCTTCTTCTGCCTTGCTGGACAAAAAATGGTCTTGGCAGTGACGATCAAATTAGTGTTAACAGGCCCTGACCTTCCATAGTGTGTCTCGATTCAGCCGACAGTATGGCTTCGCAAATCCTGGCGAATTTTGAGTATCAGGGTGATCATAGAAAAGCGATGGAGAATTTGTATTGTGGTTATCCATAACCCACAACAGGCTTATCTTGATAAAAAAACAGATAGCTACCTTAAGTTACCTAAGCATCTTTTTGTAATTATTAATTTTTAAACTACTCGGACTACCACTTCCAAGACAACGGACCCTCACCCGAAAAGTGTGAGGCGTATCACACCATCATGCTGGGCTATTGGGACATCCAGGAAACTGCAGGACACTATTCCACCTGCTATGCCTTCTCCCCCCAGACTGCGTAGAGTGGATCAGCGAATGGCATCTGCTTTGCGTATTTATCATCCAAGGGGCGTAACAAACCCCGCAACGACCAGGTTTCCAGGTTTGTAAAACCGCCAGCCAGGAGGAAGTACTCCAGCACCAGCCCCATCCTTTCAAACTCGTGCAAATCCTGCCAGATCTTGATCACTTTAGGTTGGAACCACCGATTAGAGAAGGTCAGAATCAAGCGTCCCCCAGGCTTCAGCACTCGCAGTGCCTCGGTAAAGATCTCTATGGGTTTGACAAGATACTCCACGGATAGGGTACAGACGATTGCATCAAAACGGCTGTCTTCATAGGGCAGCACCGGTTTGAGATTAAGGTCATGAACCAATCTCTCCTGTAACCGGGGATTGGCATCGAGTTCCTCCTGGTTCAAACCCAGGCCTGCCAGATGGGATAGCTTCAGATCCTCCGGTAGATGGGAATTCCAGCTCGACATCAGATCCAGCACCTCTCCCCCCCGAGGTATCAAACGACCATAGAGTCGTTCAATCTGACGACTAGCCGCACGATCGATGTGATCAACCATTCTAGGCATCTGATAGAAGAAGGCATCGGCTTCGTTCGACAGACGGACAAAGGGATCGTCAGACCAAAAGTCAGTTGGCTGATCATCCCAGCGTACCTGCATGCCGGGGCCGCCGATGGTCGCCAGCTCCGCGATATCGTGGCAGACGCCTCCGTGCTCCTCACCTGCCTGCCGAATGTTGAGGATAGTCGCAGATAGGTTCATCTCCCGTGCGGCCAGAGGGTGATTCAAATCCACACCGATGCCCTCACCGCTTTGCGTCACACGGAACGGTGTGGCGTCCTCGGGGAAGATACCCCCAACCGCAGCGATAACCCCCTTGGGATAGAAACGGCCCATTCGGGGCTCGATGAAACTCCCTTTGCGAAAGGCGCGATTAAAATGATTGGACTTTATTGTCAGACTGTCACGCTGCCGATAGCTTTCGATCAGCCCACCTGCAGGATAGTGATGCGCTGCCATGTGGCCAACCGGTTGATCCAAAACGCCGGCCTCCAGCTCCGGCGGAAAGATATCCCGCCAGAGATTGAGCTTTTGCGAGACCTGCGAGTCTGTATGCCGGGCATTTTCAGACTGCCAGCGCAGATCGAACCTCATGGCGCAGATTGCGTATCGGCTGGTCCGTTCCAGTTCAACTGGAGCAGCATCATGGGACGATTCCCCGATGACTTCTGATGGTGGGACAAACATGCCTTCATCCATATGTCTGATCCTTTTTTTTTCAATTATCGCAAGATGATACCAGCGACAATATCGTATCGCCGTCTACAATTCATCGGTCAGTTTAGTGCCGAATTTTAGTCGATATCAACTACACTTGCGCAAGGGTAAATACAGCGCTGCAGCAAATTATTCGGAGATGCATCAAACAGATGAACAGACAGATGAGCAACTTTTTCGGTCTTATTGTAATAGGCGATGAAATACTCTTTGGGCAAAGGCAGGACAGCCATCTGTCTTACTTTCGTGAGCTACTTGGCAGCCGTGGCCTGAAACTCACCCGATGCTGGTTATTACCGGATGACGCCCCGATACTCACGGAGCACCTGCGTTTCTCTTTTCAGAGCAAGCTACCGGTTTTCATCTGTGGGGGCATTGGCGCCACACCGGATGACCTGACACGTGCCTGCGCCGCCGAGGCGGCAGGATGCACGCTGGTACGCCATCCCGAAGCCGCAGCGCTCATCGAAGGCCGGTTCGGTGACTCGGCTCACCCTACCCGTATTCGCATGGCCGATCTGCCGGAGAAGTGCCGCCTGATCCCCAATCCTTACAATCAGATCCCGGGGTTCAGCATCGGTCAACACTACTTCCTCCCCGGTTTCCCGGAAATGGCCAGGCCAATGGCCGAGTGGGTGCTCGATCAATACTATGCGGAAAAGCGAGGTGAAATTATTGAGGAAACCTCATTGCAGGTGATACACACCCCGGAGAGCTCACTGGTACCTATCATGGAGGCCTTTGCGGGGCGCTTTCCCGGATTCAAGCTCTACAGCCTGCCGAGACTGGGCGAGACGCCTTCCATCGAACTGGGTTTGAGAGGCAGTGGTGAGATAAAACCGGCCATGGATGCCTTGGCCGCATCGCTTCATGAAGCCGGCATCCCCTTTCTTTCGACTAAGGCGTCTTGAGCTGAAAAGCCTCAATCTGAGCAATCACTTCATCGCTATGGGTTTTCGGGTCCACGTCCCGATAGATATGCGCGATACGCCCCTGGGGATCGATAATAAAACTGTGTCGTTTGGCGAACTTAATCGGTCCTATCTGGAATAATGATCCGAAACGCTTGGCAACCTCCCCACTCGCATCAGAGAGTAACGGAAAAGGTAGCTGATACTTCTCGGCAAAAGCCTGATGACTCTCAATATCGTCCGTACTCACTCCCAGTACTGAGATGCTCATCTTTTCCAGTTGCTCGTGATCGTCCCGTAACTCACAGGCCTCTTGGGTACATCCCGGCGTATCATCCTTGGGATAGAAATAGAGTAACAACCAACGACCCTGATAGGTGGATAGGCTATGAACCTTGCCATTTTGATCCATCAGTTGAAAATCGGGCGCCATCTCCCCTAACCGCACTTCAGCCATAGCCTGGCCGAAGGAAAACAGACCCAGGGCAATCATCAAGGGCGCGGAATTGCTCAACATTTATGATCTCCTCTGGAGCTGCCTCAATGAAACATTGCCTGTTTGACCCGTAACTCGAGTCTAAGTTTTCTTTTGTATAGAAAATATCATTCCAAACAGGCCCTAGCGTGGTTATGCAGATGTTCTTTTGGCTGCGGGATTAAATACCCTCAAAAGCAGATATCCCACCACGGCTGAGATACCCGAACCTATCAGAATACCGATACGATCCCCCAAAATGATTGCTTCAGACCCTCCCTGCTCGAATGCCAGTGATGCAATGAACAGACTCATGGTAAAGCCGACACCACAAAGAATACTGGTCCCGTAGAAGCCCCACCAGCTTGCACCATTGGGCAGCTTGGCGAATCCGAGCCAGATCGCAACACCACAGAACAGCAGGATACCGACCTGCTTGCCTAAAAACAGGCCCGCTGCGATTCCGAGAGGAATCGGCTCTAACAGAGTATCCAGGTTAACCCCAGAGAGCGAAACGCCTGCATTAGCGAAGGCAAATACTGGCACAATAAAGAAAGCGACCCACTGATGTAGACCATGCTCCACAGTCTTCAGTGGGGAGTGATTCACATCCTTCGGGTCCCTGAGTGGAATCATCATCCCGACAATCACACCCGCAAGCGTCGCGTGCACACCTGATTTGAGCACAGCCAACCAGAGAAAGACCCCGACCAGCATGTAGGCAGAGACTCGGGTGACATTCATGATATTCATCACCAGCATGATCATCACTGCCAACATTGCCAGCAACAGGCTGGTGAGTGAGAGATCGGCAGTATAGAAAAATGCAATAATCACGACAGCACCCAGGTCATCGAAGATGGCCAATGCCATAAGAAAGACCCTGAGGGAAACTGGCACCCGATCCCCGAGCAGCGCCAGGATACCCAGGGCAAAAGCGATGTCGGTTGCAGCTGGGATCGCCCAGCCGTTCATTGCCAGAGGATCACCCTGATTCAACCAATAGTAGATGGCTGCAGGAATCAGCATACCACCGACCGCACCGAGACCAGGCAAGATGATCTGATCCAGTCTCGACAACTCCCCTTCAAGAAACTCACGCTTTACTTCGAGACCGATAAGCAGGAAAAAAACTGCCATCAGTCCATCGTTGATCCAGAGCAGTAACACCTTGTCTAAATGCAAAGCACCAACACGAACCTCCACTGGCGTATTGAGTAGCGCATCGTAGAGCCAACTCAGGGGAGAATTCTCCAACAACAAGGCTAATACGGCGGCTATGATCAACAGGATTCCACTGGAAGAGTCCTGCTTAATGAACGCCTGCAACCACTCAGAAACACCCTCGCTCGCTCGACTGACTTGATTCATGATCTGCTCATAGTTAGATATGCTTGGAAGACATGATGTTCTCATCTCTGAGAGCAATCATCTAATTGCTCTATAGTGCCAAAAATTGCATGCCTTAGACCAGTGAAACTATCGATTTCATATGGGTCTACTCTTAGCCGCAAATCTCGAAAGGGAAATCACATGTGTCCACGATGTAGGACAGCTGCGCAACCAACCCAGCTATGATGCCCTATCGCCTTGCAATTTAATTCTTTCAGTGGATGTTATTGGGTCGGTTTCAATTTTAAAATGATCGTTGCCATGATCACGTAGATAAGCCAGTACTTGTTGGACCGCCTTTACGATGGCACGAGGCGTAACTGTGGCTCCGGTCAGCTGGTCAAAATGCCCACCATCCCGCTTCACACGCCAAGCTATCTGTGGCGGATTTACCAAAGAGGCCCCAACGAACTGCTGTAACCAGTCAGATCGACCTGATTCAATCTTATCACCCAGCCCGGGGGTCTCACGATGTCCGATCACTTCGACCCCTGCCAGCATGCCATTTTCGCGTACAACAACCATTAGGTTGATATCCCCATTGTATCCGTCAGGCGCCGTAAGGCTAAACAATGTCGCGACAGGTCTATGTTGCATCGTGGCTCGATGAGCAACGATCGATTGATTGTCGATACTCATTCCGGCTGTATCGAACTTAACAGGATTTGCCAACAGGTCATTGTCGTACTCGTTCGCCGGCAGCAACCGATGCATAGCACTGAGTGTATCCTGCCGTAGATTCATCTGAATACGATCATAGGTGAGTTGGTGTACAAACATCACGCCTCCTACACCCAAAAAGGCAAAAACGCCCATCACCAAGGCAACGCCACTCAAACGCCAATGCATTGGACCTGTTTTCACGCTTATCTCATCATTTTGCCTTTCGGCGCAGCCTTAATGACTACCCGAGTCAATGGACAGTTTTCTAAAGAGGTGCCTAATGTCATCATCTACAATAGAAGCAGATATTTTTCACCGAACTGAAGCCTACTGTAATGAAAATGAATGTCTATAGATGAAAACCATGTAAATGGCAGGTGAAGTTTCGTTATCCTTACGCTGCATCAGGTCAATTTGAATCCATATCATCAAGGAATATTTAGCGATTATCGAGTTATTGATTCCTGTATTCTGGATGTTGAATCAATATGCGTTTTCCCCTAAATGCAGCGTAAATAAAGATCACACAAGCATATTCAAGAGGAAGAATAGATGCCCTATATCAATATCAAAGTAACCCGCGAAGGTGTCAGCAAAAAACAAAAGCAAGCGCTAATTGCTGGCGCGACACAGCTGTTGGTCGATGTACTCGGCAAGGATCCGTCAACAACCGTCGTGGTCATCGATGAGGTCGATACGGACAACTGGGGCTTTGCCGGCGAGCAGATCACCGAACGCAGACGAAGGGGTAAATAGCCAAGACCTTGTATGACAGTCTTGTCGTGCTTCAGGCTTACCCGAACTACCAGAGGCCCCACAGTCAAATAACTACGCTGCTGGTGGTTTCAGAATAGTTCCCAATTTTTTTATCGTACCTTTTGGCGTCTCTATTTCGTGATGCAATGCCAATTACATCCACTAAGTTCCTATAATCATTTGCATATTATTATGCTGCAGCGCACAATATCCGTCAGGCCGACTGTTGTATTCTGATGCGGCCCGGAGGCTATCCAACATGAGAGAGAGACTTAGATTCATAGAAACCTATCGTGAAGACTTGACACTGGCTGACGGCCAGCTGATCAGGCTGCGTCTATTATGTCCGTCTGACAAGGCGTGCATGATAAGCGCTTTTGCAGAGCTCTCTGCACAGTCGCGTCACAAGCGATTTTTTTCCGCGAAGGACTCCCTCTCTCATGATGAGTTGCGATATTTTACCGAGATGGACGGCTATGATCACTTTGCCTTGGCTGCGGTCGAAATCGATACAAATGGCAACGAGGGCAGAGGTTTAGGTGTCACTCGCTGTATACGGCTGGTAGACGATATCGAATGTGCGGAGGTTGCTATCACCGTGATCGACCGGATGCAGGGACATGGCATTGGCCGCATACTGCTGGAACGCCTGGTGGATGCAGCCCGAGAGCGAGGTATCGCCCGCTTCCGCTTTGAGTGTCTGGCACACAATCAGGAGATCCAGGGTCTGATCGGTAAGGTCTGCCGGATAGTGGATACGCACTGTGATGGTGAAGTGAGAATTGTAGAGACAGATCTGCCAAACGCTGTAGCCGGTACCCCACAACATGCACCGGAAACGCTTTTCAATCTCTACAACCTACTACAGGCCCTAGCGATTCAATCCATTGACTTGCAGATGGATATGAGTCGAGCGACGCTAAATCAAACCATAGGCGTTACCCAGCAAAGCGTTGGTTTTATGTCTACCCTCAAGGGAACACTTCCCTTTCAGCTAGAAAAATAGTTTTTGACACACTATTTTTTATCAAGACCTACTTGTATCCAGGCAAAATTTCCATGACCAAGCCGGAAGCAATAAATTATAACTAGGGATTGTCATCGGTTATAACTGATTAAGGAAGCGCTTTATATTCGCAGCTAACCATGGCTAGCTCGGCCGAGTACGTAGACATGGATTATCTCAGCCTTCCCTTTAGCCTGAAGGATGCGTTTTGTGGTGATGCCAGGGGTAATAGACAGCGCCTTGTAAGTCGCATCCGACATAACAATCTCTCCCTTGCCTGCAGATGACTCTAACCTTTTTGCCGTATTGACTGCGTCACCGATGATGTCATATTTCCGTGTACTGTCAGAACCGATCAAACCCTCAATGACTTCTCCAGTATGCAGGCCGATACCCACAGTGAGTGAGTGATTATTCAATATTTCCTGCAGTTTTATCTGTAATTCCAGAGCCGCTTGAACCGCAACATCAGCAGTCACAAAGTGAGTCATCACCTCATCGGCAGTAAAATTTGGTTTATGTCCATGGTAATCGCTTATGATAGCTTCAGACACACTGTAGTATCTGTTAAGCATATCTACCACTTGCTGTGGATCAGCCTGCTCAGCCCAGGCGGTGAACTCCCTGATATCCAAGAAAAGAATACTTCGTTCAACTCGATGCAATCCCAACGAACTGGGGTCATCAATAGCATTGCTAATCAACTCTTTGCCAAGACTCCATTCAGAATACTGCTTCAGTCTTTCTGCCAGATATCGCAAGTAATGTGCGTAATGAATACGTTGGGATTCAGCAAAGCCAAGCAGTATGCCCACAAACACCGCACCATAAAAAAAGTAGACATGCGTATTCGTATCCATAAAACTTGGCCAGACTTGGCCATTCAATAGATGCAGACCTTTAAGATTCTGATCGATGATGATGTACATCGCAGGGAACAACAGTAATTTTCCGATATTCAGCAGTAAGGTTGTTGCCGTCTGCAGAAATTCCACACCGCGTGTGACGACTTGCAATGCCCGTAGACTTGCAATCATCAAGCTGTATGCACCAAATAACATATGGTATGGCTGGTAGAAAAATGCCAAACCTTCAAATAATATATCTATTGGCGCATAGATACCGAAACCCAACAGGCTGCCTGTAAAGACAGTCCTCCATGAAGATGAGTTTGCAGTACCGAGATACCATGCCTGTATAAATGCCGCAAAAAACAGTATGTAGTGAGCGGGTTCACTGAGGTAGACATACACTCCATCAATGGTGATCGAACGAATAGCGTCAAGAACAGGGAACAGTGCGCTGGTACCGACAAACTCCGCGATCACGCGTGAGCCAACCGTACCCTGAATACGCTCTTCCAGGCTATGATGTCGATCCTTGATCGACTGGAGATAGGATCTGTATGTCTCCATAAGGGTGACTGCTTAAAGTCAGAGTGGTATTTTTTCTCTATTATTTAAGAAATCACCACGCCAGCATGGATTCACATACTAGCGGGATGATTACTCCACCAGATCCTATAGCATCTACCCTATGGAGTATAGGGATTATATCCCATGTAATCAGTGATGAGTCGCCACGTTCACACGCTCTGCGTCTCCCAACAACATGGAGAACTGCTCTCCAGTCACTTTAACAAGATGCTCATGATCACCAGACTCAAAGTAAATAACCGGTTGATAAAACAGGCTAGAGTCCACCAGTGTATCCAGTTGAAAAGCAGCCCCCAGAGGTGGAATTGCCCCACCCTCACAATCAGGAAAGAGAGAGACCAGCTCCTGCTCGGTAGCCAAGCCCACATTCCGCCCCAGTAGATGGTGCAACTTACCCAAATGCACATGGTAGTCGGATGGCACCACAACCATTATGTAATTTTCATCCTCCTTCACGATGACCGCTTTGGCCAGGTGGTCAGTAGGCACATGAGCGGCACCTGCACTCTCTTTACTTGTCCGGGTATGAGCATGAGGTATCAGCTCATAGTTAATCGACTGCCCTTCAAGACGGCTCTTAACAGTGTAAGAAATACCCATGGCATGCCTCCGATTGGGTAGACGATAATCGCACCATATCGTGTAGCGATAATTATTCTATAGCGCAGATTTATCTGTCCGTACGAAATCTACTAATAAATGTACGGGTATACTTCCATTGCAAATACAGTCCCTTCTTTTTTTCACCACTCTCCACAAATTCGAAAACGTGAATATTCCACAAAACATATGAGGCATATTTCGCTACCAGCCCAGTCACACCAGCCTATATTTTTAGAAAACAAGAAGATACTGAGGTTGGCTATGAAGATTATCAATAATACTTGATAAAGTGGCCTGAATTGGAGAGAGAAAATGTCTAAAAAACAATATGCTGCCGTTTATGAATCCACCGATCCTGCTGAAATGGATCATACTCATGATAACCTCAGACAGACAAATAATTACACATCACTAGGTCGCTGCAGCGTACGGGAACTGGAATCGATTTCTAATCATCTGCGGCATGCCGGAAAACATAATGCCGCCGAACGGATTGATGCGAGAATCATGGCGATGCTAGAGAAAAAAATTTACCAGAAACTAATCGCGCAAAATCGCAGACAACGGATCTTAAAACCAGTGGCTGTCGTGTAGAGTACAAGCCAAGATTTATGGTCTATATAGCAGCAAATTGACGCAGCCCTTACATACAGGCCACCTTAGAACATTTGCTTTTAATGAGCCGCTGAAATGAGGAGGTTGTGGATAATCTCATTTCGATAGAGGGCGCCATAGACAAGGATTCATACAACAGACCTTTATTGTAAAATAGTTTTTTTTATTACAGACCTTTCCCAATATATCGGATCAATCGAGAAACAGTAATCGTAAACAAGGGTGGTCATTCAAAATACAGTACATTCATTCTGAAACCACAAGCATTAACCATTCCGCTGCATCTCACGCACCTTGCATAAACAGGGGAGCCTTTGGATAAACAGATCAACATTCTGACATATGATTGTTTCAGACAACCCTTCAATATCAAAAAAAATATGTCTAGAAACTCCCTCTCTATTATCATAGGAAAGACCATGAGATTTTCTATAAGACAGTCAACACAAACCCTACTTTGGCCAGTTTTTATGGTGACTATATTCTCTGTGATCCTATTTTTATCTACTCAGTCGGCTCAAGCTGGATCAACCATCCAGACAGAGAAGCAGATGCTCACATATGAGATTGTCACCAACAAATTGTCGCACCCATGGTCTCTTGCATTCCTGCCCGACGGACGTTTCCTCGTCACAGAGCGAGGTGGACAACTCATGCTGATCGATAGCAGTGGCAAGCTTGAAACTGTGGATATTTTGAATATCCCTCCGATCAGGCAGTATGGTCAGGGGGGGTTGCTTGACGTCGCTCTCCACCCTGATTTTAACAAGAACCAATGGGTCTATCTCTCGTTTGCGGAGAAGGGTAAGGGAGGTTTTGGCACCACTGTAGCCCGCGGTAGACTGCAGGAAAATCAACTTCAGGAAGTCGAGATAATCTTCCGCATGTCATGGAAGACAAGATCAAAACGCCACTTCGGGTCACGTCTTGTTTTCGACAGTGACGGCTACCTCTTCATCACGCTGGGTGACCGGGCAGACCGCCCACGGGCACAGGATCTGGGCGATCATGCCGGCTCACTTATCCGTCTCCACGATGATGGCAGTATTCCTGAGGACAATCCCTTTTACGACCACCAGTTTTCTAAAAAGGAGATCTACAGTTACGGACATCGCAATATGCAAGGGGCTGCTCTGCATCCCGACACGGGTCGCTTGTGGATTCATGAACATGGCCCCCAGGGGGGAGATGAAATCAATATCCCCCAAGCAGGCAAAAACTATGGCTGGCCAGTCATCACCTACGGTGTAAATTATGGTACAGGCACAAAGATCGGTGAGGGCACCCATAAGGCAGAGATGGAACAACCTATCTATTTCTGGACACCCTCAATTGCACCATCAGGCATGGCCTTTTATCACGCTGACCGGTTCAAAAACTGGAAAGGTAACCTGTTCATTGGTTCTCTCAAGTTTCAACTATTGGCCAGACTGGAACTGGATGGTGAACGAGTGATATCTGAGGAACGCATATTGAACGGTGAGATCGGCAGAATCCGTGATGTTCGACAGGGTCCCGATGGCCTGATCTACCTGCTGACGGATGATGATGATGGAAAGCTTGTGCGACTACTGCCAGCTCAGGATGAATCATTAGGAAGATGAAGCGGTAAAATATACATGATGCGTTTTAAGGACTTTACTTATCGCTTCACTCAGAAAACTCCATGGCTTCCCGTATCGAATCAATCCCTACTTGAGCACAATCACCATCGATACTGTCACTTTCAGACTTTCCCGGGGGGGCACCCGACACGCCAATGGCACCGATTGTCTCTCCCTGTGCCACGATCTGCAGTCCACCACCAACCAGTAAGGCACCCGGATTATTCTGTACCTGATTGGGTATTCGACCCTCCTCAAGCATGGCAGCAAGATCAGCCGTTGACTGTCTAAAACTATTGGATGTCCAGGCCTTACTGATTGCCGTCTGCACCGTATGCGGTCCTGCAAGTTTATCCCGCAGAAAGGCTTGTAGATTACCACCTCTATCAACCACAGCCACAGCCACCGAGTAACCTTTTTTTCTACATCCTATAAGCGCAGCCCATGCTGCCTTATCTGCATACTTCACGCTTAAACTACGAGAGCTCTGCAATACAGAATCCTCAGCAAAACAGACCTGACTGACAATAATTAACATAATGAGAAACATAGATGTTGGTGTGAAATTTTGGTTTAACATGTAACAAGCCTTTTATCATTAAGAGTATTCAAGCTAGCACCAGGTTCTCATGTCATGATCCTATTCAATGTAACAAAAGTTACACTTTTCCTATCAATAATATGACGAATTAAATATTGATAGATCCTTTGCTGGTTAACCGTCGGCCTGCTTACTAGGGCCTGTGAACAGGCCCTAGTATTTCTTTAAGGCAGTTACCGATGGTTTTGCGACTATTCAGTTAGTTTTTCATCGCTTTAACGGCATCGGCTGTGGTCATGACCGCATTGGCAATGAGACCATAATTGATCAGAGCTGCCTGGTAAGCATCTTCACCCGGCGCTGCCACAGCATCCTTGATGACAACCACCTTAAAGCCATTTTCGACCAATTCTCTAAGGTGCGAATCCGTACAGAGATTAGCGGCCAGACCTGCCAATACCACGGTATCGATACCGTTACTCCTGAGTTGTAAAAGCAGATCATTACTATCCGGCCCATAGACTTTATGGGGACTGGTGACAACCGTCTTTCCATCCAGAATGTAGGGCTTGTACTTTGAGAAAAAATCGGCACCTGTATTCTTCAGACCTGCAGCATAGACAGCATCCTTACGTCCAAAGACTTTCAGTTCAAGTAGCTGCTTTTGTAGTGCGCCAGGGCTTTCCCAGCTATGGTCATGGGTAAAATAGGCATGCGGGCTGACAAAGACCGGTATAGATTGATCCTTAGCCATCTTAAAAAGTCTCTCAATATTATCGATGGTATCAAGCGCTTTGATGTTGTCTGCAAACAAACCGTAAGCGACACCCTTTTCATCGAGAAAATCGTTCTGTGGGTCAGTCACTACCAAAGCAGTACGCCCATCGGTGAAATTTAACGGCATCTGTTCTTTTTCTGAGGCCATTGAGACATTTGCTGCAAGCAGCGATACAAGTGCAAGTAATATAAACTTCATAGTCAGTTACCTGTTATTGATTGAAATATTCAACGCCACAGAGCACTGATACCACAAAGTAAAATCAGTATTGATGCTGGCGTCGAATACAGCTTAATCACAGGCAGAAAGGAGATATGTAGCTAATGCTACATAGAATTGAGTATCTCCGTGGCCAACCAGCCACAGCCCTATCACAAGCGTAACCGGCACACGGCTTTTTCAATCGCATGGATTTTTAATGGTTTCTATTTTCACCAGGGAAATCACTAGTGCTATTGTCGACAACATGATAATTATTAAAGTCGTATCCAGCAGGACTGCTTAATGCCAAGAGGTACAGAGTGATGATAACGCCAGCCCGGGTAGGAGTACTCCTGATCCTTCTACTCATTGTTGTATTTGCATCTTGGTCAAAGCTTCGGTTTGTCAACGAAAATGCACAGGAACCACAACGCTGGAGAGTTGATGAATACCCCGGTTTACATCAGAAATAGAACTACATTGCTTGCTCGGCCTATTTTTGAGAGCAGGACTTTCCACTGGTACTTTGCACGCTAATCATTGAAATCCTCATGTCGATCACCCTTTTGTGAATTGGTAAAAAGCCCCAATCACCATCCAATCCCGCCCAAAACTCAAATAATAATATTATTAGTTTCAATGGCTTATTAAGTTTCAAATAACCTACTCCTCAAGCATCCATTAAATTTAATTTTATTTGTATATTAGAATTTGCTTATTATTTGTTGTTGGGGAATTAATTTCATAAGTGTCACCCTGATCAGGGACGCACACGGGAAGAGAGGGGATCGAACTATGTCAACTACTACGCAAGCCACGAAAAAGGCTACACAACACGCTAAAAAAATTCGCAAAGCCGTCGCAGAAAATCTGATTGAATTGGATGAGAAGGGTTCTGAGCGTACTAACCCGAATGAACTGAATCAGAAAATCAACCAGATCGATACCGACCTGGATACACTCAGAAGTGAGTTAAGGAGTACCAACAAGGGACTTAAATCCAGCCTCTCAAGCCTCAGCGATAAAGACACCGATCTCACCACCAGGGTTTCACAAGCCTATCAGCAATTGGGTGACCTTGATGCTTCCTATCAATCGCTCACGGACAAGTCAGCCAGCATCAGCGGTGAAATAAAAACCATCTCAAAAACAATTAACGAGATCAGCACGAAAACTGATGCAGACATCGACACGCTTAGTGATGGTTATCAACAACTGATTGTAAGAACCGAAGAGCTGGCGCATAAATCAAAACTGACCAGCCAGAATCTCAACAAGAGCATCAAGGCCAATGCCAAAGCGTTGAAAGAGATTGAACAGAGCCTGCTCGCAGAGATCGATGGCGTGGACAAAAGCAGCCAGGCACGGGATGAATCTCTCAACGAAACCATCAAGGTACTTGAGGACAATCTCAACAAGGCAGAGGATGAGATCCGCACCAGTCAGGCAAAACTGCTGAAAATGCAGGCGGTTGATCAGGCCCTGGAAAAGCGATCTCAAGCATTGGAAAACACGGCTGCAGAGCTGACCAAAAAGAGCCGGGAGCTCTCAAGGTCCACGACTGCGCTCAATCAAAAAACCAGTCAATTGGCAGAAGCGATTGAAGCCCTTCAAGTCACCACAGAGGAACACAAGGGCCTGATCGTCGATTTACAGGATCGTGCAGAAAGGACTGCCAATGCCCTGTTTGCCCTGATCATGCAGGAGAAACGCCACTTCCGCCTGCTGGGCGGTGCACTGGCACTCTTCCTACTGGCGTTCATTGGCTTTATGTTTTATCAGAATGCTAACTGGGAAAGCGAAATAGCCAACAACGCCTCCCTGCAAGCCGGGTTGAACAGTGTGAGTGACGATCTCGCTGTGACAGACAATGATGTGGCACGTGTGGACAAGCGTGTCGCTGAGCTGCACGATCAAATGGTTGCGGCCGACACTACCATGCAGACAGAAATCTCCGATATCAATGACAAGCTCACTACCATCGGTGACCAGGTGGAGAGTCTGGATGGTCGGATGAATAACATCCGCCCACACAAATCCTTCGGCAATGGCAACGTCATTCATGGCTCGGGGTGGCTGGCGGCACAGGCGGCCGGGCAATATGTCATCCATCTGGCAACAGTCAGAGAAAAGCAGGAACTCTACAAACTGGCTGAGCGCTACAGCCACTATTTGAAAGACGACCTGGCCTACCTGCCGGTTAGCGTCAATGATTCCCAACGCTTTGCTCTGGTTTATGGACAGTTCAACACTGAAACAGAAGCCACATCAGCCATGTCCCGTATGCCGCGCTATATAGAGCGTCAACGCCCATCTGTTCATCAGATGGGTACTGTCCAGCAATATCTTGTTGATGGTTCCTAACTAACCGATCTGAGAACCCATTAAGGAAGGCTATCAAAGCTGGCACTGGAGTGAATATACACTCCGGTGCCATCAGACACAGTGACGAATGAACTTGTAGATGCAGAGCTCAGAGGGTTCCGTCATCAATCAGATAGAAATCCAGTATGCATGTAGGTACAGGATTTTACTTGTCTTGCCCCAATAAAAGAAATGACTGGCTGTGGTTAGCCCAACTGACCTAGTAGTAGGTCATGACAATATTGACTCAAACCCCGTAAAGCGAATCGCGCAGATAGCTTTTAAAATGCTTCATTACCGGTTTGGGTATGGTCTCTTCCGCAAATAGACGTAACTCATGAATCCGGTCATTTGAGTAACTACCACGCATCTTCAGAGCTTCATCGATATCCTTGTGAATCGACACATCAAACAGTAACCCTTTTTTCTCTCTAACCACACTGTAAACAGCCATCAGCGCCATTTGCTCCTCTGGCACAAGTTCACATTTGTTGTCTAGAATCCTCAACATCACCGCGGTGACACAATCCACCTGAAGGGGGTCAAGCGGTGCCGTTTCAGCCCACAGGGCTGCCGGATGGGGGGCTTCAATGGCTATCTGTAGGTTCATGTGCCTTAACCTTGTCCGATCGATAGGGACAGACGACGGATTTCCCGGCTTCCTCGAGAAACCACATATACACCCAGTAATTTTCTTCCGTACCGATTACAACAGTAATCAATGGCTGTCACTTTGTACACCAATACGCAACCCGGCTCTAAAGAAGAGCCAATTATACCACGCCATCGATTATGTATACCCAATGTGACAAATATTCACGTCTATCCCTATCCAGATTGCTGCTGCCTCGTGTCTTCGCATCCAACTTCACGACGCATGCCTAGAGCAGGCGAAATCAAGCACTAAAGACACAAAGAATTGTGAAACCAAGATCAGGCCCCGGATGTAAATAAGTACACCGGACCGATCAATGATATAGCACTATGAAAGATCAATAATTCTGGCTTATCAATACCCAGCATTCTCATCATGAATTTGCACACCCCACCAGGTTAGCGAATGAGGTCTATATACGCCCGTGTCATCCGGTCCGTGGAATGATGACATATCAACTTTACGCTGAGGATTAAAGAATGAAGCTACGTGTAATCAATACTATCTCCATGATGATGATTATGGCACTTTATAGTGCAGGTACGCTCTACGCAGTCAATGATCCGTCAATCAATGATAATACCCGCAGTAAAATCAAATCGGCTATGAGCGAGATGATAAATCGTAATACCGTCAATAATGTGTACAGTCACTATGATCCCATCAAAGGCGTCCTACACGATATGGAACTGGTGGAACTGCATGACGGCATTGTAAAGAAGGGTAACTACTATGTGAGCTGCGCCGATTTCAGGAACTCAAAAGGCCAGCTACTCGACCTCGATTTTCTGGTGCTGAAGAAAGATGATAATTTCGTTGCAACGCAGGCCGTCATTCACAAGGCAGATGATAAGAAACGGAAGTATCATTTAGAGGACTAGAATCACATAGGTTCAAGATATTCTTTTTTTTATCGGAAGACGCGCTTTCTGACAAAAGCCTGCTTCTTGCCGGCCTATGATTTCATTTAGTGATGGTGCGGCAATGCCGCACCCTACCCACCTCGTTCAGAGCGCTTGCCGGCCAATCCGAGTAATCTCTATCGCTCTCCCAGTACCCGGCGTCGCAGGAGCCGAAGATCGACGGGTAAAAGAATAAGGATCATCAAACCGAACAGCATCATTGCCGCCAGCAAATGAAAACTCCAGACACCCGACAACAGCAACAAGCGGATGCCCTCTGCCAAATGGTGTAGAGGATTGATCACAAGCCATGCTTGCGCCAGGAGGGCGTCGCTTTCGAGGGGGAAATAGGTACTGCTGGCGAAACCCAAGGGCATGATCACAAGATAGAACGGAATGTTCATATGATCGATGGTCGGGACAATTGCTGTAAACAGCAGTCCCAAGGCGGCAAAGGCAACACCCGCAAGAAATAGCAATGGCAACATCACTATCACACCGCTCCAGTGAAAATCCAGCCAGCCGGTAATTGAGAATCCGACAAGCACAAACATCACGATGACGGCATAGGCCAGGCCCAGCGTTGCGGACCAAAGCGCCTCACCCCAGACCACATGTTCCAGCCTCACCTGCGTGGTCAACTGACCATCCCAGGTCTTTTGATAGTGCATCCGGATATAAGCGGCGAAGAGCGCCTGAAAGAACGCGGTCATAAACACGGTATAGGCCAGGATGCCAGGTGCCAGATAGGCCAGGTAGGAGACGTTCTGCGACTGCCAGTCGAAGGCGGGGATGTTACTGCCCAGGCCGACACCGAAGACGAGCAGCAGGATGACCGGCTCAAAGATCGGCGGCAGCGCGGCGGTGTGCCAGTTGCGCAGATAGACCGTCATATGGCGATTCAACACGACCCAGCTCTGCCAGGCGGCCACGGCACGGTAGTGTCTCATGAGTCCTTGTCCGACAGTTGGAGAAAGAGGTCGTCCAGATTCGGCGGCCGCACCTCAAAACGTAGCTCACCGAAGACGGCGGAGAAGTGGGCCAGTCCCGTCCCATCGAGGGCGATCTGCCAAGTGTTAAGGATACGGGTCGGCTCACCGATACCTTCCTCTCGCAGCCACTGCTGTACCGCACCGGCTTGCGGGATGTTGGCATCGAGCACGATCACATGCTCACCCACCAGATCACCCAACACCGCACGCGGTGCACCGCCTGAGACCACCTGTCCAGCCTTCAGCACCATCAGATTGTCCGACAACCGCTCCGCTTCATCCATATAGTGGGTGGTCAGGACAATGGCCAGGCCTTCCTGACGCAGGCCATCGACCAACTCCCACACCGACATGCGAGCCTGGGGGTCGAGTCCCGTGGTCGGCTCGTCGAGAAACAGCACCTTCGGTTGGTGCACCAGGGCTCTGGCTATCATCAACCGACGTCGATAGCCACCGGATAGGGTGTCGGGCTTTGCGTCCGCATATCGGGCCAGATCAAAGCGAGTCAACAGCTGCCCCACCCTGTTCTCCATATCAGTCGGGCGCGGACGAAAATAGTGTGCAAACCGTAGGAGATTGTCGCGAACGGTGAAGTCGGTGTCGAAGGTATCGTCCTGGGTACAGACTCCGATCAGGCGATTCGCACGATCCGGATCGCTGACACGGTCAATACCATCGATATGAATCTCACCTGCCTCAGGCTGCAGAAAACCGTAGCACATGCGCAGAGTGGTGGTTTTGCCGGCACCGTTTGCACCCAGCATGCCCAGGATTTCACCTGAGCGACACTGCAGATCCACACCATCCACAACACGCCTTGAAGCAAAACTCTTCACCAATCCCCGGGCATCTAGCAGTGGGGAGGTAATGGAAGCACTTTTACGATTCATGAGATCTATAGTGACATAATAAATGAGTAGCTGGATACGGTTAGTGCTTTCTGACCCACCAGCCAGTGACCACTGCCCTGCTTGGCATGCTGAAACACTTACGTCAGCAAGCGGGATACCAATAATACGATCTGTATCGTGACCGCGATGACCTGGATCGTCTGATCATAAAGACCATCGGATATCAGGTCCTTTTCCCCACCGACTACCCTAACTTAAAGGGGTCAGAGTCAATTGACTCTGACCCCGCGCACAAGACGCAGTTAACAACCTTTTTTTAGCTTCCGGGATGCTTTCTGTGTTGAACGATAAAATCGGCCAAGCTCCCGATCCCTGGCGCGCTTCTCCGCCAGGCTGGCACTGTTCAACGCCTGCTCACGCATCAACTTGAGATAACTCACCAAGCGACGCGCCTCCAGGCTGCCCGCTTGGATAGCCGCCTGCACTGCGCAACCTGGCTCATTGTCATGCTGGCAATCCGAAAACCGGCAGCTCTTGGCCAGCTTGTTGATATCGGCAAAGGTCTCCTTAACACCCTGTTCGCAATCAAACAGCTGTAGCTCCCGCATACCCGGCGTATCCAGCAATATGCCGCCGGCGGGCATGAAGTGAAGCGAACGCATTGTGGTTGTGTGTCGACCCTTGCCGTCATCTTGCCGTATCGATGCTGTGGTCTGTACCGAATTACCCAACAGCGTATTCACCAGGGTCGACTTGCCAACGCCGGAAGAACCTAGCAGTGCAATGGTTTTACCAGTGCGGCACCAAGGCTCCAAACTATTGACACTATCCGCATCGAGTCCATTGACCACCTCGACACTCAACAACGGATCCAGTGACTGAACCTGACTGATATAGGCAGTGGGATCATCACAGAGATCCACCTTTGTCAGTACCACCACCGATTCAACACCGGCTTCAGCAGACAGGGCCAGGTAGCGCTCGATGCGATTCAGATTCAAATCTTCATTAAGCGAGCTCACCACAAACAATGTATCCACATTGGCGGCGATGAGTTGTGCTACCACCTTGGTACCCGGTGCTTTACGTGAGAACAGGGATAATCGCTCAAGCGCTTGGTGAAACCGTCCTTCACTGTCTAGCACGACCCAATCACCGACGGTCAGATCCGGCATACCTGCAGTAATCGGCAGGCTTTGGTTGCCTTGCTCTGTCGCAACATCGATCATCGATCGATGCCGTCCAAAGACGCGGCCCATGGTGAACGCCTCCCATGTTTCCAGGGTGAGTTGCTGTTGAAAAAAGGGTGACCATCCCAATCGGGAGAGTGAATTTGTTGTAGACATAAGAGCCCCTGACGCCTATTACGCGTCTCAATAAAAACGATATCTTGGGGCATGTGCCCCGGCTCAAAAACCGGGCAGAAGGATTATTCGGAGCTGATTAGCAGCTCACTGCCCGGAAGGTGTTGACTACAAACATGTCTACCCTCCAGTCTTAATTGGTTAGATGTGTACAAAAAAGTAGCAGAACACTATCGGCATATCAACTGTTGATATGAATATGTCTGATTAGGGCCGTACCCTACCGAATTTGAGTAATATTGAACCAACGCGCTAATAATACAGACCGATAGGAATTACCCAGCTAACGCTTTCGCTGCTGTTCCTGCTCAGCACGTAAACTGTTCACCAACTGCTTGGCCTGGCGCAGCGATCCTGCAGCGTCCACTCCCGCCGGGAAACCTCGTTCTCGCAGACTTTTAAAGCTACGATCCAGATCATCACTAAGCGGTATTGTCGGGTATAGACGTTCATCATGCTCCGGAATACGAATCACCTCCCCTTCCGGGATATCAAGAATCCAATCTGCACATTCAACCTCAACGATCTCGACAGAAGAGAACGATTTGACAGACTCCCAGCGATACGGATGCCTCACATTAGGATATTCCGCAAGCTTGCTACCATCTAGCCCGATGAGACGTCGAATCTCACGCAGTCGCGCTGCAACCTTATCGGTGATTTCCTGTATTGAGCCAAGTAGTTCAGCCATGTCGGCAGCTGAGAAGATGTCACCAAGAACAGGTGGTATCACCGACTCAGCAGCCATCAGACCAATATCCACCAGACCCGTAACGACACCTGAGGTAGGATTATGGTAATTGGCCAGTGCGTTCAGTGTTGCGTCGTAGAGAAAGCGGATGGCAAACTGCTCAGCCTGGCGCAACCCGTTGACATCGACGCGAAGAAACAGACAAAGGGTCCCTGTACGGATGGTGATCTTTTGATCGTATACACAATACTCACGTATCTGATAACAGCGTCCGCCCTCATGCGCATAACGCATTTCTATGACAACTGAACTCAGATTGGGATCAATCTCTGTGTGCTCATCGGCATTTTTCCATTTGCTATCAATCCAAAAACGGGTTAGCCACGCCGGCAGATTAAACTGATCGCGCGCTTGTTGGCGGTTTTCGTTGTAGTGATCAAATACGATCTCGAGGTAATCCATCGTCTTCTCTCCCAATCTGTCAACGCATCAAATCAACAGTGGACCGACGCTGAAAGGCGCTTTAATCCATTAACTACTAACCATTGCACAAACCCTTATGCTTGTGATCTGGTACTAAACACACACAGACTCACTCTGAACAAGAATTCAGTATTTACCAGCTATATTTATTACTTTTTGGTGAAACGTTACAAAAAGTATAGATTACAAAAAAATCTCATAGCCTATGTACCGAAGTCGGCTCTTTACTCGAAGGCCGCTGCTTCGCTTTGTAAATAGGCCTGATGGGCATTACGACCAGACAGCATAGCGAAATCAGCAAGCGTTTCCCAAGCTGTTTGATCAAAGGAACCAATGGCATCTTGCAAGTCTCTGCCCTCTTCCACAGCGAGATCCATATGCGCCTTAAGTGCTGTCAGGTAGTTGTGTGTAGAGTGATTAAAGGCTGACAACTGACCAGGCTCACCGTGTCCCGGTACAAACTGGGCATCACCGAATTGCCTCAGCTTTTCGTATGCATCAATCCAACCTTGGACATGACTTTTAGAGAGAATGGAAAGCATGCGGCCACGGTAGAGCACATCACCGGCGAAGACTAAGGCATTGGCGTCCACCACAACCACAAGACTGCCGGGGGTATGAGCATCTCCAACTGGGATGACCCGTAATATAATGTTACCTAAATCCAGTGAAGTCTCTTCACTGACGACAACGTCGGGAGCACCTGGGATCACAACACCGCCCGATTCAAGTCCAAGCACACTCTCGACCGTTGAGGCAAATAACTGACCTTCGGCTGCGATGCGTGGAAGTGCACCGGCAGCGGTGACGATCTCTGCACCATTACGCCGAAACGTTGGGTTCCCCATAATCCGATGTGCCTGGGAATTGGTATTAATCGCATATTTAACAGGGCGGTCAGTAACCGCCCGAATATGGGCGAGCATGCTCTCTGCCATCGCTTCCCCATATCCCGTATCGATCACCGCAACGGCATCATCACCGACAACAAATCCAAGATTCATGCGAAAGCCGTTATTCTCCTTGGTAGGGGGGCCGTATGGACCGATCCAGGCCCAGGTATGATCTGAGATCTTTTCAGGAGACGGCAGGATTTCGCCTGCTATGGACAGGCCGGATATCAATAATAGAATCAGGCTGATGGTGATACGGGACATCGACATCTCCTCTTACAGTGGACAGCTATCGTGGTATTCTTAGATTGCAAACGACAAGAAAATATTTCATCTCTTGCTTTCGAAGGGGAAGAGACAAACAGATACAGCCTGCTCAACTATCTGATAGTATGACAGTGGGTTGTTGAGAATACGAACATAGGTGCCACATGAGCCTTAAAAAGGATGGCTGCATTGTTAAGTGTGAGCATTGTCAATGCGTCTCGAATGACGGCAGCGGCGGTTTTGATGTAAAAGTACCCATCTGCTCCGATAAAGATGGAATATCGGGTACTGCTCGACTGCATTGTGTCGTCTCTCCAGAGCACCACCAAGTTGAGCTAATGGATTGGGAAGATGATGAGAATCACCCCATCCTCCCACCCAATTCAGTTCGCCAGCGATTATCTTCCGCACTCAACTTTGTTGCTGATCACAGAGTATGTGGAAACCAGAAAATCTGTCCCTTAGAGATTATTCAGATCGTCGAGAAACAGACTGACCAGTGATGGATCTCCTTTACTGGATACTCATCTAGGACTGATTTCATAGATAGTTTTGTATCAGAAATTTCTTATGTGATACCCGTTGTAAGTCGTACTGAGCCGTGAGAAACATCAAGCATCAGGGAAGTTGTTAAACAACTATACATCGACTTAAATATCAATCATTACCGAGGCATTTACGCCCGACACCTGTCAGGCGGGCTTGCGCAGTGGCAATTGGAGGGTTTGCCTGTAGAGTCTTGACATAAACGAGTGATCAAGACGAGCCTATTTATACTTCAGGTTGCATCCTAGACCAGACCGCTGCAGATAGCAGCGGTCTATACAAACACTCCACGATCCGGGAGAACGTTACGCAGTTTCCTGCAGCGACTCAGCTGTCCAGACTCCTGTCCCGATCACCTTCTGGATATAGCTCTTGAAATCTGTCGCCGGCCTTCCCAGCACCTCCTCAACGCCGGACATCACCTGACTGTTCCTGCCATCGAGGACAACGGTAAAGAGCTCTCTCAACAACCACTGCATCTCATCCGGCACGCCTTGTTCATTCAAGGCGCTAATGTAAGCATCGACTGGCACTTGAGTATATTTCACAGGGCGACCCAGGGCTTCGGAGATCTCTGCCATGCACTGGCCGAAAGTCATGGCACGTGGTCCAGAAACTTCAAACAGCCTGTTACGGTACCCGGGCTGGATTAAAGCCGCCACTACGACGTCTGCAATGTCATCCACATCGATGAAAGGCTCAAGCATGTCTCCCGCAGGCAAAATCAGCTCACCCGCCAGAATCCCATCCAGCATGAAGCTTTCACTGAAATTCTGGAAAAACCAGCTGGCTCTGACAATGTTCCATGAGAGACCGCTGGACTTGACGACCTCTTCTGCCCGTTGCGCCCCCGCTTCACCTCGTCCAGAGAGGAGAACGATATGCTCTAATCCTACCTCGCGTGCGATCTCCACAAAGGTTCTGATGTCAGATTCTGCCTGCGGAACCGCCAGATCGGGCTGATAGGCTACGTAAGCAGCACGTGTACCTTGCATGGCGGATCGCCATGTCTCAGGTCGTTTCCAGTCGAATGAAGGGGTTGTGGATCTGGATACACCCCGGGTGGTGCATCCCAGGGCCTGCAGTCGCTCATCGACCCGGTGGCCGACTTTACCGTTTTTACTAATGATGAGAATAGGTGAAGGGTTCATGATGTCAGTCTCCTCTTCCGTTTAAAGATTGAGATTGAATAATAATTTCATTCATGGATTTAGATTAGGTAAGGAAATAAAGACTAACAATCACACTTAGTCTATATTTATTTGCAGATCGTCCAATGTTGCGGACGGCCAATCAGAAACCCTGGCAAGGTGACACTCATGAACCAGCGGACCAACACAACGATTCCTGACTTAACCGACCCCCTCGGCGAGGCCCTGCACCTGCTAAGGCTGAATGGCACCTTCTACTGCCGCTCCGAGTTGACGGCACCCTGGGGGGTGGAACTACCCCGTTTCGAGGGCCGTATGATGTTTCATGTGGTGACTGCCGGAGAGTGCTGGCTGGAAGTGGAAGGCGAAGCCCCGCATCTGCTGCGGCAAGGTAGCCTGGCCCTGGTTCCCCACGGCAATGGGCACACTATCCGAAATAATCGGAATAACAGGACACTGCCGCTGTTCGACATTCCCGTTGAACGCGTGAGTGATCGCTATGAAGTTATGCGTCATGGTGGTGATGGAGAACTGACCCATCTAACCTGCGGTGTCGTACGGTTTGACCATATCGCGGGCCAACAGCTGATCGACCACTTACCCAAGGTATTGCAGATCGATACATGGGCCAATGAAGAGGGAAGCTGGCTGCACAGCACGTTGCGCTTTATCGCCCAAGAAGCCAAGGAGCTGCGACCGGGCGGAGAGACGGTCATCACTCACCTCGCCGATATCATCATTATCCAGGCCATCCGATCCTGGCTGGACTCAGCACCCGACGCCAACCGAGGCTGGCTTGCTGCCCTGCGCGACAGGTATATTGGCAAGGCACTCGCTGCGATCCATCGCGAACCTGATAAAGCATGGACTGTGGCTTCGTTGGCTAAAGAGGTTGGCATGTCACGTTCTGGATTTTCCGCAAGATTCAGCAACCTGGTTGGTGATTCGGCCATGCGATATCTCACGCAGTGGCGTATGCAGCTTGCCCGTGCGCAACTACTGGAAACCTCAGAGCCCCTCTCAGTAATCGCTAGCCATTTGGGCTATCAATCAGAAGCCGCGTTCAGCCGGGCATTCAAACGTGTTTTTGGTATTTCACCAGGTAGTGTTCGTTATAATGCCAATGTACCGGCATGAAGCTATGATTTAGTGAAAAACCAAGGCCATTAATTCCTAAACCCGAGCCGATGAATGATTGTTTATGAGTAAAATATCCCTAGTGCAAACATTAGAAGTAAATAATATGGCTTTGGAGATACCACCAAGTTTCTGTTGATAATACAGAAAGCGTATCTGTTTTAATATTATCTCAACACCTCATTCAATCTAGCTATAATTAAGTGATTATTTTCTAATCTCAGAATATTGAATCTACATGTACTTTCCGCGACTGCCAAATGACTAAGTATTATGACAATCAGCTATCTGAGTCATTAGCAGAAGCTGCACTCGAAGCAGCTGACAATGGAATTCTGATCATTGACACAGGCAGGAATGTCATCAAGCATAACTCTCGTTTTGCAGAATTATGGAATGTTCCAGCAGCAATACTTGAGTCTGACAAAGATGAGGTTTTACTGAATTTCGTCTTAGATCAAGTATCCGACCCCCAACAGTTTCTTGACAAGATAATCGCATTATATAGCCAGCCTGAGACATCAAGTCTTGATACGATCACCTTTAAAGATGGTCGTGTATTTGAACGGCTATCTCGTCCGATGCGCCTGAATGGTGCAGTTTTTGCCAGAGTCTGGAGCTTTCGAGATATCACGCCAGCTGAAAATGTAAAAAAAGAACTCAGAAATGAAATTTGCTTTCGTAACACCATCATTCACGCATTGCCCGACCTAATCTGGTTGAAAGATCCTGATGGTATTTATCTTTCCTGTAATAGTCGTTTCGAGGAATTTTTTGGTGTGCCTGAAGCAGAAATAATAGGTAAGACGGACTACGATTTTGTAGATGTAAGGTTAGCTGATTTTTTCAGAAAGAATGATAAAAATGCAATGGCTAATGGTAGCCCATTGATTAATGAAGAATGGATTACTTTTGCCAGTGACGGACACCGTGAGCTTTTGGAAACAACCAAAACAGCGATGCATGATGAGAATGGCAAGTTAATCGGCGTACTTGGAATTGGTCACAATATCACTGACAGACGAAAATCAGAGGAGACTATCAAGCAGAAAGAAGAGCAGTTTTCACTGGCCATGCGTGGTGCCAATGACGGCTTATGGGATTGGGACATAGAAACCGATAATGTTTACTACTCTCCTCGCTGGAAAAGCATGCTGGGATATGGAAAGAACGAGCTTGAGAACAACTTGAACACCTGGGAAAGTCTTGTTCATCCGGACGATAAAGAATTTGTCATGAGAAAAGCCCAGGAGTACATCGCAGGTAGAAGCGATTCATTTGAAGTTGAAATGCGTATGCAACATAAGAAAGGTCAAGATGTTTTTGTTCTGTCACGTGCATTTCTTGTAAATCGTGAATCCGATGGTAAGCCAATTCGCTTAGTTGGCACTCATGTGGATATCACAGAGCAAAAAAAATCAGAAGTATTTAATTCCAAGAGCGCTGAAATTCTGGAATTGATTGCAACAGGAAAGCCTGCTTCTGATATTTATGATGAGATTGCATTATTGTATGAGAAACGCCACCCGGGCATGCGCTGTTCCATGCTTGAATTACATAACAACAAGCTTATGCATGGAGGCGCTCCAAGCCTTCCCAAAGATTATTGTGAAGCGATACATGGCCTTGAGAACGGACCTAGTGTCGGCTCATGCGGGACATCAACATATACTGGAGAACGTGTCCTTGTTGAGAATATAGAAACGGATCCCAAGTGGGCCTTGATTAAACAGGCTGCACTTCCTCATGGTTTACGCTGCTGCTGGTCAGAACCGATCAAAAATTCCTCTGGTAAAGTACTGGGTGCATTTGGCATGTATTACAATCACCCTGCACTTCCAAACGAAGAGGAGTCCAGCGATCTTACATCAGCAGCCAGGCTTGCGGGAATTGTCATGGAGAGAGACCAAGCCAATAAGCGTATACGCGAGTTAGCCTATACTGATGAGCTAACCGGACTTGCAAGCCGCGCCCACTTTTATCAAAAACTTGATGAACTGATACGGATATCGGAGAGATATAACCGTCGATTTGGCCTTCTATTCATAGACCTGGATGACTTTAAAGGTGTCAATGATAGTCTTGGCCATGATACTGGCGACCTACTGCTGAAAGAAATATCCAAACGACTGGAAAGCGTTAGCCGTAATATTGATTTCATTGCCCGCCTTAGTGGCGATGAATTCTGTATTCTCATTAAGGACATAGATGATGATTATGGTGCGGGCCACCTTGCTTCACGGTGCCTTGAAATAACATCCCAGCCAATCGAGCTTTCAGCAAGAAAAATAACACCCACTTGCAGCATAGGCATTGCACATTACCCTGATGACGGAAATGATTCATCTACCCTGCTTAAAGCTGCAGACACATCGCTTTACGCTGCGAAGGAGCATGGAAAGAACCAATATGCCTTCTATAAGCCTGAGCTCACCCATCAGGCTGAACATCGCTTTAAGATGGAGCAGTTTCTGAGAGAGGCTATCGAAAGGAATGAGCTGTCCGTTGTCTATCAGCCACAGATTAATGTAGAAACCGGAGAAATCACTGGTGTTGAGGCTTTAACACGCTGGCTTCATCCCCTGCTGGGCCAGGTACCACCAATCGAGTTTATTGCCACAGCTGAAAGAGTTGGCATGATCAAATCTCTTACTGAATGGGTATTATACACTGCATGCGAACAAGCTGTCAGGTGGAAGGAGGCAGGCCTTCCCACTCTTCGCGTATCGGTCAATATTTCTCCAAACCATTTTCTCGATAAAGACATCGTATCACTGATTAAACGTGTTATTCATGAGACTGGTATCGCACCAACCGATCTGGCATTAGAAGTTACCGAGAATGTTGTACAGACCGAACCAAAAAATCTCTCAATATTTCAAGACTTGAAAGATCTTGGCATCTATCTGGCCATCGATGATTTTGGAACTGGTTATTCATCTTTTGCCTCACTGAAACACCTCACTATTGATTGCTTGAAAATTGATAGATATTTTATTAAGGACATCCTTAGTGATACTGCAACAAAATCACTGGTCAGCTCTATAATAGAAATGGGGCACAACCTCGGGTATGGGATTATCGCCGAAGGTGTAGAGACATCAGAGCAATTATCAATACTTCAAACTCTTGGATGTGATACGGCGCAAGGATTTCTGTTCAGCAAACCCGTCAGTAACAATAGGCTACAAAAGTTCCTTGAGCAGGATATTGTTAATGGGAAGTGTATGTGGTCCTATTCACTCTCAGCTTGAGTGACTGCACGAACCATTGATACCAATGGCAGGTGTTGATAGAGATCGTCAATTTCTGCCGTGCTGTTGTCTGGTTTAATATCTGTCAGCTTGCGAATAATTCACACTGGAAATCAGTTATGGAAAAGCTGATAATCGTCATCGACCCTTAACAAGCCGGCAGCATCAACAAACTCAACCATGGGACGCTATCGCCCTCCATCTCCGTCAAAATCACCCTACATTACCGCCCTCGGATATGAGCAATTGAAAGATGAGGAGAAAGCACTTTGGGTACGCAGAAGAGATGTCACAAAGGCCCTGTCAGCTGCCGCAGCCGAGGGGGACAGGTCAGAGAACGCTGAATATATCTATCGCAAAAAGGAATTGAGGGAAATTGACCGACGAATCCGATACCTTCAGAAACGCATTCCAGCCCTGACCGTGGTGAATCAGCCTCCAACGAATCAGGATCAGGTCTTTTTCGCAGCCTGGGTCAAATTGGAAGCTGAGAATGGCAGTATCGCTGAGTATCGTATCGTTGGCCCTGATGAGATTGACCATCAACCGAATTACATCAGTATGGATTCACCCCTCGCACAAGCCCTCCTCAAGCGGATATGCGATGATGAGATAAAAGTCATGACACCGGGTGGGGAAACCATCTATCGGATCATGGATATCCAATATGAAGCCGGGCAATCATGATTGCCTTCTACCACAGATACACTAATCGATCTCTTGATAAACATATAAACTGATCACGTAGGGTGAGGTGCATATAGCAGCGGAAGTAACCAGCTGTAAGACAACCACATAATAAGGATAAGGGGCAATCCAACTCGCATAAAATCGGCAAACTTATAGTTCCCCGCACTCATAACCAATAGATTGGTCTGGTACGCCATGGGAGTGGCATAACTCATATTGGCGCCAAACAAAACCGCAAGCACAAAAGGTTCTGCAGGAAGTTGTAGTGTATTTGCAATACCAATAGCGACAGGCGTGCCTATGACAGCCGCCGCATTATTGGAGACGACATTCGTCAGGATCGCCATCAACAAAATCAAACTGCTGATAATGATTGATGGTGAAGCACCGTCTGTCACATTGACAAAAGTCTGCGCAAGAAACTCGCTGCCACCCGTCATAAGCAGGGCATTCCCCAACGCCAGGCTTGCAACGATAATCAAGATCACCTGCGCGTTCAACGCACGACTCACATCACGCCATGAAAGACAGCCACAAAACAACATTAACAACACACCACCGGTAGCACTCACAGCAATTGGCAAGACACCTAAGGCAGCCATTAGAATAATGCCAAACATAATGGCCAGTGAATAGGGTGCCTTCTTGGTATGCGGAAGATCGGTGGTAGAGTCCAATACCATAACAATAGACTGCTGCTTGAGTTCATTGATGTTGTCACGCTTGCCCTGCACCAACAGCACATCACCGATTCTCATATTCAGATTGCCTAATCCCTGCGGCATGGATTTGATGCGCTCGTTTGCCCGGTGAATCGCCAGTACAACCAGTTGATAGCTATCGGCAAAACGGATCTCGTTCAGTGTTCTGTTCTGCAGCGGCGATCCCCGGAAGACAATCGCTTCCGCCAGTTGCTGATCCTCTGCCTGCAGTGGGTGATCCTCACTGACCTCATCGCCCGCCGAGTAGAGTGTGGCGCCGAGCAGCTGTTCAAATGTTTTGAGATTTGCCGGCGTATCGTGCACGAGCAATCTATCACCCGGATTGATCACGGCATCCGGCAACGGCATGATATAGGTGGTTTCACTGCGACGAATGCCTTCTACATTCATTAGATTGTGGGTGAGTGCAATCGCTTCAGACAACTTCATGCCGGCTGCCTGACTCTCCTCTCGGATGACCAGGTGGGCAGTAAAAACTCTCGGAGAGGTATCTGCCATCACCAAGTCTCTTTTTGGCAGTATTCGAGGTGCAACCAGCCAAAGATAAATTAATCCAATGCCATTGGCGATCAAGGCTGGAACGATAAAGTCGAACATCTCCATCTTGCGCAATCCCATATCGGCCGCAACACCGATAACCAGCAGATTGGTTGATGTCCCGATGGTAGTACTCATCCCGCCAATCAGTGTGGCAAAGCCCATTGGCATGAGTAGTGAGGAGGCGTTGGATTGGGTTTGCAAAGAGACGCTGACTAAAATCGGCAGGAGCAGAATGACAATGGGCGTATTATTGATAAAGGCACTGAGAATGCCGGCTATCACTAATGTCATTAAGAAAGAGATACTGGGACTGATGCTCCATAGTTTGGCTAATGACCGGCCGACCGGCTCAAGTGCGCCTGAGCGCACCAAACCATGTCCTGCCACCATTAGCGCACAAACAGCAATCAAGGCCTCGTGACCAAAACCCCGAAAAAAGTCTATCGATCTGACCTGTCCGAGCTCACCTTGAAAAGGAAAGATCTCAAACCCAATGGCGAGTACCGCCAATACCAGCAGAGAAGAGGTCTCCAATGGTATCTTTTCGCGGCTGAACAGAATCAGCGCAACAACAGTCAGTGCCAGAACGGCTAGTGTATGGGGATTCGGCAGTCCGCTTTCTATCATAAGCATCCTTTGTTTAGGGATAGTATAGCGTCATCCAGAATCGTGAATCATAACCGGTTCAGGACCAGACCAGTGGCGGCTCATCCATTTTTGCCAATTGTTCCCGAAGGGTTAGGATATGCTCTTCCCAAAAATTGAGGGAGTCGAACCAGGGAAATGCCTGGGGAAAGGCTGGGTCATCCCAGCGTTTCGCTAGCCATCCGGCATAGTGAACCAGACGCAGGGTGCGCAGGGCTTCCACCAGATGCAACTCTGATGGATTGAAATCGCAGAAGCGTGTATAGCCATCGAGCAGGTCGGCCAGTCTCGCGGTCATGTAGGGCCGATCACCGGAAAGGAACATCCATAAATCCTGCATTGCCGGTCCGGTGCGTGCATCATCAAAATCGACAATCTGTGGCCCGTCATCACGCCAGAGAATATTGCCCGGGTGAAAATCACCGTGCAGTCGCAGATTTGTTACCGATCCCGCTCTGGCGTAACAGGCCTCCACCCTATCTTTGAGATCCTTAATCAGACTCTCATAGGCATCAATCAGATGAGCAGGAATAAACCCGTGCTCCAACAGATAGTTGCTGGGCAGTACCAGATAGCTTTCGATGTCTACTTGTGGACGATGCTTAAAAGGCCGAACTGCACCCAACATATGAATGCGTCCAATAAATCGTCCCAGCTGCTCCAGTTGGTCAGGGTTATCCAGCTCCGGTGCTCGTCCACCCCGACAGGGATAAAGCGCAAAGCGAACCGATTCGTAGTACCTCAGGGTGTGACCCTGGTCATCTGCCAAGGGAGCAATAACGGGAATCTCTTCCTCCGCCAATGCCTGTGTAAAAAGATGCTCTTCGATAATCGCCTCATCACTCCACCGGTTGGGGCGATAAAACTTGGCAACCAGGGGGGCTTCCTCTTCGATACCAACCTGATAAACGCGGTTTTCGTAGCTGTTGAGTGCGAGAAACTGACCATTGCACACCACACCCGTCGATTCGATGGCGTCCAGCATAGTATCCGGCGTGAGGGAGGCAAATGCCTGGTTGGGAGAGGTCTCTTCCGTCATTTCCATGCTCTGGTTGTAGAATCTTTCGGGAAGAAATCAGCGGGTAAAATTATTAGCAGCATCATATTTAATCGTCTCTCCAGGAGAGGCGATGTTACACGAGCCTTAGTTGGGATGATATTGTGGTGGAGATGATTGTGAATCATCGGCCCAGTTGTTAACAACAATACCTGATTCAAAGTACGTCTTTCACATGACTGATTATTTACACGCACCTTTACCCTCACGGCGAATACCGGCGGGCATCCCCTACATCATCGGTAATGAAGCGGCCGAACGCTTCAGCTTCTATGGCATGCGGGCAGTACTGGTGGTCTTCATGACACAGTATCTGCTCGACAACAGTGGAGCCCCTAATCCAATGAGCGAGGATGAGGCCAAGGGGTGGTTCCATCTCTTCGTCTCGGCGGTCTATATTACACCACTGCTAGGCGCATTGATCTCCGACGGCTTTCTGGGCAAGTATCGTACGATCATCTTCCTCTCCCTGGTCTACTGCCTTGGCCACTTCGCCCTTGCCCTAGACCACAGCCGCCTCGGGCTGCTGATCGGCCTCGGATTGATCGCACTGGGCTCCGGCGGCATCAAGCCCTGCGTCTCGGCCCATGTGGGCGACCAGTTCGGACAGAGCAATGCCCACCTGTTGCCGCGAACCTTCGGCTGGTTCTATTTCGCGATCAATATGGGGGCATTTGCCTCAACCCTGGCCACCCCCTGGCTACTGCAAGTAGCGGGACCTGCCTGGGCCTTCGGTATTCCGGGCGTGCTGATGGTGGTGGCAACTCTTATTTTCTGGGCCGGACGAAGGCGTTTCGTGCACATACCACCAGGCGGTTGGGCATTCGTGCAGGAGACATTCAGCCACGACGGCCTGACGACGCTGGCACGGCTATTCGGTCTCTATCTATTCGTGGCCGTCTTCTGGTCTCTGTTCGACCAGACCGGTTCCGCCTGGGTACTCCAGGCCCAATCCATGAATCGACAACTGTTTGGCGTGGAAATCCTGCCAGCACAGATCCAGGCGACTAATCCCCTGCTGGTGATGCTGCTAGTGCCGACCTTTTCCTTTCTCATCTATCCTGCCATCCAGCGGAGATGGCGATTGACCGCTCTGCGTAAAATTGGCTACGGCATGTTCCTCGCGGCACTCGCCTTTGCCATCTCCGGTTGGGCGCAGCATCTGATCGACAGCGGTCACCAGCCCTCCATTGTCTGGCAGCTGTTCGCCTACTTGGTACTGACCAGCGGTGAGGTGATGGTCTCGATTACCTGCCTGGAGTACACCTACACTCAGGCACCGAACCGGATGAAATCATTTGTGATGGCCTTTTTCATGATGTCCATCGCGCTGGGTAATCTGTTCACCAGCGGCGTCAATTTCGCCATTGAAGGGACCGACAACTTGCAGGGAGCGGACTACTATGCCTTCTTCACGCTCCTAATGATCGTGACGACAGGTTTGTTCGCCCTGGTATCACGCTATTACCCTGAACACACAAGATTCCAAATGGAATTTGCTCAGCCAGAGAAAGAGAAAAAGAGCCCCAGGTAGCAACGCTTGCAGCAGCGACTATCAATCATGTAACGCGATTGCGAAACTCTCCTGCCTGAAAGGCCTGTATATTAGCTGCCACACTATCAACCAACCGCTGCCTTGCTTGCAGACTGGCCCAGGCGATATGGGGCGTTACAATCAAGTTCGGTACATTGGGATTCAGCAGCGGATTATCGTCTGTCGGTGGCTCCGTTGAGAGCACGTCCACACCTGCACCTCCCAAGTCACCATTGACCAGCGCATCTGCCAAGGCAGATTCATCCACGATACCGCCGCGCGCCGTATTGATCAGCAGCGCGTGGGACTTCATCAAATCCAGTTCACGAGCGCCTATCAGGTTCCGGGTATTTTCTGCCAGTGGCACATGCAGGCTGAGTACATCCACCTGCGGCAACAGTTCATCCAACATTACACGACCGGATTCCGGCATACCGTCCGGACGCTGCGACACCAGGACTTTCATGGCGAAGGCCTCAGCCACCCGGGCAACCGCCCTGCCCAGCTCACCGTAGCCCACGATACCCAGGCACTTTCCCGATAGTTCCCAGATGGGATAGTTCAAGAGGCAAAACTGGCTTGCGTGCTGCCAGTCACCTCGGGTAACTGCTTGCTGATACTGCTGCTGACGGGTAACCAGTGAGAGGATTAAAGAGAATACGTGCTGCACCACCGAGGCGGTGGCATAGCCGGTCACGTTCGTTACGGCTATGCCCAATTCATTGGCTGCTTCCAGGTCCACATTGTTAGTACCTGTTGCCGCGATACAGATAAGTTTCAGATCTCTGCAGGCTTGCAACAGGGGGCGATCCAGCACCACTTTGTTACTGATCACCAGATCGGCATCGATGATCCTTTCCAATGTCTGTTGTGGTGTGGTGGCTTCATGCCACATCCACTGATGGGACAAAGCTTTAAGAGGTGACCAGTTGATATCACCACGATCAACCGAAGCCACATCAAGAAACACGCCTTGACTAAACAGGATTGCCTCCAAACATATTGGGAACTTTGCCGAGAGTATAGCCCGATTTTTCTAAGGTCAGCTTTTAATTATCCCTGAAGCTGGCAGGAATTCCCTGACTATTACCGACGATTCACTTGCTTGATACCCAACTAGAAAACCCTATATCAGAGAACATTGTTCTCTGATTTTCAGTAAAACTTGATATCTGGTGTGTTAGCTCTGCAGCCTGACAGATGCAGTCCTACTTGATCAGCAGAAAATATAAATCAAGCTGCATTTTCGAGTAACCCAACCTGTAAAATGATCTCCGATGGCTCCATGCGTTGGGTATAGTCCGCATTGATAAAAGCATAAGCGATGATCCCATCCTGCCGAATGATATAGGTTGCTGGCACTGGCAATATAAAACTGATATCACCGTTATATGCCGGGATATCGATACCTAACCCCTGATAAATGGGGCGTAAAACCTCTGGAAGCTCGTAGACCAACCCGAGCCGGTCTGCGACCAGATTGCCTTTATCGCTGAGAATATCGATTTGCAATTCGTGGTGAAGTGAGGTGAGTTCCGCTTTGTCAGCTGTTTCCGGCGCCATACCGACCAACCTCGCACCGGCTGCTTCTATCATCGGTAGCGCATCATGCAGTGCCTTCATCTCCATATTGCAATAGGGACACCAACCCCCACGGTAGATATTTAATACAACAGGTGAGTCCTTCAGATAATCGGAGACCCTGCGCAGTTCTCCATACTGATTCGGCAATTCGAACTCAGGCATCCGACTGCCGGCTTTTAACGCCCGGTCTTCGATTCCGCTGGCTTTCAGGTCGCTTGTCGCCTGGGCCATGATCTCAAGGGTTTCGGTGGGAATCTGTTTGATCTTCTCGCTGTTATAGGCATCGATTGCGTCTGAAAGTACACCCATGTCTACTCTCCCGTCTTAACTGAATGATTACTCAAGAACACTAGTTTATCTTGAGTGATCGTTCAAGTTTTATTTGAACAATCACTCAATAAAGCTAAACTGTTGAATAATAAAAGAGGAGAGACGATGTCACGACTAGCAAAGTTTGATCGGGATCTGGTACTTGAACGAGCCATGCAAGCCTTCTGGGATCAGGGTTATTGCTCGACAAGTGTCGCCACGCTGACTCAAACCACTCAGTTAAATCCAGGCAGTATTTATGCAGCTTTCGAGTCCAAGCAGGGCCTGTTCCTGGCCACACTCGATCACTATGGGAAGCGAAGTGTCGAGGAAATAACCCAGACAATTAATTCAGCGGAAACCCCACTGGAGGGCATTCGAGAGTTATTCAGACAGCTGGCAAGCAACGTAAAAAAACCCGAATCGGAACGGAGTTGCTTTCTGGTCAATACGGTTCTCGACGCTTCCCGGCACAACGCAATGGTACGTGAACGGGTCAATCACTACTTCGATCTCATAGAGAGCGTTTTTCGCAATGCCTTGGCGTCAGCGCAGGATAATGGAGAGTTAGCAATAGATAAAAACCCACGTACCCTCGCGACGTTTATCATGACTACCATCTGGGGGCTTAGGGTATTGCTCGTCACCGGCGCCGATCAGGACAAAGTAGAGTCGGTGTTAGATCAACTCTTTATCCTGCTGGATTGACTCGATTGTCTTTTTGACTATGTGTAGAAAATTAGACTTGATCTCACATTTATCAAAATAGAGTCAGATTTCATCTGATAATGGAGACAGAGGCTACCAGGGTACTTCCACAAAGCAGACCTAATACAAGCCCCATTGTCGGAAGGAAACGGCCAGAAGCAGACGGTCATGCATAGTACGACAACGAATGGTCAGCGCCTGAAAATGACGCCTAACTATTATGCAGCCAATGTCGAAATAGTTTACATTTCGAATCAGATCCAGTGTCAATTGATGATCGATCCGGGCTAAGTGCGGCCCTCAGTGCAGATAATCAGGACAAATAACCTGGACAGCGTGTTATATGCGCATCCATTCATGCTTGTTGAACAATAATGCGTCGATAATTTTTACATATCGGTACTTATGACTTCACAAAAAAGCTAATAAATCATTACTTTTCTTGTGGTTATATTTTATGGAGTATTTTTTGCAGAGAATTACATGAGTTGGAATCGCAGTTTAAGGGGAGTAGATCATGAAAAGGGTGCACTCTTTGTTGGCTTTAGGCGTCATATTGATTGGTGGTAATGCTTCAGCCGCATTGATCAATCAGACATATGGTGGCGATAGAGTCGTTTATGACACTTACAACGAGCTTTATTGGTATCCATTAATCAATCAATTTACTGGCATGACCAGGCAAGATCAGCTTACCGCTATTGGTAACCTCGATTATGCCGGATCAAGAGACTGGTTCATGGCAAGTGGAATGCAAACAACAACCCTAAAGCATTCTTTGGCTGATATGGCGACAGTCGATAAATTTCAAACCAGTTTTGCCAATTTAGGCACGCCATCTACTGATCCATTAACCTTTAGTACGCCGTTTCTAGCCCATGATGTTTTTACCGCCGATTTCTTCACGCCTACCTTATATTTAGATGACGGGGCGTTTTGGAGCGGCTTCACACCAGCCCTTGTGTTTAATGGCCGTACCGCTGGGTTTGGATTCACAAACATGGGCCCAGGTGGCTTCGGTGGACCCGTAGTGCCTTCCTTGGATAATGCGGATGATCACTGGGTGGCTCATGATCTTATGAATCCGGATAATCCGTTTAATTATTCCACCATGTTATTTAACTCAGACCTGCATTATCTTTCAGATGATGCTACGGATCGGCCTGGATTTCCTGGACCAATCGGGGCGTGGGTTGCGACAACTACAGTTCCTGAACCCGCTACCCTCCTGCTCATGACAACAGGCCTAGCCGGTATTGGTGTTGCTAGCCGTAAACAGTTAAAGAAGGCATAAGACTCGCAGTTTGAGCAACTGAGGAACACCGCTATGGTTTCGCCCTGGCGGTGATTTTCATTATCAGAAAATGTCGGCTTTGGTCACGTAGCGGGCGTCGAATCTGAATCTTTTTTATGTCCACTCTCACCTGAACCGCAGCGGTTACTGTCAGATGACATCGAAACTAAATTATCAATCTGTCAGTTCGTCTTCACATTTTTACAGATTACATTTTGATTTTACCATCCGCGTAGACCAAACAAAGTAGTTTTTGTGAGAAATGGACATCTGTCATTAGCAGAAGAAATCATCTGTACTTCCATATTGTTATTTGGTTAGCAATTTGCCCATTTCAGTTCGTCCATTTAGTGTTTCATGGGTTTGATAGAAACCCGTTTTCTATACAGGCAATAAAAAAGCACCCTTTCGGGTGCTTCTCATTATCTTGTATCAATTTTCTATTTAAGATTGATAGCCAGAAATCCCAGGATTGTCATCCACACCAACCAACTTGGGTGTGTTGAGTTTTTTAATCTTCACTGTTTTCTGGTCTCTCAGGTAAGTTGCCACGGTATCCCAGATTGGCTCTCCCGGTGCTTTGGAACCAACAGTCGCCCATCCAGAGACGACGTAGTTTTTGTTGGCATCGATCTTGGTACCGTCATCCAGCGTCATGTTGGTAATACGCTTGCCGAAGCTCGAACCGGGTTCACAAACGTAGTCCAATCCGCCTACTCGCACCATGTCGCCACCCTGCTGGTAGTAGGGGTCTTTGTTGAAGAGATTGTCACAGACATCCTCGAGGATGGCCTTGATCTCACTGCCCTTCATCTCCCGGCGGTAGGTTTCGGGATAGGTGATACAGGTCTGATCCATGACGTTATCCATGGTGATCTTCTGGCCCGGCAGCACAGTGGTGCCCCAGCGGAATCCGGGTGAGAGAGAGATCTGTGCATCGTTGACGGTGGTCAGAGCATCACAGATCACTTGATCGAAGGTACCGTTAAAGTTACCACGGCGATAGAGGGTCTCCTCGGCCACTGCCAACTCCTCATTGAGCTTGTCCTGATAAGGTGCACGTACCCCATCGATATAGCTTTGCATCTCCTTGTCTGCCGGTAGCAGGTTAGAGAATATCGGCAGCAGACGGTAGCGGAAATCACGTACTTTGCCACCCTTCACATCAAGATCCATGACACCGAGGAACTTACCGTTGGAACCGGCGTTGGTGACCAGCGTCTTGCCGCCGGCATTCTTCACAACGGTAGGCGCAGGCATGCCGTCGTGGGTATGGCCACCAAAGATCACGTCGATACCGGAGACCCGTGATGCCATCTTCAAGTCCACGTCCATACCGTTGTGGGAGAGAACCACAACCACATCCGGCTTTTCGTTTTCACGCACGGTGTCTACCACACCCTGCATCAACTCATCTTGAATACCGAAGGTCCAGTCTGGAATAAAGCGTTGTGGATTGGCGATCGGCGTGTAGGGGAAGGCCTGACCAATAACCGCCACCCGGGCGCCGCCCACATTCTTCATCACGTAGGGCTTGAAGGCGTTGCCGCTGTCTTCATCAAAACCATCGAAATCAGGAAACTTGTAATCGAACAGGGCCTCTTCCCGCACCATGACATTCTGCGCCACGAAGTCCCCTTTGAAGTCAGCCACATTGGAGATCACCTCTTCGTCAAGATAGGTAAACTCCCAGTGACCGGTCATCACATCGACGCCCAGCTTATTGCAGGCACCGACCATATCTTTACCACGGGTCCAGTAGGCAGTGCCTGAACCCTGCCAGGTATCGCCACCGTCGAGCAGCAGACTGTTACCCGGACCACGGTCATCACGGAGACGCTGCACCAGTGTCTTCAAGTGTGAGAAACCACCAACCTTACCGTACTTACCAGCGGCGTTATCGAAATCGAGGTAAGTAAAAGCATGGGATTCGATGCCGCCCGATTCAATGGCAAAATGTTTTAGCAGATTATCACCCACCAGATGGGGCGCTTTATTGAAGGCGTAGTCGAGACCCAGGTTGACATTGGGCTCGCGAAAATAGATCGGATTGAGCTGGGCGTGGGTATCGGTTATGTGTAACAGAGAAACATTACCGAACTTGGGAACCTCATAGAGATCGGCAGGCTGGCGTGCTGCAGCAAAGACTGATGCAGGCATCATACCAGCCGCGCCGGCGAGCCCCATCAGACGAAGAAATTCACGTCGCGAAATACTCATTGTCTCTCATCCTCCGGTATATGGATGCAGTTTCTTATTGAATGCACGCCTTATAGATGCAGTTGTTTATTGACGTGCTGAATACAGTTTGCCTATCGTCAGGCTTCATGCCTGCCAATGACGCTCGTGGCTCATCAGTATAGAAGTGGATGGAGGTAGAATCACCCTGTTAGCCGAGGTGTTTCACGTTCATCCCGACTCCAGTCACTACCGCTGAAAAAAATGGCCGGCTGCACTGCAGGAAGGTGCCTGTCTTAATCAACTACCTCTCCCACCATCCAGCCGGCCCTGTTCAGCGCCTCATCCTCGATACCGATTACAGAGGCCAACAAGTCATCCCCAACCACCTGCTCCGGGCTTCTATCGGGGAGGATGTATTATGTAACCTACTGTTGTGATTTAAAATTCCGAGATACTGGACAGTAAATTATGGTTTTCCATAATCCTGTTCAAGGGTAAGCATCATACGCATAAGATGGGAGAGTGAATCCGCCTGCATCTTCTCCATCACACGGGAACGATGTGCCTCCACGGTAGACAGCGTGATACCCAGCTTTTCCGAGATATTCTTATTGCGCATACCACCGATGACCAGGTCCAGCACTTCGCGCTCTCTCGGTGTGAGCTGGCTGAGATGCTCGTGGATCTCTGACTGACGCGAAGCCTCGCCCCGCCGCTCCGCATCCATTTCGATGGCACGATGCACACTGTCGAGCAGGATCTGGTCACGAAACGGTTTTTCGATAAAGTCCACCGCCCCCGCCTGCACGGCACGAACCGCCATCGGCACATCACCGTGGCCGGTGATGATGATGACCGGCGGGTGGATCGGATTTTCAGCAAGCTTCTCCTGCATATCGAGACCACTCATGCCGGGCATACGAATATCCACCACCAGACATCCCGGCAGACGTTCGTCGAATTTTTCCAGATAGTCGAGTGCCGAGGCATAACAGATCACAGGCAACCCAACCGACTCGAGCAGTAATTTCAGTGCATTACGCACCTCTTCGTCATCATCCACGACAAAGACCGTCGGTGTCGTCTGGTCCATGCTCAGCTGGCCTCCAATAAGGGTAGATAAAAGGTGAACTCTGCGCCTTCTTGATAGGCGGAATTGACTACCAGTTTACCACCGTGAGCGCCAATGATCCCGTGACTGATGGAGAGCCCAAGCCCCATACCCTGGGATTTGCTGGTAACGAAGGGATCAAATAGCGTGTCGGCCACTTCAGGCTTGATGCCTGGTCCGTTATCTCTGACCCATACTTCGATCCGCTGCTCACCGACCCGACGGGTGTGGATGCTCAGCTTACGCTCATCCTGTTGATTCTCCTGCAAGGCCTCTATGGCATTCCGGGCCAGATTGAGTATCACCTGTTCGATCTGTATCGGCTGTACCGAGATTCTTGGCAGATCCCTATCCAAATCAAGTTCAAGGGTAACGTTGGCACGCCGGATCTCCGGTCTGATTAACACCACAACCGCATTCACCAAATTATTGATATTAACCTCAGCACGTTCCAGGGGCTCCTTCCTGACAAACCGCCGCAGTTGCCGAATGATCTCCCCCGCCCGATCCGCCTGACCGGCGATGCGCTCCATCACATCGATACACACATCAAGATTTGAGCTATTGGACTCCAGCAAGCGAATACTCGCCTGGGCATTGGTGGATATCGCTGTCAGTGGCTGATTCAGTTCATGGGCGATACCTGAGGCCATCTCACCCAAGGTACTGAGCCGCCCGACACGGGCAAGCTCCACCTGATGCTGACGCGAATCCTCTTCCGCCTTCTTGCGCCGGGTGGTATCACGAAACACCACTACGCTACCCACGGTCTTTCCGTTTTCATCCCAGATAGGGGTACTGCTGTACTCCACGGGGAAGCTGTTACCGTCCTTGCGCCAGAAGACATCATCCGAGATATACCTCGCCTGACTGTCACGAAATGTCTGATAGACCGGACACTCATCAGCCCGATGAGGAGAACCGTCGGCATGGGTATGGTGGAGGATTTCGTGCTGATTGAACCCAATGACCTCATCGGCCGCCCAACCCGTGATGCGCTCCGCAGCTCTGTTGAAAAAGGTCGAGCGCCCACGCAGATCAACCCCATAAATGCCATCGGCCACAGAGTCGAGAATCAGTTCATGTTGCTGCTCCAGCCGGTTCTTGGCCTTGTGCAGTTCCTGATTGAGTCGCATCACCCAGAACGTCATAAAGAGCATGAACAGCAGCACCAGCAGACCGCCCAGGAGCCAATAGCGATAGCGATCGATGGCATCGGAGAGGGTGAACTTGCCGAGATTCTGATAGGGGGGTAGCTTCAACTCAAGAAACAGATCGTGTACCGGCTGATAATCGAGTGGGATGGTCCAGCCCGCATACTTCCCCGCCAGCGCTGCCGTATGGTCGTGGGGCATCTGCAACAACGCCACCGCCACCTGCTGCGCCAAGGTGTCCGCCGTGTGCGCCACCTTACTGAAGGGCCACTCGGGATAGAGCCGGGTACTGAGGGCGAAAGGGAACTCCGGTTCCTGCCTCGGGTTGATGATGTGGAAATCATTGATATCAATCGTGCCGGCAGAGGCCATACGCTCCAAAATATCCGTGCGCACGGTACCCACATCCACCTTGCCCTGCAAAACGGACATCACCACCAGATCGTGGATGCCACCGAACTCAAGGGATTTGAGATCCCGATAGGGATCGATACCACTATCAAGCATTTCACGCATGGCCATCTGGAATCCACCCAGAGAGGTGGAGTAGACCGCCATGAAACTGTGATCCCGCAGATCTTCCAGCGTGTTGATCTCAGGGTGATCCTTGCGGGTGAAAATCACCCCACCGAAGATCTTGTAGGGCACATCGTTACGTCGGTTGTAGAGAGTGGCGATACGCGAGACACGATACTTCACCTCCAGATTGACGTAGATACCCGGATTGACCAGCACGAAATCCACTTCACCGGCATCGACCACGGGATTCACTTCATCGAATTTCAAAGGCCGGATGGTAAATCGGTGTCCTGGGATGATGGCTGAGAGATAGTCGGCAGTGGGTCCCCACATGGCGCGGGTGACCACATCGCCCCGGTGACTCAGTACGCCGATTCGGACCTCCTCGTCGGCCCAAGATGGCGATAGTACGGGAAGCAGCAGCATGATGAGCAATAACTGCCCGATATGCCTGAAAACTAGCCTTGAGCGCTTCATCTAGGGCCTGTTAACACTAATCCAATGCACCCTGCTGGAGCTGTTTTTGTACCCAGCAAGACAGAATGAGCGTGGTGTAGCCCGGCTACATGAGCGAATGATAACGCCGCTGGGTGCAAAAACAGCCCCAGCCCTTCGGGTTGAGCCTGAAAAAGCGCCACTCGGCGTTGCTCGTCGCTCATTTGGAACAACCAAACTTCTCTCCTCGTGCCTTGATTGGCGCTTTTTCAGGCGCAACAGGGCGCATTGGATTAGTGTTAACAGGCCCTAGTAGAGGTTATTGGAAACAACTGCCCCTTACAAGACAGAATATGGTTGCTGCTTCCGCTGAAACAGACTGACACCGGAAACCAACATTCACTACAGATGGTGCTGGAAATAATTACCGAGTATACGATTAGTAAACCGTGGTCTGTCCCCAATTACTTCCATTTGATCCTACGTCACCCTGTGTCCTGTTGTTGGTGGATGGTCCTTCGACCACGACTGAAATAAAACCTGTCCCAGTTTTCTAGCGGTTTTCTGCACTCTAAGCTGTGAATTATTACCATCGCTGAGGCGAAAAAGTACACACTGACCAGTATGAGTTGATCTTTATGATTGTAACCGTCAGACAGGATAGTTTGACGCAACGTTCATTTATTTACATGGAGATCAGCATGAATTTGTTACTCAAAAGGATTGGGATGACGGCACTTGTTCCCATTGTTTCATCAATGGGTATAGTCCAGGCCGAAGCAAGAGATATCAGCACGGCAAGTACAACTAAGGTGGTGAAAGCGCAAAGTGATTTTCCTGAAGCACTGCCGATCTACAAGGTAACCGAGCATGGAATATCCAAAGATCAGGTAGAAGCGTTAGCTAAAGCGCTTAACATAAAAGCACTAGAGCTGGATCAATATGGCGCCGTCCATTTTTCCGATATCAATACGTTTCTATCGCTGCCTATGAAAGCGGAGGCACCAGAGTATCCCCGCGACAGCGAGGATGAAGGTGGGATTATCTATGAGGGTTTCGACTATCAGGCCATAGAGAAAATTAAAGTATTAGATGTAAAAAGCGCTACGGCTAAGTTTTCCGGTGCTCTAAGTGAAACTAGATTATTGCCGTCTGGGGCTGTACCGCTTACCAGTCACAGCCGGTTCGAGGCGGTCTCATCCAAAGGTAAGGTCATTGCGGATCAGCCGATAGATACAGCGGTATCGCTGCAATTCAGATTGAACGATGTATCGCTCGAAGGCCCGGGTGCTAACATACGAGCCGCTTTTGGGGGCGACGGCAATGTCACCCAGCTGAGTTATGCATTCAGAAGCCTAAAGGAGGCGGGTAAGGTTCTGGTCGTAGATGAGAATGAAGCCAGGAACCGCTGCGCAACCTGGACAACAACGTTCAACAAAGCGCTTGCTCGGGATATCACCCCTAGCCTCGCATATTTTGCTCCACCAATGTCAGAACGAATCGAGATTCTAGCGCCGAGCATTCGATGCGAAGCAGTGGATGCCGAAGGTGTGGCGAGTCAGATCTATTTTGTACCCGCCGCTGTAGATGCTAAACCGACTCAGATTGAGCCGACAGAGCAGAAATACAGAAGCAAGCTTTTTGGGATGCTCGATTTCGATATTAATCTCGGTATTATTCGTGATGCTCACGCAGCATTTAATCGCAGGGATGTTGGTAGCGAGGGAACAGGACCCTGTTCAGGGTTGCCCCATACTGCAACGAATATCGCAAGCTTCAATGACCGAATGATCTTGGATGGCGTGGCGGTTCAATTTAGCTGGCTGGATGCCAACGCATGGGAACAGGATTGGAAGGACCCCAGTTTTTCAGGCGATGACCAGGATTGGGTTGATGATGTGGATATGGCCTACTGGCAGGGGCATGGATCTCCAGGCGGGTTCAGTTTCTCCGGATGTAGCTCGAATGATGATACGTTTTTATCAAACAGCGATGCATTATGGGGAAATCGAAATGTAGAGTGGATCAGCCTCTTTACTTGTCTTGTACTGGCGTCTGAATCAGGAGGCGATCGGTGGTGGGAAAGATGGGGATCTGCGTTTGATCGTCTTCACCAAATCAACAGTTTCGACACTGTCTCCTATCACAGCTCGCAGCATGGAGGGATATTTGCCAACTATATGCTGAGGAACAACCCAATGACAGTACGCCAGGCCTGGGCTCAAGCGTCAATTGATGATCAGCCTGCACAGGTTATCTGGGCGACCATGGGGGTTATCAGCAACGGTAATCTGTCCAACTACAATGATCACTACTGGGGTAAAGGCAGTGTCGGGCCGGACATTCCAGCAAGTCAGGTAGGCGGCTATTGGCGTCTCTCAGGTGGTTCCTGAGACTCAATAAAGACTCTTAGCATCAAAAGGGGGAGGTTCACACTGAGTTTCCCCCCAATAAAACAGGACCAAGGGGTCAGTGTACTTGAAACCCTAGAATGGAGAGAAGTTGTCTAGGGCCTGTCAACACTGATTTGATTGCCACCGTTGTGCCTGAAAAAGTGTCAAGCAATTCCGGATTTACCTCTTAGGGTCGACTATCCGGCCCGACAAGTTCCAAAAAACAGTCGTGATGCAGGAGGTTAGGGATCGGACTGGAACAAATTTCACTGCTCTCCAGGTCTGGCGAAGGATTTCAGCTTTCCAAGCAAGGAATTACGTTTCGCCTCCTCCTGTTCCTCACGTTCCCGCTGAATTGCCGCTTCAAGTTCGGCCTCACGTTGACGTTTAGCCGCCTCAAGCTGCTGACGGATGGCTGCTTTGTCGCCGTCATCGATCTCCAACTCATAGAGATTCCGTCTCCGGCGCAACAGGTAGTTCCCCAGATTATCCAGCCAGGCTTCATCAATCCGCTCGGGTTGCACCACGCTCTTTTCCACCTTGAAATCGTGAAAGTTGGAGATTAACAACTTGATGGCTCCCTGCTCCATGTCCGCCTTGAAGATGAAGTTAACATCCACCTTGACGGTCAATTGGAAGTTAAGACCGATCACACCTTGTTGGGGGTCTCTGATTGGCCATTCGGCATAACGCATAGTTTGAGATTCAAGAAAATCCCGGGTCTCATCCGCTTCCGACTTTGGTTTGACAGAGAACTCTCTCTCCCGCTCATCCTTACAACTGAAGCGGAGCCGAATGGTCTTGGTGTTCTCCGTGCTGTCGGCATTCACCACGTAGTCATCCTGATGTAGCCCCTTGACCAGACCGAATCCCGGCAGGCTATAATCCTGGCGCACATCAGGATCAACCAGCTTGAGCTGATCGGTCAGCTCCGAGAGATAGTGGAGAATTGCCAGCATGGCCGGCTTGACCCTCTCACGATAATAAGTATCAAGCCGCGTCTGTGCTTCATCGGCACCCTCAGCTGCTTTGAGTTCGTCCGCTTCCTTTTTGAGATCATCCAATAGAGACATGATACTTACCGACAGGTTGTTCCTTATTCGCGGTCACAGTCTATTTGAGGCAGGGCCTCTCGGCAATATGCATTCTCAACTCACGGAATTAACCTGATGACTCACTGAAACCCATAGAGTGCCTGAATCTCACCCGCCCAAAGCATCTCATCAATGGTCTCCAGCACCATAGGGATATCATCGAACCGATCATCCCGCATGATGTATCGGAAGACTTCCCACCCCAGTTTGCCCTGACCGAGACTGTGATGGCGATCGACCCTCGCGCCAAGATCAGGCTTACTGTCATTGAGATGCATGCCCCGTAGATAACCAAAACCCACCGTAGTCTCAAACTGTGAGAAGGTCTCGTCACACGCCTCCGCCGTTCGCAGATCGTAACCGGAAACGAACGTATGACAGGTGTCCAGACAGACCCCGACACGGGATTTATCCTCCACACCATCAATAATCTCCGCCAAGTGTTCGAAGCAGTAGCCCAGCGTACTGCCCTGCCCGGCGGTATTTTCGATCACTGCCGTAACGCCCTTGGTCTGTTCCAGCACCCAGTTGATTGAATCAGCCACCAACTGCAGGCTCTCCGTTTCGTCAATCTTTCTCAAGGTCGCGCCGGGATGGAAATTCAGCAGCGACAGACCCAGCTGCTCACAACGCTGCATCTCTTCGAGAAAGGCATTACGGGATTTCTCCAGCCCTTCGGGCTCCGGGTGTCCCAGGTTGATCAGATAGCTATCGTGGGGCAGCACATGACGAGCATTGATATCTGCTGCTTGCAGATTTTCCCGGAAGGCCTCAATGGCCTCCATGGACAGGGGTTTTGCGCGCCACTGACGCTGGTTCTTGGTGAATAGGGCAAAGGCCCTGGCGCCAATAGCTTGGGCATTGAGAGGCGCGTTCTGAACACCACCAGAAGCACTGACGTGGGCACCGACATATTTCATGTTAAATCACTTCCAAATCAAGGGGCGGGAAGACTCCACCCAAAAAAAACGGCGGCCTTCCCGCTCAGAACGGTTGCGCCAAAACAAGCCTGATCGCCAGCATCACGAAAATCAGCGCAGCCACCCGATTGATGACTCGCATCCGCTCAGGCTTTTGGGTCAGCCAGGGACTGATCGCCCCTGCCAGCAGGGCCAATCCACCAAAGACCAGGAGTGTGGCGATGATAAACAACAGGCCGATGACGATCATCTGCCAGACCACAGAACCTGCCTGGGGATCGGTGAACTGTGGCAGGAATGCCAGGAAAAAAAGCGACACCTTCGGATTGGTAATGTTCATGATAACGCCCCGGCGATAGAGCATCCAGGGTCTTGCTCGGGTCATCCCTGACTGACCAGCCGCGATTGCAGAGGGTTGTAAAAAACGCCATGCCAAGTAGAGAAGATAAGCCGCGCCACAGAACTTCAGCAAGGTAAATGCCACTTCAGATGTCTGGAAGATGGCTGCCACCCCGAGGGTGACGGCAAGGGTGTGGAAGATGAGTCCTGTAGAGAAACCCAGGGTAGCCATCAGACCGGCCCAGCGTCCCAATATCACTGACTGAGTCAAGACAAAGATATTGTCCGGTCCGGGTACCAGCGCAAGAATGACTGCAGTGAAAAACAACCCGGTCATCGACTCAAATCCGATCAAGCGTCACCTCCGAGTCCTCTATGTCAGGGTCTCTCACTCCAGCAGGAATCTTCAAGTTGGGTTATACCACACCCCATCCTCAACCTATGAAGTCTGTTAAAATGCCGCACTTTTGAGCAAGGATTTCGCCATGGCAAACACTCCCCTCGACGGGGCCGGCTACCTGATTCGCGGCCTGAGCCTGATCACAAAACCGGGACTGCGGCCCTTTGTGCTGATTCCGTTGACTGTGAATATCGTCGTCTTCAGCCTGCTGGTCTGGCTCGGACTCGATCAGTTCGAGGGGCTGATGGATCGCTTCCTGCCTTCAGACGAGAGTTGGCTCTCCTGGCTGCGCTGGCTGCTATGGCCTCTATTTGCCATCGCACTGGTACTGATCATTTTCTACACCTTTACTGTTATCGCCAATCTCATCGCAGCCCCTTTCAATGGTCTGCTGGCGGAAAAAGTCGAGCGCTATCTCGGGGGGGATTTACCGCAGCAACCTAACGGGATCAAACAGGCAATGAAGGATATCATGCCCGCTCTTCTCTCCGAGCTGCGTAAGATGAGTTACTTTTTGTTGCGCGCCATTCCCCTATTGATTCTCTTTGTCATCCCGGGGATCAACCTGATTGCACCCTTCCTCTGGATCGCCTTCAGTGCCTGGTTCCTGGCCCTGGAGTATGGTGACTTCCCGATGGCCAACCATAAGCTGACATTCAAGGCACAACATCAGCGCCTCAAAAAATCCCGCCTCACGGCCCTTGCCTTCGGCGGTAGTCTGACGCTGATGATGATGGTGCCGTTGCTCAATTTTCTCGCCATGCCGGCAGCTGTGGCAGGCGCCACCGTGTTCTGGCGGGAGCGGTTAAAGGATATGGCGGATTAGCCAGACCTGCATTTATCAGATAAGCGTTGGTGCGACACTGCCACGCCGATGCTTAACCTCAGAATCTCCAGACCTATCCTGACATGGAGATGAAACGCCGAATGCGCTCCACGCCCTCCGAAAGCTTTTCCAAGTCGGTGGTATAGGCAAATCGCAAATGGGCCTCGGGCCGGTGAGCGCCAAAGTCCAGGCCTGGCGTCACCGCCACGCCAGCCTGCTCCAGCAGCTCTTTTGCCAGGGCATGGCTGTCATCACACATATTTTCGCATCCCGCATAGAGATAGAAGGCTCCCTGCGGTGTCACGGGTATGGAGAATCCCAAATCACGCAGGGCCGGCAATAAAAAATCACGTCGCGCCTCGAAGGCCTGCCTGCGTTGTTCAAGAATCTCCATCACCTCTGGCGTAAAGGCACTCAATGCCGCGAACTGCGAGAGCGTGGGTGCGGAGAGAAAGATGTTCTGTGCCAAGCGATCCAGCGGATCGATGAAATTCTGCGGCGCCACCAGCCAGCCAAGCCGCCAGCCGGTCATACCAAAAAATTTTGAGAAGCTGTTGACCACAAATAGATCATCAGCAAAGCGCAGCGTGGTGCCCCCTGCCTGGCCATAGACCAGCCCCTGGTAGATCTCATCTACAATAAGCACACCACCTAGGCGTTGCACGGTATCGTGTAGACGCTGCATCTCCCCATCGGAGACCAGTGTACCGGTAGGATTGGAAGGTGAGGCGATCAAGACTGCCTTGGTATCCTCCCGCCAAGCGGCCTCCACCATCTCTGCCGTCAACTGATAGCCCGTCTCAGGACCGACAGGTATCGATACAGGCTTGCCTTCTACCAGTTCAACAAAATGGCGATTGCACGGATAACCGGGATCGGCCATCAAGACCGATTCTCCAGGGTTAACCAGTACACTCAACACCAGTTGCAAGGCCCCGGAAGCACCCGGCGTTACAATGATTCGATCAGGATCTATGGGTGTTCCGTAGCGTTCTCGGTAAAAACCGGCAATTGACTGGCGAAGCGCCGGAAGCCCTCTGGCCGGCGTATAGTGAGTCTGGCCGGATGCCAGAGCCCGCTGTCCTGCAGCAATAATCGGTGCCGGCGTATCGAAATCAGGCTCGCCGATCTCCATGTGGATAATGGAACGCCCCTCCGCCTCCAGTTTTCTCGCCTGCGCCAGCAGATCCATCACGTAAAAAGGTGCGATACGCTGCATCCGCTTGGCGACATGACTCACGCCTGGATACTCCCATGCAGATCCCTCAGCAGAGAAAGATTGACGAAGTTGAAGCCGTTGGCCTGCCCCGACTGCAACTGAAATGATTCATCCGGCTCTCCCATCTGATCCACAACCAGCGTTGCGCCATTGAAATCATCATTCACTGTGTAACCGTTGGTGGTTACCAGAATTGAATGGATATCCGCTCGCAATGCCGACTGCACCCCATTATGAGAGTCTTCGATGGCGAGGCAGTTTTCAGGGGACAGCGCCATCTGTTGCATTGCCCACTGATAGATATCCGGCGCAGGCTTCTTGGCCGGAACGATATCCCCGGCAGCGATGACCTCAAACCAGGATTCCGCATCAGGCGCCAGACTATGCTGCAGGAGCGCGCTGACATTGGCTGGCGTGGTCGTGGTGGCAATGGCCAGACGCAGTCCTGCATCCCTGGCTTCCTGAAGCAGTCGTTTCACTCCATTTCGCATGGGAATTAGCCCCTCGGAGAGCATACGGGTGTAGTGTTCCGTCTTACTGGCATGCAATCCGGCAATGAAACCATCCAGATCGTCTGGTCGCTGAAAATTCTGATTATAGTGATCGAGATAGTGGCGGATCCGCTCCTTCCCTCCGGTGACCGCCAACAACTTCCCGTAGCGTTCCACCGACCAGTCCCAATCGAGTCCGGCATCGGTAAACGCCCGATTGAAGGCGACCCGGTGACCATCCCGCTCGGTATCTGCCAGGGTGCCGTCCACATCAAAGATCAATGCTGATAATTGCGTCATATTTCCTTCCAAAGTCGTTATTTTGTGCCAGCTTAACCAAAGGCTATTCAGCTTTCATCCCTCCCGCCGATAAACAGGGCGAGTAAACCCCTGTAGATCAATCGGGACAGGGATTTCAACCTTTAAAATCAGCCGATTTAGTCCATGATTCTGTATGGGAAAGCAGTTGGCAGTGAGGGTCCTCATCTGTTGTTTCGCTCTCCCCTTTCTGGTATAGATAGGCGCCTTCACTGAAGAGGTATCTTGAATGGCCCAAAAGAAAGCCAAAGCACAGCAGGGTTCGGCAGCCTTCGGCATCGAGCCCTATAAGCCCAAGAAGGGCGAAGAGTACATGAATGAGAAGCAGGAGGACCACTTCCGTGCCATCCTGCAGGCCTGGAAAGCCAATCTCATGGAGGAAGTCGACCGTACCGTCCACCATATGCAGGATGAGGCCGCGAACTTCCCTGATCCGAATGATCGCGCCACCCAGGAATCCGAGTTCAGCCTTGAGCTTCGCACTCGTGATCGGGAACGTAAACTGATCAAAAAGATCGACTCGACACTGGAAAAGATCGACAGCCGCGATTATGGCTTTTGTGACTCCTGCGGAGTGGAGATCGGCATCCGCCGCCTGGAAGCGCGCCCAACGGCTTCGCTCTGCATCGACTGCAAGACCCTGGATGAGATCCGCGAAAAGCAGATGGGCTGATTCCGGCCGACACCTTCGCAACAAAAACCGGCTTGCGCCGGTTTTTTGCGTTTCGGCATGAGCGAAAGCAACGGCATGGTAACAGCCTATCGGGGTCGTTTCGCTCCCTCCCCTACCGGACCACTCCACTTCGGCTCCCTAGTTGCCGCAGTGGGCAGCTACCTCGATGCCCGCAACCATCGGGGAGCGTGGCTACTGCGCATGGAGGATCTCGATCGTACCCGTGAAATCAAGGGTGCCGCGGATCAGATTCTGCAGACCCTCGATGACTTCGGATTCACCTGGGACGGCCCTGTCATGTATCAGTCTCAGCGTACCGAGGCCTATGAGGCGGCACTAGAAAGCCTGATCCAAAAAGGTCTCGCCTACCGATGCGGTTGCAGCCGCAAGGAGATTGCCCAGATTGCGCAAATGGGTGAGGAAGGCCCGATCTACCCTGGTACATGCCGCAACGGCCAAGCGAAAACCAGAGATTCCCACAGCATCCGGCTTCTGACGCAACACAAGGAGATCATCTGTACAGACCAAGTCCAGGGCAATATCTGTCTGAATCCCGGCAAGGAACTCGGTGATTTCATCATACGCCGCAGCGATGGCTTTCATGCCTATCAGCTGGCCGTGGTGGTGGACGATGCCTGGCAGGGTATCAATCAGGTTGTACGGGGTGCAGACCTGCTGATGTCGACTCCCCGACAGTGTTACCTTCAACAACTCTTGAGGTTGCCAAAACCCCACTACGCTCATCTTCCCTTGGCCGTCGATTCCCAGGGCCGCAAACTCAGCAAGCAGTACCAGGATGCACCCGTGGATTCCAGGCAACCCATAGAGAGCCTGCTACAGGCCCTGGCGTTCCTTGGTCAGCCATCGCCTGCAGAAAAACCTGTCAACCTAAGCGAGTTCTGGGCTTGGGCCATTGAGCACTGGTCATTGAGAAAAATTCCCGCACAAAGACAGATAGCGGTCAGTCCCGCCAACCAGTGATCACCTATCAGGGGATATCACACTTGGCGAAACCAGGCCTCGCCACGCACAGAGCAAGCCGTAGGTTGGGCCAACAAAGGAGTCCCAACCTACGTGCTGAATTCTGATAAGTGCCACAAATCAGATCCCGCTCACTTCCCGCAGATACTTAAAGAGCTTGCGGAAAGCCGCCGGTGGTTGCTCTTTTTCACGCTCCCGGTGGACAGCCTGGATCAGATGGCGCAGGTGCTGCCGGTCGGCATTGGGGTAGTTGTCCAGGAATTCACCAAAATCACCGCTTTCTCCATCGATCAGTCGATCCCGCCAGCGTTCCAGCGCATGAAAATGGGCCACACCAGCCTGGTGCTTGCCATCAATTTCATCGATGACCTGCTGGATCGGCTCCAGCTCTTCGTTCCTCAACAGCTTGCCCAGCCTTCGATAGTGACGACGCAGTGCATTGTGGGATTTGATCCGAGCGGACTCCTTGAGTGCAGCCTGCATCTCTTCACTCAAAGACATTCTCGCCAGTTGGGAGGCCGGTGTCTGGGTTAAACGCTCTCCAAGTTTCTGCAGTGCCACCATGTCCCGCTTGAGCTGGCTTTTGCTGGGTCCCTCGTTCTCGTCATAATTGTCGTCTAGCGGTTCGATTGGATGTACTCCACAATCAGTTGTGCTTGCTTCAGGCCGCGAAACTCGTTGACGTCAAGACGATAAGCGAGTTTCACCACCTGAGTATTCTCCGGCAATGCCGGCTGATTAAATGCTATACCCTCTATCACTTCCTCACTCTGACTTGCAGAAAGTCTTAACTTGAGGTGGCTCTCACCCACCACTCGTTGGTGCTGCAGGTAAAACTCCCCCTCAAACAGTGGTTCAGGAAAAGCCTGACCCCAAGGCCCTCCATCTCTCAGTATTTGGGCCATCTCCAGACTCAGCTCGTCGACCCTCAGTTCACCGTCCGTGAGCAGAAAACCTTGCAGCATGCCAGGGTCGATCATCTTTTCAACCTCCTGCTCGAATGCCGTCTTGAAGGTTTGAAATGAGTCAGCATCAAGCGTCACCCCCGCAGCCATGGCATGACCACCGAAACGCTTTAACATTCCCGGATGAAGGGTAGCGATACGATCCAGCAGATCCCGCATATGCAGGCCCTTGATTGAACGGGCTGAGCCCTTCAGAACCCCTTCCCCACCATCGGCGAAAGCAATCACCGGCCGATGATACTGGTCCTTGATACGTGAGGCCAATATGCCAACCACACCCTGATGCCAACTGTCGTCATAAAGACAGAGTCCGGCTGGCAGTTCACCCTCACTCATTTGATGAAGCCGTTCCAGAATGCGATCTGCCTGAAGCCGCATCTCCTGTTCAATGGTACGCCTGGAACGATTCAGTTCGTCCAGCATGGTTGCCACCTCATATGCGACTGCCTGCGATTCTGTCAGCAGACATTCGATACCCACCCCCATATCCTCCAATCGGCCAGCGGCATTGAGCCGGGGACCAATGGCGAAACCGATATCCGATGCCACCACACGGGACAAGGGACGCTTGGCTATCTCCAGCAGTGCGCGGATACCGGGACGGCAGCGACCCACACGGATTCGCTTCAACCCCTGAGACACCAGTATCCGGTTGTTTCTGTCCAACGGAACCAGATCGGTGACAGTGCCCAAAGCCACCAGGTCGAGCCAGTCGGCTACATTGGGCGGCGCCAATGCCTGTTGCTCAAACCATCCAGCAGATTTCAGACAATTGTTGAGCGCTGCCATAAGATAAAAAACCACCCCGACACCTGCAAGATTTTTACTGGGAAAATCATCCCCCGGCTGGCTCGGATTGACGATGGCAGCGGCAGCAGGCAGGGTTTCAGCAGGTAGATGATGATCCGTCACCAGAACGGGTATCCCCAGTTCGTTGGCCCGCTCAACCCCGGAGTGACTTGAGATACCGTTATCGACGGTGATGATCAGTCCCGGCTCCCTTGCTGCAGCCAGTTCGACGATCTCAGGTGACAAGCCATAACCAAACTCGAAGCGGTTGGGAACGATGTATGTGGCATCTCGTGCTCCAAAGGCGTTGAGGGCAAGTATCGCCAGAGCCGTACTGGTTGCTCCATCCGCATCGTAATCACCAACGATAAGTATCGGCCGTCCCTGCTTCAGCGTCTCCATCAGCAGTTCTGCAGCGGCCTCAACCCCCTTCAGACGACTCACCGGCAACAGGTGCGCCAGGGAGAGGTCCAGTTCCTCTTCATTGCATATCCCTCTGGACGCATAGATGCGTTGCAGGACAGGATGAATGCCCATGGAAAAACTGTCTGCACCGAACGCCGACTCTCTCTGTACTATCTTCACGGAAAACCTTGCCGCATCTTGTAGGGGTGGTGTAGTCCATGACGCTGGACCAACACCGATATGAACGCCAAAATAGAGGGAAATCCTCTGGAAACTTATGGCTTCAAGCCTAATCTAACAGGTTGCTCATTATACTGCCCCGGAAGGAATAGGTCAGTGAAACCAAATGAAACACGAACTCATTGGACCCAATTTTCATCAGCCCAATGAAACTACAGACTACATTCAACAGATCGCCTATTAGATACCTGCTCGTCATGTTGCTGGCCTTCGCTTTACCGGCCCATGCCGGTGTTTCAGCCAAATTATCGAGCCAGGTAACAAATCAGGGGCAACCGGTCAGACTGACCCTCGAAATGGAGGGGGAACAGACGGACCCGCCAGACCTGACAGTATTGGAAAATAACTTTGAGATCCTCGAACGGGCCACGCAGCAAAGCATCTCCATCATTAACGGCAAGATGTCATCGAAACGATCTCTGGTACTGACGCTGCTACCTAAGCAGTCAGGCACACTGACCATTCCAGCGATTCCGTTTGGTGATCAGCAGACCGAACCGCTGACGCTCGATGTCACCGACGCGCCCATTGAGCAGGATGCCAACCAACAACTGGCCTGGGTGGAACTCAGCCTGAACAAAGCCAAGGCTTACCCCGAAGAAGAGGTCATTCTGACACTGAAACTCTTCCAGCAGGCCAGTGTACGTGGGGAGCATTTGGATGACCCGGTCCCCTCACTCAGTGACACACGCATCGAATTACTCGATGAATCTCAATACACCACTGAAAAGGACGGTGAAATCTATCGCGTTTTGGAGCGAACCTATGGGCTCTTTGCCTACCAGACCGGCCGGCTCGAGATCGCCGCTGTGTCTTTTCGCGGACGCACAGGCGGTGGCTCAATATTCAGCCTGCTAGATGACCCATTCAGACAAAGGCGGCAAGTTAGTCGTCCAATCAGGACAGTGTCTGAACCTGTTTCCCTTGAGATATCCCCAATCCCCACTACCTTTACCGGCAGCCAATGGCTGCCTGCGAAGCATCTGATACTGGAAGATGCAGGACTCGATAGCCAATCACCGGTCACCGCGGGCATACCCCTCACCCGTCGCATCATGCTGATTGCCGACGGTCTGATGGCTTCTCAATTGCCTTCGATAACTCAGGAAGTCCCTGAAGGCATCAAGCCTTACGAAGAGCGTCCACATCTCACTGACACCCCACGCAAATCAGGCATCAGCAGCAGCCGGCAGCATGTCATCACGCTGATACCGACCCAGGCAGGACACTATACGCTGCCACCCATTGAGGTAGCTTGGTGGAACACTGAGTTAGACAAGCAGGAAACCTCGCAACTCCCCGCCATTGAGTTGGATGTCATGGCCAACCCAGCAGCTACTGCCCCCATCGACACATTTCAAGACACCGTCGATACACCCACCAATGAGATAGCGCCACAACCAGTTGGAGAGCTATTGGACGGCACTTCCCTGGCCGCTGACAACGGCAATCGGTCTTGGTTGGTTTGGTTATTGGGAGCCGCATGGCTTGCCACCTTGCTGGCCTGGTGGTACACACATCGCAAAACAAAAACAACACCCACCAAATCCTCGCAGCCGGAGACAGCACCACCCTCCCTGGCTCAGCAGGAGCTGGCAGAAGCTATAGAAGAATTAAAAAGGGCCTATAATCACGCCAACGCCCCCGCTGCAAGGGAGTCATGGCTTAAATGGGGTCAAGCACAATGGCCGGAGAATCCTCCAAAGAATCTTACCCGACTGGCTGGCAGATGTGATGCTGAGTTGTCAGTAGTGATATTGGCCCTGGAGAAGACCCTATACAGTCCGGGAGAAGAGAGCGGATGGGCTGAATTTGATCCCGACACGCTCAATGTACCTCACACTCAAGAACCGCCGCGAGAATGTGAGGAAGAGCATCTATTGCCGCTCAATCCTTAGGACGAGCCGGGAATCACTCTTCTTCCCAGCCTCCATAATCAAAAGTAATCTCATGATGAGGCTCAATGTCTTGAAGGGCAAAGAGGTCAAAACCGTCAAACTCTGCATTTCCCTCATCCTGGTGGTTTAGGTATCGCAAAAGGTTTCTGCCGCTGCGCCCCACAGGGGACTCCCCCTCCTCGAATACCCAGAGTACGTAGGTGCCGTCACGCTTGGCGTAAGGCCCTTCATAGGTACCGATAAACTCACCCTTGCCAATACCTACTTTGGCAAAAAGACCATTTCCATGAATTTTTGATGGTGCCCGGTAGACAATGTCCCCGAGCCGCGTTTTTTTCTTAGGAGTTCCCGCCATGTCCTCGTTTGCCTCTCAATATCTGACTCGGCACGCTGACGGGACAACTGTCTCCGTAAACCGCCATGATTGCACGAAGCTCCTTCAATACCTTGAGTCGTGCCAGATCATCCAGAACAGACAATTCGGGCAATACCACGCCCTGCTCCAGCAAGCGGATATCGTCTCTGACCGACTGACACCCCTTCTGGCAAAGGACTTCAATACAATGTTCAATCTGTTTGTTTCGCATGATCGAATACCGCGTGCCGACAGCTGGCTTTATTAGAATTCACTCATGAAGCCATAAGGTACCGGGAACCATAGCACTATTCAAATTTCTAACAAGATTCAATAGGATTGCCTGTTATGATACTCACTTTCCCGTACAAGGAATAAAAATGCCCTGGATTAAACGTTTACTGATACCTGTACTGCTGCTTTCAATGACCACCGTTTACGCTGAGTGGGGAGAAGGTTGGGATCCGATCGATCCACCCATCGCCACATCTGTTCCTGACGGCAAAGTAGAAGTCGTCGAATTCTTCTGGTACGGCTGCCCACACTGCTACAGCATGGAACCTGCCTTGGAGGCCTGGCTCAAAAATAAACCTGAAAACGTTGTTTTTAAAAGAGTTCCCTCCCCATTGAATGCCAGCTGGACCGTTCATGCTCAGTTCTACTACGCGGCAGAGGCAATGGGCGTCACCGATCAGCTACACGAACCGCTGTTCGAGGCCATGCATGTTAAAAAACGCAAGCTATTCGACAAGAACTCACTGATAGATTTCGCCGTAGAACATGGCATCGACAGACAAAAATTCAGCGATGCCTGGAACTCGTTTGGTGTCTACGTCAAGGTCCAACAAGCACGTAAACTGGGACAGCGATATGGTCTGGACGGGGTTCCCGCAATTGGGATCGACGGCAAATATAAAACCAGCGGTAGCTTGGCCGGCACCTACAGTCGTATGTTCGAGATTGTCAGTCAATTGGTGGCCGAGGCCTCAAAACCCACACAGTAGCGGGCCAGTCAACTTCATAACAGGGAAAACCGTGTCGAACTGACGCTTGACTCATCCAGCCTGGATTGTTGACCTATCGCTCAAATCGCCCGGAATGGCGCACCGATCAGAACACACTTGGGGCCTATTGCAGGCCCTAAGTTTTTCATTACCCAGTTTTACCTGCCAACCAGGAGCCCTTGTCCTGCAAGAACCCCATATACCTTGTGGAGAAATCAGGCACTACGGAAGACTCGACAGAGGGTCTGGCAAGCAGGGTATGAGCCCAGTCCAATATCTCTGCTGATTGGCTTGAAGTGATTTCAGGACGGCGTGTCGCCAGAATAGACTGCCGCATAAAGAAAGGTGCATAGGCCATATCCACCAGGGAGAAGTGTTCCTTGTCACCAAACAGGCTTTGACGCAAAGGTGGCAGCAGCCGCTCTAGATTCTTATTCAATTCGCCGAGCTTTTCGTAGAACAGGGACTCATTTTCTGCCATCGCAAGCCCGTGTTGCAGCATCAGCAGGCCAGAACCGAACTCGATCCAGGACTTGTGCTGAGCTCTGCGCAAAGGATCACCCGGGTGCAGCCTCGGTGGAATGACCTCATCGAGATAATCGAGGATCACCGAAGACTCGAATAGCACCCCTTCGTCCACCAGCAGCAGGGGCACCTTACCCAAGGGTGAAAGTTCTCTGAACCACTCAGGCGGATCATCCAGCTCAATATATTCGATATCATGAGGCACTCCTTTCTCCCGCAAGATAATGACAGCTCGCTGAACGAAGGGGCAGAGGACAAAACTGACCAATTTGATACTCATGATGACAAACTGCCAGAGTATCCACTCGAGTACAACCACCCGATTTAAATAACTTTTCTTCTGATTCCAGGGAATAAAATGACTGAGCTGATTCAGCTATTGACGGCTGACATCGAGAGATACCGCATACCGGCCAAGGGTTAACTAAAGAAATCTTTTCCTTATCAGTTAATTAGCATCGTTTTTGGTATATACTTGCAAAATCTGCGGAAATTGCCGTCCAGACATTATGAAATTTACATATCGGTTCAAAGTCGGTATTTTGTGACTCAGTTAACAGTTTTATGTTGGTTGGTAAAGTTCAGGGATGTCGACATACAGTTGGCGCCTGACTGGCGGCGCGATTGCCTCAGTGTACGCTGCATGTCAGTCAGGATGCCTCTATCTACACGCAAGGGACATGGATGGTCAATTTGTAATTTCCACTTCCATCTCTTCAGAGAGAAAACTACTGCGTATCCGACTGTTTCGAGTCAAGGCACTCAGGTATCTTCTATGTTGGATGATAACCTGATAGTGACTATTCTGTGACATAAGGTGTGAGTAATAATTGAAAGTGTTTGTAACATGGTAACCAATCGTATCGGTCTACGCGTTCCCGAGCAGCTGCCCGCAAAAGGTAGCCCCTTCTTTCTGAGCGATAAGGAATTAAACGCTTGGGTAGAACAACTGCCGATAGCCAATATCGGTGAGACTTCACGCCAGATATTCCAGGCCTTGAGGACATTCAATCGCACGCTTGTCCCTGCCAAACGCCGCCTGTTGAGTGCTGAATATTTTCGCGATCCACTCAGCTACATCGCCACCAATCTGAATAAGCACTATTTAGACAATGGTTTTCCACTAAGCGACAAGGCCTATAAAATCGCCGTCTTAAACAGGGAACTCCACAGTGGGTTGGCCACGGCTTATAAGGCAGTCATCGTCGATCTTCTGTTAGAAAACCAGGGTAAACCTGATAGAAAACTCCTGGTTCAGGCTATCCATCGTTGTCTGAGCTATCTCTCAAGGGTGATCCTTCTTTCTGTACTCGTCTACGATCCCTATCCGAAGCGTATTTGGCGGGAACTGCATGTACTTCACAGGCTTGCCACACGATATGGTCTCGAAACCGTCGATGTGGACGACCCGCTGGAATCGCACGGAAAAAGCTCCAGCATAGATGAGGCCTATCGGCGTTGTGTGCTTTTCTCTCTGGCATCCCCCTATAAGATGCGTCAAAAGGATAATGTCCTGGTCTTCGACACACTGCTCGAATGGAGCCATCTTGTCGATTTCCACACCTATGAGGATGCTCCCGAAGAGGCTTCCATCGTCGTTCGTCAGGACACCGACCTGGCGCCGACCCATGAAACCATTGAGGGTGATGCCGACAACAAGTACCTGTTGAAACTGGACGCCTCTCAACTGATCGTCAAATTGCGCGGACAGTTTGCCGAGCAACAGGAAGGTTCCCAACTCTGGGGAATCACGGCGCTGGACAAGAGCCTCGTCAGACAGTTGATCAAGCTCTGGTCAAAGGCCCAGAAAAGGGCGTTTGTACGCACTAAGCTCAACTTTGAACTAAGGATCGCCGTCGGCCTGCGATCCATTCACAAACTGATCACTTTCGGTGGCGACGTGGGGCGTGAAGAAGAGAAGGAGATCGACGACGGCACCTGGATTGAAACGGCCTTTGCAGAAGGTAATAACCCAAAGATATCCCCCCACTTTTCCCTCATGCCCATGGAAGCGGACAATTATAATCCGAGACGTGGAGACTTTGAGGAGTTTGGCCCCAACTCGCGGGATTTTGATGCCATAGAACCGAGCTCCCAAATCTGGGAGAGCGAAACCACAAAGCTGGAGGAGCCGGCCACCAATATCCTAAAGACCATCAATGAGAGTGCGGGGGGATACTGCCTGGACTGGAAAGGTGAGCAAATTCCAAAAATTCAGGTGGGAGAGCTGATTGGCGTGCAATCCGCCATGTCGGCCAACCAGTTTGGTGTTGGTATGGTGCGTTGGATGCGCAGGACACGGGACGACAGTCTCCAGGTAGGCGTACAAATGGTCGCACCCAACGCCATGGCCGTAAACGCCAGACTGGAGAGCAACAAAAAGGATGAACCTCAGGAGTGCCTGTTACTGCCCGAAGTCGGCACTTCAGGACAACCTACCAGCTTCATCTGTTCCTCGTACCCGTTCAAGCTCGGTCATGAACTGATCGTGAACGAAGGCGAGAATCTGCGTGAAATCAAGCTGACCAGACTGCTGGAAGCAAGCGGCGCTGTCTCTCAATTTCAGTTCGCTTATCTGGACCAGGGCGAGTTAGCGGATGGTGACGAGTCACAAGACGAATCAGGTGGAGAAACGGATTTCGACAACCTCTGGTCGAACCTGTAAGCGCTTAAGGGGATTTACACCACTTACGCCCAAAAAAGGATAAGTACTGGAGACCTGGCTTTGGCTCAGAAGCCTGCTTTCTTGTACCAGCGCTTAGCCTCTTCAAGATCCTTCTCCACACCCCTGCCCTCTTCATAGAGCATGGCGAGGGTTGTCTGAGAGCCAGCCAGCCCCTGTTCCGCAGCTTGTTTGAACCACTCAACGGCTTTTGTCAGATTCTGATCGACACACTCACCTTCCAGGTACATAAATCCTAAACCATGCTGCGCCATGGGATGTCCTGCTTCGGCAGCTGCCTTCATGAACTTATAGGCCATCAGTTCATTGACCACCATGCTCAATCCTCCCTGCGCCATTATCGCCATACGATACTGCGCTTCCGGGTTACCGTTCTCTGCCAGTGGAGAGAGCAGTGAGGCGGCTCTGGTGAAGTTCTTTCCCTCAAAAGCGGCTATTCCGCTGCTCAACTCAAAATCGACATTCTCATCTCTGTCATTCATTACATCTCTCTCGATAGTCTCGTTACATCATCTCTTGCGAGGTACGGCACCTACAGTTCTACTCGAAGCGCCCTGGGGGCGCAGTGCTACCCGGTTTTTTACCCAGGCCACCAGGCTGCCCTCCTGATCATAGAAGCCAAACTCAAAGGTTGGCGTGCTACGGCCACGTTTTGTCAGCTCCTCAGCAATCGCATCGACCGCAGCTTCGGTTAACTCAAAGCGCAACTCGAGATCACTGAGACCCGGGGAGCGGAAGTCGACCTGCAGTTCCCGTGTCCAAACCGCAAATTGGGGAAAACTGCCATGACATGCCAACGCAGGGATAGGATCGGCTAACGAGGCGATACTACCACCAAACATAGATCCCCCCGGATTGCGATTTTCCGCGTTCAATGGGAGCAGAATACGTACCCTTCGCCAATCCTCATCCAGTTCCAGTACCCGGATACCAAGTAATTGAAAAGGTGGGAAGCGCTCCAGACGACGAGCTGCAGAACCGGTACGCTTCTCAGTCATGCTTCGAACTGAAAAAATGTTATAACATTCATGACTCGCCGAACTCCCTTTTGCTTCTTATGGGATCTGCAGATAATCAGTAGGATCTAGCAGCATAACGCATAAACTCATCTCTCAATAGACTTCAAAGCAGACGGACAAATGCTAGTATTCAGGCAGAGTCCTGACAATCCACTAAAAGGCACCTACCAGTCCTATGATGAAAATACGGTATCCTTTTCTACTCCTCGCCCTACTGGTAAATCTGAGCCTATCGCCACAGGCACTGAGCACGGGGAATACGCATGGGACGCTCGACTTCACCCAGCAGCGCGCGCAGTTCGTTGCTGCAGAAGAGGCATTAGCGGCAAACGATAGCGAAGAATTTCAAAGCCTCAAGGCATCGCTCTCGGACTACCCGCTCTTTCCCTACCTGGTCTATCAGGAAACCCTCCATAGTCTGAAAAATCAGACATCCGCAAACATCAGACAAGCACTCAAACTTCTGCAAGACACACCGCTGCAGAAGCAGCTACTCGATCACTGGTTAGCGTTGCTTGCTGAAGAGCGACTCTGGCTCAGTTATCTGCACTTCTACCAACCAGGGGGAAGCATCAGTCGCCAGTGCCAGCATCTGCAGGCATTGATAAATACGGGGAAGCGGGAGCTTGCTTTTGAGTCGGTCACACCCATTTGGCTGAGCGGTCATTCCCGTCCCAAAGCATGCGATCCTGTCCTGAACACCTGGATAGCCGCCGGTCACTTGGACCAGAGCCTTGTCTGGCAACGATTCCAACTAGCCATGAAGGCCGGACAAATCCGCCTGGCCCGATACGTTAAGCGGTTCTTGAACGCGGATGATGTGCAATGGGCAGACCGTTGGCTGACACTCCATGCAGACCCGTCACGCTGGACTCAGTTGATCGACATGGATCACCCGATGCTTGATGAGATGGCAGTCCAAACAGTCAGGCGACTGGCCTGGACGAATATCGACAAGGCTTTTAACGCCTGGCAGCGACTGACTCGTACGATCGACTTCTCAGACTTTCAACACCTGCAGGTTGCCCGCAGTCTGATGGGACAGATATCGAGACAGGATACAAACCTGAAGAGTCAACAGATTACCGGACTACTACCCAAAAAATACCTGCATCTGGACAGCACTCTCTCCGATAAGCAGATCCAGTTCGCGCTACAGAATAATGACTGGGAAAGTTTGCTTCTCACCCTCGATGGCATCCCTATGCAGGAGCAAAACAGCAACCGCTGGCGTTACTGGCGAGCCAGAGCTCTGATCAATCTGGGTCAGAACAGCGAAGGCGAAGCGATCCTGAAAACCCTCTCCAGCGACCGCAGTTATTACGGTTTTCTCGCCGCTCAGCGACTTGGCTACAGTCCCAATCTAGAACACGAAAAGTTAGAGGTTGATGCCGCCCTGGTCGAACAGTTGGAACGACTACCGGGGCTACAGCGGGCCCGCGAGTTGCATCTACTTGGGAGATCCCTGCAAGCTCGGCGTGAATGGAATCTTGCGCTTGGAGAAAAAAACAACCCTCAGTTGAGCGCGGCTGTCCGGCTTGCAGAAAAATGGCATTGGCCCTCTCAAGTCATTATTACCTTGGCCCGCTTACGCCAATGGAACGACTTGGAGTTACGCTTTCCCCTTGCTCACCAGGAAGCTATCACAACGCTTGCCCATGGCCATGGAATCGATAAAGCATGGGTCTATGCCATATTACGGCAGGAAAGTGCGTTCATGACTGATGCAAAATCCAGTGTAGGCGCCCGTGGCTTGATGCAATTGATGCCGAAAACCGCTAAAGCTGTCGCCAGCGAATTGAGCGAATCCATCCAGTTCCCAGAGGATCTCTACCTGCCTGAGGTCAACATCAAACTGGGAACAAGCTATCTGAATAAAATCTACCGCCAATTACAGGAGAACCCGGTATTGGCTACTGCGGCCTATAATGCCGGACCCTGGCGTGTCCAGCGATGGCTGCCTGAAAAGACGCAAGCGGCCGATATCTGGATCGAAACCGTACCATTTCGAGAGACCCGCGAATACCTCAAGCGGGTCCTGGCCTATACGGTGATCTACAACTACCGATTGGGACTCGACCCAAGCCAATACTCATCGTCCTGGCTGCAACCCATAGAGGGACAAAAAGCGGAGAGTGGTAGTGTCGATACGGCGATTTCCGGGGTCTGATCAGGTCAGGCCTGCAGTTTCAACAGACGGGTCCCGCTTGCTGTTCCGCCCTTTACCCAACTTCTCTTTCACCCTTCCCACAAGATCGGTATCGGTGACGACCTCGTAGAAGAAGTGCTCAATATCACTATCATCTGATAATTGACCGCTTTGCCAGAGTTTGAGTTTGGCCTCCCTGACCACGAGCCAGTGGGATGATCCCAACCGATCCATGAAGCGGCCAACATGATAGTAGTGCGTTTCCCCAGAACGGCTATGCAATTTCACCTTGTGCAGGACCATTTCCGATTTCAGTTTTTCGAAGGCGGGGGGATCAAGTTCTATTCCATTGACGTTATAGCGTAAACGCTTACCACGATCAGCCGGCTGACGATTTTCCAGCTGCATAACTTCCACACGATGGCGCTGGCTTCTACGCCAACTGGTGTCCTTGCGTAACTCGGCTGAGCAGGAGGAGAGCCGGTCTGCCTGATTAATGGCTGGAGAAATCATGATTTTTCTTTTTTCATCATAGAGATATGCTGGCGTGTCGTTACAAAAAGCAATCCCCAGCCCGAGCTCCAACTTGGGCAGATCATAGGCTCGGTTCTGGCTATTTTGCGCCTCCATGACTAACAGCATCTTTCGCGCCAGGCCACAAGCATTCGCCACTGTCATCGCCTGCGTAGAGACACCGCCTGTCTCCAACACAGTGAGAATCAATGCATCCCCTTCCACAAAAACCTTTTGTGCACCGAAACGGTCCAACAATTTGGTGATGGGACCGAAGAAATTCATACTGAAATGGGTAGCGGGGTTGAGCCGCTTCTCAACCAGTTGCCGAGTAATCTCTGTCGAGCCTCTTACATCCGCCTTGAGGACCACATGTGCCTTGACCTTCTGGTCTCCAGTTTCCTGGTCACTACCCAAGCGAAATTCGTATAGCGAACCGTTATCGCGGGAGAGCTTGATGCTCTCTGCATCCTGTAAGACCCGCAGGCGACTCATTTGCTGGTAACTGTAATAGGCCAGTTTGAGATCTCTGCGAAATGTTAGAAAATCCTTAAGATAACGAGACACATAGTCCTGCTGTTTGGCACTAGGCATTTTGCGTATATAACTCAACACCACATCCACTGCCTTGAATGCCGAGGCACCTTTGTCCGGGGTTGACGCCAAACGCTTGTTCAGTGCTTTTCTAGGCAATTGATCAGCAAGGTAGAGATAGACTTCCTTAAGCGGCAGCTGTCCCTTCAACTGACGATAGAGTCTCGGCGCACGATAAGAGGCAATAACCCGTCGGGTGATGCCCTCGCGCTCCATCCGCTTATAGAGCTCGGACTGTAGCTTCTGCTGTAACTTGTCACACTCTGGGTTCTGCCATGGACTCACATTCTGCGAGGTGTTTCGGGAAAACCAACCGCCATCCTGTGAATGCCTGCGCATCAGGATCTCGATATTGGCCGGCACATCGAGCCATGAGACATCGATGGATTTGAACTCCTCCTCATTCAGGCTTCGTTCGAGCAGGCGCTGCCCCTGGAGAAACTCAGAAAATCCACTATGTAATTCCCTGTTTCTAATCTGAAATGGCTGCGTTGCTGTCTGACCTGTCACCTTCGCGTCTGCCTTTTCCACCGCCTTTGTAAAAACAGGCAGATAGCCTTGAAAGATCTCAGTAATCACCCGATTGGTCAGTGCAAAATAGTTCTCGTCTGTACGATCAACACACAACAATGGATAGTGGTTGATGATGAACTCTTCACTCGTGAGATCGGGCAGATGCAACAGAGGATTAAATAAAACCTGTTTCGGCACGGTCCAGGAACGTCCCACCACCGACTTTCTCAACTTCCGCAGTTCTTTGGACTCCAGACGCATAACTATCTTGAATAGTCTACGCAGTGCCCGATATCGAATACCAGGCTCAAGTCTTGCCAGATTGGCCATGCGTTCATGAAGTTCCAGGGATCGGCCGTTGTCCATACCTGCCGGCGAATCAGCATCCTGCTGCAATTTGCTGCGCAATCGATTGACAGCTTCAGCCGGTGACTCCAACAACATCTTCAGCAAAACCAAATGCAGCAATTGAAGCAGGTCCTTGAGTGCCTCGTTTTCATGCACCTGTTCAAGTGCACCCCGCATGATATCCCGATAGACTTCCCGAAACCCATCAAAATCATGATTCGATGGCGGCTTGCCCATCTTGGCCCAACCATGCTTGACCAGATCTTCATTGACGATCTTATCCGTCAACTCAGAGAGTACTTGGCGGAATTTATGACTCAACGCCACATCGATATGCTGGTTATCGATACCGATCTGAAATTGATTCAAGCGAACCTGTGGCGCCACACAACTACGTAGTGGCAGCAGAAACTCTTCGACTTCCGGTGTACGATTTAGCAGCTTGCCAACCCTCTTACTCATCGTGGTACATACAATAAAAACAGATCATACCGGCATCACCCCATGTCAGCCGATATATTTATGAACACGCAGTAAAGTGCAATGTGGTTCAGTCACTTACATCAAACAAGCATAGTTGATGAGTCGTGCTCTGGAAAAGTCCTATTGCAGAATTCGAATCGCCGGAATATAGAAATGTGAACGGCGTTCGGTTATTTTTTACGGCATGGAATGCCCAAAATCACACGCACAGGCACCGAAAACGTAAGTAACACCCGAACTTCTAACGTGCGAGCATGCTTGCCAGGAGTTGGTCTTCCAGCTCGACTCGTACAGCCAACTCTTCTCCCAATCGGGAAAGATCTTCCGGCAAATGGTCCAACACCAGGGCATGATCGGAAAGATCGTATTTGTCGTTGAATGCAACGGCTGTTTCACTCGCCAAAACAAAATCGGGATAGATCTCCTCAGCCACCCGAACCACACCACTACGTCGCTCATTGCCGCTGCTGATGCGGCCAAAGACCTCGAAATGTCCGAAAGCTGTATAGTCGATGAGTACCTGGCAAAACGTTTGCAGTAATTTATCGAGGGATTCGGAGCGACGATAGGGCTCCAAACCAGCCACACTACAGAATAACACCAGCATCTCCTGGCGCTCAGCCAAAAGCTTATCAATGAGATCCTGTGTTGTGGTTCTGCGTTCCTCGGTTCTCTCTTTTTGAGAACTCATGTACCCCCCTCCGGAAACCATTTTTTTTCATCCATCTGTTGGTTTATCGAACTAAAGCCTCAAACCAGGAAAAACCTGTCAGGCTTCAACCCCTTTCGTTCATTTTGTAAAGCTAACCACCATTGCATGCGTCTGGCAAGAGTCGATTCTTGTTACCCACATCGGCTATGATTGTAGTTTCTGCTTGTTACAAGACGAATATGTCCCCTAGTAGATTGATCATGAGCTGTTTTTTTACAAGATTTCACAACTGCTTTTCGACTTTTTTTGTCCTGTTCTGCCTGCTTTTCAGTATGGGTACATCTTTAGCTGAGACGCCTTCCCGCATCATGAGCAGAGCGATGATCGCCATGATGGATACCATGGGTGATCTGGCTCATGAGTTCAAAAGCTCAGGTAACTGGTCATTTGGAAACAGTTACAGGCCATATAGCGGCTTTTCTGGCTTGCGGGGTTATCCCATGAGTCCCTACGGTGTACCGGGCAGTATGAATCCTGGCAGCGGATGGCCGGGTGGAATTCCCTTGCAATCCCCGGCACCTGGAGCGGGGGGATTCCCACTTCAGGGACCAACACCATTCTCACCTGCTATTCCCAACCCCATACAAACCTACTCAGCGGTAGACGGTATCTGGTTGGGACAGGGTGGTGAGATCGTACTGGTCATGTACGGTCACTTTCGTATCTATGCGAGCGCAGAGACCTATCGTGATGGTCGATTCGAGATTTCTGGGGACAGACTCGCCATGCTCGACCCCGAATCGGGACGTATCATGGAGTTTGATTATCTGCTGGACGATGGGCGTATGATCCTGCGCAGCGAATCGGGTTCTATCATGCTCTTCAAGCAGTTACCCATACCAATTCCACCCTACAACCTTTTTTCGAACGCCCCCTCAACCAATCAGCAACTTGACGCCTATCCCCAGCAGGAAGATGGAGAAGATACGCTTCAGTAGTGCACCTGGCAGGCGATGAGCCAACGAAGCCCCCACCGGCGCCAGTAGTGAACTGGTGACAATAATGATCAACGCAACTGGCCAATAGACAAACCCGCTACTGCCTGGCGGCAGCTGTTCCATACCCCAGCCTGCAACAACGAAACTGGCAGTACCGGATAAGGCGATGGGCAAGCCGCAGGCACTCGATGTGGCCACCGCCCGTTTCATCTCGATACCTGTGGCATGCAGAAAGGGTACAGTCATCGACCCACCGCCGATACCGACGATGGCTGAGATCAAACCGATCACCAAGCCGGCAAGCATCCTGACCATCTGACTCACCTGACGAACCGTATCCTCGAGATTGCCGGTGAAGAACATGCGTAGTCCTACTGAGATTGCAAAGAGACCGAAAATGCGTTGAAGCACCAGGCCATCGAGCATACCGGCCACCACTCCCCCCAACCACGCCCCCAGCAGGATGCCCGGCGTCAGTCGCCAAAACTCCTGCCAGATCACCCCCCCCCGCTTATGGTGTGCGTGAATCGAAGAAATCGAAGTAATGACGATGGTAGCCAGAGAGGTACCCACAGCCAGGTGCATATTGTAGTTCCCACTGACACCGATCAGTGGCAGTCCCCAGACCAGCGCCGGCACGATGACTAACCCCCCACCGACACCGAACAATCCGGCAATCAGGCCAACCACACTGCCAAGCAAAAGAAACAGCAATACCGCTTCGAGGGTAAATGTAGAAACAAATGAGGTCACGGAGCGTTCACGCCTCGGCGCTCCTTGCGAACCATGGGGTATAAAAAATGCGTTGCAGACAGGGCAGATATCATTTAGCTATTGTCAGTGGAGTCATTCACGTTCAGAATTTCGCCGGGTAGATAAACGACAATTGTGGATTACCAAATATGATAAACAGGGTCTGTATTCTAGGGGGAAGTGGTTTCGTTGGACAGCACCTGATCGCCAATCTGGCAAAACGGGGTATCCGTTGCCGTGTGCTAACACGACATCCCCAGCGACATGCCAATCTCCAGATTAATCCCGGCATGGAGCTCATTAAGTCCCAGTCTATGGATGCAGAATATCTCGCAAGCCAGTTCGAGGGTTGTGATGCGGTGATAAACCTGATCGGTATACTCAACGAGGCTGGCAAAAGCACCACTTTCAGGAAAATTCATACGGAACTGGTCGATACCATCGTTAAAGCCGCTATTAAAGCCCGTGTCGGCCGCCTGCTCCATATGAGCGCACTACATGCTGATGCCGCCCGCGGCACGAGTGAATACTTGCGCAGCAAGGGTGAGGGGGAGAATCGCGCCCATACCCATGGCGGTACCGCATTGCGTGTTACCAGCATTCGTCCCTCTGTGATCTTCGGTCGTGGAGATAGCTTCTTCAACCGATTTGCCGCTCTGCTGAGACTCTCTCCGGTTTTCTTTCCACTGGCCTGCCCCAAGAGCCGTTTTGCCCCCGTCTGGGTGGAAGACGTAGCAGAGGCATTCGCCCGCTGTCTGGCCGACGACAGGACCGTGGACGAGCACTACGACCTGTGCGGTCCCTCGGTCTATACCCTGCAGGAGCTGGTCTCGTTCACAGCAAAGACGCTAGGCTTACGTCGATTCATACTGCCACTGGGAAATGGATTGTCCAAAATGCAGGCCCACCTGCTGGGGCATATGCCAGGCCGCCCCTTCTCAATGGATAACTATCTCTCGTTACAGACAGATAGCGTCTGCGAGGATAATGGATTCGAAAAACTTGGGTTACAGCCGCATGCTATTGAGAGCGTTGTGCCCCACTATCTGGCTCAAGGCAGCTACCGGGGCCGTCTCGACCGCTATCGGCGTGAGTTCACAACAAGAACCTGATCACAAAGTCAGCCAAAAAATGATCTAAGCACCTAAGATTTCACATTTGTTTATGGATATATAAGTATATTTTGATATACTGCTTTCATTCCAATAGCTGAAGTTGTTGCTATGTTGAAGCAGTCCCTGATTTTCGTTGTTCTGACTCTTTTTTCCCTATCCACACCTGCCGAGCCCCCCGCTTCCGCCATAGATTGGTCCAGCGTGGCTCAGATTGCCCGACAGCATCAGAGTCCCATTCTGGTAGTCTTCAGCGCAGACACCTGCAGCTACTGCGTCAGGCTGAAGCAAGAGATCATCGACCCACTCTCCCAAGATACATCCGGCGATCAAAACATCCTGATCCGGGAATTCGACATCAATGCCGGAGGCAAAATCATCGATTTCGATGGCGATGCCATCCGTAGCCGCCAGTTCAAACGACGTTATGGTATCTATGCCACACCTACCCTGTTGATCCTTGATGCAGACGGCAGACTCCTGTCCGAACCCATCGTGGGTTACAATTCAGCACCTGAGTACCGGGAACTGCTCAACGCTTCACTGGTCAGTTCACTGGAAGCCCTGGAATAGCGATCACTGGAGATGGACCCTCCATCCGCCTCCCGTCATGGCAAATGTGCCACGCGGATGAACTGAAAAGGTCCTGACACATGTTCCATGCATTGCGCCTGCTTTTTACTCGCCTTACCCTCGTTCTTCTAGGACTCGCCTGCTTTGGCAGCCTGCAAGCGGATTACGCCAGTATTCCCCTCGCCGACAACCTCAGGGAGCTTGCTGACAAGGCCAAGCAACAACAATCACCCATCATGCTGATGTTCTCGCAGTACCACTGTGAATTCTGTGAGTTGATGAAAACCGAAGTCCTCGACCCGATGCAGCTCAGCGGTGAATACGAGAATCAGGTCGTGATGCGTGAAGTGATGATCGATCCGGGCGAGATGATCACCAATTTCCAGGGCAAGCGTGAAGCCGCCTCTATATTCGCTGACCGTTATGGCGTATTTGTCACGCCAACCCTGGTGTTTCTCGACACCAATGGCAAAGAGTCGGCAGAGCGTATTCTCGGCATCAACACTATCGACTTTCTGCTGTTCTATATCGAAGAGGCGATAGAGACGGCCACCCCAAATCCGGATCAATAGATTACTTAAGTCACTTCTCGATAACTTCCAGCTCAAGCGGCAAAGGCGTATCGGGGTAGTGTTCACGGAATGCCGTCAACTCATGCTGCAATTTCTCAACCTCCCCATCTCTCAGCAATAAACGCATATCACTGATCCATACTTCTGGCGTTCGGAGGACTTCTATCGCCTCTTTCTCAGCCATCGCTTGAGCAAAACTGGATTTTTCTCGCTTCTTCTCACTGGCCCGTCTCTCAATCGGAGCCAAAACATCCGTATCCATTTCGGCACGGGATGGCATGGCGCTTTGCAGCTCCAGGACAGGCGACTCTCCCGCAGGGGCCACTGCCTGGCGTTTCATGGCCGGAGCCGCCGCGGGCGGTGAGCTGGCCTTGGGTGTCATCTCCTCCAACGCATCGGACATGACATCGGTTTTTTCATCCGGTAGCTGCGTACTCACCGGCGGTTGCACCAGTGTCAATGTCAGCGAGGTCCCCAGCAAAATAACTGCTGCAGTAGAAAGCGGGAGCATCCAACGCCGTCGCCGGCTTCTTGCTTGCGCATGTGCCTGCGCCAGAATTGCCGCATCCAGTTCAGCCGTCGGCTGCTCGTTACGCGAAGCACGGTAGAGCTCACTGAGCTGCCGATCATCGGTCGGGTTTCGCTGTTGATCTTGCTGTGTCACAGACAATCCTCCAGCATTTTACGCAACTGTTTCAGGGCATAACGCAGGCGACTCTTGATCGTCTCACGTCCGACACTGACCATCTCCGCAATCTGTTCCAGGGTGAAGCCCCCCTCCTCCTTGAGTAGAAATGCCTCCGATTGCTCCTTGGGCAAGCTGGCCAATTGTCTCTTCATACGCTCCGCGCAATCCAGGTCATTGGCCCTGACATCGGGTGTCGGTGTGGGATCTGACATCTGCTGCATTGCCTCGTCATCATTAACAGGCTTCAGGTGTTCACGCCGAAACCGGTCAATCTGCAGATTGCGTGCAATACGAAAAACATAAGCCTTGAACGAGCCCTCACCAAACGGTTTGGTTGCAGTAATAATCCGCGACCAGGCATCCTGGTAGAGCTCATCCGCATCCGCCGGTGAATCGCAGGTTCTGAGCAGAAACAGATAGAGAGATTGACGATAGCGCTGATAAAGCACTTCAAAGGCCGACGCATCGCCCTTGCGATAAAGGTTGAAGAGCGCCTCGTCACTCATCCCATCCACTTCTCTTGTCTCCTCATCTCGTAGGTTGGGCCGATAAAGGAGGCCCAACCTACACCTTGTCATGAATGTAAACCAAATCCTAAATTTGACTATCCAGCCAAACTTGACGCCAAATTGACCAGGCGCAGGAACTCGCCCCGGTAGCCATAAGGATCATTGCCGCGGGATCCCTGAGCGAGTGTCGTCACATCCGAATAACCGAACGATTCAGTATAACGTCCACCCCGCAACAACTGGGCAAATGCAGCCACGGAGGCGCTGAAACGGAAGTTGTCACTCGCCTTGGCCAGATTTTCCTCGATGGAACGAGTGAGAATCGGCACTTCGATCAGCTTCGAGCGATCTCCGTCAGGTGCCTTATACCGCAGACGCAGATGGGCAATCTCATTCTGTTTGCCGGATACCTTGCTACCGGATGTATAGCGCAGAGGTTCGAGACGCTGCCCCTTACCGCCCGCCAGGACGATCTCGTAGAGGGCAGTTACCGTATGACCGGCACCGATATCGCCCGCATCGACCTTATCGTTACTGAAATCCTCACGGGACAGCAGACGGTTTTCATAGCCGATCAGACGGTACTCAGTGACCACGGCGGGATTCCATTCAATCTGTATCTTCACATCCTTGGCGATCACTTCCAGCGTCGCATCCAGCTCATCCACCAACACCTTCTGGGCCTCGTTGATGGTATCGATATAGGCATAGTTTCCGTTGCCCTTGTCGGCCAACTGCTCCATCAGATGGTCGTTGTAGTTACCCTGTCCGAACCCCAGGGTAGTCAGCGTGATGCCCTGTTCGCGTTTCTCTTCGATCAGATCCATCAACTGTTCGTGATTCACCGTACCCACATTGAAATCACCGTCGGTGGCCAGGATCACCCGATTGATTCCACCTTCAACCTTAGCCTGCTCCGCCATGGCGTAAGCGAGCTGGATGCCGGCTGATCCATGTGTCGAACCACCCGCAGTCAGACGTGCCAGTGCCGCCATGATCTTACCCTGCTGATCACCGGGTGTCGGCTCCAGCACCACACCGGAAGCGCCTGCGTAGACCACCAGAGAAACGCTGTCGTTCTCATCCAGCTGTTTGACCAAAAGCTTGAAAGCTGACTTGAGCAGAGGCAACTTGTCCGGCGCATTCATGGAGCCCGATACATCCATCAGAAACACCAGATTGCTGGCAGGCCTGACCTCCCGTTGGGGCACATAGCCCTGAATCCCCACATGGACCAACAGACTATCCCGGTTCCAGGGTGTACGGGCAACTTCAGTGGAGACAGAGAATGGCTGCTTCCCCGCCTGGGGAACGGGATAGTCGTAGCTGAAATAGTTGATCAACTCCTCGGCCCGCACTGCGTCCTTGGGCGGCAAATTCCCCTGATTGAGAAAACGCCTCACCAGTGCATAGGCGCCACTGTCCACATCGATGCTAAAGGTCGAGACCGGCTGTTCTGTCACGGCCTTGACGCCGTTGTCCTCGATATTGGCGTAGTTCTCCCGGTTTACCCCGGCCGATGGCTGGCGGATAGTGGCCATATCAAATGCCTGCTTATGCCGCATGGCGGCAGCCATGGGCGCCTCGGCCCGTTTCTCTGAGGCAGCCAGACTGTCCAGCTCCTCGAGTTCTACTTTTGGCTTGGCAACCACACTGCTGCCTGTACCCTGCTCAACGGGACCGGCACTGTCAATGTCAACGGCTGTACCACAGGCGGCAAGAATGGCTGACAGCAGGGCGGCCACCACAAATCGAAAAAGGCTGTTTAAAGATGACATGGTTTTTACTCCTGAATGTACTTGGTATTCAGGAGAACGCAGGAAAGCACAGAATGGGGTTAAATTATTTTTACGTTACAGCCGTTCGCAGAAATCCCGCAAACCGAATCCCTGTAGATTTATTTCAATGCCCTTGATTAAACCGAGGACCTTGAAGCGCTCCCCCATCTCAGAGGGCAGGGTCAGCCGCTTCACACCCTGCACCAACGCCATGTGCTTGGCCACATCACCGGGATCCGAATCCGCCAGCAGGGTGTCGAGCCCGTTGGCCAGGAGAAAATGGGCCTGGGTGGTATAGCCGCCCAGATGGAATCCCGCTTCCAGGCCGACTCTGGCCGCCGCGGTAAAGTCCACATGACTGGTGATATCCTGCAGACCCACCCAACGGAAGGGATCGGTATGCGCCCGATGACGATAGTGGCACATGAGCGTGCCCCGGTTGCGCTGGGTATGAAAATACTCCCTGGCGCAGTAGCCGTAATCGATCAGTATCACCACCCCGCTCCGCATGGAATCAGCCAGGGCACGAAGCCAGGAGGCCTGACGCAGGTTGATCTCCGAGATATACCCCTCGGACATCTCTTCCTGGGAGCCAATGGCAGACTCGACCGCCTCCCTCAGGCCCGGTGTCTCAGGCTCACCGAATCGCTCTTTCAATCCTTCATCGTCATACACCACAAAAGACTCTTCGATACCGTCCTCACCGAGGCGAAAACGGTTCACAGGCATGGCATCCAGCAACTCATTGGCAATGACGAAACCACTGAATGCCGTCGGCAGTGTTTGCAACCATTCGACCCGTGCTAGCAGGTGGGGTACCCGCTGTTCGATCGTCTCCCGCTGCCGGGCCTGCAGCTCCGGGCTGATTTCAAGAATGGCATAACGTCCCGGCAGGCTGTCCAGTCGTTCCAGCTCTGCCAACATGTCAGCAGCCAGGATGCCGGAACCCGCACCGAACTCCAGAATATCGCCCTGTCCCAAACCATCCAGAACCTGTTGTGCCTGTCTGGCCAGGCACTGTGCAAACAGTGGCGACACCTCGGGTGAAGTGATGAAATCCCCATCCTCACCAAACTTGCGGCTGCCGGCCACGTAGTAGCCCAGGCCGGGGGCGTAGAGTGCCATCTCCATGAAGCGGTCGAAGGGGATGCCCGCCGGTGACTGGTCGATAGCCCGCTTGACCTGTTTCAGTAGCCGATCACTGACCGCCTGCGCCATGTCATCCGGTGGCGGCAGGTCTTTCACTGAAGGTGAAGGCGTCGGGCTTAAACAGTCGGGCATGAGTTCAGAAACCTATTTGAATCCGTTAGAGTAGACGAAAAGATCAATACTGATGAAAGACTGATTAAAGATTTGCTAAATCAATCATCAGTGCGGTAATCCGCAAAGGCGTGCATTCTACCCTAGTGATTGGTTCATCGCAGGTGGTATTGGTTCCCCATCCTTGAATCCAACCCATGTTATGAAGTGAGATAAAGACGGAGTCGCCCGGATGACAGACAAAGAACAGAGGCTGAACAGTAAATGCGCCTTGATCACCGGAGCAGCACACCGCATCGGTGCGGCCATTGCGCGCCAGCTACACGCTGAGGGCATGGATATCCTGATCCACTATCGCCACTCGGTAGCACCCGCTCAGGCATTGCAGGAGGAATTGGAAAACCGCCGGGCCTCTTCTGTCGGCCTGGTCCAGGCAGATCTGCACGACAGCCGTTGTTATCAACAAATGATCGATGTTGCCATTGAGTTTAGCGGGCGCCTCGATCTCCTGGTCAACAATGCCTCCAGCTTCTATCCAACCCCTGTAGAGACTGCCACCGAAAATGATTGGAATGACCTGATTGGCAGTAATCTCAAGGCCCCGTTTTTTCTTTCGCAGGCCGCAGCCCCCGCATTGCGGGAACACAACGGCGCTATCATCAATCTGATCGATATCCATGCGGAACGACCGTTGAAGAATCACCCCATCTACTCCATCGCCAAGGCGGGTAACGCCATGCTGGTGAAGTCCCTGGCCCGCGAACTGGGGCCCGATATCCGGGTCAACGGCATCGCCCCCGGGGCCATCCTCTGGCCGGAACAGGGCCTGAGTGACGCCGCCCGTGAGGAGATCCTCGACCGCACAGCCCTGAAACGACCCGGTACGCCGGAGGACATCGCCCAGACCCTGCTCTTCCTGTTACGGGATGCGCCCTATATCACCGGACAGATCCTCTCTGTCGACGGTGGCCGCACCCTGCAGCAATAGCCATGAACCAAGACGACGCGCCCATCAATAAAACCGGTGACCAGAGTTCTCCCTATCCAGTCAGCCGATTGGCGCCCGCCTTCGGTCTGGTCGATCTGGCTCACCAGATTGCCGAAGCGGATGAGATGCTAGCCAACCGGGCCGGTGCACAACTTCAAGTCATCGCTCAACAGGTGAAACAACTACAGGCTCAGGCCCGGGATATCCTGCAGCAGACCCAACATGATCAACAACTGCATCGCGCCCGCTGCAACTTTCAGAAGAAGCCGGGGCAGATCTACCACCTCTACCAGAATCAGCGGCATGAGCCGATCCTCTCCCTGCTCTCGCCTGACGACTGGCATGGTAAGCCGCCCAATCAATTCATCGGCAGCTTCCGACTCGAGAGCGACAGATCCTGGACACCATTGGAAAAGATCCGGCAGCAGCAGGAGAGCGATCCCATGAAAACCGTCCAGGCATTGCTGGCATCAAACAGGGACAATCCAACATCTGAATGATAAGCAGCTGAATCGGCTACACTTGATAGTGATTCCATTCTGGATCAGACAATGTAGTGAGCCACAACAAGAAGTGAGAAACTATGGCTGAAGTAACCTCAGGTCTGACGTTCAGACAGAGCGTCGATCACATGGTCGATCGAGCCCTCACACTGATGGATCTGGACCCCGGCATCGCCAACGCGATCAAATGCTGTACCTCGGTTCTACAGGTCAGCTTCCCGGTAGAGATCCGCGGCAAAGTCGAACTGTTCACCGGCTGGCGCGCAGTCCACAGCATCCACCGCCTACCTGCCAAGGGGGGACTGCGTTACTCAGAATCGGTCGATCAGCAGGAGATAGAAGCCCTGGCCGCACTGATGACCTATAAGTGCGCCATCGTCGATGTGCCTTTCGGCGGATCCAAAGGCGGGCTCTACATCAATCCCGACAACTACTCCCGCGACGAGCTGAAACTGATTACCCGGCGCTTCGCCCGTGAACTGGCCGCTGCCGGGTTTCTCAATCCCGCCACCAACGTACCGGCACCCGACATGGGTACCGGCCAGCGGGAAATGGCCTGGATCGCCGACACCTACAAACACCTCTACCCGGAGGACGTCAACGCCCTCGCCTGCGTGACCGGCAAGCCAGTCGCCCACGGCGGCGTAAATGGCCGCACCGAGGCCACCGGGCGTGGTGTCCAATACGCCCTGCAGGAGTTTTTTCGACATAAAGAGGAACTCAACGCCTGCGGCTTGGACGGCGACCTGGAAGGTAAAAACATCATCGTTCAGGGCCTCGGCAACGTGGGTTACCACGCAGCCAAGTTTCTCACCGAAGAAGACGGTGCAAAAATCATCGCCATCGTCGAGCACGATGGCGCCGTCTACAACCCGGACGGCGTCCATGTGGAAGAGGCCTACTACCACCGTTGTTCTCACGGCGGCCTGAAGGGATTCGCTGGCGGAGAGTTCATCGAGGACAGCCCCTCAGCCATGGAACTGGAGTGCGACATCCTCATCCCCGCTGCCATCGAAGGCGTAATTACCGAGAGCAACGCCCCCAACATCCGCACCAAACTCATCGCAGAAGCCGCCAACGGTCCCATCACCTTCGAAGCCGACCGTATCCTGCGTAACCGGGGTATCACCATCCTGCCAGACGCCTATGTCAATGCCGGTGGTGTTGTAGTCTCCTATTTCGAGTGGATCCGCAACCTCAGCCACATGCGCTTCGGCCGTATCGAACGACGTCTTGACGAAGCCAGAGGACGCCATGTCATCAGGGCATTGGAAGAGACCACCGGCCGTAAAGTCCCGGAATGGATCAGCGACAATCTCTCCCGCGGCGCCGACGAACTTGACCTGGTCCGCTCCGGCCTCGACGACAGCATGCGTCAGGCCATGCAGGAGATCATCGACATCCGCAGCCGCAAACCGGAGATCGAGGACTTTCGTACTGCCGCGTATGTTATAGCCTTACAGAAACTGGCGAGATCGTATCTTGATATTGGGGTATAGAAGACAGATGGGCGGTTACACCATCTCGTAGCTCATTGGATAGAGAAGCACAGATATCAAATAACAATTTAACAACATGAATGGAATCAAAAGAGTGTCATCTTTCTTTAACCCCACGCTATATATCGCAACATCCACGTCTGCTGCATATTTCAATATCAGTGCGTTTAAGATAATCCACTGTCAGCTGTAAAAGACATGAAAGGAACTCAACATATATACCTATACACCTTAATACGTCTGGCTATATGTATGGGCATTCTTGAAGTACTGCTAAATCTACAAGAGAAGTTCGTATCTGACACAACCTAATCAGTATGGAGCTTTGTATTTATAATTGTGACCATCCTGTGGGCTCAGAAAGATGCAGAAAAAAAAGGTATTTATAAACCTTTCGATTTTTTTTATTATACATATTTTGGCCAGTAGCTTTTCCATGGTACTTAACGCATACGAGAGGCGTTGAAGGTGCCTTACTCTTCATGGGCTTTATATCGCTCTGGCTCGGGCCTTGGTTGGCAGGTTTAGTGGCATATGTATATTTCACGTAATGCAGTTAACAAGCGAATCATGTCGCTCACTCACTTTCACTCAGCCGCCCAAATATTTGGGCGTTACGCTACAGGATCAGCGCAAATTTGTCCTGGCACCGCATGAGTAAATCAATGTATTGTTGAAACCGGGTATTGAGTCCCTGCTTCCCTGCCACGGGTTGTTTTCTCGACATTGGGTCTCCGGGACTCGTGATTGAATAAAATTCCGTCACCGTTGAGTAGATCTTAGTGAGCAGTGACATTATTTTGCTTGGCATTGACAATCATTGACTCAACATCGAGTAGGTTTTCCCCGTCACTGAAGAATACCTGAAATTTTTTTGGGTTGGGGTTAGAAGATGAGTCGTCCGGTTCATCCTGAGAGTCGCCGAATGCCCAAATTAGGAACTGGGCTCAATATAAGTTCCTCTGGATCAGCTTCCCTTCCATCGTATCCATTAACAATACCGAGCAATCAAATATTCTAGTGGCTCTGTTGCAGATGAGTTAATCCCGCAAGTTAGAGATACCGTATATACCTACTTGTTTTAAGAATTATTCTCAAATAGGCTTTAAATCTTGTTGTAAGGACTCTTGCACTTTGGCAATCCGCTTCGACTCATCGGTGAACGTGAGCCATCATTTTTAACAGGATATCCGGGACACGGAAAATGGTTTTGAGCAAGCTACACTTCAATCACTTGCTAATGGGCTTCCTCCTGGCCATGTCAGTATCACTGACCACCACAATATTTCTTCTCTATACCGGCGAGCGCATGGCGACACGACACTCGCCGTTGATCGATGCGGCAAAAGAAATAAAACTCAATGCGACACAGGGACATCTCTGGTTTGAGGAAATTCTCTCCGGCGATAGCCATGAGGATATCGATAGGGTCTGGGAGTATCTCGAACAAGCTGATTGGTATGCGTTGGCCATGCTGGAGGGCGGTACTAACAGTAAGGGTGTATTCTTTCCATTAACGGATGCTGACATGCGACTGCATATCGAATCCGTACGCTCTGCACTACATGAATTCGATCAGGTTGCTTACCAACGTTATCTCAATCGTCAGTCATCCCATCCAGGTTCAGACATCGATCAGGCATTTGACCGGATCTTTAATGACTTCATGGGCAAGGCCGAGCATGTTGAAAGACTGTTGAAACATTTAATCGACAGAGATCTGAAAAATTTCCGTAAAATGGCTTTGTTACTCATCAGCCTCTCTATCGGTATCTCGATGGTTATCGCTTATGTTTTATACCGACTGGAAAAACAACGTCTGGCACATGTATCAGCCATGGAGCAGGCAAATGAGGAAATCCAAAAATCCCATACCGAACTGAACTATCTCGCCCATTTCGACAGCCTGACCGGGCTGCCCAATCGCACCTTGTTTAAGGATCGTCTCGATCAGGCGCTGGCCCATGCCCATCGCAAGTCAGCACACGTTGTATTGCTTTTTATAGACCTGGATAAATTCAAGGCGGTCAACGACCGTCTCGGCCATATCTCAGGTGACCTGGTACTTAAGCACACTGCAGAACGGTTACAGAGGCATGTACGTGAAGATGACTCAGTCTCTCGTCTTGCCGGTGATGAATTTACTGTCATCTTATCGGATATCGACAGCATGACTGGGGCAATGTATGCAGCGAAAAAAGTATCGCGATCAATACTTCAGGAATTGTCTGATCCTTTCACTTTCAATGGAAACACCGTATTTCTAACCGCCAGCATCGGTATTGCCATCTATCCTCAAGATGGGAAAAGCGGGGACGAACTTCTGATCAATGCCGATCACGCAATGCTAGAGGCAAAATCAAATAACAAGGATGAATTTCTTTTCCACTCACCGGAAATCAATCAACGCGTACAGCGTCAGTTACAGATAGAAAGCGAGCTACGCCGCGCTATCCATGAGGATCAGCTGACTGTCCATTACCAACCACAGTGGGACGTACAGAGTAACAAGCTCGCCGGCATTGAGGCATTGGTGCGGTGGAACCACCCTGAAGAGGGACTGCTACAACCCAATGCTTTTATTCCCATTGCCGAGACCAATGGCCTGATTGAAGAAGTCGACATCTGGGTATTGGAATCAGCTTGCCGACAATACCGGAAATGGCGCACTGAGGGTTTAAACCCAGGCAAGCTAGCGATCAATATTTCTGCCTCGCTCTTCGGTCGTCAGGACCTGATTCACATCGTCACCAGGAATATCGCTGAACACTGCATCCTAGACGGTGAGCTTGAACTGGAACTCACCGAATCGGCACTGCTGGAAAACTCAGAACATACCCAAATACTACTTCAGCAGTTACGCAGTCGAGGCATTCATCTGGCCATTGACGATTTTGGCACTGGATACTCCTCAATGGCTTATTTGCGCCAATTTCCGGCGAAAACATTGAAGATCGATCGCAGCTTCATCAAAGAGATCCACACAGACAAGGCTGCCGATGCCATCTTGCTTAACATGGCACAACTCGCCACAAGCATGGACATGGAAGTGGTTGCTGAGGGCATTGAGACACAGCAGCAAGAACACTTTGTACGCTCACTTGGCTGTCAGTTTGCTCAAGGTTATCTGCTTGGTATGCCGATGAGTAGCGATGAACTACGCACACTGATGATTGCGCAGACTGACCAAAACGTCAGTCTTCTTCCACCCAATGGTCGGTAGTGCGCGAAACAGAAAATAAAGAATAACGATAGACACACCGACAGCCTAGTCATGTTGCACCTACCCTGCAGTGACCGGTAGATATGAAACACTGTCAAAACTGTCTTGTCATTTCAATTGATCACTGAATGGTAGCCAGCATCGTCGATCTCTTCTTCCCCAGCACATAACCACATAGGAATGAAAAGCACCAAACACGCCATCTGCTACCAGCATCACCTGACTTGTCCCCACTAAATGGCCATTTAGCAGAATAAATGACGATTTCGTAATAAAGCTATCCCCGGCCCTGCCGCCATCTCATCTGATGGATGTATGGAATAAGGATAGAAGCTACCCACTATGCATATAGAAATATTGTTCCGACAATTTCTGCTGTTTTGTCAGACGCTCCTGGCAAAACCTATTCAGACGGCTACTTCTCTGTTACAACACCCTGTAATCGATGGGTATACCGATGAATCCACAAGACGGCAGGCCAAGACAACTTCCCCTAAAAGCTCGATGAGATCAGACAGGTTATCAAGGATTTAGAATGCTGGTTGAGAACCGAACCAGCGAATGTGGTGGATACATCATGAGTCACAAATTAGCCACATAATTTCTAATTAAGTCCGCATTCCACCTTTCTCACACGCGATATATGACAAGACTATCACTTAATGACGTTCTGACTGCCAAAGTTGAGACGACTTCCATAGACACCAGCATTGCGCAGATTTTAGCGCATATGGAGCGATGCCAGATCAGTTGCATTGTGGCAATCGATCATGAAAGACGTCCCTTGGGTATTTTTACTGAACAGGATGCATTACGGGTCATGGTCGATAGGGTCGTAGTCAGTGATCTCCGTATGAAGGATGTCATGAGTTCACCCCCGCTCACAGCACGGTCTGACGTCGACTTCCATGATGCCTATCGGCTGATGACGGAAAAGTCCTACCGGCACTTACTGGTTGTCGACGATGCGGGCTGCCTCGCGGGTTTAGTCAGTGAGGCGGATTTCCTGCATCACATGGGTATGGAGTACCTGGTCGAATTGAAGACTGTTGACTCCACCATGTCTCGTGAAGTCGTTACATTGGAGCCATCCTCATCTTTGGTAAAAGCTGTCCGACTGATGGCACAACGCCATATCAGCTGTGTGGTGATCTGTGAGAACCAGTACCCCGTGGGTATGCTCACAGAGCGTGATATTGTCCATCTTGCTCAGACATTAAACCAAAATGATGAGGTCACCATCGATACGGTGATGCAATCGCCCGTCGTCTCCTGCCAAGCAGATTTACCGATGCAGGATGCTGCCAGAATAATGGAAAAAAAGGGCATCAGACGTCTTGTTGTCACACATTTTGGAGGTAAGATCGCAGGCATCATCACAAGACATGATATCGTCAAAGCGCTGCAGGGACGTTATGTGGAATATCTGCATGAGACCTTGGCACGCACCAATCGTGACCTGGTAGATGCGCGCAATGTCCTGCAAGAGGCTCAGCAAAAAGTATTCTTACTGGGCCTGATCGAGCAGATTGATGATGCCATCTATATCATCGAAGCCGATAGTGGACGCATCATCGAAATCAATGACCGGGCCAGCGATATGCTTGGCTACAGCCGAGATGAATTACGCAGCATGATGGCTTGGGAAATCTCTACCGAGATTAACGATGCAGAGAAATGGAAGCAGCTACAGATACGCTTGAAAATAGAGGGCAGTCTGACGCTTCGCACCTCTCATCACAAACGTAACGGCACACTCATACCGATCGAAGTCAATACAAAATATCTCCGTCATGAAGAGCAGGACTACGCTCTGGTAGTTGCCAGAGATATGACGGAGCGAGACAAGCAGATGGCGCGCCAGCGCCTCTATGCGACACTGTTTGAGAACACCCGCGAAGGTGTAATGGTCACTGATAGTGACGGCAATATCTGTATGGTGAATCATGCATTTAGCGAACTGACCGGCTATAGCGAAACCGAAGTATTGGGCAAGTCCCCCAGACTTCTCCAGTCTGGTAAACACGACTGCCTCTTCTACGAAAAGCTTTGGTCGAGCATTCAATCATCCGGACATTGGCAGGGTGAGATCTGGAACCGGCGTAAGAATGGTGAGATTTTTCCTGAATTGTTAAGTATCACCAGTGTCTGTGGAGAGCAGGATGAATTGCAATACTATGTCGGCGTTTTCTCCGACATCAGCCAACTTAAACAGACAGAGGCAAAACTCGAGTACCTCGCCCATCACGACCCCCTGACCCACCTGGCCAACCGGCGACTCTTGATGTCGCAATTGGAATATGGCTTGAAAACAGCCAGCCGAAACCATGAAGCGATGGCACTGCTGGTACTGGATCTCGATCGTTTCAAAGATATCAACGATAGTTATGGCCACCTAATTGGTGACCAGCTATTGCAGCAGGTTGCAGGACGACTCAGTAAAAGGCTGCGTGAAAGCGATTTAGTCACACGTCTCGGCGGTGATGAATTCGCCATATTGATGCAAGGGTTAAGCAGTCCAGGTGACGCTGCCATTCTGGCCGATGAGATTATCCAAGCCCTCAATGATCCCTGGCAATTGTCAGATGGATTGGAGCTACAGGTGGGCACCAGCATCGGTATCAGCCTCTTTCCTGATCACGGTGATAGTGCGGAAATACTCCTGCAACACGCAGATACAGCACTCTATCAGGCTAAGAATGAAGGACGAGGCCGCTTTCGCTATTTCTCTGAAGAACTGACGCAAGCAGCACGCCAGCGTATCGAAATACATAATAACCTCCGCCATGCATTGGCTGAGGAGAAGCTTGCAGTTTTCTATCAGCCACAGCTTGATGTTCAGAGTGGACAGATAGTTGGAGCCGAAGCGCTGCTACGCTGGCAGGACCCTGTACATGGAAATATCACACCGAGCCAGTTTATTCCTGTTGCGGAAGAGACAGGATTGATCAACTACCTGGGTGAGTGGGTGCTACGCGCAGTCTGTATTCAAGGCAAAATATGGTTGGAACGAGATTTCTCACCACTCTCTTTGGCAGTCAATCTTTCTGTCCATCAACTGAGACAGAGTGGCCTGGTTGAAAAAATCTCCCACATTTTAATGCAAACCGGTTATCCGGCTGGACAACTATCCCTGGAAGTGACTGAGAGTGCGCTGATGGAGCGTGAAAATGATGCAGTGGCCACGCTCAGTCAGTTACGTGACAAGGGGATCCACCTCTCAATCGATGACTTTGGTACCGGTTACTCCTCTCTGGCCCATCTGCAGCGCATGCCACTGGATGAACTCAAGATCGACAAAAGCTTTGTCGATGAAATCCCCTATAAGAAAGATGACATGGAGATTACAACCACTATCATTTCGATGGCTAAAAACCTGGGGTTGAGCGTACTTGCGGAAGGGGTTGAGACCGTTGATCAACACCACTTCCTACAACAGCAGGGTTGTGATTTTTATCAAGGTTACCTGTTCAGTCCGCCGGTGTGTGTGGATGAATTCGAATGCCTGCTCGAGCGTTAAAAAATTAGTCCGGTTGATGAGGGTTACAGTCTTTGACATCCACATGATGATCGAGTGAATAGAGTGACTATATCAACGACAACTTAAATCTGTGACATGAGAAAACGCTGAATGCTGCCGCTGCCCGCCTAAAGAATACTTGAGAAAAGACCCCGACTACCCCGGCGGCCAGGCCATGCTTCGCCCACCCAACAGGTGCAGGTGAATATGGAACACTGCCTGCCCTGCCTGTTCATTACAATTGATCACCGTCCGGTAGCCAGCTTCATCTATACCTTCCTGTTTGGCAATCTTTTGAGCCGCCAGATAGAGCTTGCCGATCAGTGCATCGTCATTCTGCTGGAGATCGTTCAATGTGGCAATATGGTGTTTGGGGATAACCAGAATATGGGTCGGTGCCTGGGGATTGATATCCCGGAAGGCGAGTACCTCATCGTCTTCATAAACAGTATCCGGTTTGATCTCACCACTGACGAATTTACAGAAAAGGCAGTCGCTCATCGGATCTTCTCCTAGGACCTGTTAATACTAATTTGATTCTTAGCTATATTTCCGATCTTTCATGAAAGGCATGGGCCAATGTGGCGCCGTCCACATATTCCAGCTCACCGCCCATGGGTACACCCTGGGCGATACGTGTTGTTTTGATCCCTCTGGCTCTTGCCATATCGTGGATGTATTGTGCCGTTGCCTCACCCTCTACCGTGGGATTGGTAGCGAGGATGATCTCTCTGACCACACCTTCAGCGAATCTTTGATCCAACTGTTCCAGGCCGATCTCCCGAGGCCCGATACCATCCAGCGGAGAAAGTCGCCCACCGAGTACAAAATAACCGCCCCGGTAGTCAATGGCCTGTTCGATGATCATCAGATCAGCCGGAGTCTCCACAATACAAAGTATCGAGGGGTCCCTATGGGGATTGTCACAGAGGTTGCATAACTCTGTCTCACTGAGGGTGCGGCAACGGGTGCAGTGCCCGATTCTGTCCATAGACGCTGTTAACAGCCCAGCCAGATGCCGCCCACCTTCCCTGTCACGCTCCAACAGATGGTAAGCCATACGTTGGGCGCTCTTGGCCCCAACACCAGGCAGACATCGCAGCGCGGCGATCAATTGCTGCAGTAGTGGCGGGTTACTCACCGTCGAAAAACTCAGAAAGGAAGTTTCATACCTGGTGGTAGTCCCAATCCCTCAGTGAGTCCTGACATGCTCTCCTGCATCTTCTGACCGACCCGTTGTGCGGCATCGTTAATCGCGGCAGCAACCAGATCCTCAAGCATCTCTTTGTCATCACCCACCAATGAATCGTCGATCTCCACCCGGCGCACTTCATGTTTTCCGTTCATGATGACCTTTACCAGACCGCCACCGGACTCACCGGTAACCTCTTCCTGGGCAAGACGTTCCTGTGTCTCCTGCATTTCGGCCTGCATCTTCTGGGCCTGTTTCATCAGATTGCCTATACCGCCTTTCATGGATTTTTCCTCAATGTCTATTCAATACTTTAAGTTTTATGTGCTGATGGAGATGTTTCATATACCCACCGCCCACACCTTCAGCAGTTCAGTCCGTCGGCCGTACCGAATCGGACACTAGCTTGGCTGAGAAGTGCTCCTCCATCTCCTTGACCAGGGGATCACTGCTCATCGAGGCCTGTGCCTCCCGCTGGCGCTCCTGCTGCTCCCTGTCTTGGCGCATGGCGGGGGTTTCAGCCTCAGGCACCGCCTCAGTAATCTTCAGTTTGACCGCTCTGCCCAATTGACTACTGATGCCTTCCTGCAGGCGGGATTCCGCTTGCCCTACACGCAGATGTCGGTGTGAAGTGTCGAGCTTAAGACAGAGTGTCGCCCCATCCCAACTCTCGTAGATCGAGTGGTGGGCCAACTGACTGGCAATACCCCCCAACTTTAAACCAGCGACGAAGCTGTCCCATTGAGCGGGATCGGCTTTCTTGATCGCTGTTTCCTGCGGTGGACGCTTGTCAGCCATCGGCGCTTTCGCAGACTGATCTACCTGAGTAACCGTCTGTTTTGGCCGTGATGGACTGGGGGCTGCCGCACCGCTCACACGCTGGGGTTGCACCCTGTCTGCACCTCCACCAGATACCCCGGCACTCCCTGCCGGACGAAAGGCCAGCATCCGCAACAGCAGCATCTCGAATCCGCTACGCGGGTCCGGCGCCAGATGGAGCTCTTTCTGGCCGGTTAATCCGATCTGGTAGAAAAGCTGTATATCTTCCGCTGTCAGCCCATCGGCAAAGTGTTGCAGGCGTGTTGAGTCGAAGGCTTCGTCCGGCGCTATCCCCGGTACCGTTTGCATCAGGGCTATCTGATGCAGCATGGCCAACAATTCCTGAGTTGCTGAAGTGAAGTCGGTAGACCGTTGGGTCATCTCAGCAACACCCTGCAATAACTCAGCACCATTCTGATTCATCAGGGCATCCAGCAGACCATAGACCTGATCGGCCCCCACCGTGCCGATCATGGTACGCACCTCTGCCCCTTTCACTTCACCGGCGCCGAAGGCGATAGCCTGGTCGAGCAGGCTCAGTCCATCACGCATACTGCCATCAGCACCTCTGGCCAACAGCGACAATGATTCGTCATCAAACAGGATCGTCTCCTGCTCCAGAATATGCCTCAGTTGTCCCTCTATCTGCTCGCGACTGAGCCGTTTGAGATTGAACTGCAAGCAGCGGGAGAGCACCGTCACCGGAACTTTCTGCGGATCTGTGGTGGCGAGGATAAACTTCACATGCGGAGGCGGTTCCTCAAGTGTTTTCAGCAAAGCATTGAAACTACTGGCAGAAAACATGTGCACTTCATCAATTAGATAAACTTTGTAGCGGCCGCGTACGGGGGCATAGGGGACGTTATCCAACAGTTCACGGGTCTGATCCACCTTGGTGCGGGACGCCGCATCCACCTCTAACAGGTCGACGAAGCGCCCCTCATCGATCTCACGGCAGGCATCGCAAACTCCACAGGGCGTGGCGCTGATACCCTGCTCGCAATTGAGAGATTTGGCAAAGATCCTCGCCAATGTGGTCTTACCGACCCCCCGGGTACCGGTAAACAGATAGGCGTGATGCAGCCGTTCGTTGTCCAACGCATTGGTCAACGCCTTGACGACATGCTCCTGCCCCACCAGCTGGCTGAATAGCTGTGGGCGCCATTTACGGGCTAATACCTGGTAGGACATATACCGGTTTCGTTGTCTGCTGAGTGAAGGATGGCAGTTTACCCCGAATTCAAGGCGGAATCACTGCCGTCGATTTAAGCAAATTCCTGCGAAATAGAATCCCTTCAGAATCACTTCAATCTGACGATATGATTATTTGAAGGTGAAACCCTAAATACAGAAAGCCGGGAATGGTCACGTTTCAATCATCCCGCGAAAAAAGATCACCAGGGTACGCCAGATTCAGGTAAAGAGTTATAAGAACTCCTCCTGAAGGTTTTCATACCAGAAGGATAGACGATGGCACGGACCGCATACCACTTGCAGCATTCACTGATTCTCCACACAGGTACCGCAGCCTCCCCCCTCAGCGATGATCCACAGCTTGAACCTGCATTCCTAAGCTCGAACTCTAAAAGACAACCTATTCATACGGCAGGCTGGTGCATAAGGCTGAAAGCACACTATGCCCAGGAAATTGCCCGCAAGCCGGAAGTTCTCCAGTCGCATGTGGCAAGAATCGAGCTCTGTGTAAAGACCAAGGACAGCCATGTCCTGGGAGCGCTGCTCGATCTCTTCCTGGTCTTGAAAGAGAAGGGCTTTGCACTACGCAGACGTATGCTGGCTCTCAGTAAATCACTGCTGAACCCCCACGATCTGAATCTGTTTGTGAATTACTTGCGACAGGGAGATGTGAACGTTCTATTGCAGTCGCTGCAGGCAGACAACTCGATACTCTCCAGTGGCATTACCGGCAACACGCTATTGATCGAGAAAATGGCTTTGGTATCAGCAGATGAGACCGATCCTTTGACAACCGCCCAGCAACAGTTGGAGTACGGGCAGGTTGAACTGGCACAGGAAACCCTGGAGACGGCCCTGCTGGTAACCCCCGGGTGTGAAGCGTTACATCACGCCCTGCTGGAGATATACCGTCACCTCAGACAGCTCGCGCCCGTCACTGCCATGTGGCAGCGCCTGCAGGGATTGGAAAATCCTGCCCGGGCCGAATGGCAAGCACTACTGACCCACCTGAAAGAAGGGCAAAATCAAGCATGACCTCACCCACCCCTCCTCCCGTTTGTCTTGGTGCTATCGGTATGGATCAGCGTCAACGCAATGCACTGCGCATACTGTTCAGCAGCAAATGCAACAACCGCTATGTGCTGGTGGAGGAGGAGTCATCCGAGATCTGTATTCTCGATCTTGATGTTTTCGGTGGAGAGCGCTTGTGGGAAGAGTTTCGCCAACGGCATCCGGAGATTCCGTTGATTCTGGTCTCACTCAAAAACCGGGAGTTATCTGATCCCCTTACCGTTTTCGTGCAGAAACCGATCCCGGTAAAGCTGCTTGTCATGGCCATCGAAAAGCAGCGCCGCCACCTATTGGTCACCACTGAGGATGTGGACGAACCGCCTTCCGAAAAAATCACTCCCTATACGGAGACGCCAGTCGCAAATGAACCAGTAACCCATGACAAACCGCCTCAGACGTCCCCGAAAGCGAGCCGGGCCGCATCCCTCATGAGTGAGGCTGCGGAAAAGACATTTGTCGGTACTGCGAAGGACATCGACCCGAAGGATCCGGCACAGTTGGCAAAAATCCAATACAACCCAAACCACTATCTGCAGGGACATCTTCAGCAGGCACTGAATCTTGCGGTAAGACACAATCAGAATGTTGATGTCATGGGCCCATGGCCCACCATTCATTTAATGGCAAAAACACGAACAGTCCGCGTCTATAGTGAAGAGAGGCATCTGCGCCCCTTCTGCACCATGCCTGACGCCACCCTTGAGGTGTCTCTACGCCTGTTCGACACAGAGGATTTATCGGCGCCTATCGTCCAAGAGTACCCGGTTGCCGCCTTCTTCTGGAAGATCGCCCTCTGGGCCTCTCGAGGGCGCCTGCCTGATGACACCAACATTCTGCAACCGATCTATCTGCGCCGCTGGCCTAATTTCACCCGCTTAGTGGTAACGCCACACGCCCTCGCCATAGCCGCCACCTGGGCCGATCAACCCCGTTCCCTGGCAGATACGGCCACATCCCTTGATATCCCCCAACGTTATGTATTCGCCTTCTACAGCGCAGCCAAAGCATTACAGCTGGCTGGAGAGACGCGTCGTGCTGTTGACACCCTGCTTGTACCGCCGGCCATCGCGCAGTCAGGCCAGCGGGGAATATTGGGTCGCCTACTGGATCGCCTGAGAGGACAAAAAAATAAATGAACGACTTCAAAATCATATTCAGCGGCCCGGTAGGCGCCGGTAAAACCACTGCCATCGGAGCCGTCAGTGATATCGATCCAGTCACCACGGATGAGCAGGCCACCGATATGACCAAGACTCAAAAGCCCGGCACTACCGTCGCCATGGATTACGGTCAGATCAAGCTTGATGAGAGTGAGCGGATCCATCTATACGGAACGCCGGGGCAGGAACGTTTCAACTTCATGTGGGACATTCTTACCCAGGGAGGCATCGGCCTGGTGCTGCTACTGAACAATACCAGGCAAGACCCTTTTCGGGACATGCATTTCTTTCTTGATGCCTTTCATGAGTTCATCGCATCCAGCAAGGTAGTCATCGGCGTTACACAGATGGACCTGTCCGGGACACCTACCATCGAGGACTACCACCTGCAACTGGAGAACAGTGGCGCAAAGATTCCTATTTTCGATGTGGACGCGAGGGAGAAGCGAGATGTGTCACTACTGGTCGAAGCTCTACTCTACTCCCTAGACCCGGGACTGGGAGGTTGAGATGGCTGACTATCGACTCATTGACAATCACTATGTCTTGCCGACCCCAGGTGGCACCTATCACGCCGTCTCTCATCAGGAGAAAGACCCCACACGCAATTTACTCTGTGCGCTGCTGCGTGAGGAGACCAGCCCACTGCTGACACAAAAAGCGCTGGAGACATGGAGTGGCCTGACTGGTGAGAGCGCACAAGAGACCCTATTCCATATACAGAATCAAGATTGGATTGAAGGTTATACAGAAGCACGAACAACCCCACCCGGTGCACTGGAGACAATACTTCCAGAACTGTTGCCGCCCCTTTCCGGAAGCGGCAAGGCGCTTCTTGCCGACAGTCACGGCTTCTACGTGGCAGTGGCAGGGTTCACCCATGAGGCTGCAGTGGAACTCTCCGCCCTTAGTGCCGACATCGCCTCTCTCGATGCACGCCACTACAACCTGACAAGGCATAACCTGCGACTTACCACCAATGCCTGGGGACTTATCGATGCGGCGGGGAACAGCAGTGTGGGTTTTTGGCCCCTGTTTATCGATGAACACCGCTTTGTCCTCATCATTCAGGGCGTTCCACAACTGAATCAACCCGCCTTCTCCTCAATGGTCTGGGCCTTATACACACGATATTCGAACAAAGGTATTTGAGGACAGCTCACACAAAACCACTAGATAGATAAAAAAATAAAATTTGTTACGGCAAGAACAACCAGTCGGATACACAAGGAGAAGAAAGGATGGAAGAAATCGATTTTACGGAACTCACCCGATATGCCAAAAGTTTTACCGGGCTGACAAAGGAACATGAAATCCTGCTTGCAGAAGCCGGCACGACCCTGAAACCTGCACTGCCGGATGTCACTGAAGGCTTCTACGCCACTTTGCAAAGCATCGACAAGACAGCACCTTTTATTGATGGACATCTCGACTCGTTAAAGCAGACACATCTCAAATGGCTTGAAGGTATTTTTACAGGCCCCTTTAACGAGACCTATGCCCAATCAATGTACCAAGTGGGTCAGGTACACGTAAAAGTGCATCTGCCGGTAGAGTTCATGTCCGGCGGCATGAGCTTAATCGCCAATGAACTCATCGCGTTGGTCAGTAAAACTTATCCCGGAGAACCCGAACGTGCCGCTGACCTGCTCAGTGCCATAAATGCCGTAATGGGTTTTTCCCTGCTGATCATGCAGCAATCTTATCAAATCTCATCTCTCTCGGCGGAGTTGGACCGTTTTTTGGCTATCACCGGTATGAGCAGAAAACTATTCAACAACCTCGCCGGCGCCTACCACAACTGATATTCATACCACACACCAGGAGACATCATCATGCGTGCAGACATGCTTAATTCCATACTCAGTGAACTCAACGGCACCTCGGCGGATATCGAGGCCTCAGCTGTGATCTCCACCGATGGCTTGATCATGGCCTCTCAGTTACCGCAAAGCCTCGATGAAGACAGGGTCGGCGCTATGAGTGCCGCCATGCTCTCACTGGGTGATCGCACCTCACAAGAACTGGCTCGAGGAGATCTGGAACAGGTACTCGTTAAAGGCAACAGCGGTTATGTACTGATGGCTCACGCCGGTACAGAAGCTGTGGTAACAGTACTGGCAAAAACGAACGCTAAATTGGGTTTGATCTTCCTCGATGTCAAAAGGGCCGCAGAGAGCATCGAAAAATTGATATAACAGACTAAACCCTGGTACAGACAACCCGGCTTTGATACGCCAATAATCCGGGACTTTATTCGACCTGTGGCAGTGAATGTCTTAGAGGTTTTTACTATGAGTGAGAGTGCATTTTTTCTTAGACGCATGAACGACCACGTTCAATATCTCGGCAAGATCAAAGCAACGCTGGCCGACAAAGGAGATTTTCAGGGAACTGACCATCACACCTGTAAACTGGGACAGTGGTTAGACACTGAAGGTCCGGCACAGGCTGACGCCATCAGCAATGAGGCGCGAGCCATCTTTAATTCCCTGATCGAACCCCATGAAGAATTCCATAGCGCCAGCCATCTGGCACTTAAGCGAAAGGCTGACGGCGATATCGAAGGCATGGAACAGGCAATGACTGAAATGTTTAAGCTTTCAGTCGATCTGGTAGATTTATTAATGGATCTCGACACCATGAGTCAGGGTCGATAGGGGGGTTGAGACATCCACCTCAGCCGATATCTCCAAAGGAGAAGGAGTACTTAATATCGCTTGCAGATTGGGCCTTCTCCATCGGCCCAATCTACACGCTAAGCGTTATTTCAGTGACTAGTACTTAGGATAGCATGAGGACGTCTCTGCCTCATCTTCATCACCCGATAAATAAGCGCCATGTTTTTTATAAGAAACAATGAATTTTAAACCCGACAAAATTGTGTCTTAAAGCTGAAAAATCAAGCCACGCTGGTGGCGCGAATCGAGTCAACCAGCTCCACGAATTCCTCATCGTCCGGGTTTTCTCCGCCAACGCACCATGAATGAATAACCGGATCGGGGAACTCAAGCAGCTGCAGGAAATGCCTTTGCAGACGAGGACTGAGCATTTCGTAGTGCTGATCGAGAAATGCCTCCAACAGGACATCCAGTTCAAGCATGCCGCGACGACATTGCCAGCGGAGTCTCTCGATATTCTTCAGCTCACTTTCAGGAATCATCATCGATAGCACTCCTCAATACCTGGCAGGTATCAAATGGCATCCTTCAGCATGATTGCCTTGATGTGACCGATAGCCTTAGTCGGGTTGAGTCCTTTCGGACAGGCCTCCACACAATTCATGATGGTGTGGCAACGAAATAGTTTATAAGGCCCTTCCAGACTGTTAAGGCGCTCCTCACTGGCTTGATCGCGGCTATCTGCCAGAAAGCGGCAGGCGCTGAGAAGTGCCTGGGGACCAAGGAATTTGTCCGGGTTCCACCAGAAAGAGGGACAAGATGTGGAACAACAACCGCACATGATGCACTCATAGAGACCGTCGAGTTTGTCACGCTCCTCGGGGGATTGCAGGATCTCCTGCTCCGGCAAGGGCTCCTTGCGAATCAACCAGGGATCGACCTGTTTGTACTGAGCATAGAATTGGCTCATGTCGACTACCAGATCCCGGATCACAGGACGACCGGGAAAAGGCCTGACCTCGACCGTTTCCTTCAATTCAGACAGGGGCGTAATACAGGCAAGCTTGTTGCTGCCATTAACGTTTACCCCGTCGGAACCACAAACGCCCTCACCGCAGGAGTGACGAAAAGTGAAAGACTCATCCTGCTCCTGTATAGCCATCAGCGCATCACGCAACATCATGCCCTGACGAGCCTCGATATCAAACGCCTGCATATAGGGCTCGCTGTCGGTTTCCGGATTGTAACGGTAAACGCTGAATTTCATTTCAAATCCTCAATTATATTGAGCTTTGAGTTATGAGTTTTTAGTTATGAGTTGTCTCTGTACACGACTTCTTGAAATCAGTCAGTGAGCGAAGCGAACACCGACAACTCAAAGCTCATAACTTAAAACTAAAAACTCTTTAGTAGACTCTCTCTTTCGGTGGAAAACTCTCCACCGTCAACGGCTGCGAACGCACACCCTTGTATTCGAGCTTGTCACCCTCCTGCCAATAGAGTGTGTGCTTCATCCATTTGGCGTCATCCCGCTTCGGATAATCGGGGCGGGAGTGAGCGCCACGGCTCTCCTTGCGGTGCAAGGCCGAGGTCGCGATTGAGAGACCCACGTCGATCATGTTCTCCAACTCAAGCGCCTCTGTGCGATTGGTATTGAAGGTACTGGAATGGTCAGTTAGGCGAACATCCGCAAGCTTTTCACGAATTGCCCTCACCTTCTCAACACCTTCCTGCATCATATCCTCGACACGGAACACACCGGCGTGATCCTCCATGGTCTTGCGGAACTCCTTGCGCAAATCGCTGACAGTGATACCTTCACCCTTGGTATCCCACCTGCCAAGGCGGCCCATGGCCCACTCGACATTCGCCTCATCAAGCGGTCGATGACTGGGATTGTCTTTAACGTAGTCAATGATGTTCTTGCCGGCGAGACGCCCGAAGACCAGGATATCGAGTAACGAGTTACCGCCCAGCCGGTTGGCTCCATGCACTGAGGCGCAGGCACACTCACCAGCAGCGTAGAGCCCGGGCAGATGATCGCCATCATCATCTGAAGTCGGCATCACGCGGCCAAAACGATCGGTGGGGATACCCCCCATGACATAGTGGGCGGTGGGAAAGACGGGGATCGGATCCTTGACTGGATCGACACCGGCGAAGATCTTGGAACTTTCGCGGATACCCGGCAGCCTTTTTGCGATCACTGCCTCATCGAGGTGGTTCACCTTGAGCATGACATGATCCGCTTCGGGTCCGCAGCCACGTCCCTCACGAACTTCGGTAACGATGGAACGGGCTACCACGTCCCGGCTGGCCAGATCTTTTGCGTTCGGTGCGTACTTCTCCATGAAGCGCTCACCATCCTTGTTGATCAGATAGCCACCTTCGCCACGCACACCTTCGGTGATCAGCATCCCCTTACCGGCGATACCAGTGGGATGGAACTGAAAGAACTCCATATCCATCAATGGCAGTCCCGCACGCAGGATCATCGCCTTGCCATCGCCGGTATTGATATGGGCGTTACTTGTGGTTCGGAAGACCTGACCGCAGCCGCCAGTGGCCAGCAGCGTAGTCTTCGCCTCGATCAGCAGGGGTTTGCCGGTGGCGATATCGAGCACCAGGGCACCGAGGATGATCCCCTCCTGATCCTGTATCAGATCAGCTGCAAAGTACTCGTCAAAAAAGTGGGTCTTGGCACGGATGTTCTGCTGATAGAGGGTGTGCAGGATTGCATGGCCGGTACGGTCTGCTGCAGCACAGGTACGTGCCGCCTGATCACCGCCGAAGTTCTGGCTCTGTCCGCCGAAGGCACGCTGGTAGATCTTACCGTTATCGAGCCGTGAAAAAGGAACACCGTTGTGCTCGAGCTCATAGACCGTCGGGATGGCCTCCCGGCACATGTACTCGATGGCGTCCTGATCGCCCAGATAGTCGGAGCCCTTGACCGTATCGAACATATGCCAATGCCAGTTGTCCGGCAACACATTGGCCAGCGCGGCATTCACGCCACCCTGTGCCGCAACCGTATGCGAACGGGTGGGAAATACCTTGGAGACCACCGCCACCTTGAGATTGGCGTTGGCCAACTGCAGGGCGGCATTCAACCCGGCACCACCGGCGCCGAGAATCAGGGTATCGAAACGTTGCTTTTCCAGTGCCATGAATGTTGACCCTTTGATATCAGGCGATTTGCGCCAGGATGATGATCTGGAGTACCCATGCCGCACAGCCCACCAGGACAAAGCCGATCACTGTCAAGACAGAGACGCGAATAGTGGTGGGATGAACGTAGTCGATAATCACATCGCGGATACCGACCCAGGCATGTAGCAGGAGTGAGGCGAAAAACAGCAGCCCTCCCAGTGAGACCAGTGGTTGTGCAACCCATGCCTGCCAGGCAGCATGATCAGCAGGTGCATGAAAGATCATGTGTTGCAGCACATAAAGAATAAACAGCATCAGATAGATGGCGGTGGCTCGTTGCAGAAACCAGGCCCGCAGACCGCTTGCTTGCCGGCTCATGAGAGACCTCCCATCAGGATCAAGGCCAACACAGGGGCTGCTATGATCACACCCCAGGCAGTCTGGCGAAAGAGCGGTTTTTCAACACCGATATCAATGTCGATCAACAGGTAACGGATGCCAGCGAGCAGATGGTGCATCAATCCCCACAAAAAGAGGAAAAGCATCAACTTGACCAGCCCATTGCCGAACAGGGATGCGGTATCGGCAAAACCCGCTTCACCGGAGAGTGAGAGATCAAGGAGGTAGACCAACAGCGGAATGGCGACCACCATCACCACACCCGTGGCACGGTGAATGATCGACATCACCCCGGCAACAGGCAGCCTTATCTTCATCAGATTGAGAAAGACCGGTCTCGATTTCGTAGTTATCATCGCATTAGGTTCCAACTCGTTAATTGATAGTCTTACCGCCTGACAATGAAAAGATCCTCATTGTGCGGACAGTCTCCTGGATTCTACCCTCAATCCTGCTTCATCTGGCAACTGGCTCTCACCGAGGCCAGTGCAGTCATATTGAGCAGCCCTCTCACTGTAATGGTTGGCGTGACCACATGCGCCGACTTGGCGGCACCGATCAGAATCGGTCCGATAGCAACGCCTTCGCCCAGCATCTTCAGCATATTAAAGGCGATATTTGCCGCATCCTGGTTAGGCATGACTAAAAGATTCGCCCGACCCTGTAACCGGGAGTTGGGAAACCTTGTCTTGCGTAACTCCTCGGAGAGGGCCAGGTCGGCGTGCATCTCGCCTTCCACCTCGAGATCCGGCATACGCGCTCTCACTAACTGTAGAGCATTGTGCATTTTTTTTGCTGATGGGGAATCGTGACTACCAAAATTGGAGTGCGAAAGCAGCGCCACTTTGGGCTCGATACCGAACCAGAGCACCTCTTCCGCACAAAGCGCGACAATCTCTGCCAACTCCTCTGCGGTCGGGTCGACCTGCACATACGTATCGGCAATAAACAACGTGCCAGAGTGAAGCACCAGCGCGTTCATGGAAGTCAGCTTTTCCACCCCACCTTCTGTACCAACAACATCTTCAACCAACTGAAGATGGTTGCTGTAGCGTCCCACGGTGCCGCAGATCATGGCATCCACATCACCCAACGCCAGCATCACTGAAGCAAGGGCCGTTGAATTACGCGCGATGTAGCTGCGGGCCTCCTTGGGAGAGTAGCCTTTCCGTTGTACCCGTTCGAAAAAGGCCTGGGTGTAACGGTCTAATTGGGGGTTATCGAGGGGATCGACCAGTTCGTAATCGACCTCTTCCTGCAGACGCAGTCCAAGGGTCTCGATGCGTTGATGAATGATATCGCGGCGACCGATAAGGACAGGCCTGGCGATGGCCTGGTCCACGACCTGTTGAGCCACTTCGAGCACTTTTTCCTGCTGTCCTTCCGCATAGACGACCCGCCGTAACTCCTGATGTGCCTTCTCGAAAATTGGCCGCATGGTCAGACTGGTCCGAAAAACCCGATGCTGTAAGCGGTCTTGGTATGCCTTCAGATCACTCAGGGGGCGCGTCGCCACACCTGACTCCATGGCGGCTACCGCCACGGCATAGGGCACCTTCTCCATCAGCCGGGGATCGAAGGGCTTGGGAATCAGATACTCGGGGCCGAACTGCAGCTGTTGGCCACCATAGGCGGATCGCACCACATCGGATGACTCCGCCTCGGCCATTTCGGCAATGGCACGTACACAGGCCACTTTCATCTTGCTATTGATCTCAGTGGCACCTACATCAAGTGCCCCGCGAAACAGGAAGGGGAAACAGAGGACATTATTGACCTGATTGGGATAATCGGTGCGCCCTGTCGCCAGAATCGCATCCGGCCGTACGGCTTTTGCCTCTTCGGGCAGGATCTCGGGTACCGGGTTGGCCAATGCCATAATCAAAGGATTCTCTGCCATTTCAGGCAGCCATTCCGCTTTCAGCACACCGGCAGCAGAAAGACCGAGAAAGACGTCAGCGCCCGACAGGGCCTCCTGCAGGGTACGCAGCTCGGTATCCACTGCATACTCGGCCTTGTAGGGATCCATCTCTCCGGCACGGCCCTGGTAGACCACACCGGCGATGTCGGTGACGATGATATTCTCTTTCTTCAATCCCATATCGACCAGCAGACCGATACAGGCCATTGCCGCGGCTCCCGCGCCGGCGGTTACCAGCCTGACTTCACCGATCTCTTTGCCAACCACCTTCAAGCCGTTGAGGATAGCTGCACAGACGACAATCGCCGTACCGTGCTGATCGTCGTGAAATACCGGTATGTTCATACGCGCTTTCAGCGCTTTCTCGATGATGAAGCACTCAGGCGCTTTGATATCCTCGAGATTGATGCCGCCGAAGCTGGGTTCCAGCCTGGCTACCGTCTCAATGAACTGCTGAGGGTCCCGCTCCTCGACCTCGATATCGAACACATCGATATCTGCAAACTGTTTGAAGAGTACCGCCTTGCCTTCCATCACCGGTTTTGAGGCAAGGCTGCCGATGGCACCCAAGCCGAGCACCGCAGTACCATTGGAAATGACTGCCACCAGGTTGCCCCGTGCGGTGTAATCCGCTGCCGTGCGAGGGTCTTCTTCGATCATCTCGCACGCCGCAGCCACACCCGGCGAATAGGCCAGCGCCAGATCACGCTGGTTGGCCATCGGCTTGGTGGCCTTGATTTCAAGTTTTCCCGGCTTGGGGTAGAGGTGGTAGTCGAGCGCCGCTCGTCTCAACTCTTCAGACATGATGCATTGCTACCTGTTTAATCCCATCAATCAATCGTTTTCCCCAGCTTAGTTTGTTAGGGCCTGTTAACACTAATCCAATCCGCCCTGCTGGAGCTGTTTTTGTGCCCAGCAAGGCAGAATGAGCGTGGTGTAGCCCGGCTACATGAGCGAATGATAACGCCGCTGGGTGCAAAAACAGCCCCAGCCCTTCGGGTTGCGCCCCGAAGGAAGTGCCCTTGGGGTGCGCCTGAAAAAGCGCCACTCGGCGTTGCTCGTCGCTCATTTGGAACAACCAAACTTCTCTCCTCGCGCCTTGATTGGCGCTTTTTCAGGCTCAACAGGGCGCATTGGATTAGTGTTAACAGGCCCTAGTGAGCGGATCAGTATGTTGAGACCCAAAAATAATGTGAAATAATGAATCATTATTTTATATCACGAATAATGATATTAAATGGTTTTAATTTTGGCTTAATCAATGGTTGCGATTCGGTACTAACAAGACCGGTAGATGGCTGACCTGGGTCACATGACGCGCAGTAGAACCCAGCAGGCCATGAGCAATAAATCCTTCGCTCGAACTGCCCATCACTATCATATCTGCCTGGTACTTCTCCGCCTCCTGGGGAATACGATCGGCAGGTCTCCCGGTAGTTACCACGATATCCTTGACCATCGAACTTTTTTTATCACACAGTTCCATCTCATCGTGACAGAATTCCTCAAGCCTCGTCTTCATTTGCTTGAGAATCTTCTTCATACCGTCTCGCTCAAGTTTTTCCACTTTTTTATTAGGCAGGTAAGCGGAGAGTACCGCCTCCCCGGTACTGCCGAGGGGTTCCACCACATGTAACATGACGATCTTTGCATTAAGGTGCTGGGCCATACTGATGGCATGACGAAACACTGGACGCATATGCCGGCCCAGGTCGGTAGCGTAGAGAATGGTTTTGATCTCGGGGATGGTAGTCACTTTGTTATGCCTCACTTGTAGCCTTGTAACTGGTCAAGATACTCCGGCAGGAACAATGACACCTGCGGAACATAGGTGATGATAATCAGGAACATCAGCAACAGTGCCAGCCACGGTAAAACCGCCTTGATGACCCAGCCGATAGAATTACCCGTAATACCGGCGGTCACGAAGAGATTGAGTCCAACCGGCGGCGTCAGCATGCCGATCTCCATGTTGACCACCATGATGATGCCGAGATGGATCGGATCTATACCCAACTGCGTCGCGATGGGAAACAGGATCGGCGCCATGATCAATAGAATAGCCGATGGCTCCATGAAGTTACCTGCCGCCAACAACAACAGGTTCATCACGATCAGAAACATCCAGGGCTCGAGTCCCCAGTTAACGATGGTGTCTGCGATCACATGGGGAATACGTTCCGTGGTCAGCACATGGGCAAACAGCATCGCGTTGGCGATAATGAATAACAGCATGATACTTACCTTCGCCGCATCCAGTACCGTGTGCCGAATCTCCTCATCGGCAAGCGCTCGGGGGAACGCCAAAACAGATTGCCCAAGGTTACGCGAAACCATCGTGATCGGATTTTCGCCTTCATGCCGCCAAGGCATTTTTTTCAAGGGTCCCATATCCCGATAACCGAAAACCGAAACCAGGAATGCGTAGACCGCAGAAACCGCTGCCGCCTCCGTGGGACTGGCAATACCGCCATAGATAGAGCCCAGTACGATGACAATCAGCATCAAGCCACCTGAGGCGCTGAAACCGGAACTCAGGATCTCTCTAATACCGGGCCAGGGCTGAGAAGGTAGATGCTTAATGCGAGCCACAACATAGATAGCCAGCATCAGGAGTAGCCCCATCATGATGCCGGGAATAAATCCGGCCATGAACATTTTTGCTGCCGAGACTTCTGTCGCCGCTGAATAGACCAGCATAACGATAGAAGGCGGAATCAGGATGCCCAGTGTACCGGCATTGGTGATGACGCCAGCTGCGAAACTCTCCGGGTAACCAGAACGGACCATACCTGCAATCACGATCGTACCGATGGCTGCCACTGTCGCGGGTGATGAACCGGATACCGCGGCAAACAGCATACAGGCCATAACCGAGGCCATGGCCAATCCACCCTTGATGTGACCCACACAGTCGACAGCGAAACGGATCAGCCGTTTAGCCACACCGCCTGTGGAAAGAAAGGAGGACGAAAGAATAAAGAATGGGATCGCCAGCAGCGTGTAGTGTTCTGACAATGCCTCAAAAAGTTTGAGAGCAATGGAGGCAAGTGAATCGTTGGAAAACAACAGAATGGTGACGATACTTGAGAATCCCAGCGCAATGGCGATCGGCATACCGATCAGCATGCAGCCGAATAGCAGAATAAACAGGGTTGCTGTTGTCATTATTTTTTCTCCCCGAATGTCACTTGTTCCCCTGCCAGCTCCTCCGCCAGATGCATACTCTCTTCAGCCTCGTTGGTGTGACTGAAGCCGGTTGTGTCACCCTTGGCAATGTGCCACAGGAGTTGCAACAGACGTATGGAGAAAAACACCAGACCAATGACAAGGATGCTATGGGCAATCCAGATCTCTACCGGAATGTCCTCCAGTTCTATCTGGATCTTCTTCATCTTGCTGAGATAGATCCAAGAGCCATAGATAAAGAGTCCGCAGTAGGCCAGCGAGCAAAGCACTGCAATGCTGGAAAGAATCCGTTGAACGGTGGGGGAGAGTAATTTTATAAATGCATCTACGCCTATATGTGCACCGACCTTGAGGCCATAGGAGATACCGAAAAGCACGAACCAGGCTGAGATATGCAGGGTCAACTCCTGCGCCCAGAGAAATCCGCTATTGAATACGAAACGCATTACAACTTCGACGAACACCAGCAGGGTCATCGTCACCAGCAGCAGCGAGATAATGCTCTCCTCTGCTTTGTTCAGCATACGCAAAAACATCGATATTCTCCTCTGATGGTCCGTTAGCTTGCGGACTGCCCGGATTCGGCGTCATACCTGTCCAGGTCTATATTTTTTAGCACTCACTCCCCGACAGCACGTCCGGCTATCGGGGGGCAAAGTGTTTAGACGGTGTAGTGTCTCAATTTACTTACATATTGTTGGCATTATAGGCCGCATCGATCAGCTCTTTGCCGATCTCATGTTCAAACTGCTGCCATACCGGTTTCATGACCTCAACCCACTGAGCGCGCTCCTCGGCAGAGAGTGTCGCGATCTTGCTGCGGCCGGAGTCGGCAATACGTTGACGGTCATCGATTGCCTTCTGGGCTGCCACCTGATTACCGAAAGTAATGGCGTCATCCAGCGCCTTCTTCACCTCAGGGCGGAGATCATCCGGCAGATCCATCCAGAATTCTGTGGAGGTCACAACCATGTAGTCCAACAAACCATGGTTGGATTCAGTGATATAGGGCTGCACCTCGAAGAACTTCTTGGAGTAGATGTTGGACCAGGTGTTTTCCTGTCCATCGATTGCTTTGGTCTGCAGCAGCGTGAAGACTTCAGAGAAGGGCTTTTTCAACGGCGTGGCTTTAACTGCCTCAAACTGTGCTGCCAGTACATCAGATGTCATGATACGGAACTTCAGACCGGAGGCATCAGCAGGCACACGTATCGGCTGACTGGACGAGAGCTGTTTCAAACCATTGTGGATATAACCCAGACCCACCAGACCTTTTTTCTTCAGGGAATTGAGCAGCTCCTGACCGGCGGCACTGTTCTGAAAACGGTCAACTGCTTCCATGTCTTTAAACAGGAAAGGCAGATCGTAGAGCTGAAGTTTGCGGGTAAAGCTCTCGAATTTGGAGAGAGAAGGCGCTGCCATCTGTACGTCACCCAACAGCATAGCCTGCAGGACTTTATTATCGCCGAACAGCTGAGAGTTGGGATAGACCTCTACCACCACCTTATCACCCAGGCGTTCTGCAATAAGATCCCTGAACTTATTGGCCATCTGACCTTTAGGGGTGTTCTCCGCCACCACGTGTGAAAACTTAATGACGATGGGTGCAGCGGTTAGGGGACCGGCGATGAGACTCACGGCCAATGCCACTGCAAAAATCAATTTACGCATGGTAATCCTCCGTATGGAAATACGATGTTGTTTTCATCCGAAGTGTTCGGACTTTTTTATCAAGTGCAATAAAAGGGCCAACCCGACTAAAATGGGTGGAGAGGCTTACCTTACCGGTATCGTTGATTATTAATGCTAGTGAACAGCGGAATAAAATGGGCGGATTTCCGCCAACTTCTAGATTTCAAAGCGGGGATTTTAACCACTTCTGATGCTATTTCGCTGATGACATCAGGAGCAGGTAAAAAAGTTCAAAGGGGTATGACTGTCTGAAACAGGTTAAACCTTATTCAGTCGATGGTAATTCTTGACAGGTACATGATAGAGCGCGTCCTTTACGGACGTTCTTTTTGAATATCATCCCAACCGACATCCCAGGGACTGTTGAGCCAGCGAGCCGCTGTCTGGGAGAAACCCACGGGCTCGGGTGCCGCAGCTACCGAATCGATGACAATCTCTTCAACCTCGAGCGCCTGATCATCGACCGAGACAATCTCTTCCGCATCGGCTACGAAACTCAACCGTTCGATCGAAGCACCACGGGCCAGCTGCACCAGATCCTTATCGAGATTGTCCACCACATCCTTGAGCATCGACTTCATGGCATCAGGATAAGCCGGATTATCGATCATTCTGCCGATCTCCTGCTTCATCTCTTCAATTTTTTCTTTAATCTTGCCACGCTGAGTACTCTCCTGCTCATCCAGATGGCTCAGGTGCTGCTTGATTACCTCTGGCGTAACAGGTATTGCCGAACCCGGTGTCTGCACACCCCGCTTTCTCAGTAAAACCCGCAGTGAGACGGCTGTTTGCGCTGTCCGTTTAAATGATCCCAGCAATTCCAAAGGATCTTCTTCATCCGAATCACTGGACAGGGTAATGAACTCAACATCATCACTTTCAGAAAAATCGACACCAGAATAGCCAAGTATCTTGTTGAGCTGCTTTTTGACCAGGATCTCAAGGTTGCTGTAATACTCCTTGACCTTATTGACCGGCAGATTGCGCAGGCTGCCACTCAGCGAGCTGTAGAGATTCAAGGCATCTTCGGGTAGATCCTTCGAAGCAACACCGAGTACCAGCACGGCATTCAGGCTCTCCTGCATGCTTTCGATGGCACGGGTGATATCTACGACTTTTTCAAGGATCTGACGTTTCTGCTCAATGATGGAGACGTCGTTTTTTAGTTCTGCATTATCAATCGAAGTTGTCATTAGTAAATCTATCAACCTCTGTCATTATTGCTCTGATTTAGCGTTGAGACCCTTTGCGAATACAGATGACTTCATGACTGATCTGAAATAGGCTTATACAGCCAGCATCAAAAAAGCGGACCTTTCATCTCTTTCTTGTATCGACATGTTAGCCCTCTGCTTGAGGATTTTAATCGACAGATTCCTATTCCCAGTGTTGAGATCAAGCAGGATGGTTGAAGACACATATCTGACAAATACCCATCTTGATCTCATGGTATATACTCTTTTCAGAGGCACAATAAAAATTGGTTTTCCTGGCAACTTAACGCCCGGGGATTGATTTCAGTCATATACTCCATTATAGGTATGCCGTATCTTCCCTGTTCCATTTTTCCAACCACAGATACCTTCCTATGATCGACAACCTGCACTCTCTTCCTGACCCTTCTTCCATTCCCCTGGTTGCCCTGGAATCGATGAATGACACCCACAGGGAAGAAATTAAGATGGTTATTCGGCTTGGTACACTACTGGCACAAGCGATGGAAGGGAATGTAGACGAAAAGGCCATTTCTGTGGAAATAGCCGCTTGGGTGGAGCATACGCGCCACCATTTCAAGCGAGAGAACGAACTCATGCTGGAGTTCGGTTTTCCCGCCTACCCGGTACACAGCGGCGAACATGAACGAATATTGGCGTTACTCGATGAGTTGCATCAGAGCTGGTTGGAAAACCGATCAGTGGAACCCTTGGCAACATTCCTCTTTGAGTCCTGGCCCGAGTGGTTCGAAATGCATGTGAACACGATGGACAGTATCACAGCCCAATTCATCAATCAGCGCGGCGGTGCTTAGGATTAACAGACCCTGGCAATTGATCCAAAAAGTGCCCCAACCAGACGGCCCAAGTCATCTGCAGACAGCTCCAGTTCCAATCCTCGTCGCCCGGCACTGACGTAGATCGTCTCGAAATTCCTGGCGGAATCATCTATCAGAGTCGGTAGCCTGCGTTTCTGACCCAGAGGACTGACACCGCCCAACACATACCCAGTGGCACGTTGAACTACATCGGCTTCAGCCATTCCCACCTTTTTCTGCTTCAAGATTCTGGCCACGGCTTTCATATCCAAGCGTCCGGTAACAGGTACTACCGCCACGGCCAGACGTTGCTGATCCAAACTCACTACCAGTGTTTTGAAAACACGAGCGGGATCAACTGCCAGTTTTTCAGCCGCCTCCTCACCGTAGGATTCATGACTGGGATCATGGGCGTATTGATGGGTCTTGAAGAAAATGCCTGATTTTTTAGCCATCGCAACGGCAGGTGTCATTCGTCTATCTCATGTGTATAGCTGACAACCCGGTGGGTGATAAACATAATCAGTAAAACGGCCAAACCGAACAGATAGAGGCCGGGATGAATCTCAACCTCAGCCACCACACCCAGTTTGACAGTTACGATCATCACCGCCACCACCATCACATCGAGCATCGCCCACCGGCCATAGTCGTGCATCATCTTGAGAAGCCGGCCATAATGCGCTGACCTCACCTCGCGATGGTGTAATAACAGAAACAGCAGTCCTATCTTGATCAAGGGCAGGAGCACACTGAAAACTCCGACTGCCAACAGCACTAGCCATTGTCCTCTTGCATAGAGCTCGACCAATCCGGTGACAATGGAAAAAGAGTTAGCGATGAAGATAAATTTCGTCAATGTCAGCATGGGCATGAAATAACCAAGCAGCAACACCAAGGTGGACAGCATCAGGAGCCATCGCAAGACTCTGGCCTGTTTCACAGGAATCATGAGGGTTTCAACCACTGTCTCTTCGTTACGATTCATAGGCACTCTGATGAGTCAATCGTCACAGACGATAAAAGAATAGCGGGATGGTGCCAGCATCATGAAGGCTTGATCACTACTACATCCAATTTGGTTTCTTCAGGCAAGATCAGCATGGCAAATGCGTTATTTTACAGAGTCTGAGGCGCACCATGTTATCAAGATAGTTTTGGGAGAGCACTTAGCCCGCTAGTGTACCTCGTCATAGATTCTGTACCATTCAGAGCCCCCCAATAGGCCAGGTCAAGGCGCGGCTCGCCGGGAATGGTGCGCCCTTTCCAAGAGCCGCAACGCCGGACTGGCCTATTGGGGGGGCTCCCTTCGGGCAGGCCTGGAAGGGGCCATCCGCGGCGTGATGCCTCTTGGAAAGGGCCGGGCCATTCCCGGCGAGGCATGCCTTGCGGCTAGCCCCTTCCAGGCCCGCTGAATGGTACAGAATCTATGACGAGGCACACTAGGGTAAACGGTAGAAGTGTCTGGCATTTTCGTAAAATACACGCTTGACGCCATTTTCACAGAGTGCCTCACCAATACGCTCCAAATCCCTAACAGCAAATGGTCTGGGGGCACGAGTCGATGGCAGGTCGGAACCGAACATCAGGCTGTCAGGATTCGCTGCGTAGATCTCCCGCAACAGGGGGATAGGATTCGATTCCAGGCGTCCGAAACCACTGGCCTTTACTTTCACCCCTTGTTCAACCAGCCTGAGCAGGCGATCCGAAACCTGTCTGGAAAGCGCCAGGTGATCGATACTGACTGCCGGCAATTCGCTGAGCAACGTGTGGTATCGATCGACAACCGGTACATCGGTATAGAGTTCCACATGCCAATTCAACCGTTCATAAATATGATGCGCGAAGCTCTCCAATTTCGCCAGCACCTCTGATCCACCCCGGTAAAGATTGAAGCGTACACCTCTGACACCTGCATCATCCAATTGTTGAAGCATGCTTTCATCTACTGAAGCCGGCAATTGAGATACCCCGACAAAGCCAGGACCCAATGTTTCAAGAGCCGCCAGGAGGTAGTTCTGATCGAAGGCCTGAAAGGACCCGGATACCACCACCCCACCCTTTAGCGTCAGGTCGCTCATACGTTCGAGATAGTCATCACAAGTGAATGGCAATGGTAGGTACCCCTGGTTCTCTACCAGGGGAAATCGCGGATCGATGATATGGAAGTGGGCATCGAATAACGATATGTCCTTAAGCTTCATGGCAAACCTCCTGTTGTTATTAACCCAGGGGCTGTCGGAATCACTGGTAGCGCTGCCCTTTATGCTGAACCCAACCATCAGGATGACGTCCTTGAGGATCTTCATGCGTCCAGTGGATGACGCCCCCTTTCTCATTCCACTCATACTCTCCGAAGATCTCCACTTCATCATTCACTGCAATCCCTTTTACCCGAGGAGCCAGATCGATATTGTGAGCCACCAATAGTGTTTCTCCCGAGCTGATCCTGATGATAAATCGTTGATGGCGGCTGCCCTGGCGATCGTCCGGTAACACTCTGATGACTCTGCCAGCCACCATCACCTGGAGATCGCTGATCTTCTCTCTGATTGCCTTTTCGAGAAGACTTTTATCATTCGCACTCTGTAGCTGCCCTTCCCGACTCGGCGTCTCTCTAGGATCTTTCTCATTGAAAAGGCCAAAATAGAGGCCCATCAGTACAACAAGAAGGAAGATTATCTTTGTGGCTACTGCATTGTTTTTCATCATCTGGCGATTTTAATTAACCTTCTGTCCAGTCACATATCGACCCCCGTCAAAAGCGGTAAAAAACGTATTGATTAAGGGATGCGCAATCGGCTCGCTACTGGAATCATGGATCAGATTGCGTTCGGCTACATAGGTTTCGTCATTACTGTTATGCACCAACACGCGGTACCAGGGCTGATCCCTCGGTGGACGGGATCTCGCAACTTGTTCATACCACTCATCAGAAAGCATAAAGTTCGGATCAGCGTCAACAATCACACCACGGTAGTTAAAAAGCCGATGGTGTACGAGTTCACCGACAGAAAATTTTGCCTGGGTCGTTTGGTGATCAGGTGAATTCACTATCCACTCTCTGATTCAATTACTGTTTATTAGGACCTAATATCGGATCTTAAGCTAAGTGTAGTGTCTCATATTGAAAAGCGTTATTAGAAGCCACCCCTGACCGAGTGGGTCAATGCTCAATTTCTGAGAGCAGTTGGCGTGCCAACTGTTCCATCCGCTCCAGGCTGATATCTGCCTTATCAAGAAACGAGTCATCGAAACGCGAGGGGTCGGCCCAATGGGCGCCGGTTATCTGACTCCGCTTGGCTAGCTTTTCGAGTCCCAAGTCTTGCAGTGCAAAACCCAGCTTGGTCCATAGCACGGTAAGATGACGCTCGATCGTGTGATCCCGCTGTCCGGTTTCCTTGAGTTGACGCAGATAGACCGCTGTTTCCCTGGCAGCGATAATCACCTGTCTCAGTGCTTGCACCGACTCTTCGATTCTTGCCTGCTTTGCGCGGCGTAGATTAGCAAGCCACTGTAAGCCATGCCTAAAAAGCCCATAGAACGTATTACTGGTGATCAATTCCATTTCGATTTGTGGCTCTGTGCATTAAGAGGTCGATGCATGCTTAAGGAACCTTTAAACAATTCATGGATGACGCCTTACGCTCAAAACTCCACCAATAATTCTCGTAAAAGGATCTGTAAATATGGCATCTCATACTATCCCAACTCATGCCTCGTTGCTCGCTCTCTCTTTGAGACAACGCGCACAGACCTCCCACTCAGCTTTTATCCCAGCGTGCACACCTGCTATGATCGCGTGCTATTTGAATAACGATCCCCATGGTAAAGAACATGCTGCTGGATGACTTTTATACACAGAATAACGACAAGATTCTCTTCAGCCGAGAGCAGTCGAGCCGTTTCGCGAAGGAGATTGCGAACGACTATAACCCGCTGCATGATGCCAATGCGAAGATGTTTTGTGTGCCGGGAGATCTACTCTTCTCCGTTGCGCTGAACCACTTCGGACTCAGTCAGCACATGTGCTTCACCTTCTCCGGCATGGTCAGCAACAATGCTGTTATCTTTCCTGAGACAGATGATAAAAAGATCGACATTTCAGATGACAACGGTAAATGCTACCTCACCATCGAACGGGATGGCGAGATGACTGCTGACACTGGCCTCATCCATAACCTGGCTACCGGTTATGTGGCTTTTTCCGGCAAGACCTTTCCCCATATTCTGGTTCCGCTCATGTCTGAACAGGGTGTCATGATCAATCCTGCCCGTCCATTGGTGATCTACCAGAGTATGGAAATCCACCTTGACCATCTCGAACTGCACAACCCAACCCTGGAACCTGCAGGCTCGGCCATCGAGGTACAGGGCAAGAAAGGTATCGTGCGACTTGATTTCCACTTTGTGGAAAACGGTGAGGTCGTTGGTCGTGGCGCCAAACGTATGAGCCTGAGAGGATTACAGCCTTTCGAGTCGGCTTCCGTTGACCGCTTAATCGAGGAATACAACGGCTACAAGCAGCGTTATCAACAACAGGCCACGTCGTAGGGGGCTGTAAACACTCATTGGTTTAGCGCTTACTTGCTTACTTGTAGTGGCTCTTGTCGAGACCGTACTTTCTCATTTTGTCGTAGAGTGTCTTGCGTGGAATTCCAAGTACCTCCATGGTCTTTTTCAGACTCCCTTTCTGTAACTCCAGTTGCTGTTTAATCAGACTTTTCTCAAAGCAGTCCACCTGCTGCGGCAAGGTGATAGCAGTTTCCGCGGCACTACCCCGCATCAGTTGCTCCAAGTCATATCCGACATTCTCCCCCAGCAGCACGTAGCGTTCCGCGATATTACGTAGTTCTCGTACATTGCCTGGCCATGCGTGGGTCAGTAGCACACGCATCTGATCGGCATTGGGTAGTGGCGCTTCCCTCTCATAGCGTGCACCTGCCAATAACAGAAAATGGTGGAACAGGAGAGGAATGTCCTCCCGCCTCTCTCGCAGAGGGGGAATTTCCACAGTGACCACATTGAGTCGATAATAGAGATCTTCACGAAACTCGCCCCGCTCACCTGCCTCTTTCAGATCAATTTTGGTAGCCGCCACCACACGCAGGTTGAGCGGCACCAAGTCATTGGAGCCCAAGCGTTCCACTGCCCGCTCTTGCAGCACCCGCAAAAGATGGATCTGCACCTGCATAGGCATACTCTCGATCTCATCGAGAAAAAGTGTGCCCTGGTTCGCGTGCTCAAAACGTCCAACCCGCCGTCCCGTGGCGCCGGTAAAGGCACCGGGTTCATGGCCGAAGAGTTCGCTTTCGATCAGATTCTCCGGTACGGCGCCGCAATTGACGGCGACAAAATTATGCGCCTGTCGTCGGCTATGTTCGTGTAGTGAGCGTGCCACCAGCTCTTTACCGGTACCTGTTTCACCGAAGATGAGCACATCCGCATCCGTATCGGCAATCTGGGAGATGGTTGTGCGCAATCCCTGCATTGCCGGGGTACGTCCGATAATACGAGGTCCCGGTGCACTCTGTGCTTCTAACTCCAATCGTAGACAGCGGTTTTCCAGCGTCAGCGCCCGCTTATCCAATGCCCGCTTGACGGTCTCCACCAACTGCTCAGCCGCAAAGGGTTTTTCGATAAAATCGTAGGCCCCCTCACGAATCGCCTTGACCGCCATTGCGATATCCCCATGACCGGTAATGAGGATTACTGGCAGATCGTGATCGATAGCTCGGGCCTGCCGCAGAAATTCCATACCATCCATACCCGGCATCTTGATATCGGACACCACCACCCCTGGCCAGTCATGACTCAGCAGGTGTAGTGCCGACTCGGCACCATCCATGGCGTGTACCTGGTAGCCGGCCAATTCCAGTGTTTGTGCATTGGCAATGCGGATATGTTTCTCATCATCGATGAAAATGACCGGTAGTTTTTGAGGCATGTATCAGACCCTATCCGCCAGCGGCAACTGCAAACTGAACAGAGCGCCACCCTGCTCGCTGTTTCTGGCCATCAGTGTACCACCCATGCTCTCGATAATATGTTGGGAGATGGAGAGTCCCAAACCCAGGCCGGTCTCCCGGGTGGTGAAGAAGGGATCGAAGATACGCTTCAGATGTTCTTCAGAGATACCGGGGCCATTGTCACGAATGTTCAGACGCAGCTGTCTGTTTTCACACTCGATCCCGATCGATACCCAACGATCCGTCTGTTTCTCCATGGCATTGACCGCATTTCCGATCAGGTTCACCAACACCTGCTCCAGCCGTACCGGATCTGCCATCACCTCAATATCCTCTCTCAACGACTGCACACGCACTTCAGTGCCTGTCCTGCTCAACTGAGGCAGCAAGACCCGCTTACTGGCTTCGATCACATTGTGCAATGAAACCGGGCTACGCTGACCATCGGTCTTGCGTGCGAAGAGCTTCAGCTGTGAGCTGATCTGGGTCATGCTGTCGATCAACTCACCTATCTGATCGAGATTCCACGCCACATCGTCACAGCGATCCTGCTGCAGGAACTGTTTGGCGTTATCGGTATAGGAACGAATTGCAGCCAACGGCTGGTTGATTTCATGGCTGATGCTGGCCGACATCTGCCCCAGCATCGCCAGCTTTGCCGCCTGGATCAACTCATCACGGGTCTGCCTCAGTGCATGCTCCATACGACGCCGTTCCGCCATCTCCTGGCGCAGGTCCACGGTGCGCTCCTCTACCCGTTGTTCGAGACGATCCCTGGCCTCTCTCAGGGATAGATTGGCCTGTACTTCATATCTGGCCCGCTCCCGGCGACGGCGTTGGCGTTGCTGCAGAAAAAGACCCAACAATACCAGTACCGCAAAGGCAAAAGTGGTGATCATCAGGGACCAGCCGATACGACGCTGTACCTGTGTCAGTGGCGTCATCAAATGAACACGCCAACCGGCCTCCGGCATTTGTACTTGCTGCACCAGGTACGCTTCATCCCCGGACAGATGTTCCATCCCGCGCATAGGCCCAAAAGTAATCAGCCGGCTGTCGCCACTCAGGGTTGTACGTTGACGGATATTCAGGGGTTCTACACTGGCCCCGGAGTAGCGGCGACTCTTATCGATACGCTCCTGGTCACTCTCGGAAAGCGGATAGAGACTGCGGAAGCGCCAATCCGGTCGGGTGGTAATAAAGATCACCCCTTCGGGATCGGTCACGACCACCTCCTCGTTCCGACCTCTCCACTGTTGCTCCAGTGTGGTCAGATCAACCTTGATCACCACTGCACCGAGGATCTCATCCATCTGCCTGACCGGATACGCGAAGTAGTACCCACGCTTGCCTGATGTGATGCCCAGGGCATAGTAACGACCCAAGTGACCGAGCATCGCCTGTTGGAAATAGGGGCGATAACTGAAATTCCTGCCGATAAAAGGTTTTTCCGACTGCCAGTTACTGGCGGCGATCGTCAACCCCTCACGATCCATCAGATAGGTATCGGAGGCATTCGCGATGGTATTGATAATCTCAAGATAGCGGTTTAGGGCATCAATGCGTTGCCGATCACCCGGCCGTCTGAGGAGTTCAACCAGCCGGGCATTGGTGGAGAGCAGTTCAGGGAGAAACTCATACTTCTCCAGCTGTCCCTTTAGATGGGTAACGTAAATATTGAGCTGGCGTTGCCCCGCCGTATTAAACTCATCCAGCGTCCGCTCACGTACCAGTTGGGAAACCTGCCAGAGAACAATACCGTAGAGTCCGGCCACCAGAAGGGTAACCAGCCATTTTTTCGACAGATTGGGTTCTCGTCTATCCAAGGATGTCAGTGATTTCGGACATATAGCCCAAGCCTAGCGGATTGGACGGAGAACCGGAACCACCCTATGGCAGGTCACGAGGATTTGAGGGTGGCAGTCGGCACCAGCCACACCCCGGCACACGACTCCGCTGCTGCCGCTGCTCCCTTCCGGGCCTGACGGGGTTCACAGCTTCACGTTGCGGGGGGACCGATACCAACCGCCATAGAAGCCGGGGATTATACCGATAATTGTCTTTGTTAACAGACCCTAGAACGATTAGTGGCTATTCGCATTTATTTGCAACCCAGTCTTAAGACAGCGTAATCCCAGCAGCTGGTCATCCGGCATCGTTTCCAGCAAGGACCAGACGTTCTCCAACAGGATCTGTTGTGCCTCGTCATTGGGATGGATACCATCAGCCTGCATCAGTGCTGGATTCAATGCGACGCCCTCAAGAAAAAACGGCAGCAGGGGAACTGATGTTGCCTCTGCAACATCAAAGTAGACTTGATGGAAGGCCTTCACGAAATCGGAACCGTAATTGGCCGGCAGTTTGACACCGAGCAGCAGTACACCGGCACCACTCTCCTGAGAGAGCCGAACCATCCGCAAAAGATTGTCTCGCATGGTTCTGGTGTCGATGCCGCGCAGGCCGTCATTCCCGCCCAGTTCGACGACCACCAGGTCTGGTTTATAGCGTTGAAGCAGTGGAATCAGTCGTGTCACGCCGCCACTACTGGTATCACCACTGACACTGGCATTGATCACTTCGACAGAATGGCATCGGGTGCGTAGTCTATCTGTCAGCTGGGTGACCCAACGCCGATCTGCCGCGACACCGTAACCGGCACTGAGGCTGTCGCCCACCACCAGCAATGTGGGTGAACCCAGCACCGGCAGGGATATCGATAATAGCCAATAAAGTAGGATTCTTTTCATGTTACAGACATCTTCACTTCAACATCCTGTGACCGCAAGTGGTCTGACGAAGTTCGTTGACACCAGCGAAGGACGGCTGGATATCCTGCAACAGGTGGATCTCCAGGTAGAAGGGGGTGAGGCGGTGGCCATTCTTGGCGCATCGGGATCGGGAAAATCAACCCTGCTGGGTTTACTGGCCGGGCTCGACGAGGCCTCTGCGGGTGAAGCCTGTCTCTTCGGTACGCCACTTCACACTCTGGATGAAGATGGACGGGCCGCACTGCGGGCGGGCAAGGTTGGATTCGTTTTTCAATCCTTTCAACTACTCTCCGGCATGACGGCATTGGAGAACGTCATGCTACCCCTGGAACTGGCCCATCACCCGTCACCGGATGAGGCCGCAAAGATCGCCCTGTCCCAGGCAGGTTTATCAGAGCGACTGCACCACTACCCTTCCCAACTTTCCGGCGGCGAACAACAGAGAGTTGCCATCGCCCGGGCCTTTGCACCAGATCCGACGGTACTATTCGCCGACGAACCCACGGCAAATCTTGACTCGCACACGGGTGAGCGGGTGGCAGAAATGCTGTTTGATTTACAAGAGAAAAACGGCACTGTACTGATCCTGGTGACCCACGATGAAATGCTTGCGCGACGCTGTGACCGGCGGCTCCATCTAAAGGATGGCAGGTTGGACTCAAACCGATGAAAGCCTGGTCACTGGCCCTCAAGCTTCTGCGCCGGGATTGGCGCGCCGGCGAACTTCGTCTCCTGGTAACCGCTCTGGTCATCGCTGTGGCCTCGGTGACCTCAGTGGGGTTTTTCACCGACCGGATCGAACGCGCCATGCAACGCCAGGCAGCCGAGGTGTTGGCGGCTGACCTCAGACTCGACAGCAGCCAACCGCTTGATGAAAAGCTGCTGCAGGCTGCCGATCAACGACAGCTGAGAAGCGCACAGACCGTGGGTTTCCCCAGCGTCGTACTCAATGACGGGAATACTCAACTGGTACAGGTCAAGGCCGTGACACAGACCTACCCCCTGCGTGGTCGTCTCCTCATCAGGGAGTCCACCACTGGAGAGAACCTGCCAACACAAGATATCCCGTTACCAGGTGAGGTCTGGCTGGAAGAACGATTACTGCCTCTGCTGGGACTGGATATCGGTGACACCATCAAGCTGGGACAGCTGCAGTTTCATGTCAGCCGGGTCATCACTTATGAGCCCGACCGTGCCTCTAACCTCTTCCAACTTGCGCCCCGGGTCATGATCAATCGGTCGGACCTGGCGGCAACAGGACTGCTCGGACCGGCCAGCCGCGTACGCTATCGACTGTTACTGGCCGGGGAAGCGTCCGCTCTTGAAGGTTACCGATCCTGGATTGAAAACCAGGATCTGAAGAATATTCAAATCGAAGACATACGGGGTGCACGACCGGAATTACGTCTTGCATTGGACAGAGGGGGACGCTTCCTGCACCTCACAGCTGCCACAGCAATTCTACTCTGCGTGGTGGCTGTCGCTCTTTCCAGTCGGCGTTTTGTTGAACGCCAGGCGGACACCAGTGCACTGATGCGCTGCCTCGGCGCCAGCCAGCATCAGGTGGGCAAAATATTCTTTTTGCGCCTGTTGAGTCTCGGCCTGATCGCCAGCCTGGCGGGCACGCTGATCGGTCTCCTGTTACAAAGCCTATTGATAGGTCTGGTTGGACACTGGTTCACTCAGCAGATTCCATCCCCTACCCCATGGCCACTCTTCTCCGGACTGGGTACTGGCATCCTGGTGCTGCTTGGCTTCTCCCTGCCCTCAGTCCTGCGGCTCAGCCGGGTGCCGCCACTCAGGGTTTTCCGGCGTCACCTGGGTGCACCGTCTGTCGGTTACCAGCTCTCCATCGGCGCTGCCCTGACCTCTTTGGGTATACTGCTGGTCTGGCAGATTGGTGACGACAAATTAGCCTTCCAGCTGATTAGTGGCTTATTGGGTGGACTGGTGGTGCTGTTACTGGTCTCACATCTACTTGTCACACTGCTCAAACCGTTGCGTACCCGTTCTGCCGGATCATGGCGATATGGCCTTGCCAGTCTCTCGCGCAATCCAGCCACTACCAGTGTACAGCTGACCGGGTTCGGACTCGGTATCACTGTATTGTTGATACTTGCCATGGTGCGAGTCGATCTGCTGGACAACTGGCGGAACGCTCTGCCAGCAGAGAGTCCAAACCAGTTTCTGATCAATATTCAACCTCATGAAGTGGACGGTGTCAGGCAAATACTTCATGCGGGCGGAATCGAAAGCGATGGCCCCTTCCCCATGATCCGTGGGCGGCTGATTCGTATTAATGACCAGGCTGTCTCAACTGACAGCTACGCCTCACCCCGTGCACAGCGGCTGGCAAACCGGGATTTCAACCTCAGCCTGGCCAATGAGATGCAGAGCGATAACAAGATCGTCAGCGGACGCTGGTGGTCACCGCAGCAGTACGACAAGCCCTGGTTTTCGGTTGAGGAAGGACTGGCCGAAACCCTGGGCATTCCAATGGATGCAGAACTTGTCTTCGAAGTGGCGGGGCAAGAGATCAAGGGTGTTGTCACCAACCTGCGCTCAGTACAGTGGGACTCTTTTAACGTGAACTTCTTTGTCGTGGGCACACCGGGACTCATGGCAGGACAACCCGCCAGCTACATTACCAGTTTCTATCTACCCAAAGAGAAACGCCCACTGCTGCACCAACTGATCCAGCAGTACCCGAGCATCACCGCTCTGGACGTGAGTGCCCTGATGCAACAGGTACGAGCCATCATGGATCGTGGTGTGATGGCAGTCGAATCGGTATTTCTCTTTACCCTTGTGGCGGGCGTCATCGTACTCTATGCCGGGATCCAGGCCAGCCGTGAGTTGCGTATCCAGGAGGCTGCCATTCTGCGAACGCTCGGTCTCAGTCGACGACGACTACTGCTCTCTGTGATGTTGGAATTTACCTTGCTCGGTGGACTGGCAGGTATCATCTCAGCCGGACTGGCAAGTGTAATCAGCTATACGCTGGCAACGGCAATCTTCGAACTCGCCTGGCAACCCAACTACTGGATGTGGGTTGTTGCTATCTTAGGGGGAGCCTTAGGCGTCGGTATTGCCGGTATACTTGCCAGCTTGCCTCTCTTGAACAATCCCCCTCTCGCTGTGATGAGAAAAATCTGATTTATGCCTGATAGGTTGTGAAACTATTTTCGGTGCAGACCTACAAGTAACCCTGGTGATGTGCGGGAAATAACACATCACCTTTTTTGTCTCTGCTTTAAAAAATCAAAAATATAGACCCTGTCAATTAACAATGATTACTAGGGTTTTGCCTAGTAGGAATAAAAATACTACTACCGTTGGGTAGGGTATGGCAGTAGTTAAATTTGGGTATTGCTTCCCATTTTTTGTGTGATATGACTCACATAAAATGAGTGCGAATCTGGAGAAAGCGTATTTACAGGGAATGCATCGGGTTCTGTTGTAAAGATCAGGTCAACGGGGTTGGTAGTCACCTGATCGGTTAAAGAATAGCAGGGATTCAAGAAGAAACTCGTCAAACTCTCTTTTCCCGGATTCATGGAGGGGCATTTGCCGTTCCCGGCAGACAACCACTGCCATTTCCAATACAGACGCTAATTCACTCCAATGGTGAGTGACGTGGTTTTGTGCGGAAAAAATACATGAAATGTATTCATAGTTTGAAGGCACGAATCAACGCCTAAGGGATGCGGCAAATTATGGATGGTTTCATTTAACCGGTTTGTTTCGACAAACGTTAATTGAAGACCTTCTAATCTCTGGGGAGAAGGAATAATGAAAAATCTGAAGCTCAAGCGACTCACCTATGCAGTAGTCCTGGGTGCCTTTACCGCGACGGGTGCACAAGCTGTTCCCCTCGATGGTGGCACTCTCGATCCACTGACCATCCCAAAATATGTCACACCTTTGGTCATCCCACCGGTCATGAATAATACCGGTACGCTGGATGATTACGATATTGGCATGCGCCAATTCAAACAACAGATTTTACCAGGCGGTATCTGGAACACCATCAACGGCAGAACCGATGCGTTCCCGCCAACCACTGTCTGGAGTTATGGCCCGGCAACAGATCCGCGCCCTGACTCACGGGCATTGGGTGGTGGCCGGAACGTAGCGCCTGCCTCCAACTCCCAATTCAACTATCCGGCTTACACCATTGAAGCAGTCAAGGATACTAACGTCACAGTGGACTGGAAGAACCAGTTGGTACGGCGTCCTGATCGCTGCCGTGCCGTCGGTGGCAACATTGGTACAGAAAGAGCCAACGACTGTAAATTCATCCCTCATCTGCTACCCGTGGATCAGACCCTGCACTGGGCTAACCCGAAGGCACGTTGTGACAAGGGTGAACTGCGTACCGACTGTCATGGCCAGAGCCAAAAACCCTACCGTGGCCCGGTTCCCATCGTCACGCATGTGCATGGCGCCCATACCGGTCCCAGCAGCGATGGTTACACCGAAGGCTGGTGGCTGCCCAACGCATCGAACGTTGCTTGTGTGCCTCGTGATGGCGTAACCGGAGACCCTGTCCGCAAACCTGGCGCTGGCGAATATGTCTGTGAAGGCACCATCGCCAACCTCCTGACAGATCGTGATGGCGCGCTGGATACCAACATTGGCGCTGGTGTCGGTGTCTTTGAGTATCTGAACGATCAGCCCTCCACCACACTCTGGTATCACGATCATGCACTCGGCATGACACGCGTGAATGTCTATGCCGGTCCAGCTGGTTTCTGGCTGATCCGTGATGAAGCAGGTGTGAATAGCGAGACTGGTATGCAGTCGGGTAACCTGCCTGGTCCCGCACCTGTCGCAGGTGAGGACCTGGTTACCACCAACTTCCCGGCAGACCTTGGTGGTTCTCGTGAGAAATATCGTGAGATCCCTGTCGTTATCCAGGATCGCGCCTTCAATGATGACGGTTCTCTCTGGTATCCAGGCAATCGGGCCTTCTTTGAAGGTCTGAATGTAAAAGGTACTGGCGGGACAGCAAATGCGCAGTTCCCAGGTGAACCTGAGTTGCAAATCAAGTTCGCTGGTAACAACGCTCAGGACAAGGTCTCCGACATCGCGCCTATTTGGAATCCGGAAGCTTTCTTCAACACCATGGTGGTTAACGGTACAACCTGGCCGCAACTGGAAGTGGCGCCTTCTCTGTATCGCTTACGCTTGTTAAACGGCACCAACTCTCGTTTCCTCAACCTCTCACTGCCGATTGTTGATCCTGTCACCGGGAATCAGACAACTGTGCAGAAGCACATTTGGTACCGTGAGATCAACAGTAACAACGGTGGCTATAAGGGTCCCTGGCAACCGGATCAGCAACCGGTCAATGAGCTCTACATGTATCAGATAGGTACCGATCAGGCCATGCTGCCTAAGGTGACAGCGATTCGTACCGGCTTTGCCACACAGCTCAACTACAACCCACAGGCCTGGGCCTTTCAACAGGCGCCATACATGGAGGTCAATAATCGGTTGATAGTCGGTGAAACGGCACAAATGGCGGGGCAGGCGATGCTGATGGGACCGGCTGAGCGCTCTGATACTATTATTGACTTCCGAGGTCTGCCTAACGGTACTGTGATACGGATGATCAACACAGCGCCCGATTCACCCTTCGGCGGTACCATTGCCGGCGATCCGCCAGCAGATCCGGACACCACCGGTCAGGTCATGCAGTTTGTGGTGAATACCGCGCTGCTTGGTACCAGCCCCAGTGATGAACGACGCAGTCCAAGAGGTCAGCTGCAGAATGCAGATACCGCCGCCACATCACCCTGGGATCTGCTCCTGGGTCCCGTGGAAGGTAACGCCACTCCACCAGCCACTGGTAGCCGTGACCTGGTGCTGATCGAAGAGGAATCTGCTCTGACCTGCTTCGATGTGGATGCAGCCGGCAATCAGATCCAGCTACCTGAGATCCCTGTTGCCGGTGTCTGTCCGACACCGACCGCCGCACCTTTCGGTCCCAAGGCTGCAGTCCTGGGTACCACCGATGCAGCCGGTGTGGATTCGGTCACGCTCTGGTCTGATCCGATCGTAACCAGCCCGGACCTCCATGCTACTGAAGTCTGGAACATCAAAAACATCACCGCTGATGCCCATCCAATCCATGTGCATCTGGTGAAATATAAGGTGAACGGCCGTACTGATCTGACTGGCGGACCCAGCCCTACAGTGCCTACACCTAATGGTAAGGAAGCCTGGGAAGATGGTTGGAAGGATACCGTGATCACCTATCCGGGTGAGATCACATCCATCCAGGCTGAGTTCGACATCCCCGGTCTATACGTCTGGCACTGCCACATCGTTGAGCATGAAGACAACGAGATGATGGTGCCCTTCTGTGTCGGTGGATCCCAAGCAGACGGCGGCGTCTGCCCGGATAAGTTGTTCCCAGCTCTATAACAACAACGACCGGTAAAAACGTTAAAATGGGCTGCCTTCGGGCAGCCCTTTTTTTCCATCAAATTTCAACTTTTGTTACGATTCTATTGCAAGAATAACGACTAGGTTTGAGGGCAATCCACATCATGCGAATGCAGCTATCCGCCATCACTGTCATGGGACTGCTATCAGGTGCAGTCTTTTCCGATGAACCGGTCAAGCTTAACGATGAATCAGATCGCATCAACTACGCCATTGGTCATCAAATTGGTATCGATTTCAAAAAGCAGCAGGTTCAACTGGACCAACGGTCACTCAAACAGGGCATACATGACGGCAATGTGAGAAAACAGCCGCAGCTTGATCCCAGGGAAATGAATCAACGGCTGAGAGACCTGAAGAAAAACATCACCCAGGACATGGAGTCAGAAGCGATAGCAAGGATGCAGAAACGACAGGCAGAGATTAAAAACAAACGCCAGTTGGGACGTGAATTTCTGGAAGCCAACAAGGCAAAGACAGGTGTCACGAGCACGCCGAGTGGCCTGCAGTACAAGATCATCATGCCCGGTAGCGGACCCATGCCAAAGGCCATTGACAAAGTGAAAATCGAGTACACTTCAAAACGCCTAAACGGCCATGTTTTTGATGGTTCATTTAAAAAGGGTGGGACACAAATTTACCAGGTCAACAAACTCATCCCCGGTTTTTCCGAGGCCCTGAAAATGATGCAGCCTGGTGCAAAGTGGGAACTCTATCTGCCTTCAGATCAAGCTTATGGAAGGCGAGGTCCACTTGGACATGAAACCGTTATCATTGAAGTAAAATTACTTGAAATTCTGGAGCAGAACAGAAAACAGCCACAGACGGCTGCTTCCGAAGCGAAGAATATGGAGACAAAATAGATTCTGGATTGACGGAAGCGTGTTGAGATAACCACGCCTCCATCAATATTCACACGAATTTTCTAACCTAACTACAAAAACTCTTATAGTGGCCCGTGTATTATCAGAAAGATTCTGCGGCTTACTTTGCAGGCTTTTTCTGATCAGCCCAGTTCTGTTTATAGGTATCTGGTATTTTTACCCGATTGTCCGGTATCGCTTTGTGCTCTACCGACTTGAAAGTCAGACTCATGTTGCCATCGAGAGAGCGGCTTTGAACTGAGACTTGGCGTTCATCCGGTGTTGAAACGCCGTTCCAGTCCCACCCCATCTTTCGGGCAACCATCAAGAGCCGTGACAGGGTAATGGTCTCCCGGGCATTCAGACCGAGTTGAACACCGGCTGTCATACAATGCTCAGCTTTGGGTGCCTTTGCTCCCATCTCATGTACCTTTTGGCAGCGAATACCGGAAACTGTCGTTTTTTCCGGCACAGGCATCAACTTTGGCGGGAGCATATCGGGCCAATAGGCCTTGTTCATACGGGTGGCAGTGTAACGCTTTGCATCATCATCCACTTCAAACATGATCAACCGACCGGTATCCATCAGCGTATAGTCAGGCTTCTCTTTTCCCTCGTTATCGATTCTCAGCCATCGACCGGTAATCGAAACAGTAATCGTCTCCTTGTCACCACTTGATCCCACCTTTTCGTACTTCAGTATGGAGTCAGCTTGAGCCGTACCGAAAACGCATAAACCTAATGCCATGACAGATTTATTTAATAGATTAAACATCATTTCTCTCCGAACATTCCAGCATCTTTTTTTTAGTGAATCGTACTCTTCAATACACTGAATTGAATACTGAATCAACGAATTCGTTTATTTGATGTCGTGAACACAACGATATACACACTCCACGTATTACCGTATACCTACTACACCCTATTTGTATGCCTTATCCAGTTCCGGATAGGATAAAACTCAAACACAAACACGGTCGCTTTTTGGATAGTAATTTCTTATATTTCCTATCATTTTTTTCCTCCCGGATGAAACCTTGATACTATGAGTTGGATAGCCGTTCAGAGGCTTTCCATCAGCCCATGACAATACATCTCCGACTTAGATATAGATAGGGTGAATACGCCCTTGAACGACACAAAGGAACAAAATGAATGAAGATAGCATCCGCTTCACTTATCACCATTTTGATTGCTGCATCTCCCGCCACAGCCGAGGATCAGACACCCCTCTCTGATGATACGGCAAAGATAAACTATAGCGTCGGATATCAAATCGGCAGTGACTTTAAGTATCAGAATATTGAGATCCGTTCTGATGCCATTTTGCAAGGCATTCGTGATGCAATGAAGGGGAATGAAGGCCAAATGACGAATGCTCAGATGCGACAAGTCATGGCCGATCTCGGTAAGCGTCTGGCAGAGCAAAAAAGAAAAAAGAAAGAAGCACTTCTACGTGAGCAAAGCCAGAAGCGTAAAAACTTCCACACTGAAAACGGAAAAAAAACCGGTATTGTCACAACCGAAAGCGGCTTGCAGTATCGCATTCTCGAAGCCGGTCGCGGCAAGCGTCCCCTTTCAACCGATAAGGTCCTGGTCCACTACACTGGAAAACTGATCGACGGCACTGAATTCGACAGTTCATATGGCCGTGGAAAACCTGCCAGTTTTCAGGTCAATCGAGTCATCAAAGGCTGGACAGAAGCACTGCAATTAATGAAGCAGGGTGCTCGCTGGCAACTGTTTATACCGTCCGACCTGGCCTATGGAGAGAAAGGCGCACCCCCCAGAATCCCACCCCACAGCTCTTTGATTTTTGATGTGGACTTACTGGCAATCGAATAAGACCAACTGATAGGACGTGACTTCCAATGTACCACCCTCTATTCAGGTATCAGGCCATAACTTTGTGTAGCTATATTCAACGCGGCACAATCAAATGCTGGCTTACCCTGCTTTTATTTATCTGCTTCGTAAGTATTTTCGGCAATGCCATCGCTGCCGATCATGCAGATCACCAACATAAGGCCAAGTCTTCCGACCAATCTGTCGAAATGCCTATCGTGGCGTACATACAGCAGTCACCTCAATATGCCTGCCCTATGCACCCATTTGAAGTCAGCCATGAACCCGGCAGGTGCTCAGTTTGCGGTATGTTTTTAGTTAAGCAGCCAAATAACAAAGCTATGGAGCATTCTCTTCATGAGCATGAGCCGCAAACCGCGCTATATGTCTGCCCTATGCACCCGCAAGAGACAAGCCATGAACCTGGCAGATGTTCACAATGCGGCATGTTTCTGGTTAAACAACAAGCTGCTGAAAGCACGAGTGAATATGACAGCGATATCCTTCAGCAGGATCATGAAGCAGCAAAGCTCCCAGATGGTAAAACACAAACGCAACATTCCATGACAACTGAGCATCTGGCAAACTCACACAGAGCGAATGAACATAGTGCGATGCATCAAGAAATGCAGATGCCTATGAAAGCAAAGCCCAAGCGGTTTTGGGAGTCCAATCAGCTTCAGCATCAGACCTCCGATCACGCAATGCATAGCATTGAAGATGAGAGCCTATCCACTGCAAAACGTCTTCAATCTACATCTTTGGATAACTTAGGCGTTGTGCAGGATCACACCGCTCATGACCATTCACAACATGGCGCAAACTATGTTTGCCCTATGCATCCGCGGATCGTGAGTCAAGAAGCAGACGCCACCTGCCCCATCTGCGGCATGAATCTTGTTGAAAAAATAATACCTGCCGCTTCAGCATCAGAGAGTAGAGTCAGTACAACCTTTGTTTGTCCAATGCATCCACAGATTATCGTTGAGGATCCTGGATCATGCCCCATCTGCGGCATGGATCTCGTGCCCAAATCATCTGCCCTTAAATCCGAGCAAAACCCACAGGTTTTTCTCAACACTGCGGTGATACAAAATATGGGAATACGCACCATCACCGCCAGGCGTGACTCACTCGGCAAGGAAATCAAAACACAGGGTATTGTTGCCGCAGACGACGAGGGAATTCTCAACATACATCCCAGGACGGGAGGCTGGGTTGAAAGACTCTACCCAAGCTCAGAGGGAGATCGTGTGGAGAGAAAAGAGGAGTTACTCGATTTCTACTCTCCCTGGATCAACCAGGCACAGCTCGACTTCATAACTGCGCTTGAAGAATTGGATATGGTCACGTTTGATCCATCACGCAAAGGGGAACTGGATGCCAAGGTCGATGCACTCAGAAACACTTTGAGATTGCTGAATGTCTCTCCTATGGACGTTATGCGGATAGAAAAAAGCAGAAAAGTTCTCAATACTGTACAGATCATGGCACCTCAAGGCGGCCTCATCACAGAGCTGAATGTCAATGAAGGAAGCTATGTAGAGCCTTACCAATCCATGTTCACCATTGTCGATCTCAGCGAAGTCTGGGTAATGGTAGATATCTTTGAACATCAGGCCCCCTGGATCAGGAAGGGCCAGCAGGTCACAATCACGACACCGGTCATTCCCGGCAGAGCGTGGACCGGAGAAGTAGAATTTATTTACCCGGAAGTTGATCCAAAAACCCGTACGTTACGTGCTCGTATCGAGGTACCCAACCCTGATGAAGCACTGTTATTGAATATGTTTGTGCAAGTGGATCTCTCACAGGGTGCCGCAAAAGAAAATATCATCAGCGTACCCCGCGAATCGATTATTTTGACAGGAGAGCGTGAAATCATCGTCAAATCCCTGGGCAAGGGTCACTTCCAACCGGTGGAAGTACAAACCGGTATCTGGGGCAGTGACAATGTTGAAATTCTCTCCGGCATAACTGAAGGGGATGAGGTGGTGGTTTCCGGTCAGTTCCTGATTGATTCCGAATCAAATATTCAAAGCAGCCTGCTGCGTATGTCGGAGTAGGACAGATGCCCACACTGTTGATACGCTGGTCTATTGAAAACCGCGTATTGGTACTACTCGCCAGTCTTATCGTCGGTATCTGGGGATGGAACGCCATACGTGAAATCCCCTTGGACGCCTTGCCTGATCTCTCAGACGTTCAGGTCATTATTCAAACCGGTTACCCGGGTCAATCCCCTCAGGTTGTCGAGGACCAGATCACATATCCGATCACCACGACTATGCTGTCAGTACCTGGCGCAAAAGCTGTCCGGGGTTACTCTTTTTTTGGAGATTCCTATATCTACGTCATTTTTGAGGATGGCACTGATATCTATTGGGCTCGCAGCAGGGTACTGGAGTACCTCAATCAGGCAAGTGCAGAGTTACCCAGCGATGTTCAGCCTAAGCTGGGACCCGATGCCTCAGGTGTTGGCTGGATCTACAGTTACGCATTGGTAGACACGCAGAATAAACACGACATTTCCCAGCTGAGATCTATTCAGGATTGGTTTTTAAAGTTTGAACTGCAGAGTGTGTCAGGGGTAGCAGAGATCGCCAGCGTCGGCGGTATGATCAAGCAATACCAGATCGTTCTCAGTCCGGAAAAGATGCGTGCATTAGGCATTCCTCTCTCTCAAGTTATCAATGCAGTGAAACGTGCCAACTATGAGGTAGGCGGCTCTGTTATTGAACAGGGTGAGGCAGAACTCATGGTGCGCACACGAGGCTACCTGAAATCAGAGCAGGATATTGGCCATATCCCCATCGATCTGACCGATGACAGTGTCCCAATTCTGCTGCAGGATATTGCCCACATCCAGACCGGCCCGGAAATGCGGCGTGCTGTCGCCGATCTTGATGGCATGGGTGAGGTTACAGGCGGTATTGTCGTAATGCGCCATGGTGAAAACGCACTGAAAACCATCCAGCTTGTAAAAGCCAAGCTGGAAAATCTGAAATCCGGTCTGCCAGAAGGCGTGGAAGTTGTTGAGACTTATGATCGCTCATCTCTTATCGCTGAGAGCGTAGATAATCTCAGTGAAAAACTTGTGCAAGAGTTCTTCGTTGTTGCTGCCGTCTGCCTACTCTTCCTTTTTCATATACGTTCCGCGATAGTTGCCGTGATAACACTACCCTTGGGCATACTGATCGCCTTCATTATTATGCGGCAGCAGGGAATCGACGCGAACATTATGTCACTCGGTGGTATTGCTATTGCAATCGGCACCATGGTCGATGCGGCAATTGTAATGATCGAAAATGCTCACCGTCGTTTAGAAGAAGCCGGCAGTCGATTATCCCGTGAGGAACATTGGAGGGTTATTCTACAGGCTGCGCAACAGGTTGGTCCGGCGCTCTTCTATTCTCTGCTGATCATTACCTTGAGTTTCCTGCCTGTGCTGGCATTGGAAGGACAGGAGGGCAAGCTATTCGGTCCACTGGTATATACCAAAACCTATGCCATGGCTGCCTCTGCCGGACTTGCCGTCACACTGGTACCGGTACTCATGGGATATCTCTTAAAGGGACGTATTCCGGCAGAAAACGCCAATCCACTGACCTGGCTCCTGATCGGCGTCTACCGGCCTCTTCTAAGAACTGTCTTACTGCTACCCCGGTTGTCCCTACTCATTGCATTACTACTCGTCCTCACACTGTTGATTCCCTTATATGGTGTTGGCGGCATACTTGAGCCTTTGAAATGGCCATTGAAAATGACTGCTGCCAGCGGCATCGACAGCAGTAGATATTTGATTGAGACAATTGAAGACGGCCAACAGCACTTGAGGAATGGCTGGAACGATAGATTCTCCGGTACGCCCTTTCTTCGCAGCATGGGACGAGGCCTCGGTTCTGAATTTATGCCGGACCTCTTTGAAGGCGATCTGATGTATATGCCAACCACCCTACCAGGGCTATCCATAGGTAAGGCGCAGGAATTGTTGCAACAGACTGATCGTTTGATAAAAACAATTCCAGAGGTGGAAAGGGTTTTCGGGAAAATCGGTCGGGCAGATACAGCCACCGATCCTGCGCCGTTGACTATGATAGAGACCATCATTCAACTGAAACCCAAATCATCCTGGCGTGATGGACTCGCATTGGAAGATATCATTTCAGAACTCGACAGGACCGTACAATTCCCCGGTCTGACTAATGCCTGGCTCATGCCGATAAAAACCCGAATTGACATGCTTTCCACAGGCATCAAAACCCCCATCGGCATCAAAGTCTCAGGGCCTGATCTCGATACTATCGAGCAGATTGGAAGAGAGATAGAAAAGGCCCTCTCCAGCATACCGGAAACCCGCTCCGCCTTTTCCGACAGAGTCGTTGCAGGCCGATACATCGAAATAACGCCCAATAGATTGGAAGCGGCTCGCCTGGGCATCAATATTGACGATATCAATCTGATGGTCAGCGCTGCTGTCGGCGGCATCAATATCGGTGAGACAATTGAAGGTCCCGAGCGCTATCCCATCAATATTCGATTCCCGCGAGAACAACGGGATGATGTTAAAAAACTGAGTGAACTGCCGATCGTCACACCTTCCGGTGCGCAGATACCCCTATCCCAGGTGGCCAGTGTGCATGTTGTAGACGGCCCTCCTCTCATAAAAACAGAGAACGCTCGCCTTAATGGCTGGACATTCATCGACATCAGGGATGCGGATATAGGCAGTTACATCGCAAAGGGCCAGGAAACCCTGAACAAGGCCATCAAACTACCAACTGGCTATTCCATCACCTGGACCGGACAGTACGAGTATATGCTGCGAGCAAAGGAGAAACTGATGCAGTTGATACCTGTGCTGGCCATCATTATTTTCGGCCTCCTCTATCTTATTTTCAGACGTTTTTCCGAGGCTGCCATTGTTATGCTCAGTATTCCATTTGCGCTGATAGGCGGCTTCTGGTTTGTGCTTACTATGGGTTATCACATGTCTGTTGCTGTTGCTGTCGGCTTTATAGCACTCGCCGGTATAGCGACTGAGTTCGGCGTGGTCATGCTGATCTACCTCAATAATGCAATCGCCCAGTATAAAGAGACAGGAGATCTCAATACCCGACAAGATTTAAAGGCAGCCATCGTTGAAGGCGCAGCGTTGAGAGTTCGTCCGAAGGCCATGACGGTATTGGTTGTCGTGATGGGCTTGATGCCGATAATGATAAGCGATGGCACAGGCTCTGAAGTGATGCAGCGCATTGCTGCACCGGTTATCGGCGGCATGATTACGGCGCCACTCTTATCGCTCTTTGTTATGCCGACCATCGTGCTTTTAGTGAAGCGGAGAAAGTTACTACCTTAAATAATCCAGTAATTATATATCCGATATTAACCCGAGAAAGCAGAGAGATTGCTATGAAATACTACCAAGCATTACGCTTACTTGGTCTATTCGCCGCCATGGTTACAACTGCAACCGCTGGTGACATTGGTCATGATCAACAAGGCATGCATCAATCCGAATGAGCGAAAAAAGTGTAGATTCTCATGAGCATAGCCATATGCAATCTTTGGGAAGCCTGAAGAATGACAACATACAGGCGACCCTGGAAATCATGCCATATGATAAAAAATCACAAGCTGCCCTCAAAACATATGGGATAGTCGCAACCCATCATGTCATGTTGTCTCTCATGAATACCGATACAGGTAAAGATACAGATCATGCGATGGTTTATGCATGGGCGAAAACAGCAACAAAAAATGCACCCAAGAAGGTCAGACTGATATCGATGCAGATGTCTAATATGGCGGGATATGGTGGCGATATCAACCTACCATCAGCAGAAGTTACCACTATTGCCATAGAGGCCGTTACAGCGGATGAAAGCATCCACCGCTTTTATTTTCAATCTAATTTCTAATGACCATTCTTTGTGTGGAAGAAAAACTTCCGCCTCTGTGTTATCAGTTTTGGTAATAGTCCGCAAATACCTGCGATTGACGTCTTCATGTGTAAGTCTTTGACTCATCCAGTCTTGTTTAGAGTTTCCTTAAGAGGAAGCATCTCATGAGTGATACGCCAAGTTATGCTGAACAGATTTAGGGCCGCTCTGAACAGAGAACATACTATATTTATTTAGTATTTCGACAACCTCATGATGACAGCGATCGTGATGCAGCAGCGTTTGAAATACATGTTGATAGACATTGAATGTTTCAGACACGCCCTGACCTGCACACACCAGCTCAGTCTCGATCTCGTCGACGAATTCTTGATGATCAGGGTCAATTTCAACGAGCTTTCGCGGACCCAGGAGTGCATAAATTGAGGCCCAGGCAGCAGAAACGACAACGCTTCTTGAGATACGCGTTACAGGCTCATGAAACCTTTTGGAAAGCTTTTGTGAATTCTCGTAGACCTGGGATAGAATCAATTGAGTAGCAGGCTCCCCCAAGTCATCCTGGGTCAGTCCGTATTTGATCAAATAGCTAAAATATAGTCGCTTTTCACTCTGTCTTTCCAGGTATCCAAACATCCTCTCTCCTCCCGTGAATAACCATAGCCTACGGAGAACATCGCCTATTCTCATCTGGGTACATCGCTGAGGTAGCGAAAATAACCCTAGGAAATCCTAGCAAATGTTACTTAAGGGGAAATTAATTCAACAAGACAGCCGGGGCATTTAGCACCCATTAAATAGGCCGTGGTGATCAATTTAGTGCTAACAGGCTATAGGGAGTAGCGTCACTTAACTTTAATGGTGGACATCAGAGAGCGGAGCAATTACCAGTTTCAAAACTCTGTGCGTTGGGTGCCTGGTGCATGCAGGCTTTCAGTAAAGTAGACACGTTAGGGTGGCAATGACCATTTTCATAGAGGATAGCAAAAACTCGGCAGTAGATATTACTCCCCGCGTCCTCTTTCTCACAGGAGATCATCAGTTCCCATTCCACCTCATCGACAATATCCCTATATCCAGGCTCCATTTTCAACATCTGATCAGAGCCCATGAGGCAGTAGATTGTTCCCCATGCGGCAGCACTGATGATGTTTCCGGAAACAGTCGCCAACGGTTCGCCGAATTTATGCGAAGTTGCTTGCGCCTGATCATAGATGGCATTGAGAATCAGACGGGAGACCCTGGGATTCAAGTCCTCCCACGTCAGCCCGAATCGATGCAGATAACTATAGAAAATTCTTTTCTCGCTCTTTTTTTCCAGATAGTTGAACATGGCTGGATCTCTACGTTACCTGATATAATTACACGCTCTGGCTGACTTGCAGGGATTAAACCGATATACCCCACTATTGGTAGTAACCTAGCAAGCCAAGCTTAAGGATTACTTAAGCCACACCCCCTCTTTCATCCGTGTAAAAAACATTCGATATCACAATGCTCCATAGTGGGGAAAATAGTGCATTCCCCTTTTCCATAACTAGATTCAAATACATTTTTGAAGAGAATGAAAGTCCTAAATGACGATACCACTACAATCCATACGCAAAAGGAGTAGTCACCCTACCCTTAAGTGGTAGGGTTGTACTTTTTTTATTCGAATATATTTTGAGTTAACCCAGGATGACTGTGGTACAAACAAGGTGAGTTCTGGGTAAGACTGTCGTCAATAGACTATTCAGGCATATTTGGGGGATCCAGGTCCTCTTGAGGCTGCTCCTCCTGCATACTGGCCTGCCATTCCCGTAACATCTCAACATGCCAGTTTTCCTCTTCTACCATTTCAAGCGCCAGCTTCTTCACCGCTTCACTTGATGAGTTATCTGCAACCTGCTGATAAAAATCCCGGCCGCGGATTTCGTTGAACAGTGCAATTTCCATGGCCTTTGTACTACTCATGAGGTAGTCCGCATCATCCATGCAGAAGGCCTCGGGTGCCGATGGGCATTTCCACTTAAAGTCCCAGGGGGTGATTGTAGGTAAAGCCAGATTTGCCGCCCGTTGATGAACTTCCTCAGCATGCAGCCGGCTGTAGTTCGCCAGCTTACGGAAGAGTTCTGCCACTTCCAGATTGTTGTGCACCTCCATGGTATCCGCCAGTTCCTCATAGTGCTCGTAAGAAGCCTCTTCGAGCTCCATGGCATGCACCAGAAATTCTTCCACAGATTCGATAGTTACGGTTTCAGCTTCACTCATAGCAGGAACTCCTTCTCAATGGTATTTAAGTTTGAGTCCATTCTGTTTTCCGGTTGCCAGACAGGAAACTGCTTGGCATAGATGACACCTGTCGCCTTGCCGTCACCAGCTTGGATGATCTGTGCAGCCTTGACCGGATCATCAGTCGGTAGATCACTTTCGGAGGGATGCACCTCCTCCTTCCAAAGTTTCTGATCGGGCCGGTAGGTGACACATCCACTCAATACCTGCACGAAAGCAAATCCGGAATGTTCGATGGCCTCTACCAGTATTCGAGTCAGCTCAGAGGGCTCACCCGAAAAGCCACGGGCAATGAAACCCGCCCCTGCCGCCAGCGCAATGGCGGCAGGGTTGAAGCTCGGAATACCGGTACCATGAGGCGTCATCTTGCTGTTACTCCAATCTGGCAACGTGGTCGGAGAGGCCTGCCCCTTGGTCATACCGTAGACCTCATTGTCCATAACGATATAGGCCATGTTCATGTTACGCCGACAGGCATGCAAAAAGTGGTTGCCGCCAATGGAGAAGCCATCCCCATCACCACCCGCCACAATCACCGTCAGATCAGGTCGTGCCGCCTTGAGACCAGAGGCTGCCGCCAGTGCCCGTCCGTGAATACCGTGAAACCCGTAGGTATCGATATAGGCCGGCAAACGGGAAGAACAGCCGATGCCTGAGACTACCGCCACCTCTTCCTTCACCAGGCCAAGGTGTGCCATCGCCTTGGTCAGTGCGGAAAGCACGGCGAAATGGCCACAACCCGGGCACCAGACCGCCTTGATGCCTGATTTGTAATCTTTTGCCTTGAGCGCGGGAACTGTCATCGATTATCTCCTCATCAACCACCGCCACCCAGGGCACGTAGAATTCGTCCCGGCCTCAGGGGAAGGGGTCCGGGCTGAGCCAATGATTCAGCCGAAACGGGCAACACGCCCTCCGCATGCAGATAATGGAAAAGCTGGCCTGCATGATTCTGTTCCACCACCAATACCTTTTCCATATCCTTCAATAGCTCTTTCAGCCGATCATGCTGTAAAGGCGCCAGTAAACGAAGTGAAATTATCTTGATCGAACTTCCCTGCGCCCATAGCCAACCGGCCACTTCCTTCACCGCACCGGTGGAAGATCCCCAGGTGATGATGCACCGTCTGCCATCCCCTTCCACATCTGCCCAATCCTCACCAAAGTCGAAATCCTCCAGCTTATGCAGGCGCTTGTTCAGTTGGGTACGATGATCCACTGCCATGCTGGATGGCGTTCCCCTGGGGTTATGCTCCAAACCGTCAGCGGTGTACATACCCCCGGCAGTACCGGGAAGGCTCATGGCTGAAACGTTATCCGGGGTGATGGCGTAGCGTTGATATTCCGCATCAGGGGTAGCTTCCACTTTACGCGCAAGAGAGAGTTCACGTTGCGGAGGGGCCTCGACGATCGCCTGGGACTGTCCCAATGACTGATCAGAAAGCACCAGAGCCACGGTCTGCAGGTGTTCGGCAAGTTGTACCGCCCACTGGGTGGTGAAGACGCAATCCCGAATCGAGAGCGGCGCCAGCACCAGGTGCGGCGCATCACCATGCAGGCCGTAAATAGCGATGTTCAGATCAGACTGCTCCGACTTGGTGGGGATACCGGTGGAGGGACCGCCTCGCATGACATTCACCACCGTCACCGGTGTCTCGCTGACCAGAGCGAGTCCCAATCCTTCGACCATCAGGCTCAGGCCGGGGCCGGACGTCGCTGTCAGTGAGGGCACGCCACCGAAGGAAGCGCCAATGATCATATTGATCGAAGCCAGTTCATCCTCTGCCTGCAGCAGAGAACCGCCGAGTTTTTCCAACCTAGGGGCGAGCCACTCCAATATTTCACTGGCCGGCGTGATGGGATAGGCGGCGACAAAACGCGTACCTCCTCTCAGGGCGCCCACCCCACAGGCCTGATTGCCGGTAATGCTCCAATGATCTGCCGGTTTCCCAGGGGCTTCCAGTGTAATCCGAGGCCGGTGATCGTGGTTATAACCGAGCCTGGCCGCCAGCAGCGCGGACTCGACAACCTCCTCCCCTTTGTTTCCCAATATTGCTTTAACACTGGTTTCCAGCGCTTTGAGATCCAGCCCACAAACCAGCGCCGTGGCGCCCAGAGCAACCATATTGAGGCGCCCCCCCGGCAGTCCGGAGGCGAATTTTTTGAATGGCACCTCAAGAATATCCGCACCGTTGCTACGCAGCAGTGCAGGCACCTCGCCCGCAGCGGGGTCCGACAGGATCAGACTCTTGTCGGAGAGTGGCAACTCATCGGCAAAACGTTCGATATTACGCCAGTCGAGTCCGACCAGCAGATCGTACTCGTCGCCCATGCATTCAACCGGATCCTGGCTGAAGCGAACCATCGCCGCAGATTCTCCACCACGGATCTGTGGTCCGGCGGAACGCGTCATCAAGCCCTGAAAACCGCACTGGGCAGCCGCTTCGAGCAGTATGCGTCCGGTTGTCACCGCGCCACTGCCACCTGAACCGGTAATGGCTACGGAATAGCTCTGGCTGGTTGCCTGTTTCGATGAGTCACTCATGCTTGTCTCAGGTTTCTTTTCATTTGAGACTAATCATAGGACAGGCTGAAAAATTATCGCTTGTCCGGGATCAAGCCATACCCAAGAAACAAGAGAAAAGCTGCAGGAGTAGAAATCTGGCTGGGGCCAGACCATCGCTCAGTCGATAGTCAACTGACATCACTCGTTGATAATGAGCACTTCGATGCGGCGATTGGTGTTCCGACCGACGGCCGTCTCATTGCTGGCAACCGGACGTGACTCTCCGTAACCGATGGCGGTAAGACGAGTCTTGTCAAAGCCGCCCACCTTCTCGAGAAAGGAAGCCACTGTCTCGGCCCGCCGTTGCGATAGATTTTGATTGACGCTGAAGCCACCCACCGAATCGGTATGCCCGGAAACCACCACGCTGGGGTTGGGAAAGGAGTGGATAGCCGTCACAATTTTGTCCAGCAAAGCAAAGTTTTCCGATTGAATCTCACTCTGTCCGCTGGGGAAATTGAAGGCATGCAGCTCAAGCAGCACATTGTGACCCTGCCGATAGACATTGGCCTCGGACGGACCAAAGAGATTCTGAATCTTGGCATAGCGCGCCTGTGCCTCACGATTTTCCCTTTCAACGGCCTCAAGACGGCTTTGCAGATCCATGCGAGTCGCCATTTCAGACTGTTGCATCTCGGCATAGGTAGCCAGTTTATCACGCAGGGTAACGACTACTTCGTGATTGGGTAAATATAGCGGCAGCACTTCACCCGATGGCTCATTGATCAGGCTCAGTTGCTTCTGATACCAGAGCACAATCTCCTCCATGCTGAAATCACGACGTTCAAAATCCTTGATCATGTCGGTGATCTCTACACTCTGCATGGCCAGCTCGCTGGAGCGTTTGGCGTGACCGCGAGCCTTCTGCCGCTGTGTGCGGTTGGTTTCAAGCACAGCCACGGCAAGTGCAAGCTCCTCTCGAGCCAGCTTGAGTGTCTTGGGTGCGAAGTCATCAGCTTCCTTCTGCACAGCATCGGTGATATCCCGGTGCGCCTGTTCCGTGGCATCCTGCTTGAGCGCTTCCAACTCCACTTCCGCGTAGCCCTGTATCATCTCAGGACGCCATTTTTTTGCACCCTCCTGATCGCCATCCTCAACTTTTTGCGCCGCCTTGCGCAGCTTATTGTCCAGCACACCGAACTGCTCCTGATACAAGGTATCGGCACCGGCGGCAATCGCCATCTCTCTCGCATCCAGGACTTCTCTCATGAGATTTTTCGTTGTGGCGGCATCAGATTCAGCCTTGTCGACGATCTGATTCGCCTCCTTCACCAGCGCGATGACCCTATCGTCTCGCTTGGTACGGCCCAGAGAAATCGCCTCAGTCAACTTAGCCTCCGCAGCCGCAAAGCCGCTTGGGGCCAGATCATAGAGTCCATTGGATTTATCATCCTTCAAGCGGGAGTTGAGCGCGGCAACCTCATCATATTCTGTAATGACTTGGCGTTCGGAGAGCATCGGTGCGGTTGTGCAGCCCGTAACCAGCGTGGTCAGCAAGACCAGAAAGATAAAACCCTGTGCATTCTTCATTCTTCTCAATCTCCGTGAAATTCGCCGCCGGATGGTGCCAGGCATGATCGTTGACCCGGAACGACTGGAAACATCCGTCCATAATGCGTCCATGAGATGTCTCGGTCAATATTTTGGAGATTGAGCAGACAACAGGAAGCGCCTGAAATTGCAAACAAAAGAAAATTATTCCTGGCTTGAGTACCGGTTACTCATTTTGTTAATGGCAGGGGCAGTGCTGAATACTATTTAGGATAGAGCCAACCTGAAAAAATTCTTGTGAGAAGGGGGAGGATAAAATAGGTCAATGTGGGTACGACAATCACTGTCAATATAAAGGCACGAGCCACTAAGGGCCATTCACTCATCAACGGCCCGATGAGATAACTCAGTAGCGTGACCAGACTAAAAACACCCAACCAGACAAGAAAGGCCATTTTATACTTCGGCGGATGCACGTTGATGGCGCAATCCGGCAGGGTAAACCAGGCCTCGAGTCCAGTGATGGTCTGTATTTCCCTCGGTTGACTGACACTTTCCGCGATCTCTCGCCACTCGGCTCGCTCCGCAGAACGCTCCCATTGTTCGAGATGACTGCGGCGATCGAATTTAAAAACGATCCGATAGGCACCGTCGGGTTTTGTCGGTCGGAAGATATTGGTACCCATATGTCCCGGATGCTGCATGGCAGCCTGGGTGATACCAGTAATATAGTCTTCGAACTCAGCCTCTTTACCTGGTTTAGGCTTGCGGGTAACCAGGACGGTGACCGGGGGATCGCCTTCGACATTCGTCGAATCGGATGTCTGCGCTGTTTCATTCATGACAACCAGCCTCGATCTAGTTTCTGTATGACCATTTCAGGTGCAGTATCCGTGAACTCCGGACGGCCAGCCATACGCTCAAACCACTCACCTAACCTGGGGGATCGGGGAGAAGGCATACCGTAAGCCAGGGCCAACCCGAAGCGACTTGCCAGAATAAAATCTGTAATACCCACGCCTTCGATAAAAAAATCCCTATCCCCTAAAGCGTTATCGAGATAGGGCATGGCCTCATGCCATTGCTGCATGGCGTTCGCAATCACCGCTTCATCCCACTCGGCAGGCTTTCGATCCCGTCGCTGAAAGACCAAATCCCTGACTGGCCTCCCCACCGAGGTATCGGCATAGATTGCGCTAGTACGGGCTTGGGCTCGCTTCTCCGGTGACAACGGCCAAAGTGCACCAAAGGCATCGTTGAGATATTCCAGCATGACAGACGAATCATGCATGACCAAGCCATGCAGACGTAGCACAGGTACTGTGCCGCCAGGTGTCAGTCGAGTCCACTCCAGCTCATGGGCTTCAAAGTCGCGCTTTTCATACACAACCTGACAACGATGCAATGCCATACGCACACGCCAGCAGAATGGGCACTCCGCTTTGTCGTAGAGTATGGCGGGTAAAGTCATAGGCGGGAAAGTCTCAGCGCCTGCAGATGCTCCAAAACAAAATCGATGCGGTCCTGACCCCAGAATATCTCTTCACCGATAACAAATGTCGGCACGCCAATCGCACCTTTTTCATCGGCCTCTCGCCAGTTGGTCTCCAGCTGAGCCTGTCGCGCCTGATCGTTGGCAGCAGCTGCCAGTTCATCTCGATCCAGACCAACCCGCTCACCCACATCCAATAAAACATCAAGCTGACCGATGTCCGCGCCTTCCGCCCACTCCCTGCGCATCACCTCGACAATATAGGGACGTAGTACACCTTTCTCTTCTGCCAACAGGGAACCGGCGCCTGCAAAAGTGGGGTCTGTGGTTTTTGGCGGTGGATTAACGGGAATACCCAGACGACGTGCAAAGCGCGCCATGTCCTGTCTGGCAATTGGCAGTTTCTTGAGAGCGACTTCCGGTGGCGATCTTCCGTCCCAACCACCCAGCGGACGCCAGACTAAACAGGTGTGATAATCATCGAATATCTGCCACATCGTTTTTGTGGCAAGGTAACAGTAGGGGCTGCGGAAATTAAAATAGACGTAGACGTCGGCCGGCTCAACCATCGATAGATTCCTTGCGTGTCTGAAACACAAGCGTTAGAAGTTTGGGAAAGCACAAATACCGGTATGGTATTTCAGTTTAGTAGGCGTTTTCCAAAACTCCCAAAAAATGTCTGGCGGCAGACTGCCGCCAGACGAGGGCACGGTATCAACGACCGGAAGCTCTGAGATTTTGTACGGTAAATTTATTCGACGGATTCAGTGACGGATCAACCTGTCCTTTGAACTGTCCCGTAGTGCAATGCATGGCTTGCACATCGATCATGGTGAATGAATCATCCACCGCCACACCGGTACCTTTATTCTTCGGCAGGTGGTGATCGGGATGTGCCTGACCAATCTGCCAGCTCTTCCACAAATCCCCCTTACGATCATAGGTCAACGTACGGGGAATGGTGAAGGTCTGGGCATCGATATAGTGGACGCGCTTGCTAATCGGATGATTGGCATCTTTCGGTTTGTTTTCCAGCTCAAAAACCTTGCGTAGCTGCCAGGTGATCTGAGGAAAACAGTTACCCTTATCCCCCATCTCAACAAACTGATATCCGTCCTTCTCTTTATGCTCTTCGGAAAGCGTTAGATCATTGTGATGATAGAACGGCACCAGGATGTTCCTGGCCCCTTTGAAGGTCCACTCCATATCATTGATACGGCCGTTATACCCTTCGAAATCCTCGATCATGACATCGGAACCCAGAAAGGCATCCGTCACCTGCCCCGATGCCAGACGGCGTACACGGCGCTGAAAGCCGAGATAGAGCCAGGCATTGTCACGCTTGAGATCATTCTCGTAACGATGGATCAACAACTGGGTATCTTTAACGTCAAAAGGCTCCAATGCCTGCACATAGATCGCCCGGAAGAGTCCGGCCGGATTCGGAGTGATTTCAGGCAGCGGCTCCTGATTGACACGATGCTTGAAATTGAGGAAATGGAAATTGAACTTGATTGTCCGCTCCAGCTTGCCGGAATTCATATCCTTATACTTCCAGTAAAACGGATAGATGGCGGCGTTGTCACCCCAGTTATAACCATACTTATAGTTCCAGGCCAACTTTTCACCGGCGCGCGGGTCGTCCATTGATGGTTCTTCAGGAAAAGGTCGACCTGCCACAAAACCCTCGATCTCTCCCGACTTTTCACCCAACTTCACTTTGCCCAGACCATCTCTTGTCGCCTGTACATAGTTGGGATGCAAATCAAAAGACGTGGTCTCACCCACGGTGATTTTTGTCCAACCCTGACTGATGAACTCGAACATGGCAGGATCGATGACATCCTTGTATTTTTCCACGTTCGATTGATCGATGACCAACCCGGCTTTCACACCTTCATGGGTTGGCACACCTTTGCTGTAAGGATAGAAGCTGTTGTCCACATCCTCATTTGTCGCAGAATGAGCGGGTAGCGTAGCGGCAATTAAAAGACCTGCCACCAGCGTTGTATTAAGCAAACGCATTGTAAAATCCTCCATTTGAATACTTAGAAGCGATAACGCAGTGTGACCTGAAATTCATCTTCGGCCTGAGCCATGCCGATAGGCCCTGAGCGGAATCTGCCCAGCGGTTCGAATCCCGCCAGATTACGCAGGGCCAGGTCACCCGGGCTTCCTGTTCCGGTGAAAGGTGGGAAAGGATTACACGCGCGACAGTCGTCAAACTTCTGGGCACCGTCACCCACCTTGATATTGGCACCCACAGTGAGTCTCAAATTGTCGCTGATGAGCCAGTCGACGGAGGGTGCGATGGTACTGGCATGTGCTTTGAAGTCATGCGCCAGAATGATTTGCGGGCTTACCCGGTCATTCTTGTACCAGCCTTTCATGAGAAAGGTACCGATATGGTTGAGTTCCCAATCCGGAATACCTGCTTCGATGCCATTCACATCCTGGCGTTCATGATCAACCAAGTATTGACCAAAAAGCTGGGCGGAGAGCAGAAATGCCCGGCGCTCGTTCAGGAATGGAATGAAGGTGGGACGATCCCAACCCACTACATAACGAAAAACATCCGACTCGGAATAGAGTTCTGGCTTAAGCGTATTGGCAAACTCTTCGCCTTGCGTATAAGCCGTCTCAACACGAAACACCGACTTGATGTCATCCACATAGAAATCCAGCGAGCCACCAATCAGATTCACCCGTGGAAAATGCATGTCGAATGCGATCAGATAATCGTAGTGCTGTGATTCGATGGCTGGAGTAAAAGGATTGTCAGCAGTATCCACCACGGCACGCAGGGAAGGTAATTGTGAACGGTAGGTCAATGCATTCAGCGAGAAACCCAATCCCCGATAATCACCTTCCATCTTGACCCCGAATTGCGAGTTGCTGAGCGACCAGTCAGGCAGATGAACATCCCGGATACCAATAACATGTTTTGGGAAATCGGTGGAAATTGCACCACCGGCAAAGTTTGATACCGAACAGCCGTTATCCCAGCAGTTTTTCATAGCGCGGAAGAAGCTGCCTGCATCGAGAATGGCGTAGGGAGATCCACCCTGCCCCAGGTTACTCGGACGGAACTTGTCGAAGTTCCAGACAAACTGCATATTCAGATCATCAAAAGTCTCGGTCGCACCCATGCGATACTCACCGGTCGCCATCCACATGGGGATACGGATATCCTCCAGTTCGTCGTAGATGTTATGGCGTGAGAAGTCGACAGGATTGATGACATCCAAGACACGAAACAGATCGGTGCGTCCCCATACAACCTGCTGTCTGCCGAGTCGGAAATTCCAGGTGGCGCCACTCTCCGTGGGCATGGTGGCATCGAGATAGGCCTCACGCAGGAAGTCGAGCCGGTCGTTGAACTCAGGATACTTCAGTTCATTCTCGTCGAAATCGAGGTAGTCGTCGATACAACCGCGGGAGTCCTTGTCACAGGGGCGAACCGGCACACCCATGCCAACCCCACCCTCTGTTTCATGCAGTGCACTACCAAGATTGACCAAACCTTCGTTGGGGTTCTGTGTCGTATCAAAGCCAAATCCCAGCGTACCGGTCGAGATATTCGAGGCACCCCAGGGACTCGTACCGGAACCACCAACCGATTCCATATTGATCGGACCGCCGGCTTTGTTACCGAACTCATCGTCATTCAGATCGTAGACTGCGTCATACGTCGCACGGAAGGTACCGACGAAACTGACATTTGAAAAAGGTCCCTGTGCCCCGTAATCCTTGGAACCTTCTATCTGCGCTGTGTTGCGCATCTTACTCAGTCCGACATGACGGCGAGTATAGGTAGCGTTCTCAACAAACCCGTTGAGTTGCAGACTGCCATCATCCGAGGTGTAGGCTGCTGCCTGATCACCACAAAAGATAACCGCCAAAGTGGCGGGTAACAGTGCCGCATGAATGACCGGACGCTTCCTCCCCGGTTGTTGTTTCTTTATGTCTAGGAACATCCTAGCCTCCTCCTCATGCTTATAAATAGTAACCACCCCTATCTATGCAGCAGCCGTGCCAAATCATAAATCATTGAATTTTATGACTTATTTTTCAGACAGGCCGAAATGGTTCAGGATATAGTAAAAATATCGATATTTTATTTCATCAAATGATCATGCGGGTTTATTTCGATAATTTTTTTCCGGCAAAAAAATAGCCGGAACAGCGTTCCGGCTAACAAAGGAGGGATCATTCTTCGTACGATTTATTGCTTAGAGAAAACTGAATATCGCTCGATATTCGTTCACCCTGAATCTGAGTTCATGCAGCTTCCGCCTTGGTGGAATAAAGCACGCCATCCTCATCATAACGGGCACTACCGATAAAGCTCGGACGGAAGATCATGACCCAGGAAGGCACCAGGAACATGGCTGCCAACGCATTCAAAATCAGCATCACAACCAACAACATGGCAGCATCCGCCTGGAAGCGCAGGTCGGAGATGAAGACCCACATAATGACACCGCCAATCAAACAGGCGGCGGTAAATCCGATCGCCTTGCCTGTCGTAGCAATGGCATGCAGTACCGCATGACCCAAATCACCCGCCGCCTTGGCCGTCTCCTCGCGGATACGGTCCATGATATAGATTGAGTAGTCGATACCCACACCGATACCGACCGCGATGATCGGTACTGTATTGACGTTGATACCGATCCCAGCCAAACCCATGTAGGCATAGGTCGCAGTGGTACAAAACATCATGGCCAGAAACATAATGAAACCGGCATGCAGGGACATGTAGAACCAGGTCACGAAGACAAAGATCAGTGCCAACACCAGTGGAATGATCAGCATGTTACTTTCATAGGCCGACTCATTCATCGCTGCAGTAACGCCCACCAGTCCACCCGCCAATTCAATATGAAGACCTTGCACCTGATTGGCCGGATCATTAATCCACTCTTTGGCGAGATGAATCGCACGTCGGATCGTCTTGGCCTGATGGTCTTTATAGAAAAAGACAATGTTGGCCACCTGATCATCGGTATCGACAAACTCTTTGAGTGCGCCAGGCACAGGACTTGAAGCCATATAGGCAAACATCAGTCCCCCCACATAAGCTTCTGTATCCGGGATGATGGCCCAGCGGGGATCGTCGGAATGAAAAATCCGATTCACCTGCTTCACCAAATCGGGTACGGCTTTCACACCACCCAGCTCGGGGTCGATCAACATATGATTCTGGAAGTCCTCTATGGCTCGCAGCACTTCAGGTCGCTTCATGCCACCCTTTTCATCGGTTCTGGCGACAATGTAGAGCTCCTCTGATCCGGGGAAACGCTCATTGATCACTTTGGAGGAGACGTTATAGTCGTGATCCAGATAGAGGATCGGTGACCCCGGCTCAGACTCGCCGATTTGCACCCGGCTGCTCAGTTGTGCACCCACGATCAAAATAAGACCCGCCATACCCAACACGATCATGCCCCCCTGTCGGTTGGCCACAAGCGCAGCCACCTTACCGAACAGGGCGTCTTCAGCAGCAGGTCGCTTGGCAGCCGCTTTCGGTTTTGGCAACAGGGAGAGTATCAGTGGAACAGCAATCAAAACGGTAAAGACGACACAGACAGCCCACAGCGAAGCATAGATACCCAATTTCACATTAATCGGTACAGAACCCAGCGCAATCAACAACAACCCGATAGCATCGGAGACGATACCCAAACTACCGGGCCTGAAAAGAGAATCAAAAGTTCGGTGAGCCGCCTCGCGTGAATCATTCACCTCTTCCAGTTCACCGTAGAAACGCTGCACCAACTGAATGGCGTGAGACATCGCCCGTGCAGAGATCAGGAATGGAATCACCAGGGTTAGCGGGTCCAGATTGTAGTCAAGCAGCGACAGGATCCCCAATCCCCAGATAGCTGAAATGGTGATGCCAAACAAGGGAAGCATAATGCCGTAGGCACGACGGAAATAGATAATCAACAGAAACAGCATGATCCCGACAGTTGTGCTGAAGATTATTAACAGCTGATCGAGATAGCTGTAGACCCAACCCCACAACATCGGTTGCCCGGTGGCATAGATCTGCACGCCTTCAATGGACTCTTTATCGCGAATCTCCTGAAGCTGGGTAAAGATCTCAGCATAATTCAGCTGACCTTCATTGAATTGTGCCTTGATCAAGGCTGCCTTTAAATCAGGTGAAACCAACAGGCCGAAAACCCTTGGATTGGCCATCACATCATCACGCAGCTTTGACAACTCCGTCTCTGTCCATTGATCTTTGAGTGGATCGTAGTAGGGCTGTGAATTCACATCACCGGTATCCGTAAGCCATACCTTTCGTGAGGTACGATGGGTCAGGCTTGCCAGCAGATTATGGTTGACCCCGCTGACATTATCCACGGCCTGGGTAATGCGATGGATACGTGCCAGGGTACTGGCATTGAAAATATCACCCTGCTCGACCACCACTGCCATGACTACGTTATTCGCACCACCGAAGGTATCACGAATAGAGTTGTGCAGTTGAATGTACTCATGCTCCTGGGGCAGCAGATCGGCAAAGTCCGAGTACATCTTCACGTTGGGTACTTGAATCGCAAAGAAGAGGGTCAATGCGGCAATCACGGAGAGGAAGATCTTGGGATACTTGAATACCAGATTATCAATATTCTTCAGCCAATGAGAAAAGGCGTGCATGGTCATTGAACACCTCCCTCTGAAGTAAGCGCAATGGGACTGATCGTTCCACGACCGCCCATCACCAGCAATCGGTCATCACCTTGTGGCAATGCGGTAATCAGGTAGGAGAAAAGACGTGGCGTTTCAGGAACGCGTTCCCAACGATCACCGTTCAAACGTAGCAAGGTGCCACTGTCACCTGCTGCATAGAGACGGTCACCATGGGGAACCAAATTATAGATGGGTGCTTTGCTGACTGAAGCCTGCTTGTTCCAGGTCTCACCGTGATCCTGGGTATAAAGAATGGTACCGCTGAGTCCCGCCACCCAGCCTTCATTCTGGTTACGAAACCAGGCAGCCATAGGGTAGAACTCATTTGGGATATCATTGCCCCGCTCCCAATTCGCACCACTGTCTGAAGTAAAATAGAGTGAGCCGAATTCACCGGTAACAACCGCATGCTCCCGATCGAACCACTGGATGGTGGTGAACTGCATGTCTTCCTGTTGTGAGATCTCCTGCCAGTTCTGTTTGTTTTCATCACTGTGAATCAGCGTGCTGAAACTGGCTGTCACCCAGAGTCGCCCCATGGGATCGCACTCAATTGCCATCGGGCTCTCCTGGGTCGGCAATTGGTTTGACTGCCAATGGTCTCCCTGCTGATCAGAGAGCCAGACATTGCGTACGGTATCGATTGCAGCAAAACGACCATCCCCACACGCAGTGACAGAGATGAGCGAGGATTGGGTCGGGAGCTCGATTCGCCGCCAGCTTTCACCGCGATCCTCGCTGATCAGTACAGTACCGAAATCCCCGACAGCCACAGCCTGCTTTTGACTGCTTGCCGCAGCCTTTAACTGATCGAAACGATGCAGCGGCAGTTTAAGCTCACGTTCCACCTGGGTCAGATCCAGGGGCGCTTCGCATGCAATTAAACCGGTCAGTGCAACCGCCATCAACAGGACAGGTAATACCCGCTTTTGGTTCTGGCGACGCAACAATTTTATGGCATTCATCCCTCTAATCCTCCGGGCGGGAATAGCTTTGCAATACCGCGTCTATCCACCCTGTCATCACTGTTATTGAGATGAGACAATCCCGGTCACACCTGCTGTATCTACGCGTTATTTGTATAAACCTGCATCTCTACTCAGCCTGCCGAGACTTCAGACGAATCGCATACCGACACAGCCTAACCCTTGGTAACGCACGTTCAGGCTGTCACCTTTTTCCATAGCGACTGCAGCGGTAATCCCACCGGTAAGAATCAGGGTGCCTGCGGGTATCTCTTCGCCTCGCTCACCCAACATATTGGCAAGCAGTGCAACACTGGCAGCCGGATGACCCAATACTGCAGCCCCTGCGCCCAGCTCGACGACCTGGCCATTCTTCTCCATCACCACACCGAGGGTTCGCATATCCACATCCGCCGGGTCCGCCATCTGGCCACCCAGCACAAAGCGGGAAGAGGAGGCGTTGTCGGCGATCACACTGATCAAATCGAAGCGAAAGTTTTCATAACGGGAATCGATGATCTCAACCGCCGGTATCACGAAATCGGTAGCCGCCAGAACATTGCCGATATGACAACCTGGCCCTTTGAGAGCCGCTTTGGTGACAAAGGCCAACTCAGCCTCCACCTTGGGATGAATCAACTGATCGGTTTCGATCTCGCCCCCGTCCGGACGATCGAAATAGTCGGCCAGAAAGCCATAGACCGGGGTTTCGACTCCCATCTGTTTCATCTTGGCGCGGGAAGTCAGGCCAACCTTGAGACCGATGATCTTATTACCTCTGGCCTCCTTGCGGCGACGGATCTCAAACTGGATGTCATAGGCATCGTCGAAGTCCATATCGGGGAAACGATCGGTGATTTTAGTTGCGTCCCTTGCCTCCAGCTCCGCGCTCTCCAGATACTCCGCCAACTCTTCAATCTGTGAGTTGCTCAAGGTGCTCATTGCTGTACTCCCTGAGCCTTGGCCATCTCCATCGCCACATCCTCGATCATATCCTCCTGGCCACCGATCATCCCGCGCCTGCCCAGCTCCACCAATACATCGCGGGAGGAGACGCCATAACGTTGCTGCGCCCGCTTGGCGAACAGCAGGAAGGAGGAGTAGACACCGGCATAACCGAGGGTGAGCGCATCCCGGTCGACCCGGATCGGTTGATCGAGCATAGGCACGATCAGGTCTTCCGCCACATCCATCAACTTGAACAGATCGACACCGGTCTCCACCCCCATGCGTTCTGTCACTGCGACAAAGACTTCAAGCGGCGTGTTGCCGGCACCGGCGCCCATACCGGCGGCTGAACCGTCGATACGGTTGGCGCCTGCCTCGACGGCAGCCAGCGAATTGATCACACCCAATGAGAGATTGTGATGGCCGTGAAAGCCCAACTCGGTTTCCGGTTGGAGGGCTTCACGTACGGCCTTCAGACGCTGGGTCACATCGTCAGGCAGCATGTAGCCTGCAGAATCGGTCACATAGATGCAGTTGGCACCATAACCCTCCATCAACCTGGCCTGTTCGATGAGTTTTTCAGGCCCCACCATGTGAGCCATCATCAGGAATCCCACCGTATCCAGACCCAGCTCACGGGATTTGGTGATGTGTTGCTCCGACACGTCTGCCTCGGTGCAATGGGTCGCCACACGAATGGTATCCACACCGCAATCGGCGGCCATCTCCAGCTCCGGCACCGTACCTATACCCGGCAGCAGCAGTGCGGAGATCTTGGCATTCTTCACATGGGGCCGTACGGCACGCAGATACTCCTCATCCGTATGCGCCGGAAAACCATAGTTCACCGAAGCGCCGGCCAGACCGTCACCGTGGGTGACTTCGATCATAGGCACACCTGCCGCATCCAACCCGGAGGCGACTGAGATCATCTGTTCCAATGAGATTTGATGGCGTTTGGCATGCATGCCGTCACGCAGGCTCATGTCATGGATGGTGATTTTCTTTCCGTTCAGATTCATGGGGGACTCCTCAAGCCACTTCCGGTTGCAGAACCAGTGTGCCGTTAATAATCTCTTCGGCGAACATCTCAGCCGTACGCAGACCGGCTGCGGTCATGATGTCCAGATTGCCGGCATACTTCGGCAGATAATCGCCGAGACCTTCCACCTCCATGAACACGGTTACCCGGTTACCATCAAAGACCGGTCCGTTCTTCAGGCGATAGCCCGGCACATACTTCTGTACCTCTCGAATCATCTCCTGAATCGACTCGGTTATGGCTGCCTGGTCGGGCTCATCTTCTGTAATGCAGTGCACGGTATCGCGCATCATCAAGGGTGGCTCAGCCGGATTGAGAATGATGATCGCCTTACCCTGCTTGGCACCCCCCACTTTCTCCACCGCACCGGCGGTGGTCTGGGTGAACTCATCGATATTCTTACGCGTGCCGGGACCCGCCGATTTGGAAGATACGGTAGCCACAATCTCGCCGTAGCTCACCGGCTGAACCCGGCTCACTGCCGCTACCATGGGGATGGTGGCCTGACCGCCACAGGTCACCATATTGACGTTCAGCTCACGCTTGCCCACATGGTCCTTCAGGTTGACCGGCGGCACACAGAAAGGACCCACTGCCGCAGGCGTCAGGTCGATCATGATCGATCCCTGCTCTTGCACCTTGCGATTATTCTCGCCGTGCACATAGGCAGAGGTGGCGTCGAAACAGATCTGAACCTTGTCCTCTTGCATATGCGGCACCATGCCGTCCACACCTTCGTGGGTGGTCTTCAAGCCCAGCTTGCGTGCGCGTGCCAGACCTTCGGAGTCGGCATCAATACCCACCATCCAGACCGGATTGATCCAGTCGCTGCGCAGTGCCTTGTAGAGCAGATCGGTTCCGATATTGCCGGAGCCGATCAGGGCTGCGTTTATCTTGCTCATTGGTCGTTTCCTCATTGACTGTTTAAGTCTTATGTTTACCCGCTTTCCAACCGCTTTTTGCCAGATGCGTCTGGGCGGTTTCCAACGGCTCCGCCTCCAGCGGCGTCGCCAGGCTGTCGTTCCAGCGATTGAAGAATCCGAACAAACCAATCACCGCCAGGATTTCCACAATCGCCGCTTCACTCCAGTGTTGACGCAGGTTTTCAAATAATTCATCGGTCACATCATTGGGCTGGGAGGCAGCCGCCAGTGCGAAGTCCAGGGCCACGCACTCCGCTTCGCTGTAGTGCTCGCTGTTGCGGTAGTTCCAGAGATCTTCCAGCTTCTCGATAGCAATACCGTGGCGCTTGGCGCTGACCGCTGTATGCGCACGACAGTACTGGCACCCTGCAGCACTACTCGCCACATTCGCCACCAAACGTTTAAACCCAAGGTCCACCTCCCCATTCGGGTCATAGACCTGCGCACTGAACTGAATGAAGGCATCAACCAGTTTTGGTTTACGTTGCATGGTCAACAGGCTGTTGGGCACGAATCCCAGGGTTTTCTCGAAGAAGGCAAACCGTTCCTGCAACTCAGGTGCGTGTTCGATCGGTAACGGGGTGAGACGACTCATGGCAAAACCTCTGTTAAATCTCAGGTGAAACGGACAGAAGCAGAACCGATACCGCCGATATCCACCCGCATGAAATCACCGGCCACCACGGGCTCCAAGGGCACCAGGGAGCCGGACAGGATGACTTCGCCCGCCTTCAGTGAAATTCCGAACTGACCTAATGTATTGGCCAGCCAGGCGACACAATTCACCGGAGATCCGAGTGCGGCGGCACCGGCACCGGTAGATAAAAGCTCACCGTTTTTCTCGACCACCATGCCCGTCGTCGCCAAATCAACTTTGCGGGGATCGACCGCTCTGTCACCCAATACAAAGAGACCACAGGAGGCATTGTCCGCCACCGTGTCCTGAATCTTGATCTTCCAGTCCCGTACCCGTGAATCGACGATCTCGAAGCAGGGAATAACAGCCTCGGTGGCACGCAAAACGTCCGCATTACTGATACCCGGGCCTATCAGATCCCGCTTCAGCATGAATGCAATTTCACCCTCGGCTTTGGGTTGAATGAGCTTATCGCTGATCGGCATTTCATCGCCGTTGCCATACACCATCTGATCGGTGAGATAACCGAAATCAGGCTGATAGACATTCAGCATGTTCTGCACGGCCTTGGATGTGACTCCTATCTTTTTACCAATGATGGTCTCACCCTGTTCAACCCGTCGGGTGACCATCTGCAGCGAGATGTGGTAGGCGTCCTCGATGGTGATCTCCGGTTCCCGATCGGTGAGCGGATCGACCATTTGGCGATTGACCAGGGCATTGAAGAGTTCATCACCCAGGTCTTTGATGCGTTGTTCATTGAGCATCGATAACTCCTCAAAGCTTGATACAGATGTTTTTCAGTTCGGTGTAGAACTCCAGGGAGTGGACCCCCCCTTCCCGCCCGATACCGGACTGCTTTGCGCCGCCAAAAGGGGTACGCAGATCGCGCAGGAACCAGGAGTTGACCCAAACAATGCCAGCATCGATCTTGCCTGCAACCCGATGGGCGCGTGAGGCGTTTTCAGTCCAGATGGCGGTCGCCAGCCCATACTCGGTACTGTTGGCTAATTCGATAGCCTCTTCTTCACTGTCGAAGGGTCGGATATGGCAACAGGGACCGAAGATCTCTTCACGGACACAGGCGGCGTCATCCGACAGGCCGGTCCAGATAGTGGGTTCTACCCAGGCGCCTTGCGCCAGGTCAGTCGACATTTTTGGGGTACCGCCACCGGTCACCACAGTGGCGCCTTCATCCACTGCTTTCTGATAGTAGGAGAGCACCTTGTCGCGATGCTCCTGACTGATCAGCGGTCCCATATCGGTTTCCGGATCGTCCCACTTGCCTAGCTTGAGATTTTCCGTACCCGCCTTGAGACGACTGACAAACTCTTCATAGACAGGTCGTTCCACATAGACCCTTTCAGTACCCAGACAGACCTGGCCGCAATTGGCGAACGCCGAGCGCAAGGTACCTTCGATGGCCTTGTCCATGTCGCAGTCGGCAAACACGATGGCTGGATTTTTTCCACCCAGCTCAAATGAGATATCGGTGATGTCATCCGCGGCAGCCTTCATGATCGCGGCACCGGTACCGGTCTCACCGGTAAAGGTGATGCCATCCACCCCTTTATGCCGCGTCAGAAACTCACCGGCAGAGTTCGGACCAAAACCGTGAATCACGTTATAGACACCCTTCGGGATACCGACTTCGTTCATCACTTCACCCAGCAGGGCTGTGGTGAAAGGGGTCTCCTCAGACGGCTTGACCACCACCGTGTTACCGCAGGCAAGCGCCGGGCCGACCTTCCAGGTCATCAGCAACAACGGCAAATTCCACGGACTGATCACAGCAATCACACCCTTGGGCTTACGCAGTGAATAGTTGAGTGCACCCGCCCCATCCGGCGTATCGAGCATAAAGCTCTCAGTGGGGACATTCTTCACCACATCGGCAAACACCTTGAAATTGGCGGCACCGCGGGGGATGTCGATATGGCAGGCAAGTTTTTGTGGTTTACCGGTATCGAGGCACTCGGCTTGCAGAAACTCATCGAAGCGGGCGGTGATGCCATCCGCCAGTTTGTGCAACAGATCGGCACGTTCCGCCAACGGCATCTTTCCCCAATCACCCTGCAAAGCAGCACGCGCTGCGGTAACCGCTGCATCAACTTCCGGCGCACCAGCTTCATGCACAATACCGATCTTATGCCCGGTAGCCGGGTTGATATTGTCAAACAGCTTGCCTGATGCAGAACCGACAAATTCACCATTGATGAAGTGTTTCACTTCTCTCATTCTGTTCACCGTATGTACGCCAATGTCCTATGAATTCCCGTTGTTCGCTGCGGGAGTCTGTGTTGTCAGGCCGATAAGCCGATCGCTTCAATACCGGCGCGGGCACACGCCTCGTCTTCTGTTTCCGATGCGCCCGAAACACCAATCGCACCGACCAGCTCGCCATCGACACGGATCGGCAATCCACCACCAAAGATCACCAGGCGATCGCGTTGAACCAAACCTTCTCTCAACGGCGGCTGATCACCGATGAGTGAAAGCCAGTCAGCCGTTGAAAAACCAAAGCTCACCGCGCTGTAGGCCTTATCGATGGCAATCGATATGGAGTGAAGTGGCGCACCGTTCTGTCGTTGAAACGCAAGCAGGTTGCCACCCCGATCGACAACGGCCGCATTGATCACCACCCCGATACCCTCGGCATGCTGGCTGGCTGCCGTCACGGCTTGCATGGCGTACTGCCAATGAAGACTCGTTTCGTTGACGGTCAAGTCGGTCATATCTCAGTTGTTACGCTCATTGCCTGGCAACACTTCGCCACAGCGATCAAACTCACTCCAACTCTTCATGAAATGCCTCGCATCGTCCTGGCAAGTGGTCTCTTCAAAGCCATCGATACTCACTTGATCACGAGAGATGCCCACATCCCCCAACGTGATCTGGATAAACCGAACAGCATGATCGTCACTCGTTACAGCCATGAATTCCTCCTACCGGGATAAGCCCCGTATTCGTTGATAGTGTGCGTTTGCTTTTATAACGGAGCGCTATGCTGCACTCTCGCTCTCCTCTTCCGCTGACCTGGGGGCCAACCGAAGGGAAAGATTGCTCTTTGGAACGACTCGACATGAGAGCGCAATACCACGCTGCTCATCCTCCTCCGTGACATGAGCACGGCTCATCTTGCGCGTTTCATACTCTCCCTGAGTGATCTGCACCCGGCAGATACCACAGCCTCCGCCTTTGCAACCGACAGGAATGGAGCCAAGGCCCTGGGCCTGCATGGCATGCAACAAGCGCTGCTCTTCGGCACATTGGAAGCGCGCATCTTTGTCTTCCACATAGATTTCAAAACGGACCGTCATCGTCAGAGTCTCTTGAATACCGGACTGCGCTTTCGATTCTCTTCACCTTTGGTGAGAAAACGCTCGGTGAAGATATCCTTTTCAAACAAGCGTCCCTGCATGAGGGCGCGAATAGCCGCCTCAATCATCACCGGCGGACCGCATAAGTAGGCTGTATTACCGGAGAAGAGGCTGTTGAAATGACGTAACGCCGCTTCATGGACAAAGCCTGTCTCACCGCTCCACTCGTCGTCATCATCCATTTGGGAAAGCACAGGAATGTAGGTGAAGTTGCTATGCTCTTCCACCAAGGATCCGAACGTATCGTCATCGTAGAGATCCTTTTTTGCCCTTACGCCATGCAGCAATGTAATGGGGGTGGTGCAACCTGTTTCCAGCAGATCGAGAATCATCGATTTCGGGCTGGAGAGACCCGTGCCACCCGCAATGAAAATCATCGGCTCTGTACGGGACTTACGCACAAAGAATCGTCCATAAGGACCCGTAACATTAACCCGGTCACCCGGTTTCAGATCGTTATGGATGATCGGCGTGGCTTCGCCGTCAGGGACCAGACGGATATGCAGTTCAATGAGATGAGGATTGGAAGGTTTGTTCGCCAGGGAGAAGGCCCGCGGCACCTCGACACCCGGCACATGGAAGTTGATGTATTGACCGGCTTGGAAGTCGATACCCTCACCGTCAAGTTTCAGCCAGACCCCCTTCACGTCATGGGTCAGGTTTTCCAAACGTACAATCTCCGCTTCAAAATCCCGCACCGGAATAATGCGTGCATCGGGTTCTTCGTCGATATCTGCTTCAATGACCGTGTCCGACTCAAGGGTGGCGCAGCAAGCCAATACCTTGCCTTCATCTCTCTCCATATCCATCAGTGCAAAACTGGAGGCATCGCCCACGTCCACATCGCCCTCAAGCACCTCCACCTTGCAGGTACCACAGAGGCCATGACAGCAGGCGTGAGGCATCCAGATGCCCGCGCGCAGGCAGGCATCAAGCATGTTCTGACCCTCTTCGACCTCAACCTCATCGCCAGTTGGCTCAATGGTGAGTTGATAGGACATAGTTGTGCTCCAAAATATCGATAAATGGAAGAATAGCGATATTTTATCGATTTGCAAGTTTTTTATCGATATTTTTGCAAATATCCCATGAACGCCTAGAATATTGATAAAAGTCACTGTTGGTTTTATTAATATCAGCTAGTGTGAGCATCAAGATATGCGTTTGATAATTAACCGGAAATGCAGCTATGGCTAAGACTTCGACTGAACAGAATGGGGCCAAGACCCTCTCCGACCAGGCCTATCTGAAACTCAGGTCGGACATCATCCACGGCGTGTTGCAGCCGGATGAAAAGTTAAGAATCGAACACTTGCGTACCGAGTATGGCGTGGGTGCGAGCCCTCTACGTGAGGCCTTGAGCCGCCTTGCAGCAGATGGATTTGTCACGGCCGAGGGGCAAAGGGGCTTTCGAGTCGCACCGATGTCGGAAGAGGACCTGGAGGACATTACCCGATTACGTATCCTGCTTGAGAAACAGGCACTCTGTCAGAGTATCGAGCATGGCGGTGATGAGTGGGAGTCACAGATCGTGGCTAGCTTCTATCAGCTAGAGAAGGTAGAGGAGTCTGCAGAAAGAGATCCGGCAGAGTGGGAAATGCGGAATCACGATTTTCACGAAGCGCTGATTGCCGGTTGCACCTCGAAGTGGCTACGCCGTTTTTACGGCATTCTGTACGACCAGCATAAACGCTATAGGAATATTGCACTCAGCACAGAAATCCCCCGAGATCTGCATCAAGAGCATGAAGAATTAAGGAACACCGCCCTGGCACGGGATAAAAAACGCGCATGCGATGCGATTGAACATCATATTCTCAGAACTGCCGAAATCACCCAGCGGGTTTTGAGGGAGGAGTCTTTACAGAAAAAAGAGATCGCTTAAAGTGGTACTCACCGAGACTCTTTTTCCTGTATAAATTTTCCTAACTTCAGATCCACGTCCTGCGTATGTGTGGTAATCCAGTTTTTCAGAAATTCCAGAATCGGGATGATCTCCTGATGACCGCCCGAGTTCAGCGTTTTTCTAACGGCAACGACCTTCGCTGAAAAATCACGATGCTCTTTGATATGTAACTCCGCCTCATCCGGTCGCTCCTCCACATACCCATACTCCTTCATCAGAGACTCTTCCGTCTGAAAGTGGTAGATCGCGTAGCTTAGCAACTCTTTTGTAATGCGTTGGAATGTCACTGGGCTTGTTGTCTCGGTAAGGCTGCTATAGGCATCATTGACCATATTCAGGAGATTCTGATGCTGAGTGTCGATCACCTCAACACCCGTCGACATCGCGTCACTCCAGACAAAGGGGATATAATCATTATTCGTGACGATCATCCGATTCTCCTCTAGGAGGTTGTAAAGCGCTGCAGCCAATCAGCTGAGTCCATCGTTGATACAAACCATTGACTGAACTCATCCAAGGGCAATGCATCGGAAAAGAGATACCCCTGCATCCGGCTACATCCGAATGTGAGCAATGTAGCCATCTGACGTTCCTCTTCAACACCCTGAACAATAACCACTCTATTAAAGGCATTCGCCATGCTGATAATACTTTTAATCATGGCGAATTTACGTTCATTGGATAGCATTTTTTGGGTCAATGTACGATCGATCTTGATGTACCTGACAGGTAGTCCCGAGAGCTGTTGAATGGATGTATCCCCAACACCAAAATCATCCAATACGCACTCGACCCCCATATTAAGACATTCATTGATAAATTCTTCGGCCTGTTTGTAGTGGGATGCCACAACACGCTCGGGCAATTCGACCAGCAAATGAGATCGTTGTTGCTGACTGAGTTGTACCAGCTGCTTGCGAAGCATAACTAAAAAGCTGGGATCGTAGCTCTGTTCTGGAAACAGATTGACGCTGACGGAGAGTGCCAATCCCTCAGCCTCCAAACGGCCGATAAGGTTAACCGCCTGCTCTATTACACGCTCACTGATAGAAAGCATGACCGCATTTCGGTTTATCAGGGGAAGGAACTCCGCGGGCTCAAGCAGACCCAGGACCGGATGATCCCATCGAATCAGTGCTTCTGCAGCGATCACTCGCCCTTCCCTGCAATCGATCACTGGCTGGTAGTGCACGATCAACTGACCACTGTCAATGCCCTTGACGATCTCTGTCATCGTCTCTTCCTGGGCTCGTATCCGACGTTCAAAATCCTTGTTAAAGAATTGATAACAGTTTTTGCCCGACTCCTTGGCCATGTACATGGCCTGGTCGGCATGATGTACCAACGCATCTGGTTCGGAATTGTCATTCGGAAACAGCGTGACACCAAGACTGACGGTTACCGTAGACTGGACAGATTCCGCAACTGTGTAAGGCTTCGCGGCCACTGCCAAAATACGCTCCAAAATAATTTGGGTTTCCTGCTGGTCCCTCATATCAGCCAGTAACAGCAAAAACTCATCCCCCCCCAGTCGGGATACCGTGTCACCATTGCGAACTGTCATCACCAACCGATTCGCTGTCTCCTTCAATAGCTCATCACCCGCTTCATGACCAAGTGAATCATTCACCGCCTTGAACCCATCCAGGTCTAGATAGCAGACGGCCATCAACTCACCGGTTCGCCTGGAACGGGCGATCATCTGGTGCAAACGATCGAGGGCCAGCAGTCGATTAGGTAACTGGGTCAGATTGTCAAAATGTGCCAGTTGCACCAATTGATGCTCATGGTTTTTTTGCTCTGTGATATCGACCATAGTCGACACCGCACCAGAGATATGGCCACTCGTGCTATCGTACAATGCATGTATCGTCAGCCTGATCCAGCGTTTATCCCGTCCCCTCCTTTCAATCTCCAAAGGAAGGTTTTCGACGGACTTCCCATGATTCAGCAACTTGGTCAGAGATGCTTCAAATTCCATAAGCGGTGATGTTGCCGGCACAAACTCACTGAAAGTTTTTCCAACACCAGCTTCTCTATCCCAAAGTTCCACGGGTAGATCCATTAATGTGAAAAAACTGGAATTGGCATAGCTCAACCTGGCCCATTCATCCCAGAGAGCGACACCTTCGGTTACCGTATCTAGGATTGTGTTGAGTTGCTTTCGGTGCTGTTCCAGCTGACCTTCGATTAGTTTGTTTTCAACGATATCCCAGGTAAGGTCGGCAATACGGCTCACCTTCTGTACGTCATAATCACCATAGTTCTGCAGACTTCTATTACCCACACCCATGATGGCGACGATCTTATTGTGTCTGAATACCGGCACACAGACTTCACAGGTTACTGGTACATGACCTTCCGGCAATCCCTGCTTATGGGGTAAGGAATCATAATCATTATGTATGACTGGACGTCTCTCTCTCACTGCGTCGGCCCAAACACCCGCTTCGTCCAGATCATAGTGCAGTCCATCCCCTGTGGCCTGGCAAAACTCTTTTGTGGTTCGGCTCGACCAGGCCTGCAGGGTAAGTGTTTTCTGATCTGCCTCGAGGAAATGACAAAAACCGATCTTACTGCCTGTCTTACTGCACGCCTCATCAAGGGCAAAGACCAGAAGGTCATGAACATCATGTCCCTGAGCGTAGTCGAGCAACTTTACTCTTGACTCCATCACCTCTTCATTGAATTTTCGTTCGGTGATATCGATAAAGGTGACCACGGCACCCTTACTCATTCCTTTCTCAATGAGAGGATATGACCAATATTCTGCTGGAAAATTGCTGTTGTCTTTACGCCAGAAGACCTCACTTTCCAAATGGATCTGTTCACGCTTATAAAACGCCTGGAATATCGGGCAATCATCGACCGGGTAGGGTGATCCGTCAGGATGTGAGTGATGGATCATCAGATGCATATTCTTACCAATCAGTTCACTCTCATTTTCATATCCCAATTGTTCCAAGCCTGCCCGATTGATACTGGTGCAATGCCCATGTTCATCCAATCCGTAAATCGCCTCTGCAGTTGAATTCATGATCAGTCGCAGATAGTCTTCACTCATCTGCAGTGCACTCTCTACTCGTTTACGATCAGTAATATCTGAAATAAAACCCTCTATCTGGGGTGCACCCTCCCCAGAGGCCACCAATTCACCCCTCTCCCACATCCAGTGTTCCCGACGCCAGCGGTCGAGGATTCTATATTCGATTTCAAATGGCCTTCGCTGTGAGATGGCAACCAATACCTGTTTCTCCACCTCTTCCCTGTCATCCGGATAAATCATGTCCGAATAACTAAGCAGTTGATTGTTCACTAGCTCAGAGGGCTCATAGCCTGTGATATCGGCAATGCCATCACTGAGAAAGAGCATGCTCCACTGTTTGTCCTTCCTGCAGCGATAGGCAGCACCCGGCAGGTTATCCAGCAGCGTCTGCATGGTGCGTCGGGAATCCCGCAGAGCAGCCTCGATACGATGCCGCTTGATGGCACTGGCGAGCACATCAGAGAATGCCCGTAGCAATAGGACATCTCCTTGTTGCCAATTGGATGAACTTGAAACAGCATCAAACCCCATAAAACCAGACAGCTTATGATCGATATGTATCGGCATCGCCAGCATTGAAGCTATTTGCTGCTCCGCCAGATGTTGTTTAAACCTACTGGCTTCCGTCGGCAAATCATCCAGGGACTGAATGAAAAGTGGCTTGTCTTCCGCAAACAGGCCAAGCATGTATTGAAATTCTGATAGTGATAACTGCTGAAGACCCTGCTTCTGTGTAGCAATCCCTTCTGCACACCACTCATGAGAATTCGACATAGCGTGATTTGTACTGTCGAACTGAAAAATATAGGCACGGTCACTGGCTGAAAAGAGACCAACCTTCTCCAGCAATCCCTCAAGCCGTTGGTCAAGCTCGTCCACACTGGCATCCAGCAGAATTGATGCCTGATTGGTCATTAATTTTTCCAGATCCAGGCGATGACTGAGTTCCAACTCTTTATTCTTTCGCCTGGTGACGTCTTCAGCAATGCCAGCCACCCGATGTAACTTTCCACTTTCGTCAAAAATGGCAAATGCCTTGGCATCAACCCAACATACCTCTCCATCAGGCCTGACTACGCGGTATTCAGGAAAATGCAACTCCTCCCAGGGAACTTGGTCTTGCTCCGCAAGAAACGCCTCCACCTTTATCAGATCTTCGTGGGGGAGGGCTTTCATCCAGCTGGTTGCATCCTCATACAGAGTCTGACGACTTCTACCCCAAACCGACTCATATCCCGGGCTGACATAGTAGACCTCTTGCCAATCCGGCGACCCTAACCAGAAGACCTCGCGGATGGCATGGGTCAATTGATTGAATTTCTCCTCACTCTCTTTCAAGCGCTGGCTTTCCCTGTGCACCTCGGTAATATCACTCACCATGGCAAGGGCGCCGATAAACCTATCCCCACTATCATTGATGGGACTGGTATTCATCCGGGTCCAGACTTCGTGACCGTCCTTGTGCTGAAACTTGAAATCATGGGACTCGGCGATGCCGCTACTTCTACGCTGCAGGTTTCTCTGAGCGGTCCGGACGGCCTCTTCATCCATGAAGTCATACATTGATCTACCTCGCATCTCCTCTATGCTGTAGCCAAACATATCTGCCATGGTCTGATTGACGAAGGTTGTTTTGCCTTCACTATCAATCTGCCAGATACCGTCATGACTGTTCTCAACAATGGTTCGGTATTGTTGTTCACTTTTCGTAATCTTCCGGGTGAGCTGCCAATATTTTCTTAACAATGGTAATAACACAAATAGAACCATTAGCAGCGAGCCAAGTCCCAGCAGTGTGTAGAGAAAATATGTCCGATATGGATTGGACTTATTTTCGGGTAAATTGACCCACTCAATTTCTTCAGGCAACCGGGTTTGGTCCACTCCGTATGACATCAGCAGGTTATAATCTAAAGTTGTCACATTCGGGCTTAGTCGGATGATCGGAGGAGTGGAAGCAGATGAGCCATCCAGTATCTGTGCCGCCAACACGGCCGCCGCTCTCCCTTGAGCATAGTGATCAATTATCACCCCACCCAGGATCCCCCGCCCCATGCCGTGCCGCCAAAAGTGAAAAATTGGCAGATCAGTGGCGTTCCTTATTTTTTGAAGGCTCTCTTCAAAAGACATGGGGACCTCATGTAGATCCCTGTAGGCAGAAATCAAAAAGATTAACCCATCCTGATCAATTGCACTGAGTTGATTCGTGAAGGTCTTCCACTTGAGGCCTTTAAGAGAAATGGTCTCAAAATGGAGTGTCTCCTCTCCTTCAATGACCTCTTCAATCGATCGCAAATCGCTCTGTCCACTGGGTGTGCCATCAACCAGTATGTAGGCCCTTTTCCTCTGTGGAAAAATTGCTTTAGCCAGATCAATGGTCTCTCGAAAGGAGGGCACCTCAACAACACCGGTCACATCCGGCCGCACATCCAGTGATATAGCTTTCTGGACATCATTGACACCCAGAAAAACTTTAACTGTATTACCAAACAGGGTCTTACCACGGCGGAGAACATAGTCCAATGCATTGTCGTCGGCAGTGATAACCAGGTCATATGGATCACGATTCACCAACTTATAGGAGAATTGCTGATGAAAATTTTCGAGACTCTCCTCGTTATAGAGCCTCTTCGTGTCCATATACTCGATGTCGATCAGGTGATGTCCTGAACTGAATACTGAACGGATACCCGCCAGAATTCGAGGTGAAGTCGGGAATCCTGGATGATAGGAATAAAGTAATAGCACCCGTTTACCAACAGGCACGGTTTCTCCATGGGCAGTACACCAGAAGAGTATCAATAAAAAGCAGATTGCGTATCGACCTATGGCCCCAGCGTTCATTTCATATTCAGCAAAGTGTGGACAGGTCAATCAATCATAAGATCCCTGCTGATATAAGGCCCTGTTTTATATGGAAGATAATTCCCATCCGGAATTTATTCTCACTCTAATGATAGTAGGTCAGATTACTGGCTTTTTCAGTTTTTCCTGGCGATGCCCTCCACCATGGCACATCTGCCGAACTTGGTGGCTGCCCAACAAATAATGTGGCTAGGCAACGCCTCGTCCACGACAAATACCGTGAATATGTCACAAGTCACTTGTCAACAACGTCATAGGAAGAAAATTCCACTCATGAAAAACTTATCTCATAGACGGGGGGTAACCAGCAAACTGGGGACTTATACCAATGAAATGGCTTATCAGCACTGCCGCACGTTATCCATGGCAAGTCATCGTGTTGCTTGGTCTTATCACCATCGTCGCACTTACCCGTCTACCCAATCTTCGAATCGAGATCACTGCAGAAGGGATGTGGGTTAATAACCCCGAGGCTCTGGCCCTGTACGAACAAACGATTGAGACTTTCGGTAGCGAAAATGTCACCGTCATCTATCTGCAAGATGAACACCTTTTGGCGCCAAATAATCTCACTGAGATAGCGAGGGTCGTACGAAAAATAGAAGCGATTCCCCAGGTATCTCATACATCAAGCCTTTTTTCGATGAGACATCTACGCACTGAGTCGGGTTATGTCTACAGTAATCCCTACCTGAAGCCGGTTCCGGAAAGCCGAGAAGCAGCAAGAACACTAATCGATGCTGCATTGATGAATCCGCTGGTTGAGCGAAACCTCCTCTCCAGAGACGGCACGGTAATGGCCATCAATGTCTATCTTGATTTGTCGGAATACCAACGGGGTTTCGATGAAAGCATGACTGCTGAACTGGATGAAGCCATTGCCCCCCTACAGCAGCATCTTCGTACTGTGTTTCATCTTGGCGATATGTCCATCAGATCGAGCATCTCAGAACAGATCCGTAGCGATCAGAAAAAGATACTGCCTATCGCCCTGTTGGTGCTTTTGTTGGCACTCGGCTTTATGCTCAGATACCTGAATGCAGCATTGATCCCTCTTCTGACCGCAGGCTTGAGTGTGACCTGGACACTGAGCGTAATGGCGGCCTTGGCGATCCCTGTCAATGTCATAACATCAATCGTCCCTGCACTTTTAATCATTGTCGGATCCACTGAGGACATCCATCTTATCTCAGAGTACCAGCGTGGTATCGACAAAGGACTGCGTCGAATGGATGCCAACCATTATATGACCAATCATATGGCGACTGCCGTGCTGCTCACATTTATCACCACTTGTTTGGGATTTCTCTCGATTTCGTTAAACCGGATCGATCTGCTGCAGCAGTTTGCATTGATTACCGCAACCGGGCTGCTACTAAATTTCATCATCACAGTCACACTGGTACCCGCATACCTGCGATTGTTTGCATATCCTGTCGTGGCTCGTACCACAATGGATAGTCACTTATTCAGTGTCACATCTGCGCATATTTTCAAACTGATCTTCAAATACCCGCTGACCTCTTTACTCTGCCTGATCATGGCATTGTCAATAAGTGGCTACTGGGCGACTCGAATAGATATCAACAACAATGTAATGGACTATTTCGAACCTGCTTCGCCTCTGCCCTATCAGGCCAATCTGATCAAAAAGCACCTGGCCGGCATACAGACACTTGCGATTGTCGTCAGTGGAGAAAGAGATAGTTTTCTGCAGGTAGACAAACTGCAACAGCTTATCAAGTTACAACGATACCTGGAGAGCACCGGACACTTCGACAAAAGCTTCTCCTTTGCTGACTATATTGGCGTGATACATAGCGGTATCAATGATGAGCATTCAGGCAGGGTCTATCTGCCTGACAATGATGAGGTTATCAGCAGTTATATGTCTTTGCTCGGTCATACCGATGCCGCAACATTCGTATCAGAGGACTACAGCCAAGCCAGAGTTTTCGTCAGGCATTCACTCAATGATTCCAAGCGGCTCAATAAGGCTGTTGCTGAAGTTAAGAGATATGCCAATATCTCAATGGACCCACGCCTTGAAGTCACCGTGACAGGCAGTAGTTATCTTAATAGTCAGGCTGTCGACTATATGGCTACCGGTCAAACACGTTCACTGGCCCTTATGTTGACTGTCATCTTTCTACTCGTCTCCATGTTACTCACAGATATCAGGATCGGCCTTATTGCAGTCATGGCAAATCTCTTTCCGATTACGATCCTCTTTGGTGTGATGGGACTCTTCAACATTCCACTCGACACTGGCACTGTCATGGTCGCTGCTATTGCCCTGGGAATATGCGTAGACCACACGATGCATTTTATGGTGCGTTATCGTCGTTTGACGAGAGAGTGCAAGTCAGAATTGAGCCCCCTGTTCAAAGCCGTTCAGCAGGAGTCCACGCCCATTATCGCCACTGCACTTGCTCTTGCCATGGGATTTTCCACCCTCTCCTTTTCTACATTCCCACCTGTTGCCCTATTCGGTCTACTCAGCGCGATGGTTATGCTACTGGCCTTGATAGGCACCTTCATGGTAATACCCTTGATGCTTTTAATGCTTTCGGCTTCACTTTTCCGCTTTACCAATCCGCTCCGGCGTAGAGATACCGATGCTTTCCCATCACAGGAAAATGGATACCTCACCAGAGTCACGGGCAGGCAATAAAAAAGCCCCGATAACGGGGCTTCTTTTATTCAGTCTGAACTGATATCGCTTAAGTCACTACAGAAAGGAAGCGCTCATTAAGTTTCTGGTCGTGATAGAAGATTGCACCACCCAACTCATCGGCCGTCCAGGTAATGGGTTCGTGGTCAGGATACCAGTCATAGGAGCCGTGAAAGACCTCATTACGATTACCTGATGGATCAAAGAAGTAGATAGTCCTACCTCTAGTGATGCCGTGACGAGTGGGGCCGATGTCGATGGATATTTTGTGCTTACCGATGATATCAGCAGCACGCAGCACCTCTTCCCAGGACCCCAGCAGGAATGAGGCGTGATGTAGTTTGCCTTTCTCCGCATGGCGGATTAGGGCCAGATCATGCGCCTTCATGCCGCAGGTCAGGAAGGAAGCCAACTGTAGATCGCCATCGACCACCTTTTCCGATTCACTGAAACCCAGCACCTCCTTGAACATCTTGACACTGCCATCCAGATCATCACCATAGAGCAGGCAGTGGTCGAAACGCTGTACCTGCATACCTTTGAGATTATCCGGCCAGGGTTCAGGATTCAGGCGTCCCATATCAGTACCCTTGACATCCTTATCCGCATAGAGCTCAAAATTGTGCCCTGTCGGCGAGTCGAAACGCACTCGCTCGCCACAGTGGTTCAGTTCATTGGCTGGGATGCGTTCAACGTTACAACCAAAAGCTTTCAGCTTTCCTTCAAGCTCATCCATTGTTTCGCTACTGTCGACCTTGAAACCCATAAAGTCCATGCCGGTTGTATCCGCCTCTCGCAGCACGACTGAAAACCAATCCTGCTCATCCCAACCTTTTAAATAGACCCGCCCCTGACTATCGCGGTCAGTCTCGATCAATCCCAACCGGTCTTTGTAGTGAACCAGGGCCTCATCCAAATCCAGCACACGCAGAGAGATATGCCCCGGACGTAAAACGCCTTTTATTGCCATCAGTCAATCCTCCTATGGTCACCGCCTTACTGGGTAGTGACAATTTTTCGTTAAATCACTCCGGACTTTTAATCCGGATTTCTCTTGTGTTATGAGCAGGAACCCTTGTAACCATTAAGGCCAGGGGTTCGAAAACAGACCAGGCTTTTATGACCGACTCCGTTCTCTGCCAGACTCTTGCTCATATCAGGCGTTGCCGGTTCGCCATCGATCTTCCACTCAACACTGTTCCAGTCGAGTGACTTAAAATCAGGATGCATACCGTAAAACTGTGGAATCAGTTTCTCGGTCAGTGCACCGAACGGCATCTCAGGAGGCAGCGGAAAGGCAGTCGCTGCGCAAAAGCTCAGATGCTCCTCCCAGTGGAGGTACACCACCTGATTGCCATGAAAATTCTCTTTCCTGTCACGGATTTCGACGGCATCCTCATAGCCGGGCTTGAGTGCAACAACAGCCATAGTAATCTCCTCTCTCTCAATCTTTTGGTCACTACCTTGCCATCTAAGTCACGACGGCAAAGTGCTATTCGATGATCTGGTTTAACCCGCTACTTTTTTACGGGCTGCCTGCCAGGCATCCCACTGCTTCTGATCCGGCGAACCGGTGTAATCCATGTTGTCGACCCCCTGATCCATGTGGTACCACTTGAGAACATCACTCAGATCAGCGCCACCGCAATTGCCCTGAAAGATCTGGTGCACCGGCAGCCAGGCCTGGGAAAATTTCTCCGGCTCATCATCAAAGATGTCCTTACAACCATCGGAACAGAAATGATAGCGCTCACCTTTGTAGACGCTGTCGCGGAATCCAATCTTGGTTGGATCACCCGGTTCTGTATAACCCATCGGGATCTGACAAGTCTGGCAGAGCTGTGGCAGTGCGTTGTTGTAGAAACGCTCACCCTTGGCTTCCATCTCCCGCCACATTTCAAAGCGGGGACGGTAGTATTTATCGAATGTGTTGGGATATTTTTCCGACAGCCAGCCCATCTCTTCATCGTTCGGCAGCCAAGTATGAAATCCTGCTGCCTGGGTATATTGATAGAAGATCGCCCAATTCTGATGGGAGATATGTTCCGCCTCCTCAGTGGCGATATCGGCATATTTGGGCACCCGCAGACCATAGCGTGAGAGATCTTCGAAGAGTGCCCCACCGGCCTGTGTGAAGTAGATCTCCCAGGCCTCTTTCCACGACATGATCCGCTTCGGCAACATGTAGTCCATCATCATAGCGACCAGTCCCAGCACCTTATGGCCACGCCAGAACCACTTATCCACCCACTTCTGCACGATCGGCAGATTATCCGGGTGCTGCTCCAGCATGAACTTGATGACCTCGATGCCAAGGGTCATGTGCCGCGCTTCGTCTGACTGGGCAGAGAAACCGAATGTCACCGTCGCCAAATCGCCGTTGTAAGCTGCACCGGACATGAAAGGGACAAACAGCAGATTGGTAAGGACATATTCAAAAGCGAACGAGATGGCTGTGAAAAATTCGAAGGGACCGGCACTGCAGGCATCATCGAAAAATGATTTGGGTACTGACAGATACCAGACCCGGTCATGCATGTGTGGAAACTCGGCGAAACCGTCAAAATATTTGTTGTAATGGCTGATGGTGTGAATCTGGGTTTGTGCATGGCGCAGTTCGTCCAGGGACTGCATCTGTGCCGCGACCCGTGGACCTACTCCGCGAATGTGCCGCCCCAAATGGGCGAAATGGCGATGCGCCTGATACTCCAAAGGTGTCACGCCGGTGAGAAACAACTTGATGGCGTTGACATAGCGGGCATCGGAGATACCCAGCTGTCCATTGTTCTGCGCAAAGGAGTCGAGTACCGCATAGAGCTTACGCTCTTTTTCGCCCTGGTATTTCCAATAGGCATCCATGGTCAGGCGGAAAGGATCTTCCCACTTGGACCAGTCGGTGATCTTGATGCCTTCGAAGGTATCGTAGGGAAATACATCATCCATTTTTTGGTAGCTGGTCTCCCAGTCCAAGCCGCGGGTCATCAGCGCATAACGCTGTTTCAGATTCATCTTTTTCTTGCGTGGGGGTGTCATTTCGATTTCTCCTCCAGTATTACGCGCCCCAGGAGAGCACCAGTTCATCATCATCCTCATCCAGGCTACCGCCCATGGATACGATGGTGAGATGGATCTCCTGCGGGTCCCAGTCGCGGCCGATACGCTCGGACACCGACTCCGCCTTGACCACCAGTCGCTCCGGGCAGTCGATCTTGACCGCACCGGGCATGTAGTTGGCTTCGGCATTGGGGTTGTCATGCAGGATGGACTCGATCACAGGTCGAGCCTCATCATTGTTTTGCAGGGTTATGGATACCAGTCCGGCCATGTCGGCCTCCTTACAGGGTCAGGCCGAGCTTGCTGGCCCGGGCATCAAGTTGTTCACACACTTCGTTGAGTACGGCTTCACCGCCATCACCGAGCACCATTGCAGCCTGTGGTTGTAGCGCTTCGCTCATGATGTCTCGCCACTTGCCATACCAGCCGGAAAGCAGAGCACGGTTCTCATCCGACTCCTTCACGGCAGCCTTCACCACCGCATCCACCCAACGGTTATGTTCGGTATTCCAGTCGACCATGAATTCGCACAAGATGGAGAGTGACGCCGCACCGTGTTTTTGGCCTTCTGTATCAAAATGGTTGTAGACCAAGGGATAGACCATGCCATCCATGACAAGGAACTGCGCGAGCAATACTTCAAACCAGTCTTTCACCACCAGGCTGTCTTCTATCGCTTTGCGTACCCCCTGCCAGGCATCGGCTTCCATCCACTCCTGCTTGGCCTGATCCAGCAGTTCGCCATCGCCTTCACTGAGTGCGATACCGATACGTGAGAGAATCTGTGCAATACCCAAACGATCTCCGGTGGTGAAGATCATGGCCGAGGTCAGAGCGGTACCGTATCCGGCATCACTGACAGCACAGGCATTCATGTTTGCACCCCACTCATAGTGGCGTAGAGGAATCAGATACCTGACGATCATTTCACGCCACGCTTCATCGATATTGGCCAGCATGTTGCGCTTCTCTTCGAAGGCAAAATTCCGATCCGTGGTTTGATGCATATTGGCCCGGGTAACCGTATAGGTGCCGTAATAGAACTGACGCGGATCCTTGAACACATACCAGTCCTTCATCTTTATCGCCGTGCGGCCTTCATCGAAGGTCCAGTACTCCGGGCCCCAGATCGGACGATAGTGAAAGTGGGTCGTGGCCTGCAGATCATAGACGCCCTCCTCATAGCGGGAGGCGGTGGTATCCGACCCCAGGCGTCGCGCCACATGCGCGAAGGTCTGGCGCTTGGGCTCCACATTCATTGTTTTAATATCGATACTCATCGCTGCTTTTTCCTCCAGGGGTATCTGAATCTTTTATGCCACTAGTGAGACGTTCTACCGTATAGGCCGGGACGCCTGTCGTTGTGAACTTCATGTCCGATCTCATCGGGACGATGGATTAATCTTGCTTGATGCTTATCGCAGAAGGCTTTGAATGCCTCGTGTGGGAGGATCAGTTCGACGGTCAGGTCTTCGTCATCAATGGAAAACTCGAACTCGACAAATTTCCCAAGCCGCTCGCCTGTGACTCTGATATAAACCTGACCGATTTTCGGGACATACTCCCGCATAGCATCCTCCAATTCATCAAGCGGAAGCCTCTAGGTGGGCTCCTCTGTCTTTTACTCTTAAAACCAATGCAGAATGGATGCCAAAAATTTCATCTTATTGATTTATATATAATTTTTACGAAAACCGCATCCGGATGAATAGACCGGAATTCACGATACAATCAAATCAGCTTGATCATTTGGAAAATTTGATGAAATAAGACATTTAAAGGCAGGGTTTTATGATGTGACAGTAAATTGCCCAGGATCAGCCGGATCAAATTCACAAACAGCCGATACCATTACCCATAAATTTATTATTTGATTAAAAATTCAGTTCGCACTATAAAAAGAGTACGCATGGTCGGATCCCCAGGATCTTTACTACTAAAATTTTCCAAGATCATGCTCCTCTTCATGGACGATTTTTATACTGAATTTTTTCCCGCATCACAGACATGTGGGATGGAGTAAACATGTCGTCTCAATTGAGTATCTCCGGTCTTCCTACGGAAGATCGAAATCTACATCTGACATTCGATGCAGGAAAAATACTGCTGAACGACCATCGCATGGTTTTGATGCACACGCATGCCATGGGGGCGCTTCGCAAGGAACTCATGGACACGCTGGGTCTCGATCGGGCACGAGGCGTACTGACCCGTATGGGATATGCATCCGGTGCCAAAGACGCGGAACTCGCGCGTAAACTGTTGCCTGAATCAAACGACGAAGACCTCCTGATGATGGGGCCTCGTCTGCATACCCTGGAAGGTGTGGTACACGTTAAACCGATCAAGATCGATATCGATATCCGTCAACGTCACTTCTATGGTGAATTTCTCTGGGAAAACTCCCATGAGGCCTCAGAGCACTTGAAACTTTTCGGCATTCATCCTGAGCCTGTCTGCTGGACACAGATCGGTTATGCATCCGGTTACACCAGTGAAATCATGGGCCGATTCATTGCCTACCGGGAGGTGGAGTGCAAGGCCAAGGGAGACCGCCACTGCCGCATTATCGGCAAACCCATTGAAGACTGGGATGATGTTGACGAAGAGCGACGCCATTATCGACCCGATCCGATGGCTGAACAACTCCTTGCTTTACAGGATGAAGTCAGCCACTTGCGTGATTCTTTGCAGGAAGATACGGGTATCGGCGATATGGTCGGGGCCTCACAGGCATTTATCGAAGCCTGCGACATGCTACGTAAGGTGGCTGAAAGCCACGTCACCGTTCTGCTACTGGGGGAAACCGGTGTTGGTAAAGAGATGTTCGCACGCGCCCTGCATAGTATTAGCCCACAAGCAAAGAGTCCGTTCGTCGCTATCAACTGCACGACCATTCCGGAGGAACTTATCGAGTCGGAACTGTTCGGTGTGGAAAAAGGTGCTTACACCGGTGCGTTGCAATCACGTCCCGGCCGCTTTGAGCGCGCACATGGCGGCACCCTCTTCCTCGATGAAGTCGGTGAACTCTCAATGAATGCCCAAGCGAAATTACTGCGCGTTTTACAGGAAGGCGAGATAGAGCGTGTAGGTGATACCAGAACGCGTAAAGTTGACGTGCGAGTCATCGCTGCCACGAATGTCGATCTACAGGATGCAGTGGCTGCAGGACGTTTCCGTTCCGATCTTTACTATCGACTCAACATTTATCCGGTCATCATCCCACCCTTGAGAGAACGCAAGGATGACATCGAATTGCTGGTTGAGCGTTTCCTCGAGAAGTACACAGCGAGGCATGGAAAGCGTGTCAGTGGTATTACTGAACGTGCACTGCAATCACTGGTTGAATACAACTGGCCCGGCAACATACGCGAACTGGAAAATATGATAGAGCGGGGTGTCATCATTGTTGCCAATGGTGATGCTATCGATCTGAAAGACCTCTTTCCATGTCTTAACATGAGCAAGGACACACCATCCACATTTCCATCCGCCACTTCGGAAGGGATACCGCTCGACTCTCTTGTGGATCAGGTGCTGGACCAATCCGGCAGCCTTGAAGCAGTGGAAACACTGATGCTGGAATCTGCGGTCGATAAAGCAAACGGCAATCTCAGTCAGGCTGCCAGATTGCTCGGCATGACCCGTCCACAACTGGCATATCGATTAAAAAAACGTGACAGTGAATAGATAGCACGAAGCGAGTTTCATCCCAGATACCTTCACTAAAAAAAGAATCACACACGCTTCATGTTTAGCCAGATACTCGAAGTCACACTGCCGGTGTTTGGAATCGCCTTGGTCGGTTATCTCTATGGGCGGCTCAATGGCAGCGATATGGACTCGGCCAACCGCATCAATATGAATCTCTTCGTGCCGGCCCTGCTCTTCTATGTCCTGTCAGAGAAGATACCGGATTCCCCTGAATGGCAGTCCGTCGCCTGGGGAGCTGCCATCATCGTGCTGGGTTCAGGCATTTTAGCCTGGCCGTTGGCCCACCTGTTAAAATTTCAGTCGCGGGTCTTGTTACCACCCATGATGTTCAACAACTCGGGCAACCTGGGACTACCTTTGGCAGCACTCGCATTCGGTAATGAGATGTTACCTTTTGCCGTTGTTGCGTTTGTGGTCTCCACCAGCCTCCACTTTAGCCTGGGCATCTGGTTGGTCAGTGGGCGTCTTGATCCTATGCAGCTCTTGAAGAATCCGGTTTTTCTATCAACACTGACCGGCATAGCTGCCCACATCACCGACTGGCACACACCTGCACTACTCTTACCGGGACTCGAAATGCTCTCCCAGGTCGCCATACCGCTCATGCTGGTAGCCCTCGGGGTACGCCTGATCCATGTAGATATCAGCCATTGGAAGGCTGGCCTGGCAGGCGCCATACTCTGCCCGGCAACAGGCATTATCAGTGCTGTGGCAGCCATTCTCTTGCTGCAACCTTCGGAAGAGATGCGCAAGATACTGCTACTCTTTTCCATCCTGCCACCTGCCGTGATGAATTTTCTCCTGGCTGAGAGATTCCACCGATCATCGAATGAGGTCGCATCCATGGTGGCATTCGGCAATCTCGCAAGCTTGGCCATCATCCCCTTTGCCCTGGTCTTCATCCTGTGAACTACCGTCGAGCCATTGCGGGATGGTTGCTTTCCGTGGCGATCATTGCCGCGGTAACCCATACCCTTTTTCCCAGTTTTCCCAAAGTGGCAATTGGTATTCTTACTTGGAGCGCCGGTCTATTACTGATGCCGGACATCTCGGTCCAGACCCAACGCCAAGTCTTTATTCTGTTCATGGTCGGCCTTATTGGAATTGCCTGGGGTCTCATACAACAGGTTTCAGTTGACTGGCAGATGATCCTATCGGGAAACGCATTGCTGTTGGGCATGCTGACTGCTGTCAGTTTTCTGCGACTCATCACCCGTCCGGATACGCAAGCTGGCGAGGTGCTGCCATCAGGACGACGAGCGGTCTGGTCAACCCTCTTCGGCGTGCATCTTTTTGGCGCTGTCATCAACCTCTCATCGGTCTTCATCATGGGTGACAGAATCAGCCGACTGGGACGCCTTAGCCAGACACAAACCGTGGTTCTTACACGGGGGTTTTCCGCAGCCGCCTTTTGGTCTCCCTTCTTTGCCGCTATGGCGGCTGCGCTGACATACGCACCGGGCGCCAGTCTCCCCCAGATCTGGCTAATGGGTATGCCACTGGCAGCGTTTGCCCTACTGATGACCGCCCTGGGTTGTCAGCGCAGCGATAACTTCACGGGTTATCCCATGCATATTTCTGCACTCACGCTACCCGCTCTCCTGGCCTTGGGCGTACTGTTGGTGCATCAATGGAAATCGGACTGGCATATCCTGGGAATCATCTGCTTGCTGGCGCCCACCTTATCCTTGTTGGTGTTATTTATTCGCTTCAAGCACCCTTTAACTCGCATTCAAAATCATATAACTGTAGATCTGCCCGGCATGCAGAATGAGTTGAGCCTGTTCCTCGCTGCCGGTGTGATGGCGGCTGGTTTAAATGCAGTATTCGCTGTATTTGGCGGATGGCTCCCCTTTTCCTCATTTGGCGGTATTGAGGCATCCCTTGTGCTTTTCTTCATGGTTTTCACTTCTATTCTGGGCGTACATCCCGTAATCAATATCGCTGCTCTAGGCACACTGCTGGCGCCGCTGAATCCGAATGGAACACTGCTTGCGATGACGTTTCTTTCGGCCTGGGCCATTGGTGTCGCAAGCAGCCCCTATTCCGGTATCAATCTCTCCATGCAAGGCAGATATCGTCAACAGGGACTCGACAGTCTGAAATGGAATGGTATCTACAGTGCGGTGATGCTTTTACTTTCCATGACGGCGCTGAACCTCTTTGATCTATTGGGTTTAGATTGATGTATTTCGTAATATTCCTGGAAAGAATCAACCTGGACCCTTTTTCTGATTCACTCTTTTTTTATCAGCGGAGATGCCCATGACCAAGGCAATCCTGGTTCGACAACATGGCGACAGTGATCACTTGAGATACGAAAGTATCATGCTTCCAGATCCTGGCCCTGGCGAGGTACGTATCCGTCACCAGGCCATCGGCCTCAACTTTATCGACGTCTACTATCGCACCGGTCTCTACCCTCCCCCTTCCCTGCCTTTTATACCTGGTGTAGAGGCGGCAGGTATTATCGAATCGATCGGTGAAGCGGTCAGCGGTTTCTCTGTCGGTGACCGGGTAGCCTATGCGGGTGGCCCATTGGGCGCGTATGCAGATGCCAGAAACTTTCCGGCCGAACGGTTGGTGAGGATACCCCAGGAGATCAGCGATAAAGAGGCTGCCGCTATTTTATTAAAGGGCATGACGGCAGAATACCTGCTATGTAGAACCTACCCCGTCAAAGCTGGAGAAACCCTACTCATCCATGCCGCGTCGGGTGGTGTCGGCCAGATACTCTGTCAGTGGGCATCTGCCATCGGTGCTACCGTCATCGGCACCGCCGGCAGTGAGGAGAAGGCCACCATAGCCAGGGAGCTCGGATGCAAACACGTCATCAACTACCAGGAGGAGGATATCCCGCAACGTGTCGAGGAGATAACACAGGGGATGGGGGTGCCGGTTGTCTACGACTCAGTAGGGCACGACACCTTTCAGGCATCACTGGCGTGTCTCGCACCGAGGGGTCTGCTGGTCTCCTTTGGACAATCATCAGGGAAGGTACCACCCTTCGACATCACAGAACTGAGCCAAAAGGGTTCACTCTTCATCACACGCCCAACACTACTCGATTATGTCAAGACATCCTCTCAGCTGAAAAAAAGTGCAGAGGCGCTTTTCACTATTTGTAGCCAAGGAAAAATAGAGATGAATATCCATCGGGAATATGCGCTGAGTGAAGCACGACACGCACATGACGATTTGGAAAATCGGCGCACCAGGGGAAGCTCTATTTTACTGCCATGAAGCTATAGAGCCCTGCCTTGACATTATTCACCACTAAAAAAAAGCATCCCAAGCGAAGGCATAAAAAAAGGGTTACGTGTTAACGTAACCCTTTGATTATATTGGCGTCCCCAAGGGGAGTCGAACCCCTGTTACCGGCGTGAAAGGCCAGTGTCCTAGGCCTCTAGACGATGGGGACAGCACTCTGTAAATGTGTCGTTTTTGACCCACATGCAGAGTGGAGCGCGAAATCTAAGTCACTTTGCTCCATGTGTCAAGGTTTTGGATAAAACAATTGCCTTATGACCGATGTACAAGCCGTTGATTTCAAGTCGTTATGTTTGCCACAACGCTTGATTTTCAAGCTCACTTTACGGATAGGCCAAGACCCGTCACCTCAGAAATAGTGAATTCACACAGATTAACCAATCACCGCTCGAATAGGGGTGTGAGTTGAGTCAGCTCCACCCGGTGTTTGGCATGGCTGGGGACACCGATCAGATATCCCTGGATGTAATCACAATTCAGCTCCTGTAAAAATGCCAGTTGAGACTCGGTCTCTACCCCCTCGGCGATCACTTTAATACCAAGCGCATGGGCCAATTGGATCATCGCCAGTACAACACTGGCATCGTTTGAATCAGCATCTGCATTGCGGATAAACTCACGATCGATCTTGAGAAAATCGAAGGGGAATTGGCGAAGGTGGCTCAAAGATGCCTGTCCTGTGCCAAAATCATCCAGTGCAATCCGTGCACCCAGTGTTTTTAACTGCTGCAGAAAGACTTCTGCTTCAGCCAAATCCTGCATCAGAATATCTTCCGTAATCTCAAGTATCAGGCTGTTTGAATAAAAATCTCCTGCGATCATTCTTTCCAGAAGCTTTCGGCGAAATGTCGGGGCATTCAGCAATCTGACAGACAGGTTGATGGCGACGGCTATTTTTTCACCCCGCTGTCGATACTGTTCACGTTGAAAGGCAATTGCCTGCTCTAAAAGCGGGTCAATCACGCTACCAATGACACCGGTCTCATCCAAAACGGAGAGGAAGTCTATAGGATGAAGCGTACCTCGTGTCGGGTGTTGCCAGCGCATCAACGCTTCGAAACAGAACAACTCCCCGTTATGGCTGTCGACAACAGGTTGAAAGTGAAAAATAAACTCATCCTTCTCTGCAGCCTGTCGCACCTGGCTCTCACGCTGCAGACTTTCAGAGGCCCTTGAGGTCAGTTCACCGCTGAAGAAACAATAGGCTGCCCTGCCTTGCCGTTTGGCTTCATACATCGCGGCATCTGCGTCTCTAATCAAGTATTCGGCAGAAACATCATCATGGGGCGCTGTTGCGATGCCAATGGAGACCGATATCCTTAAATCCTGATCAGCCAGCTTCATCGGCTGTTCCACCACCTGCAAAATCTTCTTGGCCAGCAATGACATATCTTCCCGAGTGGTAAGCCCCTCTACCAGTATCGCGAACTCATCCCCCCCCAGTCGCGCAACCGTATCCGAACTGCGAACCAGGGAAATCAGTCGCTCTGCTACTGTTTGCAGCAACTCATCGCCGACCAGATGACCGAGACTGTCATTGACCTGTTTGAATTGATCAAGATCGAGAAACATCAGGCCGACCTGAGTTTCACCTCGCAAAGCGATGGCAAGGGCATGTTCGAGCCTATCGCGAAATAGAACACGGTTTGGAAGCTGTGTGAGCGCATCGTGGTGTGCAATATGGTCCAGATAGCGCTGACGCTGGTGAACCTGTCTGCGCATTTCATTGAATGCATCCACGAGATCCCGTGTTTCCCGCAGATCTGCCGGCGGCGGCTTGATATCAACCGCCCCCCTCGCCTCTTCCTTCAACGCATACGCCGTTTGGGCAATCGGCTGAAGCAGGTTTCTGTTGATATAGAGATAGGCGGCAAGAATCATCAGGATTCCCATGACAGCAATACTCAGTATCGATTCTGATAATTGCTTGGCTGTCTGTGTCAGCTGCGTGATATCCGATACTGAGTCATTGTCCAGGCGAAGATCTATCAGGGAAAAGCGCTCACGCATGCGAACCATTATCGGAGCGATTGATTCACGCATCAGCTGCAAGTCATGCCGCCAGACCTTTTTCTCCATGGCAATAAAGACCTGCTCACTGGCACTGATCCAGGTACTCGCATGCGCCATTAAGCGATCGACATGCTCTATTTTTGCTGAATCGATTGCCCCCTTGCCGTAGTGAAGCCGCAATGCATCGATTTTCGTAAGAACCTGCTGTGAGAAGTAGTCGATATTGGCTCGATAATCAGGCACATCGAATTGTGAATCGCCAACGATGACACCGAAGCGGTAAGTCACGAAGTGATGCATCTCCTCGATCATACTGAGCCAGGCGCTTTGCAGGCCACGAATCAGTGTATTCGCCTCCAGGGTTGCTTCCGTAGTCACCCCTGCCTCCATCTCATACAGAAGTTCCTGCAGCTCTCCAATTAGCAACTTATGACTTGGGTACATTTCATCCTGCATCAACCGCATGGCAGGGAACCAGCGTTCAGCCTCTTTACGAATCTCGACGAGTTGTGTCACTTCTCGATTCAACGCTTTACAGTCAGCCAGCAGGCTTGATGCCAGGCTGGCCTGCCTGGATGATACATTCTGTAGGGAGTTGAATAGCGAATGAAGTCTTGTGTCCAACTCACCAAGCATTGCGTTCGTTTCCTGAGTATCACCTAAACTGGGATCAAGCAGGAGACGATGCAGGTGATTTTCCAGCCGATTAAGCTGGGTCTGTATGTCCAGTAGCAACCCGGCTGTGTGGGATCGTTGGCTGATCGCTTGGATCTGGGAATGGCTTGTTTTGCTGACATGACTCCAGCCAACATAGGCAATCGCCATGAGCGCAATGACGGCAAGTAGCGACAAGTAAGCATACCGTCCCCGGTAGGAATCCAACCCAGGTATGATCTCCATGAGTTTTTGCACTGGCAAGCTCACATTCAGTTACAGCCTAAGGACCAGTCATACCGTCTCAAGCTAAGGTGACTTTTCCACCGAGTCCGATTTTCAGGCTCTGACATCAGGATAAGAAAAGCTGAGAAAATGACCTCAAATAGTATTCGCGAGGTAGGCAGCCATCCTATCCACCCACGCACACAAGCGATCTGCCGGGTTCAGAACCGGTCGGCAGCAGTATACTGAATCATATCACTCGGGAATTGACTACGGACAAGATTTAGTCAATTTTGGAAGAAATCGAAAAAATCAGATTTCTGTCAAACGGCCTTCAAAAACGATCTCTTGGCTCGGCTTTTTGGTCGGCAGGAGCTCTTCTTCCTCGATGGAAACCATGAAACGCTGATTGGTAGTGTGCTTAACGGGCATCGCCAATTCCTTGTTGCCACTGTGCGGAAGTACACCTAGAGGAAATAAATTCCCATTCTCATCTTCCATCCAAAGCTGGCAGACCTTGCCAGTGGGTAAATTGGAGGGCTCCACTGCCTTTACGTTGAGGTAACCTTGGTTGTGCCGGGCTGCAACAATCCACCCAGCAGCAGACTGATCGTTTAGCACCACCATCATGCTGTCCATACCCAGGTCTACTTGACGTGCAGTAAACAGTGTCAAGGCAAGACCCAGCACTACCGTTGCTGCCACCATGCCGAGCGCACGCCAGAACTGTAAATTACTCCAGAGCCCAGATATCGGAGATGCTGTTTTATTGGGTGATGTACGCTGCTCCAATTTCTGCCAGACTGAGGCCGGAGGCTGCACCGGTTCCACGGTCTCCATCAATGGACCAAGCCGGCGTTCCCAAGCATCGACTTCAGCTTGCAACTGCAGATCATCCAGCAGTCGCTGCTCAAATTCGGCAAGTTCTACACCCTGCAGCGTACCCAGTACATATTCACCTGCATGGATGTTGCTATCTTGGTTTTCACTATCTTTCATCATGGCTCCAGACACCTCCTAAGCTGCTCCAGACCACGACGAATCCATGTCTTAACGGTACCCAACGGCGTATCTGTCTGATTCGCAAGCTCATCATGCGTGAGGCCCTTAAAATAGGCCATGGCAATCATTTGCCGCTGCTTCTCCTTCAACTGATCCAGACACGTTTTGAGGCGTATTCCCTCATCACTCTGCGTTAGGTTTTCCAGAGGCAACGGATCATGGTCAACCTCTTCGCGAAACGCATGTCCATCAGATTCCATCACCTCACGCCGACGTCGGCGCAGTTGATCAAGCGCCTGATTTCGAGCTATTGTCATCATCCAGGTCATCGGTGCCGCCAGGTAAGGCCGGTAGCGATCCGCATTGTTCCAGATTTTGACAAAAGCCTCCTGCAGGCAGTCCTCCGCCCACGCTTCTCTATTCAGTATACGCAGCACAACACCATACAGATTCGCTGATGTCATTTGATAAAGGCGGGCAAAAGCTTTCTGGTCGTTCAGGGCGCAAGCCGCCAACAGCTCTGTTAGCTGTTGATTCCTAATATTTTTTTCTTCAACTGTCTTATTATCCACGCTCGACACGCCCCCTCCTCATGAAAATATTCTCACGTCTTTTGTAGAGCGTAAAACACGAATATCTGTCTGGCGTCACGCATTTATAACAATTCGTCATTCACCATTAGGTTACTGATGGGAAGCGCTATCGGCAAGCTGAAACCCATGTCGTTTACTGATTCGACCTAGCCACATTCTTTTTCTCTCATATGAATGAGTAGATTTGGCTTGATTGAATCCATTTACGTGAGGAGGCAGGGATCGCTATCGTCCGGAACATCTGACCTGAGTTGACCACTCATTTTCCGAATAAAACATGAGTGTGTTTGCATCAATAATCCGATAGCTGGGATCATCGATGATGCGGGAGTTTGGGCGATAAGCACCCATTTCGAAACAGCCGCCTGGACCACAGAAAGAGACATAATAAAGACCTGCAGCAGCAGGTCCTATTGCCCATCCCCAAGGGTCTTCGCAGTCCTTATGTTTCCAGAAACCGGCTAAAGGATGCGATTGCGAAGCGACGGCGTTCTCTTCTATATGCCAGTTCGGCTCATGATTAAACGACGCAAAAGCCATGAAAAGAAACAAGGAGACAACACAGAGAACGACACTGAATAAGACTGTCTTGTTGAAATACCTCATATTCTGCTTCCATGCTAATGCCATAGGGCACTATTTTTATTCCTGTTATTCTCGAAATCGCATCAAACTTGCGTATCACAGTTGAGAAGCTGGATTTTAACGAGAATCTACAAATGCAGCACCGTAAAAGGGGACTCCGTTAGGTAGGATAGCCTAACAGATCTTTTCAGGATTAGTCACCATGGCGCATCAATAGCGTTTTCGAAATCGAGCCCCTGCGACATAAACAAAAAAAGGGGCCGATGGCCCCTTTTTTTTACTCTTTGCCAGATAGCATCAGGCCTCGTCCACAGCCTTCATACTGAGCCGTATACGTCCCTGCTTATCAACTTCCAGCACCTTGACCTTAATGGTATCGCCTTCGGATAGCTTGTCACTGACCTTTTCCACGCGTTCGTTGGAGATCTGTGAGATATGCACCAAGCCGTCCTTACCGGGCAGGATAGTGACGAAAGCACCAAAATCCATCAGTTTGGCGACCTTGCCCTCATAGATAGTACCCACTTCCACGTCTGCGGTGATGAGTTCGACACGCTTGCGAGCGTCTTCGCCAGCGGACTTATCGACAGAGAAGATCTTCACGACACCGTCATCAGTGATATCGACTGTAGCACCGGTCTCTTCGGTGATTGAGCGGATGGTAACACCGCCCTTACCGATGACATCACGGATCTTGTCGGGATGAATCTTGAACTCGATGATACGGGGTGCGTGCTCGGACATATCCTCGCGATGGGAATCGATAACCTTGTTCATCTCACCCAGGATATGCATACGGCCCTCTTTGGCCTGATCCAGGGCGATTTCCATAATCTCCTTGGTGATGCCATTGATCTTGATATCCATCTGCAGGGCATTGATTCCGTTAGCGGTACCGGCCACTTTGAAGTCCATGTCGCCAAGGTGATCCTCGTCGCCCATGATATCCGTGAGTACGGCAAACTTGTCACCCTCTTTGATCAAGCCCATGGCAACACCTGCAACCGGAGATTTTACCGGTACACCTGCATCCATCAACGCCAGACTGGTACCGCATACGGATGCCATGGATGAGGAACCATTGGATTCGGTGATCTCGGAGACCACACGGATTGCATAGGGAAACTCTCCGATGGTGGGCATACAGGCCAGCACACCGCGCTTGGCCAAACGGCCATGACCGATCTCGCGGCGTTTCGGGCTACCTACACGGCCGGTTTCGCCAACGCAAAAGGGAGGGAAATTATAGTGCAGCATGAAGTGCTCGCGGCGCGAACCCTCCAGTGCATCGATGATCTGTGAATCACGCTCAGTACCCAGCGTGGTAACCACCAGCGCCTGTGTCTCACCACGGGTAAACAGGGCTGAGCCGTGAGTTCGTGGAAGAACGCCTGTACGTACGCTGATAGGGCGTACGGTACGGGTGTCACGGCCGTCAATTCGGGGTTCGCCATCCAGTATGCGTCCACGTACAGTACGCTTTTTCAGTTTCTCCAGTGCACCCTTGACCTGATCGACACTCCAGCGGGCTTCACTACCCTCTTCTGCTGCGCACAGCTTCTCGACTGTTGCTGCAACCACAGCGTCTGCGGCTGCATAGCGATCCAGTTTATCGGCAATGGAATAAGCATCGCCGATACCCTGAGCGGCTTCCGCTTCCACTGCAGCCGTCAACTCTTTGTCTTCTTCCGGTGCAGCGTACTCAGCGGGTGCCTTGTTCACCTCAGCCGCCAGTTCCTTGATGGCCTGGATGGCAACCTTGGACTGCTCATGGCCGAACAGTACCGCACCTAACATAACTTCCTCTGAGAGCTGGTCAGCCTCAGATTCGACCATCAGTACAGCCTCTTCGGTACCGGATACAATCAGATCCAAATCGGTATCGGGATTCAGACCGGTGGTGGCGGCATTGAGGATATACTCCCCATCCTTATAACCGACACGAGCCGCGCCAACAGGTCCTTGGAATGGCAAGCCGGAGATGGCCAACGCCGCAGAAGTGCCGATCAGCGATGGAATCTCAGGATCCACAGCCGGATTCAAAGACATCACCGTGATGATGACTTGAACTTCACTGGTGAAGCCTTTGGGGAAAAGCGGGCGAATGGGACGGTCGATAAGACGGGCGGTGAGAATCTCTTTCTCACTGGGACGACCCTCCCGGCGAAAAAAACCGCCGGGGATCATACCCGCAGCATAAGTTTTTTCCTGGTAATCCACTGTCAGCGGGAAAAAATCACGTGGCACACTGCTCTTGGCTTCTACCACAGTCACCTGGACCACGGTATCGTCCATGTTGACCATCACGGCACCATCCGCCTGCCTTGCGATTTCACCTGTTTCGATAGAGACCTTATTGTCTCCCCACTGGAATTCTTTCTTTATCAAAGTCACTGTTTAATCCTTGGGATTCTGATGATTGATTAAGTGATTTAGCGGCGCAGACCAAGGCGCGCGATAAGATCGCGATAACGCTGCTGATCTTTCTTTTTCAGGTAGTCAAGCAACTTGCGGCGAGAGTTAACCAGACGCACAAGACCCTGGCGGGAGTGGTGATCCTGCTTATGATCTTTAAAGTGGTCGGTCAACTGGGTGATGCGGCTGGTCATCAGAGCCACTTGAACTTCAGGGGAGCCGGTGTCGCCAGGCGCACGCTGGTACTCCTCAACGACGGATTTCTTATCTGCTGCACTCATTGTCATGACGTTCTCCTATGGGTTGCGTCTTCATCAAAGGCCACTTCGAAGACCAACCCAACAATGAGTTCAGGCTGGCCGGACCAGTTAAAAATCTATGGTTTCAGGTAGTACCCGAAAGACGGCGTAGTATGCGCGTTATGTTCGTTCTCAGCAACTGAAAATTACCCTTTCGAAAAGGGAATTCGTCAGCAATTCAATTCGTTACCTGCATCAGGCGTTTCGGCGCCACCCGTCCGTCATCAAGAATCTGCCCGACACCGAGAAAATCGCTCTGATTGGCGTAGAGACGCACCCAACCACTGGTCGGTGCGTTGGGTACCAGGATCGGCTGCCCCTGCTGCATATAAAAAGCGGCATCGGGGCTCAAATTCACCTCCGGCCATTCTGCCAGGGCACTCTCCAACGGCAACATCCACGCATCCATCTCTTCAAAACGCTTGTCGGCAAAAGCTGCCTGTACCTGCTCCAGCGTCAGCATGGACTGATCGTCATAGGGACCAACACCAGTCCGGCGCAAGCCACTGACATGGGCGCCACAGCCCAGACGCTTGCCGATATCCTCTGCCAGGGTGCGTACATAGGTACCCTTTGAGCAATGAACATTGAGCTCAAACTCAGGCAGACTGAAACTCAGCAGCTCCAGAGCATGAATGTGGATGGTCCGGGGTTCCCGCTCCACCTCAAGACCCTGGCGAGCCAGTTTGTAGAGCCGCTCACCCTGATGCTTGATGGCGGAATACATGGGAGGCAGTTGCTGCTGTTCACCGAGGAATTCCTGGAGCACCTCTTGTACATCATCCTCACTGACACCGCTCGGATCGATTGTTTCCAACAGATCACCTTCTGCATCGGCGGTGGTGGTAGTCTCACCGAGTTTGACCCGGACACGATAGTGCTTATCGGCATCGAGTAGGAAAGCAGATAGCTTGGTCGCTTCACCGAAACAGATAGGAAGCAGGCCCGTTGCCAGTGGGTCCAGGCTGCCGGTATGCCCGGCCTTGGCTGCTTTGTAGAGGAATTTAACCTCCTGCAGCGCCTTGTTAGAGGTCATGCCAATTGGCTTGTCGAGCAGCAATACACCACTGATATTGCGCCCTCTGTTGCGACGACGTCCCATGCTTTTACTCTAAATGAAAATTTGAATGAATTGAGGCTCAGTCCGGATCCGAGCTTTTGACTGTAACCGCCTGATCAATCAGTGATGCCAAATGCTCACCCGCTTCCACCGAGGTGTCATACACGAAGATCAGCTTGGGCACAGTCCGCAGTTTCATACGCTGCCCCAGCAGCCAACGCAGATGGCCCGAGACCTGATTCAGGTCCTTGGCCACCTCCTTATGGGTCGACTGCCCCGCCATCGTCGTGAAATAGACTTTGGCCTGGGAAAAATCCCGCACAACCCTGACTTCCTGCAGTGTGATCATGCCGAGCGCCGGATCCTTGACCTCCTCACGAATCAATTCAGCCAGTTCCCGCTGTATCTCAGCACCGACCCGATCGGTTCTTTTAAAATCTCTCGACATATCGTGTGAATGGTGCTGAGGCGTTAAACCGTACGAGCAATCTCTGAGCGCTCGAAGACTTCTATCTGATCGCCCGGCTCCACATCGTTGTAATTCTTCACACCGATACCGCATTCGGTACCGCTCTTCACCTCGTTGACGTCGTCCTTGAAGCGGCGCAGCGACTCCAGTGTGCCTTCGTAGATCACCACATTGTCGCGCAGTACGCGAATCGGGTTATTCCGTTTGACCGTACCTTCGACCACCATACAACCCGCGATGGCGCCCAGCTTGGAGTTACGGAACACATCACGTACTTCGGCAAGACCGATGATCTCTTCACGAATCTCCGGTGAGAGCATGCCTGAAATCGCCATTTTCACATCATCGATGACTTCGTAGATGATGCTGTAGTAGCGCATGTCGAGACCCTGCTCCTCCACCACTCGGCGGGAGCCGGCATCAGCACGGACATTAAAACCGATGATGATGGCATTGGAGGTGACCGCTAAATTGGCGTCGGATTCGTTAATACCGCCAACGCCGGAAGCCACTACCCTCACTTTCACTTCGTCGGTTGAAATGTTGACCAAAGATTCCTTCAATGCCTCGACACTACCCTGTACATCCGCCTTGACGATGACATTGAGATTTTGCACCTCACCCTCTGCCATCTGGGTGAACATCTCTTCAAGCTTGGTGGCCTTCTGGGCGGCCAGGCGCGTATCGCGTTGTTTGTCACGACGCAGTTCGGCAACTTCCCGGGCACGCCGCTCATCACTCACAGCACGTACATCGTCACCCGCCTCCGGTGTTGCGGAGAGACCCAGCACCACCACCGGGATAGAAGGGCCCGCTGTCTTGATAGAGCGGCCATTCTCATCAAACATGGCGCGTACGCGTCCAAACTCCTGTCCCGAGACAATCATGTCGCCCCGATTGAGGGTGCCTGACTGTACCAGTACCGTAGCCACAGGACCCCGTCCCTTATCGAGGGAGGATTCCACGATGGAGCCGGTTGCCGGACCTGTTTCGACCGCTTTGAGCTCCAGCACTTCAGACTGCAACAGGATAGCGTCGAGCAGACTGTCGATCCCCGCACCAGTTTTTGCCGAGACCTGGACAAACATGGTATCGCCGCCCCAATCCTCAGGAATCACCTCTTCCTGAGAAAGCTCCTGGATCACTCGGTCAGGGTTGGCATCCTCTTTATCAATCTTGTTGATCGCCACGATTAATGGCACACCACTGGCCTTGGCGTGTTGAATCGCCTCTTTCGTCTGTGGCATGACGCCGTCGTCTGCCGCCACCACCAGGATCACGATATCGGTCACCTTGGCGCCACGTGCACGCATGGCGGTAAAAGCTGCATGTCCGGGGGTATCAAGAAAGGAGACGGTACCTTTGTCGGTATCCACATGGTAGGCGCCGATATGCTGGGTAATACCTCCCGCCTCACCGGCAGCCACGCGACTGGCACGAATATAATCGAGTAGTGACGTCTTGCCATGGTCAACATGACCCATGATTGTCACCACAGGCGGACGGGTAACCATCTCGCCCTCTGCCTGCGCCTGATCTTCTGTACTCAGCAGATCGGCCTCGGCATCTTCATCTTTATAATCCACTGGGACATGCCCCATCTCTTCAACCACCAGTACGGCAGTATCACGATCCAGGGGTTGGTTAATGGTCACCATCATGCCCATTTTCATCAGCACCTTAATCACCTCGGCAGCCTTGATACTCATACGCTGAGCCAAATCGGCTACGGAGATACTCTCGGGTACTTTCACTTCATGCACGACAGGTGTGGTTGGTTTCTGAAAACCGTGTTGCGAATCGCCTGAAGACTGGGATGCAGACCTGCGCTTGGTGGGTTTTTTCTTGCGTCGACCACGCAGTTCCTGAGAGACATGCAGTTCTTTGCGCTCAAAGCGGTCACCACTTTTGGCTTCCTTCTCTTTGCGGCCCTTGCGCTGACGACCGGCTTCCTGCTTCGGTGCAGGTTTTTCCACCGGCGCCTCTACTGGCTGCACCTTTGCGGCTGCTTCCTCTTCGGCTTTGCGCTTGGCCTCTTCTTCCTCAGCTTTGCGTTTTGCCTCTTCCTCAGCCGCTTGTTTGGCAGCCTCTTCCTCAGCCCTCTTGGCCGATTCGGCAGCCTTGCGCGCCTCGACTTCAGCTTCGAATTCAGCTTTCTGTTTGGCCTGCTCGTCGAGCGCTTTACGTGCCTCTTCGGCATCCTTGACCTTTGTCTCGTCTGACTCGACTGCGGCACGCTTGACGTAGGTACGCTTCTTGCGGACTTCAACACTGACGGTTTTTGATGCAGCCGGCGCAGACCTATTGAGTGTACTGCGGCCTGACCCAGTGGGCTGACGGAGTTCGCTGACGGTCTTGCGGCGCAAGGTCACTTTGCTGGGTGACGAGATAGCGGCAGTTTTTTTCTTGCCATGACTCTCTCGCAAGTGCTGTAACAGCTTGCTTTTCTCCTCGTCAGAGATCTTATCCTCGGGTTCTTTGGCCTGGATCCCGGCATCAGCCAACTGTTCCATCAACCGATCGGCAGGAATGCCGACGACTTTTGCAAGTTGTGCAACCGTTACTTCACTCATACATCAGGCCTCTCGAGTTTGCCTTATCCACTGTGTCTCAATCCTGGCCGGTTATATACCGGTCATGTGATGCGGAATGTCTACTCCGCCTCTTCAAACCAGGGAGCACGGGCTGTCATAATCAGCTTGCCGGCCCGCTCCTCATCCATGTCATCTATCTCCATCAAATCATCGATGGACTGTTCAGCAAGGTCTTCCATGGTCACCACGCCCTTGCCCGCCAGGACAAAAGCAAGATCCTTATCCATACCATCCATCGTTAGCAGGTCTTCTGCCGGCTCACGGAACGCCTCTTCGTTTGCGATCGCACGAGTCAGCAGAAAATCCTTGGCCCGGTTACGCAATTCCTCCACCAAGTCCTCATCGAACTCATCGATCGCTACCAGTTCCTCAAGGGGCACATAGGCCACTTCATCAACGGTAGTGAACCCCTCCTGCACCAGAATCGCGGCTACATCCTCATCCACGTCCAGTTGTTCCATGAAGGATTCCATGAAGCTTCGAGCCTCATTTTCGTTCTTTTCAGAGGCCTGTGCCTCATCCATGACATTGAGTTCCCAGCCGGTCAACTGGCTGGCTAGCCGGACGTTTTGTCCACCTCGTCCGATGGCCTGGGAGAGATTCTCTTCGCTGACGGCCACATCCATCGCATGGGTGTCTTCATCCACCACGATAGAGACCACGTCCGCCGGCGACATCGCGTTGATCACATATTGTGCCGGATTGTCATTCCAGAGAATGATGTCGACTCTCTCTCCGTTGAGTTCATTGGAGACCGCCTGCACGCGGGAGCCACGCATACCGACGCAGGCACCTACCGGATCGATACGCTGATCCAATGCTTTGACTGCGATCTTCGCACGCAGGCCAGGATCGCGGGCAGCGCCACGGATATCGATGAGACCCTCACCCACCTCCGGCACTTCCAGTTTAAAGAGCTCCATCAGCAACTCAGGCATGGCTCGGCTGATGAAAAGCTGAGGGCCGCGAGGTTCGGAACGGACTTCATAGAGGTAACCGCGCAAACGATCACCAACCCGTACCGACTCCTTGGGAATCATGTGTTCACGACCGATAAAAGCCTCAGCATTACCACCCAGATCGAGGAACACATTGCCGCGATCGATGCGCTTGACAACACCAGTGACCAGTTCACCCTCGCGTCCACTAAACGCTTCGACGACCTTGGCACGTTCCGCCTCGCGTACTTTCTGTACGATGACCTGCTTGGCGGCCTGTGCAGCTATGCGACCGAATTCAATCGACTCGATGGGCTCCTCAATATACTCACCGATTTCAATATCGGGGTTTTCCTCACGAGCAGCCTCAAGGATAATCTGACGCAGAGGCGCATCAGGCTCATCTTCGGCATAGGCTTCGACCACTTCCCAGCGACGGAAAGTATCGTAGTCTCCAGTAGTGCGATCAATGGCGACACGCACCAGGATATCGTCCCCGTTGCGTTTTCGCGTGGCGGAGGCCAACGCAGCCTCGATCGCCTCGAAGATGATCGTTTTTCCTACGTCCTTCTCGTTGGAGACCGCATCTACGACCAGCAGTATCTCTTTACTCATCAGCTATTTCCCAATTCAAAATTCAGGTACCACCCGCGCTGAATCGATCAGTTCGATCGGAATTCGGTAAAGGGTCCCATCTTCTTCAATTAAAACCTGATTCTCTTCCACGCCACCCAACACGCCGGTAAAGCGATGGCGATTTTCAATCTTCGACTGTGTCTTGATCCGTACCTTGCTGCCCTTATAGCGCTCGAAATGCGCCAGCTCGAACAGCGGCCTGTCCAGGCCCGGCGAGGAAACCTCAAGCCGATAATTCTCTTTTATAGGATCTTCGACATCGAGTACGCCACTCACCTGATGGCTGACCTCAACGCAATCATCCAGGGTAATGCCATCTGCATGATCGATATAGATTCGCAGCAGGATTCCACCCTTACCCTGCGATACCATTTCGATACCAACCAGCTCATAACCCAGCAGTTCTACTTCCTGCCTGACGAGCGAGTTCAGTTTTTCCGGTGCAGACCGCATGCATTCACCCAATAAAAAATGGGCACTCGGCCCATCATGTGTCCTCGAATCAGCGCCTGACTTGGTGCGAGTTCCGAAAACAAAAAAACCCCGCTATCGGGGTTTTATTATAATTCGCCACAGGAGACTTGCCCGGTACGACCGGTTGCCTTAGCCTCAACCGCTGATCGGCGCGAAGAATAGCACAACAGCCCAATCTACGCAATTGGTAGGCAAGCCGTGCGGTTACGCTGTTGCTTTACGGCAGCCATCCTCCTGTTGCCTGAAGCGGAGCAGGATTATCATCGTGACTAAGCCAGGCAACCACAGCATAGCGTGCTGCAGTTTTTTGTTTGAGATCCGGCCAAGCTAACTGCCAGGTATTTTGGGCTGTTTCACTCGATGTTGCGGTATGACCAAGCACAATGAAATCCTCTTCCAGAGACCGGCCCCGGTTCTCACCCGCACCAATATCGCTTTTGATCCCAATACCGAGAACGGCCAGATTGGCCCGAAGAGCGCCAATGGGTCGATTGCGCTCAGGTGAAAACTCAATCACGGCGTGTCTACCCGGTTCTGCACGCAGGCTCAGACGGCCCACTTCTTCTGAGCTCGCCGATGGCAGAGAGCGCCCCCGGTACCAGCCACGCCACTCTTCGCCGTTCACCAGAACGCCGGGCGTATAGACCGACCCCAGACCACCCGCCTGCCGGTAGTCCCGCTGACGCTGACTGAAAGCAGCGGTAGCAAATCGATCCTGCCAACCGAGGTAGTCCCAATAGTCCACATGGAAAGCCAACGGTACCACCTCGTGCCAGAGATCAGGGTTGTCAGTGAAACCGCTCAACCAGGCATCAGCTGGTGGACAACTGCTGCAGCCGTGTGAGGTAAAAAGCTCAATCACATTGACCCGCTCAACCGGGCTTTCAAAGCGCAGTGGTTCGCCTGCCATGGCAGAGGCAGTCAGGCACATAATCCAACATCCAAACCACAGCCTTTTCAACGACTTCATGTCTCGACGGGCACGAACTTCAGTGCGATACCATTGTTGCAGTAGCGAAGCCCTGTGGGTTTGGGTCCATCCTCGAAGATATGCCCATGATGTCCGCCACATTTGGCACAGTGGTACTCAGTACGTGGCCAAATCAGCTTGAAGTCCCGCTTGGTCTCGAAAGCGCCCGCTAAGGTATCGAAAAAACTGGGCCAGCCGGTACCACTCTCATATTTCATACTTGCGTCGAATAAAGGATGATCACAGGCGACACAGACGAAGGTGCCTTCACGCTTTTCGTTCAGCAACGGGCTGGAACCGGGGCGTTCTGTACCCTCCTCCCGCAAGATATTGAATTGTGCGGATGTGAGACGCTCGCGCCATTCGGCTTCACTCAGTTCAAGCTTTTCAAGCTGCATCATTTTCTCATCCTGTCTGGCAAATACCGATTGACCGATGACTGGTGCAAGTGCCGCGACACCCAACAATTGAATCATGCTTCTTCGTTTCATCTGCTTCTCCACGCTTTAACTCAGTGAGACAGAAAATTGAGCGTGATATTCACCCTGCGATTTCTGATGTTTTTGAACGCCGGTTTCATCCTTGTCCCACAGCATTTGAGAGCAGTGTAATCCCTCGGGATCACCATTTTTTCACTTAAATATCACAAAGCAATCACAACTGAACAAGAGGCAGAGAAAAAGCAAACTTTGCACCACCGGATGGATTGTTTTCCACTCTGATTCGGCCACTCTGCAGTTCAACCATACGGCGGGCAATGGCGAGCCCGAGGCCGGCATGTCCACTACCGCCAGATGATGTCTTACTGCGATAGAAAGGCTCAAAGATATGCAGTAAGTCGTCTTCCGGTATGCCCTTGCCGTCATCACTGACCGTCACCATGACATATGACTTTTCCTGGGTGATTTGAAGCCGGATCTCTCCCCCTGTCTGGATGTGATCCAGGGCATTGGAAATCAGATTGTTGAGTACCCGCTCCGTTAGCGCGAAATCCGCCTGTACAAAGAACTGCGTCTCCGGCGGCCGCCACTCAAGGCTCACTTGCGCCTGTTGTGCAGGCAACTGAAATTTCTGCAACACATCCTGCACCAGCTCGGCGATAGCCATTGGCTCACAGACCGGGCGGGTTTCTCTCGCCTCCAGTTGAGCCAGTTCGAAGAGGTCTTCCACCATCTGTTTGAGGCGATCACTCTGCCGCAGGGCTATGGCCAGATACTCTTGTTGCCGTTCCGGACTCAGGTCAGTCTCCTGCATGTTGAGCGTCTCAAGATAACCGTGCAGCACCGCCAACGGTGTACGTAGGTCATGAGAGACCTGCGCTACCAGCTCCCGTCGCAACCGGTCCTGCTCCTTCAACTGCCCCCACTGCTCGATGATACGCGCAGCCATTTCGTCGAATGTCGCCCCCAAACGGTCGACTTCATCAGCCTGCGTAGGCTTTCGGATGAACTGTTCATGGTGGGTGAAATCACTCTGCTGAAAATCGGACATCACACTGGATAGGCGTTGTAGCCGTCGTGTCAGCCAATGAAACAGCAGCAGACCTGTCAGCAGGCCAAAACCCAGACTGATGGCGACTGCACTGGCGCTGAGATTGAGCACATAGCTCTCTTGTACCGCCTGTTCGGCACTGTCGTACTCTTCTCCGCGTAATACGACATAGAGATAACCTGCCGGCATGTCTCCGGCGGGCACAGGTGTGGCAGAGAAGGCCTTACGTCTTTCGTGGGAGCGAGGATCATCTCCCAGCAAGGGAAACCCCTCGCCACGGAGAAAGGCTTTTATCGGTGTCAGATCGACATGCTGTCGCTTGACCTTACCCGGATCTGCTGAAAAGGCGAGGATCCTTCCGCTTTTATCCAGCAAGTAGATCTCGATACTGGGATTGATGTCCATATAGGCACTGAAGGTGGACTTCAATGCCTTATCGTTCATCTCGCCGTCGATCACCAACTGCCGGTCAGCGACAATACGCTGTGCCAGATCACGATTGAAGTGCTGAGTGATCTCCTGCAAATACCGTTCAGTCATCGAGTTGGTGATCAGGGTATAGACCAGTCCGGTCACCAGGAAGAGTCCGACCAGAGCGAGAGAGAGTCTTGCATAGAGTGTATGCAGCATTCAGCCTTCCTCGCTGAATTTGTAACCGACACCCCAGACCGTCAGCACATACCGGGGCTCCGCCGGATTCTGTTCGATCTTCGCCCGCAAGCGGTTGATATGTGAATTGACGGTATGTTCATAGCCATCATGGTTGTAACCCCAAACCTGATCAAGAAGCTGGATCCGACTGAATACCCGCCCGGGATGTCGTACAAAAAAGAGCAAAAGATCGAATTCACGAGCTGTCAGTTCTATCGGTTTACCTTCTATGCGGACGCTTCGGCGCGCCACATCGATAGCAAGCCCATCATACTCAATGCTCTCTTCAACGATCGGTGTCTCGGCGTCACTCTTTAACGCCTCCATACGCCGGAAAAGCGCCTTAATCCGCGCCAGCAATTCGGGCACACTGAAAGGCTTTGTGAGGTAATCATCCGCCCCCATCTCCAGCCCCAATACACGGTCCAATTCTGTTGATTTGGCGGTAAGCATAAGAATGGCCACATAATCACCGGTTTCCCGCATCCGGCGGCAGAGGCTGAGACCGTCCGTATCGGGCAGCATCAGATCCAGTACCACCAACCGATAGCCACCCTGCTTGAACAGGCGCATGGCGGACGCCCCGTTGCTGGCGATATCCGCCTCGTAACCATTATCCGCCAGATGGGTCTGTACCAAACGGGCAATATCCGGCTCGTCTTCAACAATGAGTATTTTTCGTCGCATGGTCTGCTTATTCACCGCACTTCGTTGATTCAACTGAAATGATAGATTGCATGGCGGATGGTTGACAGGATCATTTACTATCACCCATTCACTACTCTCAAACTAGATGACACCATCCCAGGATGGCAAGGGAATCACATAAATGTCACAAAACTCTCACGAGAGGTTCGTGGCAAATAGATAACCGGATTAACGGTCAAAACCCACGTCCGGCCGCTGATCGGTAAGCCAATAGAAATGGTAGGGTGGAACCACCAGCTGATCCTTGAACAACCTGGGAGACTCTCCGGAATAGAGATCATGCAAGTTACCGTGGCCGAACATGCCACGGTTGCCCAAGGCATTCAGTTCCATGTATTGCGGTGAATCATCAAAGTTAGCCACTACCAGGACGGAACCGTTCGGCAGCATGGGATTGGTGCGCCAGAAGACGAAGAGATGGGGATTGCCCACATCGGTCAGCTCGCGATTGTTGAAATCGGCAAAGGCGGTGATCCCTTTGCGTACATCAATCATTTTTTTCAACCCGTCGAAGATGCGCTGTTCTGGCGTGCCGTGCTTATGTCTCAACTCCGCCCTTTCCCAATCCATGGTCGGGCGGTGCATCCAGCGATTGTCACCCGCCTTGCTTTCATCCTCGAGAAACTGGCAATCGTTCAACGTGCCAATCTCATCACCATAATAGAGCAGTGGAATGCCGCCGAATGAACAGATCATGCTGTGCATCAGGAGGATCAATTTCACAGATCGGTCGATAGCCTTTTCGTCACCCTCTTCCAGAGCCACCTCAAGTCCGACCAGGGAAGCCAACGAGCCGGATATACGGGCATCACCCGTTTTCAGATTGACACCGAAAGGCTGCCCACGGGCATCGGAGCCGTCATACTGACCGGTGAAGAAATCCACCAGAAATCGACGGTGGGCAATTGGTTGGTAGCCGGCTGCAATGATGGCTGAGTCATCAAAACCCAGCCCGATATCATCATGGCAACGTACATAGTTAAGCCAGGTGGCCCGGTCCAGCTTGGTCGGTAGATGCTGGATGCCTTTGCCCAGCAACTGCGTGTTCTTGGTGGCTACCGCATCCCACAGCAGCGCCATGTAGGTGGCGTTATAGGCGATCTCGCACTCCTTGGCGATCACTGCGTCCTCACCGAAATATTTAATGATCTCTACCGGTGCGACTATCGCCTCTGCGATGAACAGCACGCCGGGGGCAGTCACCTGGCAGCAGTCCTTCATCATCTGCAGAATCAGATGAGACTCGCGCAGGTTCTGGCAATTGGTCCCTATCTTCTTCCATAGAAAGGCCACCGCGTCGAGTCGTATGATATCCCCACCCTGATTGGCCCAGAACAGGATGTTGTCGATCATCTCGATAAAGACTGCGGGATTGCCGTAGTTGAGATCCCACTGATAGGAGTTGAAGACAGTCATCACCCATTTCTGCATCGCCTCGTCCCAGGTAAAATTACCCGGCGAAGTCTCGGGAAAGATCTCCGGCATGCTCTCTTCGAACATATCGGGGACATCCCGGTTATCGAAGATATAGAAATAGTCCTGATATTTCTTTTCGCCGGAGCGGGCGCGCTGCACCCATTCATGTTCATCGGAGGTATGGTTGACCACCATATCCAGTGTCAGCAACATACTGCGCTTATGCGTGGCCACTGCCAGTTCATTGATGTCATCCAATGAACCGACCCGGGGATCCACATTGCGAAAATCACTGACCGCATAACCGCCGTCACTGGCACCTTCGGGACAGACCAGCACCGGCATCACGTGCAACATATTGACGCCCAGTTCCTGTAGATAGGGAAGTTTCGATCTCACCCCTTCCAGATTGCCGGCGAAACCGTCTGCATAGAGTGCCATACCGACCCACTCCTGGCTGAGGAACCAGTTGTGGTCGGTCTCTCTCTCCTCATCGAGGTGTCTTAGTTTTGCGTGGCGCTGTACGTAGCGGGTCGCCATCACTTCGACCAGATTGACAATCTGTGCTTTGAAATCTTCCCGTTGACCGTAAAGATGGTAAAAAAGCGTATAAATCGCGTAGAAATTGGCGCCGAGCCGGGTATAGAAATGGCGCAGATCCCGATTCTGAAGATCCGGCTTCAGCTCATCGAGAATACGGTTGAGCAGAGAATGGGAGACCTGTTCATACATATTAGGTTGCCGGTTTCATAAGCCTTGTCTAGGGCCTGTTAACACTAATCCAATACGCCCCGAAGGAAGTGCCCTTGGGGTACGCCCTGCTGGAGCTGTTTTTGTGCCCAGCAAGGCAGAATGAGCGTGGTGTAGCCCAGCTACATGAGCGAATGATAACGCCGCTGGGTGCAAAAACAGCCCCAGCCCTTCGGGTTGAGCCTGAAAATTCGCCACTCGGCGTTGCTCGTCACTCATTTGGAACAACCAAACTTCTCTCCTCGCGCCTTGATTGGCGCTTTTTCAGGCTCAACAGGGCGTATTGGATTAGTGTTAACAGGCCCTAGAGTTTCCAGGCGTCGATAAAAGGCCGATAGAAGTCAATATCCTCCACCGTGGCACCACGCCTCCCCACCAGGGCCGAGGCAAAACCTTGTGCTCGCTCCAGGGTCTGCCTGATGGGCCATCCCAAATTCAACCCCAGCAACAGGACAGACGATAGCGCATCTCCCGCGCCTACCGTATCCACCACCTCGAGTGCCTCTACCGGTGCCACTTCGACTGGCGGTTGACCGGGAATCACCGCCATCGCACCCTGCGCTCCCCGAGTCACAATCAGGCCACTCAATTGATGCTGTTGCAAAAAGGCCTCGGCCGCCGGCTTTGTGTCTGAGGCTCCCCCATGCAGCAGAGAAAACTCTGCTTCATTCAATTTAACCCAGTCTGCGTCTTCCACCCAAGCCAGCAAGAGATCGCGTTGCCACCAGGGCTCGCGAAGATTCACATCCATAAAGACGGCAGAGGGGTGTTGAGACTTAAGTTTTTCCAACGCTTGGCGAGACAACTCATGCCTGAGCGCCAGAGAGCCGTGATAGAGCAACCCATGCGGGGCATCGGCAAGACTCGAGGCATCGATGTCATCATAGGCGACCTGATCGACGATATCGTATGTCGGTTCGCCATCCTGAAGGGTAATCTGTACCTCACCCGTCTTTTTCGAAGCATGGGTCTGCAGCAGGCTGGCATCCATACCCCATCCCTGCATGGCCCTGCGAATCGTTTCGCCCCCGGCATCCTTACCGACAGAACTAATGAATCGCGGACACTGACCAAAAGCCTGTAGATGCCATGCCACATTGAATGGCGCACCTCCCAAAACTTTCTCACCTGTCGGAAAGCAGTCGAAAAGCACCTCACCGAAAACAGTCACTCCCGCCATTGGGGTCACTCCGGCGATGTCTTCATGTTAAGTAATTTCTCAATCAGGACCGGATGGTAGTGAGCAATACCCTCAAGGATGCCAGCACTGTAGTTGCCATTCATCTGCATAAAGCCCCCTTTGGCCAGATAGAGAGAGTCATGATTCAGGTTCTCCGACGCCATACCCAAGGCCTCCTGTCTTACCTCAGGCTGCGCATTGTTGACCAATATTGCTGGAATTCGACTCACCAATACCTGCATGTCATTGCCGCTGTCTCCAGAAAACACCGTATTGGCTAAGGAGAAATTCAAAGTCTCCATCAGGAATTCGACAGCATGCAGTTTTGTCGCCCTGGCAGGTAAGACATCTAAAAGCCCGATACCCGCAGGCTCATCCACACTCCAAACCAGCGTTGCGTCGACCTGCTCAGTCTGCAGGCGCTGCCGCATCATTTCGTCGACTGATTGGCGGTCCGTATCGAGCGAAACATAGTAGCTGAGTTTGTAGCGGTTCTGCTTGGCATCTTCCTGCAACCTAAGCGCACTCAAGTCGGCAAACATTCGACTTAGGTCTGCATGGGATTTACCGGCCCAATCCTCCCCTATCTGCTCATCCCACTCAGCAAGGTGGCGCCAGTCATGGGCACTATCGACACGGTAGATGGTAGTGCCGACATCCCCCACCACATAGTCGGGCTGCGGCAGTTCGTGAGTGGTTATCGCCTCTTGCACAAGCGCCCGATGCCGCCCGCTGACATAGACCAGGATGAGGTTTTCCGCTGCACAAAGCTGATGAAATACAGGTCGCGCATCAGGTGACTCCGGCTGTGGACCATTGGGTATCAATGTCCGGTCGAGATCGGTGCAGAGCAGTAATCGGTTATTCATGGGGTACCGGCACCTCGCAAGTGTTAAAGAAATCGTAGTGATCGATTGCCTCCAGTATCCCCAGTGCATGGGACTGGCTGGCAAGGTAGATACGGTCATGATCGACCATGTGAGAAAGCTCCTCATGATGCCGGTTGGCCACTACGACAGCCAGCGTATTGCCGCGCATCATATCTTCATCAGCCCCGGACCCCCCTGCTACCAGTATGTGTTCCATCGGCGTCTCCCAGCGTTGTGCGACATAACGCAATGCCTGTCCTTTGGAAGCCCTGGATGGCAGGATATCAAGATACTGTCCAAAAGCGTGAATCACGTTACAGGTCAGTTCATGCTTGTGCAGCAGACCGTTGATCTCATCGACTGATGGCGCCTTGTTTGGATCGTAATGGTATGCGATTTTGAAAAAACTCTGCTCTTTCCGTCCCTGTGGCTTGATCCCTGGCAAGTCGGACATCACTCGCCTGACTCGCTTGGGTTGCCAGAGATGGTCGATATGCTCAGTCCAAAAATCATCTTCCGTCAGATCCTGCGAATAGTGGATCTTGGTGCCCAGGCTGCTGATCAAGACATCAGGAATCGGTATGGCGTACTTTTTCAGAATCGACAACGCTGCATCAAGACGCCTGCCGGTGGCGATACCGAAGGTGGCGCATTTACGGTTCTTTCTCACCACCTCGATAAACTGCCTTAAACCTTTTGGATTGCCCAACAGATTCTGGTCCAGATCGGTGAAGATGGCACGGTCACGCGAACGATGCTTCACATGTTTGGGTGGTGACATCGGTGTCTTTTCATGCTTCGCCGGCAACGGAGACAACTTATCCAGGTATTTCGTAGCGTGGGCCTGCCAGGAGTAGTGCTTTCTTACGCCAACAAGACCGTTTCTGGAAAAGGTCTCCCATTGACTATGGTCGTGCAGAATTTTCAGCAAACTGCGGCTTATCCCCTCTTTATCGAGCGGGTCCACCAATAAACCGTTATTGCAGTTGCCGATGATATCGACAGGCCCACCGTTTTCTGTTGCCACCAGAGGTAAGCCGCTGGCAGCCGCTTCGAGCAGAGTAAGGCCGAAGGGCTCAGTCAGCGCCGGATTGATAAAGATCCCTTTCGACTGGGCGGCAATTCGGTAGATCTCAGGCACCTCACCGGCTAGATGACGCTTGGGAACAGCCACATGTCCATAAAGATCGTAAAGATCGATCAGCAATAAAATATCCGTCATCACCGATTGCGGACCACTCTCCATCTCTCTGATGTCATCACGGTTGCCCGCAATAATGACCAGATTTGCAGCCTTTTGCAGCTGACTCGACTCACCATAGGCCTCGAGCAATGTCTGGATATTTTTTCTTTCGTCAGCGCGTGAAAGGGCAAGAATGATCGGTTTGTTTGAATTACTCAGAAACTGATCGAGAGATTTGCGAAACCTGAATTTTTCCTTGGCTTTTTTTGGCGGATGAAACTGAGTCAGATTGGTACCTGGTGGTACTACGGCCATCCGGTCTGGCTGGTAGTAATTGTAGAGACCATACTGCTCCTCAATCTCATTGTGGGTGCTGGTAATCACCAGGTCAGCGTTGGCCAGCACCTCCTCCTCCGCATCGATTCGGCGACCAATATTATAGCGTTTGTTGATCTCATCACGGGTTAATCCCTTCGCCAGCAATCGTTGTCTTTTGTCCCGACCCAGCGAATGTCCCGTATAAACCAGTGGCAGCCCGAGCAGATGGGAAAGTCTCACACCAACATAGCCGGCATCAGCATAGTGACTGTGAATAATGTCCGGCATTTGTGGCTGCTCATTTTGCCAGTTGAGCAGATTATCCATAAAGCTGTCCAAATAGTCCCACAGTTCTTCTTTCGGAAGATAGGCCTCAGGGCCTGCATCGATTCGGACTATCCTTGCCTTCTCAGATAAAATTTCCTGTGGAACGGCATAGTCATCACTGATATTTGGATCTACCACACGCCTTGTCACAAGATCGACTTGTGTGACGTCCTCACGCTCAGCCAGTGCACGCGCAAGATCGACAATATATTTGGTTTGTCCTCCCGTATCGGCATCCCTTCCCAATTCCAGCTCATGGCCCCGAATAAGTCCGTGGATACTTATTAGGCAGATATACATAGTGATAGTCCCCAGTCTGATCTTTTTGAAGTCTTGACAGATTTCCCCTGTCTACTCAGATACACCTGATCAATCTTTGAAACAACTCGTTACACTGGACAGAGATCGAAGTAGAGGCTGCCATATTGAAAAAACTGACGTCAATCAGTAGACGTTTTTTACAGACCTCATATTCCATGTTAACAAAATGAGTGTGGCGTTGCAGAAATCGGTTTACCGAATGAATAAATACGTTTTCACAATAAGCCTCCCCATTCTTACAGGCGCAAAGCGATTTGATAGTCTAAGGATATGTTTTCCTGAAGCAGGATATTCGTCTTATGATGCTTCAGTAGAAGTCAGCCTGACTCTTTGACTCAAACTCAAAACAAAGATGGCATTGATTTTGGATGAGAAGTTCAGACAGGGATTATTCTATTTATCTGGCAATACATTGCCGGACCTTCTCCTTAGTCAACTCATAGATAGTTATGTATGCCGACGTAACCTTCAGGTAGTGTTCAGATCAATTTCACTGACAAGAACCTTCCAAGCTTCAACTCTGTCCGCCATCCCGATTGAATTGAGGTAATTTAGATCCAGCATATTTTCCAGCTCCACTCCCTTGTCTGCAGCATGTACCAGTGCGTTGGCCGCGTGTACTACACTGAGTACGCTGAAAACTTTCTCCCCTTGTAGTGCTGGCTGATTGTGCAACGCTACCGCCTCCACAACAGACTCGGGTAATCCCCATAAACCCAGCAGATATCCGCCCACTGTGCCGTGTGTAGCGCCGAAGATCTCTTTCTCAGTGATAACACAGTCATTAAGGGTGTCGCACTTCGCCTCCGGTAACTGCTTAAAGCCGGCAGGTAGATTAAGTACTAGGATTAGTTTACCAATATCGTGCAGCATGCCGGCAAGCAGACTGTCCTCGACTGCGGGCGACCCCATTCCCTCTGCTTTGGCTATCTGCTTAGCAATTGAGCCAACACGCGTGCTATGCGACCAGAGCGTATCCAATGAAAAGTCTTTTATAGCCAGCTTGTCCGCTTCAAACTGTTTGAAAATACCGATCGATAACACCAAAGGCTTAAGTATCTCAAGTCCCAGCAGCGAAGCCGCATCCACAGGGTTTGAGACGTGACGACCGAGACCAAAAAATGCTGAGTTGACCAGCTGCAATATTTTGACGGTCATGGCTGGGTCTTTGGCAATCAGTCGCCCCACATCAGCAACAGAGGCATTCGGATCTTGAATTATTTTCATCAACTCACTGTAGATGGCCGGTAGGCTTGGTAGCGTACGCATGCCGGAAACCAGCGATTTAAGACGCTCTTCTCCCAACAGATCTCGCAGTGAAAACGCACGTATCAGCGTCATTGAGAGAATATCGGCATCACATGGTTTATTGAGATACTGATGGGCAGGACCCACCGTCTTCATTACCGATTCCTGGTCAGACTGTCCGGAAAGTACGACACGAACCACATGTGGGTGTTTTTCAGCTATACGGTTCAGTAATTCTGCCCCATCCATTCCCGGCATACGCATATCAGTGACCACAGCATCGAAATGGCTTTCATCAGCCTTTGCCAGTGCATCCTGACCACTCCCGACAAATTCCATGTCCCATACCTTTCGCTGGTTTCTTAGTGAACGCCGAAGTCCGGAGAGTACATTCTGCTCATCGTCGACAAACAGAATTCTTTTTTTTACGGTTGATTCGTTCAAGCCATCTCCTCCAGCAGGGGCAGCTTGATGATAAAAGTTGTGCCAACACCCATCTCCGTCTCAAAACTGAGATCTCCATCGTGCTGTTCAACAATGATTCGGTGACTCAACGAGAGCCCCTGGCCTGTACCCTGGCCAACGTCCTTGGTGGTAAAGAAAGGATCGAAAACATGCTCCCGCACATCTTCAGGTATCCCGGTTCCACTATCGGCGATACGGATCGCCACCCAGTCATCCTCCTGACCGGTCGTGATCCGGATCTGTCCCAACTCACCGCTGTCTTCCACACTGTCTGCGATCGCATGTGCGGCATTAACGATAATATTCAGTATCACCTCGTTGATCGGCCCAGGTATGCAGCGGATCTGTGGCAGAGAGGAATCGAGTTCCAGCTGCATCTCCGCATGGTATTTCCAGACATTTCTGGCTACGGTCACCGTGCTGTCGACCGCCTTGTTGATATCGGTCAGGGTCTTCTCCTCCGAACCCGGATGGGAGAACTCCTTCATCGCCCGCACGATAGTGGCAACACGCTCCACACCGTCCAGGGTCTGCTGTATCGACTTGGGTACCTCTTCCTGCAGATACTCCAGATCCGCCGCTTCGATTTTTTCATCCAGTTGTTCGATCAGTTCCATTGACACACTGTTGCTACGCGCCTTTTCGACAACGTCGCGCTCATCGCTCATGATCTCGGCGATATCCTCAAACGCGTCGCGCAGGAAACGCACATTGTCACCGACATACTGGATCGGCGTATTGATCTCGTGGGCAATGCCCGCCGCCAACTGTCCAATCGACTGTAACTTCTGCAACTGCTGCATCTCTGATTCAAGTTGCTTCTGATCGGTGACATCATCTGCAATCAACAGGTAGCCGTTACTCTCATCACTCTCGTCTATGAATGGAGTAGCGCAGACTGAGAGCAACCGATTGGATCCACTCTCCGGTTTATAGCGTACCTCGAAACGGTCGGTTTGCGTCTCAGCATCCAGGCAGGCGAGGATGTTTGTCGTCACCTGTGGCCAGTCCCAACCGATGGGAACGGAAGCGATCGGTTCACCGACCACCTGTTCATCCGCCACACCAAAAGTCTGTATCGCCTGATCATTCCAGTGGCTGATACAATCCTGGTTGTCCACTCCGATGAGGATGGAGGTCAATGATGATAACAGGCGGCTATTCTGCTCATGGGCCAGTACCAGCTGATTACTGGTGCGCGCCCGCTCGATGATACCTGCCAGAGTGTCGGCCACACCCCTGAGAAATGCCTCATCTTCCTCGCTGCGTGTATGTCCCTCCTTGAGATAGAGCACCAGTACGCCTAGCACTTCTCCTTTTGCTACGATAGGTACGTTGTAGTGACCATGGGGCTGCATTCCCTCCACACGGTTTTCGTGGCGATGATCGACGCAGTCCGCAAACTGTAGTTCACCGCTCTCGGCCGCGCAGCCACAGAGGCATTGGCCAAACTCAATACTCTTGCAAAGATCAACGATTTGAGGATCGAGATTCGAATGGGCCTGCATTTTGAGTTGCCGGCTTCCGTTCTCCGTCACGAAGATGGCGCCTTGATGCTGCATCTCGGCAAGGGGCGCGGAGAGAATGACTCCCAGGCACTCATTGAGCAGCCGCTCGAAGGGCAGGTCCTGCAAAGAGAGGCTTAACAGTTTATTGAGGATGTGGTGGGTACGGCTCTGCTCGTGCAGTTTACTGTAGGTATGGTAACGCTTGATCGCATACTGCACGACCCGGTTGAGTATCTTCTCATCCACCACGCCCATGAAAAGACATTCATCAGCCCCTTCTCCTACCCACATGGCGGCCAGGTCCGGATCGTCATATTTCAGCGTGGCAATGATCGGCGCGTAGGAGAAGGCATCACGCAGGGAACGGATGGCAGATGGTGTCGGCATATCCGCCAGGCCGGTGTCCAACAGGATGAGATCGTAATGGGATTGAGCGATCTCGGTAAGCGCATCTGCCAGCAGCTCCACCGTCTTGTACTCAATATTGAGCTGAGAATCCATTCGCAGGAGCAGCTGTGCAGTCTCCTCTGCGCTATCGGGATCATCATCTACCAACAGCACTCTAATGCCGCTCATCTGCTGCTGTGTGATATCATGGGGCATAGAGATCAAAACTCCTTTGCACCGCCACCTTATCCGATGTGGCTATCAATGCCGTTTTCGCAGAGATTCGTACAGACCTTTTAACTTGTATTGTATCGGCAGTTCACAGCAACAACTTTATAGTGAAAGTGAATAATATATTGAGGAGGCCAGTATATCCTGAACAACTGTACTCGCAGAGGAGATCAGCAGCCATCAATACCACTCTCTTGAAATGGTTTTACCAGATAACACTGCCAAAACAGCATGAGCTATTCGATGTAAAGAGAGAAATATGAGCCGATTGTCTAAAAGCATCTTCACTCAAGAGCTATATATCTCACACTTCCTGTTCAGCTGACCGTCCCTCCACAATACATGCTCTACAGTGACTATCAATGAGATAAATACACTGATTGCTGACTCAATCTACTTGCTGTGCTAGTTGGTTCAATCTAGGTTCTCTATCCCTAGGGTTAGTGGAGCTATTTCACTAGTCCAGCCGCTTTTTTCAACAAACAAGACATCAGAGTTGCTTGAATCCCTCCCTAGGTGCTAGGTAGACTAGATCGATTTAATCAAGGACTATCAAAGCAGTGACGGATCTTATGAGCAATTTCTACACAGATGACAAGAAAACCGCCCTGGAAGCGGTTTCTGATGCCCAGCGCATCGCCTTTGCGCCCTTCACATTTCAAGCAACGATAGCCTTACAGGATCTGGGTATTCTAATGGCTATCGATCAGAGCCCCCAGAACTGTCTTCGCGTGGAAGAACTGCATCAGCAGACTGGTCTCTCCCACTATGGAATCAAGGTACTGCTGGATGCGGGACTCAGCATCGGCTTGGTTTGCCTTAAGGACGAACTTTATCACCTGACCAAAACCGCGCAGTTCATTCTCCACGACAAGATGACCCAGGTTAATCTAGAGTTTACCCGAGACTTCTGTTACCAGGGTCTGAGCCTGTTGAAGGAATCGGTAAAAACCGGTAGACCTATGGGTATGAGTGAGTATGGAGATGGTGATACGCTCTATCCCTACCTCTCCAGCCTACCCGAGCCAGCCAAGAGCAGCTGGTTCAACTTCGACCACTTCTACTCTGACAAAGCCTTCAGCGAAGCCCTGCCTAAGGTGTTTGAACACAAACCGAAACTCCTGCTCGATATCGGTGGCAATACCGGTAAATGGGCAATTCAATGCACACACTACGATGCGGATGTGCAGATCAGAGTGCTTGATCTGCCGATTCAGTTAGCGGTGATGCGTGAACACGTTGCAACAGAAGGAATGAGTGACCGCATCAAGGGAATCAGTGTAGATATGCTCGACCCTGCACAGATGCTACCCGAAGGTGCCGATGCAATCTGGATGAGCCAGTTTCTCGACTGCTTTGCAGAGGATGAAATACTCACCATCCTAAGAAAAACCGCCAATGTGATGGGGCCAGACACCCGACTCTATATTCTGGAACTGTTCTGGGACCGACAAATGTATGAAGCTGCAGCCTACAGCCTCAACTGTACCTCCCTTTACTTCACCTGCTTTGCCAATGGTTCCAGTCGTATGTACCACTCAAAAGAACTGCTCAGAATTGTGCAACAGGCAGGCCTGACATTAGTGGAAGATCAAGACAATATCGGGATTGGTCACACGCTACTGGTATGTAAATGCACTTCACCATAAATGGTATAAACCACTTCCAGACGAACTTTACCGTTGCACTATTAACCCCAACCACAAATCAACTGTCATTTTATAATAATCTGACAAATCGCTTAGCAGCGCCATACACTTCCCTATTGCGCCAACACGGTACGACTTAGCCAGCCTGTTTTAATAGTGCACCTTGATCTCACTCAGCTCATTCCTGATTCATGCGTAGCAAATACTCCTGTATGTCGTTTCGCAGTAACATTGAACGATCTACGTGTAGACCAACCGCGTGCTTCTCCAGATCTCCGAAGCTATAACGTGGCGTCTTGCGTACATCCTCTCTGCGTTCGATATTCAGGTCAAACGGAGAGACGAATATCTGGCCGGCATTCAGGTTGTAAGTGTCGTCAAAATAGTAACGTCCGGCCTTGTTCTGTAGTTGTTCTTGCCCTACGTTCTTCGGCTCCCCCCGATTGTAATTAATACGGATAATCTCTTGACCGCGTGCATCGAGATAATGAATTTGGTCGTAGATCGCCCGCACGGCGGAGAGATAAAGGAGGAAAGTGATTCAATGGCTCTAACACGAAATGACGGGACTTGTCACAATTCCACAGCATCTCACTCAGTCAGTGCCCTGGATCATATTTCAATAGGGGCTGGATCGCTCCCTGAGAGAACATATCTCTAAGCGGCTCGCTGGCAGGCTTTCCCCATGTCGCCTAACGGTCAAGCATGCAGGACGCTGGCCTGGCTTATGGTATTGGAGAAATGATCTACGGGTTTAATCCACAGTATCTTGCTGAGTCAAGTTCATGACAAAGGTCTGAACTGCACCCGTCGGTTGACCGGGTTGCGAGGGTTGGCACGATCGTGTGGTTCGCTTTCTCCCTTACCGATAGTGACCAGGCGATCCGCTTTGATGTTGAACCGGCTGGTCAGGTAGCGTTTGATCGCACGCGCCCGGCGCTCGGAAAGGTGTTGGTTGTAGACCGACTTGCCGACGGCATCAGCATGGCCCTCGATAACGATGCGTTTACCGGCCGTGCGTTCCAGACGCATCATTCGGCCGATGGCATCTAACATCGGTAGTGAATCCGGCAATAGCTTGACCGAATCGAATTCAAAATTAATCAGCATGCCGAACATGTTCTGTGCCGGTTGCCTGTCGGGCTTTTCACTAAACACAATGCCGCGATAATGCGGTTGAAACAGGATATCGGCAATTTCATCCGGCGGGGGTGCTTCATAGTAGATGATATTTTCCGAATCCGCATGTGCCGTACCGATCATTAACAGAGTGTAAACGAGACATTTTCTGGCAACTGATCGCTGGTATGACCCGTTCATGCAGCTGCATAACAGGTGTACAGTTTGCGTGAAATAATGCTTCATGATATGGATCTCCTTTACTGTATTTCAAACTTTATCTGGCGTCTGAGCGGTACGATATCGGTCGATGATTTATAGATGTTGTACAGATCAGAAAGTGAAGCAACTTTGCGCCGATATATCTTCTCAAGCTGGGCCAGAGATATCGTTTGCAGACTTTTCTCTTTCAGCTCGAAAGGCATGCGCTCCTCGATATCCTTATAGGAAGCCATGCACAGAATCTTCTCTGTCACCTGTCGCTGATCCAGCCGAATGGCAAATGGATCGTCGCCGGGAATCCGTATACTGCTCCCGGCATCGATACGGCTGGAAGGCCGGTAGCGATTGGGAAAGATTTTTACGATTTCTCCGGAGCCAGGCTGATAGAAACAGTAGAGGTGGCCGTTAACGGATATCTCCGCCTGCAGTGATACCGATTCGCCCTGGCGATAGACCGGCCGTGTGCCATGTTCCGTGGTGAGGATCAGTTCAAGCGGTGTTACCTGTCCGCCTTCCAATCCGGTGTGCTGGCGAATGACCTTAGTTTCCGAGTGACCGTCTTCATAGATGGCGTAGATGTCATCGACCTGTACGGTTTTAGCCAGATGATTGCGGTGCCGGATATCGATGGGTGTCGAGTCGGTGATCAGGCTGTAGTAGAGCATGTAATCAAGCCTGCTGTCGGCGATTTGTCCCTGCTCTTTTTTAAACAGGGTGATCGCCGTTCGCAACGGAGCGTTGCTTTTGCCGTCAACCGGTCCTGCATAAAGGCCCAGGGCGTAGAGCTTGGCCTGCACGAATTTTGTCAGATCCTCCCGGGCCAGGGACTTGTACCAATCCTGAATCTGGCTTTGCACCAGGGTGCTGGTCGTTTCGATATCCAGACACTCCCAGTAGGGTACCTGGGTCAGCCTTCCCATCAATTCAATCACACCCAGTTCGACCAGAGTGCGCACGGCATGGTGCAGGCCTTCACTTTCGGTGAAATCGACCTGAAAGACGGCACCCAGTTTTTTTATCGTCCCGCTCAGATCCAACCCCTTGCCCTTGCGGGCGACAGCGATGGAATTACTGGACGTGATGCCGGGCAGGATTTGCAGATTTGAGACCAGACCCATGTTCATGTCCAGGGTAATGATCGAGGCGATATTGTCCTTGCTCGCGCTCAGGCTGAATGCCTCGGCGATCGCCAGGCCACCGCTGACCTGTTTTTCAATTACGCCACGATCAACCTGGGTGATGGCACCGCGAATGAAAAAATCGGGGGCGGTGAAGTTTTTCAGCTGATGCAGGCTGTGAAATCGAGTGATGTCTTCCAGATCCTGTCCGAGGGCGACAAACTTTACGGCGCGGCTTTCAATGGACATCTGCGACAGGGCGCTGATCAGCATATCCTTGGTACCGGCCAGTACCACTTCCGTACGGTCCGGAATATCTTGCGTGCCGATCTTGAGGTCGCTGATCCGGTACCGCAGGAAAAGTTTATCCATACAGCGCAATGATGTACTGAAGTTGGTGATGGCGCGTTGCGGCGCGGCGTTCGGTGTGGCGACGATTCGAACCTCGGTGGTAGCCTGTGTTTCCCTGATTTTTTGCTTTTCCTCCAAATTGGCGCAGGACGACAGCAGACCTGTCGAGGCGATGAACGCAGTGCAGACGATGCCCTTGAAAATATTTTGCCTTATTTCATTGTTGAACATTAGAGGTAACCCACAGCTACTGTTCACAGTAATTGATGACATCGCCGGTAATAATGACATCCCGGTCTCCCGACAGGTTGCCGCTGGATACGATCGTGTTGCCAAGGTTCAGGTTGCATCCCAACTGCTCGATGCGACCAATACCAAGGTTCTGGAATTCACGTGATACTGCATTCTCGTTCTCGATGCGGGCGGTCAGTCCCTTGAGACGCACCTGGTTGATCTTGTTCATGGCGTTGTTCGGTAAATGGGTCGGCTGGTTGATATCACCGGCATGCGATGCCTGCAACGGACAAAAAGCGAGCAACAAGACCAGAGTCGGTAATTGCGATGCGTGTTTCATGATTAATATCCTCTCGACATTCAGTTGCCGACATTGCCGATATTGACTTCATTGCGAACGCTGAACGGACCCGCGCCGATGGCAAATGCGGCCAGATCGCCGGTACTGACATTGATTCGTGCGCTGCCGCCGACCGAGGTATTGACCACATTACCCACGTGCAATTTTGAATACTGGCCGACGCCGATTGCTGCGGAAGCCAGGTTACCCGTATTGACGTTGATACTGGCATCGCCACCGACACTGCTGTTTTTCACCGAGCCTACTGCCACATCGGAATAGACCCCGGCACCGATTGCGGCACTGATGACATTCTTGGTGGTGACATTGATATCCGCATCACCGCCGATGCGGCTGTTCTTGACGGCGCCAATGTCGGTTTCACTCAATGCGCCGGCACCGATTGCAGCGCTGACGACATTACCGGTATTCACACTGATCTCGACATCACCGTCGACATCCGCATTACGTAGTGCACCGACGTTGATATCACTGACGGCGCCTGCGCCGATCGCCGCACTGACTATATTCGCCGTGTTGACATCAATACTCACATCACCACCGACATCACTATCGACCACTGAGCCCGTATTCACCCGACTGATGGTCCCAGATCCAATCGCGGCACTAACGATATTGTCCGTCTGCACACTGATCTCCGTATCACCACCGATACCAGCATCATTCACTGCACCGACATTAATTTCACTATTGGCCAGGGAGCCGATCGCAGCACTGACCACGTTACGGGTAGTGACATCGATCTGTACATCACCACCCACATCGCTGTCGATAACCGCGCCCGTTGCAACTTCACTATTGGATCTGTTACCGATAGCGGCGCTGATGACATTTTCGGTTTGCACATTGATTTCAGCATCGCCCTCGATCTGACTGTCTGCATGCAGATTGAACGACACCATGGCCGCGAGTAGGCCTACTGTGGTCAGGTAGTTGTCTCTATATTTCATGGCTGTCTCTCCTGTTGCCAGTTTCCGATGGTCAGACGACCGTTTCGCTCTACGCGTGTTGATTCACGACGGTGAGCGGAAGCCACGAACAGGCTACCGTTGTCAGACACCGAGAGATCTACCCTTTCGGCGTGACCACTAAACCTGACCTTGCTGTTACCTGTAACATCAGCACGCAAGGACGGTACATGTCCGGATCTCAGGTCTACTTTGCTGTTGCCGGAAGCAGAGATATCGAGCGCCCGGCTTACATGATTAATGCTGATTTTTGCATTTCTGCCGACATCGAGACGTGCCGCCGAGATATCGCCGGCCTCTATCTTTCCACCACCCCGCACATACAATGAAGCCCTGGTATCGTCGATAGTGGCCTTGCCCCGGAAATCAATTAGCTCCATGGGCGTACCGCTAGGCACGGTAATATTCAGCACCGGCACCTGTTGTGGATTGTTGTGCGTCACTACCACGCTGTTGCCGTCGATGACCGTAGTGCGCCCGTGTATTGTCAGGATGCTTCGATTGTCACCTCCGCTGCCCGTGGTGATCACGGAAATATCTCCGTAACTGCTTTGAGCCGTTTGACGGATCAGCAGACTGTCCTCGTGCTGTTTGATATCCAGCACGTCAGCAAGCGAACCGGTGCCTGTGTTGACCGTAATACCCGGCACATCCGAAACGACGACATCTACCCGGACTGAAAGATTCTCCAGCCGCAACTTTTGCGCCTTGTATTGTTCACCGCCATAAGCCAGCAGCATTGAGGCCTCGAACAATCCGACCGATAACACGGCCAGGTAAAAGATCATGCCTTGTCTGGAAAGTGTGTAGGCGTTAAACATGAGTGTGTCCTCCTGAGATAATGATTCCGCCCGCAGGGGCGGAATCCTCACAGGTTCATTCAATACTGCCGATGCTGACCTTGCTGGTGTTATCGCTGCCGATGGCGGCACTGATCACGTTACCGGCTGTGACATTGATATTGAGGTCTCCACCAACTTCGGAATCCTTCACGCTACCAACCGAGACTTCGCTGGTGTTGCCATCGCCGATGGCGGCACTGATCACGTTACCGGTATCTACGCTGATGCTGGCATCTCCGCCAAGTTCACTGCCGACAATAGAACCAATATTGACTTCGCTGGTGTTATCGGAGCCGATGGCGGCGCTGATGACATTTTCCGTGTTGACGTCGATCTGTACGTCACCTTCAACCTCACTGTCCTTGACCGAGCCGATGTTCACAGTACTTTTATTGTCATCACCGATGGCTGCACTGATCACATTGCCGGTGGTGACATCGATGCTGACATCACCGCCAATTTCGCTTTCGTATATCGATCCGATCGATACTTCACTGGTGTTTCCGTCACCGATGGATGCGCTGATGACATTTTCAGTCTGCACGTTGATGTCCACGTCACCACCGATCTCAGAGTCCGCAAAACCGGTTCCGGTACCCAGGACAAACAGCGAGAGCGCGGCATAGATTGGGGTTAACTTCAGTTTCATTCTTTATCTCCTATTTCGAATTGACAAACTGACATGCAATAAGCCATGTCTCGTTAATTGAGTGCCTTGCTATTCGAAAAAGGTTTAAAAAAAGCCGGAGGAAGAGACAAGAATTGTTATTGATGCCATTCATCGCCGATGCGGAAAAAGACACAGGTGTCTAATGTCCGCATTCTTCATTGCCTACTGTCCTTACACTGAAAAACAGATCGGTTTTATTTCAGGGCTGTCTTGGAGCGACGCAGGAAAATAAAATCACCACCCTCGTGACCGGCTTTGCGGATGTCCGCGTATTCAGGCGTTTGATCGGCGGCCAGAACGACCTTTCTGCGCAGTTCGGAAAACAGATGCGCACCCTCGAGCACCCCCGTGTTCTCTCTGAGTACCGAGAGGAAGGCGTTGGCAAAAACGGAATGACCGCCCGAACCGGAATCGAGCACCGGTTCGAGACCGCCTGAAGTCAATGCGATTCTGGAACGCTTGTGTGCAAGCCGTTTGAGTAACAGGGCCTGTTCCTGGTCCAGGATGACGCCCCGGTAATCTGTCGATCTCGACAAGGTGCCTGAATAGCAGGAATCCGCTACCACGAGTACACGAGTGGCGGCCATGCCGTTGAGCATATCGGTGATATCGGCGGTCGACAGCCAATTGGCGTAGTTATCTTTTTCGGCATCGACAGGCAACCAGTATCCGCGGTATGTCGATTCGTCCAGATAGCCATGACCGGCGTAATAGATCAACAGGTTGTCATCCTTTTTCAGCGTTTTGCGCAAGTCTGACAAGGCCTGAAATAGTTCGTAACGGCTTGCATTGGTAAGGCGGGTAACCTGAAAACCGTACTCGGACTCAAGCAGATTCGATACTGCTTTCGCATCACGTACGGCGCTCTTCAGTCTGTCGAAATCCCGGTAACGATTGTTGCCGATAACCAGGGCATGAAAATTTCCCAGATCAAGTGATGCCAGGGCCGGTTGCCGGTTGTCTTCCTTGCGCACTGTGCTGTATCCGGATCTTATTGCGGTTGTTTCAGTGGGCTGATGCGGATTGTTCAAAACCCGCCGGCAGGCTGAAAGTGCGGCATCGCCGGAAAGGGATGTGCATTTAATGCGGTCAAGTTCCTGCGTTACGGGAGTCTTGTTTCGTGTAGTGGACGTCTGCCGACGTAATCCGAGGAATCGGTCTTCTTCCCAGTCGCTTTTCACCAGTAATCTTGCGCGCACTAGCCGGGGATTATCCGGGCTGTAGCGCAAACCGGTATCGAACAGGATCATGGCCAGCTCATACCTGTGCTGACGGCTCAGCCGCTCGGATGCATCGAGCAACTTTTGCACCTGATGGCGATGGAGATAAGCGTATTCCTCGCAGGCCTGTCGTCCGGGCTCTGTCGTTAAAGAGAGACAATCACTTAGCAACTGCTGGTTTGCCGCATCGGCAGTGGCCACGCAGCAGAGCCAGGCCGTGAGAAAAAGCAGAGCCGTCACGCTTCTCGTTTCAATAGCTGTAACCATGGCCATACCCGGAATGCTGCGCATTTTTATCGGTCAGGTCGAAGCGGTAAGCCCAGCTGCCGCTTGGCAACCGAACCAGGCCCAGTAAATACTTTTTACCGGCCGGCTGGTACGCGGGCTTTTCCTTATGCAGGCCGCGGGAGATATCGTTACGCAGCTGCAGCAGACCATACTCGTCATAACGGTTGCCTATCCTGCCATCGGCATCGAGGTCCGCACCTTCGAGTGCGTGGTTGAGTATCTTTTCGAGTTGTATCAACAACCGGCTGGACTCCTCGTCAGAAGCGCTTTCGGCAAGCAACGCGATTTCGCCTGACAGGCGTAAGCGGTCCGAGACATAGCCCGCGCCTTCAGCGAAACGTGCTGACATGCGAATCAGGTTATCGCTGGCATCTTCGGATTCTGCGGCAAACACCATATGATCGACTGTGCCATCGAGTGCCCGTATGGCGCCATAACCCAGTCCACCACCGTTTTCGCGCTGGTCCGGATTCAATGCGTGTACAACGCTGGACAGATGACGCAAGCGGCGCGGGGCGCTTGCCTGATCGGCGAGTGCGGCTTTTGCACTGGCCAGTGCGATACCGGCTTCCTTCTCCGCCACCACAAACAAACCTTCCTGGCCGGGTGTGTCTCGCCAGGCAGTCAATGAATGACCGACGTGGGCATGTGATATCAAGGGCATCGAACGGGTGCAGCCCGTCATTGCAACAACACATAAAAGGCAACAAATTTGTATTGATTTCATTGGAATAGACTCCTCCTACGGGTTGCGGCACCTGGCTATGCCAGATCCCTGCATAGTAGTGTGGATAAGAAACTTCACCAGCTTCAGTCGTGTGTGCCCCGGCATCAAAAAAGGGTTCAATGAAGCCGCATCACCCAACGTTATTCACAAGGAATGAACCTTTTTGCAGGTACCGGGCACACAGGGAATAGGCAAGATGAGGAACAGGACAAGGGGTGTTATGTTAGCGACTCAGCAAATACTCTGTTCAGGAGGCGACTCGGTGGAATCCCACATGGATCCGGATCTGGCGTTGTTCGAACGTGTAGTGCAGCAGGATAAAGCAGCCTTCAGGGCGCTTTATAGAAAGTTTTACCAGCCGCTTTTCCATTTTTTGATTCGCATGCTGCAACGTCAGGATATCGTCGAGGAAGTTGTCGATGATGTGATGCTCACCGTTTGGAATAAAGCCGGTGACTTCCGCGGCCGGTCTAAAGTTTCCACCTGGATAATCGGTATTGCCTACCGCAAAGGACTAAAATCCTATAACAAAAATCGAAGGGAGCCGGGGATGGATGATCTGGCGCAGCATGCCGGGCGAATACCGGGTGCGGCGGATCAGTCGCCTGACCATTCCCTGGAACAGCAACAACTGGCAGAGCAGGTGCAGAGCGGTCTGGAGACATTGAACGGCAACCACCGCTGTGTCATGGAACTCACCATGCTGGGCTATTCCTGTGCCGAGATCGCCGATATCGTCGGCTGCCCTGTCAATACGGTCAAGACACGCATGTTTCATGCCCGTCGCCAGCTGAAAGACCATTTCGGGCAGTCGGAATCCCTGAATCCACAGGCCGGAGGTGAAGTGTGATGACAAGTCGACTGTTAGGTTCCTCGCATAAAGAACAGTTTCTGAACCTGCCGTGGTATGTCAACGGCACCTTGTCGCCAGATCTTCGCGAACAGGTACGTGCGCACATTGAACAATGCCCCGTCTGCCAGGAGGAAGTCGCGTCTTTAAAGCGCACGCAGGCAGCCATGACGCGAAATCTGGACCCGGTTGAGATCGATGAGGCGCGTCTTGAACACCTGATGGCACACATCGATCAATCTGACGGGAAAGCCGTCAAGCGGGAAAAATCAACCTTCTTTTTCGGTACCTTGCAGTCGTTTATCGCCAGTCTTTTTTCGCACAGGCTAGCCTGGGTTGCAGTTGCCCCGGTTGTGCTGGTGGCGGTGTTACTGTCAAGCTCACCAATGATCGAGAACGGGACTGCGCCATATAAAACCCTCTCTTCCGGAGAACAGACTGGTGAACAGACCATCAGGCTCAACTTGACGGTCGGTGAAACGCTGAACAGGGAAGAGATACTGCAGAGCGTCACTGCAGTTGTACCCGGTATTATGCTGACGCCCGAAGCTAACGGGCGCCATGTCATGACCTTACCCGACGATGCGTCACCGGAGCAGGTGATCCGGGTCATGGATAAACTGCGTCTGCATCCCTCAGTGCATGACGTACAACGCGTCAATGAGTGACCGACTGTAAAGAACCCGGGCAGTCGATCATGTATGTTTGTAGCGGTAGATATCTGAAAGGTGGACGTCGCATATGCCTAGCAAAATCTTTCTGAAGATCCTGTATCCGATAATTCTGTTGCTTGCGGGCTGCAGTTTGACACCGGCCAGAATGCCGACTGATCCCGCCATGATGGCGGACATGATGGGACCGGCAGACAGCCGGATCTCCAAACAGACCGGTCAGCGCATGTTTATCGCCACCATGACCGATGCCTCGCACAGGGAACTGACAGGCGGTCGTCCCATCAACCCGATGGACATGCAAGGCTCAGTCGCTATGCCAGCCGGGTATAAAAAATTTATCGCCGAGGTTCAATCGCGGTACGGTATCAAACGGGTCGCGGACTGGCCCCTGAAGTCGATCGGTGTTCGCTGTCTGGTGTTCGAAGTTACCGGCGCGCGCGACAGGGATGCTGTCCTCAGAGAAGTAGAACAGCATGCACGTATTGAAACAGTCCAGCCCATGCAGCATTTCGAGGCGCTGGGCGAAACCTATAACGACCCGTATTTAAAGCTGCAGCACAGTTACCAAAAAATGTCTGTTGCCTCTTCCCATCGCTGGGCCACCGGCAAGGGTGTCCAGGTCGCCATTATCGATACCGGCGTCGATCTGTCGCACGAAGATCTCAAGGGGCAGTTCAGCGGCAGCAGTAACTTTGTTGATTCGAATGAGGATGCCTTTAATCGGGATGTACATGGAACAGCCGTCGCCGGACTGATTGCGGCACGTACCGGAAACGGCAAGGGCATGACCGGCATTGCCCCGGACGCAAGCTTGTGGCCAATAAAGGCCTGCTGGTCAGCGCAGCCGGGTGACCTATCCGCCCAGTGCAGCACCTTCACACTGGCGAAAGCCATCAATTTTGCTGTGACCAGCGAGGTCGACATCATCAACCTGAGCCTGGCCGGTCCCGGAGACGACTTGCTGGCACGTCTGGTACAGCAGGCCATCAACCGCGATATTACGGTCGTGGCAGCCGTGGGGGCTGATCCTGAATACAGCTTTCCCGCTTCGGTGAATGGTGTGATTGCGGTTGATCAAAGCGAAAACAAGCGCAATGAAAAAGTCTATGTACAAACCATGGGAAATAAGATTTTGAGTACGCGCCCCGGCAATCAGTATGATTTTTTCTCTGGCAGTTCCTTTTCGACTGCCCAGGTATCCGGTCTGGCAGCGCTGATCAGGGAACGCAAGCCGCACCTCTCTGCTGACACGATGAAGGAGCTATTTACCTCCGACCGTACGCGTTACCGTGTAGCTGTGCCTGACATGTCGCAAGGCGTCGATGCCTGCCGGTTGCTGGCCAGGCTGGCAGGTGCGGAGTGCATGGATGGAAAGTGAGACAGTTATCGCCCGGTAGCAGCTCACACTCACTTTAGCCAACGCCGCTGAGCGATTGTCGATCTGACCTGAGAAGAATCCCAGAAAGATATTTCATTGCCTGAATCTACTTGTAAATATCCAGGCTAGTGGAAGAGTGGCCAGCGTTGCACCCTTCCCTATCGCACCAAAACGGTACGCCATAACCCGCCCGTTTCAATAGTGCACCTTGACCTCACTCAGCTCATTCCTGTTTCATGCGTAGCAAATACTCCTGTACACCGTTTCGCAGTAACATCGAACGATCTACGCGTAGACCAACCGCATGCTTCTCCAGATCTCCGAAACTATAACGTGGCGTCTTGCGTACATCAGGATCACGATCCAAACGCAGTACATGATCATCTCCATGCAGGGAATAACGCTGTGGATATTGAGGCATGGTGGCATGCGCCGAGTGAATATAGGCATGCACCCTACCCCCGGGAGCCATGATTCTGGACAGACGCGAGGTGAAGATTTTCATTAGCGGCAGGCTAAGATAGTTGAGCAAGTCCCAGCACAGTACTGTGTCGACCTTCTCCGTGCCGGCATCGAAAATCAGTGTTGACACCACTTGTGAGTGAGATTCCGCATCCTGTGATTCTTCGTTGAGCGCACTCAACGTGTGAGCTGCGTTGGCCACCAGAAGACGACAACGTTTACCTTGCAACAACGCCAAGATACCCGAGCTGGCCGACCCCAACTCGAGAATCACATGGCGCGTGGTGTCGTCAAACTGTGCCGCCACCTCGCGAAATAATGGAGAAGAGAACGGTTCGTCGCCACCGTGCGAAGTCGATTGCTTGAAAGAGGCCGAAGAGACAAGTGTCATCATACTAGTTTCGCAATACAACTACTGCGAACCTGAATCCAACAGCTCGTCGACATACGATTCTCTTCGTTCAACCCGTGGAGCCACTTTTGACCGCATCACTACCCGTTGCCAACTTTTCGGACTTAGGCTGTTTATCGGTCTCTGTGGTCTTGGGTTTCGTGGTCGAGAGCTCAGGTTTGCTGACTGAGGAAGGTGTACCTGATTTGCCGAACGCCTTGTTGATCACCTCTTGATCCATATCGATGCTACCTTTGAAGCTGCAGCCCTCTTCAAGGCTCACCTTGGGCGAGACAATATTGCCATGGACATTGCCTGTCTTGCGAATGGAGACGCGTTCAGAACCATAGAGATCGCCGTTCACCTTACCCTCGACGATAACGCTATATGCGAGTACATTTGCGTCCACCTGGCCCTGCTTACCCACGGTTAGGCTCTTCTCGCTGAGCTGTATCGTGCCATTCACCTTACCCTGGATGATCAGGTCTTCTTCTCCGCTCAGATCGCCGTTGATCTGGATAGATGGACCGATGACCGCCGCCTCTCGCGCACGGGTTTGGGGTTTATGTTTTTCAATGGGCTCCCTTGCTTCAAAGGCGGGTGAAGCGCCATTTTCATCATTGGTATCTCGTTTGTTTCGATCGAACATCGTTGAACTCCTCCTTGACTATCAGGTCTGGGGCTGTCGATAGTGTGCCCATATGGGGCACGGTGAACACTAAAGACTACCGCAGCTTGGGGGCGGGAAAAGGGGAGTAGGTCTCATTGGCTAGTGAGATTTCTTGAGTTGATGTGATAAAGGTCAGATGTCGGATGGGTAAAGCGCGACGGCCCACCTTTGAAGTTTGTGCAACCGCACCGGTTACTGTGCATGCGTACATTGAAGCGGTGTAAACACTTAAGACGCGTCTGGCTCTTTCACCAGATACACGCTGGCAATCCAAAAAGCCAACCACCGCTAGTTATGAGTCCGATAATTTATACCTCTTTTGTTGTTTATTTACAGACCATTAGGATCAATCTTAGACTCAGGAGAGACATGACCTATCCCAGGCGAGGCATTGGCTGATGTAAAAATCACACCTTTATTACTTTTTTCCACTACCTGTGCGCACCTGCCTGGGTGTTGTGCCGGTAGTGGACTTGAACGCCTTGCGGAAAGCAATGGGGGAATTATAGCCGCAGGCATCGGCGATCTGTTCCACGCTCAAGTCTGTGGTCTCAAGCAGAACAACCGCCTCCTGCATTCGCCAGCTCGTCAAATACCTTGCCGGGGTAACGCCGACCAGGGTATGGAACTTATCGGAAAAAGAGGACCGGCTCATACCTGCCAGTCGGGCCAAGACATCCAGACTGAGGGTTTGAGAGAAGTCAGTATGGATCGCAGTCAAGGCCCTACCGATCTGGGGGTCCCCGAGCGCGGCCAGAAAATGCGCCGAGAGACCCCGGGCAATACGATCTCTCAACACATTGAGAAACAGCAGTCGCGCCAGATCACGAAGCGCCGCGTTTCTTCCCGGGTAGTCGTGGTCCAGCTCCATGAGCGCGGCGTCGATGACAAAACCGATTGCGGCCGTCGAGGGATTGCTGCGTGCCTCCTTGATCAGGACAAGTTGCGGCAAGTCGTTGAGTAGTGGCGTTACCGCTCTGCTACGGAAGGCATAGAAACCGCAGAGGATGCTGGCAAAATTTTCATCTTTCGTGCCGACTTCCTCAACATTGATGATGTCCGGATTCGGCGGTGTCGCTTCACTGGTTACGACGTGCGGGAGGTCTCTTGGAAAAAGTACAAAATCCCCAGCCTGCAGGTGCTGGGGCGGCTGGCCTTCGATGTGTAACCAACCCATACCTCTTTCAATAAGATGAAACGGCACCAGCCCGCTACCCGAGGTGTCGATGGCCCAGGAACCGCAATAGTCACGGTGTTTGAAGAGTTGCGCTTCAATCTGCATGCGGTCCAGCAGTCGTGTGAGGGCGTCATCGGGGATCTGATTTTCCATAGCACCATTCTGGACGATTAACTAATAATCATGGACTAAAAAGCATAGTTTATCCGATAGACAGTGTCTAATCTTGTGCCACACCTCGGTTATAGAGAGAGAAGCCGAGGGTTCGATCAACCAGCGGAGCACACCAAATGATGACGATGACACGACTATTCTTCACTCTCCTACTTGCTGCTTCAACACTGGCCCAGGCAGACATGGCATTCGAGATCAGTGACGACGGTACCCTGAAACAACCCCAGAATTATCGGGAATGGATCTATGTCGGTACACCCGTCACCCCGAATGACATGAACGATGGCAAGGCGCCCTTTCCAGAATTCCACGCGGTCTACATTGACCCGAAGAGCTTTGATCATTGGAAAAAGACCGGCAAATTCCGTGACGGCACCATTCTGGTTAAGGAGCTGGTGAGTGTTGGATCCAAGCAGGCAGTGAGTGGAAAGGGCTACTTCATGGGCGATTTCATAGGGCTGGAGGCTACGATCAAGAGCGCCAAGCATTTCCCGAATGAACCCGGAAACTGGGCATACTTCAGCTTTACCGATCCGCAGCATGGCATGCTGAAGTCGACCGCGAACGCCTTCCCGACTGAAGCCTGCAACGCCTGTCACCAGGCAAGCGCCAAAACGGACTGGGTCTTCACCCAATACTATCCGGTATTACGGGCTGCGGAGGGTACGGCTGGACGTTAAGCCTGCCCACGGCGGTCTCCTGCCGGTGGCTTTATGCACCGGTACAGACCCGGGTGGGTTGTCTACCCGTATAGCCGACTCAGAATCATATCTAACCCATTAATCCCTATTCACAAGGCATCACTATGATCAATCCAAACAAATTCCCTCTTGCATTCATGCTTGGACTCGCCCTGACCGCACCCCTTGCTTCATCCAGCGCGGAATCCTTTTCACCCTACGTCGACACTGAAGGCAATATAAGCCTGCCCCAGGATTTTCGCCTACAGATGGTCCATCTCGGCTCCTGGTTTGTACCTGAGGGTGACGCCAGCGGCTTCCACGACGTCTATACGGAGATGGAGTCCGCAACCACTTACCGTGCAACCGGTAAATTCCCGGACGGCGCCACACTGGTCAAGGAGTTGCGAGCATCCGATAGCGCTGATTACACCACCGGGAAAGGCGTCCACTCAGCCAGCACACGGATCAAACAGTGGTTCGTGATGGTAAAGGACGCCAAGGGACGCTTTAGCGGCAATCCGACCTGGGGTGACGGCTGGGGCTGGGCTCTATTCAAGACGAATGCCCCCGATGTCAACGCATCAAAGGACTATCAGGCCGACTGCTTGAGCTGCCACATCCCCGCCCAGGAAACCGATCTGGTCTATATTCATGCCTATCCTACCCTGAGCGGTGCCCAGTGAATCACGGGGCAATGGAGGTATTGGTGGACGACTGATGTTCGGCACTGAAATCTGAGCTGATGGTGTGACGCACTATCTGTTATCCGGCCGGCATAAAAATCCTCACCGGCATCTCTGGAATGCCATCGAACTCAACGTAGAAGGAGATCAAGCAGATGTTGACCTGGCGAGAAGTCATCCAATTCGCAAACCAAGGCAACCCGGCACCCGACCGCAAGGTGGAGAAAACCGATGCGGAATGGCGTGAACAACTGACGCCGGAGGCGTTCAGCGTTACCCGGCAGAAGGGGACAGAGCGAGCCTTCAGCTCGCAGATGTGCGGCCTGCTCGAGCCGGGGCGATACGCCTGCGTGTGCTGTGACACCCTGCTGTTCGATGCGCAACAGAAGTTCGACTCAGGAACCGGTTGGCCCTCTTTCACCCAGCCCGTGCAAGAGAACGCCATCGCCTATCACGGCGACAACTCCCACGGCATGCAGCGGGTGGAGACCACCTGCAATACCTGCGATGCGCACCTGGGACATGTTTTTCCGGACGGCCCCACGCCGAGCGGCCTGCGCTACTGCATGAACGCAGTAGCACTGAAAAAAATCCACGATTGAGAAAGGGGGATTCAAACCGGCCACGCTTCTGGCGCAGCGGACAGCAATGCAACAAAAACCCACGGTGTGTCGTCAACCAACAACAATCCGAGAAGGAGCAGAGAGTTCAATGAACAAGATAGACATCTATTCCAAATCCTGGTGTCCCTACTGCAACAAGGCCAAGGCCCTGCTGAAGTCGAAGGGCCTGGACTACAAGGAGATCGACACCACACACGACGAGGCGCTGGAAAGGGAGATGGTCGAACGCTCGCGACGCCAGACAGTGCCTCAGATATTCATCAACGACGAGTCCATCGGTGGCTATGATGATCTGGCACAGATCAACGCAACCGGCGAACTGGATCGCAAGCTGGGTATTGCCGAAACGACCGAGTTACAACAGATCTTCGATGTGGTCATCGTCGGCGCCGGACCGGCGGGTCTGTCCGCTGCACTCTACGCCGCGCGCAAGAACCTGTCCGTGGCCGTTGTCAGCCTGGATATCGGCGGCCAGCTCGGCACCACAGCCGAGGTGGAGAACTACCCGGGCATGGCCTCGGTAACCGGGCCTGCATTGGTGTCACAGTTCGAGGAGCATGCAGACAACTACGGCATTACCAAGCTGATCGGCGAGCGGGTCACCGGATTGTCGGTGAAGGATCGATGCCGCATCGTTACCACCGCCTCGGGCAAGGAGATTCATGGCCGCACCGCTATCCTCGCCAGCGGCGCGGACAAGCGTAAGCTCGATATCCCCGGAGAGAAGGCCCTAGCGGGCAAAGGCGTCGTCTACTGTGCAACCTGTGACGGCCCCCTGTTCAAAGGCAAGCGCGTCGCCATCGTCGGCGGTGGCAACTCGGCCTTGGAGGCCGCGATCGAGATGACCGGCATGGCTTCACGGGTGACGCTGGTCTCGCGCGGGGACTGGTCGGGTGACGACATTCTCCAAGACAAGGTCAACGCATCCACGGTAGAGGTGCTCAGGGGCTTCGATCCACGTGAGATCCACGGTGAGGAGCGGGTGAACGGTCTAACCCTGGTTAACCGAGCCGATGGCAGCGAGCACCACCTCGACCTGGACGGTGTGTTTATCGAGATAGGCCTGGCGGCGAGTTCCGACTATGCACTGGATCTGTTGGAGGCCAACCAACGTGGCGAGATCCATGTGGACCGCGAACTGGAGACCGGAATGCGCGGCGTGTTCGCCGCCGGTGACGTCAACGACGGTCGCGACAAACAGGTGGTCATTGCTGCAGCGGATGGGGCCAAGGCCGCACTGGCCGCCTTCAACTACCTGGTCCACCAAGTTTAACGGTAGCTCACTGTCCCAGCATTGTATGACAATTCAAATCAGGGTGTTTTGCGCCCAAGAACTATTTGTACACTGTCTGGAGAACTATGGTGTGAAATACATCTTCGACAGAACTGGTGAAGAGAACTTGAGCGATCGAGGTCCAGCTCGAGAGCATTATTCATTTTAATAGCTTGCACCACAGATATCATAGCCGATGTCTACTTGCGTCTCCGGCAGTCCCAGGGCGTGCTTCGCGGCCAATATTTTCAAAGTAATAATTTCCCTTTTTAGCCGGGGTTAAAGAACATGTCCGGTATGTATTTTTATTTCGACGCATAATGGATATCACAACTGGCGGGGACGTCCTAAAGACAAAATTTAAGAGGACTGGGTAGAAGCACTACGGGAAATTTTTCCATGAGATCCAAAACCCGAAGGTTGCATTGGGCATAGATACCGAAAGTCAATTCTGATTAATAATTCTTAACTTAGAATCCTTTATGGGCACAGGATGGGCACAGAGTTTTTTTGAAGACAACAACAAAAAAGCCAATCACCGTTAAGTGATTGGCTTTACTGTTTTTTGATTGGTAGCGGGGGCTGGATTTGAACCAACGACCTTCGGGTTATGAGCCCGACGAGCTACCAGACTGCTCCACCCCGCATCAAGGAGGGGGAATACTACCTGTCTGCTAACCGGAAGACAAGACCCATAGGTAAAAAAGATCAGTTACCGATGGCACTGCTGCAAAGGGAGAGTAAACCTGCCGGAAAAAGGCCAAGAAACAGCATTGCCAACCCATTCAGAGACAGTACTACCTGGGTGTCCATACCGACCGTCAGTGGTGACTCATCTGTCGGCTGGTCGAAATACATGATTTTGATGACACGTATGTAGTAAAAGGCACCGATAATGGAAAAGAACACACCGACCAGGGCCAGCCAGGTCAGATCCACAGAGACAACGGCATCGAGGACAAACAACTTGGCGAAGAAGCCGACTGTGGGCGGTACACCAGCCATGGAGAACATCAACAATAGCATCATACCGGCAAACCAGGGATTACGCTGATTGAGTCCCTTGAAGTCATCCAGGTTCTCTGCTTCGAAACCCTTTCGACTGAGAGCGATGACCACACCAAAACCACCGGCCGACATCAAAGCGTAGACCAGAGTGTAGAACATGGCAGCGGTATAGCCCTCTTTGGTACCTGCCAGGATACCCAACAGGATAAAACCCACATGAGAGATGGTTGAGTAGGCCAGCATCCGTTTGATGTTGGTCTGGGCAATGGCGATCAGGTTACCGATGGCCATGGAGAGCACGGCGAGGATAATCAGCATACCCTGCCATCCCTCCCAGCCACCGTGAAGATCGGCCAGACCGTCCACCAACAACCGCATGGCGAGGGCAAAGGCGGCTATCTTTGGCGCACTACCGATAAACAGGGTCACTGCGGTTGGGGCACCGTGATAGACATCCGGTACCCACATGTGGAATGGGACGGCACCCAGCTTGAAGGCCAGGCCGATGACCAGGAAGACGACACCAAAGATCATCACCAGTTGGTTCATGTCACCCTTATCCACGACCTGGGCCAGCTCGTCGAAACGCAGCGTGCCGGTGGCGCCGTAGATCATGGAGATACCATACAACAGCATGCCGGAAGCAAGGGCTCCCAGGACGAAGTATTTCATCGCCGCCTCGGCACCCTGGGGTGAATTTCTGTTGAAAGCCACCAGAGCATAGAGACAGAGTGCCAGCAGTTCCAGTCCCAGATAGATGGTGAGGAAGCTGTTGGCGGAGGTCATGATCATCATACCCAGAACGGCAAACAGCCCAAGAGTATAGAACTCACCCTTAAACAGGCCCCGGTCACGCAGGTAGTCCTTGGCATAGAGGAATGCAAGGAAGGTAATGAGCAGGATGCCAACTTTCAACAGATCACTCATCGGATCCCGGATATAGCTGCCGTCAAACAGGATTTGGGTCGCAGGCTGAGCGACTAGAATGGTGATCAGCAGGGTCAGGATCAGGCCCACCTGGCTGATGCCGTAACTGATGATACGCTGCTCTTCACGGATGAACAGATCGACCACCAGAACCACACAGGCCAAGGTCAGGAGGGAGATTTCCGGCAGTACCGGGATCAATTGTGTTGAATCGAATTGCATTTGTACGCTACCGAATCGGCTCCGTCAGTTAAAGCTTCGACACAGAAATGTGCTGTAGCAGGTTATTGACGGAGGCATCCATCACCTCAACCAGGGGCGCCGGCCACAGACCCAGTAGCAGCACAGCGGCCGCCAGGGTGCCCAGCACAATAAATTCACGATTATTCATGTCCTTCAGGGTTGCCACACCCTCGTTGGTGACGTCACCAAAAATGACCCGTTTTACCATCCAAAGGGTATAGGCAGCACCAATAATCAGTGTGGTGGCGGCCAGGAATGCATACCAGAAATCGGCACGGAAGCTGGCGAGGATAACCATGAACTCACCCACAAAACCCGAGGTGCCAGGCAGGCCTGCATTGGCCATGGCAAAAAAGACCATAAAAGCAGCAAAGATCGGCATAGTATTCACCACCCCGCCATAATCATTGATCTGACGACTGTGCAGACGATCGTAGAGCACGCCGACACAGAGAAACAGCGCAGCAGAGATAAAACCATGGGAGACCATCTGCACCATGCCGCCCTGTACACCCAGCGCCGCACCACTGCCTTCATTGTTCTGGCTAATAATAAAGACGATGAAGAAACCCAGAGTCACAAAGCCCATATGAGCGATCGAGGAGTATGCAATCAGCTTCTTCATATCCTGCTGAATCAGCGCGACGAAACCAATATACACTACGGCGATCAGCGACATACCGATGATCAGCCAATCCAGAGTGTGGCTGGCGTCTGGCGTGATGGGCAGACTGAAACGCAGGAATCCGTATCCGCCGATCTTCAGCATAATGGCCGCCAGGATGACCGATCCGCCGGTGGGTGCCTCTACGTGAGCATCAGGCAACCAGGTATGTACCGGCCACATCGGCACCTTGACCGCAAAGGCCATGAGGAAGGCGATAAAGATCAGGATTTGCTCGGTCAGTCCCAGCTTGAGGGTATGGAAACCGAGAATATCGAAGCTGCCCGACTGGAAATACATGTAGATCAACGCAACCAACATGAACACCGAGCCGAAGAAGGTATAGAGGAAGAACTTGATCGTCGCGTAGACTCGATTCGCCCCGCCCCAGACACCGATAATCAAGAACATCGGAATCAGCATCGCTTCCCAGAAGACATAAAAGAGCATTGCGTCGAGTGCTGAGAAGACACCGACCATCACGCCTTACATGATGAGAAATGCCGCCATGTATTGT